>NZ_PCZT01000008.1:21793-45141 GCF_002968895.1 Paenibacillus sp. AR247 | reverse complement strand
CTTGATCGCCTCTGCGTAGGCGTCGTCGAACGTGTCTCCGGTCAGAATGACTTCCACGTTGCTGCCGCCAAAGCGCTTGACCTGCTTCACCTTCTGGTTCGGGGTCGTGCTCGGCATGTAGATTTTCCCGTGAATATTCAGCGCGTGGCAGGAAAAGGCCACACCCTGCGCATGGTTGCCTGCACTCGCGCACACGATCCCATTCGCCAGCTCCTCAGGCGACAGGCTGCGGATCATATTGTAGGCCCCGCGGATCTTGAAGGAACGCACGACCTGCAGATCCTCCCTTTTCAAAAACACGTTGCATTCGTATCTCGCCGACAGGACCGGATCCCGCTGCAGCGGCGTCCGTACGATAACTTCCCGCAGCACGTGATGCGCCCGGACGATATCTTCCATGCTGACGGTGCGGGGCTTGTCTGCCGCGCTTTCTCTTTCAGCGTTCATGACGGTGACTCCTTCGGCCCCAGCTGAAGGCTGGGCCTGCGTTTCCTTACCGGTATCTTTCATTTCTTGTTCTCTCCTCACTCCGCTAACCCTCTTTTTAAACGGACGTTTTTATATTACTCAGTAACTTAACGCTTTTACGGCTTTTTTTCAAGAGGCTTCATCCCGACGGGCGCCTATTTTTGAAGGTTATAGAATTTATAAAATTCAGCGAAGCTGAACCATTCTATAATCGCAAGAAAAACTTCAGCTTAACGCGGTCTGTCTTCTTTGAAAGTACGTCGATAGACGTTTTTCTTATGGCGTTTTTCCCTATTTGCGCCAACCGTCGGTTCGATAGCAAAAAAAAAGCCCTCCCACTCGCTTCGCGGTGGAAAGGCCATCAGCTACTGTTTTCCGGAAAGCCAATCGGTGAGCATGTCGACATCGGAGGCTGGGGCATGCCGCAGCGAAACTTTGTCTCCGGATTTACCGGACGCTACCGCCACTTTCAGCGTGGCCAGCTCTTTTCCCGCCTGGAATGGAGTCTGCGAGGTTTTGTGCCACTGTACCTTGGAGATCGGGATCAGCACGGTTTTCTCAGAAAAGCTCCCATAGCGGATGTGAAGCTGGTTCTCCTCCCGGCTCCAGGCCGCCCTCCGGTATTCCAATGATGACGCTGCCCAGGCAAAGAGGGGAAGAATCCATGCAAGCCACCGCCAAAAGCCGGGCGCGAGCAACCAGGCGGCTGCCGCCAGGATGATACAGATGAGAACAGGCAGCACGGTGTAAGAACGGTAAGATTTACGGCTGACCGGGTTCCAGGTCTGCGGCAGGCGGAAGCCGGGCAGAAACGCTGCCATCCGCAGAGGAAGCTCGTCATAACGGACAAGCGGAAACAAATCGACGGCCTTTTTCTCCTCATCCGAGCTGCCTGCGATGACCATTCGAACCGAAGCCCGGCGAAGCAGCTTGTGCAGCGGGTTCTGGGTGATGCGGATCGCCTGAATCCGGTGCGGCTTGATGACGGTTCTTTTCTTTTCCAGTAATCCCCGCTCGATGGTTAACGTACGGCCCTCGGCCTCAACCCGAAAGCCATACTCCAGTAAGAAGGCGCCTGCAAACGCGAGCAGCCAGGAAAGGATCGCAAGGATGACGACGAGTCCCGGGATTCCGAGAACCATCAGCCGCGGGGACAGCTGATCCCATATCGGCGTATCCCTCACCCATTCATCCCATAGCTTCAAGCCTCCCCCTACGATCACCATCCAGAGGATCGAGAATTTGCCGCTCGTTGTGCTTAGAATCAGCGTTTGGCCCAGTGACAGCCGCATGCTGTTCAGGGGAGTAGCGTTCGGCTGTTCATCGTGAACGTGGGAATCGCCGGACATTTCAGACACCGCCTTCTCCGGGTCTGCCATGCCGATCTCTCGCTGAATCCGGACGGCTTCCGCGGCAGAAATCGAACTGAGCACGGCCTCCGGCTCTTCTTCACCCCCGGACGTCTCCATTTCCAGGCGAACGAGCCCGAACATTCGATCATACAGGCTGACCGTGATATTCAGCGACTGAATGCGTTCCTTGGTGATCCATAGTTTTCGGCGGACCCACAGCCCGTGTTCCATATAAAGGACGCCATCCTCCACCCGGTACACAAAACGGCGCCAGCGCAGCCAAGCGAACACGATCAGCATGACCGCAGCCGCCGCAATAACGCAAACGGTCAGCACGATGCGGTCGATCTCTTTTCCAAATACGCGATGGATCAGAAAAATACAGAATGGAATCAAAGGCAGCAAGCCCGCCAATTCCTTCCCGGAATGAATCAGAAAGTACAGAATGGATACGGGATGCAGCCGCCGGTTGGCCGGCAAGGGTCCTGGATTAGAGTTCACCGTCCGCCCCTCCTGCCCAATCCGAAATCTGCTTGCGAATATTCTCAGCTTCGTGCTCTGACAATGCAGGAATGCGATGGCTCCCGGCTGCGGTGGAGAACGTGACGGTGGACAGTCCATAGATCTTCTGGATCGGCCCTTGCTTGGAATCCACATGCTGAATACGCACCATCGGGATTAACGTTTTCCTGCGCACCCAGACGCCGTGATTCAGCTCTACGTTCTTTTCCGTAATCTCATATCGCCAGAACCGGTACAGCAAACCGGGCAGCACCGCCAGCTCAAGCACGATAAACAGCAGGACGGCGGCCGCACTCCATCCCGCAATCCAGACGGGCCAGCTGTAAGCCATTGTCAGCCATAGAAGCGCGATAATCAGCACGACACTGATCGCGCTGGCGATCCACCCTTCCATTCTTCGCGCTTTCACCGCCCTCGGATCGATCCGTTTCATGGCTGCTCTCCTCCTTCCGTAGACGAATCCGCTGGATGAGAGGGACGGTGGACGGCCGATAGAAACAGGTCGGCAAGTTCCGTCGCGTATCCCGAAAGGTCCAGGCCGGGATTGACGAGCAGCTGGCTTGCGACGCCGTCAATGGCGCTGCGGATGGCCGCTGCAGTAACACGAGCGGAGCGTTCGGTAAACGGCTTGAACTCCCCGGTCTCCTGCCCCCATCGCAATATTTCGATAAGAGGCTCCAGAATCAAATCATCGGCGGCTCCTCCGAACCGAAGCTTTCCGTCCGCCGTGCGCGCATTCGTAACAACTTCTGTTAAAGCTACAATATAATCACGGTGACCGCCCATAAATTCCAGGTTCGACTCGATATAGGCCTTCAGCATCCCGCCTGGTGTTGTTTGTCCCTCGACTCGTGGAGACATGAAGCGTGCTCCGGCATCAAAGACCTCATGGACGATTTGCTCCATTAACTCATCCTTGCTGGCGAAGTGGTAGGTGAACACGCCCTTGCTTACACTGGCACGCTTGACGATTTGTCCCACCGAGGCCTGGGCGTAACCAAGTTCGGCAATCGTATGGATCGCGACCTCCACGATCTGCTGCCTTCTCTTTGATTGTTCCATGGACTCCTCTGCCCCCTATTGGAAATCACCTGTTTCGTAGATTCCGAGGAATCGTACGACTGTACTAATCAGTTTAGTACGGGTGTACTAGGCTGTCAATATCCAAACGGTTGAGGCAGCATGGAATCGCCAGAAAATTGGTGACTGGGGCAACTGAGGGCCTATACATCTTGAAGAACTCACTATCATGATGCATGAAATGTGTGTATTTGTTTTGATGGGTAAGCATAAAAAAGCCCATTTTAAATGGGCCTTTTCTAAGTCTTTTATTCTCAGGTAAAAGTTACGTTTGCTCAGATGATGCGAATGAACATTTCGTTTGGTGAAGTACTAACCTTCGGGATTTTCCTGGTAGCGTTACTCACTTACATCGATAAACGAAAATAACCCACTCTTAAGGTCGGCACCTAAGTGGGTTATTTTCAAGGTCAAGTTTGATCCTGGAGGGAAATCCCACTCAAGATGTTTGTGCTTGGGAGTAGCCTGGGCCGGCTGCTCCTTATTTATTGTTATCTTAGCATACGGCAAGATATACCACAAGCTATGCAAATTGAAAAATATGGCTTATTCTTGCACCTGCCGGATCAGACGGTCCCGGAGCTCATCCGCCAGCTTGATCGACGCGGTATCATGGATAACCGCTCCCGGCCGATTCCCCTCGCCCAGGATATAGCCCCCAAACTTCGTTCCGAAGAAGCCAAAGATATACTGAAACTGCTGAATCAGCGGCAGTCCTTTCAGCTGTGGATCGTCGCCACCGACCGAAATCACATAAGCGGTTTTGGACTTCATCGATTCCCGGAAATGCGGGCGCTGATCGTCCCTGAGCGTTTGGGACCAGCGATCGATAAAGTTTTTCATATGGCCCGACATGCCGTACCAATACACCGGCGTGGCAAAAATCACAGTATCCGCGGCCAGCACGCGGTCAATCAGCCCGTTATAATCGTCGCCCACGTCCTGAAACCCCTGCTCGGTATGTCGAAGATCCTCAATCGGTTGAACGGAATACTCTTTCAACACAATCCGGTCCACGCCGGCAAATCCCCTGACGACCCGCTCGGTCAGAAGCTCCGTATTCCCTTCTGGACGCGTACCCCCATAAATGACAGTGATGCTCATCGTATTTCACTCCTTTTTAAAATGGAGCCGTCCACATTCAGGTCTGCTCACTCCACCATTTTTTTGACCGTAATCTTAACATAGCCACGATCCCATAATACAGTGGAATCAGCTCGATAAAAATCCACACCAGCACCGTAATAAAGGAAAAATAGTGTTTCTGGTAGACAGACAAGTGGTAGGCGTAATAAAACGCAATCCCCGCCGAAACGAGCGTCAGCGAAGGGACGATGATTCCCTCTCCTTTTCCTTTCGTAAAATAGGACATGCACTTGGTTCCGGCATATATCAAAAAGGAGCAATGGATCAGCATCGAAGCCGTCCATACCCCGATCATAAATGGGGCGGAGTTTTCCAACAGGCCATCGTCTATTTTACCTCGGATAATTTCGAGGAATGGATATTGGATCTGCTTGGCATAATGTGGGCTGAAATTAAGCAGCGTAAACATCCAGCCTGATAACAAGACTAAGGAATTTCCAACCGATGCAACCGCCAGCTTGGCGAACGTCCCTTTGCCGAATGTAAATTCCGGAGCAAGAAACAGGAAGACCACCCACTCGCTCACGACCGAAAACGTAGCCATTGTGTTGCTGAAAAAAGTAGGCTGGTCAAAGTAATGAAAAAAAGCCGGGAGCATCTGCACACTGGCGTTTTCAGCATAAAAATAGGTGATCAGCAGCGTGGTTGCAAAGATCAGCAAAAAAAGGCCATCCGACATGTAGACAAGCGTTCTTGCCCCCAATCGGATGACGTAGAGGATCACGAGGCTGATGATGAGCTGGATGAACCAGGGCGGGGTTCCTTTCAAGTAATTGGTCCCGAAAAACAAGACGAAGCTTTGGATATCGTAGGAGGCGTAGTACACCGTCCATGCAAGCAGCATAACAACGAAGGCTCCATGTATCCCTTTACCCATGATTCGGTTTCCGAAGGTGACCCAGGAGGAAGCCGGCTGAAGCTTGCCGACATAGACCACATAGAACAAAATGATTAAGCCCAGGAGGGAACCGAACACGATGCCCGCAATTCCTTGATAGCTTGACGTGGATACCAGCTCTGGAATAAGGAAGATAGACGCCTGGGAGTTAAAATAGACAAAGGCAAATCGGGCCAACCTCCAGTTGTTGTTTGAAGTCATTTCGCCTCGCTCCCCTTCTCAATATTCTTTCCCGTAATCGTCCAGGCTCAACTTGGTAACTACGCGTACCTCGGCATCCTTCTTATAGTGTTCCGGCCATTTGCCCTTCACCTGCTGCCAGTACTGCGGGGCGTTCCACTCCAGGAGAAACCCGAGCTGAAGCACATCGGCTCCGATTTGTTGAGAGTAGGCAATGCTCTTCCTGAAGTCTTCGGAGACGGTTTCTCTCATTTGGTTCATGATGGTTCCGCTGATGTCCTTCACGAAGCGGTGAGAAGCGTCCTTTTTGGCTATGATGCTGGCCCTGCCTTTGAGATGAACGGTGAAAACCGGGCCGTTTGGGGTCATTTTGACCGAAGTTTTACCGTTCGTATAAGTGAATTTAAGATCCGCTTTGCTCTTGCCGTGATCCCATTGAACGGAATAAATCGGAAATTTGAGATGCCCATGGGCCCAGGCGATTGTTTTGGCTTCTTCATAGGGGAGCGTGCCTTTCAATCGGCCTTGCTGAAACAAAGCCGCCCCTTTGATTCCCGTCCACGTTTCGCTTTTATGAGCATCGGCGGCGGAATGGATCTTGTCGTTCTGCAATAAGGTGGCGGCGTATCCCAAGCCTGCCGCGTCCGCGACGAGACAGTCCTTGATGGTCGTATTCAGCATATAACCTTGGGTGGCGAAGCTTAGCAGCACCGTGGTGGGCAGCTGTTCAAAAATCGGCGTCAGGTGTGCGGCATCATCCAGCTTACCGGAAGCAACCAACAAGTATGCCCCGATCGGGACATCGGGTTCCCTCTTGATCCATTCCAGAAGATCGCCGATGCCCTGCTCGCCGTATTGCTCGCTGATCATCACGACTTTGATTTCGGATAGGCTGAGCTGGCGTGACAAATCTTTGTGGATATATTCCAGCGCCTTGCCGATGCTCGTGGATTGCTTGGTGATCAAGGAGTAGGGCTTATCCTTGCCGCCTCCCCCGCCGCTTAACTGGTCCGAATCCAGGCGGTTGGTCAGAGGCGTGCTGATCGAGACCTTCACCGTTCCGGGTTCTTCGCCGACATCGACAAACACCCCGTTTACGAAAATACGCTGATCCAGCTCGACTTTGGACCAGCATCCAGTGATGCTGCACAATATGATGACCATCAGCCCAACTTTTAGAAGTATCGTTTTCATAGAATGGATTATCTCCTCCGATGCCGGATTCTCGAAAAGGCACTGCTGCGTTTGTTCATCAAAGGTGATGACAGCCGCAACAGCGTGTCTTTCCAATCGGACAGGACGAGCGGTGCGACCGGCTGCAAATATGGGGCCCCGAAGGACCTTAAGTGCACCAGATGCGCGTACAGAACAAAAGTACCTGCGAATATTCCGATCAGCCCCATCGAACCGCCCAAAATGAGAAACGGGAAACGGAGCATCCGAAAGATAAGCCCCAGCTCCAGATGGGGAATGATATACGATGCCACCCCTGTGATCGAAACGACGATGACCATGGGAGCGGAGACGATGCCTGCCTGAACGGCGGCTTGGCCAATGACGATCCCCCCGATGATCGAGACCGTCTGGCCGACAGGCTTCGGAATTCTCATGCCCGCCTCCCGCAGCGCTTCAAAGGTCAGCTCCATAAGCAGCGCTTCCGTTAATGCCGAGAACGGGATGCGTTCACGGGCAGATGCGATCGTAATCAGCAGATGAGCCGGCAGGACTTGAGGGTGGAACGTCGTAATCGCTACATACAATGAAGGCAATAAGATCGACAACAGCGAAAAAGCGAACCGGACCATGCGAATCCAGCTGGCTGCAAAGGGACTCTGAAAATAATCCTCCGAGGCCTGCAATAACGAAAACAAGGTGACCGGAGCGATCACAGCATTGGGTGCCCCATCCATCAAAATGCAGACGCGCCCTTCGAGCAAAGAGGCTGCAACGGCATCAGGCCGCTCCGTATATTGAAATATCGGAAACGGCGTGGAGCTTTCCTTGAAATGTTCCACTACATAACCAATACCGAAAATCCCATCGATGGATAGGCTTTGCAGCTTGCTGTCGATTTCGGCTAACACTTCGTTTTTGGGCATTCCCTCGATATAAACCACATAAACCAACGTGTTGGTATAGTCGCCGACGGTATATTCCTTCAGCTTCAGCTTCGGATGCCGGATCTTATGGCGCAGTAAAGACAGGTTGCTTTGGATATCCTCGATAAAAGCTTCTTGCGGACCCGTAACGACCAACTCGTTTTGCGATTCCGCAATCGATCTTTTCTGGTACTGTACGGTGTCAAAATAATAAAAATCGTCCGTTTGATCCACATGCAGGACGGCCTTCCCTTGTACGACCAGAACTGGGGCCTCTTCTGGGTCGGAAATGGCATGATAGACGACCGGAAACGCGGTCCCTTGCTGCAGGTTACGGCGAAAAGCATCCCAACTCCCATTCCGGCTTTCGGCCAGCAAAAAACGGGCGATGTTCTTTTGAATCATCGCTTGGTCTACAATGGAAGGTATATAAAATAACGTACAAGTTCTACCGTCAATGAGAAATGGCTGGCAAACCAGATCCGGGGAATCCTTCAGCTGCTGTTTGAGGATATCCAGTGCGGTTCCCTTCATAGTTTCTCACCTCTTGTGTACGATGATCGGTTCTCATATCATGCCAGAAACGAAGTCAAATTATTCCTTAATGATGACAATCAAGCTGTCACCAATACATTGCTATAATCAAAAGTACAAGCAGAAGACATCGCACACACTTTAATCCAAGAAGGAGGATGTAACACGATGAAGCCAAGTATATCCGTTTTGACCCTGGGAGTAGACGACTTGGAAAGGGCGCTGGCCTTTTACCGGGATGGCTTGGGGCTGCCTACGGAAGGCATTATTGGAACAGAGTTCGAGCACGGTGCGGTCGCGTTCTTTGACCTTCAGGCAGGGGTGAAGCTGGCTGTCTGGAAAAGAGACGACCTCGTCCACGATGCCAACATCGAGCGCACGGCCCCCAGCAGCGCGGAGTTTACGATCGGCCACAACGTGACCAGCAAGGAAGAGGTCGATCAAGTGATGGAACAGGCGCGTCAGGCGGGAGCTACCATCACCTCACCCGCGCACGACACGTTCTGGGGAGGGTACTCCGGTTATTTTCAGGACCCCGACGGGCACTTGTGGGAAATCGTCTGGAATCCCGCTTGGGAGTTTCCGGAGGAGTAAAGAGAACGGAATTCCAACGCAACAAAAAAAGGCTGCCGGGATGAGTCTCAAGCAGCCTTTTCCTTATGTTCGATCAAACCATTATACTTTACTGTTAAAATGACGCTCAAACCAGGCGGTCGCCGCATCAATCTCCAGCTTGCTCAGCTGGTGTCCGTAATTTGCCCAATGCAGCTCGGAATCCGCACCGGCGTCAGACAGCAGGGAATGGAGCTCCTCGGTTTCGCTGATGGAGCAGATTGGGTCATTCGTTCCTGCCCCGATAAATACCGGAACGCCGGCTAGATCAGGCAGCTCCTTCCCGCGCAGCGGAACCATCGGATGCAGCAGAACTGCGCCCTGCAGGGCGTCGCTGTAATGGAACAGCAGGCTCGCGGCAATGTTGGCGCCGTTGGAGAAGCCGACAGCCACCATCCGGTTCCGGTCGATGGAATACTGTGCGGCTGCCTCATCCAAAAAGGCCTTCAGCTCATGCGTCCGCGCAACCAAATCTTCTTCGTCGAACACCCCTTCGGCCAGTCTCCGGAAGAAACGCGGCATGCCATGCTCCAGAACGTTTCCCCGCACGCCAAGCACGGATGCCCCTGGTGCTATCATGTCTGCGATCGGGAGCAAATCCCGCTCATTCCCACCCGTTCCGTGAAGAAGAACCAATACGGGTGCCTCCGGCCGACTTCCTTGAACAAAAATATGCTTCATACTCATCATTGTACGCCTCCCAACGCACGGACCTGAATGTCCGGCAAAAGTTGTTCTATCACTTCACGCTGCGGCTCATACCACTCGGGCAGCATGAGATGTGTCCCCATTTCTTCTTCCGGCTCATCTCTTGCAAACCCTGGCGGATCTGTGGCGATCTCAAACAAAATCCCGCCCGGCTCGCGGAAATACACCGCATTAAAATACTGACGGTCGACGATCTTCGTCGGACGAAGACCGGCTTCCTCCACCAGACTTCTCCATGCCTCATGATCGGCAAAATCCTTGGCACGCCAGGCGATATGATGCACTGTACCAGCACCGGCGGTCCCCCGCTCTTCCTGACCGATATTCACGTCGATGATATTGCCGATATCGCCGGTGCTGCGGTAACGGACCTGACCTTGGTCTTCGCCGATTTTGGCCAGTCCGAGGATTTCTTCCAGAACCAGCATCGTCTGCTTAGGGTTATTGCTTCCCAAAACGGCTCCGCCAAATCCCTTAATGGCATGGTCCAGCGGAACCCCGCTGAAGGACCAGCGGCTTGACGCCCCCTCGGCCCGCTCCACCAATTCAATCTGCAGACCGGAAGGATCTTTGAATTGAATGTACGTTTCTCCGAATCTTTCCGTCGTGCCGTACGCCAAATCCAGAGAGCTCAGACGCTGCATCCAGAAATCCAGGCTTCCCGGAGGAACGGCATACACCGTCGTTTTTACCTGTCCGCCGCCAATGGTGCCTGTTCGGCTATTGTCCCTCGGAAAAAACGTAATAATCGTCCCCGGACTGCCGTGCTCGTTGCCAAAGTACAGATGGTACACGTTTGGTGCATCGAAGTTGATCGTCTTTTTGACCAGTCGAAGCCCGAGCACCCCTGCGTAAAAATCAACGTTGTCCTGAGCGTTGTTCACGAATGCGGTAATGTGGTGGATCCCTGTCGTCTGCAGCATGGTTTGAAACCTCCTCTGTGCTCTCTGAATTTTAAACCTCTCATTGCGTTTACACCTTGCCAAACCTGATCTGAATTTATTTTAATATTAAGATTTATAAATACATAATATATGATTTCAAGACTTTTGGCAAGGGGTATTTGAAGAGTGATCTGCTGAACAACAAAAGGCGCCCCTTCGGTCGTGAATCGACTTCGGAACGCCTTCTATCTCAGACCCGGCAAAATGTACCGGGCAACATCCCTAGGGATGCATCTCTAGCGAAACATCATTATTTCCCGCTCTTCACCAATGCCTTGGCGGCGATGTCCGTGCGGTTCTGCTTGCCCTCGAACGTAATCTTCTCGGCCTGCGCGTATGCCTTCGCGCGGGCTTCAGCGATGTCGGCACCCAGGCCGACGACGCCCAGTACACGGCCGCCGCTGGTAACGAACTCGCCCTGCTCGTTTGTGGCGGTTCCTGCGTGGAACACGAGGGCGTCTGCCGCATCGACCTGATCCAGCCCCTGGATCGGCAGTCCCTTCGGATACGAAGCGGGATAGCCGCCCGAAGCGAGCACGACGCACACAGCGGCCTCATCGCTCCACTCGATGTCGATGTCCGCCAGTGTACCGTTCACAACCGCGAGGAAAATGTCGAGCAGATCCGTCTTCAGCCGCGGCAGCACGACCTGGGTCTCCGGGTCGCCGAAGCGGGCATTGAACTCGATCGTGGTCGGCGTACCGTCCGGCTGGATCATCAGCCCGGCGAAGAGCACGCCGCGGAACGGCCGGCCTTCGGCCACCATCGCTTTGGCGGTCGGCTTGATGATGTTTTCGACAGCAGCCTCAATAATCGCCGGATCCACATGCGGCAGCGGCGAATAGGTGCCCATGCCGCCTGTGTTCGGACCCTTGTCCCCGTCAAACACCGGCTTATGGTCCTGCGCAGCTGCCATCGGCCGCACTGTCTCGCCGTCGACAAAGGACAAAATCGACATCTCCTGCCCCTGCAGAAACTGCTCGATGACGACCTGAGCGCCGGATTCGCCGAATACTTTGGCGACCATGATGTCGTGGAGCGCTTTTTCCGCCTCCTCCATCGTAAACGCCACGGTGACGCCTTTTCCTGCGGCAAGTCCGTCCGCCTTAATGACGATCGGTGCTTGTTGCGACTGCAAATAAGCGGATGCTTCTTCGTAATTGTCGAATTTGCGGTAAGTTGCCGTAGGAATGTTGTATTTATGCAGCAGGTCCTTCATGAACGTTTTGCTGCCCTCGATTTCAGCCGCCTTGCGGTTAGGTCCGAATACCGGAATATTTTTCGCCTCAAAGGCATCCACGATGCCGTCCGCCAGCGGATCGTCCGGTCCGACGACGACCAATCCCACTTCTTTCGTCAAAGCAAAGTCCGTCAGCTTGTCGAATTCATTGACCTGAATCGGCACGCATTCGGCGATCTGCCCGATCCCCGCATTTCCCGGGGCACAGAAGATCCGTCCCGCCTTCGGGCTCTTATGCAGCGCCCATACGATGGCATGCTCGCGGCCCCCGCCGCCAATCACCAAAATATCCATGTCCGCCTCCCGTTTCTTCGTTTATGCACGTTAATTTTTCATCAGAACCTAAACATTCGCGTCATCCTACCGCCAAGATTACGGTGTCGGCACCCTTTATAGCAGACAGCCGCGTTCAGCGGAGATTTTGATGACGGGAGCAGCTGCTGGGGGTGACCTTTCCGATAACAGCCCGGCTGCAATCACCCTTCCCAAACTTTATCCCAAACCTCTTAAACGCGGCTATCTCAGCCTTTTTCACTTTTCAGTGCATAGCGGCAATGACTTTACATATGACGGTAATGAGTTTCCCCCAGACATAATGGCGAGTTCCCGTCTTAGTGTTTAAAATGTCTTACGCCCGTAAATACCATCGCAATGCCGTATTCGTTGGCGACTTTAATGGACTCCTCGTCCTTGATGGAGCCGCCAGGCTGAATGACCGCGGTAATCCCAGCTTTGGCCGCCAGCTCTAGCGTATCGCCCATCGGGAAAAATGCATCGGAAGCAAGCACCGATCCCTTGGCTTTGTCGCCCGCCTGCTCGATGGCGATTTTGGCGGAGCCGACGCGGTTCATCTGACCCGCACCTACACCAACGGTCATGTTGTCCGCGGCCAGTACGATCGCGTTCGACTTCACGTGCTTGACGACTTTCCAGCCGAACAGCAGCTGCTTCAGCTCCTCTTCGCTAGGCGCACGATCGGTTACGACTTTCAGATCGGCTTCGTCCAGCGAATGCACGTCGCTTTCCTGTACGATCATGCCGCCGTCGATCGACGTCACGACAAATTGGCTGGCCCGTTCCTTGGCGGAGCCGAATTCGCCCATTTTCAGCAGACGGATGTTCTTCTTCTTCGTCAAAATTTCGAGTGCCTCATCGGTGAAGCCCGGTGCCAGCACGATTTCCAGGAAAATTTCGCTGAGCAGCGCAGCGGTGTCGCTGTCGATAATGCGGTTAGCCGCGACGATGCCGCCGAAAATGGAGGTCGGGTCCGCGCTGTAGGCTTTTTTATAAGCCTCCAAAATGCTTTCGCCTGTGCCTACGCCGCAAGGGTTCATATGCTTGACCGCCACGACAGCCGGTTCGTCGAATTCTTTGACGATCTGCAGCGCCGCGTTGGCGTCGTTGATGTTGTTGTACGACAATTCCTTGCCGTGCAGCTGCTCGGCGGTTGTGATGGTGCCGGATGGAGCGAGCGGTTTGCGGTAGAACGCCGCTTTCTGGTGCGGATTCTCGCCGTAACGAAGGTCTTGGATCTTCTCGTAAGTAACCGTCAAACGCTCAGGAAGAGGATCGCCTGTGACGTTCGACAAATAATCGGAAATGAGGGCATCGTATGCGCCGGTGTGGCGGAAAACTTTGGCTGCAAGCCGTTTGCGCGTCTCCAGCGTCGTATCTCCGTTCTCGCGGATTTCCGCAAGTACGGTACCGTAGTCGTCCGAATCGACAACTACGCTGACAAACGCATGATTTTTGGCTGCCGAACGAAGCATGGTCGGACCGCCGATGTCGATATTTTCGATCGCATCTTCATACGTAACGTCCGGTTTGGCAATCGTCTCCTGGAACGGATACAGGTTTACGACCACCAGATCGATGTAGTCCAGGCCCAGCTCTTTCATCTGCTGCTGATGCTCTTCGCTGTCACGGACAGCCAGAAGGCCGCTGTGTACCGCGGGATGCAGCGTCTTGACGCGTCCATCCAAAATTTCCGGGAACCCGGTTACTTCGGAAATGCCGATGACCGGCACGCCTTCCTGTGCCAGCAGGCTTTTGGTGCCCCCTGTCGAAATGATTTCTACGCCCAATGCAGACAGCTCGCGGCAAAAATCCACGATGCCCTTCTTATCCGATACGCTGACCAGCGCTCTTTTAATACTCACGATATGCTCCTCCTTTATGTGTAAAAACGNTAACTTTCGCTCGAAGCTCATTTATTTCCCGAGAAATATCGAAAAGATTCCCCGGCATCCGCCGGAAGCGGGCCGAGCCGACAAAACCGTCAAATCCCTCCACAAAGCGCACTTTTTGCTCGATAACGGCCGAAGTCTTTGCGGAAACACCGAAATTTATCATTTCTTATAAGTTGAACTACTGAAATGGATGATAGGGGCAAGTACGTAAAAAGTTCCTACGATCGCTCTTGTTTTCGTATTTCTTGATTAATGGATCCAACCTAATGGAGATATCCGAAAGCCAAAGCATATGCTTCCGATGATAGCTTTCCCTTGGAAAGCTTGTACGATCGCTTCGCTTCTTCAGAATCGTTTCACTCCCTTGCCCTGCATCCTATTCTTTTAATTCAACTTATATTATACGAAAAAGCCGCTGACAGCCGCCGCCATTCGTGTCGGAACCGCGGCAGTTGTCCCTTATCCCCTTACCCTATCTCTATATCTTTGTGTTGTTACCATTCCAACCACATCAAGGCATCATCCCTTAAGCAGCGTGACTTTCCGGCCCTCCAGCTTCACTCTACCCTGAGCAAAAAGAGCAACGACCTGCGGGTACAGCTCCTGTTCTACAGCATGGACCGCCTGCGCAAAGGATTCCTCCGTCTCATGCTCGGCCACCTCAATCGCCCGCTGGGCGATAATCGGCCCGGTATCCATGCCGCCGTCCACAAAATGCACGGTTACGCCGCTCAGCTTGACGCCATAGTCCAGCGCTTGTCCGATCGCGTTCGTCCCGGGAAATGCCGGGAGCAGCGACGGATGAATGTTGATCAGGCGTCCCGCATATTTGTCGACGATCACAGAGGTCAGCAGACGCATGTAACCTGCCAGCACGACCAGATCGATCTCCAGCTCCTCGAGCTTGGCGACGATTTCCGCTTCATATTCCTCGCGCGATCCGTACTGTTTGGGAACGAACAGATGCTTAGAAATGCCGAGGCGCTCCGCCCGACCGACGACAGGGGCCGCCGGTTTGTCGCAGACGAGCAGCTCCACCGTCGCGCCGCCTAGCCTTCCCTCAGCGGCCGCTTCGGCCAATGCCTGAAAGTTGCTTCCCGCTCCGGAAGCAAACACAGCAATCCGGTAGCCGCTCATTAGACATCGGCTCCCGTAAAGGTCACAATCGATTCGCCCGGCGTTACCGACCCGATGATGTACGCTTCCTCGCCGCTCGCCTTGAGCAGCTCCAGCGCCTGCTGTGCATCGCCTTCGCTGACGACAAGGACAAGCCCGATGCCCATGTTGAACGTGGTGAACATATCGCGGTTAGCAATGCTGCCCTTACTCTGCATCAGCTCAAAGATCGGCAGGATCGGCCAGGAACCGTACCGGATATCCACGTTGACGTTTGCAGGCAGCATGCGCGGAATGTTCTCGATGAAGCCGCCGCCGGTGATGTGCGCCATGCCTTTCACGTTCACCTTTTCCAGCAGAGCCAGCAGAGGCTTCACATAGATTTTGGTCGGTGTCAGCAGGACGTCGCCCAGCTTGCCGCCCAGTTCAGGGATTTCATCGTGCAGGCTGTAGCCGGACTGCTCAAGCAGGAGCTTGCGCACCAAGGAGAAGCCGTTGCTGTGCACGCCGCTCGATGCGATGCCGATGACCGTATCTCCAGGGGCGATGGACGCACCGTTGATGATTTTGCTTTTATCGACAACGCCGACCGTAAAGCCCGCGATATCGTATTCGCCTTCGGCATACATGCCGGGCATTTCGGCGGTTTCGCCGCCGATCAGCGCGCAGCCGGACTGATGGCAGCCCTCGGCGATGCCGGCCACGATCGCTTCGATCTTCTCCGGCACAACCTTGTCGCATGCCAAGTAGTCAAGGAAAAACAGCGGCTCTGCCCCCTGCACCACGATGTCGTTGACGCACATGGCTACCGCGTCGATCCCGATCGTGTCATGGCGATCCATAGTGAAGGCGATTTTCAGCTTGGTGCCGACCCCGTCCGTTCCGGAAACGAGCACAGGCTCCTCATATTTGTCCTTATTCAGGCCGAACAGCGCCCCAAAGCCGCCAAGATCTGTCATCACTTCCGGACGAAACGTCCGTTTCACGTGCTTCTTCATCCGTTCTACCGCTTCATTTCCGGCCGCGATATCCACACCGGCATTTTTATAAGCCTCAGACACTCCCACGACACTCCTTTGTCAGATGCTCCGCCTCTATTTTAAGCGGGTAAAGTATTCATATCCTGAATCGATCCACAGACACAGCCCATACCTTCAACCCGGCAATGCCATCGCGATCAGTAATCGCCCTGCATTCCAAGCCCATCAGCAGCTGCAGCCAAACTTCTCTTCACCGTTAAAATCCAGATGCGTCGGATAATCGTTGTCGAAACAAGCCAGGCACAGCCCGCCCTTGTAATCATCCGCATTGTTGCCTGCAATCGCGGTGATCAGACCCTCCGGGCTAAGGAACGCCAGCGAATCGGCGTTAATTTCCCGGCAGATTTCTTCCACCGACTTGCTTGAGGCAATCAGCTCGCGCCGGTCCGGCGTGTCGATGCCGTAAAAGCACGGATTTTTAAAAGGCGGCGACGTAATCCGCACATGCACTTCCACCGCCCCGGCGTCGCGAAGCAGGTTCACGATCCGGCGGGAAGTCGTGCCGCGGACGATCGAATCGTCGATCATGACGACCCGCTGGCCTTCGACCACGCGCCGCACGGCACTGAGCTTCATCTTGACGCCCTGCTCGCGCAGCTCCTGGCTCGGCTGGATAAAGGTGCGGCCCGTGTATTTGTTTTTGATGAGCCCCATCTCGTACGGGATTCCTGTCTGCTCTGCGTAACCAATCGCCGCGGAAATACTGGAATCCGGTACCCCGGTCACGATGTCGGCGTCGACAAACGATTCGATCGCCATCCGGCTGCCCATCCGTTTGCGGGCGGCGTGCTGGTTCGAGCCGTTCATGTCGCTGTCCGGGCGGGCAAAATAGATGTATTCCATCGCACACAGCGATTTGCGGTGCTTTTTCTCCTCGAACCGGTCTTCATGCAGGCCGTCTTTGTCGAGAATAAGCAGCTCGCCCGGCTCGATGTCGCGGATCAGCTCCGCGCCGATCGTCTCGAGCGCGCATGTCTCGGAGGCGAAAATATACGCCTCACCGAGCTTGCCCATCGTCAATGGCCGCAGCCCGTGCGGATCCGACGCGACCAGCAGCCGGTCGTTCGTCATGATCAGGAACGCGTAGCCTCCGACGATGCGGTTGAACGCGTCTTTGGCCGCGGAGACGAGATCCTTCGACGAACGCGCGATCAGATGCGCGATGACCTCCGTGTCGCTCGTCGTCTGGAATATCGACCCGCCTTCCTCCAGCTCGCGCCGGATTTGCGGGGCGTTCACGATGTTGCCGTTGGTCGCCACGGCCAGGTCGCCGTCACGGTACTTGAACACCAGCGGCTGCGCGTTCGTCAGCTTGCTGTCACCGCTCGTCGAATAGCGCACGTGCCCGATGGAGATGTCCCCGGTCAGGGAAGCCATCATATCTTTGTCGAATACCTCTTTGACAAGCCCCATCCCGCGGTGATAGTGAAATTCCTCGCGGTCGCTGACGCACATTCCCGCACTTTCTTCCCCGCGGTGCTGCAGGGCATGCAGCCCGTAGTAGGACAAAGAAGCGGCGTCCGGGTGTCCATAGACCCCGAACACGCCGCATTCTTCTTTTAATTTGTCGAACAGCCCGTCTTTGCCTGAGCCCTCGTTATAGTAGTCTCCCGTCCACAGCGTTTGCGGTGTTACTTCATGAGACATGGAATCGCATCCTCCCAGACCTGCTTCAAGCCTCCTACACTTTCGTTCACGGCCGAAGCACCGTTGATGTCAACCACCAGACTGTCGCCTTCCACGATGCCGATTTCGGCAACCGGCACGCCTTGACCTTCAATATAAGCTTTCAGCTGCTCTGCCTTGTCCCGGGATGCCGAGAGCAGGATACGGGATTGGGATTCGCTGAACAGGGCTACGTCCGGACGCAGGCCGGTTTCGACATGCACCTGGGCACCCAGCGAACCGCTGATGCAGGACTCGGCCAGTGCTACTGCAAGGCCGTGCGGCGGAACATCGAATGGGTTTCCTCCCGGCCTTCCCAATCGGTCAGCAGGCTGTTCTCCGGACTTACTTCCAGCACGTTCTGCGGATGCCAGCTGCCGCGCTCCTCCCTGGACTCCGGCTCATTAAGCCAGCCGTAAGCTTCGATCGGCTCCTCGGCCATTTCACTCGTGAATTCACCCGCCGTCCGAGGCCCGATTCCGTTATCTTCGGCAGCCGGACCTACGCCCCGCATGCCGTTGCCGACATCGACCGGGCCAACGCCCCGAAGCTCGTGATCGCTGATGCGATTCGCTTGCCCTGCCTGCTGCCCGGATACAGACAGCTGACCGCCTTCTTCTCCCTTTGTCCGTGCCTGTTCGGCCGCTGCTTCGGACCCGTTCAGTGACCCCAGCGCGGCCATTTCCACGATCCATCCTCTGCTCTTGCTGTCCCACACATACTTCTGCTTAAAGTTGTCGCTCACGACAAGGTCACCCCCTGGTCAGATTAAAAATTTGATGCATATTGACCTATTGTCACGCGCAGCCGGGCGGATTATTCGGGGATATTTAAATGTTCACAAAATTGAGGTGACGGGAGTACAACTGCTGGGATGCGGGGCCGCTGAAGACCATTGCTGCGCCTCAAATCCCCCTTGCCTGCATGGAAAACAGACGTTCGGCAGAAACTAGGTCTACTTATCATTTTTGCGAGGGGATGGATCATCCATGTGGGACCATGTCATGACGTTTGCCCAGGAAAAACCGCTGTCGATCGTCCTGATCGTCTGCGTCATTATCGCCATCATCTATGTGGCGGTGCACTATGAAATGCTCTTTTTCAAGGAATAAAGGGGCGGTATCCCTTGAAGGCTGCCTTGCAAACGGCCGGGGCTGTTCCTATACTTGTGGTATATGGAGGAGCGTACAGAATGACGATCAAGCAAATGATTCAAGAAAATAACCGGCTGCGCGAACGCATGACCCCGGCGAACCGGGATTACGTGGAGGACGTCATCATCGCGGTGCGCAGCACCCGGGCCGACCGGCAGCAGGCCGAGAAGAAGCTGCTCGAAGTGGCTTCGGACGTGCTGAAGGCGCAGGAAGCCGGCCGCACGGCATCCCAGCTGTATGGCGAAGATCCGGCAGTCTGTGCCCGCAGCATCGCAGATGCGCTGCCGAAGCGTAAAGCCATCGAGGGAGCCGCCTACTACATCATGATTCCTTGGGCGGCGTTCACGTTTCTGTTTTTGGTCGAGGCGGTGTTCGGACTGGTCGCCGAATGGAGCGGCTATGCAGGGGAACCGATCAATCGGATCAGCCTGCTGGCGCTGATCGTATTGGCCGCAGGCTCGATTCTGCTGACCGAGCTCGTCACCAAGACATTGAACAAGCCAGGCAGCGATGACGGCTCGGGCAAGCCCAAGATCGATTTGAAAGCGATCGGGGTGTACTTGATCATCCTGATCATCGTCATGATCATCGGGTTCTCGATGCGGACCATGCTGCCGGTCTTCACTGTCAACCCATGGGTAAGCCTGGTGATCGGATTGGTTGGGCTGGCCGGGCTGCGGTTTATCTTTCTAAGAAGAGGTTGATTCGGCAAGCGAGGTTGGCTGGACAAAGCGCCTTGGCCCAATATTTGCGGATAGCCCGAACATAGCGAAAATCCCCTTTAAGCAGGCATGTGCTGAATGGCAGCGCTGCGCTTGCTCGAAGGGGATTTTCGTTTTTTGGTCTATATATACGACAGCCTCTAAGATCCACTCATATCCATCCGATAATCATTCCGGCTAACGCACCTGCAAGAACGACAACCCAAGGCGGGAGCTTCCAGAAGACAAGCAGGATAAATAACAATAGAGCCAAGGCAAAATCAACCGGTGCCGTAACAGCCGTCGTCCAGATCGGAACATAGAATGCCGCTAACAAGATGCCGACCACGGCAGCGTTAATCCCAATTAGCGCACCTTGCACCCTTGGGCTGTTTCGAAGGCCGTTCCAGAATGGCAGCGCTCCGGCAACCAGCAAAAAAGCAGGCAGGAAAATCGCCACTGTAGCAACAATTGCACCTGTGATTCCACCTGACATCGCCCCGAGGTATCCTGCAAAAGTAAACAGCGGGCCGGGAACGGCCTGCGCCGCCCCATAGCCGGCAAGGAAGTCTTCCGGATTCACCCACCCCGTCGGCACCACCTCGCGCTCCAGCAAAGGCAGTACGACATGTCCGCCGCCAAACACCAATGACCCCGAGCGGTAGAAGCTGTCGAACAGGGCCAGCCATTGGATGTCAAATATTTGTCTTAGGAGCGGCAGCGCAGCGAGCAGGGCGAAAAACAGAACAAGGCAGCCGATCGCGAAAGGTTTGCCCACCGGCATCCGCAGACTTTGGCTGTCAGGATCCGAACGCTTCTTGTACAGCCACAGCCCGATTATACCCGCGGCGGCAATGATCAGCACTTGAGTATAGGCTGTCGGCCATAGTAACACAAGCGCAGCAGCGCCGACTGCGATCGTGATGCGGGACCGGTCCGGGGTCAGCTTTTGGCCCATGCCCAGCACAGCCTGGGCTACAATCGCGACAGCCACGATTTTAAGCCCATGTATCCAGCCTGCATTCGCGATATCGAAGCCTTGAAGCAATAAGGCGAACAGAACCAACACGATCACGGAAGGCAGCGTAAAGCCTAACCAGGCCATCACACCGCCCCACAGGCCCGCCCGGAGGATGCCAATCCCGATTCCGACCTGGCTGCTTGCCGGACCGGGCAAGAACTGGCAGAGGGCCACAAGATCCGCATAAGCTTTTTCGTCCATCCACTTCCTGCGCCGAACGTATTCGTCATGGAAGTAACCCAGGTGGGCAATCGGACCGCCAAAGGAGGTCAAGCCTAATTTGGTGGAGACGCGAAGCACCTCCCAGAGTGAGCCTGATTTTGCATTAGTAGCTTCTAAGGTTTGTTGTGGTTCAGGGTTCAAGCCAATCGCTCCCTAACGTTATTTTTACGGTGCTTGCTGCCGGCAAATCAAATCCATCATAAACGGTATATGTTGCATGTAGATTAATGGAGTATCAAAAGATTCAAAACAAGCGAGAAAATATGTGAAACCCTGATATTTAGTTCTATGGAGTACTGTGAAATTCCCCTGTCTCCAAAATCAATCGCTAAAAGTTTACAAGTCGGAAACAAGTTGAGATCAAAACGAAACAACCTTCGGGTAATATGTTCATATACCAAACAGGAGGTTGAACACACCTATGAAAAAAACAGTTACCGCGGCCACAGCCGCTGCCCTTATGATTGCCTTTACCCTGCAAACCGGAGCCGGAGCGGTTCATGCCGCCACCGCGCAGCCTGCCGCTACCAAATCGGCAGTTTCTGCCGCCGTCTCGGCCAAAACGAAGCACGCCGACGCTATTTACAACCACATGATGGAGCTGCTGAAGAAACCGGCGAAGCAGGCGGAAGCACTGGCCTACATGGAGAAAAACATGTATCAAGTAACGCCGTATCAAGCCATGCTGATGGCTCTCAAGATGGAGAATGCCGAAAACGCCAATCTGGAAGCATGGAACCAGAAATTTTACAAAGACAATGTACAGCGCAGCCTCCTGAAGCTGATGAAGCAAGGCGACGACCTGACTTCTCTGATCAATAAGACGAGCGACAAAAACCTGAAAGCCCTCTTCAAAGGCGCCCGCGACAGCGGCTATCGTCTCGAAACGGCTGAAGGTATGTTCTATCTGGTGCTGGACTACCCGCGGTTCCAGAAGGTACGCCCTTACGTGACCAACGATATCAAGAGCTACATCGATATCATGACGGCGGAAACGAAAAGCCGCTTTGCCAATGATGCAGCGCTGTCGATCAGCTGGACGGAAGTCATCAAGCGTGCCCAGACCCAGGAAGCTTTCGTGAAGTCGTATCCGAAATCCAACCGTGTGACCCAGGTCAAAGCACTGTACCAGCTGTATCTGTCCATCAGCATGAACGGCCTCAACAACACGCCGATGTTCGACTATGTCAGCAAGAAAATCGATCCGGAGGCCAAAGCCGCGCTGGAAGCTGCCGTCAGCAAAGGAAACCCGGCCACGAGCGGTTACCTGAAACGCATCAAGGGATTCCTGAACATCGTGAACAAAAACAACAACACCCTGACGCCGGAAGTCCGGAACTACATCAATTCCGCGCTGAAATAATGCCGTTCGTTCATCTGACGAAACTTTTATCGACTGAATCATCAACCGGATAAAAAATCGTCTATCGACGTACATTCTCCGAAGCTGATCCTTTGTCATATTTAAAAATAGAAAAGGGAGACCGCTGCGATGGTTGCAGGGTCTCCCTTTTTGTAGTTTTGGCGGGCGGAAGCGGATTGCTCCCACGTTGGCACGGTGCACCAAGGGGCGAGAATATCAGCATCCGCCGCCGGCGATCGGCCGCTCTATTAAATCAGCATGTTATACAGGCTGGAATCCTTGTTCAGCTCAGTATATTTGAGACCTTTCCGGTTCATGCGCTCGATGAGCGGCTCATAATCCTCGCGGCTGTTCAGCTCGATGCCGACGAGCGCCGGTCCGTTCTCTTTGTTGTGCTTTTTCGTATACTCAAAGTTGGTGATGTCGTCTCCCGGCCCGAGCACGTCTTCCAGAAATTCGCGGAGCGCGCCGGAGCGCTGCGGGAAATTGATCATAAAATAGTGCTTGATGCCTTCGTACATGAGCGAGCGCTCCTTGATCTCCTGCATCCGGTCGATGTCGTTGTTACCGCCGCTGATGATGCAGACGACCGTCTTGCCGCGGATTTCATCCCGGTACAGGTCCAGCGCCGCAACCGGCAGTGAGCCTGCGGGCTCAACGACGATTGCATTTTCATTGTACAGCTCCAGGATGGCCGTGCAGGCTTTGCCTTCCGGCACTTTGACGACGTCGTCCAGCAGGCGCGAGCAGATGTCGTACGGGGTGTCGCCCACCCTTTTCACGGCTGCTCCGTCGACGAACTTGTCGATCTCGTCCAAGGTGACAACGCCCTTCTGAGCCAGCGCCTCGCTCATCGATGCTGCGCCTTCCGGCTCGACGCCGATCACTTTGGTCGCCGGGCTGACCGTCTTGATGTACGTCGCCACGCCTGCCGCCAGTCCGCCGCCGCCGATGGTGACAAATACATGGTCTGCAGCCGAATCCAGGCTTTCCATCACTTCCATCGCAATCGTGCCGTTTCCTGCAATGATCTTAGGCTCGTCAAACGGATGGATAAACGTCATGCCCTCGCGGTCGCAGGCCTTGATCGCCTC
>NZ_PCZT01000008.1:0-21693 GCF_002968895.1 Paenibacillus sp. AR247 | reverse complement strand
ACGTACCGCCCGTTGCAGTCAGTCGTCATCGCGAGGCCTTTGCGCGTGCCTTGGATCGTAACCACTGCCGCGTCGGAACCCGGACGGACCGCCGTGCTCGTGCGGACCATGTAATCGTATTGATTGTATACCCAGGCTTTGCTGGCAACCGTCGGGGAAGCCAAAACCTGCTTCAGGGCACCGCCCAGTTCTTTCACTTCTTCGTAGCGCAGGGTATCGACGCCGGCGTTTGCTTCATAATAAGCAGGCACGCTCGACGGCTTGTTGTACACCGGGCACTCGTCAACAAGTGCCTTGACCGGCATGTCGCCAACGACCTCGCCGTGGTGGAACAGCTTCAGGCGTCCGTCGTCGGTCACTTTGCCGACCTTGGCGCAGATGACGCCCCAGCGCTCGAAAATTTCCATCGCCTGCGCTTCGTCCTTCGGCTCGACGACGAACAGCATGCGCTCCTGGGATTCGGAGAGCATCATTTCGTACGGCGTCATGCCTTCTTCACGCTGCGGCACCTGGTCGAGGTACAGCTCCAGGCCGTTGCCCGCCTTGCTCGCCATCTCCGCGCTGGAGCAGGTCAAGCCGGCTGCGCCCATGTCCTGAATACCGAGCACGATCCCCGAATCGATCAGCTCCAGGGTCGACTCCATCACCAGCTTCTCCATGAACGGGTCGCCGACCTGAACGGCCGTCTTCTTCGCTTCCGACTCTTCGCTGAGCTCGACCGATGCAAACGTCGCCCCATGAATGCCGTCGCGTCCGGTAGGAGGACCTACGTAAAAGACCGGGTTGCCCACGCCTTTAGCCACGCCGCGCTGAATTTTGTCGTGGTCGATCAGACCGACGCACATCGCGTTGACCAGCGGATTGCCGTCGTAGCTGTTGTCGAACATCACTTCACCAGCCACCGTCGGAATACCGATGCAGTTGCCGTATCCGGCGATGCCGGCCACAACATGCTCAAACAGATACTTCACACGGTCGCTTTCGAGCTTGCCGAAACGCAGCGAGTTGAGCAGCGCCACCGGTCTTGCGCCCATCGAGAAAATGTCGCGGATGATGCCGCCCACACCGGTCGCGGCGCCTTGGTAAGGCTCTACCGCGGAAGGGTGGTTATGGCTTTCGATTTTGAACACGACCGCCTGGTTGTCGCCGATGTCGACGATCCCCGCGCCTTCGCCCGGTCCCATCAGGACCCGCGGGCCGCTGGTCGGGAAGCGGCGCAGCAGCGGCTTCGAATTTTTGTAGGCACAATGCTCAGACCACATGACGCTGAACACGCCGATTTCGGTATAGTTCGGCTGACGTCCCATAAAGGAGCAAATCAGCTCGTATTCACTGTCCGATACCCCAAACTGCTGATAGATTTTCTGTTCCGCAATCTGTGCTGCGGTCGGTTCCTTAGCGGACACTTGCTGCGCCATGGGTATCCCTCCAAGCCTTCAAAATGGATGTAAACATACGCTTGCCGTCCTCGGAGCCGAGCAGGGAGTTCACTGCGCGTTCCGGGTGCGGCATCATGCCGACGACGTTGCCGCGCTCATTGCAGATGCCGGCGATATCCAGGACAGAGCCGTTCGGATTGCTGCTGTAGGTGAAGACGATTTGGTTATTTTCCTGAAGACGCGCGAGCGTCTCTTCATCACAATAGTAATTCCCTTCGCCGTGGGCGATCGGAATGACGATTTCTTCATTTTCGCTAAAGTCGGTCGTAAACGGCGTGCGGTTGTTCGCCACCTTCAGCACGGTATCATGACAGCGGAACTTCATGGACGTGTTGCGCAGCAGCGCACCCGGCAGCAGCCCCGCTTCCGTCAGGATTTGGAATCCGTTGCAAATGCCCAGAATGTATTTGCCTTGCTCTGCAGCCTTGGCCACTTCACTCATTACTGGAGCAAACCGCGAGATTGCCCCGCAGCGAAGGTAGTCGCCGTAAGAGAAACCGCCAGGAACCAGAATGCAGTCGTAAGCGGACAGGTCTGTTGCGGTATGCCAGACGTAATCGACAGGCTCCCCGAGTGTTTCCTCTACCGCTTTGTAGCAGTCGATATCACAGTTGGAGCCGGGAAAGACGAGAACTGCAAATTTCATGGATGTTAGCCCTCCAATTCGTATCGGTAATCCTCGACTACCGTATTCGCCAGAAGCTTCTCACACATGGCTTTGACGCGTTGTTCCGCCTCAGCACGGTCATTCGTGTCCAGCTGAAGCTCCATGTATTTCCCGATGCGGAGGCTCGACACTTCCTCGAATCCCATCGAATGAAGCGCTCCCTGCACCGCAACCCCCTGCGGATCGAGTACGCCCTGCTTAATAGTGACATAGACCGTAGCTTTCATCATGTTCTTCTAGTTCCTCCTCTAGGAATGAGTGAATGAGTGAATCCTTTTCAGGCCTGCATTAGCTAAAAAATCGTCTAAAACCTAAGTTCGTTACTATAGCGGTTTCTATCTTAAACGCGCTTCGTCAGGCGTTCGTAAATATCCACGTATCTGCGGGTCGTTTCGTCTACTACCGGCTGCGGCAGCGGGTCCGGCTGGCTGTTCTTGTCCCATGGTGTTGAGGCAAGGTAGGATCGCACCGGCTCCTTATCCATGCTGTCGATCTCGATGTCCAGCGCGTAGTTTTCCTTTGCCCAGAACCGCGAGGAGTCCGGCGTAAAAATCTCGTCGATCAGGATTACCTTGCCGTCCAGTACGCCGAATTCGAACTTGCAGTCCGCCAAAATGATGCCGCGCTCATCGCAGTACCGCCGCGCGAAGTCGTACAGCTTCAGGCTTTTCTCTTGGAGCTCCAGCGCCAGCTCTTCGCCGATCAGTTCCTGCATGCGCTCCATGGAGATGTCCTCGTCATGGCCGACATCGTTTTTGGCCGCCGGCGTGAAGATCGGCTCCGGAAACGCCTCGTTCTTGCGGATGCCCTCCGGCAGCTTGATGCCGTTCACTTCACCGCCCGCCTGGTACTGCCTCCAGCCGCCGCCGGTAATATAACCGCGCACGACGCATTCCATGTCGATCCGCTCGGCTTTGCGGACCACCATGATCCGGTCCTTCAAGAGCTCCTTGTTCTTCGCCACGGCGCCCAGGCGCTCGACGTCCGTATGGACAACATGGTTGTCCATGAAGTCCTTCGTCATTTCGAACCAGAACGCGCTCAGCTTGTTCAGCACGTTGCCCTTCTCGGGCACCGGCGGCTCCAGCACATAGTCAAAAGCGGATATGCGGTCGGTGACCACGATCAGCACATGCTCTCCCAAATCGTAAAGCTCGCGCACCTTGCCTTTGTACAGCAGCGGCGCGTCTACCAGTTCCACCGCGGTCGATACAGCCGGTGATGTCATGCGAATCCTCCCCATTTCTCGGCTCAACACTCGAAAATCCCCTCGTCGCCAGCGAGGTAGCCGCTGCAGTTACGGATCGTTCCGCCGATCGCTGTTGTCTCCAAATTTCTTGATCGGTCGCTCTTAAATAGCGGTTGAAATCCGGAGACAAAGGCGAACGCTGTCGCTTCTTGCGGATCGATTCCGTCCCTTTCGCTGCTATCGCTGAAGATGTGTGCCGTGATGTTGAGTCCATCATTCTTCAAGCCTCTAATACGGGTTACTCACGAATAACTTCAAACCAAACGCTCTTATATCAAGCCAAGCTTTTTGAAAATCGTATCTACGTGCTTCAGATGCCACGACGGATTAAACGCATCTTCGATCTCTTCCGGGCTGAGCGCCTCCGTAATTTCCGGCGTCGCTTCCACGATGTCGCGGAACTGGCGCTGCTCTTCCCACGCCTGCATTGCCCGCGGCTGCACGGTGTCGTACGCCTGCTCGCGGCTGAAGCCTTTGTCGATCAGCTTCGTCATGACGCGGCCGGAGAACGGCACGCCGTAAGTACGCGCCATGTTGCGCTTCATGTTTTCCGGGAATACGGTCAGGTTCTTCACGATGTTGCCGAAGCGGTTCAGCATGTAGTTCAGCAGCATCGTCGCATCCGGCAGGATGATCCGCTCCACGGAGGAGTGCGAAATATCGCGCTCGTGCCAGAGCGCCACGTCTTCATAGGCGGTCACCATGTGGCCGCGGATGACGCGCGAGAGGCCCGAGATGTTCTCGCAGCCAATCGGGTTGCGCTTGTGCGGCATCGCCGAGGAGCCCTTCTGGCCTTTGGCGAAGGCTTCTTCAACCTCGCGCACTTCGCTCTTCTGGAGCGCGCGGATTTCCGTTGCGAACTTGTCGAGCGACGTCGCGATCAGCGCCAGCGTTGCCATGTATTCGGCATGGCGGTCACGCTGCAGCGTCTGCGTGGAGATCGGAGCCGGGCTCGTGCCGAGCTTCTTGCAGACGAACTCTTCCACGAACGGGTCGATGTTGGCATAGGTGCCGACCGCGCCGGAAATTTTTCCGAACTGGACGCCGTTCGCCGCGTGGCGGAAACGCTCCAGGTTGCGCTTCATTTCCTCGTACCAGAGGGCCATCTTCAAGCCGAAGGTCGTCGGCTCGGCATGAACACCGTGCGTACGTCCCATCATCGGCGTGTCTTTGTACGCTATAGCCTTGTCTTTCAGGATCTCGATGAAGTTCAAAATATCCTTCTCCAAAATTTCGTTTGCTTGACGGAGAAGATATCCGAGCGCTGTATCCACCACGTCGGTGGAAGTGAGCCCGTAATGTACCCATTTGCGCTCCTGTCCAAGACTCTCCGATACCGCACGGGTAAAGGCGATGACATCATGGCGCGTTTCCTGCTCGATTTCGTAAATCCGGTCGATGTCGAATTTGGCATTTTCGCGAAGCAGCTTCGTGTCTTCCTTCGGTATGACGCCCAGCTCGGCCCAAGCCTCGCATGCGCACAGTTCTACTTCCAGCCATGCCTTGAATTTATTTTCTTCGGTCCAGATGGCCCGCATTTCCGGTCTGCTGTAACGTTCGATCATAAATTATCCTTCCCTCCAGATGTTAGTTTGTTCAACCCAGTCGAGTCCATCCTGCACGTCCTTGCACAGCAGGTTGATATGTCCCATTTTACGGTCTTTCTTCACGTCGCTCTTGCCGTATAAATGAAGCTTCGGCACCACGCCGTATTCGCTGACGGCGATGCTTGGTCTGCCGCTGGAGCGGATCACCTGTTCCAGATGCTGGCCGAGCACGTTGACCATGACACCGGGGTCAGCAGCGTCGTGTCGCCAAGCGGCATGTTGCACACGGCGCGGACATGCTGCTCGAACTGCGAGGTCGCACAGGCCTCCATCGTGTAGTGGCCGGAGTTGTGCGGACGCGGCGCCAGCTCGTTCACGTACAGCTGACCGTCCTTTGTCACGAACATCTCCACGGCCAGCAGGCCGACCGCCCCCAAGTGCTCCACGAGCTGCTCCGCCAGCTTGCGGGCTTCCCGCTGAACCTGCTCCTCGACTCTCGCCGGGACGATCGACAGGTGCAAAATGTTGTTTACATGAATATTTTCTGCCACTGGGAAGCTTTTTACTTCCCCTTTTGGACTTCGGGCGGCAATAACTGAAATTTCGCATTGAAAATCAACGAATTTCTCCAGTACCAGCTCGCGGCCGGTGGCAGCCAGTTCCTCGTAAGCCGCCTCGAGCTGATCCTCCGAGCGGAGAACGATCTGGCCTTTGCCGTCGTATCCGCCGGTGGCGGTCTTCAGCACGCCGGGAAGTCCGAGCTCGGCAGCCGCCTCTCTGAGGCTCTCCAGGCTCGTAATTTTCGCGGTACGGGGCCACGGGCACGCCCGCAGCTTCGATCGCCCGCTTCTCCCGGAGGCGGTGCTGCGTCGTGTAGAGCAGCGCGCTTCCTTGCGGCACGCTGGATTCCTTCTCCAGCAGCGCCGCGACTTCTGCGTCGACGTTTTCGAATTCGTACGTAATGACATCCGACGCCGCCGCCAGCCGGCGGGCTGCATCAACGTCGTCGTAAGCCGCTTCAATCTGTCCTGCAATCTGCCCGCAGGGCGAATCCTGCGTCGGATCGAGCGTGATGAAGCGGTACCCCATAGCGGTTCCGGCCAGCGCCATCATTCGTCCCAGCTGGCCGCCGCCCAGAATGCCGATGGTGGAACCAGGGAGCCATGTCTGCTGAGATGCCTGATTGCTGCTCATAGCGAATCACTGCTTTCCAGCACTTCGTCGCGGATGGCATCTCTTCGAGCTTGCACCCGCGCTTGAACCTCGCTGTCATAGGCCCCGATGATTTGCGCGGCCAGGAGGCCCGCATTCGTAGCGCCCGCCTTGCCGATCGCCACCGTCGCGACCGGAATGCCGCCCGGCATCTGAACGATCGACAGAAGCGAATCCAAGCCGTTCAGCGCCTTGGACTGCACAGGCACGCCGATGACCGGCAGCGCCGTCTTGGACGCTACCATGCCCGGCAAATGCGCGGCACCGCCGGCTCCGGCGATGATGACCTTGAGGCCGCGCTCCGCCGCCTGCTCCGCAAAGGCGAACATCAGGTCCGGCGTCCGGTGCGCGGACACGACCTTTTTCTCATACGGAATTTGCAGTTCGTCCAGGACGAGACATGCATGCTGCATCGTTTCCCAATCCGATTTGCTGCCCATAATGACAGCGACCGCTGCTGACATGTTTCAACCCACTTTCCAAAAGTTTTTTATTCATTCGGGAGAGACCCAAAAAGGCCCGGTGCCCGAGAAATACGTTGACTTTCAGGATACCGGACCGGGTAAGGAATACCGCTGCCGCAAACGCAGCAAGGAGGGAAGCCTTTCCGTCCATCGGAACCGGCGACTCCTCGGCAGTATTCCCTCGTAGTCCGGACATTTACGGTATCCGGGTAGAAACTTCCGGGCCATATCCCCGGCTTTATACGAGATCAATTCATTCGATTATTTGTTCATTCCCTTAACCATCCAGCGATGGTTCTCTGCCTCTTCCAAATCCCTTAAGGCTTTACACCTAACAGTTTAACAATCCCCTACACAACATGTCAACTAAAACACGAACAATTAAAACAGTGTAAAATCGAATGTTCGGATTTTGCCGCTGATCATTCCTAAAACAAAACCAGTGCACCCCATATTCGGGGCACACTGGCTTACAATTCCATCATTTATTTAACGACAAGCACCGGAATGGTCGCATGCTGCACGACGTTGTGGCTGACGCTGCCGAGCACGAACTCCCGGATTCCGCCCAAGCCGCGGCTGCCGATCACGATCAGGTCATTGCCTTTTTCCTTGGCATATTCCAGAATGACTTCCGCAGGTCCACCCTGGATCATCTCCGCATTGTAGGCGACGCCTTCGCCGTCGAGACGTTTCTTCACTTCAGCGACCGTCTGCTCAGCGAGTTCATAGAAGTCCTGATTGACGGACGCCGGAATCGGAGCCATGCCTTCGCCAATGAATACGCGCGGGAAATCAAAGACGTGTACGACGTCGATGACCGCGTCAGGCGCCGCTTTCGCCAGTTCGATTGCACGTTCAAGAGCCTTATTGGAAGCTTTGGAACCATCATAAGCTAAAAGAATTTTGGAAAATAACATGTGGACCCACCTGCGCTTTCTCTGTATGAAGTGTGAATTGAGATGTTATTAAACCGAATTAGCAAGAAATGAAACCATGTTGTACCATCAAGCGATAAATCAACTCATGAAAAATGCGTACAGAACTGCGTTGACGAACAGCAGCAGCGGTATCCCGACCCGAAAGCTCAGATGCCTGGTCTTATGGCGTTTGCGGTACATGGCAATCAGTACGCCCAGCGCACCGCCGATGGCGGCAAGCAGAAAGAGCGTTCTTTCCGGCACACGGTCACGCCTGTTTCTTGCCCTTCTTTTATCCTCGGACATGATCAGGTAACCTACCGCGTTGATAAAAATAAACCAGATCAAGAGCGCCGTCCTCACTTACGCTACCACCCCCGTTCTACTGCTTGCTTCTATTATAAAACTTTACTAGCCAAGAGACAAACCGCCAGGAATCCGTCTGCCAGTATTCCCAGCAAAAACGCCTACCTGGCGGAGTTTTCCTAAATATTGATGGAGCAAATCAGCGTCTCCGGCGTAACGCTCCTTTACTATGACGGCTTCCTCTCGTTTGAGAGATTCCAGTGAACTAGCTAGATTTCCTCAATGTCGGCAAGAGGAGATACAGGTTTATGCATGTATGCTCTGTCAGTCCGATCAGCCAGAGCATGCAGCCCGGGTCTTCCAGGCTATTAACCGTTCTTTTTCTCCATCGCAGCTTTCAGCAGCTCGCCGAGGTTCGAGCCGATCGGCTCCTGCTTCTTGGTATACTGCTGCACCAGCTTGCGCTCCTCGCGCTTGTTGACGTGCTTGCTGTCCTTGTTGACTGTCTCCGTGATGCCGCAGGACAGGCACTGCACATACAAGCCGGCTTTGCCTTCCTTCATCTCCATCTTCTTGTGGCACTGCGGGCAGCGGCGGTTGGACAGGCGCTTCTCGTCCGAACGGCGGTAGCCGCAGTCCTCGCTTGGGCAGACGAGCATCTTGCCGCGCTTGCCCTTCTTCTCCAGCAGCCGGGTACCGCAGTCCGGACAGTGGCTGTTCGAGACGTTGTGCGGCTTGTAGTCCGCTTTGCTGTTCTTTACGCCTGCCACCAGATCCTTGGACATGCCGCGGATTCCCTTCAGGAACGGCTCCGGCTGCCCCTGGCCGCGGGCGATCTTCTCCAGCTCGGCTTCCCACTTGGCCGTCAGCTGCGGCGTCCGCAGCTCCGGCGCAACAAGTCCGATCAGCTGCTTGCCTTTGCCCGTCGGATGCAGCGCGTTCCCCTGGCGCTCGATCGTATCGGAGTTCACCAGCTTCTCGATAATGTCCGCGCGCGTCGCCGGGGTGCCGAGGCCGTGCTTCTCCATCTGGGACAGAAGCGTAGCCTCGGTATACCGTTTCGGCGGCAAAGTCCGGCCGCCTTGCATGATGACCCGCTGCACCTTGACGGCTTCGCCCTCGTTCAGCACTGGAAGCTGGGCTCCGCTCTCTTCGCCGTCGGTATCAGCCGACGAATCTTCATCCGATTCGTCGGAGACATCTCCGCCGTATACCTCGCGCCAGCCGCTCTCCTTGATCGTCGTCCCTTTCACATGAAGGGACTCGCCTTCCACGTCGATCGTTACCGCGACCGCGTCATACCGTGCCGCGGGTAGAACAGGCTGATGAAGCGCCGGACGATCAGGTCGTACAGCTTGCGTTCTTCAGTGTTCAGCTGGTTCAATAGCACTGTCTCTTCCGTCGGGATGATCGCGTGGTGATCGCTGACTTTCGAATCGTCCACGACGCGTTTGGTTATATTCAAATTTTTCCGCAGCAGCGGACGCGCCAGGGAAGCATATGGCCCAATGGCCACGCTCTCCAGGCGTTCCTTCAGCGTGCCGGTCATATCCGACGTCAGATAGCGGCTGTCGGTCCGGGGATAGGTGACGAGCTTGTGCTGCTCATACAAACGCTGAAGTACGCCCGACGTTTGCTTCGCAGAGAAGCCGAACCGGCGGTTCGCATCCCGCTGCAGCTCGGTCAGGTCGTAAGCGAGCGGATGAGCCTCGACCTTCTCCGTCTTCTTCACCTTGACGATCCGGCCGGACGAGCCGTCCAGCTTGCGCTTCAAGGCTTCGGCCGCACTCTTGTCGAAGATGCGGGCGTCGCCGTTGTTCCCCCGCCACACCGCGGCAAATCCGCCGAAGTCGGCCTTGATCGTGTCGTACTCCTCCGACCGGAAATTTACGATTTCATTTTCCCGGTCCATGATCATGCCCAGCGTCGGGGTCTGCACCCGTCCCGCGGAGAGCTGCGCCCCGAATTTGACCGTGAGCGCCCGCGTCACGTTCAGGCCGATCATCCAGTCGGCTTCAGCCCGGCAGCGCGCCGATTCGTACAGCCGGTCGAACTGGTTCCCCGGCTTCAGCGAAGCAAAACCTTCCTTGATCGCCTTGTCTGTCTGCGAAGATATCCAGAGCCGCTTGAACGGCTTGTTCCATTTTCCCATCTTCATGATCCACCGGGCGAGGAGCTCCCCCTCCCGCGCGGCGTCCGTCGCCACGATCAACTCGCCGACGTCCTGGCGGCGGAGCTGCTGCTGCACAACCTTGAATTGCTGGGCGGATTCACGCAGCACCTTCAGCTTCATCGATTCCGGCAGGATCGGCAGATCCTCAAGGTTCCAGGTTGCGTATTTATTGTCGTAATCCTCAGGCTCCGCGAGTCCGACCAAATGGCCCAGCGCCCAGGTGACGATATATTTCGGACCTTCGATATATCCTTTATGCTTGTCGTGGCTTCCCATGACGCGCGCAATTTCGCGGGCCACGGAAGGCTTTTCGGCTAATACCAATGATTTCATGACGTACCACCCTTTCTTTCCGTCCTATTATAACATTGAATCCGGCAGCGGATGCAAAAGGAAGGTAACCCTGTTTTATCTATCGACTGTGCAAAATAAAATCCCCCAGCGGAACCTCGGCAGGAGCCGAGGATGCCACTGAAGGACCTGGGGTGGTGCGGTAAATGCCTAATCCTGTTCCTGCTTCGGAATTTGGTTCAGGCTCGGCGGAAATTTAGCAGCTTTATCCGGATGCAGCGTAGTATATTCCTGTTTCCGGCTCGCTCTGTTTGGCAGGTTACTGTCTTTAACCGGTTTACGATGCGGCATGCTTATCCCCCCTTATCCTTTAACAATCCCCCGATCGGGACGGAATTATCCATGGGGCCCTTGGGATGCCTTCGTTCGTTCAGTTCGTTTCTTTCAATAGAAGATACGCGTCAAAATAATGCGACCCGTCCTCGGCTTGTCCGCTCACGTACACCCGGCCGCCGGACAGCTCTGACCGTTTCACCACCATGTCATCCCCCAATCGGGCCTCGTGATGGTAGGTTATCCGAAAACCAGCACAAGAATAACCCGTAAGCTCCTCCTTGGACAGCGTATCCATGCACAGATCGGCATAACGGGAATTGTTCAGATGCAGATTGGCATCGATCCCGCTGTAACGTACCACGGAGCGGTACGCTTCATGAAGCGGCATATCCTCAGGTATAGTTACTTTATCCGGTGCTTCACCGGCCGAATCCTCTTCATTAATGTAGACGTCAAAGGGGAACTTGGATGGCCGCAGCATTCTGCGTTTCTGGATGTCCACGAGCGCCCAAATGCTGCACGCTTCGCCGAGAATTTCCCCGCCGCTGCCATAAATCACAAAGTCCCGCTGCCACAGGGCCCCTCTCGGGCCTTTGTTCCAGGTCTCGACGTTGATTGGCTCCAGCGCCTTCGGCATCCGGCTGATGCGCAGATCCATTGTGATCAGCATCCAGCCCATGCCCGCTTCGATCATCTGGTCCCTCGTCGCCCCAAGCTGCTCCAGATCGGCGTCGGCCGTTCTCTGCGCCAAAGACAGCAGTACCGACAGCCGCGCTTCGGATTTAAAATCGATATCGTTGGAATGAATTAAGTAGGTTTCAGTCCACTTGTTACCCATGCTATACGCTCTCTCCTCTTTTTACGTTAAAATTATACTCGTACGTTGTTAGCCAGCCTTTCCATTTGGTGAAAAAGCCCTATCTTTCATCGGCTGCGCCCTTTCCCTGTATGTATAAGAAGCAGCGGAACGCTCATCCTAAGGCCACAACATCGGCGGAATTTAAGTTAATGTTAAGAAATTCGTGACCATAATGTTAAGAGTTTCGGTTTATAATGCTATACATCAAGCATACTCCTAGTTTCCACAATATTCAAAGAGGTGTGAATGCCGTAATGTCCAGAGAAGCGATCCTGCTCGTCGATGACGAGAAAGAAATTATCGAACTGATTGAAATTTATTTAAAAAATGAAGGATACACCTTATATAAAGCATCTAACGGACTGGAGGCACTCGAAGCGCTGCAAAGCCATCCGATCGACCTCATCATCCTTGATGTGATGATGCCCCAAATGGACGGGATTCAAGCCTGCATGAAAATCCGGGAAAAGAACAACACCCCCATCATCATGCTGTCCGCAAAAAGCCAGGATATCGATAAAATTTCCGGCCTGAGCATCGGTGCCGACGATTACGTCACCAAGCCGTTCAATCCGCTGGAGCTGGTCGCCCGCGTCAAATCGCAGCTGCGCCGGTACAAGCTGTTAAATTACCGCGATACCACAGCCGAGGACGAAATCGTGATCGACGATTTGGTGATCAATACCGCCACCCATACGGTGACCGTCGGGGAGCAGGAAGTGAAGCTGACGCCCCGTGAGTTCGACATTTTGAAGCTGCTGGCCGTCAATCAGGGCATCGTGCTCAGCATGGACAAAATTTACGAAGAGGTCTGGAACGAGCCGTTCATGGAATCCAAAAACACGGTGATGGTCCATATCCGCAAGCTCCGCGAAAAGATCGAAAAGGATACTCAGCATCCGGCCTACATCAAGACCGTCTGGGGCATCGGCTACAAAATGAAATCGGCGAAGGAGGTGTAGAGCACCATGACCACCAAGGTATACATCGGCATCCGCTGGAAGTTCCTTGCCGTGTTTCTCGGCTGCACCGGGCTGACGCTGCTGTTCGTGCTGCTCGGCCGTCTGCTCGCCTCTTATATCATTGTGCGCCCGCCTTATAATGTGCCCGTGATCTGGGTGATCAACCATATCGGCTCCAGGCCGACGATCGGGGTGTTCGGTGTCGTCTTTTTCCTGTCCCTTTACGTGGCTTCCACCCGGCCCCTCGTTCGTTATGCCAAAGAGCTGGCCGGAATCCTGGAGGACATGGCCGGCGGGCGGCTCCAAGCTTCCGTCAGTGTGAAAGCTGCCGATGAGCTCGGAACGATCGCGGAACACATGAACAACCTGTCCGGGCAAATTCATACGTACCTGGAGGAAATCAGTTACGGGCTGGCGGAGATCGCCAAGGGACATTTCGATTATGAAATTCCGGTTCGGGAAAACCATGAGCTCGGCCGGATTGCCGACAGCATCAACCAGATGAGCGCTCAGTTAAACCGCTCCATTCAAGAGGAGCGTAACGCCGAGAAGACGAAAAACGATCTGATCACCGGCGTATCCCACGACCTGCGGACCCCGCTGACCTCCATTCTCGGATTTTTGGAAATCATCGATAAAGACCGTTATGCCGACGAGGTGGAGCTTCGCTATTACATGAATATCGCTTATGAAAAATCGCTCAGCCTCAAGAAACTGATCGACGACTTGTTTGAGTATACGCGCATCAACAACGGCATGCCGCTTCACCTGCGCAAGCTGGATGTAACCGGATTGATCCGGCAGCTGGCCGAGGAGTTTGTGCCAAGCCTGGAGCAGGCGAACATGATTCTGCAGATTCACGCGCCGGAGCAGCCGGTCATCATTCAAGCCGACGGCGACCACCTCGTCCGGGCTTACGAAAATCTCATTTCCAATGCCATTAAATATGGAAGCAGCGGCAAATACATCGACGTTTATATCGAAAAGGAAGAAGCGTTTGTCCGCATACGAGTCTGCAATTACGGTGAGCCCATTCCGAAGCGGGATCTACCGTATATATTCGAACGGTTCTACCGCGTAGAGCAATCGCGTTCCAAGGCGACCGGCGGTACCGGGCTCGGGCTGGCCATCACCAAGAGCATCATCGACGTGCACGGCGGCGACATCTCCGTGGAGAGCTCGACGAACCAGACCGTGTTTGAGACCCGGCTTCCCGATCCGGCTGTGCCGGCATAACCACTTTCCTTTCACCATACAAAAAGCAGATAACCTCATCCCATCTGGGGAGTGCGGCTATCTGCTTTTTTGGTGCTATTCCGCTCCCCGCCGCATTTTTTAACAGAAAAACTTAAGCGTTTGTTAAGCATTTGGGTAGGCTCCAGTTAAGAACTCTCCTGTAATCTTAGATTCAAGTTAGGAGGACAGCAGGCATCGTCCGTGAGGAGAGCTGTTTGTCTCCCATGTCTGTCAAGGAAGGAGCACGAAATCCGTATGTACACCATCACTTCAAAATTGTTTGCCCATAAAAAAACGCTGCTCATCACGATTTTCGTGCTGATCTTCGCGCTGGCTGCCTATGTGCGGCTGGACTTTCTGCTTTCGGTCAACCATAAGGTTTCGCATGACACGCTGAATTACGACATCATGGTCCGGCAGCTGCTCGAAAAAGGGATCTACGCTTACAAGGATACCCAGCCGAACGCCCAGGTCACGCCGGGGTATCCGCTGTTTATGGCGGCCATCTACAAGCTGGTCGATTACCAGCATCATGATCCGTTCCCTTACATCCGTTACATTCAGGTCGTGATCAGCCTTGTCACCCTGTGGCTCATTTACTCGGTCGCCCGAAAGCTCTCGGGCCGGACCGTTTCGATGATCGTGCTGCTCATCAGCAGCGTGTATCCGCCTTTTATTTGGAGCAATGGTGCGGTTCTGACCGAGACGCTGGCCTGCTTTTTCCTGATGCTGTATATCCGTCTGCAGCTTGAAGCCTTCGAGCGCAGAACACGAACCCTCGCTCTGCTGAGCGGGGCGGCGATGGGCCTGCTGGTGCTGACACGTCCGGAGTTTTTAATTGTGATCGCGCCGGTGTACGGGTTGTATTGGCTCTGGAAAAAGGAATTCCGCCTCACGCTCAAGCTGCTGCTGTTCACCTGCATCGGAACAGGGATCGTCCTCGCTCCTTGGGTGGTCCGCAACATGGTGACCCTGCACGAGGTCGTGATCGCCTCCACCCAGGTCAATCCGTTTGCCGCCGGCACCTATCCGGACAAAAATTACAACGACGGCCTGGTCGACCGGCATGGCAAAACCCAGATGGAAGTCGCCAAAGAGCGGCTGAAGATCGGTTTTACGCAGCACACATGGCAGTTCGTCAAATGGTACACCGTCGGCAAGCTCAAGTACATTTATTCGAATATGTACTTCGGCAGCGGCCACAGCCCGTTATACCGTGTGCTTCCGAGCCCGCTGGGCAGCCTGCTGCATGTGGCGCTCGTGTGGTTCTGTCCCGTGGCCCTGGTCGCTTCTCTTCGGAAATGGAAGCAGCCATTAACGCTGATGACGCTGATTGTAGCGGTCATGACGGTTACCCGCCTGGCCTTCGTCCCTGAGTTCCGCTATAACTACACCGCCATGCCGCTGATCATCATGCTGGATGCGGCAGCGGGGATCGCCATCCTCCGCTGGGCGTGGCAGAAATGGACCCGCTCTTCAAATACACGGAAAGGAGCCGTTACTTATGCTGAATCGACCGGAAAGTCATAACAAGCCGCCCAAAGTGCTCGTGATCGTCCCCGCTTATAACGAGGCGGAGGGGATCGGGCAGGTCATCCGCCGGCTCCGCGAAGACGCCCCTTACGCAGACGTGCTCGTCATCAATGACGGGTCGAGCGACGCTACCAGCCGGATCGCCCGGGCCGCAGGGGCCAATGTCATCGACCTGACCTGCAACTTGGGCATCGGTGGCGCGGTGCAGACCGGCTACCGCTACGCGGCGGAGCATCACTATGACTACGCCGTGCAGATCGACGGCGACGGTCAGCACATCTGCGCCGCCTCCTGTCCGCCCAGTTCGATACCGGCGCCGATATGGTGATTGGCTCCCGTTTTATTACCAAAGAGGGCTTTCAGTCGACTTTCGCCCGCAAAATGGGCATCGGTCTGCTGTCCGCCCTCGTGACCCGGCTCACCGGGCAGAACGTGACCGATCCAACCTCCGGCTATCGCCTGTGCGGACGGCGGGCTATCTCCCTGTTCGCACGCGAGTACCCGACCGACTATCCCGAGGTAGAGGCGCTGATGCTGCTCTACAACCGGGAGCTGTCCTTTACGGAAATTCCCGTCGTGATGAATGAGCGTCAGGGAGGCGTCTCCAGCATCTCGGCCATGAAATCCGTGTATTACATGTCCAAGGTCATCCTGTCGGTTCTGCTCATGAAAACCAACAAAAAGAGAGCGTGGGAAAACCGCTATGAATCTTAATATTTATATCATCAGCTTTTGCATCAGCCTTGCTTTTGCCGGCACGATTTTATACTTGATCCGCAAGCGCAGGCTGCGCGAGCAGTACGCCCTGCTCTGGCTTTTGATGAGCGTGATCATGATGGTGCTGTCCCTGTTTCCGTCCCTTTTGGACGAGGTGGCGCAGCGGATCAACATTTATTACGCCCCGTCGCTGCTCTACCTGCTGAGTGTAGTCGCGGTGCTGTTCATCCTGCTGCATTTGACGATGGCGGTCTCCACGCTCACGCACCGGGTCATCGTGCTTACCCAAACGCTGGGCTTGCAGGAACAACGCATTCAAAAGCTTGAAGCCCAGGCGGAGGGAGGCTCAGAGAGCTCTATGGGGCTTGCCTCAGGTCCTGCCTTTGGATCGCGCCCGGGACAGACATCCGCACCTCATTCTGAGCAGACATCTAGACCGCATCCTGAGCAGTCATCTAGACCGCATTCTCAACAGCCCCCAGAAGCGCATACCCTGCAGCAATCCGGGATGCCGTCCGGGGAATTCTCCGGACTTCATTCCACGGAACCCTGTCAGCGAATTTCTGCGGCGGCTTCTTCCGAAGAGCAAATTATTGTGCCGTCTTCTTCGAGCACGGAGGTGAACCGCTAGTATGGCTTACTTGATGCTGCTTCTCAATATGCTGCTCCTGGTCGCCGGTCAAATCACCTGGAAAATCGGCCTGCAGCAGCAAGGTGGCATCCACCTTGGCAACCTTTTGCAGGTATTATTTTCGCCGCTGATTCTGCTTGGTATCGCCCTTTATGCAGTGGCCACGGGATTGTGGTTCGTCGTGCTGTCCCGGCTGCCGCTCAGCCTTGCCTACCCGCTGCAAAGCCTGGCTTACGCCGCCGGCATTTTCGCCGCGTGGTATTTCTTCGGGGAAAGCGTCCCGCTGAACCGCTGGATCGGGGCCGCGGTCATCGTACTGGGAGCGGTCATGATTGCCGCCAAATAAAGGCCCCTGTTTTATTATCAAATTTCAGAAAAGGAGTTCCATATCATTCCCATGAAAATACAAAAAACCGCCCTTCTGACTTCCGTTCTGCTTGCCGCCTACGGTGTGGTTCCGGCATCTGCCGCATCCGATTTGGAGCAAGAGCCTACGATCCCGCAGAAAGTATCTACGGCTCAAGCACCCGCAGCTCCTTCCGGAACGACGGTCATCTATTTAAACAGCAGCCGAATCCTAAATAGCGGCACCGAGTCCGTATTAAACCGTTCCACTGTCGTGAAAAAAGGAGTCACCTTTGTCAGCCTCCGCTCGCTTGCCGTCTCTTTGGGCTGTAAAGTGACTTACCAAGCCTCTACGAAAGAGACCACCGTATCCCGAGAAGGTACCGAAGCCCGGTACCGCGTACATACCAAGGCATATCAAGTCAACGGGGAGACGAAAACGATGAAAGGCGAAGCGTACGAGGACCGCGGCGTGTTGATGGTTCCTCTCACTTCGCTGACGGCTGCTTTTCATCTCCCTTACGTGCTCCAGGGAAACCAAATTTCTCTGTACCCTGGCGGCACCGGATCTTCGGGGACGGACAAGCCAGAAGGTCCGCAAACGAACGAACCGCCGCAGGCCTATTTTACGACGGACAAAGATCAATACCGGATCGGCGAGCCGGTGACCCTGAGCGATCAAAGCACCGACGACGAAGACGCGATCACCAATCGCGAATGGACGAACAACGAACCGGCCTTTTTCGAGCCAGGTACGGTGGAAATCAAGCTTAAGGTCACCGACAAGAACGGCCTGACATCCGAATACAGTAAAAAAATCGAAATCACCTCCGAGGTGATGTACAGCAAAGAAGAGTATGCCATGCGCTTCACTCCGGCAGGCGGCACATTCCAGGTCAGCGGCAAATCGATCCTGTCCTACAAAGCGCTGCCCTACACCTACACGACCGAGCCGTATTTGCTGTTCCGGGCCAGCGGTCCGGAGACGGTCAACTCGGAAGGGATTCTGTATCAGGACATCCTGTCGGGACCGGCCCGGTTTCTGGTCCATCACAAAAACAACCTGGCCGCAAAGGCACGCTTCTACCTGATCGCCACCAATCCGAACGATACCGCGGCATCGATCCAGATCGAGAACGCGGGCGTGGCGGGGCCGACCCCGTATCCTGAGCTATCCGGCAGACTGGCTGGCGTCCGGTATTTGGAGTCCACCTTGACCGGCAGCGAACAGCGAAGCGTGCAGATCGGCCCCGGCGAGAGCGTGGCCCTCTTTCCCAAGCTGAATGCTACCGCGGCTGCTCCCGGCGATGTCATCACGATGAATGCCGATGTCACCAGCGATGCACCCGTCGAATATACCATGCTGATGGTCCAGGCCGATCATGACCCGATTGCGGTCATGCCGTCTCTGCCCGATTTAAATCCGATCGAGTCCATCGTCCGCGGCACCTTTGCCGATTCGACGCGCGTGTTCGAATACGACGGCACGGTCGGAACGGAAGCGGAGCGCCTGCCGCTCACCGACAACACCACCGATCCTTTTCAGCGGGGGATGGACGGGATGCAGGACAGCGTTGCCATCAATTCCGGCAATTACGGTGTCCTGTATAAAATCATTCTGAACCATGTTGCGCCGGACACGCTCATCGCCTTCAACCCGCGTGGCGGTAGGTACTTCGGCTCAGCGAGGGTGAACGACCGGGTTGTCGAGATCAAGCACGGCGACGGCTCCCAGGACAGTGCCACCGTGCTGTACCGGACGCAGGCCCGGGAGGAGAAGGTGGAACTCTGGCTGTCCCCGGCTGCCGGCAGCAACCTGCCGTTTTCCCTGCTGTTTCTCCCTATTTCGGAAAAATAAAAAAGACCCGCAAAGCGTTTGAGCGCTTTGCGGGTCTTTTTGGCGGATCAAACCGCAGGGATGGCTCGATGTGGGCCACCGATTTGCCCAATAGGAGCGGAAAGACCAGTCCTTGTGCCAGTCCATTAAATATTTGCGTTACGCACAGCCAGCCAAAACTCGATGCCGCCGGGATACAAAACGTAAAAACGGCCGTTCCCACATACCCCACGGTTAGCACGGCCCTTGCCCCGAAACGGTTAACGAGGGTCCGTCCGGCAAACAGCGTAGCCGCCGCATGCGGCAGCATGAAAGACAGCGTCAGCCAGGCAAGGTCATTTTTGCTTGCACCCAGGTCCAGCGCCTGATTCGGCGTATACCCAAACATCGTGATGAACAGAACACAGTGCGCCAGGATCGACAGAAAAGAAACTCGAAACAGCGTCCGGTCGCGCATAACGGGTGCCAAATCCTGAAGCGACATGGGGGTGCGCCCGGGATCCGGCTCTTTTTCCCGCAAAAATAAAGCAAGTACAAGGGCTATCACCGCGACGATGCCACCAAGCCAAAACGGCAGCTGCCAGCTCCAACGCTCCACCAAATACCCGCTGACGAGCATGCTCGTCAATTGGGCGGCCACGGTGGTGAACTGCATCATGCTCATCGCCCGGGTTACCTCATGTTTCGGGAAAAAACCTGAAAATGCGACGGTGAACACCACCCAGGTCGACGCGGCGATCCCTGCCATGGCTCTTGCAGCCAGCGCCCAACCCAACTGTCCGAACGCAGCAAACATCAGCCCACTTACCGCACTGGCGGCCAGCCCCAGCCAAATAAATGGACGGCGCTTTTCCATAAAATCTGATAAAATACCGAGCGGCAGCCTGAACAAAATTTGCATCAAACCGTAGGAACCGAGAACGATACCCAGATAGGTATAGGATGCCCCCAAATGCTCGATATAAGGCGACAAAATCGGAACATAAATATAAGACGAGAACCAGTACAGGAAAACAACGGAGATAAACAGCACGACCTGTCTCCTGGAGAAGGAGTCGTCCTTTGTTTGAGGTCGCTGTATCTCATTCAAAGCTTCTGATTCACCACGGGCAACGGTTTCATAAGAATCCAGAGGTTCGGTTGAACCCATTTTTTCATGTCGCTTGGATTCCTGCTTTTGAATGCTCAACCCGTCACCGTCCTTTCGTTCTTAGGAGTTTTTCCAAGCATGGGAGTTTTTTCGAGCATTAAAAGTCTGGAAGACAAAGAAAGTCATCAAATGGATAGAAAGCAATATAAGTCTGATCCTTTTATATGTTCACCGACTTGATACTACGTAATATTACGTGACACAACGATAAGGAGGACCAAATCGGACAAGGACATGCCATAATTGCTTAATGTGCTGTAACGTTTCATCGTATGATCCCCAGTCCTGCCACTCCTCGGGGTGATTGTGCAGCGATGCCGCTGCCAAGCCTAATACTGCCGCGTCAATCCGCCCCCTATCGTTCCCGAACCTTTGGTCGATCCTGAGTGCAAGCGGCTGCATCGCAGGCCCCCGAAAATCGCCCGGTACCGATCCAACCTCTAACTGAAAACCCGAATGCCAACCAAGCCGCAAATCATATTTATAGCAGGTCTCTTCCAACAGGTTCCCCGTTGGCGTGCCTTTGAACGAGGGATCAGCAATCAGGGCCTCCGCGTCATTCGCCAAATCCACCACAGCATGAACTTGTGCTTCAATGTAGTCATCGAGTGACCTTCCTAAGGCTTCGGGTGTAAACTCGCTGGATCTGGTGTTTAGCGATTGAAGCAGCTCCACCAACAGCCGTACGTTGATGTGATCCGAGCCGAGCACCTCCTGTGTGCTGACAGCCGCCTCAAACAGAGGAGCCAACAATGGAGAAAAAACGTCGATCGTTCCCTTTCGCTCCGGACCCATAAAGCTATCCCCAAACGTAAAGGTGCAGCGCTCTGAAACATGTGGGCGAAGGACCAGGTGGCAAGAGCCAAACCGCGGTGACGCACCGTCCGCATAATTCATCAGGTTAAGCCCACCATACTTCGGCCGCTCTTCGTTGGTTACTCCGGGCGCCTGGTATGATTTTCCAAATAAACGCTCTTCCCAGCGGTCACGATCTCCACCCGCAAATGCCGTTCGGCTCCCGTTGGAGATCGAGGTCTCAAACTGTCCCCGGTACACCCCATCCTGAAGCAGTCCCTCAACCACCGAACGGCCGGTAGCGAGCAGACGATCCGGATGAAAATTGAGCGTAACCCGAGCAAAACGGCGAATATGATCAATAAGCAAGTCAACATCAATAGCGCTAAGTCCTTCTGCAGCCAAAATCCGGTCAATTACGCTGCGGGAAAGGCACTGCACATCCAAAGCATCCGTACGTACATACTGTACAGCTCGAGCTTGTGCTTCGGTCAAACTTACTCCTCCTTTATCGATCCCGGGGAAATCATACGAAGAGCCCTTGGCATGAACTTACAAACTTATGTACATGTGAATAACATTTAGACAAAAGTCAACTGAACATCACCACATGAATCATTTATGCCATAAAGTACACTTCAATTGTGAGTACTGGGGATGAAACTGTGAATTATGGGAATATAATTTATGATTATAATCCAATTTGAGCGGGGATGGTTCTCTTTTTTGTGCATAACCTTTAGAAAATCGACCAGGGAATATGTATTTGTGGATGAACGGACAAAACGGATGTGTTGTCCACATTGGGGATAAGAAATAAAAAACCACTGTCGATGTTATCAACAGTGGTCCTTCGCTTGGCAACGTCCTACTCTCCCAGGACCCTTCGGTCCAAGTACCATCGGCGCTGGAGGGCTTAACGGTCGTGTTCGGGATGGGTACGCGTGGAACCCCTCCGCTATCGCCACCAAACGTTCAAGTGTTTGATCACTTGAAAACTAGATACGAAACGAATCTGTGTTTT
>NZ_PCZT01000075.1:0-1219 GCF_002968895.1 Paenibacillus sp. AR247 | reverse complement strand
TTTCCTTTCGCATCCACTGACAACGACATCGATTTCGAATTGGCTGCCCCGAAATCAAATATTCGGCCACCCCGTGCGGAATCTGCATCCTCGGTGAGAGAAGACGAAAGTTTTGCGTTGTCCGCCATACGAACCCATGCGGAGAACGTAAGTTCACTGGCACCTTTCAAGATCCGATCCGGCAGGGCCATGTAACTCGTTAAACCGTTCAGGCTGATTCCACCACCTCTGGCTCCATCCATATGCACAGCATCATGCAAATCGGCGTCATGACCTGAGCCGGAATAATCTATTGCCTTCTCCTCTGATGCTTCCTTCCCTTCCTCAAACAAATAGCTTCCGGCAAGCTCTCCTTGACCGACGTTTAAGGTCAGTTCCTTCTGAACCGGTGTCCCCATCTCGTCGTAATCCCGGAGCTGCACCGTAAACTTGTAGCTGCCTTTGGCATTTCCGGATACTTTTCCTGAGATTTTGCCGGTAAAACGATCTAAGATCAGCCCATCTGGCAGCGAACCTTCTGCGATCGTCCAGTCATAAAACGGGACGCCGCCTTCAGCTTGCAGCTGGAGCTCATACTCCTGCCCCGGTTTCGCGTTTGGAATGGGTAAGTCCTTGATGGACGGACTGAGGAATGGGGTCAATTCGCGGTTTAGTTTCCAGCCCGCTTTTTCCGCAATCAACAGCGTCAGCTTGGTGAGCATCCAACGCTTATTATGGAAAAGGTGTGTACGTCCGCCGTTTTGGCCGCTGATGCGATCCCAGTAAGGGGCTTCCCCGGGAATGTGGTAAGTATCGTCCAGCGGAACCGGATTGCCTTGGTAGGCTACGATGTTATCTGCCGTTCCCCCGCTTCGCTTGTAGGCCGCCATGCCTTTCCAACTGGAAGAAAATGCGAGCGCATGCCCGAATTCATGCATGATCAGGCCGTATACATCCGTTGACGTATCCGACATTTCTGTCAGGTACCATTCCTCATCGTTTAGCGAGGTAAACGGTTTGGCCGTATCATAAAAATCGAGGATGGTGACTAAAGAACGGTGCAGTTTATCTGGAATTGTTACTCCATTGCGTTTATGATATGTTCCATTATCCGACGCCCCGCCGGTGGAATATGGCCCGTTGATCCCTCTTAGGTAAATCCACATCCCGTTGTATGGTTCATCATTGGTCACCGTAATATGGCCATCAAAGTTATCTTCGGGCAGCCTTGTGACCTCCG
>NZ_PCZT01000074.1:0-1482 GCF_002968895.1 Paenibacillus sp. AR247 | reverse complement strand
CAGCCGTTCGAACTGAAGCTCGGACATGGTGCAAAGAAGCGATGATTCCAACGTTTCAATATATACTTGCCTGGTTCCGAACGAGAATGAATTTAACTCTCCGAATATATTTCCTCTTGTAAGAATGCCAAGCGTGAACTGTTTTCCGCTGTCGTTCAGTTTATAGAGTCTAAGCTTGCCCTCCTTGACGAAGTAGAGTCCCTCACGCGCGGACTCGGGGGTTTGGACCAATGTGTTTTTTGTAATCCAATTGAAATGATGGATGGTATCTAACTGATCGATCTCTCGTATCTCTTCTTGCGACATTTCTTCAAAGATGCTGATTTGCGATAAATACCAGAGCTTGTTCATTGATTATCGAGCCTCCAAATGGTGTTAGCCAACGGGATACGGATTCATGATAAGCTGCCATGCTTCTCCCTTGGTTGGTTTGTAAATATTTAAATGTTACAGCCCTTTATTCGAATACCCAGTCGCGTATATACTTTCCTGGACCTAACAGGCAATTGATATCCGAATCGGCGAAAACGTAAACCTGGTAGACGCCACACTGGCATTCGACTGCTTCCTTATCCTGGCAGAAGGGGATAAGTTTTGTTCCAAAATAGCAGTATGAAGTAGCATGGAGCGGAATGCGCAACCATACGCAAAAATGCCACACACTATATCATAACCAGTGAACAGGCAATCCCCTGTTCAAAGTATGATTGCCGAGTCGAATAGATACGAGTCGAATGGATAGCGGGCGAAAGTAAGCCCATGCAAAGAATCAGGATAGAGGTTAATAAACTGGGAGCAAATGCATTCATGCCCAGATATCGTCGAATGACCTCTAGTATAGGTGCGATTAAACTAATCGTAGACCTCAATACATAGATGCCATAAAGAGGGCGGTATCAGAACCCAGTCGCCGCCTTCGACAGTATTCCCTGAGGCTGAGTTTGCTTCACTATTTCGGACGTCCCTCGTTCACGAGTCCGAATAGGACAAGGTTCGGAGGTTCATCAGTTCATCTTCTATCCCAAGCTTTGTATTGGTAATTATTCATTTTAGCATGTAAAATTGGATTCAATCAGATCCACTTTTATTTGAAAATCAGCATACCACTTATTTTAAATGAAGGAGAAATGCTTTATGCCTCCACGCACGCCTGCTACAGTTGAGACTAAAACCAAACAAATCTATTCCTTGCTGCGCGAACAGATATTTCAAGGTGTCTATGCAGCCGGTGTTAAACTACCATCGACGCGGGATTTGGCAAACGAATTCGGAGTATCACGTGCACTTATCGTGGACGTGTTTGAACAGCTAATCGCCGAAGGGTACTTGGAAGGCCGACAAGGCTCTGGGAGCTATGTCGTTGATCTTGGCGGAACCAAACGACAATTCTATTCACAGCTTCAAGAGATCCATTCTACCGGTGAAGGGACTGTTGCGGAACCCCCGGCTCGCTTCCAAGGCATTGATTTTCGCCCAAGTTTT
>NZ_PCZT01000073.1:0-874 GCF_002968895.1 Paenibacillus sp. AR247 | reverse complement strand
GCCATCGCCATTGACACGGCGTGCTCCAGTTCGCTGGTCGCCGTCCACCTGGCCTGCCAGGGGTTGAGGTCCAGGGAGACGGACATGGCATTGGCCGGGGGCGTATTCCTTCAGTCAACGCCTTGGTATTATTTGAGCACCAACAAGGCGGGGATGCTATCGGCTACAGGGCACAGCTATACGTTCGACGAACGTGCCGACGGTTTCGTCCCCGGAGAGGGAGCTGGCGTTCTGGTGCTGAAGCGTCTGAAGGAGGCCTTGGCAGATGGGGACCGGATTTACGGGGTTATTCGGGGCAGCGGGCTCAATCAAGACGGGACGACCAACGGGATCACCGCGCCAAGCGCCCTGTCCCAGGAAAGGCTGGAGTGCGGCGTATACGACAAATACGGCATCGATCCCTCGCATATTCAAGTCGTCGAAGCGCATGGCACCGGAACGAAACTGGGCGATCCGATCGAATACCAGGCGATTACGCGAGCTTTCCGTAAGTATACCGACCGAAGCGGCTACTGCGCGATTGGCTCGATCAAGACCAATATCGGGCATGCCGCTCACGCGGCGGGCGTGGCCGGCATCATCAAAATTTTGCTCGCTTTAAAACACGGGCAAATTCCGCCTACGCTGAATTTCCACCAGGGCAATCCCGGCATTTCGTTCGAAGACAGCCCTTTTTACGTCAATACAAGCCTGAAAGAATGGACCCCGGAAGGGCAGCGCCCAAGGCTTGCCGCCGTCAGCTCATTCGGTTTCAGCGGAACCAACGCCCATGTCGTCATTGAAGAAGCTATAGCTCCTATGCGAGTATCGGCAAGCCGGCCGGGGCACCTGATCGTCTTGTCCGCACGGACCTCTGAGCAGCTGCGTGAGCAGG
>NZ_PCZT01000072.1:0-5013 GCF_002968895.1 Paenibacillus sp. AR247 | reverse complement strand
TTAAAATGGCCACCGTGATGATAAGTGCACTTCCGATTCTTGCCGTGTATCCATTTCTGCAGAAGTATTTTGTCAAAGGCGTCTTGATCGGTTCCGTCAAGGGCTAACGTTCGGGTATAAGGCATTATTCATATATACCGATAACATGAAAAGGGAGGCAGAACATGAAACTCAAATCAAAAGGGATCAAAAGCGCCATGGCGCTAACGTTGGCAGCTACGCTCAGTCTGGCGGCAGGCTGCTCGGGCAGCAACAACGGCAATGAAGCATCCGGCGATAAGGTCGCTGCAACCGGAGGTGCGGTAACAAACGCGTCGAGTCCGCCCGAATTCAAATTCAAGCTCTGGCTGGGTTGGTCGGCAACGGTTAACAACAACAGCCTGCTTCAACAGTATTGGAAAACGGAGAGCCCGGCGTCGATGTTCAGATTGAAGCTACTCAAGGAGACGCCATTACTGCGCTTAATCTGAAGATGAATACAGGCGGATTCGATGATGCGGCGCTTTTCGGAAGGAACCAGGTTGTCGATAATGCGATGAAGCGTTCCAACCTCGTACAACCGCTCGAACAATACTTTAACATGCCTGATAAGTATCCAAATCTGGCAGCCATTCCGAAGGAATATTTGGATCAGATGAAGGATGACGATGGGCACATTTGGTCGATTCCCTCGTATTTCGATACGAATCCGTCCGATCCATTCCCGGGCTGGTCCTCCAATGCGTGGTTTATTCGTACCGATATTCTTCAGAAAGTCGGCATGACCGAGAACGACCTGAAAACGCTTAGCGGTGTGGAGACTTATTTGGAGAAAGCGTCCAAGCTGAAGGATGAGTCGGGCAAGCCGCTCCTGCCGCTTGGAATGCTAATGGATGCGAATGAAGAGAATGTGGTCCTGGCTGCTTTCGGCGTACCGGTGGCTACGGCTGGAGGCGTCACCCCGGTAAAGAAAGACGGCAATAGTTTTATTTTCGAGTATGATAATCCCGGGTTCAAAGCGGCTTACCAGTGGATGAACAGCATTTATCGCAAAGGACTTATTGACCCTGAGGCTGTTACCGATAAATCAGAAAGATATAAAGAAAAGAATAAAAGCGGCCGATATGCGATGAATATTGGGAACTTCTGGGATTTCGATCAATACTTGTGGGAGCAGTTGGACGGCCCGACCGGACCGGGCTGGTTCTACGAGCCGATTCCATTTCCTCAAGTAGACGGTGTTTCCCAACCGGGCGAGACACAAATCATCAACCCATATCCGGCCTACGATACGTATATCAGCAAGAACACTAAGAATTTGGATGCTATTCTCAAGTTTTATGATTGGGCGTTAACGCCAAAGCCGGAACAGGATCATGTTGTTGGGAATGGACCGGTTGGGAAGTACTGGGATTGGGATGATCAACCATATGGAAAATGGAGATACACCGATCCGCATTTCAAAGAGATGCGCACCTCAGGTGACGCAGCCAAAATTGCCCAAGTGACGCCAGATGTATGGCAGATCTCGAATTACAGCAATAAGTGGTATCCTTGGTTTACCAATGAGAATACGCATCCAGGTGAAGAAAAGACAGCCAAGTTTTCTCAAACCATCAGTAAATTCGGTGCAACCCGCGTTGCGGAGAATTATGATTTGGTGAAACCAAAGACCGGAGGCGCCTGGGAGAAGTATAAGCCTGAGTTGGATGCAGTGTATAAAGAATATCGGGCTAAGCTGCTCATGGCGAAGGACGATGCGGCATTCGAGAAGACCTGGAACGATTTCACCTCCGCGCTCGAAAAGCGCGCACATTGGAGCGATCTCAAGCAGGAATGGAATGAGTTGTATCAAGCGATGAATAAGTAACAATTCGACACAGTACGCATATGCGGAGCAGCCCCAGAATGGGGATGCTCCCTTTGCAGTTTTCTCATCTGGATTTAGATTCAGGCAGAAGAATGGAGAATGCCTAGTGCGACGCTGGCTAGAAAGAATGATTATCCGCCTGACCCGCTTAATGAATCTTCGTGGCAAGCTTGTCGTGTTGTATGGACTGGTTATATTCATTCCAACGGTTATTTTGGGCATAGGAGCCGGTTATCTGGCCCTTCAAAACGTCAGAGCCAACTATATGCTCACGATCAATGAAGCAGTCCGACAGACGACTCAGAGTGTTGAGTTCCGGAAGCAGAGCTATGATCTTCTGGCGACCCGGGCGGGGACGGATGGCGAACTCATCTCCAGGCTGAGCCGAACCTATGGAAATATGGCGGATCAGATTGAAACCGTTAATTATGTGAACCGCTCTTTTCAAGTGATGAGCCGATACTTGCCTGGAATCATGGCTTTCCGGATTTATCATACCAATGAATCTCTCGTGGAAGACGGAGGACTGTTATGGAAGCCAGGCAACCGAGTATTAACGGGTAACCTGAATGAGGAGTCCTGGTATCGCAGCGTAATGGAATCACCCTCTGTATTGCAATGGACGTATATCCCGGGGAGCGTTGCACAACTAATGGTGTCACAAAAAATTACGAATGGAGATAATAGCGTCGTAGGTGTAATTTATCTGCTTTTGGATTATAACACGGTGTTTGGTGAGCTTATGGATCGGCCTTTTAGCGGCTCCGGAAGCTTGTACCTCGTAGATGAAGAAGAGCACATTGTTTCAGCGTCTGATCGCTCCATTATCGGCAAATCGGTGATCGATACCGATCTGTCAAACTTATGGAAAAGTGTACTTGGAACTGAAAGTGCCACAGTGAATGGGGAGTATTTTACAGTCAGAAACATTGATGGAAAATGGAAAGTGGCAGCATTAATTCAAATGCGACAAATGGAAAAACAATCTGCCATGACAGTGTACAGTATTGTGGGAGTCACCGTTTTCTTTCTATTACTCTCCATATTCCTCGTATTAATCGTATTGAAAAACATTGTTCTGCGCATACGCAAGCTGGGTTTGCGGATGAGCGATATTGCTGATGGTGATTTTGATGTTTCGGTTCGAACTTGGAGTCAAGACGAACTCGGGGATTTAGAAATAATATTTAATCAAATGGCCGGCCAATTGGGACAATTAGTGGAAATGCTGAGTAATGCAAAATTACAAGAAAAGGAGTCCTCATTCCAGGCTCTTCAAGCTCAAATCAATCCGCATTTTATTTATAATTCGCTTAGTCTTCTCCACTGGCGTGCTCTTGATCAAGGAGACCTGTATCAAGCGGAAACGATAGAAGCCTTAACGACCTTCTATCGGTTAGCACTTGATAACAAATCGAATGTTACGCTAATTCGGAAAGAACTGGAACATGTAAAGGCTTATGTGGATATTCAACAACTTCGCTATCCGGATTGCGTTCGTGTAGTGTGGGACATTGACGATGAAGTGCTGGATTTATATTCGATAAAATTGATTTTGCAGCCTATTGTCGAAAATTCCTATATTAATGGAAAGATTTTTACACAAACAGATGCCTTTATTGCTATTGGGATCAAGCGAAGTTCGAATGGAGTCTGCTTTACAGTAAAAGACAATGGAATAGGAATGGACCCGTACACCCTGGATCTTGTACAGAAAGGAGAGAAGGTAGGCCAGGGTAATGGTTATGGCCTTTTAAATATACGGGAGCGACTCCAACTATACTTCGGCAACCTTGGAAAAATGACAATCGAAAGTAACCTTGATTCGGGAACGACTGTTACAATCGAGCTGCCAGCCAGTGTAGATAAACCGAACATTCAAAAGGAGGGATAAGAATGTTGCAAGTTCTCATTGTAGACGATGAACCTACTCATATTTGGGGCCTAATCAGACATATCCCTTGGGATAAACTCGGATTCGCTGATCCGCTTACAGCGAAATCGGGAGAAGATGCGCTATCAATACTTCAAGCTCATTTCATTGATGTACTGATCACTGATATATCTATGCCTGGCATGAATGGTATTGAGCTTGCGGCATTCGCAAAATCACTCTATCAGAATATACAAATTCTAATAATAAGTGGCTACAATGAATTCGAATTTGCTCAAGAGGCTATTGAAATAGGCGTTCAGGGCTATATGCTGAAGCCTCTGAAATTGGCAGAAATCAAACATAGACTAACTTCTTTCAGACAAACCCTGGAGAATATCAGGCAAATCAACGAACAGACATTTCAATTTCAATCGATGATGTCGGACAGTTTACATTTGCTCAAAGAATCGTTCATTTCGGAACTGCTGGAAGATGAGCCATTGGAGGTAGATACACTGTTCTCTTGGTGTCGGCTCCTACATTTACCTGAACAAAATGTGGAAATCCAACTTGTTATTGCATCCCTTGATGGCTATGCGACAATCGGTCAAGATCCTAATCGAAGGTTAATGTTAAGTTCGGCACTTATGCAATCGGTAAAGGTCTCTTTACAAGATAAGAGCCATGTCCTTGTTTCAAAGCTTAAACCTGACGAGGTTGTGGCTATAATGGTTAATCCGGAGGTAGACGAAAAAAGTAGTCTGGAAAAACAGATGCGTTTTGTACAAAACTTTATGAAGAATACGCATCAGGCCGCCGTTACCATCTGTATTAGTCGGGAAGGGAACAACTGGAATGAGGTTCAACAGCTTTTCCGAGAGAGTAGGTATACCATTACTGATGCTCGGCAAAGCGGAACGGGTTTGATTGTATATGTAGGTACTGAAGAACGTAAGATTTATGAAGATTTTCAGCAACGGGAGAATCTGCTTCCCAGCCTGCTTGTGCTCGCTGACCGTGATGATTCAGATCAGTTAGTGGAAGCAGTTAGGCAGGTATTTAAGGAACTGAATATTCAAGCCCAGTCGTTTGCCTATATCCAGTCAATTAGCATTGGACTGCTAGGTGATTTGTCACGTAAGCCATGGCATGATACCGAAGCGATTATATATCAAAGTAAACTTGCATGGCACCGATTGCTGAAGTGTACAACGGTCGAAGAGCTTGAAGAAGTTGTTCTCGAATATATTGAAACGACTTTTTCACTTGCACGGAAAGAGCGAACGTT
>NZ_PCZT01000071.1:0-4380 GCF_002968895.1 Paenibacillus sp. AR247 | reverse complement strand
CCGTTTTATCAAGAAACGGACTTTCAGGCTAATGAGGTTCAGGAGGCGGATGCTGCTTATACGCAGCACATTCTGTTTTGTGCGGACTAGAACCTCACTTCCAGGATCTCTGCCGCAGCAGGCTGCCCGAAGCGCAGCAAATCGTTTTGGCAAGCAACCGCTCTGAACGGCCAGATCTGGATTTGATGGAAAATGCCGATCGCATGTTATTAGCACTTCAGGAGGCTATGAAAGACAGAGGCACAGGAAAAGTGTTGGTTCAACTCGTCATCCATTCAGCGGGAGAGCTCAAATTGCAGACGGGGCTGTATGCCTTTTTAAATACGGCTCGTCAGGAAAACCCCCGGATTGTCCCGCAGCTGATCGAGATCGGTGAAGGCGTGAACGAAACAGCAATTGTTCATTGGATCATGGAAGCGAAGTCCACCGGCAGCTGTGAAAGACTCCGGATTCAATTCGGGTCTGTTAGCTGTTTTGGCTGGAGGGAAGAGAAGATGGAAGAAAGGGGTGCAGTCACCCCTTGGAAAGATGGAGGAGTCTACCTGATTACCGGAGGCATGGGTGGACTTGGACGCCAATTTGCAGCCGATATCTGCCGAAAGGCCATCCGCCCTGTCGTCATTCTTTCGGGCCGCGCTCCCTTGGACGCGAAGAAAGAAGAGCAGCTGGCGTTTCTAAGCTCCATAGGGGCGAATGTCGAATATATTCAGGCCGATATCGCGGACAAAGATCAGGTTGACGACCTGGTCCTGCTTCTGATACGCAAATATGGCGTTCTGAACGGAATCATCCACTGCGCGGGGGTCATCCAGGACGGATACATTCTAAGGAAAACGGTTAAGGAAATGCACGGGGTGTTGTCCCCCAAAGTGACAGGGCTGACCTTTCTGGATCAAGCAACACAAGACATGGCTCTAGACTTCCTTGTTCTTTGCTCTTCCATTGCCGGAAGCCTCGGCAACCCGGGACAGGCGGATTATGCGCTTGCCAACGCCTATATGGACGCGTACGCGGCCTACCGGAACCGGCTCGTTGCGGAAGGATTGAGATTCGGCCGGACGATATCGATCAATTGGCCGCTCTGGAAAGATGGGGGAATGGAAGTCGCAAACCATACAGAGGACGGCAGGAACGGAAACCGGGGACTGACCGCCATGGAAACGTCGGACGGACTCGAGGTTCTATATTTCGGAATCGCGACCAAACATGATCAGATCATGACATTATCCGGAGATATCGAACGCTGGAGGGATGAGCTGTTAGGCACGGCTGAAAGTTCACGTCTTTCTGAATCCACTAGCTATCTGGCACAAACCGCTGCATCGCTTACTCACTTAAACTCAGATATGTTGAAGGAACGTACCGCCGAACAGCTTAAAGAGCTGTTCGGGAAAACGATCCAGGTACCGTCTTCCCGAATAAGCCTTCACGAACCGTTGGAGAGCTACGGCCTCGATTCTTTGATCGTCAATCAAATGAATCGGCAGCTGGAGGAGATTTTTGGAGATCTGAGCAAAACTTTATTTTATGAATACATGACGCTGGGGGAGGTCGCGGATTATCTGTCATCGGCCCATACCGATGCATGCGTCCGCTGGAGCGGTTACGAAAATGAATCCGTTCAGGAAACGACCGCACCGGAGGAGCAAGCGCAGAGCGTATTTCCGACTCTGGTATCCCGAAGAAAAAATCGGCAGGCAGCATCAACCCTGCCTGCAACGGTGCAGACGGATCGACCGGAACGGCAGGAGAAACCGGCAAATGAACCCATCGCTATCATCGGGATAAGCGGCCGTTATCCACAGGCAGATGATGTCCAGCAATTTTGGGATAATCTGATGGCTGGGAAGGACTGTATTACCGAAGTACCTGAAGAGCGGTGGTCTTTAAATGGGTTTTACACGCCGGATCCCGGGACGGCCGTCGAAAGCGGCATGAGCTATAGCAAGTGGGGCGGCTTTTTGGAGGGATTTGCGGAGTTTGACCCGCTGTTCTTTAACATTTCCCCGAAGGAGGCCATGATGATGGACCCGCAGGAGCGTTTGTTCCTGCAAGCCTGTTGGCATGCGCTGGAGGATGCCGGTTATACACGCGAGCTGCTGGCAGTCCGGCATCGCCGGCGGGTTGGCGTGTATGCTGGTGTTACGAAAACGGGCCACGATCTATACGGGCCTCAGGTGAGGGATAAGGGGGATAATGCCCATCCCTACACATCGTTCAGTTCCGTGGCAAATCGGGTATCGTACTTCCTGAATGTCAACGGTCCGAGCATGCCGGTGGACACGATGTGTTCTTCCTCCTTGACAGCCATTCACGAAGCCTGCGAACATCTTCGCCGGGATGAGTGCGAGGTTGCCATCGCAGGAGGGGTAAACCTGTATCTTCACCCTTCAAGCTATACCTTGTTAAGCGCGCAAAACATGCTGTCCGCGGACGGAAAATGCCGCAGCTTCGGCGAAGGAGCTAACGGTTTCGTACCCGGCGAGGGCGTCGGCGTCGTCATTTTGAAGCCCTTGTCCACCGCCGTGCGTGATCGGGATAACATCCATGCCGTCATCCGAAGCACCAGCATTAATCACGGAGGCAAAACGAACGGTTATACCGTTCCAAGCCCGAAAGCTCAAGGTGATCTGATCCGGGCCGCACTCGACAAAGCTGGCGTCGACGCCAGAACGATTACTTATCTTGAAGCCCACGGAACCGGAACCGAACTGGGCGATCCCATCGAGATTACGGGTCTCACCCAGGCGTTTGCTGTGGATACGAAGGATACCGGTTTCTGTGCAATCGGTTCGGCCAAATCCAACATCGGTCATTTGGAGGCGGCGGCCGGCATCGCCGGCTTGACAAAAATCGTTCTGCAGATGAAGCACCGGAAGCTCGTTCCAAGCCTGCATGTTTCACGGCTGAATCCCAATATTTCTTTTCAGAAGACGCCGTTTAAAGTGCAGCAGCATATGGAGGACTGGCAAAGGCCGATGATCCAGGAGGAGGAAAAAAGCATGTCTATCCACGCAGGGCAGGTATTTCCTCGTTTGGTGCCGGAGGATCCAATGCCCATTCCATCCTTGAGGAGTATTTGCCGGATGAACCGGGAATTACCCGGTTATCGCCTAAGCAACGAAAGCAGTCCATCATCGTCATCTCTGCCAAAAATGAAGCCGGCTTAAAGATGAGAGCGCAGCAGCTGCTCAAGGCCGTCCACGGCGAATTCGCACTCGAAGCTGATATCGGCGACATTGCTTATACGCTGCAGGTAGGCAGAGAGGCTATGGAGGAACGGTTGGCATTTCTGGCGGGTTCCATGGAAGATCTGAGGTTTACATTGGAGCAGTTTGTCAGCGATCAGCAACGAAGCCTTCAGGACGGACTTTTCCGCGGGACCGTCATGGGGGGTGCCCAGGTAGAGGTCCAAGCCGAAATCGACCGGAACATCGAGGCATGGGTCCGGGATGAACAGTTCAGACCTGTAGCGGAACTCTGGGTGCAGGGCGCCGCACTTGACTGGGAACGGCTGTACGTGGACATGAAACCGAGGCGCATCAGCCTGCCGGGGTATCCTTTTGCCAAGGAGCGATACTTCATCAGAGATCAGGTGAGACGCACGCCGATCGTCAATAAAGAAACGTCAGCCGTTACTATGAAGAGCACAATGGCTCAACCGTCCACCGGCAAAGGACGGAGAGCGGAGATGCTCGGTCTGCAAGCAGTGCAATGCCTGGAGCTGGACGTGAAGGAGCAGATTTCGGGAATTCTTCATCTTCCCGTGGAGCGGCTGAATCTCAGCACCAATTTGGCGGATTTCGGATTTGATTCGATCAGCCTGTCCCAACTGGCAGCCCGGCTCTCCGGGCTACTCGGGATTGACCTTTCTCCGTCCGTCTTTTTCGGCCATTCCACGATTGAAAAGTTGTTGCATTACATGAGCCAGGAGTTTCGGGATGTCATCGCCGACTTTTACAGGGAAACGCCCGCAGCAGAGGGAGTACAGCCTCTCCCAACGCGGTTACGGACAACGGCGGTTAACACTGACGCAAAAGGACTGCCCCGTGCTTCTTTATCGTCGTCTGAAGAGCATCCGGAACCCGTCGCCATCATCGGCATAAGCGGCCGGTTTCCCGGAGCAAGCGACATCGAAGAAATGTGGTCCGTCCTTGCCGGGGGGCGTATCGAGGTTTCGGAAATCCCGGATGACCGGTTTGACTGGCGTTCGTATTACAGTGATTCCGGAAGTGCAGCGGGGTCCATGGACAGCAAATGGCTGGGAAGTCTTCCCGGTGTCAGGGAGTTCGATCCCTTATTCTTCGATATCGCTCCGAAGGATGCGGAAACGATGGATCCCAGGCAGCGACTTCTGCTGCAGGAAGCGTGGAAAGCGTT
>NZ_PCZT01000070.1:0-4360 GCF_002968895.1 Paenibacillus sp. AR247 | reverse complement strand
GAATCATTCGGTCACTATACCGATGAGACAGAGCACCATGAGAATAGACCCAACGGATTAACAACCTATAACTGGCATCTCGTTCGCGCAGGTAAGGGATACGTGTGGACCGGAGAGGAATTCGTGGAACTGCGAAGTTTACGGGCCTGGCGTTCCGCAACGATATTATGCTGACAGCACCGACCCATGGGATATCAGATGGATACATTTTACAGGGCGCGGACTTGGCTCACTTCTGCAAGGACGTGGGGAGCGAGACGTTTGGATCTTTTCGTGGGAAGGTATTGCGCGACTTGACCGGCTTTGGTCAGAATTGTTAGACTGCAACATGCCTTCGTTTCAAGAGGGATCAGCGAGATTATCAGCCATCACTTATGAGATGGTCGCCTTACTCGTCCAGCATGCAGAAGCTATCGAGGGAATCCCTAAACCAGGGATGCGAGACAGGCTAACCGAGGCGGCGGAGTGGATACGCTCACACTGCCATGAATCGCTCACCCTAGAACAGATGGCATCGCAGGCGAATTGTAGTCTTTCACATTTCAGCAGGCAGTTCCACCGATTTATCGGAAAAACTCCGATTGAGTATTTAACAGAATGTCGTATTCTCAAGTCCAAAGCCCTACTGGTATCTTCAAACATGACGGTGAAGCACATTGCGGAGTACAGTGGTTTTTCAAACAGCACGTACTTCATACAGTGCTTCCGAAAGTCTGAGGGGATGACTCCGGAACAATTCAGAATGTTGCGAGGTATAAGCAACTAACAACGTAGGGCGTTTATCATGTTAATACAACCTTTTTCCTCGCTCCCTCTCGAAGTGGATAAGACCAGATCGCCGACATCTCGTGGTCAGAGCCGGGTGTGAGCTAGCGGCAATGCCTGCGCAGCACAAACAACTTTCTTGATCACTCGTATGCTGGATGCTGTGTCGACTCAACAAGGCATAGTCGATACGCATACTTCCAAATTCTGGGGTCGACTTGGTAAGAGATTAGGGATGGAAGCCAATTAACACTCTAATATAGACATGACTGCTACCCTGGGTACGACATATGATTCGAGCTCATGGACAATGAATGTGACATGTATGATTATTGGGATCATTTAAGAATAGAAGGCCAAGTCAAAAATGACCCCCTGCTATTATCAGCAGCTGGGTCATTTTTGAACAAAATTATTGCCTAAATCGGTCAAGGAGTATTCAACACGAGGGGCACTTCCTTGTATAATTCGTATGTTCTTGTCCTCTTACAGTGCAAGCAAGCTGAACATTTTCGCCTGCTGGAGTTCTGTCAGTTTTGCCGTTGCTCTACAACAATCTCGCTGCGGCTATTTATCTTCTCATGGCGGATCGCTACAAATCCATCCATGAGAGGCTTGAGTTATGCTGTAATATTCACTTTCAACCTGTCCATAAAAGCGAATACAGCGTCACTGAATCATCGCCCGGATAGTTCAACGACCTTGGTGGCGACGTTGCTAGCGAGTCGTCGTCCGGTTTTGATAGCCAACAGTCAATTTCTTCCCGGTCCGTTTTGCCGCATCGAGCATTTTGCGGGCTTCCACCATTGGCGTAACCTTCTCGTTTTTCAAGGGGCTTCGTTACACTTTTATACTGCTTGTCAAGTCCTTTTCACTTTTCCGAGAAGAAAAGAGCGGGCTATCTTTTTGATAACCTGCTCTTTTGCTTGATATTTTTGGCTTCCAGATCTTATCTTAATGACATTGCCCACTTGGTGCCTTTCATTCTTTATTTTAAGTCATCTATATAGAATGAACTAAAGAAATGAATGTTTAGGGCTGTATTGAGCCGTTATCACAGGCAGTTCAATGTCAAACTTTAGTTCAATCTATCTAGCATGTTTAATAATACGGTTAATGCCTCTGCTCTCGTGGTATGGGCACGAGGGTTGAATTGGTTAGTACCCGTTCCTTGTATGATGCCCTTTCCCTTCAGGGCCTCCACGGCGCCTTTAGCCCAAACAGGAATTTCCTTATCATCTGTGAAAGGAGTTATCGCGTTCCCTTCGTTAGGTAACTTGAGTATCTTCGCAATCATCATCGCGATCTCAGCGCGCGTTATGCTTCCATTCGGACCGAAGGTACCGTCTTCATAGCCATTAACAATCCCCAGTAATAATGCTTGTGAGACTGCTTTCTGCGCCCAAGCTCTGATCTCAGCTGCATCTGAGAAATTCAGCTCCGCTCCTGCTTCCTGCATCTTTAGTGCATTCATTAGCATAACTACAAATTCCGCACGCGTCACGGCATTATCTGGTTTAAACATTCCATCGGGATATCCCTTGACGATGCCAGCACTTACCGCTTTCTTGATGCTATCCTCTGCCCAGTGTCCCGAAATATCACTAAAGCTAACTCCTGTTACATCTTCCAGATTTTCATCTGTGGGCTTATCTTTATCCGGTGGTGTTACTGGTGTTACCGGTGTTACAGTAGATGTCACTGGTGGTGCTGGTGTCACTGGTGGTGTTGAATTGCCGCCGCCTGATCCAGGATTCGATGATTCGTTTTCTTGAGTAACAACTAAGAATGCACTAGCCGTCCCTGTGTTATAAGTTGCCGTTACAGCCGTTCTCCCCACGCTTAGCCCAGTCACACGGCCATTGGCATCAATAGTCGCTATTGCCGGATTAGCTACTGTAAATTGGGCATCTCTCGTCACGTCTAGCTGAGATCCATCGGAGTAGGTGGCGCTCAATACCGTTGGTACGGAGCTGTTCTTTGTGACCATATACTCTTTCTTTGAAAAGGCAATCGACAGCATATCATTGGTTACATTAATGGTTGCTTGTGCCGTCTTTCCCACATAGGTTGCGGTAATTACAGTTTGTCCTACGCTTAGCCCCTTCACCAGACCATTCGCATCAATTGAAGCTATTGCAGAATCAGATATCGCAAATATTGCATCTTTCGTCACGTCCAAATGAGATCCATCAGAGGATGTGATGCTCACTACCGTCGGTACAAAGCTACCTTTGACGACCGTGTATGTACTGTTTAAAAAGGTAAGTTTCATTTCATAGTTGTTCCAGGTATAACTTGCTGGGGTTGGATCTACGTTGCCAGCTGCATCGACCGCACGCACCAGCAAAGTATGATTGCCTTCAGCTAGATTGCTAAACGTCTCATTAGCCGCACAGTTTCCAAATGCCGCACCGTCCAAGCTGCACTCAAACCCGCTATTATTCTTCGTGCTGCTAAACTCAAATGTCGCACTCGTACCATACGAGGCTGCCGGTGGACCTGATTCAATCGTCGTGTCCGGTATAACAGTGTCAACAGTCCAGATGTAGCTCGCTGGCGTTAGATCTTTGTCATCAGGCCCATCAACCGCACGCACCTGAAAGGTGTGACTACCATCAGCTAGTCCATTCAATGTGAACGGATTCGAGCAGCTGGAAAATAATGATCCATCCAAGCTGCACTCGTAGGAAGTTCGGTTATTATTGCTGCTAAACCCAAAAGTATCATTCTTGCCGTTCGTTATAAGAGCTGGTGTCGATGTCAATAATGTATCAAGAGCAACAGCGCTGACCAGCACTCCTGTGGTACTGCCTACGTTATTTAATGTTACTGAGGGAACAATGTTGCTTTCGGAATCTGTTATCCTACCTCCATTGAGGGAGATGCCCGAACCGACAGCTATGCCGTTTGGGTCAGAATCACCTCCTTGAACTGTGTAACTAAAAGTCAGCGTACTGGTTCCTGTGCCTGAAACATATTGAGCGTTAACCGTCTTGGTTCCGATCATTAGCGACAAACTTGGCGTCCCATCTGTCGTATCCACAATGACGTTCTGATCAAAATCCACCGTAAAGTAGAGGGTACTCCCTAACGTGTAAATCCCATTCGCTGGTACACCTACAGTAACAACGCTCGGTGTAGATGGAGCAGCAAGCGTCGTTTCTGCTACAGAACTACTTTTATTACTTTCAGCGTTCTCTGCGTTAACAGCCGTCACATATAACGAGCCATCTGCTAATACTGTCGGAACTAACACAAAGCTAACTGACATAAATACAAGAGCAATGCTAAGTATTACTACTAGCATATTAGCGCTCTTATCCTTAAACTGCTTGTACAATTCATTCACCTCTACCTTAAATTTTCATACGCGTAAAAGAAGCCATAAACTCCTTCATGTCATCCCTCGCTGTATTTCTATAATAATCCCATTTTACAACACTTGGGTATATTTACCTACGACTATTATAAACTAGCGTATTAGAGAGGAGAAATACGTTTGAATTGAAGTACTCATGACGAGTTTGAACTTGTGATTCCTACAACATCTGCAGGATCAATAAAACTAGCCAAATAGAACGAAAACCATGGC
>NZ_PCZT01000069.1:0-3942 GCF_002968895.1 Paenibacillus sp. AR247 | reverse complement strand
CGCTACAAGAATACTATGGACGGCGTGATGCGGACCGGGCGCAGCTTGCGGAGAAGATGAAAGAAAAGCAAGAAGCGGCAGAGATTGTGCAGCCGGAAAAAGAACATGACGAGGTAATACGATGGTTAACAGGCGCGTGAGCGCTTTTTTTATGTCCTACGGGCCGGACGTTAGACCGCCTGGGAACACGCGGGATACAAATCTGAGGGTGCAGACCGCAGCGACCCACAAAAGGAAAGATCGAGATGAAATATGTTTTTGACTATGTTAGGGTCAACCATACGATTAAAGAAGGAAACCACGTTGTAAAAGTCTACGCGCCCGACGGCCTGGAATACTGCAAAGGAGTCTGGCCGGTCACGGAAGAGGATACGAGCCTGAACGCAATTTGGTCCGGTCTATTTCAAGGCGATGATGTGGCGCGGATATTCGGCGTAGAGAAGGTCGCGATTTACTCAACAGATACCGAAGCATTCGCAGCTTATTGCGCTGAGTGTAAGGAGATGGACCGCCATGAATAACGCATTGTGGAGACTCGATCCGGATAATCTTGCCGGCTACACGGAGGACGCGGAAGTCGTGCGGAAGATCCGCCGGTCGCATCCGTTGTTTATACTCATGGCGACGTACTCGAAAGACGGGAAAACTTACGGCTGGCAGTACCGCATCCCATCTCAAAAGAAAAGGACGGCGAGAAGACTTTTAGGGGTCAACGTCGAGAGATAAGTGGTACGGTAAGCGGCGATATAAGGCCGCCACGGCCGTTTTAAGTCCGGAAGGTATAAACACCTTCGGGGCTTATTTGCGTTGCTAATTTCCAGCGAAATCACGGGAATAGGGGCCATATATGAACGTTGCAGAGGGGAGGTTGACTATGGATCAACAAATGGAGAGAGCACAACGATACTGCGACTTTTATAAGCCAGGTCACTTATGTGTGTTAATGGACGCACTACAATCAGAGTCCGATCCGCACTGTAAAGCGTACAGACAGCCTGCGCAGGATTGCCGATATTTGCGGCTCGTTGTTGCGAAAGGCGGGAGGTAATCGGATGCTGTACGTCAGTGAAATCCAGCAAGTGACGCCCTACATACGCATTGCGGTTGTTTCGGACCGCGAGACGGGCGAAGTTGTCGGAAGTATTCGGTTTGGTGACTCCGTTTCAGAACGTCGGGTGCGAGAAATGGCGCCCCTCTTAGTTAAAAAATCAAAGAAAACACGGGGGTAATTAGATGTTTATTGAGGGAATCGTGTGGCGCGGAAATCCAGAAGAAAATATGCAAGAGGTTTACGATCGGGTTGTTCCTACGCATTACCAAAGTCCAAGGGAGAGCGAGATTGAAACGGCTGCCGTCAAGACAGATAAAGGCAGTGGCAAAGCGGTCAAAGAGGCCACTAAGGAAAATAAGCGCGGTGAACTCACGGGAACTATCAATTCCCCTATTCGAGAGCGCGGGTTCGGTTTCATTACGCCAGATGACGGAGGGAATGACGTTTACTTTCACGCAGAAAAGAACCCAAGCGCAGAGGGATTAAGACGCGGTACTCGTGTCGCTTATGACCTCGAACGCAATATCAGAAGTGGCCGGACCTACGCCGTAAATATGTCAGCGATCGGAGGTAAAGGCGAATGGCGGACTATTTAATCGTTCATCGAGTTTACGAAATCGGATTCTGCGAATATGCCACGGATACCGTCGTGTTTATCGACGGAGAGGATACGCGGTTCGAGCGCCAATACACGAATGTTAAACCGGAGGAGGCCGTTAATTACTCGCTGGCCGAGGCGGTAACCTTTGTGCAGGGTATCATCGGACCGGACGCTGCAGCAATGATCGATAGTAACGGATCTCCGTACGTCGATTGGAACACATTCAACGCTAGACAGAACGAGGAGGAACTGAGCTATGAGTAACGTTTATATGCTTCGCGATTACACTTTCGACGGTATGAAACGGAGCGCCGGCAAGGTATACCATGTTGACCAGGCCAAAGCTGACGAGTTGATTAGCGCGGGGGCTGCTGTAAAGGCTGACTTTCCAACGCTGGATAATTACGAGTTGCAGATTAAACGAGCTGTTGATTCGTACCAGGAGCACGCCGATCGCATTGATAAAAATACGATTATGAGCGCCCATGAACGTCAGTACAAGATCGCAGAAGCTCGCGCGAAGCTTGACGAGACGGTAGAAAAGCTGAAGGCGGCCTATCAAACGGAGCTGAAGGCGCTGTCGATCGTTGCTGCGCGGAGTGCGTTCCGAACAGAGGCCACCACTCCGGAGGCCCAGGCGTTCGTTGACGGCGTGCTTATTCAGCTACGGACAAATGATCCGGCCGATGTTGCCGAGCTAATCAAGACACAATTGCCGGTTATGGACGGTCCTACAAAGACCGAGCTGCTGCGGAGATTCGACGATGTGAAAGCGTTGGCCGGGAATAGGGCAGGGGACTTCGATGAATTTTCCAAGGACTTAGTAACTGGTGACGCGCTTCAATACAAGATCCTTAAGCAGATCGGCCAGGACGGTTCTCCGGATTTAGCGTACGACCATTTGACGAAGAACCACAGGACCTATAAACCAGGTTACCTGGCTCAGGAAGTCTCTGCTCAGTACCGGTCAGACCGGGAGTATGAGGCCGCAATGGCCGAACTGAGAGGAGGTGAGCAAGATTGAGAGCGATCGGCAGCATGAACGTTCCCAACGAAACGGGGTTCGGAGGAAGGCGAAGGCTCGAACACACCGTAAGCGAAAAGTTAATGACGTTTAGCGATATGGCTGCGCTGGATACGTACCAGGCCGAAAACCCTGGCGCTTATGTGCGCAGCTTAGACGTGCGGAATGGCGCTATTCAGGCGCAAATGTGGCTAGTCGAGGAGGTAGGCAAGGATGCAACGATTTAAATTGCCGCTAAACCTGCAGCTCTTTGCGGAGGAAGATCCGGAGGGCGAGGAACAGCCGCCAGTCGAAACGCCAAAGACGTACACGCAGGCGGATATCGACGCACTAACCTCGAAAATAGACGCGCTGACTAACGATATGAAGCGAAAAGCGCTCGAAAAGGCGGGATTGGCCGGCGCAGATATCGACCACGCCCTCGGTTACATAACCGGCACAAGCTCGGAGGAGATTGCGGCGTCGATCGATTCTATGCGGGATCAACTGCCGGTATTGGCCCGTGTTGCTGCGCTGACGAAACCGAATTTACCTGACCCGCCAATAAGAAACCCGCGAAGGATGGAGCCTAAACGGGCAGACCTCGGCAAGTTGGGAGAAGACACGTACCAGAGATTAAAGCAAGGCGGAAAGCTACGCAGATACTAATTAGGGGGAATAATTAAACATGAACGGAACATTGACTATTAAAAAATCTTTTATCGAACGGTTGAACACGAATTTGTGGAGCTCAAGCGTTGAATTTGATGACGGAACAAAGCCGATCCATCTCGCCAAATACGGCGGCCAGGGCAATTACCAGTCGTCGGTTTCGTCTCTCGAGGGCTGCTTAGGCGCCGTTTTGATCCATCTAACGGACAGAAACAAAACCGTGACTACGCTGACGGTCAAACTTCCGGAAGGCGTAACGCTTTCGGCCGCCTACAAGACGCAAGTTACAACGAAATACACTGCGGACGGAACAATCGGCGCTATTACATTCGCTTAATACGGAGGCCTTCGGGCCTCTTTTTAATTAAAAGGAGATGAGACAATTGGCCTTCGACTTAAAGGGGCGCATTTCGATCAGGGATGACGGCGCCTCAAAAACGATAAAACGAGTATCAGATAGCATTGGTCGCGCGGAAAAAATCACTTCGTCATTAACGAGAGCAACCGACCGACTTAAAACAGAACAATCACGGGCGTCAGCGAACTCAGCGCGGCTGAAAACAGCACTGCGCGGCATAGGAACTAGCGCTAACTATGCTGGGAGTCATATGCGGT
>NZ_PCZT01000068.1:0-2265 GCF_002968895.1 Paenibacillus sp. AR247 | reverse complement strand
CTCCCCTTTCCCGCAGGTTCAGAGCACGGAGCGGCCGGACGTCGTCGCCGCGGGGCTGCTCGGGGGAAATATCGCCATTCTGGTCGATTCCACGCCCTTCGCGCTCTTGCTTCCGATGACGTTCTGGGCCGGCATGCAGGCAAGCGAGGATTATTATATCCGGTGGCCGATCGCAACTTTCGTCCGGTGGATCCGCTTAATCTTTCTGATGATCGCGATCTTTGCTCCCGCCCTATATGTGGCCGTGACGACCTTTCACCAGGAGATGATTCCTACCAGTCTGCTGCTGAGCATTGCAGGCTCCAGGGAGCCGGTTCCATTTCCGGCGCTGATCGAGGCGTTATTGATGGAAATCATCTTTGAGGCGCTGCGCGAAGCCGGGATTCGGCTGCCCAAACAGATCGGACAGGCGATCAGCATCGTTGGGGCCCTCGTCATCGGTCAAGCGGCCGTGCAAGCAGGCATCATTTCGGCCCCAGTCGTCATTATTGTATCGATCACGGGCATTGCGTCGTTTACGATCCCGCGGTACAGCTTTGCCAACGGGATTCGGCTGCTGCGGTTTCCGATGCTATTCCTGGCGGGGACCTTGGGGTTATATGGAATTGCGCTTGGATTTTTGGGCATTTTGCTGCATGTCTGCACACTGCGGTCGTTCGGCGTTCCTTATTTCGCTCCGGTGGCTCCGCTTTCGCTGCGGCATCTCAAGGACGTAGTGTTACGCGTACCTGTGTGGAACAAAACAAGCAGGACGCCGGCAGCGGAATCCGAGGAACGAGGAACAAGGTAAAACGGCAGAGGAAGAAAGGAAGAAAGCGTCATGATAAGACCGATCATGTGCGTCGTCCTACTAGCCGCCGTGCTGCTGACAACCGGCTGCTGGGACCGTACGGAAATCAATGACCTTGCCTTCGATATGGGCACCGCGTTTGACCTGACGGAGAAGGGGGAACTCCAGGCGTCTATCCAGATCGCGCTTCCCCAACAAGCAGGAATGATTGGAGGAAACAGCCAGAAAGATAAATTTTTTGTTCTGACTGCTTCCGGAAAAAACCACATTGCACTTCAAAAGCAGCTGCAGAAAAAATTGTCCCGGCAGCTGTTCACGTCCCATCGCGGCGTGATTTTTATAAGCGAACGGTTGGCCAGACGGGGCCTTGACGATGTGCTCGATGTCTTCACGCACGATCCCCACAACCGGTTAAGGACTTATATTATGGTTGTAAAGGATCAGGACGCGAAAAACATCGTGCAGGTCCGCTATCCATTCGAAGAGGGGCCGTCCGAAGCGGTACGGGAAGCGGAGTCTATGGGGGGCCAGCTGTCGGTTACGCTGCGGGACTTCTTTATTGCCGCATCGAGCGAAGGAGCGAACCCGGTAACGGCAGTCATACACCCCGAAATACCCGACGGGAAAATCGAAAGGGAAATGTTTCGTTTCACTGGCGCGGCCGTATTCAAGGGGCTTAAATTAGCCGGTTTTTTAAACGAAAAGGAAACGGACGGTCTGCTGTGGCTTACCGGACGAATGGGACATAGCCGAATTACCGCCGCTCTTCCGGAAGGGTACGGCAATGTCGGGATGGTCCTGATCGGCGCCCAGCGAAAGATAACCTTTATGGGAAGCGGCGGCAAAGTCAAATTTAACGTCCTGCTGACAGGTGAAGGGGACCTGTTCGAAAATAATTCGCGGCTTGATGTCAGCAATATGCAGAATCTCCGGATTGCGCAGAAAGCTTTGGAGAAAGAGGTAGAAAAACAAGTGCGAGACTGTTTGTTCAAAATCCAGAAGCAATATAAATCGGATGTCGCCGGATTCGGCGGCGTCCTGTACAGGAGCCACCCACGCAAATGGAAACAGATTAAGAATAAATGGGACAAAGTGTTTCCCGAAGCGGAGATTACAGTTGCGGTCAAGCTTAATTTGCGTGATACCGGGGTGGCGGGACCGCCTCTGCAGTTGAAAGAAAAGGAGATCGTCAATTGATACTGCAAATTATCGGATATCTCGTACTGCTCGCAGTCTGGACGTATGTCCGGGTCCATTCCCTCTTGCTCAAGCGGGAGCCTTCGGCGGCCTTCCTGTACGGCATTATCATGTTGATCTGCATCGTGATCGGCTCGCTGTTAATGGCAAGGGTCACAGTGCCGAGCTTTAATGTGCCGGCTGAGGCCGCTTTCAGATGGATTGGCAGGTCGCTGCTAAAGCAGTGAACTAGCCTTTCTTTGACGGCGTCGATGGCAAGGAGCAGTGACGGCACCAGA
>NZ_PCZT01000067.1:0-763 GCF_002968895.1 Paenibacillus sp. AR247 | reverse complement strand
TTAAACAAATGGTGCGCGTGGAGGGACTTGAACCCCCACGTCAAAGACGCTAGATCCTAAGTCTAGTGCGTCTGCCAATTCCGCCACACGCGCAAAACTTGTAAATAAAACTGGTGAGCCATGAAGGACTCGAACCTTCGACACCCTGATTAAAAGTCAGGTGCTCTACCAACTGAGCTAATGGCTCTCACTGGCTGGGGATATAGGATTCGAACCTATGCATGACGGAGTCAAAGTCCGTTGCCTTACCGCTTGGCTAATCCCCAAAGTTACGAATAACTATAGTCTGCCCAATTTTAAATATTTCATATCATGAATGGTGGAGGCTGAGGGGATCGAACCCCCGACCCTCTGCTTGTAAGGCAGATGCTCTCCCAGCTGAGCTAAGCCTCCATGCAAACTATGTATCCATTAAAACACACGATGACCCGTCCAGATCTTTCCTTCGTTTAAAGGCAGCAAAGCTTGTCCCAACGAAAGTACATCCGACGAACCTTATGTGGAACAAAACAAGAAAGTGACCCGTATGGGATTCGAACCCATGTTACCTCCGTGAAAGGGAGGTGTCTTAACCCCTTGACCAACGGGCCACAAATATGGAGCTCTCAACCGGGATCGAACCGGTGACCTCATCCTTACCATGGATGCACTCTACCTACTGAGCTATGAGAGCAAATGGCTCCCCGAACAGGACTCGAACCTGTGACAACTCGATTAACAGTCGAGTGCTCTACCAACTGAGCTATCAGGGAATATACCGCTT
>NZ_PCZT01000066.1:0-760 GCF_002968895.1 Paenibacillus sp. AR247 | reverse complement strand
AATCTTCATTATTATGCAGTGAAAATACTTACACTTTTTGCATAAAAAAACCTACCCTGATGCACATTAAAAATGAATTGGAGGGATGACCATGGAATTGGAGGAGAAGGATCTTACAACTGATCTTGGGGTCAATGAGGCTATTCTGCGAGAACTCCTTCATAATTCATCTGACGTGGTGTTTCGGAGGCTTCCTTTGGATGGTCAAACGCTTTTGCTCATTTACGTGGAGGGATTATGTGATACTAATTTGGTGGAGCAAATCATTCTTAAACCCTTATTCAACCAAGGTCTTTTGGGTAGCGACACCCTTCTCAAGCAAGCAGTTAACCAGCTATTTCTTCCGGTGTTAAAGGTAACCACCGCTACGAAAGCAGGACAAGTGGTCAAGGGAATATTGACAGGACAAGTAGCCCTCCTTGCTGAAGGAGACTCCGAGGCACAGCTAGCAGATTTCCAGCACTACCAGGAGCGTAGTGTTGAAGAGCCCTCGACGGAGCCCGTTGTACGAGGACCCCGAGATGGCTTTACGGAGTCTCTTCGAGTAAACACAGGTTTGATTCGAAAGCGACTCTGCACCCCCCAATTGGTCAACAAATCGTTCCAAGTTGGAGAAAAAACCGATACAAAAGTTGAACTTCTCTACTTAGAAGGGGTAGCTAAAGCTTCTATCGTGGAAGAAGTAACTCGCCGCATCAGTGAGATTCGAATAGACGGGGTCCTGGAATCGGGATATATTGAGGAACTGATCGAAGACACT
>NZ_PCZT01000007.1:58586-63124 GCF_002968895.1 Paenibacillus sp. AR247 | reverse complement strand
AATTATGTTTATGAGAGGAAATGGGTTATGAAAAACAGATCCTGTCGTATTCATTAACAAGAAGGATTGAATTTTTAAATTATGGAATGCATCCTGTAGACTAGGCGGCATGATAATATTGGCCGTTAGGGAAGTCTTGAGAACATAGGATCGGGATGGACATGATATGGGTTTATGAATCTTTTGTCATTAGAAAAGATCGAGACACCGCAGCTGCCTATTCGCTATCATGCATAAGGCTTGTATACTCTCTAAACGAAGTAACATTTTTGTTACCGACAGGGCAGAAGTAGTCAGTATAATATGTATGTACATGTTTGGGGGTGCCTAAGAAAACTGAATAATTATTACTTTTGCGATATAAGGAGGACATACATGCTCAATAGACCGTGGCTGCATGCTCTTCTTGTGTTTGGAGTCGTCTGTTTGCTGCTTACCGGCTGTATGAAAAGCGAGCCCTCGTGGACATCCTTTGAAGGAGCTGCGAACGATAAAACCTTTCCGGTACCGAAGGAAGCGAACCGTACTGATCGGACATCCGGTAATTCTAAATTAGACTATGTACGCTACTCGATGAAAGGCCTCAAGGAAGATGAGCAGATTCCGGAAGCTTACTTGAATAAAATTAAAGAGTGGGGCTGGAAGGAAAAAACGGAGGAGGCCGAAGGGAACTCACACGTTTTTGAGAAGCAGAGCCGGGTAATTAACTTAACCATTCATAAAGATTATTTTACGGTGACCGTTTTAACTAAGGGGAAGGCGACAGTTGAAAGTGTGGATACCGATTTATAGTGACCTGCATCCAAGGATGCGGGTTTTTTAATTATACGTGCAAACCAAAGGCCCCTCTATGTAAGAGGGACCTTCAAGTTCATCATAATGATGACGAGTGGCTACTGCTGATAATAGGAGATGTCCTGTGCGTTCAGTTTAATCATACCGTCTTTACGCTGCTTCAATAAACGAAGAAAAGCATAATATTGCGGAAGCAGGAACCAGAGATGCCAGAACAGCAAGGACAGTGTGAAGGGAACCGGTGACCAAAACATGATCACAGCCAGCAGGAGCAGGCCAAATCCAGTGATATAGATATAGACTCTCCGAAACAGGCGGTAGCTGATATGTTGATCGGTGATATACCCGAGCCAAGGCAGCCGCAGCGAAAATTTCCATCGTTTACGAAACGGTGTTCCTGATAACAGCAGAACCGATCGGGAGATAACATAATGAATCCAGAGCATAACCGGTGCGGCGAGAACAAAATAGAAGCAGCTGGTCCAGGAAATGATGATCATGAATGAAATCACAGCTATGTAGGGAAGAAGCAGATATAGGCGCACGAGCAGCCGGGAAACCGGTATTTTTTTGATTAATTTATAGTGGTAAAAGGTTGCGTTAACGTGATTCTCATCCGGCATGGAGAACGCTCCACCTCCTAGAGGTCTTTAATTCATATATCGGCTGATTGAAAGACTTTTTTTAAAATTCCTGTACAGACACTCGCGGGGATTGCGGGGAATATGTATGTAAGGAATCAAAGGGGGATATGAAACCACTATGAAAAGGTTTAAAATAATAGAAAATGAGTCATACTTGATAGTAATTAATGAAATAAGGTGGGATGGTTGATGGAAAATCAAACCGAACACGTCTGTATTATTTGCGGGCAAGTCAAAGAAGAAGGAATCACCATTATATCACAATTTATTTGCGAAGAGTGCGAATGTGAAATGGTGCATACAAATGCCGAAGACGCCAAATACCATTATTTTATCCATCAGATGAGACAAATCAACTTACAGACCAACGCGTAAGCAGGTATTTTGTACAGGGGGACAGCGGGAAGCTGTCCCTTTTTTGCATAGAAAAAGGATATAAGCACGTAAAAGCTAGTGGGGACTCAGCCGCCGCTGATTCGCAAGAGAAACATGATACATCTGGTCTGGCTACCACGAAAATATGCGATAAAATAGGGTAGAGATTGAAACCGGAAGGGATTATGGCTGGGGATGAAAAAGCAACATGTGAACAAGGAACGTGCACCTATATACGAGATGATGCAGGAGATGAAAGATAAAGCCTATTCTTCATTTCATGTACCCGGACATAAAAAAGGACAGGCCTATACCGAATCCGGGGGAGCTGGATTTCTGCAGGATGTGCTGCAGGCGGATTTGACAGAAATCACAGGGACAGACGATCTGCATCACCCGGAGGGCGTGATCCGGGAGGCGCAAGCACTGGCGGCGGATTGTTTTGGAGCCGAGGAGAGCTTCTTCCTGGTCGGTGGGAGCACATCCGGAAATATAGCGCTGATTCTGGCGGTCTGCAGCAAGCCGGGGGATCTGCTGATCGTCCAGCGGAATGTCCATAAATCGGTGATCCATGGACTGATGCTGGCGGGGGCGAAGGCGGTCTTTATCCAGCCGGAGCCTGATCCGGTCAGCGGACTGGCAGTAGCCCCGTCGCAGCGACCGTCACCGCCGCCCTGGCCGCCTATCCGCAGGCCAAGGGCGTGCTGGTCACCATGCCGAACTATTACGGCATGGGCAGCGACTTGGCGCCGCTTGCGGAGGCGTGCCACCAGCACGGGGTACCGCTGCTGGTGGACGAGGCGCACGGCGCCCACTACGGGCAGCATCCGCGGCTGCCCGGAAGTGCCTTGGCCAGCGGAGCAGACGGCGTCGTACAGTCGACGCACAAAATGCTGGCCGCGCTCACCATGGGAGCCATGCTGCACGTCCAAGGGCCGCGGATTGACCGCGGCCTGCTCCGCCAGCGGCTCGCCATGGTGCAGAGCTCGAGCCCATCGTACCCGATTATGGGCTCGCTGGACCTGGCCCGGCGCCTGCTGCATGTGCAGGGCGCCGGCGCCTTCACGGCGGGGCTCGCCGCCGTGAACGCGCTGGTGCGCGGCCTGGCGGAGCTGCCGCGCTTCAAGCTGCTGCACCCGCAGGGGCAGCAGCCCCAAGACGCCGCCGGCGCAGCATCGGCGGGCAGCACAGCGCAGGCGGCCATCCGCCCTGCGGCAGCCGCATACACCACGCAGGACCCCTTCAAGGTCGTCATTTATGACGACACCGGCGTCCTGAGCGGATATGAGCTGCAGGAGCGGCTCGAGGCGTATGGCTGCGTACCGGAGATGAGCGATGACCGATACGTCGTCCTGGTGTACAGCTTGGGATCTACCGAGGAAGACACCCGTCACCTTCTGGATGCCCTCCGGCATATAACTGTAGAGAAGGCGGACGCCCAGAGATCAGCAGATGCCTCACCGGCAGCTGAAAGCCGCCATTCCGTTCAGGCGGAGGCGGAAAAAGATTTAAGTCTAACGGGAGCGTCCAGCCTGCCCAAGTCGAAAGGCAGCCCTGCCGAATTTTCCACGTGGAACATTTTAGCCCAGGCCACCGTCTCAGAGCCCATTCCATTCGGCCTGCAGCCCATACCTGCTGAAAATACCGAGAGGGTTCCTCTTCAGGATTGCGCGGACAGAACCGCTGCAGAAATGATCATTCCGTATCCTCCAGGAATCCCGCTTCTGTATCCGGGAGAGCGGATCACCGAGGATACGGCAGCAAGGCTTCGCGTCCTGTCCAATGCGGGAGCGAAGTGCCAGGGGGCGGCAGATCCGAATCTACTAACTATTATGGTATATAAGAAAAACAGAAAGCAGGGAAGCCATTTATGACTGGTCCAGGAGCATTTATTACGCTGGAAGGAGGCGAAGGGTCCGGGAAGACAACCGTGATCGGAAAAATTGGTGAATATTTTAACCGGCTCGCCGTCCCCTATATGATGACCCGAGAGCCGGGAGGCATTGAAATTGCCGAGAAGATTCGGGAAATTATATTGAATCCGTCCCATACGGCCATGGATGCCCGAACCGAGGCGCTTCTGTATGCCGCTTCAAGAAGACAGCACCTTGCTGAAAAGGTGGAGCCTGCCCTGGAGAAAGGCCTCACGGTGATCTGCGACCGATTCGTCGACAGCAGCCTGGTTTATCAAGGATATGCCCGCGGACTCGGCATGGATGAAGTGTGGGCCATTAATCAATTCGCCATTCATGACCGGATGCCGGATCTCACCTTTTATTTGGATATCGAGCCGGAAACCGGACTGCAGCGGATTGCGGCAAATCAGGGACGTGAGGTCAACCGCCTTGATCTTGAAGGTTTATCTTTTCATCAGAAAGTACGGGAAGGTTATCATATCATCGCATCCCGTTATCCGGAGCGCATCGTTGTCATTGATGCTTCCAAAGAGCAGTCTGCCGTGGAACAGGATATCATTCGTGTGCTTCAGGAGCGATTTTAAAGGATTTTTGAGGATCTTTGTCAAATAAGTACAGTAGCAGCCTGCAGCTATATAGAATGAACTAAATTAATGATGCAAATGTGGACATCAATGTTATTATAAAAGATTATTACATCTTACTTTGGTTCAATCTATATGGATGGGCAGGTCTAAATAAGCGAGGAGGGAATGCAAGATGAAACTGATCGTTGCGATTGTACAGGATAAGGACAGCAACCGTTTGT
>NZ_PCZT01000007.1:55721-58486 GCF_002968895.1 Paenibacillus sp. AR247 | reverse complement strand
TCAAGGCGAACTTCCGGGCGACGAAATTGGCGAGTACCGGTGGGTTCTTGCGGGCAGGTAACACCACATTTATGATCGGGGTAGATGACAGCCAGGTTGAAGCCGTGATGAACGTCATCCGCAGCAGCTGTAAAGTTCGGGAACAGCTCGTTACTCCCGTAACCCCGATGAGCGGTACGACCGATTCATATTTGCCGCTCCCCGTTGAGGTTCAGGTCGGCGGTGCTACCGTGTTCGTTCTTCCGGTTGACCGTTTCGAACATTTTTAAGGCAGGAGATATCCATTGAAGATTAATCCGGGGTTCAGACCCCTAAAGAGCGATTTGCAGATTAACGAGGGCAATGCCAAGCAGATTCAGCCCAAATCGTTTTCCGATATCATGCAGCAGCACGGCGAGAAGGTATCGCAGGAGGAGCTTGACCGCCGGTTTAAAGAGATTCAGATGCAGGGAGACCGCCTCGCTAGATCGATGACAATCCGCGAGTTGAAGGCCTACCGTATGCTGGTCAAACGGTTTCTGGAGGATACGGTCCGCCGTGGAGTCCGGATGAAGGAAGCTCGTGGCTGGGACCGCAGAGGCCGGGGCAAGCGCTACAATCTGATTGATGAAATCGACTCGGCCCTTTTGGGACTGGCCGACGATATGCTGGAGAGCGAACAGGGAAAAATCGAGCTGCTGCAGCGGATTGGGGAAATCCGCGGTATGCTGATCAATTTGATGTTCTGACAGATTAGAAGAAATAGGAATAGGTAAAGCCCTTCGTACATGATAAACTATAGATATAGATAGAATGCCGTATTGTAACATCGATGCGCCGGCCAGGCGGTCCGTCTTCCGGTCCATCGATATTGGGAAGAGAGGAATTATGTCTTTTGCAGATATTGCGGGTCAGGATGCGGCAAAGCAAATGCTGCAAAACGCCCTTCGCCGAAACTCCGTCAGCCATGCTTATATATTCAGCGGTCCAGCGGGGAGCGGGCAGATGAAGACGGCCCGGACGTTTGCCCAAGCGCTCTTCTGTACCACGCTTGAGGACGACGCCTGCGGACAATGCCTCGAATGCCGCAAAGTGGAACACGGCAATCACCCCGATCTTCATCTCCTTGCTCCGGATGGATCGTCTATCAAAATCGACCAGATCCGCGACTTACAGCGGGTCTTTTCCTATCGCTCGGAATCAAAGAATCCGAAGGTATATATTATCGACCAGGCTGATACGATGACCGTGCAGGCGGCCAACAGCCTGCTGAAGTTTCTGGAGGAGCCGCCCATTCCGGCCGTGGCGATTTTGATTACGGAGAATGGACAGGCTCTGCTCCCAACGATTCAGTCGCGCGCGCAGCTGGTGCCTTTTACCCCGCTCAGCCCCGGGCTGATGCTGCAGACACTGGTGGATGAAGGATATCCTTCACCGCTTGCCAGATGCGCCGTTCACCTATCGTCGGGACTGGACGGATGCCGCGAGCTGATGGAGCAGAATTGGTTTGCAGAAATTAGAAACGTAGTGTTACAATTAGGGAAGGAAGCTCTAGGCCGCGGCAGCTCCGCTCTGGTGACCGCAGGGCAGAAGGTGTTCAAAGCTGGGTTATCCGATCACTTGGATACACTGCTTAATTTGTTTCATTTGTGGTTCAAAGATATGCTTCACGTCCAGTACGGTAAGCACGAAAGTATCGTTTTCATAGATCAGTTGGACTTTTTGTCTACACATGCTTTAACCCGCAGCACGGCACAATGGGTCTCCTATATGGATTTAGCCGCAGAATGCAGGAAGAAATTGCGCTACAATGTGAATAGCCAACTCTGTCTTGAACAGTTTTTAATCGGTTTGGAAGGATAGCTTCAAGGCTAGCCAATGGTCTCTGGCATATAAGGGGGTTAGTTTTTGTACAGTGTAGTGGGTGTCCGTTTTAAAAAGGCGGGCAAAATTTATTACTTCGATCCGCTCGATTTCCCGATTGAGAAGGATAACAGCGTTATTGTCGAAACGGCGCGCGGTATCGAATACGGCAAGGTTGTCGTTGGAAAAAAAGAGGTGCAGGAATCCGATGTGGTCCTCCCGCTGAAGAAGGTCATCCGGATCGCCGGTGATTCCGACGCACGGGTTGTGGAAGAGAACAAGCAGGCCGCCAAGGATGCTTTTGCTACCTGTTTAAATAAAATCCGCGATCACGGCCTCAAGATGAAGCTGGTGGATGTGGAATTTACGTTTGACCGAAATAAAATTATATTTTATTTTACGGCTGAGGGAAGAGTGGATTTTCGCGAGCTCGTCAAGGATCTGGCCGGTATTTTCCGGACTCGGATCGAGCTTAGACAAATTGGTGTGCGTGACGAAGCCAAGATGCTGGGCGGTATCGGCCCATGCGGTCGCATCCTTTGCTGTTCGTCCTGGCTCGGCGATTTCGAGCCTGTATCCATCAAGATGGCTAAAGACCAGAGCTTGTCGCTAAATCCGACCAAAATCTCCGGCTTATGCGGAAGACTCATGTGCTGTCTGAAATATGAGCATGATAATTATGAAAGTGTGAAGGAAGAGCTGCCATCAGTAGGCAAAATCGTCATCACATCGTTGGGAGAAGGCAAAGTGGTCGGTATCAATGCCGGCAGCCGAAGCGTCCATGTCCAGCTGTTTGAAATCAGCAAGGTCAAGGAACTGCCATTGGATGATGTTGTCATCAAGTAAACCGTAGAGGTTACTTTCGGGGTGGAAACTTGGAAAAGAAAAATATTTTTGCACACATTCAAGAGATGGAAACACAA
>NZ_PCZT01000007.1:24614-55621 GCF_002968895.1 Paenibacillus sp. AR247 | reverse complement strand
GCACACATTCAAGAGATGGAAACACAAATGGAGCAGGTTCACAGTGATCTGGGTGAAATGAAGCTTCTCATCAAAGAGCTGCTGGAGGAAAACAACCGCCTGAGCCTGGAGAATGAGCAGCTGCGCAAAATATTAAAAGGAGCCATACCGGAGGAAGGATCCCCGCTGCCACAACCGGCCCATGCCACAGCAGAGCAGGAGCATGAGATCGAGGACGTGGTGGGGGAAGGATACGACAACCTCGCGAGGCTGTATCACGAAGGTTTCCATATATGCAACGTCTATTATGGACATTTGCGCACAGAAGGCGATTGCCTTTTCTGCCTGTCTTTTCTGAATAAATGAAGCCGTAGGATAACTCCCTACGGTTTTTTTCAATGTTTTTATGGTTTACAATGGTTTTATGTAAAAGTACCAAGGAAGGTTACCCTATGCTGCAGAGAAGGAAAATGAAGAATGAAAATTGATAAATCACAGGTAAGCCTGCGGCCGACGGAACGTCTCGACGATCTGCTGACGCATGATTTGCATATTATCCAAAGCGACGAAGTGTTCAGCTTTTCCATGGATGCGGTGCTTCTGGCACGTTTCGCGGGGATTCCGGCCAAGGGGAGAGTGCTCGACCTGTGTACGGGCAACGGTGTCATTCCGATGCTGCTCACAACCCGTACCGCGGCGGCCATCGAAGGTATTGAAATTCAGCCCCGTCTGGCGGACATGGCCCGGCGGAGCGTGGAACTGAACGGCTTGAATGAACGGGTTCTCATCCGCGAAGGCGATTTGCGTGAGCTGCATAAGGAGACCGGGCACGGTGTGTATGACGCCATTACGGTCAATCCGCCCTATATGCCGCTGAACGGCAGCGATATCAAGCTGAATCCTCACCAGGCGATCGCCCGCCATGAAATCAACTGCACCCTGGAAGAGGTTATTCAGACCTGCTTCAGATTGGTCAAGCCCGGTGGGAAAGTCAGCATGGTTCATAAGCCGCAGCGGCTTGCAGACATTATATCGCTGATGCGACAGCATCGGCTGGAGCCGAAACGGATTCGCTTTGTTCATCCGAGGGCCCACTTGGAGGCGAATATGGTGCTGGTCGAGGCGATGAGGGAAGGCAAGCCGGAGGTGCGGTTGCTGCCGCCGCTCATTGTATATAATGAAAATAACAGCTATTGTCCGGAAATTCTGGATATTTACTACGGAGCTAAAGAGGGAAAAGAATGAGTCTGAGCATACAAAGCAGTTTTCAGGAAAAAGAAGAGGGCGCGCCGGGTTCGTTATACCTGGTGGCCACGCCCATCGGCAATTTGGAGGACATGACATTTCGGGCGGTAAACACGCTAAAGGCCTGTGACATCATCGCCGCAGAGGATACAAGGCAGACGCGCAAGCTGCTCACCCATTTCGACATTTCCCCGTCTATGTTATTCAGTTATCATGAGCATAATAAGACGGCAAGCGGACCCGAATTAATACGCTATATAATAGAAGGAAAAAATTTGGCTCTCGTCAGCGATGCCGGTCTACCGGCAATTTCCGACCCTGGGGCCGACCTCGTCCAGCTGGCGTTGGAACAAGGAATTTCCGTTATTCCGGTCCCGGGTGCCAATGCTGCGTTATCCTCCCTGATCGTGTCGGGACTTCCGACCGAGCGCTTTACGTTTATCGGTTTTCTTCCCCGGGAGCGCAAAGAGATTCAAGCGGTGCTGGAGCCGCTGCAGGTGGCATCCGGAACGCTGCTGTTTTACGAATCGCCTCATCGGGTAATGAAGACACTCAAGGCCATCCTTGAAATTCTCGGCAATCGGAGAATTGTGCTTGCCCGTGAGCTGACCAAGCGATATGAGGAGTTTGTCAGGGGAACCATTGAAGAGTGCCTCGAGTATCTGGAGGAGCATGCTCCGCTTGGCGAATACTGCCTCGTACTGGAAGGCGCGGATCCGAAGGAGGAGCAGAAGCAGCGGGATGCTTGGTGGCAGGAGCTGACCGTGGAAGAGCATGTGCAGCATTACGAAGGGGAAGGGTTGCCAAGGAAAGACGCCATGAAGAAGGCAGCCGCCGACCGCGGCGTTTCCAAAAGAGATGTATATAACGCGCTATTGTAACGAATGCAGTGGTGAGGAGCAGTAGGTAGAAGAGAGAGATTTGGTGGGTAAACCACACTTTTGAAAAAACAGTCGCCTTTTATAGGGATGAAAGTTTTTCCGAGGTTAGGTAATTTGTGGCAAAATGGAAGCAGCCGGGGTAGAACGCATCGTGCGGCTGCTCCTCTTCTCCTTGAAGCGGTCATAACGCCGACAATCAAAAAAATGCCTCCCACGGCCGGGTTCTAAGCCGAGGAGACACCAAGGAGATATGAAAAAGGTTAGAATTAACAATTTGAATTACTCTTATTATATACTAAAAATCTTAATTTGTCACAGGTGTTGGGATTTCTGATATGCAATCGTGACAAACAATTTTTCCTTTGAAGTAAGTAACATTCTCGGCATTGCCGCAGAAGATGCAGGCCGGTTCGTATTTCTTGAGCATAATACGTTCTCCGTCCACGTAAATCTCAAGTGCGTCTTTCTCTCCAATGCCCAAGGTACGGCGCAGTTCAATGGGGATAACTACCCGACCCAGTTCGTCTACCTTTCTTACAATACCAGTTGATTTCATCATAACTGATCATTGCTCCTCTCGCCATAGTTTTAAAATGTCATAATTCGACAACGTTCTCTCTTTAATGATATCAATAATACCAACGATTCCCAAAACAGTCAACCAGTAAATTTGGTTCAATAACCTTACAAATAGCATAACAGCTAGGAAATCACTCATATCAGGATTCTTTTCCAATTATATCGCCTTGGTAGTATAATGTCGATTTGGAAAACCTTAATTCTGCTTATTTCGACATGTATCGACACAAATTGTCAAAAATATTTCAAAATTAAAACACTTAACAACCCGAATTTCACAAAATGAATGGAGTTGACCTGAACATGAACCCACTAAGTGAGGAAAAAGTTTTTAAAGATCCGGTTCACAATTATATTCACGTCCAGGACTCCACGATTTGGAGGCTCATTAATACAACCGAATTTCAGCGCTTGCGGCGGATCCGGCAGCTTGGAACCTCGTATTTGACGTTTCATGGAGCGGAGCACAGCCGTTTCTCCCATTCTTTAGGGGTATATGAGATTACACGGCGGATTATTTCGCAATTTGAGCGAAGCGGGTATTCGGATTGGCCGAAAGAAGAGAGGCTGCTGACGCTGTGTGCGGCGCTGCTGCACGACCTAGGACACGGCCCCTTTTCCCATTCGATTGAAGAGGCCTTTCATATGAATCATGAAGACTGGACGCGCCGGATTGTCACCGGAGATACGGAAGTGAATGATATATTGAGCGAGATTGCCTCGGACTTCCCGGACAAGGTATCCGCCGTCATCGCGAAGACCTATGATAAACCGATCGTGGTGAACCTCGTTTCGAGCCCCCTGGATGCCGACCGGATGGATTACCTGCTTCGGGATGCTTATTACACCGGGGTGAACTACGGCACGATTGATATTGACCGTATTTTACGGATGCTCCGTCCTTATCAGGGCAGAGTGGTGGTCAAAGAGTCCGGGATGCATGCCGTGGAGGATTATTTAATGTCCAGGTACCAGATGTACTGGCAGGTCTACTTCCATCCGGTAACCCGCAGTTCAGAAATTATTTTGCGCCAAATTTTCCGGCGGGCCAAGGAGCTGTACCAGGATGGTTATCCATTTGGCTTTATGGTCGAGCCGCTGCCGCAGCTCTTTGAAGACAAACTGGACGTGCAAGCTTATCTGAAGCTGGACGAGGCGCTGATTCAAACGGCCTTCCTCCAGTGGTCCTATGAGGACGACCGCATACTCAGCGAGCTGTGCACCCGATTTATGCACCGTAAACTGTATAAATATGTAGAAATGGACTCCGTCGATTTGGAAATGATCGATGAAATCCGCCGGGAGTTTGGACAAGTCGGAATGAACCCAGAATATGATCTGGAGATTGATTTTCCGACCGATCTTCCTTACGATGTATTTCGTCCGGGTGACGAGTCGAGCCAGAAACAGATCCTGCTGCTCGACCGCCAGGAGCAGCTGCGGGAAATATCCGAGGTGTCGGATATTGTCCGTTCCATCAGCGGCATTCACCGCGGGAAATATCACTTGTATTATCCGGAAGATAAACTGGAAAAGGCGATAACCGATCTTTCTCCTTCGATTTCTCGCATTTTCAAGCTTTAATGACAAAATACCGTACGAAAAGGAACATGGGGTACCGACAAGAAGGGAGTTCAAATTCATGGAACTGTTCGACACGCACACCCATCTGGATGCGCAACAATTCGACGAGGACCGGGAGCGGGTCATTGACAATGCCGTACAAGCCGGTGTAACCCGGATGATCAACGTTGGCTTTAACCGGGAGACGATTCCATCGACGATGAAGCTGGTGGAAACGTATGATTTTATATATGCGGCCATAGGCTGGCATCCGCAGGACGCCGTTTTTATGCAGGAAGGCGATCTGGAGTGGATTGCATCCTTATGCAGTCATCCCAAGGTGGTGGCCATCGGTGAAATTGGACTGGATTACTACTGGGACACCTCGCCGAAGGATGTGCAGCACCGGGTCCTCCGCCAGCAGATCGGACTGGCCCGAGAGCTCAACATGCCAATTGTTATACATAACCGGGACGCCCATGAGGATATTGTGAAAATATTACGGGAAGAGAAGGCCGGCGAGGTCGGCGGCGTCATGCATTCGTTCTCGGGGAGCGGTTCCGATGGACAGGCTGCTCATCGAAACCGACTCCCCTTATCTCACGCCGCATCCTTTCCGAGGAAAGAGAAACGAGTCGGCAAACGTCCGTCTGGTCGCTGAAGCGGCAGCCCTGATTAAGGGGGTTGACCTGGAGGAAATTGCCCGGATTACCACCCAAAATGGGCTGGAACGATTTGGAATTGTGTGAAATCGGGAGAAAAACAGCCGAAAAAATGAGCATGAGCGAATGATTAAAGAATTTTAACAAACAAAACGCCGAATATTACATTTTTTTAACCACTTTTTCAAATAAACGTGGTTGATTACCGCTTTACAACATGCATCAAAACAGGATATCATCTTTTCAGTGAATCATTGAGCTGTCGTTAAGGTCTTACCTTCGCAGCTTTCATGAACCAGTCTCGCTGAGTCTCCCGCATGGGAGAACGGGGGAACCAATACTGGAGCGGGTCATGACAGACCGGAAGTGGTCCCATGCTCGCAAGCGTATTTGATTTCTTTCTTGGGTCTCTGGGGTGAATTGAACGGCTTTACGCCATGAGCGTAAGGACGCGAATAGGGCGGCTCTCTTTCGCCCGAACCCGACAGCTAACCCCGTAAGCGGATAAAGAGAGGTACCCTCGTGCATGACAATTCCGATATTCAGACATCCGGAAGCCACGAAAGAGTCCTCGTAAGCTCTTTTCTATCGGCTTCTTTTGTTTTGAATAAAGGAGAGGCAGTCATCATACTGTTGTATAACAGGAGGTGACAAATCATGATGGAGAGATTGGTTCATGGTGCAAGAACGCATGCTTTCTGTGGGTTCTTGTAAAAAATTGAGTATAGTCGCGTCAAATACAATCATGCATAACTCTAGACGGCGAGGCTATGAAGGAGGATCGAGAAAGTGGGCGTTTTCCAACCAGAGAAGACCCATGATTCAAAAATCTCCAGCATGTCTTACGCATTGCGATGGAAGCATGAGAATTTGCGCCAGATCTCCACTGCAGCTATCGTTTCAATCGCGGTTACCCTGATGATCTTGCTGCTCGTGTACAGTCAATCGCGAAAACAAGTTTATTTGGTAGTAGACGGTCAAATGAAATCTGTACAGACCAATACATCTTTACTTCAAGAAATGCTGGATGAGCAGGAAATCAGTCTGAAACCCGAGGACCAAATATCGATGCCGCTGAGCGGGGCTATATCCGACGGCGACAAGGTCGTGATCGACCGCGCGAGTCCTGTGAAAGTGACGGCTGATGGTGCAACGAAGCATTTGTATACAACGGCCAAAACGGTCGGCGACGTGCTGAAAGAAACCGGCGTCAAAGTCAAGGAAACGGACATTGTGACTCCGGCTGTCGAAACGGCGGTCTCCACCAACACGGACATCCGGATCGTCCGGATGAACAAACAAGTGGTACAGCGTCATGAATCCCTCCCCTTCCGGGTGGTCAAAACCTCCGACCCCAGCATTTACAAAGGCGAGTCGCGGGTGATTCAGCAGGGAGCTCCTGGCGTCATGGTGCAGTACATTGAGAAGAAGTACAAAGACGGCAAGCTGGTGTCCATGAAAATGGTGGGCAAAAAAGTGCAGACGGTGACCAAGGATAAGGTCATTGCCGTCGGCACGAAGAAAAAGCCTGTTCCCGTAGTGACCGAAGTCAAAGCAGCCGTTGCCAAAGCTTCTTCTACCCCTGCCAAGGTGAAGAAGGTCAGCAGCAGCAGTAACAACCGGGTCAGCAAGGCCGGCGTTGACTTTTCCTACAAGAAGCTGATCAAAGTATCCATGACCGCTTATTCGTCTGGCGAGTCCGGAGTCGGCACACGCACCGCCACAGGAACACGCGTCACGGAAGGCCGCACGATTGCGGTTGATCCAAGCGTCATTCCTTTGGGATGGTGGGTTTACATTGAAGGCGTTGGCTTCCGTCGTGCGGAAGACACAGGCGGAGCCATTAAGGGAAATAAAATCGATATATACTACGATTCCGTCCAGCAGGCACGCAACTTTGGCCGTAAATCCGGCCTTAAGGTATACGTGATCGGTCCGGTCAAACCGGAGCTGAACTAATTTCGTTTTACTTTGCCATTCTAATGTTATAGTATTATGATCATGAAAATGTCATGCTAAAGAAGAGGAGCTTTCCTCTTCTTTTTGTTGTTAATTTACAGCAGTTTGTCTATACCGGGACCCGCAAAGTACCTGAACAGGCATCACGGTTATGCCCACTTGCAGGGATACTTGGCTGTCCGGCGGCATTGACGGGTATAATGTACTCGAAAGGAAGACAGGAAATCATGATTAAAGAAGTCATTGTGGTGGAAGGCCGGGATGATACCGTGGCCGTGAAGCGGGCGGTGGATGCCGATACGATCGAGACAGGCGGCTCCGCCATCAATGCGCGTATACTCCAGCGGATCGCGCTGGCTCAGGAGCGGCGGGGGGTCATTGTGCTGACGGACCCGGACCACGCCGGCGAAAGAATCCGCAAAATCATTTCGGCCAAGGTGCCCGGCTGCAAGCATGCGTTTATCCCGGAGGCCGATGCGACCCGCAAGGGGGATATCGGTGTGGAGAACGCCTCGCCTGCGGCGATCCGCAGAGCTCTGAAGCGGGTTCACACCTCTTATGAGGGCGCGGAAAGCCAGATCGACATGGAGGACCTGATGGAGGCGGGGCTGCTGGTGCACCCGGATGCCGCCGCCCGGCGGATGGCGATGGGCAACCTCCTCGGTATCGGCTACTGCAATGGCAAGCAATTTTATAAGCGACTCGCTATATTTCAAATATCCCGCGAAGAATTCGCGGATGCGCTTGCCCGTATCGAAGATGAAGGAGGCCGGACAACGTGAACGGCATGGACGACATCGCCACACCAAGGCGAACCAAAGAAATCATCCAGCGCCACGGCTTTTCATTCAAGAAGAGCCTGGGGCAAAATTTTTTGATCGACCAAAATATTTTAAATAAAATCGTGGATGCGGCCGGACTTGATTCCACCAAGGGTGCCCTGGAGATCGGTCCCGGTATCGGCGCCCTGACCGAAAAGCTGGCCCAGCAGGCAGGGGCCGTCACGGCGGTTGAGATCGACCAGAGGCTGATTCCGATCCTCGAGGAGGTTCTCGCCCCATACCCCGGCGTAAAGGTTCATCATGGGGATGTACTGAAGACGGACCTCGCTGCGCTGTTTAAGAGCAATTTTGCCGGTGTATCCAAAGTCAGCGTCGTGGCCAACCTTCCGTACTATGTGACGACGCCGATCTTGATGAAGCTGCTGGAGGAGCGGCTCCCGCTGGAGAACATCGTCGTGATGATCCAGAAGGAGGTGGCGGACCGGATGGCCGCCCGGCCGGGCACGAAGGATTACGGCAGCCTGAGCATTGCCGTGCAGTATTACAGCGTGCCGGAGCTGGTGTGCATCGTGCCGAAGACGGTATTCATTCCACAGCCGAATGTTGAATCGGCAGTGATCCGTCTGGCCGTGCGGGAACAGTCGCCGGTTGCGGTTGACGATGAGCGGCATTTCTTCGAGGTGGTACAAGCATCGTTTGCTCAGCGGCGGAAGACGATATCGAACAATCTGAAGAGCCGCTTCTTCCCCAAAGAGGGACGGGAGCGTCTGGATCAGCTGCTGCAGGCAGCGGGAATTGACCCGTCCCGCCGCGGCGAGACGCTCAGCATTGAGGAATATGCCGTGCTTAGCAACCTGCTTCGGAAGGAAGGCATCGGCTTAAATTAAACAAAAGATGAACCAATAGGGGGATTCGCCCATACCATGGGGTAGGGGTGATGTTCATGAATATTGGAGACCTGGTCGTGCGCAGATCCTACGGCGGCGATATCGCGTTCCGCGTCGAGGATTTGCGCAGGGACGAAGCGGTGATTAAGGGAACGGAGTTCAGACTTCTGGCGGATTCCCCGCTCGATGATCTGGTAAGGGTCCCTTATGCGCCGGTAAGCGAAAAAACCGAGAAAGCAAATATTAGAGCAAACGAGTCGCTCAGTTTACTGAAACGTCACCGTCAGGAGCAGACCCAGCGGAATCAGGCCACCTTGAGCGGAAGCGGGGAATGGGGAACAGCTGAGCCGGCTTATTTCGAAGTCCCCGGGAAGGTGCTTCATCTGGATGGAGATCCGAATTATTTAAAAAAGAGCCTGAGTCTGTATGAGCAGCTTCGGGTTCCGGCCGAGGGCCATTATGTGAATGAGGCCGGGATGGCGGACGCCCTGTACCGGTTGCTGCCTCGGGTCCGGCCTGATATTGTGGTGATCACGGGCCATGACGGCGTACTGAAGCATCGCCAGAATCATGATTTGTACAGCTTGAACAGCTATAAAAACTCGCAGAACTTCGTCAGGGCGATTCAGGTGGCGCGCCAGTTTGAACGTCATTACGATCAGATGACGATTATCGCCGGTGCATGCCAGTCGCACTTTGAGGCGCTGCTGCAGGCCGGAGCCAACTTTGCCAGCTCCCCGGGGCGCATCTTGATTCATGCCTTGGATCCGGTATATGTTGCAGCCAAGGCGTCGTTTACATCGGTTAGAGATACGATCAATATGACGGATGTGCTTCACAATACGATCAGCGGCACGCAGGGCGTCGGGGGCATTGAAACCCGCGGGAGCTACCGGATCGGCCTGCCCCGGCTGAACGACTTAACCAAGCTTAAAGTGACGCCGTCGGCCATTTAACATGTCCGGAAATGCCATGCAAAGCTCTTGACCTGACAGCATAACGAAATGCAGGAACCGTAATCTGCCGGCGGATTGCGGTTTTTTGTTGTTATCCGGGTGTAAGCAGAAATGATCTGGGGATTCGCAAAAAAATTCGTTGACAACATAAAATTGATGCTGATATAATTATTGTTTTGATTTGACAAAAATCTCTTTTCGAGTTATAATGGACAAGGAAAGAGGTGGTCGTCGACAATGGCTAAAAATACGCTGTTGGAAATCAAACGCAATCTCGAAGCTCATGTGGGTCAGAAGATCTCGCTTCGGGCTAACGGGGGTCGTCGCAAGACCGTCGAGCGTACTGGTGTTTTGGAAGAAACGTACCCATCTGTTTTTATTGTGAAATTGGATCAAGAGCATCAAACCTTTAAACGTGTTTCATACAGCTATGCCGATATTCTTACGGAATCCGTGGAGGTTATTATCTGCGATGATACTACCGGCACCCGGATCGAGTTGGAGAAAGCGTAACTTTAATGACAAAGCAGCCCTCCTGATGGAGGGCTGTTTTTAGTTGGCAGGGGGATATGGAATGAGGAGCGGCCGGGAGCGGGATAATACTTATGGCAGCAGCCTAATTCCGATGGAACCAAAGGAGGATGTTCATGAGCCGCAGACGCCGCAGTGTCATGTCGGATGAGCTGAAGAATGAGCTGGCTAAGGATTTGGGATTTTACGAAACTGTCCAGCAGGAAGGCTGGGGAGGTATTAAGGCCAAGGATGCGGGCAACATGGTAAAAAGAGCGATCCAGCTCGCCGAACAGGCCGCCGCACGTAAATCCTAATTCACACCAGCAATGCCGGCGGAGGCTCCCAAGCGGGAGGTTCNCCGTTTTTGAATTAAAGGCTGTGTCCGCTCCGCCCTTTGTCTGTAAACGGAAAATGACTTGACTGGTTCAGTTTGATATAATGATTTGAAGTTGCAGATCTCTGGATTGAACCCAAGAGAAAAAAATGCTTGAGGTTCATTCCAGATTTCGGATTGAGCCCAAGGATTCGAAGCGGCTTGTGTCAATCCAGATAGAGGGAATCTTGAGGGTGGGTGAACGCCTTGAAAATTTACGAAAAAGCACCGGCCAAAATCAATTTGATGCTGGATGTATTACATAAACGGCCAGACGGGTACCATGAGGTCGAAATGGTTATGACGATGGTTGACCTGGCGGACCGGCTGGAGATGTCGGCTTTGCCCCGGGATACGATTATTATTTCAAGCCAGGCGGGATACATACCGCTGGATGAGAAGAACTTGGCGTTTCAGGCCGCAAGGCTGATTAAGGACCGGTATGACGTCAAGAGCGGGGTGCATATCCATCTGGATAAGAAGATCCCCGTAGCAGCAGGTCTGGCCGGAGGAAGCAGCGACGCCGCCGCCACCCTGCGTGGTCTGAACCGGCTGTGGAATTTGAACATTCCGGTAGAGGAGCTGCAGAAGCTTGGTGCGGAGCTCGGATCGGACGTTCCGTTCTGCGTGACTGGAGGTACCGCACTGGCGACAGGGCGGGGTGAAAAGCTGACGCCTGTGGCGAATCCGCTGCAGTGCTGGGTGATTTTGGCCAAACCGCCGATTAACGTATCGACCGCGGAGGTCTACGGCAAGTTCAGAGCGGCGCAGGTCAAGGAGCATCCGTCGGCCCAAGGAATGATTCGTGCGATCGAAGCGGGAGACTTTCATGGCGTATGCAGCCGCCTGGGGAACGTGCTGGAGGATGTGACGCTGAGGCTGCATCCCGAAGTGCAGCAGCTGAAGGAAGGGATGCTGCGTCTCGGCGCGGACGGGGCTTTGATGTCAGGCAGCGGGCCGACCGTATTCGGCCTGGTGTACAAGGAATCGAAGGTGGCACGGATCTATAACGGGCTGCGGGGCTTTTGCAAAGAAGTGTATGCGGTGCGCCTATTGACCTAACTTCGCCAATCATGTTGTACAAATCCGTACAAAAATGATATATTCTTACTATAATATTCGGATTTTCTGGGTGATTTTGCTTTAGATTCCGATGAATACAGCGATAGCGAGGAGTATTTCGTGAAAAAATTAAAGCGAAGCGCGCGTTTGGTGGAGATGACGCAGTATCTTTTGTCCAGACCGCATACATTGATCCCGCTCACCACATTTGCCGATAGATACGGAGCCGCCAAGTCCTCGATCAGCGAAGATTTGGTTATTATCAAGGAAGTGTTTGAGGAGGAAGGCATCGGGGACCTGCTGACGCTGGCCGGGGCCGCCGGAGGCGTGAAATATATTCCGAAAATGCCGAAGGAGCAGGCGCTGGTGTTTGCGAACGATCTTTGTTCCCAGCTTCAGCAGAAGGACCGGATTCTGCCCGGCGGGTATTTGTACATGTCCGATTTGCTGGGACAGCCTTCTCTTATGAACGAGGCGGGAAAGATTTTTGCCACCGCATTCTCCGGCAAGGACATCGACGTGGTCATGACCGTGGAGACCAAAGGGATTCCGCTGGCTTATGCCACCGGGGCCCAGCTGAACCTGCCGGTTGTTCTCGTGCGCCGGGACCACCAGGTGACGGAAGGATCTGCCGTGAGCATCAATTACGTGTCGGGATCGCATAAGAGCATCCACACGATGTCACTTTCGCGGCGGGCGCTGAAGGAAAAGTCGCGCGTCCTGATCGTGGACGATTTTATGAAGGCAGGCGGCACCATCCAGGGCATGGTAGATCTGCTGGCCGAATTTGATGCCGAAGTCGCAGGCGTAGGCGTATTGGTCGAGTCGGGAGCGGTGGAATCAGAGGAGCGGCTCCTGCACGATTATGTGTCCCTGGCGACACTGACGGCGGTCGATCCAAAGACGAAAGAAATATTTGTGAGCCCGGGGAATTATTTTGACCCGTCTTAACGTTGAAGAGGCCTGCGGATTTTGTCGATAAAAATATTTTATCGGCGAATAGTTCCGAAGTCTGTCGACACTCACATTCTTATAAAAAAATTCCTGATTTTAGGACATTTTGTTAACTTAAAAAAGAGGATTTCGCGCATGCTGTGTGGAATTATACACCAAGTCTCTGATGGAAAAAGGTGGTGAACACACACATGCAAATTACGGATGTCAGACTCCGCCGCGTTAACTCCGAGGGGAGAATGAAAGCAATCGCATCCATTACCATTGATAACGAATTTGTTGTTCATGACATTCGGGTCATCGATGGAAACAATGGAATGTTCGTTGCTATGCCGAGCAAACGCACTCCGGATGGAGAATTCCGCGACATTGCCCACCCAATCTCTTCCGGCACCCGGGAGAAGATTCAAACGGCCGTCCTGGCGGAATATGAACGCGCTGCCAGTGAAGAAGAAGTGATCGAGGAAGGCGCTTAAGTTTACAATTGGGGTTCAAGGAAAGGAGGGCCAGGACTATGGCTCTCTTTTCTTTTTGCTTATAATACGATATATTCAGTATTGAGCGAGTTCTAGAGTAGGAGGTCAAGATCCTTGAAAAGAATGGCGATTGTTCTTGCCGCAGGGCAGGGAAAACGAATGAAATCCAAACTATACAAAGTGCTTCATCCCGTCTGTGGCAAACCGATGGTTGGGCACGTGGTGGATACCGTCAAACAGGTGAACTGCGAACGGAGCATTGTCATCGTTGGCCACGGGGCAGAGGCTGTCCAATCTTATCTGGGTGAGGCCGCTGAATACGTGCTGCAAGAGCAGCAGCTTGGTACAGGCCATGCGGTGAAGCAGGCCAAAGCTTTACTGGGCTCGGAAGAAGGCTCAACCATTGTCATCTGCGGCGATACTCCGCTGGTCACGGCCGAGACACTGCAGGGACTGACGCAGCTGCATGAAAGCAACAACGCTGCCGCCACCGTACTGGTTGCCTATATGGACCAGCCGCAGGGTTACGGGCGCGTGATCCGCAGCGAGGACGGAAGCGTACTACGTATCGTTGAACAGAAGGACTGCACGCCGGAAGAGGATGCGGTTCGTGAAATCAATACAGGCACTTATGTTTTTGATAATGCGAAATTGTTTGCCGCTTTGGAAAAGGTAACGAACAACAACGTCCAGCAGGAATATTATTTAACGGACGTGATCGGAATTCTTGTAGGCGAGGGAGAAACCGTTCTCGGCTATGTGACCGACGACTACGCTGAGTCGATCGGCGTTAATGACCGCCGTGCACTTTCAGAGGCTGAAGGATTAATGCGGGAACGCATTAATATCCGTCATATGCTGAACGGTGTCACGATCATTGATCCCGCTTCAACGTATATCGGTGCCGACGTGACCATTGGAGCCGACTCCGTGATCTATCCCGGCACTGTACTGAAGGGAAAAACGATTATCGGTGAGGATTGCGTGATCGGTCCGCAGAGCGATATCAGCGATTCCGTCATCGGCGACGGCGTGACGATCAAGCATTCGGTGCTGGATCAGGCAGAAGTGGGTTCTAGAACATCGGTAGGCCCTTACGCATATCTGCGTCCGAAATCCAAGCTTGGGGAAGACGTCAAGATCGGCGATTTTGTGGAAGTGAAAAATGCAACGATCGATAACGGCTCCAAGGTATCGCATCTAAGCTATGTCGGCGACGCGACGGTAGGCAAGAACGTCAATGTCGGCTGCGGTGCGATAACGGTCAACTACGATGGGTATAATAAGTTTATGACTGAAATTGAAGATGATGCTTTTATCGGCAGCAATGTGAATCTGGTCGCTCCGGTGAAAGTGGGCAAAGGAGCCTACGTGGTCGCGGGCTCGACGATTACCCAATCGGTTCCCGAAAATGACCTGGCCATCGCCAGAAAACGCCAGGAGAATAAACCGGGGTATGCCGAGAAAATTCGCTCCAAGGCCAAAGCCAAGAAGGAAAGCAAGCAGCAGGTTTAAACGTAAAGCGTCCCCGTCTTATCGGGAAGTGTGAGATACATGGTTTCAAGCGGTATGGAGGCAGGCCAGAATTTCAATGAACCAGCACGGAGGGTTTTAATTCTATGACTTATTGTGATTCGAAGTTAAAAATATTTACATGCAATTCCAATCCGAAGCTCGCACAGCAAATTGCGGATTATATCGGCATCCCCATGGGGGATTCGCATACGACCAGCTTCAGTGATGGTGAGATTCAGGTGAAATTATCGGAGAGCGTTCGCGGCTGCCACGTTTATGTCGTGCAGTCGACATGCGGTCCGGTAAATGACAATCTCATGGAGCTGCTGATCATGGTCGATGCGCTGAAGCGTGCTTCTGCGAAGAGCATTAACGTCGTAATCCCTTATTATGGATATGCGCGTCAAGACCGTAAGGCCCGTTCCCGTGACCCGATTACCGCTAAGCTGGTAGCGAATCTGATTGAGAAGGCGGGTGCCCACCGTGTCATCACGATGGACCTGCATGCCATGCAGATTCAAGGCTTCTTCGACATTCCGGTTGATCATCTGCTTGGGGTGCCGATTCTGGCCCAGTATTTCCGATCCAAGCAAATCGAGAATCCGGTTGTTGTGTCTCCTGACCACGGTGGTGTGGTTCGTGCCAGAAAACTGGCTGATTTCCTGAATGCCCCGCTGGCCATCATTGATAAACGCCGTCCGGAACCGAACGTAAGTGAAGTTATGAACATCATCGGTCACATCGAAGGCAAAACGGCCATTTTGATCGATGACATTATCGACACGGCCGGCACGATTGTGCTTGGGGCCAATGCCCTAATGGAAGGCGGCGTCAAGGAAGTGTATGCTTGCTGTACTCATCCCGTCTTCTCCGGCCCGGCGATGGAACGCCTGGAGAATTCTCCGCTCAGCGAAGTCATCGTGACGGATACGATTCCGATTACGCATCCGGAGCCGAGCAAGAAGATCAAAGTTCTGTCGGTAGCTCCGTTGATGGGGGAAGCCATCATCCGTGTGCATGAGGAATTGTCCATCAGCAAGCTGTTCGAAATCGAATAAGGCAAGGGAAGGTATATGCAAAGAGAGGGTTATGTTTCCTGGCTCCAGGAAATATAACCCTTCTCGCGCATGCTCTTTTAATATCCGGGAGTCGACACAAACGTATACAAATTCCGGTTGTAGAGCGTACCTTGAATTTCAACGAAGTGCTTGGTGAATGAGGTAATCGTTCCAATGTCCACGTGTACGCCCTGCCGGAGAACCTGAACGGGAATGCCGTGGATCTGGTGCTGCTGAAAGTGCCGGTGCAGCGTAAGCAATTGGCCGAATTCAGTCATGAACCGTACCACCTTCTTATGGTGATCATGGATGCCAAGGCAAGAATCGATGCAGCATCCTATACTCTATTGTAACAAAATTTGGTGCTAATGCTAACTTGCACAGCAGGCGTAGCGGCAGCAGCCGGTTTGGAGGATCGAATAACGCAATGAAATGGATTGTAGGACTCGGGAATCCGGGATCCAATTATGAAAAAACGCGCCACAACGTCGGTTTTATGATGCTGGATGGGCTGGCGGAGCGGCATGGTATTAAGTTTGGGCCAAGCAAATGCAAGGCGCTGATCGGCGAGGGTTTTATCGGAACCGACAAGGTCGTTCTTATCAAGCCCATGACCTACATGAACCTGTCCGGAGAAGCGGTGCGGGCCTATATGGATTATTACAAGGCTAAGCTCGAGGACATGATTGTCGTTTATGACGACATGGATACGGCAACCGGCAAAATCCGCCTGCGGTATCAGGGCAGCGCCGGAGGCCACAACGGCATCAAATCGATCATTCAACATACGGGAACGCAGGTGTTCGACCGGATCCGGATGGGGATTTCCCGGCCTGAGCCGGGATATGCGATCGTCGACTATGTGCTCTCGAATTTTCCGAAAAAGGAGAACGAGCTGCTGAAGACGATGATTGAGCAAGCCTGCGACGCCGCGGAGTTCAGTCTGAACCATACCTTTGAACAAACGATGGCCAAGTTTAACGGTTGATCTCGATGGCATGAATCGGGGGCTAAACGAACGTTTTTTCGGGCATACTGAAGTATAAACGACTTTCAGGAGGCATATAGATGGCAATAAATTATATTTGCCGGCACTGCCGCACGCCGCTCGGAAAAATAGATTCGTCCCTGGTTACCGACGCCCAGCTGGGGTTCCATTCCTTGACCCCGGCAGAACGTAGAGATATAATAGCGTATGATTTAAGCGGCGACGTAACGGTCAAAGTGATCTGCGATTACTGCAGAGAAGCGCTGGAGAACAATCCGGAGCTGAGCCTGTTGGCAAACCCGCTTCAATAATGCTGTGCGCGAAACCGCGAATAAAGCGGACAGATACCGTGAATGGAAGGGCCTTGGCAGTGCTGCTGAGGCTTCTTTTGGGTATTCCTTTTGTCCAGTCTCCTAAGACCAGGGGATGTCCGCTGCCGGTAGATATATTTTAATGAAGCACAGCGAAAAATCACCGCAGTCAGGTATTTTATGGTAAAATTCAATCTACCATCCAAAAGATAACAAGTAAGCATAAGAGAGGTGCCCCCTTTGTTACATGCACTTATAGAAGCTTTCTCTAAAGATCCGGATTTGAAGTCGATTACCGCCGGGTTATCGGCCGGTATGAAGGAACAGCTCGTTTCCGGGTTATCGGGGTCCGCGCGTCAGGTTATGCTGTCGGCACTGTTTGAAGAAATCAAACGCCCGATGCTCGTCGTCACTCACAACATGTTTTCCGCACAGAAAATCGCGGAGGATTTACAGGAAGCGCTTTCACCGGACCGTGTGCTGCTGTATCCGGCCAATGAGCTGGTGGCAGCCGAATCCGCGGTATCCAGTCCAGAGACCCTTGCGCAGCGTATTGATGTGCTGATGAAGTGCGCGCAGGGGTTTTCGGGCATTGTGGTGGCACCGTTTTCGGGTGTGCGCCGGTTTCTGCCTGCCCCGGAAGTGATGGCCAAAGCCCAAATTGTGATTCAGGATGGCGGCACACTGGACGCCCAAGCTTTCCTGGCCCAAATGATCGAAATGGGATACGAACGGGTAGAACGGGTCGAAGGCAAGGGCGAAATGAGCGTACGCGGAGGAATTATCGACTTTTACCCGATGACCTCCCTATTGGCCTACCGCGTCGAGCTGTTTGACGACGAAATCGATTCGATTCGCACGTTTGACCCGTCCGATCAGCGGTCAATCGATAAAGTTAAGGAAGTCACTATTACACCCTGCAAGGAGATCATCGCCGATCACCAGAGGCTGGAGCAGGCAGCTGCAGCCACCGCTCAACTGCTGGAAGAGCAGCTTGGCAAGATGACCGACCGGCAGGCGAAGCTGCGTCTAACGGAAGAAATGAAACGGGAGATGGAGCTGCTGCGCGAGCATGTCTATTTTCCGGAAATCTATAAATATATCTCTCTGCTCTATCCGGAGCACAAGACGCTGTACGACTATTTACACAAGGACACCGTCCTCATTCTCGACGAGCCGGCGCGCCTTCTTGAAACGGCCAAACAGCTGGAGCGTGACGAATCCGAGTGGAACTTGCATCTGCTGCAGAACGGAAAGACGCTGCCGCAGCTGCATTTGTCCGTTGACGGCGACGAGATACTGTACCAGCGTCCGTTCCAGACGATATTCATGTCGATTTTCCTGCGTCAGGTTCCGCATACCCAGCCTCAGAATATTCTGAACTTTATCAGCCGGGGGATGCAGGATTTCCATGGGCAGATGAACGTGCTGAAAGCGGAAATGGACCGCTGGCATAAGTCCGGGGTTCAGGTGATGATGCTTGCCAGCAGCGACGAACGGCTCGACCGGATGCGGCGGGTGCTGCAGGATTATAACATCGAGGAGCCGATCATGCTGCAGGGTAATTTGCAGACGGGCTTTGAGATGCCGTCCATTCATCTGGCGGTGATTACCGAGGGCGAAATGTTCTCCCAGAAGCAGCGGAAGATCCGCAAGCTGGGCAAAAACATTGATAACGCCGAGCGCATCAAGAGCTATACCGAGCTGAAGGTCGGCGATTATGTCGTCCATCAAAACCACGGTATCGGTAAATATATGGGTATCGGCACGCTGGAAATCAACGGCATCCACAAGGACTATATGCATATCCTGTATGCCGGCGGCGACAAGCTGTCTGTACCGATCGAACAGATCGATCTCATTCAGAAATACGTCGGTTCAGAGGAAAAGGAGCCGAAGATATACAAGCTGGGCGGCAACGAGTGGACACGCGTTAAAAATAAAGTCCGCTCTTCGGTACAGGACATCGCCGACGATTTGATCAAGCTGTACGCCGAGCGGCAGTCGACGCCGGGATACGGCTTTGAGAAGGATACGACCGAGCAGCAGGAATTCGAGGAAATGTTCCCTTACGATGAGACACGCGATCAGCTGCGGGCGATCGAGGAGATCAAGAAGGATATGGAGCGGAACCGTCCGATGGACCGGCTGCTGTGCGGAGACGTAGGCTACGGCAAGACCGAAGTGGCGATCCGCGCCGCGTTCAAGGCTGCCATGGAAGGCAAGCAGGTGGCCGTTCTTGTGCCGACGACGATTCTGGCGCAGCAGCATTATGAGACGTTCCGGGAGCGGTTCTCGGGATACCCGATGAACATCCAGGTGCTGAGCCGGTTCCGTTCGCGGAAGGAGCAGAACGAAACGATCAAGGGGATTCGCCAGGGGACGGTCGACGTCGTGATCGGCACGCACCGCTTGTTGTCCCAGGATCTGGTGTTCAAGGATCTGGGCCTCCTGATTGTGGATGAGGAGCAGCGGTTCGGTGTGACGCATAAGGAGAAGCTGAAGCGTCTGAAGACGAATGTCGACGTGCTGACCCTGACGGCGACACCGATTCCGCGGACGCTGCATATGTCCATGCTGGGAGTCCGGGATCTGTCTGTCATCGAGACGCCGCCGGAAAACCGCTTCCCTGTGCAGACGTATGTCGTGGAATACAGCCAGACGCTGGTGCGGGAGGCCATCGAACGGGAGCTGGCCCGCGGAGGTCAGGTGTATTATCTGTACAACCGCGTTCAAGGCATTCATGAAATGGCTGCCCAAATTTCGGCGCTGGTGCCGGAGGCCAAGGTTGGAGTGGGCCACGGGCAAATGTCGGAGACGGAGCTGGAGAAGACGATTCTCGACTTTCTGGACGGGGAATACGACGTCCTTGTCAGCACGAGCATTATCGAGACAGGCGTCGATATTCCGAACGTGAATACGCTTATCGTGCATGATGCTGACAAAATGGGCCTGTCCCAGCTCTATCAGCTGCGCGGCCGTGTCGGACGCTCCAACCGGATTGCGTACGCGTATTTTACGTACCAGCGGGATAAGGTGCTCACCGAGGTGGCGGAGAAACGCCTGCAGTCGATCAAGGAGTTTACGGAGCTCGGCTCCGGCTTCAAAATCGCGATGCGCGACCTGGCGATCCGCGGAGCGGGGAACCTGCTCGGTGCGGAGCAGCACGGGTTCATTGCCTCCGTCGGCTTCGACCTGTACTCGCAAATGCTTGCCGAGGAAATCCAGAAGCGGAAGGTGTCCGTTCTCGGAGAAAAGGTCGAACCGGAGAAGACGTGGAACACCGCGCTCGATATCGGCATCGATGCGTATTTGCCGTCCGAGTACATTTATGACAGCATTCAAAAGATTGAAATTTATAAGAAAGTGGCGGCAGTTTCTTCGTTCGACGACGGGAAAGAGCTGGAGGATGAGCTGCTGGACCGCTTTGGGGAGCTGCCTGAGGCGGTTACGAACCTGCTGACCGTCGCCCGGCTGAAGGTATACGGCAAGATGTACGGCATCGACTCCATCAACCGCCGTGGGGATGATCTGATCCTCAAATTTTACGAGGGGCAGGAAAAGGCCGTCAGCACCGCGAAGCTTGCACAAGTTGGCAATCGCTTCGAGAGACGTGTACAATTTGAGCAGGATGCTCAAATGACGATCCGCATCAAAGGCAAGGGGCTTGATGACAAGCAGCTGCTCGATCTGCTGGAACAATTCTTGGAAGCGATCCGTGAGCTGTTCAAATCGAAGGAGGAACTTCAGGATGTTGTTCAATAAGAAAAAAGCATGGAGAGGAATTCTGCTGACTTTGGTGTGCGTACTGACCCTTTCCGTGCTGGCAGCCTGCGAGAAAGGCGGCTCCGATAAAGAGAAGGATGCCAGTAAAACGGTGGCAACCTACGAAGGCGGAGAGATTACGGAGAATGAATTTGAGACGCAGAAAAAAATCATGACGTTTATGTCTCCGGAGTATGCCCAATTTATGGACATGGCCGATTTCCAGGATTATTTGGTGAAGCAAAAAATTGCTTTTAAATATTTGAGCGGCAAGGCTACGGACGATGCCAAGAAGGAAGGCGAGAAAAAGGCCGGCCAGCAAATCGACCAAATGAAGAAACAGGTGGGCGATGACCAATTCAAGCAGCTGCTGGGCGACCAGAAGCTCAAAGAGGACGAGCTCAAGCAATATTTGGTGCAGGTTATGACGGTTATGGAGGACATGAACGCCAAAGTGACCGAAGACGACATCAAGAAGCAGTATGAGGCCAACAAGCAGGATTTCATGGTGGCCACGGTGCATCATATTTTGATCGGGCTGACCGATTCGAATAACAAGGAGCGCACCAAGGAAGATGCGCTGAAGATCGCCAAAGACGTCAAATCGCAGCTGGACAAAGGGGGAGATTTTGCCGAGCTGGCCAAAAAGTACTCGGATGATTCCTCCTCCAAGGACAATGGCGGCGTCTACAAAGACTTTACCGTTGGACAGTGGAGCGTGCAGGAGTTCAAGGAGCAGGTGCTGACCCTTCCGCTGAACAAAATCAGTGCTCCCGTCGAATCCAATCTCGGATACAGCATTATCAAGGTCGACTCCCGCAAGGACACGCCTTATGACAAGCTGACGAACGATCAGAAAGAAATGATCCGGAGCAATCTGGGCGCATCGAAAATCGATCAGTTTATGCAGAATGATCTGACGAAGATCATCAAGAAGATTGATCTGCCGAAAACGGCGGATACGTCCAAGAGCGGCACAGGAACAACCGGAACGGGAACGTCCGGCAGCGGCACGGAAGGCACTACTTCCGGGGGCTCTAATTCCGGTACATCCGGCACCGGTACAGGCACGACAGGCAGCAGCAGCGGAGATGCCAAAACCACCGATAAAGGTACAACTACTTTTGAAGAAAAGGTAACCGAGCCCGGCGAGGGATCGGGCAAGTAATCCATATTTCGCATTGAATCGTGTGCATGAAGGAAGGCGCGGGCCAGATCCGCGCTTTTTTTGCATCAATGAGCTGGATAAAATGTGCAGAACAACCGCAACTAATAGTTCCAACATCATGTATAAGGAATTGGGAATGGATGAATACTATGGGCAGATATCACAACTTATATTCCTGGGACTCACCTCTTCCCATAAGAACAGTAGTTGAAAAATCTTCTCTAGAAAGCGGGGCAACATGTTAATGAAAGCTACTGGAATAGTCCGCCGTATCGATGACCTGGGCAGAGTGGTCATCCCAAAAGAAATCAGACGTACATTGCGTATCCGTGAAGGAGATCCGCTTGAAATTTTTGTAGACCGTGATGGTGAAGTCATTCTGAAGAAGTATTCCCCGATCGGCGAGCTGGGCGACTTCGCCAAGGAATATGCGGAATCGCTGTATGAAGGTACCGGACACATCACGATCATTTCCGACCGCGATACCTTCATCGCCGTTGCAGGCGGTTCCAAGAAGGAATACTTGGAGAAACCGATCGGATCCCTGATCGAGAACTGCATGGACAGCCGCAAGACGCTGCTGGAAACAAACCAAGGCAGCTACGAAATCAGCAAGGACCATCAGGAGAACCTGTCCTCCTTTGTGGTCGCGCCGATCATTTCCGGCGGAGATCCAATTGGTTCAGTGATCCTGCTGAGCAAGGACGAAGCGACCAAGATGTCGCAGCTGGAAGTCAAAATGTCCGAGACAGCCGCTGCTTTTCTTGGCAAGCAAATGGAGCAGTAATCCGGCAGCCCGGTACGGCTCTTCCTCGAGCACCCGAAGCTCCCCCTTCTTATTCACGGATGACCCGGGAATGAAGGCGGGAGTTTTTTGTGTCCGCTCTCCTCAGGTATAATAGGTGTATTCGTATCGAAAAAACGGAAGCAACGCCAAATGACCGAGGTTGAATCCGGGCAAAAAGTAGGGAAGAGGATGAAACAGACAGGTGCGGCATCGAAGATGCTGCAGGGGGCTTTGATTTTAAGCATGGCTATGGTGCTGTCGAAACTGATCGGCACGCTGCAGAAAATTCCGCTGCAAAACATGGGCGGGGATGCGGTGTTCGGCATCTATAACACGGTATATCCGCTCTATTCATTAATGATGACGATCGCGCTCGCGGGCCTGCCCGCCGCGATCTCGAAATTCGTCGCAGAGGACGAAGCCGTCGGGGGGACGGGGGAAGGACTCCGGGTGATGAGGCTGTCCTCTGTGCTGCTGGCGCTGCTCGGCATCGTCCTGGGGGCCGCCGTGTACGCCTGCGCTCCGCTTATTGGGACCTGGATCGACAATTCCAGCGTCGTGCCGGCGGTGCGGACGGCGTCCTTAGCGCTGCTGTTCGTGCCGGTGATGACCGGGATGCGCGGCTTTTTTCAGGGATACCAAAACATGATGCCCACCGCCGTTTCGCAGATCACGGAGCAGTGTGCGCGGGTCGCCGTCATGATCGGGCTGCTGATTTACCTGACGGGGATCGGGGCGAAGCCGGAGACCATCGCAGCAGGGGCACTGCTGGGATCGGCCGCTGGCGGAGCCGCGGGTCTCATCGTTATGCTCGGCTATTGGAGCAGGTTTCGGCGGGCTCAGCGTGGCTCTGCCGGCGCAGAAGGCGCTGCCGTGTCGACGCACAAGGAGTCTACCGTTCGGACGGGTCAGCCGCGTCAAGCCGGGCGGGAGAGCAGCTGGAGCCTGCTGAAGCGGATCCTGCTGTACGCGATTCCCGTCTGTCTGGGTTCACTGGCCGTGCCTTTAATCGGCATGGTGGACAGCTTTACCGTACCGCGGCTGCTCAAAGCCGGAGGCGCCGGCGAGGCGGGGGCGATGATCCAGTTCGGCATCTATAACCGCGGCATCCCCATCGTCCAGCTGGTGACGATGCTGGCCACGTCGCTGTCAGTGCTGTTCATCCCCGCTTTGGCGGACGCAAAGGCGAGAGGAGACCGCGAGCTGGTGAGCGAGCGTACCCGGCTGTCCCTGCGCTGGTTCTGGCTGCTGGGACTCGCCGCATCGGTGGGGATTGCCATTCTGGCTGATCCCCTGAATATCGCGCTGTACCAGGACACGGCGGGCAGCGGCGTCATGCGCTGGATCGCCTTCACCGCCGTCGGCAGCGCGCTAAGCATCATTTCAGCCGCGCTCCTGCAGGGCGTCGGCATCGTGCGCGCGCCGGCCGTGCATCTGCTGGCCGCGGCAGCGGCGAAGACGCTGCTGAACCTGCTGCTGGTTCCGCAGCTGGGCATTACCGGCGCGGCCATCGCCGGCGTGGCCGCGCACTTCCTGGCGGCAGCGCTCAACATCGCGCTGCTGGCCCGCAGCACCGGCCTGCGCATTCGCGCCGGTGCCGCCTTGGCCAAGCCGGCGCTGATGCTGGCCGGCATGACCGTGGTGGCGGGCGCTGTGGCGCTCGCGGCGGACGCGGTGCTGTCCGCGCTCGGGCTGCCCGCCCGCCTCGTGGCCGCCGCGGCAAGTGTTGCCGGTGCCGCGGCCGGAGGCGCCGTGTTCCTCGCCGGCGCCGTGCTGGCCAAGCTCCTTACCGAAGAGGAGCTTGCCATGCTGCCGAAGATCGGCCGTCCTCTGACCGCCTTACTGAAGCGGGTTCGGCTGCTGCGGTAATAACCGCAGGGCACTGAGGAATCTTCTATTTTTGGCCGTCATAGAGGGAGAATGATAGAAGGCGGCGGATTAAAGGATCCGCTGAACTAGCTTCAGTAAAGGGCCGGGCCATGCGGGGACCCCCTTGCGCTTCTGGTTTTCTTTTAAAAAAGAAACCGTGATATAGTATATTTATGCCCCATTCCCGGAAGAATGGGAAATAGAGCGGAGGAATGACATATGAGCGCAGTACTGAAGGTTGTCGGTCTCGGTTCGGGCAACCCGGACCGGCTGACAATGGGTATTGTGAGAACGTTGCAGCAGGCATCACAAATCTACGTCAGAACGAAAGAGCATCCGGTCATGTCGATGCTGGAGGAGCTGAAGCTCGAAGTCAGTTCGTTTGACCACATCTACGAAGCGCATGATTCGTTTCCGGAGGTGTACGCCTCCATCGCAGACCGGCTGCTGGAGCTGGCTTCAGCCGGCGATGAACACAGCGTGATCGTCTATGCGGTGCCCGGGCATCCGATGGTGGCGGAGTCCACCGTCCAGCTGCTGAGGGAGCACTGCCCGCAGAAGGGGATCTCCCTTGAAATCCTGGGCGGGGAGTCCTTTCTCGACGAAGCCTTTATCCGACTCGGTTTTGATCCGATCGAAGGCTTTCAGCTTCTCGATTCCACGGGCATTCGCAGCAGCATGCTGCAGCCTCAGCTGCACACCGTGATCGGGCAGGTATACGACGAGTTTACCGCTTCTGAGGTAAAGCTGTGCCTCATGGAGCTCTATCCTGACGATTACCAGGTCATTGTCGGACATGCGCTTGGTGTCGAAGGGGGCCGTAAAGGCATCGAGCCCGAGAAGGCGTCGCCCTGGACGGGATTCCAAGAGACCTGCCTGCGCTAATGAAGGCTTATAAGCTTCAGAAGAAGGCATCCAAGGTCGGGTTCGACTGGGATTCCATCGAGGGTGTATTCGACAAGATCGAGGAGGAGCTCGGAGAGCTGCGGCAGGCCGTGGCGGAGGGACAGAGCGTCGACGAGCAGGTGGGCGAGCTGGGTGACCTTCTGTTCGCGGCGGCAAACGCGGCCCGGTTCCTGGATGCCGATCCGGAAGAAGCGCTGTCGAGAACGAACCGCAAGTTCGTCAACCGGTTCCGTTACATCGAGGATGTGCTGCACGCAGAAGGCAAAACGTTGCAGGAAACCAGCCTGGATGAGATGGAGACGATTTGGCAACAGGCCAAAAATGAGGTATGATATGAAATCTCCGGTCCCTGGAGGGACGGGGGGTGCCTTCAATGCCTGTGGAGTGAAGCCCTTTTAGCGAACAGGAATGAATGACTTCCGTGTTTCATGGTTCCGATTTCGCGCAAAATTTCCGTTAGACGACGCCCAGAAGCTTCTTTTTGCAGGGATTTCCTCGGAAATTATAAAAAAATTGGCGGATTGAGGCAGGAATTCGGGCAGCACAGCAAGAATACCATACAGAACGCGCCAAAAGCGGTATGTTTTGGGGGCTAAGCTCCTCTACCGCGCCAATACTTATTTCTTTGTATATTGGGAGGATTATAATTTATGAACAAGACAGATCTGATCAACAACATTTCCACGAAAAGCGGTTTGACTAAAAAAGACGTGGAGTCCGTTTTGAACGGTTTCCTGGGTGAAATTGAGGAAGCTCTGGCAAGCGGTGAAAAAGTTCAGCTGATCGGCTTCGGCACTTTTGAAACCCGCAAGCGTTCCGGTCGTACAGGCCGCAACCCGCAAACCGGCAAAACCATCGAAATTCCGGAATCCAACGTTCCTGCTTTCAAAGCGGGCAACAAGCTTAAAGAAGCCGTAAAATAAGATGCGCGTCGACAAATTCCTTAAGGTATCAAGGTTAATTAAGCGGCGTACCGTTGCGAAGGACGTCTCCGATCAGGGAAGGGTCCTCATTAACGGCAGGGAAGCCAAGCCCAGCAGTACGGTCAAGGTGGGCGATGAGATCACCGTCCAGTTCGGCCAGAAGCTGGTCACCGTGAAGGTGGAGCGGCTTGCCGAAACGACCCGCAAGGACGAGGCGAACAGCCTGTACACCTTGGTCAAGGAAGAACCGATCGCCAAAGATAACGGTTTGAACTGGTAAGCGGGCATTCCAGAAGGCATATACACAGACAGCAGCACATTAGAGGCATCTTCCGATCACGATCGGGGGATGCCTTTTTAGCTTGGCACGATGCTCAGATCATGCTTAAAGTTCCTCCGTTTCACCCGGCAGGGCTGGTTCTAAACCCCGAAACCGCTCCATAAGCTATTGTTAAGAAGGAGGGGTACATGCCATGATCGAGCAAGCGAAAAACAAGCAGCATGAATTGCATATGCTGAATCGCAAGCAGCTGCACCTGACGGGGGTAAACAATGTGGAGAGTTTTGACAGCGAGGAGTTTCTGCTCCAAACCGAGCTAGGGCACCTGACCATCAAAGGCCAGAATTTACATATTAAAAATTTAAACCTGGAAGAAGGCCTGCTCTCGATCGAGGGCCATGTGAATTCCCTGGTTTATTTGGATCCCGGTTCGCACAGCAAAAACAAAGGAATGCTCGGCAAGCTGTTTAAATGAGTCCACAGATTCAATGGATTACCCTGCTGTGGATGCTGTTCTCGGGAGCGGCGTTGGGGGTGGCCTATGACAGTTACCGGGTGCTGTCGGGCCAGCTCCACTTTCCGAAATGGACCCTTCATGTATTGGACGTGCTGTACTGGAGCGCTGCGGCCCTGTTTGTGTTTCGGATGCTGTATATCAGCAATTACGGCCAGCTTCGGTTTTATGTATTTGTGGGACTCTTTATTGGGGTATGGTTATATTTTTTAATCTTGAGTGTTACAACCCAGCGTTTTGTGGTAATGTTAATAAGGACAGTACGTTACGTGATTGATGTGGTCAAGCGTTTGTTTCGGGCGCTCGTCTGGGCTCCGATCCGTGCGATCTTGAAACTGTTGAAGTGGATTGCCGTCATGCTCGGCAGCCTCCTGATGTTTCTCCTCCACGTGATCCTGCGCTGTCTCACGCCTTTCTGGAAGCTGCTTCAATGGATGCTCCGCCCCATCACCTCCCGTCTGAAGATGCCCGAGTGGTTAAGGAAGTTTCTCACCGCAGCTGCAGAGCTGTGGAAGCGATGGTTCTCCAAGGAGTAGACAAGGCTTAGGAACGGCCCGTTACGCAACGATTTCCGTATTTGTAAAGAGGAGGCATTCATGGGAAAATACGCTGCATCACCAGCCCAAACCCGTCCGCAGACTACACAAAAGAATGACAAGCAGCCTGCCGGTCATCATGCTGGCGCACGGAGGCGGATTTTTTTATGGCTGACTTTCATGATTCTGTTTATGGGGTGGGCAGGTTATACCTTTATTGACCAGAATTCGCAAATTGCGGACAAGAGTTCCGAGCTGTCGAAGAAGGTGAAGCTGGAGGCACAGACCACACAGACGAAGGCACAGCTCGAGCGGGACGTGAAACGGCTGAACGATCCGGAGTATATCGGACAGTTGGCAAGGAAGAAATATGGTCTGTATTTGCCGGGGGAAACCCCGATTCATGCGGAATCCACCAGCCCTTAATATAGGCGCTGAAGTGGGTTATTACTCAGTTGACCTGGGTTTACGCTTTATGTATAATCAAATCACCACAGCCAAGGTTTTATTAAATCTTGTTGTATATTTTTAAGGGAGGATCATTTTATTCTATGGCAATCGAAGTGGGCACCAAGTTAGAAGGCAAGGTGACAGGCATAACGCATTTTGGAGCATTTGTGGATCTGTCAGGAGGTGTCACGGGTCTCGTTCACATCTCGGAAATCGCCGATAATTACGTCAAGGATGTTAACGATCACCTGAAGATCAATGATGTTGTGACAGTGAAGGTGATCAATGTCGATAAGGACGGCAAGATCGGGCTTTCCATCAAACAAGCTGTTGATAAGCCGGCATCCGAAGCTCGTCCAAGAGGACCAAGACCGGAACGTACCGGTGGAGGCGGCGGAGACCGTTTTGGCGGTGGTGGAGGTTACAATCGTGAACGTGGCGGGCGTCCGTTTAAGCCTGCGGCCAACAAGACTTCATTCGAGGATAAAATGTCTCGTTTCCTAAAAGACAGCGAGGAGCGCATATCGTCGATCAAGAAGAACACGGAATCCAAGCGCGGAGGCCGTGGCGCGAAACGCATGTAATTTTTACTAACAGATTAGAGCATACGATAACCGTATGAAGCAGATAACCGTAGAGGGCACCAAGCCTTCTGCGGTTTTTTTGTTTTTGCTGCAAGCCAGGCGCTGTTCTGCAGTCTTCTTCCCATCAAGGGTGGCATTCGGTAATTTTGTCGTTCTGCAAGAAATTACCGACAGCATCCAACGCCATTCCAGCTATCTCTGTCGCAATCGCTAGCCGAAGCGGTGATTTTATTCGGGAGATTCCCCCGGATCGAACCGGCTGGAAACGGGCTGGAAGTGTTGGGGGACAACCAGTCGACCCGGATTTCCGATCATTCGGGAACGCAGGCTTTTTTGTCGGAAATTTCTTGGACGCTTGTCCGCTGTTCTGACAAACTTTCATGTTTCACCGGTTCTATAATGGGTACCAACAAATCCTACGAAATGGTGGTGCCAAGATCATGGAAAAATGGAATGTGATGGACGTGCCTGTCATGAAATCGGCAAAGGGGGAAGCGGTCGTGGACGGAATGAGCTTGTCGGAACGGATCCGGAACATGTCGGCCGTGCAGCGGCCGATGCAGTTCCTCGCAGCAAAGAAGTGGATGCTGCTGCTGACTTTTATGGGCTTCTTACTCGGAAAAGCCATGATACTGGACGAGCTGTCGCCGTTTGCGGTCGCCTTTTTGCAGTCATCGCCTTCATGCGCCGGGATTACATCCTGCCGGTGGGGATGGCCGTAATCCTGGGCTCCCTGTTTGCTCCGTTTCCGGCACCGCTGATTATCGCCGCCGAGCTCATCATCTTCCACCTGATGTATAAAGGGCTGAACGCCTTTGACCACGCCGAGTTATCCTACGCGCCGCTGATGGTGTTCGTCTCCGCCTTCTGCGTCAAAATATTCATGGTGCTGATCGGTCCGCCGTTTACATGGTATGCCCTGATGATGACCGCGGTCGATGCCGTACTCAGCTTTGTGCTGACGCTCGTGTTTATCCAGGCGATTCCGGTGTTTACGTACAGGAAAAAGAACTACCAGCTGAAAAACGAAGAAATTCTATGCTTGATTATCCTGCTTGCTTCCGTCATGACAGGTGCGGTGGGGTGGAGCGTATATAATTTGTCCGTCGAGCATGTCCTCTCCAGGTACCTGATCCTGGTGTTTGCGCTGGTCGGCGGGGCGCCGCTCGGGGCTTCGGTCGGCGTCGTAACCGGGTTGATTCTGAGCTTGGCGGATATATCGGCCATTTATCAGATGAGCCTGCTCGCTTTTTCCGGGATGCTCGCCGGAATGCTGCGGGAGGGGCGGAAAGGGGCCGTATCCATCGGCATGCTGCTGGGCTCTTCCATTCTGTCTATCTATTTCAGCGGTCCGGGCGACGTCATGCAGTCCACCTGGGAAACCTGTATCGCCATCGGACTGTTTCTGCTGACCCCGAAAGCGATGATTGCGGTGATCTCCAAGTATGTGCCGGGGACGACGGATCACAGCAAATCGCAGCATGAGTATGCCAAGCGGGTAAGGGATTTGACCGCCGAGCGGGTGACCCAGTTCTCGCAGGTGTTCCGTCAGCTGTCTCAGAGCTTCGGCCAGGTGTCCGGCACGGAGGAGGTGAGCAAGCGGAATGAAGAAATGGACCATTTTATGAATGCTGTGACGGAAGGGGCGTGTGCGAACTGCTTCAAGAAAAACCATTGCTGGGACGCGAAGTTCTATCAAACCTATAAATATATGACCGACGTGATGACTTCGGTGGAGGAGAATCCGGAGATGTCGGCTGAGGACGTTCCGGAGGAATGGAAGAGAATGTGCGCCAAAACCGGCGACGTTGTGGATGTCATGAAGCAGCAGTATCATCTCTACCAACATGATATGCAGTGGAAACGGCAAATATACGATAGCCGTCAATTGGTCGCCGAGCAATTATCGGGCGTATCCCAGGTGATGGAGGACCTGGCTAAGGAAATTCAGCGGGAAGGACAAGCGATGTACCGGCAGGAGGAGCAAATCCGGGACGCTTTGGAGAAGCTGGGACTGTCGATCCAGGGGATCGAAATCATTAGTCTGGATCCCGGACATGTAGAAATCGAAATTGTGCATGCGTATACAAGGGGGTACGATGAATGCCGTAAAATTATTGCGCCGCTGCTCTCCGATATATTGGACGAGCATGTGGCCGTGCTGAATGAAACGTTCAGCAGCACCAAAGACGGGCTTGCGACCGTGATGTTCGGGTCGGCCAAAACGTTTGAAATTACGACGGGGGTGGCCGGGGCCGCCAAAGGAGGAGATCTGCTGTCAGGCGACAGCTTTAGTACGGTTGAGCTAGGCAACGGCACTTTCGCCGTGGCGCTGAGCGACGGAATGGGCAACGGAGAGCGGGCGAGGCTGGAGAGCAGCACCGCGCTGAACATTTTGGAGCAGCTGCTGCAGTCGGGCATGGATGAGAAACTGGCGATCAAATCGGTGAATTCCATTCTAATGCTGAGATCCCCGGAGGAG
>NZ_PCZT01000007.1:18971-24514 GCF_002968895.1 Paenibacillus sp. AR247 | reverse complement strand
GGCATTATTCAGGATATTGAGGTGGATCTGGTCACCTTGAAGCTGCAAGCAGGGGACATCGTTATCATGATGACGGACGGCATCTATGATGCGCCGGGTTACGCCGTGAACAAGGAATTGTGGATGAAGCGGATGCTGCAGGAGATTGAAAGTAACGACCCGCAGCATATTGCCGACTGCCTGCTCGAGAAAGTGATTCGTTACCAGCAAAATCAAATTCATGACGACATGACCGTCGTTGTAGGAAAGGTAGAGCATTACCAGCCGGAGTGGGCTACCCTGCATGTGCCGGGCGTCGACCGCATGGAGCGGCCGCGCACGGTCAGCTGACCGCATTGCCGGATCATGATCGGAGGTGAATATGTAAAACTAGTTGTTATCCGTCCCATTGCCCGGGAAATGGGATGGAGAGGCCGGGCAGCCGTTTGAATCTCTCAAAAGTGGAAATACTAGAACCTAAAGGGTGATAGACACTTTTGGGAGGAATGATGCCATCATGAAACAAATTTTATTAATTACGGACGGTTGTTCCAATGTCGGAGCAAGCCCGGTCATGGCCGCGGCTCATGCGCTGCAGGAAGGAATTACGGTAAATGTCGCCGGTGTGATCGATTACGGAACGATTGGGGAGCTTGGCAGCTTGGAAATTGCTGAAATTGCCAAGGCCGGCGGGGGGGTGAGCCGCATCGTGGGGACCAGGCAGCTGGCTCAAACGATGCAGATGATGACACGCAAAACGGTGGTTCAGACGATACAGCAGGCGGTTAATAAGGAGTTAAAGACGATTTTGGGGGACGGATCCCTGGAGGAGCTTCCGCCTCAGGCAGCGGTCTCAGGTGGTTCAAGTCGTGGATGAGCTGACCGAAACGACACCGCTTCAAGTTGCCCTGTTGATTGATGCCAGTGCCAGTATGAAGCCGAAGCTGGCTGCGGTCGAGGACGCCATTCGGGATTTGATGCTCAGCCTGCAGGCCAGGGAAGGCCTAAGTGAACTGGCTGTATTCCATTTTCCCGGACGGAACAGCGGAGAGGACGCCGTCATGGACTCCGACTGGATCCAGGATCTTGCCGGAGTGCGCAACTTGTTCCAACGAATCCAAATGAAAGGGGCCACGCCAACCGGACCGGCGATTCTGAAGGTGATTGATTTCTTCCGTTATGGTACACTAGACGGACAAACCTGGCGGGGAAATGACGGAGAAGGAGAAGGGATGCTCGGTGACTACGTCGTCTAGACCGGCATATCCGGCCGGAACGGTAATTACGGGAAAATGGCATAATAACCGCTTTGTGATCCGGCGAGTGCTTGGACAGGGCGGCAATGGCATCGTATACCTCGTTCACAAGGCCGGATACCGGAATTTGTACGCGCTGAAAATGGGGTATGACACGCTGGATCTGCAGTCGGAGATCAATGTGCTGACCTCATTGCAGTCACAGAGCAGGCGCCAGGACGGACTGAAGGGGAGCTTCAAAACTCCGTTTCTGCTGGAAGTGGATGATTTTACGGGGATGGGTAAAGAAGTGCCATTCTACGTGATGCGTTATATTGAGGGGAATCCGATCCATCATTTTATCCGCCGGCGGGGCGAGGAATGGGTTGGAATTACAGGGCTGCGGCTGCTCGAAAAGCTGACCGGCCTGCATCGGCTCGGGTTCATATTCGGAGACCTTAAGCCCGACAATGTCATGGTATCGGATTATGGGCAGGTGGAATTGATCGATTATGGCGGCGTCAGTAAAATTGGACGCAGCGTCAAGCAGTTCACGGAGTGGTATGACCGGGGTTACTGGAATGCCGGCAGCCGCAGCAGTGATGAAGCTTACGACTTGTTCGCTTTTGCCGTGCTGATAATCCAGCTTCTGAATGAAGAGGGACTGAAGGCGGCCTGCGCCCAGCTGCTTCCGCAGACGCGGAACAGTTCAGAGCTGCTCAATCTGATTGGCCGGAGCCCGAGGCTGAAGCCGTATGCCCAATGGCTGCGCAAAGCAATCCAAGGTGAGTTTTCAGGGTCCAGGGAGGCGCTGGCCGCGTGGAAACAGCAAATTTATGCACCGGCCATTTCCGGCAGAGCCCCGGGCAAGACGCCGAGGTGGCTGATCAATACGTTTGCCTTCTCAGTCATTATGCTGGGAGCTGCGGTGTACTTTGTATTTTTTAAATGAGCAACACCAGATCGGTGAGCTGTATAATAGAAGATATTGATACATAGGCATGAATGCGAGAAAAAAGGAGAACATGGATGGAGAGCAGGCAGAAGTTCAGCACAATTAAAGAGCAAGTGCTCCGCACGGCGGAAGAGCACCGCTTATGGTCTCCCCATGACACCCTCGTAGTCGCAGTATCCGGAGGTCCGGACTCTGTGGCTCTTTTGCATGTTCTGAAGGACATTTCCGAAACGGCGGTCCCCCTTAACCTCATTTGTGCCCACGCTCACCATGGGCTGCGGGCGGAAGCGGATGAGGAAGCCGAACTGGTCCGGCGGCTGGCCGCGGAATTAGGCATCCGGTTTGAGATGGCCAGAGTCGACGTACCCTCTTATATGAAGGAGAGCGGCAAGGGGGTGGAGGAGGCGGCCCGGTTCAAGCGCTATGAATTTTTGTTTGAAACGGCGCAGGCGTGCGGCGCCAACACTATCGCTTTGGCCCATCACGCCGACGATCAGGCGGAGACGGTGCTGATGCATTTGCTGCGCGGAAGCGGGCCGGGGGGGCTCCGGGGAATCCGGTTCAAAAGACGGGAAAAAAATGTGGAACTTATCCGCCCTTTCTTACGTATATACAAAACAGACCTCGTGGATATGTGTGAGCAGAATGGTTATCCTTACGCTGTCGACCAGACCAACTTCCAGACCGAGTACAGACGGAATGCAATCCGTCTGGATGTCCTGCCTTATTTAGGGCAATATAATAGTCGGATTGTTCAATCGATCAATCAGATGGCTGACATTATCGGCCCGGAAGACGACTTCGTGGAACAGGCAGCGGTGAACGCATACCGCGAACTGGTACAGTGTAATCATGGAAGGCACGCTTTTCGGGCGCCTTCCTTTTTGGCCTTACATGTCGCTTTACAACGGAGGTTGATTAAACTAATATTAAATTATCTGTCGCCGGGTTCCGAAAACACCGATTATCACAAGATCGAAACCATTCGGCACGGGATTCACCAGAAAGACAGCACAACATGGCACCTGGACCTGGGCTGCGGCCTGGTCTGCATACGCGAATACGATTGGATAACGTTTATGCACGGGATGCCGGAGAAGATGATTGGCTATACATATCGGTTGGATGCAATCGTCCCGGAGTTGTGGTTGGAAGAAATAAGGAAAGTCCTGAGAATGGCGGAGCATACGCCTGAAGTAAATCAATTGTCCAAGATGGCGTTAGACGGTCATCAAGCGGTTTTTGACGCCGATGAGCTGCAGTTTCCGCTCACGATCCGTTCAAGACAGCCTGGGGACACAATGAGAATCATGGGATTAAACGGAAGCAAAAAGGTAAAAGATATTTTCATTGACGCGAAGATACCTCCATCCATGCGCTCCCGCATACCGGTTCTTGTTGACGGTTCAGGCAGCATCGTATGGATCCCGGGTGTAAGGCGTTCGATTCATGCCGCTGTAGGTGCGCATACATCGACGGTGCTTCACTTTTCCCTGGAGGATGCGGGGAATGCGGAGTAACTGTAATGGTCATTGTTAGGCTTTCATAGTATAACGTAGGAGGTTCGCTCAGTTGCAAAACGATATTCAAGAAGTTCTGATCAGCGAAGAAGAAATCCAGAAGAAAATTAAGGAACTCGGTGCCGAGCTGAGCTCGGTATATGAGGGTCGCAACCCTCTTGTGATTTGTGTACTCAAAGGCGCGTTTATTTTTATGGCGGATTTGGTTAAAAATATGACAGTACCTATGGAACTCGATTTCATGGCCGTATCCAGTTACGGGGCGCAGACCAAGTCTTCGGGTGTTGTCAAAATCATCAAGGATTTGGATGTCCCGGTTGAAGGACGTGACGTGCTGATTGTCGAAGATATTATCGACAGCGGTCTCACGCTGAGCCATCTGATTGAGCTGCTCAAGAGCCGCAACGCCAAATCGACGTGCGTGGTTACGCTCTTTGACAAACCTGCCCGCCGAACAGTGAAGCTCGAGGCGGATTATACCGGATTCGTACTCCCTGACGCGTTTGTTGTCGGATACGGTCTGGATTACGCTGAGCATTACCGGAACCTGCCCTACATCGGGATCTTGAAACCGGAAATCTATACCCACTAATTGCGCTACTCAAGCCCATGAGCTTAAGCACGCTCATGCCTTTACCACCTCTATTTGAGATGGTTAGACAGGCTATGGTAAAATAATTAAAGTGTTTTGAGAGGAGGTAGGGGATGAATCGGTTCATCCGGAATTCTGGTTTTATTTGATTCTTTTTTAGTTGTGGTGGGCATAGTCCAGTTTGTCAGCAACAGCGGTGAATCTGCTGACAGCCCTAGATACGATCAATTGCGCCAGCAAATCGCTGCTGGTAACGTATCGGAAATTACGGTTCAATTCGACGGTTACGCCTATCTGGTAACCGGTAAATATAAGAATAAACCGGCCGACGTTAAATCAGAGAATTTCTCGACCTACACTCCGGCTACAGATGCTGCAATCGATGAGTTGGTAGCTGCCAGTGACAAAACCGGCATGAAATTCACCCAGAAGAAAATGGAAGGCGAAAGCGTCTGGCTGACGCTGCTCTCCTCCCTGATTCCTTTGGTTATTATGTTTATTCTCTTCTTCTTCCTGTTCAATCAGTTATTATGTTTATTCTCTTCTTCTTCCTGTTCAATCAAGCGCAGGGAGGCGGGGCAAGGTTATGAACTTCGGCAAGAGCCGCGCCCGTCTATATAATGAAGAGAAGAAAAGGGTTACCTTCGAGGATGTTGCGGGAGCCGACGAAGAGAAGCAGGAGCTTGTCGAAGTCGTTGAATTCCTGAAGGATCCGCGGAAGTTTGCCGCGGTAGGTGCCCGTATTCCTAAAGGGGTTCTCCTCGTAGGCCCTCCAGGTACAGGTAAGACCCTCCTCGCCCGTGCCGTAGCGGGTGAAGCCGGAGTTCCGTTCTTCAGTATTTCGGGTTCGGACTTCGTGGAAATGTTCGTCGGTGTCGGTGCATCCCGTGTGCGTGACTTGTTCGAGAATGCCAAGAAGAACGCACCATGTATTATCTTCATTGACGAGATTGATGCCGTAGGTCGTCAGCGCGGTGCCGGACTCGGCGGCGGGCATGATGAGCGCGAGCAGACGCTGAACCAGCTCCTCGTAGAGATGGACGGTTTCGGCGGCAACGAAGGCATCATCATCGTGGCTGCAACGAACCGTGCCGACATCCTCGACCCTGCGCTTCTGCGCCCAGGCCGTTTTGACCGTCAAATTACGGTCGATCGTCCGGACGTGAAAGGCCGCGAGGCAGTACTGAAGGTTCACGCACGCAACAAGCCGCTGACCAAAGACGTCAAGCTGGATGTTGTAGCTAAACGTACGACAGGTTTTA
>NZ_PCZT01000007.1:12511-18871 GCF_002968895.1 Paenibacillus sp. AR247 | reverse complement strand
AAGCGATTGACCGTGTTATCGTCGGTACGGAGAAGCGCAGCCGCGTGATCAGTGACCGGGAGAAACGGATTGTCGCCTACCACGAAGCCGGCCACACGATCGTGGGCTACTTCCTGGAGCATGCCGATATGGTGCACAAGGTAACGATCATTCCGCGTGGACGCGCCGGAGGATATGTGATCATGATGCCGAAGGAAGACCGGATGCTGGTAACCAAGCAGGAGCTGCTTGATAAAGTAACGGGTCTCCTGGGCGGCCGGGTTTCCGAGGAACTGTTTATCGGTGAAATCGGAACCGGTGCATACAGTGACTTCCAGCAGGCTACGGGTATCGTCCGCAGCATGATTATGGAATACGGTATGAGCGAGAAGCTTGGACCGCTTCAATTCGGGTCCACGCAAGGTCAGGTATTCCTGGGCCGCGACCTCGGTCACGAGCAGAACTACAGTGATTCGATCGCTTACGAGATCGACCAGGAAATGCAACGCATGACAAACGAGTCTTACGAGCGGGCGAAAGAACTGCTGACCAAGTACTCGAAAGAGGTTCACCTCATCGCCAACACGCTGCTTGAGAAGGAAACGCTGGAGCTGGATCAAATCAAGGAATTGATCGAGCAGGGTTATCTTTCCGAAGACGGTCCGAAAGAGGGCGGAGATGGTGAAGGTTCTTCCGAAAGCGGTGCCCCAGTGATCGACAACGTCGGTGACGTGCGTGTACGCATTCAGGGCAAGGATAATACCAGCCTGCCAACGGAAGAAATTCCGAACGATGTTCCATCCAACTTGTCGAATGACCCGCCTAGCGATATCAACACGGATACACCGGGCGACATTCCAAATAACAATGATGGGACGAATGAGAATCCAGGTTCGGGCAACGGCGGAACACCGCCGGAATCCAGATCCTAATCCCAATGCAACAACAGCCCGGAGACGGTTAGCCGTCCCCGGGTTTTTTGTGTCGTTTGCCAGGAAATAAGAGCGGCGGCCATTTGGGGTGTTCAAGCATTGAAGCCGATAGCGTTCCGCCTTAACTCTGTCGCACCAGTTAATTTTTTTGAGGCATAGTAGCGATTGGGGCGGCTGCAAGCTCCAAACAGAAGCGAGGCGGCCTAATCGGACGGAATCGAGCGGGAAGCTTTGTTTTCTTTCGGCTAGATAGCATATAAAGATCATTTTAGTCAATTGACAGTATCGTGAACCTTGTGTAAATTAGTTGATAAACAAGATGGTCTCGAGGTTGCAACGGGCAACTTTGGGAGAATTTTCACAAACTATTCATGATGTTATGAGGTTATGAAGCCATCAACCGGGTAAAATCATGGGATTTCAGAGGGAGTGGGTTACTGGTGGAAGCTCTGGCACTGGAGCATAAGCAGGAACAAAAGCGGGAACTGACGGAGAAGCTGCTTAAGCTGAAGAAGGAAAGAAACGCCATTATTTTGGCGCATTATTATCAAAGGGATGAAATTCAGGAAGTAGCGGATTTCCGTGGCGATTCCTTCCTGCTCGCCCAGAAAGCGGCTCAAACCGATGCGGAAGTCATCGTCTTCTGCGGCGTTCATTTTATGGGTGAAAGCGCTAAGATTCTGGCTCCGAACAAAACGGTGCTGATTCCGGATGAGCGTGCAGGCTACGCCAAAGTGGTTACGTATATCAACTCTTCGGCAGAGATCAAGGCGGAAACGGATATTTGCTGTACCTCTTCCAATGCGGTAAAAGTGATTCAATCGGTCGATTCCGATGAGATCATCTGGGTACCGGACAAAAATTTGGGTCACTATGTGCAGCAGCATACCGACAAGAAGCTCATCATTTGGGAAGGGTACTGCAATACGCATGATATGCTGACGGTAAAAGACGTTGTGGAGATGAGAGCCAAATATCCCGACGCCGAGTTTGTCGTACACCCGGAATGCCGTCCGGAGGTCGTGGCTATGGGCGATTTCGTCGGCAGCACTACGGCAATTTTGGAATACTGCAAAAAATCAAGCAGCAAACAGTTTATCGTCGGAACCGAAGACGGTACCGGATACCAGCTTCGTCTCGACAGCCCGGATAAGGAGTTTCATTTCGCCACCAAGTTTTTGGTATGCCCGAACATGAAGGTGAACAATCTGAAAAAACTGGTGAAGTGTCTGGAAACCATGAAGCCGCAAATCTACGTGCCGCCGGTTGTTGCAGATAAAGCCAGAACTTCTTTAGAGCGCATGTTACAAGTACAGTAGCATGCGCTACTCTTTCTCTTAAGACAGGTGAACAGGCACATGATTCCACAATATCTGGTTGACTTTGATCTGCAGACTTTGCCCCGGACCAAGACGGATGTCATCGTCATCGGCTCGGGCATAGCCGGACTGTTTACGGCGATTCAGGCAAGCCAGGACCGGCACGTCATCATGATCACGAAAAAGGCACTGCTCGAAAGCAACACCCGGTACGCACAAGGGGGGATTGCCGCGGTCATTTCGGAGGACGATTCCCCACAGTATCACCGGCAGGATACGCTGATGGCAGGGGCAGGGCTGTGTTCATCCTCCTCGGTGGACCTCTTGGTCAATGAAGGCCCTGAGGGCGTCAAGGAGCTGATCCGGCTCGGCACAACGTTTGACCTGGAGAACGGGGAGCTTGCCCTGACCCAGGAAGGCGCGCACAGCCACCGGCGGATTTTGCATGCCAACGGGGACGCGACCGGCTACGAAATTGTCAGAGCCCTGGCGGAGAAGGTCGCGGAGCATGATCATATTGAGGTATGGGAGCATCACTTTGTAATAGACGTTATTACAGAAGACGGCGAGTGCAAGGGAGCACTGGTTCAGCGTCCCGACGGGCAGCGGATCTTTGTGCAGGCGAACGCGACCCTGCTTTGTTCCGGCGGCGCGGGACAGCTCTACCGGTACACCACCAATCCGGAAGTGGCCACGGCCGATGGTGTAGCGATTGCCTATCGGGCGGGGGCTGAGGTACGTGATATGGAGTTTATTCAGTTTCACCCGACGGCTCTCTGTTATCCGGGTGCGTCGCCCGGGCGATCCTCAGCGAAATGGAAGAAACGAAATCCACCTTCGTCTATTTGGATATTACCCATGAGCCGGAGGATATGCTTAAGCATCGGTTTCCGACCATTTACGAAACGTGCATGACTTACGGATTGGATATGTCGACGGACTGGATTCCAGTGGCTCCGGCTGCGCATTATATGATGGGCGGCGTCAAAACGGACCTGAATGGTGAGAGCAGCATCAAGCGGCTGTTTGCCTGCGGCGAAGTGTCCTCGACCGGCGTGCACGGCGCCAACCGACTGGCCAGTAACTCGCTCTCCGAAGCGATCGTGTTTGGACGGCGTATTGTGAATCGCCTGCGGGAACTGTCCCCGCTGGACTGGGAACCCAAAGATATCCGGGTCGATGAGGGGCGCCTTGAATCGCCAAGGCAGGCCATTGTAGAGCGCCGGCTCAAGCTTCAGAAAGTCATGGTGCGTTATGTTGGACTGCGCCGGAACAAGACGCTGCTGCTGAAGGGGCTGGATGAACTGAAGCGCCAGCTGCCGATTTTCCAGTCCGGACTGAGTAAGCGTGAGGAATTTGAATTTGCCAACATGCTGACCAGCAGTCTGCTGGTGACCAGCGCGGCATTGTCCCGGGAAGAGAGCCGTGGGGCGCATTACCGCGAAGACTTCCCCCTGCGGGATGACGAAGGCTGGCGCAAGCATCTGCTGCAGCGGCGGGATCAAGAAATAGTGGAGGAAATCAGCGATGACGTTTAACGGATATGATGAAAGTCTTGTGGAATCCATCCGGCTGTGGCTGAGAGAGGACGTCGGATCGGGAGATGTGACGACGCTGTCGACCATCCCGACAGGACATGAATCCAAGGGAATCATTCATGCCAAGGAAGATGGCGTGGTAGCCGGACTTCCCGTATCGGAGCTTGTGTTTCAAGTCGTGGACCCGGCGCTCACGTTCACGCCTCAAGTATCGGAAGGCGATTTCGTAAAGAAGGGAACGGTACTCGCTGTCGTGGAAGGCAGCACGCACCGGATTTTGACGGGGGAGCGGCTGGCCTTGAATTTGCTGCAGCGCCTGTCAGGCATTGCGACCCGGACACGTTCGTTCGTGGATGCGCTGGAGGGCCTGCCTACCCGCTTGGTCGATACCCGGAAGACGACGCCGGGACACCGCATGCTGGAGAAATACGCGGTCCGCGTCGGCGGGGGAGCCAACCACCGCTTCGGGCTGTATGATGCTGTGATGATCAAGGACAACCATATTAAAGGCGCCGGCGGAATCCGCAAGGCCGTGGAGCGTGCCCGGGCGTTTATCCCTCATACGATGACCATCGAAGTGGAGACGGAGTCGCTTGAGCAGGTTGAGGAAGCGCTGGAAGCCGGTGCGGACATCATCATGCTGGATAACATGAGCCAGGATCTGATGAAAGAGGCTGTCCGGCGTATTAAGGCCAAGTCCCCGCATGTGACCGTGGAAGCCTCCGGCAACGTGTCTTTGAAGACTGTGAAGGGGATCGCGGCCTGCGGCGTCGACGTCATTTCGGTCGGCAGACTGACGTATTCCTTCGACAGTCTGGACATCAGCCTCGACCTCAATGCGGTGAAGGAGGGATAGCCCCCGTGATTCTGGTGATCGACATCGGGAATACGAACATCGTCTTAGGGATATACAGAAACCGGGAGCTATTGCATCATTTCCGTCTCAGCACGGTCAATCATTCCACGCCGGACGAGTACGGCATTATGTTCCGGAACATGTTTCAGATGTCCGGGATCCCGGTCAGCGACATTGAGGGCGTGATCATTTCTTCGGTGGTGCCGCCTATGGTCCATGTCATTGAGGAGATGTGCCAAAAATATATCCACCATTCGCCGCTCATCGTGGGACCGGGGATTAAAACCGGGCTCAATCTGCGTTACGAAAATCCGCGCGAGGTCGGGGCCGATCGGATCGCCAACGCCGTTGCCGCCGTGGAGAAGTACCAGGGCCCGCTCGTCGTGATCGACTTTGGCACGGCTACCACATTTGACTGCATCGATCCCAAAGGCGCCTATCTCGGCGGCCTGATCGTGCCGGGCATCGGCATTGCGACCGAAGCGCTGTATCAGCGCGCATCGAAGCTGCCTCGGATTGAGCTGGAGAAGCCCAAAAAGGTCATCGGACGAAATACAGTCCATGCGATGCAGGCAGGCATTATTTTCGGATACGCCGGGCAGGTTGAAGGCATTGTAGAGCGGATTCGCGGCGAGATGCAGGTGCCCTCCCTGAAAGTGGTCGCAACGGGCGGACTGGCGGATCTGATCGCCAGCGAAACGAAGGTCATCCAGGAAGTGAATCCGCTGCTGACGCTCGACGGTCTCCGGATTATTTATGAGCGCAACCGCTGAATTGCCAGAAAGATCAACCGGATCACCAAAAAGGCCTGTTTTGCGGTAAAATAGATAGATAAGGGCAGAGCCTTCCCGGCTCATCCAATAAAGGAGGCAGTACACATAATGGAAAACAAACAGGACCGCCTCATCCGGGGCACGGCCATGAATGGACGGGTCCGGGCTTTCGCGGTGAGAACGACGGCTCTCGTGGAGGAGCTTCGCAGAAGGCATGATACGTGGCCTACCGCCACAGCGGCGCTGGGGCGCACGCTGACAGCCGCTGGTATGATGGGCGCCATGCTGAAGGGCAAGGAAAAGCTCAGCATTCAAGTCAAGGGCGACGGACCAATCGGACAGATCGTCGTGGAAGCCAACTCCTTTGGCGAAGTGACGGGATATGTCACTAATCCGCATGTCCATTTGCCCAGCAATAGCCAGGGAAAACTCGACGTAGCCGGCGCGGTTGGCCGTGAGGGATACCTGCACGTAACTAAAGACCTGGGCCTCAAAGAGCCTTACCGCGGAAGCGTACCGATTATTTCGGGAGAGCTCGGAGAGGACTTTACGTATTATTTTGCCGTATCGGAGCAAACCCCTACTGCGGTTGGCCTGGGCGTACTCGTCGCTCCCGACAATTCCGTGCTCGTGGCCGGCGGCTTTATCATTCAGCTGCTTCCGGGCCTTTCCGATGAGGAAATCACGGCGATCGAGCAGGCGGTAAGCGCGATTCCGCCGGTAACCACCCTGTTGGACCAAGGGCTGGAGCTGGAGGATATGCTGAAGCAGCTGCTTCCCGATGTAGAGGTTCTCGAAGAGATGGACATCATGTTTCGCTGTCAGTGCTCCCGTGACCGGGTAGAGCAAACGCTGGTCAGCCTGGGCCAAGCGGAACTGGAGCGTTTGATCGAGGAAGATGGACAGGCGGAAGTGGTGTGCCATTTCTGTCAATGAAGCGTATGATTTTGACTAGGGAACAAC
>NZ_PCZT01000007.1:9377-12411 GCF_002968895.1 Paenibacillus sp. AR247 | reverse complement strand
TTGACGCAGATGCTGAATCACAAGGCGGTATATGCGGAAGCCCAGTCCCTGAAAATTAAGGTGACCCCGGAGGAAGTGACGAAGGAGATTAACCGGGAAATGCAGGGTTACGCTTCCCCGGACGACTATTACCGGGAGATGGCCGACCAGCTGAACCTGACTCCCGAGGAAATCCGGGCGGAAACTGAGTACCGTCTCACACTGCAAAAGATCGCAACTGCAGGAATTCGCATCACGGATGCGGAGGTACAGCGTTATATCGATCAGCATCAAGAGGAGTTTGCAGCCAAGAAGGCTTATCATCTTGCCTGGATTCAGACGGATACCGAAGATGAGGCGAATCGGGTGCTTGACCGCCTGCAGCAGGGAGAGGATTTCGGCACGCTGGCGGCAGCGTACTCCCTGGATGAATTTACACGCGATCAAGGCGGTGACCTGGGGACGGTGGAAGAGGATGATCCTTTTATTGCTCCGGAAGTACTGCAGACAGCCTCAACCCTGAAGCCAGGGGACGCAGCGGGTCCGGTACGGCTGTCTGACGGATATGCGGTCGTCCAGCTGATCAGCGTGGAGAACGGCAGTACCAAGAGCAGCGAGGAGATTATTCGGGAGGCCCGCAAACAGCTGGCCCTAAGCGAGGCTGTTCCCCTTTCGCAGCTGGAAGAACAGTTGAGAAACAAATATGACGCCAAAATTTTGATCAAAATATCGCCATCCAAAGCATCCTGAAACGACAGAAGCGGCAGGCAAGATTATGAGCCCTGGCTTACATAGTTTTCAGGATGTTTTCTTTGTTTACAACCAGGCCTTACGTCCGGGTTCGTATTGACATTGAGGTGGAAGGTTGATAAGATGAAGGTATAAATACCTACTTATTTACTCGGATATAGTTTGATCCAAGCCAGCCAGATTCTCTTTCTAGAATTTTGTATACAGCAGTTATTCATCAAATTCATTATAAACAGGGAGGATTTACCTATGGCTAAGGTCGTCAACAACGTAACGGAATTAATCGGAGGAACACCCCTTGTCCGGCTGAACCGGCTTGCACCGGAAGACAGCGCGGAAATTTACTTGAAGCTGGAATATCAAAATCCGGGCTCCAGCGTTAAGGACCGGATTGCGATCAGCATCGTCGAACAAGCGGAGAAGGACGGCCTTCTGAAGCCTGGCGGTACGATTGTGGAAGCGACAAGCGGCAACACCGGTATCGGTCTGGCTATGGTAGCTGCAGCCAAAGGCTACAAAGCCGTGATCGTCATGCCTGAAACGATGAGCCTTGAGCGCCGCAACCTGCTTCGCGCCTACGGTGCAGAATTGGTTCTGACACCGGGAGCTGAAGGCATGAACGGTGCCGTTAAGAAGGCCGAAGAAATCGTGAAGGAAAATCCGGATTATTTCATGGCTGAGCAGTTCAAAAACCCGGCCAACGTGAAGATTCACCGCGAAACGACGGGTCCGGAAATTGTGGAAGCGATTGAATCCATCGGCGGCTCCCTCGACGCCTTCGTGGCAGGAATCGGAACGGGCGGAACGATTTCCGGTGCCGGCGAAGTGCTGAAGAACCGCTTCCCTGACATCAAGATCGTGGCTGTTGAGCCTGCGGCTTCTCCAATTCTGGCAGGAGGCAAACCAGGACCGCACAAAATTCAAGGTCTGGGCGCCAACTTTATTCCGGATATCCTTAACCGTGACATCTACGATGAAATCATTCACGTGGAGAACGACGAAGCCTTTGAAACGGCGCGCCGTATCGCCAAAGAAGAAGGCGTCCTGTCCGGTATTTCTTCCGGCGCTGCCGTGTTCGCCGCACTTAAAGTGGCCAAAGAGCTCGGTAAAGGCAAACGTGTCGTGGTAGTCATCCCAAGTAACGGCGAACGCTATTTGAGCACACCGCTGTATAACTTTGAGGCGTAATTAGCGTCTTATACATTGTAAAAACTCTCGCCCCTGCTGCCGGTCTATCCGGCTGCAGGTTTTTTTTGTTCATGCAGCCGCTCATTGGCAGCCAAATCAGGCATCTTTTTGGAAAAAGTCTTTTCAAACCTGCCGACTCCAAGTATACTGACAACCAATAGACGGGTCTTGTTACTAAAAGGGGATCAGAAAATGAAAAGAAACGAGAGCGGTTTGATCACCTTGGATCAATGGATGACTTGGGCCGCAGAGGGCATTACGATGTTTCCATATGTGCTGTCGTCGAGAGGATGGGACCGGCAGGAAGAAGGGGAGCTCCCGGCGGCTTGGACGTCGGCCTGGGAACAGGCTTCGCCCTATTCCTTCGTACTCGAGAGCGGTAAAGAGGGGCGGTATACCTACCTGGGGCTGCGGCCGGTGTCGGTTCTTCACGGAAAAGATCACGGTGGCGTCGTGACGCACCTGCTGAGCGGGGCGACTGAGAAGGTGGACGGAAGTCCGCTGCAGGTGCTGCAGCGGTGGATGGCGCCGTACCGGGCTCCCCAGCAGCCGGATCCAGATTTGCCGCCCCTTCTTGGAGGATGCGTTGGTTTTCTAGGGTATGACATCGTTCGTTCCCTTGAAATCTGCCGTCCACCGCGGCCGATCTTCCGGCATTCCCTGATTATTTGTGGATGCGGATGGAAGAGTTGTGGGTACATGATGCAGACAGCCGGAAGGTGTACTGCACGGTCCATGTGCATTTTGATGCAGAAGGGCTGGACAGGGATCTGATCGGGCAAAGGCTGGGTGTTCTTTACGAGGAGGCTGCCGAGCGTGCCCGGTCCATGCAGTCGTTGTGGCTGTCCATGGTGAACCTGGACGACGGGATCCAGGCCGAAGCGGACCGGCGGCGAAAGCAGGCGGAGGAGCTGTCTCCACGGCAGGAGTGGCCGCAGCTGCGCACCGGATTCCCGCAGGAATCCTTTGAGCAGGCTGTGCGGGCCATCCAGCAGTACATTCGCGAAGGGGACGTCTTCCAGGTGAATCTGTCGCTCCGTCAGGAGCTGGACCTCCATTCGCCGCCGGAGCAGGCCTATGAATGGCTCCGCCTGCTGAACCCTTCCCTTACATGGGC
>NZ_PCZT01000007.1:0-9277 GCF_002968895.1 Paenibacillus sp. AR247 | reverse complement strand
CCTCTAGTCTGCGTTCCCCGGGATTCACGCTGGTCAGCGGCTCCCCGGAACTGTTGGTGAAGCTTCAGGGGGAGCGGATCAGCACCCGCCCGATCGCCGGCACGAGGCGCCGGGGGCTGACCCCGCAGGAGGATGCGGCCATGGCGGCTGAGCTGCTGGGCAGCGAGAAGGAGAGAGCCGAGCATATCATGCTGGTGGATCTCGAACGCAACGATCTGGGGAAGGTAGCGGCGTACGGCTCGGTGCACGTCCCGGAGCTGATGACAGTCGAGCATTACTCCCATGTAATGCACCTCGTTTCTCAGGTGGAAGGCCGGCTCGCTCCGGGCAAAGGCGTATACGACGTGATCGCCGCCTTTTTCCCGGGAGGAACCATCACGGGCGCCCCTAAGGTGAGGACGATGGAGATCATCGAGGAGCTGGAACCGGTAAGGCGCGGGCCATACACCGGCTCAATCGGCTGGATTGACTACAACGGCAATATGGAATTAAATATTATCATAAGAACGATGGCCGTCCTGGAAGGTACGGGATATATCCAGGCCGGGGCGGGAATCGTCATCGATTCCGACCCTTACCGGGAATACCGGGAATGCCAAAACAAGGCTAAAGGCATGATCCTGGCGGTTCTCGCAAGCGAAGAGGAATCCGCCGCCAAATCTGGGATAAGGGGATGAGCATATGATTTTGGTTATCGACAATTATGACTCTTTTACGTACAATCTGGTGCAGTATTTGGGGGAGCTCGGACAGGAAGTGAAGGTATACCGCAACGATGAAATTACCGTATCCGGCATTGAGGAGCTTGCACCCGACCATATTTTGATTTCCCCGGGTCCCTGCACGCCGAACGAGGCGGGAATCAGCCTGGAGACGATTGCGAATTTTAAAGGCAAAATCCCGATTTTCGGCGTATGCTTGGGTCACCAGGCCATTGGGCAGGCATTCGGCGGCAATGTCATCCGTGCTGAACGGCTGATGCACGGAAAAACATCGCCGATCCATCATCACGGCACCTCCGTGTTCGAGGGTCTTCCTTCGCCATTTACGGCGACAAGATACCACTCGCTGCTGGTGGAGCGGGACAGTCTGCCGGACTGCCTGGAAATCACCGCAGAAACCGAGGAAGGCGAGATTATGGGACTGCGTCATAAGGAGTATCCGATTGAAGGCGTCCAGTTCCATCCGGAGTCGATCATCACCGATTACGGGCATCAAATACTGCGTAATTTCCTGAAGCAGACCGCAGGCGCCAAAGCATGAAGAAGATAGGATTGAACGGCGGGATCGTGGATGCCGCCGACGCCGTGGTACCTGTAATGGATCACGGCTTTTTATACGGAATGGGGCTGTTCGAGACGCTGCGGACATACCGCGGCCGGCCCTTTTTGCTGGAGAGGCACTTGAAGCGGATGGCGGAGGGCTGCCGGATGCTGGGCATTCCCTTTTCGCCGGAGGATGCGCTTGCGTCCATGCCCGGTTGGATTGAAGCCATGATGAAGGCGAACGGCCTTGAGGAGGCTTACATTCGTTATACCGTCAGCGCTGGCGTTGATGTTCTCGGGCTTCCCGGGGAGGAGTACAGCCGCCCCAATCATGTTCTGCTTGTGAAGGCGCTGCCCGAGGCGCCGGAGACCCTCTACACGCAAGGAAAAGCCCTGCAGCTGCTGGTCACGCGGCGTAACTCTCCCGAAGCTCCGATCCGCTTGAAGTCGCTCCATTACATGAACAACATTTTGGCGAAAAGGGAGCTGGTGGCTGTGAGCGACCCGCGTTCCCGCCAGGCGGAAGGCCTAATGCTCGATGAGCGCGGACATGTCAGCGAAGGCGTCGTCAGCAATGTGTTTTTTGTGAAAGAAGGGGAACTCTATACACCTGATGCATCCACCGGGCTGCTGCCTGGCATTACGCGCCAGGTTGTGCTTGAACTCGCCGGCGCGGCAGGCATCCGCTGCACGGAAGGCCTGTATACGTGGGAAGATCTGCTGGCCGCAGATGAGGTGTTCGTGACCAGCTCCATCCAGGAGCTTGTGCCCGTTACGCTCCTGCTGGACAGGCAGGGAACGGGCAGAACGGTGAGTCACGGCGCCGCCGGCCCGATCACCCGCCGGCTGCTCGATTTGTACCGACAGAAAGCAGGGATTTGACAGTGAAAACGACAATCTACGAACGTAACTTTACGATGGGTCAAGCCGTGCTGAGGCTCGGACAGTCTACCCAGCTGATGGGCATTTTAAATGTAACGCCTGATTCCTTCTCCGACGGCGGCCGGTATGTGGATCCGGACACGGCCGTACGCCATGCGCTCAAAATGATGCTGGACGGCGCTGACCTGATTGATATCGGAGGAGAATCAACCCGGCCGGGATATACGCCGGTATCCGCGGAAGAGGAACTGGCCCGCGTGATTCCCGTGATTGAGGCGATCCATAAAGCGGCCCCGCACATTCCGATCTCGATCGATACGTACAAGGCGGAAGTGGCTCGCCAGGCCATTCTGGCCGGTGCCCATATCATCAACGATATTTGGGGAGGCAAAGGCGATCCGGACATGCTGAAGGTGGCAGCCGAGCTGGGCTGTCCGATTATTCTGATGCATAACCGGCACGATATGGACTACACCGATTTTGTGGAGGACGTCGTCGCTGACCTGAAAGAGAGCGTGCGCCTCGCCTTGGCGGCCGGAGTTCGTCCGGAACATATTATTTTGGACCCGGGGATCGGTTTTGCCAAAAATGGAGAGCACAACTTGAAGCTGATGACCCAGCTGGACCGTTTGAATCAGATTGGATATCCCGTGCTGCTGGCCACGTCCCGCAAAAGGTTCATCCGCAGCGTGCTGGATCTGCCGGTGGATGATCTGGTCGAGGGCACCGCGGCCACGGTGGCATTCGGAATCGCCCAGGGCTGCCAGCTGGTGAGGGTGCACGATGTGAAATCGATCAAACGAACCGTCAAAATGTGCGATGCGATGATATACACTTCAGCGGTTGTGAGCCGAGAATAGACGTTTTAAATACAGGAGCGTTTGGTACGATGTAGATTATTGGGGAGGCGGAGTAGAAAATGGATAGAATGGTCATTCACCGCATGGAGTATTACGGGTATCACGGCGTGTTCGAGGAAGAGCGCAAGCTCGGCCAGCGCTTCTACGTCGATCTGAACATGGAGCTGGATTTGCGCGCAGCCGGAGAGAACGACGATCTCACCCAAACGGTAAATTATGCCGAAGTCCACGAAACGGTCAAAAACGTGGTAGAAACCGAGTCTTTTCGCCTGATTGAAGCTTTAGCCGAACGTATTGCATCTGTTGTACTGGACACTTATACTAGTATCAATGCACTGACGGTCAAAGTGACCAAACCGCATCCTCCATTTGACATCCACTTTCAGGGTGTTACTGTGGAGCTGCATAGAACAAGAAAGTGAGACTCCACCATGAATGCACATTTCACCTCTGAGCTATCAGAGGCTTATATTGCTTTAGGGGCAAATTTGGGTGACCGCGAGCATACGCTAATGGAAGCCATCCGGCGCCTGGATGAAGATCCTCGTATTACGGTAGCCCGCTGTTCCCATCTTTATGAGACGGAGCCTGTGGGTTATGTGGACCAGCCCCTCTTTTTAAATATGGCTGTGTGCGTCCGCACAAGTTTGGATTCCCATGAACTGCTGCACGTGGTGCAGGGGATTGAGAACGGGCTTGGGCGCATTCGGGAGATCCATTGGGGGCCCCGGACCGTCGATTTGGATTTAATCTGGATGGAGGGCCGCAGGGAGAACACGGAAGAACTGGTGCTGCCGCATCCCCGGATGGAGGAGCGCGCCTTCGTGCTGGTTCCCTTATCCGATATCGTTCCTCCCGACGAGCCTTCCGGCTTATATACAATCGTAGAGACAGCTCTGGATAAGCTGGATGGAAAGGAAGGTCTGCAGCTTTGGAAAACATGCAGCTGGCGAAGCGCGTCCGCGCCTTCCGGAAGCTAAAAGGCTACACGCAGCAGGAGCTCGCAGCCAAGAGCGGCATATCGCTTGCGGTGTTGGGGGCCATCGAACGGGGAAACCGTCGTGCAGAAGAACAGGTTTTGATCAAAGTAGCGGAAGCACTGGGTGTATCTGTTCAGGAACTGAGGAACGGTTAGACTTTAGAGAAGCAGGAATACTGCTTATGTATATACAATGAATAATAAGGGGGGAAATGATGCGATGCTGAAGATTGGCGATATTGAAATGAAGAACCAAGTCGTGCTGGCACCGATGGCGGGCGTGTGTAATCCTGCGTTCCGTCTTATCGCCAAGGAATTCGGAACGGGTCTGGTCTGCGCAGAAATGGTCAGCGGCAAGGCGATCGTTCACGGCAATCAGCGCACGCGGGAAATGCTATTTGTAGATGAGCGCGAGAAGCCGCTCAGCCTGCAGATTTTCGGAGGAGACCGGGATTCTCTGGTGGAGGCAGCCAAAGTTGTGGACCAACAGACCAACGCCGATATTATTGATATCAATATGGGCTGTCCGGCTCCGAAAGTGACCAAAATCGACGCCGGTGCACGCTGGCTGCTCGATCCCCAGAAAATTTATGAAATGGTCTCCGCGGTCGTGGATGCAGTCGATAAACCAGTGACCGTGAAAATGCGAACCGGATGGGACAGCGACCACATTTATGCGGTGGAGAACGCCCAAGCGGTAGAACGCGCCGGAGGCCAGGCAGTCAGCCTGCACGGCAGAACCCGGGAACAGCTGTATACGGGACATGCCGATTGGAGTATTATAAAGCAAGTTAAAGAGTCGGTATCGATCCCGGTCATCGGTAACGGTGACGTGGTTACGCCAGAAGACGCGCGGCGCATGCTCGACGAAACCGGATGTGACGGGGTTATGATCGGACGCGGCGCTTTGGGAAATCCGTGGATGCTGTACCGTACGATTGAGTACCTCAAGAGCGGTGAGCTGCTTCCGGAGCCTGCGGCTGAAGAGAAGATTCGCATTGCGATTCTTCATATGGACCGTTTGATCGCGCTGAGAGGCGAGTTCGTGGCGGTACGTGAAATGCGCAAGCATCTGGCATGGTACCTGAAAGGTCTCAAAGGGTCCGCGCGGATCAAGGATGAGATTATGGAAGGAACGAAGCGCGACGAAATGGTCGGAATATTGGAGGATTTTGTGGCGAACCTGAACCAGCGTGCCGAAATGGAAGCCGAGGAAATAGGTGTGGAAGCGGTGGCCCAATAAGATGGGCGGCCGCGGCTGCACCCCTGTCATTGACATTTTGAAACGGTTACCATATAATTTTGCAGTATAAATTCGACTCTTCGTTTAACAAGCAGCAGGAGGATGTTCTGATCCTTCAAATTTTGCATATAGTTTTGCATATATATAGATTGAACTAAAGTAAGCATTGCCATCTCCTGACCACGGAGCAAGAACGTAAGTTTCTTTAGTTCATTCTATGGAAGCAGGATGTTTTTTAATTTATTTACATGACAGGAGAATCGGTTAAGATGAGCGATAAAGAAGTCATTCTTACACAGGACGGACTTAAGAAGCTGGAAGACGAACTCGAGAACCTGAAATCGGTGAAGCGCCGCGAAGTCGCGGAGCGGATCAAGGTTGCCATCGGCTACGGTGATATCAGTGAGAACTCCGAATACGAAGACGCCAAGAACGAGCAGGCTTTTATTGAAGGCCGAATCATTACTTTGGAAAAAATGCTGCGCAATGCCCGGATCATCAATAATGATGAGATCAACACGGACATTGTGGGCGTAGGTGCTACGGTAACGGTGCAGGACCTGGAATTCGGCGATACGATGGAATATACGATCGTCGGTAGTGCTGAATCCGATCCGCTGAACAATAAAATTTCCAATGAAAGCCCGGTCGGCAAAGCAATCATCGGCAAGCAAAAAGGAACCGTCGTGGATGTGAACGTTCCTGCGGGCGTCATTCAATATAAAATCATCGATATCAAAAAGTAATATCCATGCTTTAGGATTGAAAGAAAGCTTCCTTGAGGAAGCTTTTTTTCAAGATTGTGGAATGTAACACTTGAGCTAACGTCGAGGCAAAGGAAAGGCCCCACTTGGTGGGGTTATTTTCGGATATAGATGGCAGACGGCATGCCGCTTGGACAAGCGGGAGAGGTTTAGCAGTGAAATGAAGGAGATGAAGACTGACCATGTCAGAAGAAGTGAACAACCAGGAACAGGAAATTGAATTAAGCGAGATGCTGAAAATCCGCCGGAGCAAGCTGGACGAGCTGCGTGCACTGGGGATCGATCCTTTTGGCAAGAAATACGACAGAACCAGCATGGCAGGCGATCTGCTGAGTAAATACGACGGTATGACGAAAGAAGAGCTGGACGAGCAGCACGCCGAAGTTCGCGTTGCCGGACGGATTATGGCTAAGCGCGGCATGGGTAAGGCTATTTTTGCCCATATTCAGGATCTCAGCGGCAAAATCCAGATCTATGTGCGCCAGGATTCCGTGCCTGAGCATGCGTTCGAGGCGTTCCGCCTGCTGGACCTGGGCGATATCGTCGGCATCGCCGGAACGATGTTCAAGACGAAGACCGGGGAAACGACGATCAAGGCCAGCGAGGTGGAGGTTCTGTCGAAATCCCTTTACCCATTGCCTGATAAATACCATGGCCTCAAGGACGTGGAGCTTCGTTACCGTCAGCGTTATGTGGATTTGATCATCAATCCGGAAGTACAGCAGACGTTCATTGCCCGCTCGCGGATTATTCAATCGATGCGCCGTTACCTGGATTCACAGGGCTACCTGGAAGTCGAAACTCCGACACTGCATGCGATTGCCGGTGGAGCCGCGGCCAAGCCGTTTATTACGCATCATAACGCGCTGGACATGCAGCTGTATATGCGGATTGCCATCGAGCTTCACTTGAAGCGCCTGATTGTCGGCGGTCTGGAGAAGGTATACGAAATCGGACGTGTATATCGTAACGAGGGTATTTCTACCCGCCACAATCCGGAATTTACGATGATCGAGCTGTATGAGGCTTATGCCGATTACAAAGACATCATGAACCTGACCGAGAACATGATCGCGCATATTGCGCAGGAAGTACTCGGCACCAAAGTCATCAACTATCAAGGGAATCAAGTCGACCTGACTCCGCCTTGGCGTCGGGTATCCATGGTGGATGCGGTCAAGGAAGTCAAAGGCGTGGACTTCGGCGTGCATATGACGGACGAGGAAGCTCACCGTCTGGCCAAAGAGCATAACGTCAAAGTCGAGCCGCACATGACATTCGGTCATATCCTGAACGCGTTCTTCGAGGAATTTGTTGAGGAAACGCTGATTCAGCCGACGTTTGTGACCGGGCATCCGGTGGAAATTTCGCCGCTTGCGAAGAATTTCGCCGCTTGCGAAGAAAACGAGCAGGATCCGCGGTTTACCGACCGTTTTGAGCTCTTTATCGTGGCCCGTGAGCATGCCAACGCATTCAGCGAGCTGAACGACCCGATCGATCAGCGCCAGCGTTTTGAAGCACAGCTGAAGGAACGCGAGCAGGGCAATGACGAAGCGCATGAAATGGATGAGGATTTCCTCACCGCGCTGGAGTACGGCATGCCGCCGACCGGTGGTCTGGGTATCGGCATCGACCGTCTGGTGATGCTGCTGACGGATTCTCCGTCGATCCGTGACGTGCTGCTCTTCCCGCATATGCGGAATCGTCAGGAGTAGTTTTCAGGTTTAGAGGGAAAATAAATAAAAGGAACAGCTGTCGTGATCATGTATCACGCGGCTGTTCCTTTTTTGCGTTTGAGTCAGGCTTCTGTGCCATGGAATGGACACCCGGCTGGCATAAGGATAACAAATGCCGCTTGATGACCGCGACCATGACCTCGGGGGTCACACGCTCCGGACGCATTACGGCATGGATGGCCAGGCCGTCGAGGACGGCGTAGAAGCGTTCCACTTCGATGGCAAAATCCAGACCGGGAAGCAGGAGCTGGCCTTCCGATAAGCCGTTGAAGACGGTAACGAAAATCGACCGCAGCTCGTCGTCCACCTGATGGCGCAGCGTACGCAAGGAATCATCCGACAGCGACTTGACGACAAAAGAAAACCACACCTCCATTTCCAGCCGCTTTTCGTTGTCGGTAGGGAGAACCTCATGCAGAAGAGAAGGAATGTCCTGCATCAGGTCACCGGAGAAGACCGTATCATATATGCGCTGCGATACCCGCTCGGATACCCGTTTCATGGAATAGGACAGGAGCTCGGATTGGGTTGAAAAATAATGCCGCATCGAACCCACGGAGATCCCCGCCTCTTCCGCAATGTTTCGGACGGAAGCTTGCTCGATACCGTGCTTCTGAATGACGCGCCAGGTGGCCTCGGCCACTTTGGCTTTCTGGAGTTCATGATCAACAATTTTAGGCATGTCTCCATTATACCACGTGCTTGATTTATTTAGTACGACTGTGGTAAATTGATTTTAGCACATTTGTATTAAATAAGGAGTGGGATAGGTTTGATCGGTATAGGGATTGTTGGGTGCGAAATTGCCTTCTGGGTCTTGGTGTTAGCCGGGCTTAGCGTCCGGTATTTGGCAGGGTGGAAAAAGGGCGGTGCCGCGCTGCTGTTGATGACTCCTGTAGTTGACCTTCTCTTGATCATTCTTACGATTATGGATCTGCGCGGCGGAGCCGAGGCGGAATTTATGCATGGGCTGGCTGCGGTGTACATCGGTGTAACCATTGCTTTTGGCCACCGGATGATTCATTGGGCCGACGAGCGGTTCGCCTATCGTTTTGGAGGAGGGGCTAAGCCCCAAAAGGCCCCCAAATACGGGAAGGCACATGCAAGACGAGAGCGGCAAGGGTGGTTCAGACATGCGCTGGCTTGGGTCATTGGTTCGATTCTGATCTTTCTCATGATTGTGGTCGTTAATGACCCCGAGCGAACCGAAGCGCTTAAGCAAGTTCCGTTACTTTGGGCATGCATTGTTGGCATTGATTTCGTTATAAGTTTCAGCTATACACTTTGGCCAAGGAAGGGCAAAGGCTACTAATTATCCGCAGGTGCCGCAGCTATGGAATGCATGGTTAAGCAGACAGTCGGCACCTTATAAGTACAACTAAATAATAAATTCAGAAAAAGACTTGCATAATACAATAATGCGTGTTATATTAATATTCCGGCCAATGATTTGGTTGTAACTTGAATCAAATCACAAGCTTTCATATTAAATCTGATAAAAAGATTTAAAAAAAGAGCTTGCTAAGTTGAGTCGAACATGATATACTA
>NZ_PCZT01000065.1:0-1167 GCF_002968895.1 Paenibacillus sp. AR247 | reverse complement strand
AGGAGGAGGAAATCAACATGGCTAATTTCGACTTTGCCCATTGGCAAAATCGTATCGATGAGTTACGTGCTAATAATCATGTTCCTGGTGCATCATTAGCAGTACTTGTTAACGATGAAATTCACGAATTGGCGAGTGGTATATTGCATCGTGGAACGGGTGTAAGGGTAACGACAGACTCAGTATTTCAGGTTGGTTCGATAACCAAAATTCATACTGCAACAATGGTAATGAAATTGGTTGAATCAGGTGAATTAGACTTAGATGCACCAGTAATAGATGTATTACCAGAGTTTGAAACGGCAGATAAGATCGCTACTAAAACCATCACTATTCGACAATTGCTCAGCCATACGAGCGGTTTAACCTGTGATTTTACCCATGATACGGGACGTGGTGATGACTGTTTAGCACTTTATATTGAGGCCAGTAAAAACATAGCTTTGGATTGTCCACCCGGCAGGACAATTTCCTATAGCAGTGTTGGATACAACGTGTTGGGACGAATTATTGAAGTTGTAACAGGTCAAACTTGGGACAATGCACTTAAGGATAGATTGTGTACTCCACTTGGACTAAATCGTACCGTTACATTACCAGAAGATGTATTGCGATTTCGATCGGCAATAGGTCACATTGGACTTCCAGGTCAAGAGCCAGAACCATGTCCAACTTGGAATCCATTACCCCGTTCATCTGGTCCTTATGGCGGTGTTCTCTGTGCTTCTGCTGCGGATATTGTACAATTAGCAAAAATGCATGTAGATGGAGGAATAGCTTCTGATGGAACTCATTTTTTGAAATCAGAGACGGTATCTGCCATGCAAACACGTGAAGTCAATTGTGTTGATAAATGGACGTTTAGCTCCGATGGTTGGGGGTTAGGATGGGCATTGTATGATTGGGATGGCGTTTTTGGATTCGGTCATGATGGTGCTACGATCGGACAGTATGGTTTTTTACGTGTAGCACCAGAATCAGGAGTTGCGATCGTCTTATTGACGAATGGTGGGGGTGCACAGCAGCTTTATTCTTCCTTATTTAAAGAACTTCTAAATGAGCTTGCAGGTATTAAAATGCGAGATTCCTTCGCTCCCCCCAAAAAAACGATCTCTGTAGATTTCAAACCGTTTATCGGCAGTTACAAGCGAGAAGGCATTGTTATCT
>NZ_PCZT01000064.1:0-10242 GCF_002968895.1 Paenibacillus sp. AR247 | reverse complement strand
CTCGTGCCGGTCCGCGTATGGCACGGGACAGAGGTTTCAGCATGACGGCACGACCCCTTCGCTGCGGACGAATCCGCTCGCATCCGGCTGAAACGATGATGCCCGTCCGTCGGAGCTTAAATATCCCATCGATTCAAATCCGACGAAAGGATCGGGTGAAATCAACAGATTCACGGCGCCCACAATCGCCTGATCGCATTCCCCGCCCTGAATGGAGCGGACGGCACGGTGGAGGGCTACCAGCGTGGACGAACATGCGGTTTCATAATATTCGCTTGGTCCGTGCAGATTCAGCGCATAGGAAATCCGGTTCGGAATCAGCGAAGGAACGACGCCAGTCATGGCTTGCGGATTTCCTTGTTCGATGCCCGTCATGCTCATATAGTCCCCTGGACCGGCGGCAACAAAGACACCCGTACTATGATCGGATAGCCGCTGCACTGCGATGCCCGCATCTTCTACAGCCCTCCAGGCTTCCATCAGCAACAGCCTTTGCTGTGGGTCCATCAGTTCCGCTTCCCTTGGCGAAATACTGAAAAACAAGGGGTCAAAATCTTTGACCCCATCGATGAAGCCTCCCCATTTCAGGCTGGTTACCGTTCCTTCCGCCGCGGATTCGCCAGCGTAATCCCGCCAGTCCCATCGATCCGAAGGAATCTCGGTGATGGCGCTTTTTCCGTCTATAATATTTCTCCAAAATTCATGGATGTTCTTTGCACCCGGGAAGACACCGCTGACACCGACAATCGCAACCGGCTCGGGCTCGGGGATCGTCATCACAACAGGGGTTTCCGGAGGCCCGGTTAAATCGTCATGTCCTGAATCTGTTACTGATTTTCCGCTCAACGGAGCACGGGATCGCCTGGGATATCCGCCCCTTGGCTGCATAACAGGGATCGTGTGCTCTGCCGCATTCGGCAGTGCGTCCTCTGACTCCTCGTCATCAACAAAACGGACGTTTGAAGATACATGAGCTGCAGCTTGACTGGTTTCCGGAGCGGCGCGATCCGAAAATGCATCGGCATGACGGTCCAGCAAGTATTCTGCAAAGCTGCCCAGCGTCGTGTACTCAAAGAACAGCGTTGGCGTAAGCTCCAACGGGTACTTTTCATTCAGCAGATTGGCCAATTGGGTCAATGAAATGGAATCGAATCCGTAATCGCTGAACTCAGAATCGGCGTCGATATCTTCCTCTTTGACTTTGAGGAGATGGGAGACACTTTTCCGCAGCACGTTGTAAATCTGTTCCAACGTATCAGCACCTGTTTCCCTGGATGGCATATCGGCATCCTGTACTTGTACTGCTGAAGGCAACGGATTCGATGGCAGCATTCTGGCACGGATTTTTGAACCGAGCCCGGCCATGGCTACAACCTGATCCGCTCCCGCAGCCAGCCCCTGATATAGGGCACGGATTCCATCCCCGGTTTCCATCGGCCAGGTGCCCAATGTTTGGCGCATGATTTTTACGACGTCCTCATCCACGGACATGCCGCCTTCCTTCCACAGCGGCCAATTGACCGACAGCATGCGTCCATGCCGCTGTCCCGCTTGGGCCAAATGGTTTCTGTAGGCGGCATAGGCATCCATAAAAGCGTTGGCTGCCGAGTAATCGGCTTGCCCCGGATTGCCCGTGGCTCCGGCCACGGAGGAGAACGCAATCAGAACGTCCAGCGGCTGCTCGCGGCTAGCTTCGTCCAAGTTCACAAGACCTGCGACTTTTGCTGACAGCACGCCTTGCAGCTCGTCGACTTCTTTGTTGACGATCAAATTATCCCGGATGATGCCTGCCGCATGAATGATCCCGTTAATCGTTCCATGCCGTTCCGCTGCCCACCGGAGCAGGTCCGCCGTTTGCTCATGGTCTGCCACGTCCGCCTGTTTGTATATCACTTGGGCTCCGGCGTCGCTTAAATCGCGCATCGCTCGCTCCACAGCAGCGGATTGCGGCGAACGGCTGGTGAGGATCAAAGTCGGCGATTGAACCTGACTTGCGATTTCCCGGGCAAACATCAATCCCAAGGCGCCTGTGCCGCCGGTGATCAAGTATACGCCACGATCTTTCCATGGCAGCGCTAGCATGTCCGATTTGCCTGCAAGCTCGCTCCATCCTGCTGTCCAGCGTTTGCCGTCCGCATAGCGGATCCGGGAATCGCCCGGACATTTCGCACACTCGTCCAATCGGTTGATAAGGCCGGAATCGATGCGATCAAGCTCAATTACTTGGCCCACCAGCTTGGAGCTCTCCGACTGCGCGGCTTTCAATAGACCGCCAAGTCCTGCGAGATACCGGTGCTCCTCGCGGGTCGGCATCACCACCTGGACGAGAACCCGATCCTTCGGTTTCTGCCGTAAAACGCTCCGGATCTCGGTGAACACGGCTTCCACATATGAAGCATAACGCTCCGCCATGTTTCCGGTCGCCATGTTTAGTGCGACAAACCGGGTAGGTAATGCCGACTCTTTGGAGTTTATACGGATAGCGGAGGCTTCTTCCAAATCGCACAGGAACACGAAGCGGCTGGCATAGGACGGAATCCCTTCGTACAGTGGCGCTGGACTCTCCGAATAAATGGGCTCAAACAACAGCACGCCGGCATCGTCTTCCGGTCCTTTAACGGCCGAGGCCGCCTCCAGCATCCTGGTGGAAAATCCTTTCATGCGCACCATGACCGTCCCGATCTCATCGCATACATCAATATCCACCCGTTGAACCGGGCTGTTAGGCTTGTGGTCTTCGCTAAATCGGATCACCGCCCACACCGCTTCGGGGCAGCGGCCATAGACTTCCAGTTCTTGCAGCGCAAACGGAAGACCGGGTTTTGTCTCTCCTTCCGCCTTCCGGTCCGGCCCCCATCACGAAGCCGAGGGTCGCCTGAAGCACGGAATCGAGCAGGCTTGGATGAAGCAGGAAATCCGCTTCCGTTCCCGCCAGTGCGTCAGGAAGCGCGATTTCTGCCACGACCTGCCCGTCTCCCGTCCAAATCCCCCGAATTCCTTGATGTGCCGGACCGTATTGAATCCCCATGCTGCCGTAAAGCGCATAAAGCTCTTCGGAAGGGATCGGATCGGGACGGCAGCGGGACCGGGCCTTCTGTAAGTCGATCACCGGACGCTCACCACAGCTGCCGACGGTCGCAGAACCCTGACTGTGCAGGGTCACTACCGCCTGCTCATCCGCTTGATGTTGGACGGTATAAACTTCGTAGGCAATCTCGCCGTGTTCATCTTGGAGCAGATCCACATGGACTTCCACTGGCGTTCCCTCTATCGCGATCGGCCGGGCCCACACCACGTTTTTCAACCGGATATCGGGATGTCTGTGCTGAAGGCCGGCTTCCGGCATCGCTTGCGTCACGGCTTGAATCGCCATCTCCAAATAAGCGACGCCCGGGAGGAACGGTTTTCCCTTTACCACATGATCCGCCAGGAAGAATTCCGTCCCATCGAACGTGGAACTGAATCGGACGCCTGATATGTCCGAAGTGTTGCGGTGCAAGAGCGGATGAAGAACAGCGGAACGAGGACCGCTAGATGCCGCCTGATCATCTCGAGGCGCGGATAAGTTCTCAATCTCAGGAACCCAGTATGGTTCACCTGCAAAAGGATACGTTGGCAGACTGATGCGGAATGGTTTACGTTCTCCGTAAAGGAGGCTCCAATCCACATTCAGTCCTTTCACCCACAGTCCCAATAACTGATCGTATTTATCCCGTTCCATCCATTTCAGCACTGTCTCCTGAAAGTCGGCGTCTGCCTCAATGACGGACACAATCTCTTTATTCCGTTTAGCCTGTCCCCGAACGTAGATTTTGCCGAGCCCTCTTCCTTGCATAAAAGCATCGAGCTTCTTCTCAAGCTCCTCGAGGCTCTGAACGATTAAGCCCAGCCTTTCCTCCATCGCCTCGCGCCCGACTTGAAGGGTGTAAGCAAGGTCCGGCAGCTGCTCATCGGACCACTGCCCGCGGCGTATCGAGGACAGCAGCCGCTCCGCTTGGGCCTTGAGCCGGTCCTCGTTTTTGGCGGACAACAAAATCAAGGCTCGGTTAACGGTTCCATTATCGTTGTGGTGATCCAGCGGATCGGTGTTGTATTCTTCCACGATGACATGCGCATTTGCACCACCCGCCCCGAACGAAGAAATGCCGGATCTGCGCGGGTATTCCCTGCCGTCAATGACCGGTCGCTCCCATGGAGCGGTTGCCGTCTGTACGGTAAAAGGCGTTCGACCAAAATCGATGTTAGGATTCAGTCCGGCGTGCATCACATTACGAACCAGCGTCCGGTGCTTCATCTGAAGCAGCACTTTGGTTAATTGGGCAATCCCGGCGGCCGCTTCGGCATGCCCGATGTTCGATTTTACGGACGAGATGGAACAGTAACCTTTTGCATCGGTATATCGGGTGAAGACGTCGGTCAGCCCCTTCACTTCGATCGGGTCGCCGAGCGCCGTTCCTGTGCCGTGGGCTTCGATGCAGCTAATGGTTCGCGGATGAATTCCGCTCTGTCCCAGCGCTTTGTCGATCGCCTGGGATTGGGAAACCGGGCTGGGAACAGTATATCCGTTGGTTTTGCCCGCATGGCTGACAGCGGTTCCTTTGATCACCCCATAGATTTGGTCATGATCCCGGATTGCTTCATCCAGCGGTTTCAGCAGGACGGCGCCAACTGCTTCGGACGGAACATATCCGGTCCCCCCCTCGGCAAATGCCCGGCAGCGTCCATCCGATGCATTGAATTGTCCCTGGCAGAGCGTCACGTATTTGCTGGGATGAATCGATAAATTCACGCCGCCTGCAATGGCCAGCCGTGATTGGCCGTTTCGGATGCTTTCGCATGCCAGATGCACGGCATACAGGGATGAGGAGCAGGCGGTATCCACCGTGAGGCTCGGTCCGGTAAAGTTCATCACGTAGGAGACTCTGTTGGCGATCGAGAACATTTGGCTCGTTGCGAGGTATTCCTTCTGATTGGCTTTGTTCGCGGCATCAGCCATATAAAGCTGGTAATTGTTAAACGTTGCTCCCACGAATACGCCGATCTGGTTCCCGTAACCGTCCTGTCTCAACGAATCGCGGGTATATCCGGCATCTTCCACGCATGCCCAGGCCGTCTCGAGAAACAACCTTTCCTGCGGATCCATGTACATGGCATCCCGAGGCGAGATGTTGAAAAATAGCGGGTCAAAGTATTCGATCCGATCCAGGAAACCGCCCCATTTGCTGTAGCTCAGCCCGTTTGCCACCGCCCTGGTCCGATCCGGCTCATAGAAGCCTTTTAGCGGCCAGCGCTTTGCAGGAATCTCTTCGATGCAGTCTTTACCTTCATAAAGATTTGACCAAAACTGATCCAACGTATCCGCCAGGGGATATCGACCAGCCAAACCGACGATGGCGATATCGACAGCTCCGTTCTGTCCTCCATTTGGGCTTAGGTTTAGCCCAGATATGGCGCCGGCATCTGGACCTGCCTCGTTCTTAGTCGCTGAATCTTGGCTTTCCCGGTGAGATGGTGCAGGGACTGTCTCCTCCACAAGGGAAGCCTGCTTGGCCAATTTCCGATCTTTTGGAGCAGAAATATGGATTGGTAAGGGCTCGGAAACATCGGGAAGCAGGCACTCCACCGCCTCCTTGTGATGAACCGCCAAATAGTCGGCGAGCTGCTGGATATTGTTATATTGATAGAACAAGGTGGACTCCAGCGTTCCGATCCACTGTTCGACTTTGGCGTTCAATCCGGTGATCATCAAGGAATCGAGACCGATTTCCTCAAAGGAGGCCTCATCCTCCAGCCGATCGTAGGGAACGCCGGTGACCTCGGCCACGATCGTTCTTAAATGGCCGACTGCCGCTGCCGCCAGCGCCGTTGTTTCATCATGGCGCCCGTTGGTACGCATCTGTCCATCCTGTTCCGATTGGATTCTAACGTCATTCGGAATTATTCCATCCTTCGGCAGAGTAGGCTCTCTATCTCCACGTGAGGAGAGATCCTTATCACTCTTTTCCCGAATGGATATTACCTTTGCGGACGCGGCATTCTCCTGGCCTTGTATCGCCTTCACCCAATAATATTCACGGGCAAAAGGGTAGGTTGGCAAATGGACAAAGCCCGGCGGTTCCTCGCCAAACAACCGATCTCCATCTAACGAATAGCCTTGGCAGTACAAATCCGCCAGAGCGAGCAGCGTGTCCCGGTAGGTTTGCGCATCTCCCCGTTGACTTTGGCTTTGCCGCATCAGCTCATCGACATACTGGTTCAATGCCCGTTGGGCGGTGAATTGGCGCGATACCCTGCCCTCCACGTAATGAGGGGAGTTCATACCCTGAAGGGACTGCCGCAGCACGTTTTGGGCATCCGACAAGTCTCGAATCACGACAGCCGACCGGTATTGAAAATGCTGCCGACCTTGAAGCAGGGTGTAGCTGATCTCCTTAAGTTCTTCATCGGACCGATCCCCGGCAGCCAGGTATTCGGTCAAGTCCTCCGCCCGGGTCCTCAGGGCTTCCTTGGTCTTGGCCGACAATAGAAGCAGGTAATACGGCGGATTTCCGGCTGTCGCCCGGTTTGCCGCATCCGGATAGCTTTCCACCACCATATGCGCATTGGTCCCGCTCATGCCGAAGGCACTGACGGCACCGACCCGGGTGCCCTTTCCGGATACGTCCCATGTCCGACTGACCCCATTGACGTAAAAAGGACTGTCGTCCCAACGGATATACTCATTTTCACGCTCGAAATTCAGGCTTGCTGGAATGACGCCATGACGCATGGCCATCACCAGATTGACCAGACTGACGAGGCCGGAGGCTGCAAAAGTATGTCCGAAATTGGTTTTGGCTGACGTTACCGCACAATACCGCCGTTTGCCCGTAAAGGTCCGGAACGCCTCATTCAAAGCGTTGATTTCGACCGGGTCGCCAAGCTTGGTTCCGGTGCCGTGCGTGACGATATACTCGATCCGTTCCGGGTCAATATGATACTGCTGGTAGACGTCACGAATCAAGCGTGCTTGTGCCGTTTCGCTCGGTGCCGTGATGCCGTTGGTCTTTCCGTCATAATTGACGCCGCTTCCGCGGATCACCGCATAGATCGGGTCCCGATCGGCCACTGCTTTCGACAAGCGTTTCAGTACGATGACCGCAACCGCTTCGCCCGGAACCGTTCCGTTGGCCCGTTGATCAAAGGCGTAGCATGTTCCGTCCTCCGACAGGATGCCCGCATGGCTGATGCCGTCGTAGGCATCAGGTGTAAGCATCAGGTTGACGCCTGCGGCGACGGCTGTGTCGCATTCCCCGTTTCGCAGGCTCATGCAGGCTTGATGCACTGCCACCAGCCCGGAAGAGCATGCGGTGTTAATCGCCATATTCGGCCCCGACAAATTGAGTACGTAGGATAATCTTGCTGCCAAGATCGCATTGTGATTGGAAGTGATGCTGCCCTGCTCTTTAGTCAACAAATGATAGTCGCCTTCCTCCACGCCGACGAACATGCCGATCGTGCTTGACTTGAGCCGTTCTTCCCCATATCCGGCATCCTCCAGCGCCCGCCAGGCTTCCTGTACCAGCAGACGCTGGCGCGGATCGATCCATTCCGCCTCCTTGGGGGAGATCTCAAAGAACAAGGGGTCGAATTCGCCGACACCGGGAATCGTTCCGGACCACCGGCAGAATACCTTGTCTCCGACTGCTTCGGCCTCGCGGGTATGATGCTGCCAGTCAAAGCGGTCCAGAGGCACCTCCGAAACGGCCGATTTTCCTTCCGACAAAATGGTCCACATGTCATCGATCGTTCTGGCTCCAGGGAATCGTCCGCTCATTCCAATGATGGCGACAGGCTCCGTTCGGTCACCTGTGGCTTCCGACACCGAATGCGAGAGTTCCGACACATGTGGTCGGGTAATCTCGACTTGACCGGCTTCCGGAGCTTGTATCGGGCTTGGGCGCGCAGCCAGGCGACTACTCGAATCCGCGGCAGGCTCCCGTATTCCGGAGACAAGCAGAATCTGTTCCTCGTTCGCTTTGGCTGCTTCTGCTGATCTGTCCAGCCCTTCCGCATAGAAGGACAGCATGGGTTTTTCATATTCATCCATGAAATAGCCTGTCAGTTTAGCAATCGTCGACTGCCCGAAAAATATCGACGGCGAAATGTCGAGACCGTAATACTCGCTGAGCCGAGTGGCAAATTGGGCCAGATGGATGGAATCAAAGCCGAAATCGGCCCAGTTTTCATCGGAATCGAGATGATGGGCCGGAATGTGAAGCAGTTCGACGATCCTCTCCTTTATGTCCCACTCCAGACACTGCTCGATGCTCCACCCTTTCATTTCTTTTTTGCGTCCTTTTCCTCCCGGGGAGTCCGGAGGCACCTGAAAGGTTGCATTGATTGCCGTTTGAGTTTCCTGTATCCGATCTGCCTCTGACCCGGAAATGCCCAGAAAACGGCGTATGCGGCTTGGACGGCCCGGAAGTAGCAGCACCTGCGTTTGTCTCGACGCGAGAATGCGGTCAAAAGCATCCAATCCTTCTCCCGTCTCGAGCAGACGCAGCCCGCTGGTTCGCAAATACATATCTGTGCTGTCTGGATCGTGGAAGCCCATGCCGCCCTCTTTCCATAACGGCCAATTGATGATTCGTGTTTTCCCGATTACCGAATCGGCCCGATGCTGTGCATAAGCCATTTCAAAACGGTTGCCCACCGCATAGTCGCAGGCGCCGAAATCGCCCAGCACGGATGATGAAGAACCAAAATAGCAAACGAATTCGGGCGGATCGGACTGCAAAAGCTCATCCAGAATCAGGGTGCCGGAAATTTTGGGCGCCAGCACTTGCAAAAACGCTTCCGCGTCTTTCTGCAGAATGTTTCTGCCGTCCGAGATGCCTGCCGCATGAAGGACCCCGTTTATTTTTCCAAAACGGCGCCGTGCCTCATCTAAACCGTTTCGCATAGCCTCGATATCGCAAAGGTCTGCTTGCAAATAATAAACATTGCAGCCTAGCGCCTCCAAAGCGTCAATCTCCGACTGCTTGGCCGGTTCCAGCCTGGATCTGCCGGTCAAAATCAGGTTCACGGCATGCCTAGCTGCCGCATGCTTCGCGAACTGTAATCCGATCCCACCGCAGCCGCCGGTAATCAAGTACGTGCCGCCCTCCCGGATCCAGCTGTTGACGCTTCGTTCATCGGTGCTTAGTTCCTGATCCGCCACCGGGTGGACCCGGCAGACGCGGCGGTCGTCCCCCTCGTAAAGGACGCTTTGCCCGAGTTCGGCTCCAAGCTCATCCCAGATGTGCCGGAACCAGGCCAGCGGTCCTTCTTCATGGCCGGAATTCGCAGCGAATATTGCGGTGGTCACCTGTAAGCCCTGCATGACCTGTCCAAGCGAGCGCTCGAATCCAATCCATGATTCCAAGTGGCAGCGTTCCAGCGGATTGGAATAGCGCCCCGCAAGAAGCAGCTGTTTCGGTTTCAGGCGGGCTGAGGCCATGGCTTGAATGATATGAACAATCGATGCATAATCGCAGGACAACGCCGGATTCTCCATTGCCCACATGTACAGAACGGAGTCCACTTCGGGGAATCGCTCTTTCACATTGGAGAGCGCATCCGCATACGCTTTCGGATCGGTGACAGTTAAGGTATGCTCGTCCACTGACAGCCCGGTATCGGGGGTGTGGTGGGAAATAAACATGATGCGGGTCTCTGGGCTCCGTTCACGGACTATCGCTAATAGCTGCTGTTTATGCTCATCTTCGTTCAGGAAACAGAGCAGCGTACGCGGCTTCCAAGATAATGAACCGTCATGTGGAAGATCCTCCCGGGCCCAAACCTCCTCGAACGACATCAGCACCTCGCTTTCCTCAGGAAGCGGGGACGAACGATATCCCGACTCGGCAATCTCATGCGCTCCTCCAATCGTTTCCGTTTGGAGGCGTACGCTTTGCGGCTGAACGCTTAGCCAACCTTGCTCTTGGGTTGTTGGCATCGATTTCTGATGGGCGGCCCAATAATGTTCCCTTTCGAATGGATAGGGCGGCAGTTCGATTCGGCGCGGAGAGCAGCCGGCATAAAGTGTAGTTCCATCAACGGAATATCCCTGGCAGTAGAGATCCGCCAAGACCAATAGGATTTCCTTATATGTATCCTCTGGTTCTTCCTGGTCCGCAGCTCTACGGGTTAAGTCGGATGCATATTGACCGATCATGCTTTGTCCGACAAAATCAACAGCTACTTTCCCGCAAAACGGTT
>NZ_PCZT01000063.1:0-2998 GCF_002968895.1 Paenibacillus sp. AR247 | reverse complement strand
ATAGGCAACAGTGGAGGCGGAGGCTTTCTTGACGGGAATTGTAATCCGTGCTTGTGCCACTCCTTCGGGTAGATGAACTTCGGCCGTTACTTCCCCTAGAGACGTCGTGATTGTCTCAACCTTCACACCCTGCGAATCGGTGACGACAGAACGGCTGCTTCCGTCGGGCTTGCTCACTGTCTCGCTTTTGCTGCCGTCTTGCTTCGTGACCACTTCGGTCAGAGTGCCACTGCGTTCCTTCGTGATGACTTTACGGTCGCCATTCGGCCAGACGGTGGTTTCCGTAACCGTTCCGGTTGCCTGGTCTGTGTCGATAGTAGTTGTGCTGCCGTCCCCATTCTTAGTGATCGGGGCAGGCTTAGGTGGGGCAGTCGAACTGGCAGGCTCGTCACCAGAATTGCTGCCGCCGCTGGTCGCATATACACCGACAGTCACAACGCAAGACGCTGTGTAACTGCCATCTGTAGTAGTCGCCGTAATCACAGTCGTGCCAGAAGCGTGGGCACGCACAAGTCCGTGCTCATCCACAGTAGCTACAGCCGGATTTGACGTGCTCCAAATCACGGTCTTATTAGATGCTTCAGCGGGTTCTACATGTGCGGTGAGCTGGACAGTAGAGCGACCATAGTTGGTATACAATTGTGCACTGGTTTGGTTTAGTCTCACACTAGTGACAGGAATCGATTGATTAAAAGCCATAATAGTGAACTCCACATAAGGACTTGCTTTATGTGTGTCCGTTTCGCGGTATCGAACCCAGTACGTTCCGGGCGGCAGATTGGCAAGTGTATCACCTTCTACATTTAGCCAGGTGCCCCCATGATCTGAAGACCATTCCATGGAATCATTCACCCCGGTGATACGTCCATCATTGGCGCCAGCCGCTGTTTCATCGACTTTCCCAAGACCCTCTGGCGCAGCCTTTGGTCCTCCTATGACCATAGCTTTGAAATCATCAAAATCGATGGAGGCATTGGCGTATCCGTCAATACCGAACCGTTGTCCGATCAGCTTGTCACCGCCTGTATGGCGGAAATTGTAATCCGTAGCTACCGGAACATCGTCGAGATAGACGGTGTAGGTCTTGTTATCCCAGTTGGCCACCATTTTGATTTTGTACCAAGTATTGTAGGACACGTTTTGGACTGCTTTCTTGGATCCACCGTTCTGTACAATAAACTTACCGGTATCAAAAGCAGTGACCATCGAATAATTGCCGGTACCGCTGTCGTTTCTCATCATGGCGCCATTCGCGTATTGGAAGCTGCTGTTTAATCTGGCGCGATATTCGATGACGATGCGCTGATCCCCCTCCGCTTTTACCTCCCCTGTATATGGCAGGAACAGGTTTGCCTTGCCCGAGGTAGCGGTCGTGGTCAGTCGAAGAAATTTATTCCCATCCTCTTCCTTTACCGTTGCAGTAGCTCCATTGGTCAGATCTTCGGTGGTGATACCGTAAGGGTATTTGCCTACCGTATCGCCGGAGAAATCCCGGTAAGCGTTATAGGCAACGCCATCCTGCACGCTGTTAAGCGAACCTAACAGAGCCTCTTCCGCCTGAGCGAGATTATCCAGTTCCCCGTCAAACTGCTCTTTGCTCAGATCCGGGTTGAAGGCCATCTCCTCCGCTTTATCCACCTCGGCCACAAAAGCGTCATACTTGGATTGGCTATAGTTGCCTAACCCAGTGCCCAACGGATAAGAGAAATTCGCCAGTCTATTGCGGAGCTGATTCACAATGTCATCAAGGCCCCATCCTGCAACAACTTCTACGGATACAGTGGAAGGAATATCTCGGCCATCCACCTTCAGAATGACTGGCACCTGAACCGTACCAAGAGAACTGAAGTCCATTCCCTCCGGCTTCCAGCTGACAACTTCCGCCGTCATCGACTCGCTATTATAGACAATATCCACAACGCTGGGCGGATCAGGAGTCACTCCGGAAGGAGTCTTCACTTCGGAAACCACCTGAACCGCATCAGAAGCCTCAATTACCGTCAAATGGATTGCCGTTTTGCTGCCGTTGTATTCGGCTGTAATAAGAGCTGTACCCGGTTTATCTGCGTATACCGAAGGGGTGACCGAGACAGTATCAATCCGGGCCACCTCAGGATCGCTGCTGGTATACTGAGCATCAGCTGTCACATTCTTCATTTCATAGTTGTTATAGCGAGCAGTTACCTGCAATGGACGGCTACTCTGTCCGCTGGTCAGGACGCTGTCCAATCCGCTCATGTCAAGTGACTGCACCGATCTAGGCTCTGCGACTATGGTTACCGCGGCCGTTGTTGTTTTCCCATTATATGTCGCGGTAATTGTCGTACTGCCCGCCCCGACAGCTTTAATCTGATCCCCTTCATCAATAATGGCTACCTTCGTGTCGGAAGAACTGAAGGTAGCTCCTGTATCGATAGCAGTATAGGTAGCGCCCGTTACCGTATACAGGGGCAAACTGCGGGTTTCGTTCAACCCCAGGGTGAATCCCGGGGATTCAAATAAAATTTCCGATGTATCCAGCTTAAATAGATCCATACTGTCGATTTCGGCAAGATTGCTCCCTTTCGAGAAGCGGATGATATTGTCGCCTTCCTTAAGGAAGACTTTCGCCGCGGAGGTTCCCCAACGATTCGGACCAGAATAGACGATGTTCAATTTGGCACCGGAGCCGCCGTTGACCGACAATATATGGGAGGCATCCGCCGCATTGGGAGAGCCATTGGCATTGCGCACGGACAGGTTATAGAATCCCGCCTCCGGCACATTTACTGTAAACTGTGCATAATCATTGGCGTTCTTGATACCCGCGATTTTCATCCCGCCTGATGCGGTGCTTTCCCGCTGGACAGCCGGAGAAGTTTCTCCATTCGGATCCTTCACCAACAACGCATTCTCCGCTTCATAGCGCTTACGCATCGGCTCGCCGGAAGGTATGGCAATCGGTATGTTCGGATCTACCGGCTCTCCCAAGTTCGGCGTATTGTCGTCATTCCAAGTG
>NZ_PCZT01000062.1:0-2976 GCF_002968895.1 Paenibacillus sp. AR247 | reverse complement strand
GCGGTCCGCCGGGAAGGTTTGCTCGATGCGGACATCCATGCTTTCCTTCGTGTTGTAGTTCAGCATGCCGAGGCCGATCGTGCGGTTATCGTCTGCAGGCAGCAATTGCTTCTTCCCGTCGATGACCTCATGCTGGATTCCTTCGATGCCGAACTGGACAAAATCCGCATTTGACGGATCATAGAAGAAATCGAGCAGCTTCAGGGAAGCTTCCGCTTTATTCTCGGACACTTTCGGAATGAGCCACTCCGGTTCACCAACGCTTTTCTGCGTAACGAAGCCTTTAAATCCTTCCACGGTCGGCATCGGCATGCCCTTGATAATCACATCAGGCGCAAGCTTCTCAATCGCATCGAGCCGGCTGTTCAAATTCGCGGGAAGGTGGTACCAGCTGCCGACCAGATTGTTGTTGATCTTCGCCGTCCATATTTCTCCTTTGTTCAAGAAGGTTTCGTTGTCGAGTAGTTTTTTCTCATATAACTCCCGGATAAATTGGATGGCCGCTTTCATATTTTCGGTTACGCCTGCGTATTGCAGCTTGCCGTCATAGATATCCCACTCGGGCTTTCCTTCCCACATGGCGACGCCGTACATGCCGAACAAGTGGTCCATCCATGTTCCAAATTCCCGCCCCGTCGTCGGCAGCTCATCTTTGGTGCCGTTGCCATTGGGATCCCCGTTCAGGAATGCGGTCAACACGTTCACATAGTCATCCTTGGTTTTGGGCATTTGAAGCCCCAGCTTGTCGAGCCAGTCCTGCCGGATCATCGGTGCACGTTCGGGTATCATGTAAATTTTCGGGACATAGTAGATCTTTCCGTCATCGGTCGCGGAGCGCACGATATTCCACGCCTCCTCCGGAATGCGTTCCCAAACGTGTGGCGCATATTTCGGCAGCAGATCGTCCAGCGCCAGCGCACCGCCTTGGGAGATGAGCGTTTGCTCCACACCGCCTACCGGACGCATAATGTCAGGCAAATCACCGGATGCGATCATGACGTTCATGCTTTCAACGGGATCGCCGCCGGAAGAGGTTGTGACCAGGTTGTACTGCACGCCGGTTTTTTCCGCGATATACTTTACATGAGGATCATCGCTTTTGGGGAGCTTACCCTTTCCAAGGTGGGTTTTGTATACGTTTACAACAGTGTAGGGAGAATCTTGATCCCCGGCGCCCGAAGTCCCCTCCCCCGTTTTACCGCCGCTGCATCCGGCAATCACTGCCGTACCGGTCACCACGGTCAGCAGCAACCGCAGGCTTTTAGCCCATGCTTTCATTTCGATCTCTCCTTTTCGCTGTCATGATTGATTTGAACTCGCCCTGGCAGCTTGCTGAGGCGATAGGCTCTACTCTTTCAAGGAGCCGAGCATTGCGCCTTTCACAAAATACTTCTGCAGAAACGGGTATGCCAAAATAATCGGCGTCGCGGCAAAAATAATCGTGGCTGCCTTCAACGTTGTCGTGTTGTATCCGATGTTACCCAGCATGTCGGCGACTTCTAGCGTCTCAGGTGTCATGATATATTCCCTGAGCTTAACTTGCAGCGGATGCAGCTCCGAGTCGCGGATAAACAGAATCGCCCGCTGAAAGGTATTCCAGTACCCTACGGCGTAAAACAGGCTGACGGTTGCGAGCACCGGCTTGGACAAAGGCATATAGATTTGGAACAATACGCGAAAATCGTGGCAGCCGTCGATCTGCGCCGAGTCCTCGAGCTCTGAAGGAATGCCCATGAAGAAGGTCCGGATAATGACCATATTGAATGTACCGATCGCGCCGGGCAGGATCAGCGACCAAATCGAATCCAGAAGGCCGAGTGATTTGACCGTCATGTAGAACGGAATCAGCGGTGCGTTGAAAATCATCGTAATGACGATCCCGAACATGACATGCTTGCGAATAAGAAACTTGGCGTGTGCCAGCGGATACGCGGTAAGTACGGACAGCAGCACGCTGAGGAACGTCCCCACGACGGTAATAAACACGGTGATGCCAAACGACTGCCATAAATCCTGCCTGTGCAGGATATAGATCCACGAATCGGCCGTCCATTCGACCGGGAGGAGAAACACTTTTTTGGAGTCTGCGGCAACCGGCGAGCTCAGCGAAACCGCCAGCATTTGCAGGAGCGGTGCAATCATCGTAAAAGCCGCTGCCGTTAGCACAACATAGTTGACGACGGTAAACAGTTTTTGACTCAACGTTGTTTTCATCACCATAACCCCTGCTCTGTTTTTCTGGCTAGCCTGTTAAAAATCCACAGCAATATAAACCCGATGATCGATTGGAACAAACCGATCGTCGTCGTCATGCTGTACTGCCCTTGCAGGACACCGGCACGGTAAACGTATGTCTCGATAATATCCCCGACCGAATAGGTCATCGGTGTCAGCAAGTTAAAGATCTGCTCGAAGCCGAGTTCGAGAAAGTTGCCGATCCGAAGCAGAAACAGAACCGTAATGGTCGGCAGCAGCGAAGGCAGCGTGATGTACAGCGTTTGTTTCCACCTGCTGGCGCCATCCACGACCGCTGCTTCATATAGATTCGGGTTGATCCCTGCCAGCGCGGCAAGATAGATGATGGTTCCCCATCCGACCTCTTTCCAAATGCCGGAGATGACCACGATCGAGCGGAACATTTTCTCCTGCTGCATGAACAAAACGGGCTCATAACCAAACCAGCCCCGAACGACGTTGACAATACCGCCTGTCGCAAGCAGTTCAAACACGATGCCGCCAACAACGACCCAGGATAAGAAGTGAGGCAGATAAAAAAGGCTTTGGTACGTCCGCTTCATGATCATGCTGCGAATTTCGTTGAATAGCAGCGCCAGCACGATCGGAGCCGGAAATCCGAACACGAGCTGATACAGGGCGATCAGCGCCGTATTGCGCAGCACTTTCCAAAAATCGGGATAGGAAAATATGAATTTGAAATTGTCCAGGCCGACCCATGGACTCGCCCAAATCCCCTTC
>NZ_PCZT01000061.1:0-2774 GCF_002968895.1 Paenibacillus sp. AR247 | reverse complement strand
TGACGTTCGATGAAGAGGTGAACTTGCTGTCTGCAGGAGGCTTCTCCGTTCTAGCAGACGGGGTTGATGTCACAGTGGTCGATACCATAAAGGCCGGGGCAAAGACCATGAAGCTGAAGGTGGGAGAACCATTGCGCAGCGGCCAGGATATCAGGCTGTCGTACGATTCGCAAGCGGGAAGTATCGTTGATCTGGCGAATAATCCTTTGCCCAGCGTGTCGGATCAACCCTGGCCGCCGAATATCGAGGTCACAATGACAACGGCTGACGGCAGCAATTACCAAGACGGAACGTGGACGAACCAACCGGTGTCGGTGAGCGCATCCGTTTATGAGGGGACAGCCGAGGTTAACGAGTTTGTCTACTCGTTGGATGGAGGCGAGACTTGGTCGCCTTATACGACTAGCATTGAATTGCAGGACGACGGTGTCCATGTCCTCGATTTCAAGGCGGTAGATGCGGCGGGAATGGAAACGGCGGAACGGCGCACGGTTAAAATCGGTTCAAGCGGGTTGGCATTGACCCCGACGATGGTAAAATCGGACGGAGGCACTTATACGGAAGGGGAATGGACGAACCAGAGCGTGACCGTCAGCGTATACGCTGGAGGGGGGAACCGGCGGGATTGCCTCGTTCACCTTTACGTTGGACGCCGGATCACCGCAAGGTTATACGAACAGTTCCCCGATCGAAATCACCGAGGATGGCGACCATGCGATCGTCTTCCAAGCGGAGGATGAGGCCGGCCATCAGTTGTCCGACGTGCTGAAGGTGAAGATCGATCGAACGCCTCCTGCCATCACGTTCTCCCCGAACGGCAGGGAATCCGTGGCTCCATCGGCTTCATCCCGGACGACGGCAGTGGATACCGGAAGCGGAATCGATCATTCAACGCTTCAATATGCTTGGACGACGGATCTCTCCGCTCCAGCGGAAGGTTGGGTGCCGTTTGCCAGCGGCACCGATCTGACGAAGAGCGGGGCGACCGGCGATTGGTACTTGCACGTAAGAGCATCGGATCGGGTGGGGAACTCGACGGAAGCCGTATCGAATCGGTTCCGTCTGGGCCAGGGAAGCAGCAGTTCGGCGCCATTGCCGGCAAACACGAACCTGGACGGATTGAATTGCGGTGCGGCAAGCGTGGTCGGATTGAAGGGCGGTGTGGTTAAGTTCGAAGGCGGCGAGATCTCGTTTCCCGCCTGTGCATTGGACCGCCCTTTCCAAGTGACGGTTAACAAAATAACCGATTCGGATACTCTCCCGTTGTCCGATCATGAGCGTCTAGTCAGCCGAGTATTTGAAATGAAGAAAGACGTGCCGGGGAATTTCCTTGTTAATGTGACCGTCAAGCTGCGCCTGAACGCTGATGTGACCCGGCAGGATGGCGATCAAATTCTGCTCTGCTGGCTAAACGAGGATACCAGGCAATGGGTTCCATTGGGGGATCCGCAAATCGACTTCGAGAACGGCATGGTCAGCGGGACGATCAACCACCTCGGCAAGTTCGCGGCCATCGCCCGAACGGTTGTTAACAACGAATCTGCAGCCGTATTTACGGATATCCGGGGCCATTGGGCTGAAGAAACGATCCAGCATCTGGCGGGAAGCGGGATTGTAAAAGGGTATCCGGACGGCACATTCCGTCCGAACCGTCCGATTACACGTGCAGAGTTTGTTTCGATTCTGACCGAGGTCCTGCAATGGAAACCGAAGGCGGATAAAGTGTTCATCGATACAGAGAACCATTGGGCCCGGGCTGCGATCTCCACGGCTTATGCCAATGGAATGATCCGGGGTTACGACGGTAATACCTTCTTGCCGGATCAGCCCATCACGAGGGAGCAGATGGCGGTGATGGCGGCGAATGCCTTACATTTGGAGAACACGAAGGGTACTCCGTCCTTCACCGACGGAGATCGGATCTCGCAATGGGCGAAAAATGCAGTTGCGTCCGCGGTAGAACGAGGGATTCTTACGGGATACCCCGATCGCACAGTGAAGCCTCAAGCCCAAGCGACCCGGGCGGAAGCGGTCACGGTGATCAAGAAAATCATTAGTAATATAGAAGACAAATAGAGGCGAATCAGAATAGGCCGTTCCTACAGGTCAAAAAGACCTGGGGCACGGCCTGTTTTTTATTGCAATGTGGTCCATATTCATAAATTAATTAGTCATGGAGTTAATGAACTCGCGTCTGCGATTGAAACATTCGTACTCGCTATAGCGTTGTTAAATATGAGGTGATCATTCATGATCAAACAGGTGTTAATATTAGCGGCTACATTAGTTTTGCTATCGGGCTGCAATGAGAAGTCGGACAGACCTGGCGATAATACGACCAGTTCTTTCACTGCTCCTGTACCGGGGGAGACGGTTTCACCGCCAGCAAAGCCGAAAGCGTTCCCCGCTGTGTCTGACCCTTATGGTGCTGACCAAGCAGCCGCGAATGGAGATATCGTGAACGTTCACGGGAAGATGTACAATCTCGACAAGTGGAAGCTGTTTTTGGAGAATCTCGACAAGGGAGTGCCGAATCAGGTGCGTATAACGCAATATACAATTGAAGGTGACCCGATCTTCTATGAGCTGGTCTTTGATGGGGCTGAGGCGATCACGTATACATATGACAACTCGAGGGACGGGTTTGGTAGCGATGCAGGTCGTCCGAGCACGGTGTGTCGGGGGGATTGAGCTCGAGAAGAACAAAGAGTTAGGCTCCCATTACAAGCTAACTGGATGCGATAATGAAACCAGTAATACGTTCTGGTTCACGA
>NZ_PCZT01000060.1:0-668 GCF_002968895.1 Paenibacillus sp. AR247 | reverse complement strand
TCGATATCGATTCTATCGGCGGCTGCCCTGCTGGGCGCTCTGGTGCCGCATGTATCCGCAGATGCGTCCCTATCCGACATTTCAAACAGTAATGCCAAAGACGCGATAAATGAGCTTGTCAGCAAAGGAATCATCCATGGAACAGGCGATGGAAAATTCAATCCGGCTAGCGGTATCCAGCGGCAGGATTTTGCGATCATCATGGCCAGAGCGCTCCAATTGGATCTTAGCCATCCGCCGGTAACGCCGACCTTCAAAGACATACCGAAAGAAAACTATGCCTATGCTGCCGTGGAAGCGGCGTTCAAGGCAGGATTGTTCAAAGGCATGGGGAACGGGATTTTCGGAGCGGGCCAAAACCTCACCCGCGAGCAAATGGCAGTGATTTTCGTGAACGCTCTAGGCGTCAACCCTGCAGGAAAAGGAAGTAATTTAACGTTCTCCGACGCTGCATCCATCTCCGCATGGGCCAGAGATGCCGTCGCCGCTGCCGTTGAATTGGGACTCATTCATGGATACCCCGATGGTACCTTCAATCCCGGAAATCAGGCGACCCGCCAGGACGCAGCCCTGGTGACGGTCCAGTTTCTGAACGACAAGGCAAAGGCGGACGAAGGCAGCACCCAGCCGCCCAAGGTACCGCCCGCAACGCCAACGTCGCGCACAAC
>NZ_PCZT01000059.1:0-672 GCF_002968895.1 Paenibacillus sp. AR247 | reverse complement strand
TGGAGAGGTGTCCGAGTTGGCCGAAGGAGCACGATTGGAAATCGTGTAGGCGCCAAAAGCGTCTCGAGGGTTCGAATCCCTCTCTCTCCGCCATTATAGTTTGGCCCGTTGGTCAAGGGGTTAAGACACCTCCCTTTCACGGAGGTAACATGGGTTCGAATCCCATACGGGTCACCACTTTAATTATTAGCATCAGGGATGAGAATCCTAAAGAAAAAATACTTGCCTTTGTAGCGGTTTATCTGCTAAGATATTAAAAGTGTTCCTTATGGAGGCTTAGCTCAGCTGGGAGAGCATCTGCCTTACAAGCAGAGGGTCGGGGGTTCGATCCCCTCAGCCTCCACCATGTATACTTTAAAGAAAATAAATATTTTTTAATTGACGCGGGGTGGAGCAGTCCGGTAGCTCGTCGGGCTCATAACCCGAAGGTCGCAGGTTCAAATCCTGCCCCCGCAATTTATCTCCTTACGAATGGAGATACATAATTGGCCGTGGAACCGTGGTGTAGAGGCCTAACATGCCTGCCTGTCACGCAGGAGATCGCGGGTTCGAATCCCGTCGGTTCCGCCATTTATTTTCTTGAGGGTTTAGTTTGTTGCAATAATGCTCTTAATAGAAACAAAATTAGGCTCGGTAGCTCAGTCGGTAGAGCAGAGGACTGAAAATCCTCGT
>NZ_PCZT01000058.1:0-3970 GCF_002968895.1 Paenibacillus sp. AR247 | reverse complement strand
GATGGGGATCACGGCGTATTGACAGCATCGGCCTCGGCCAAGCAGGGATATGCAGATCTCGGGGAGGATACGCGCGCTTCGGGCTTGGATGATTATCCGGTTGAAACAGGCTCTCATCGAGCGGAGCCTGCTGCCTCGTCAGATATCGCCGTGGTCGGCATGTCATGCCGATTTCCCGGGGGCGAGTCGCTGGAAGAGTATTGGGACCTGCTGAACGATGGAAGATCAGCCATCCGCCGGATGCCAAGCGAACGATGGGGCTATTCAAGCGGATACGATGCAGGATGGCTGAACGATATTGAAGGCTTTGACGCTTCGTATTTTCTGATCCCGGAAGCCGATGCCAGAGCCATGGATCCTCAGGCACGGATGCTTCTCGAGGAGAGCGTCAAGCTGATTTGCCATGCGGGATATACTCTGCAGGAAGTGAAGGGAAAACGGTACGGGGTTTATCTCGGGGCCAGAACACAGCATTCCCCCGAGGCGTCAGCGCTGATGCAAGCCCGCAACCCAATCGTTGCCGTCGGGCAAAATTATTTGGCGGCGAACATTTCGCAATTCCTTGATTTCAGGGGACCGAGTCTGGTGGTGGATACCGCCTGTTCGTCCTCCCTCGTCGGTTTGCACATGGCTGTTCAGGCGCTTAAAAGCGGGGACATTCAAGGAGCGGTAGTTGGAGGCATTCATCTGTTAACGAGCGATCAAGCCCATCGAATTTTTGATCAGCGCGGCATTTTGAATGCATCCGGGCAGTTCCATCTGTTTGACGTGCGATCCGCCGGCATCATTCCAGGGGAAGGGGCAGGCATGGTGCTGCTGAAAACGGTAGAGCAGGCTCTCGCGGACGAAGACCGGATCTATGCGGTCATCCAAGGCATCGCCGTCAACAATGACGGACGGACCGCCGGACCGGCGGCTCCCAATCTCCAGGCCCAGCGGGAAGTTCTTCGGGAAGCCTTGGTCAAAAGCGGCAAAAAAGCGGAAGACATCACTTACATTGAAGTCAACGGGTCAGGTACCGAAGTGACCGATCTGCTCGAGCTGAAGACGATTCAATCGATTTACAGGAACGACTCGGAGGTGCCGCTGGCGCTGGGATCGATCAAGCCTAATATCGGCCACCCGCTGTGCGCGGAAGGCATTGCCGGCCTGATCAAAGTAGTCCTCATGCTTCATCACGGGAGCATCGTTCCGTTCCTGTCCGGTCAACAACCGATGGCCCATTTCGACCTGCAGGCATCCCCGTTTTATTTCGAGAGGGAAGCCACCGCTTGGGAGCGGAAATCGAAGTTGGCGGCCCTGAACTGCTTCGCCGACGGAGGAACGAATGTCCATGTCATTTTAGAGGATGCCGCAGTTTGGTCTGGAGCTCGTAAGGAGCGCGATCCGCTCCCGGTTCCGGAATGGGAAAGACGGCCAAAAAAACAAGATGTAGAGCGGGAGCTGACAAGTCCCGACGAGAATCCGCCATCCGCCGAACCGCAGCTTATCTTTTGGGAAAGATTCGACTAGGGGGGAGCCAAGTGATATACGAATATTTTAATCTGTCTGCCCGAAATCCTATCATCGCGGGCCATCAAGCATTCGGGCAGCCTTTATTGCCGGGTTTGGCATATATTGACCTAATCTATCAGGCGTTTAACAAGCACGGCTTCTCCTTTCGGCAACTGGAGTTGCGCAACCTGGCCATCCACAGGCCAGTGCTGATCAGCGGTTCCGAAAGTGTGAGGCTGGAATTGGCTGCCGATCGCCAGATGACCGGCATATGGGGGATTCGGCTCCAAGGGCACCAAGGGCATTCTTCCGGGGACGATCGGCCGTTCGGCGAAAGCCAATTATATGCCGAAGCCGAAATGCATCTGACGGAGGCGTCCTCTTTTATCAATGATCATTTGGATTTTAAACCGGGTCGTCACGCCGCACCTGCTGTAGTACCGCTGGAGCGAATGTACAGCGAGTACCGCGAGCAGCAGTTGGTCCACACCGGATGGATCAAAGCGGAGGGGATGCTTTACGAGCGGCCGGACTCCGTGATCATGGACGTTCGCGTCGCACCCGATGCCAAGCCGAGCGCGCAACAGTTTTTGTTTCATCCTGCGCTCATCGACGGCAGCGGGGTAGGGGCAACGAGATTTCTGGCACCTCCGGTTTCCGATGAACCGCGTTTGTATCTGCCTTTGTATTATGAATCTTTTCGCGCCGTGGAGCCTCTACAGCTGCAATGTCATACCCTTGTCCGGAAAGACTCGGTCGTCCGGCGGAACGAGCTCATCTCCTGGACGATGGAGTTTTTCAACTCCCAGGGAAGCAAGGTTGCGGAGCTGCGGAATTTTACGGTCAAGCGGGTTCGCGAAGCCGGCCGGATCAGTGTTGATTCAAGACTGGATTGGAACGGGATCGGGACTATCGGAGAAGCCGAATCCGGAACGGACTACCCCTTGGCTTCGCGGGAGAGCGGCGGAACGCTTGAGTCGATCGAACAGTTTCTGGTCGATATCCTGGCGGACAGACTCGGTATTGCCCGAGGTCAGATCGATCGGCGTGCCGGGTACTACGAGCTTGGTCTGGACTCTTCAGGATTACTGGGGATGGTGAAAACCATGGAGTCCAGAATCGGTACGACTTTGTCGCCGACGTTGTTATTCGAATACACAACGATCCAGGAACTTGCCTCCTATTTGGACAAACATTACCATGACAGATTCATGCCGCCGGCACCGTCTGACGAGCAGGAACGGCAGTATGATAGGAAGCCATCTGGCAAGGCAAGGATACAGCTGCCTTCTTCTGCCCCATCGAAGGGCTCGGGATCGGAGGGTGACATTGCCATCATCGGCATGGCCGGCCGGTATCCGATGGCAGGGAACATTCATGAGTTCTGGATAAACCTGCTGGACGGAAAAAAACTGCGTGACGGAGATCCCACCTTCGCGTTGGGACCGGGTGAGCATGGGGCATATCAAATCCCCATCGGGAAAAGACATTTCCAAATGGGGCGGGTTCATCGACGACCCGGATGCGTTTGATCCGAAGTTTTTTCGGATTTCCCCAAGGGAAGCAGAGACGATGGATCCCCAGGAACGCCTGTTTCTTGAGGTCTGCTGGGAGACGATGGAAGATGCCGGCTATACGCCCGATACAATCGTACCGCCGCACGGCAATGCCCGGCGCAGAGTCGGTGTATTCGCCGGTGTCATGCATAAGGATTATTCGCTCATCGGGGCGGAAGCGATGTCGCGTGGGGCGACTTTCCCGCTGTCGCTGCAGACCGGTCCGATTGCAAACCGCGTTTCGTACTATTGCGATTTTCATGGACCGAGCATGACGGTCGATACGCTGTGCTCATCTTCCTTAACCGCCGTCCATTTGGCAGTGGAAAGCCTGCAGCGTGGAGAAAGCGAGGTTGCGCTGGCCGGAGGGATCAATTTGTCGCTCCATCCAGCCAAGTACGTGACCTACGGACTGTGGGGAATGCATTCCAGCGATGGCCGGTGCAGGACGTTCGGCAAGGATGGGGACGGTTATGTCTCATCCGAAGGGGCGGCCGCAGTGCTGCTGAAGCCGTTAGGCAAGGCCATTGAAGACCGTGACCGCATTTATGCCGTTATCAAAGCCAGTTCTGTAAATCATGTCGGAGCGGTAAGTGGGTTCACGGTTCCCGGGCCGGTCGCACAGGCGGAAGTTATTGCCGACTGCTTGTCGCAGGCCGGAATCGATCCACGGACGATCGGGTACGTTGAGTCCCACGGCACAGGTACGTCGCTTGGGGATCCGATTGAGATGGAAGGCTTGATCCGCGCTTTCGGCGGCGATTCCCAGGATCGCCAATACTGCGCGATCGGATCGGTCAAGTCCAACATCGGGCATGCGGAATCCGCGGCAGGTGTCATCGGTTTACAGAAAGCCGCCCTGCAAATCTACCACAAAACGCTCGTTCCTTCCCTGCATGCGGAAGAGCTGAATCCTTATA
>NZ_PCZT01000057.1:0-9891 GCF_002968895.1 Paenibacillus sp. AR247 | reverse complement strand
AAGGCGGTATCCTCGATGAATTCCTCGATATTGTTCGAATCGAGCACACCGTCGATGCGAATTTCGCTGATCCGCTTCCGGACTTCTTCCACAAGAGAAGCGTCGGAAACGCCCTCAATATAAGTCAGTGCAACCTCGGTTTGAGTCAGATCACCGACCGTAAAGGTTTCGATTTTCAGGCGGGACGTTTTCAACCTGCTGCGGATCAGCCCGATATTGGTTGAATTATTTTCGATAAATCCGTCCTTCGGCCCGCGGATGACCGGTTCGGAGGTAGGCTCTTCAAGACTGCGCTGCGCCTTGCCGCTGACCGAAACGGCCATCGCCCGCCTGTTTCCCGCCGCCAGAACGACGGCATAGCCATTCAGCACATACCGCACGATATCGGAGATTTTGGATGCGAGCGTGATTTCGCCGATGGAGATGAACAGGTCGTCGAGCGCTTCGATACTGCCGCTTACGTTTTCGTTCGGGTTGGTACGGCGTTTAATGAGCGGGCTCAGGATATGCTCGTCCAGCATCTTTTTGTCCACCAGCGAAGAAATATAAACGACGATCCACCGGGTCTCGCCGCCGAGCCGGATGCTGCGGAAGATCACGTCGGAGCAGCCCCGAAATATCGATTTTAATGCCGTTTCGTTATATGCGAGATCGGGTACGACCTCACCATGGTCTTCCTCTTCAAACGGGACCTTCCCACGATCCCTGCCCGTTTTCACATCCATCACCCCATTACTAAGCAGATAAGGTTATTTTCCCAAAATCCGTCACGAGTATTCGGCAACCGGCTGCGGCGGTGCGTAAACGCGGAAGAAGCGGACCCGTCGTCCGCTTCTTCCACATAGGCTTTGACCTGTCGAACCTGGGCCCGCCGTCTCTTTCTTGCTGTCATGCACTCAGCACATTCCGTTAACAGGGGTTAAAATTGAACGACCGTCCCGGGGGCAAATCGCTTCAGGCAGGAGGGACCCCAAAAATGAAAAACGCTACGCCCGCTGCCTTGCCGATTTGGCAAAGCAGCGGGCGCTGCAATCCCCTCCGACGGCTTTCAACGCCGCGGAAGACCGACCGTTTGCTGCTAGGGTCGGGATTCAGTGAATTGTTTCGCTGCGAACCGTCTTCAGCGATTCACCGAGGGCGAATACCGAAGCAGCCAGCAGGACAAGATCCTTCAAGAGAAATTGTCCCGGAAACGCCGAGAGAGCCGGAAAACCAAGGCTCGGCTCAATAACGCCGGGTGTGGAAAACATGAAGCTGATCGTGGTCAGAAACATGATGCAGGAAAGCGCCGCTCCGACAGCCGACAGCCTTGTGGACACAAAACGGCCGAGCAGGAGAAGACCGATGAGAATCTCCAGAACCCCGAGGAGAGAAGAGAACGTACGGACCGGCATCACATCGTAAAGCCACCCCAAGAGCGGACTGTTGCTGACAAGCGGCGCGATCCCGTTCGCCTCGTAAGCCGTAAATTTCATCCCGCCAATCCAAATGTAAACAATCGCCAAAGCGATAAACAGGCAGTTAATTCCGAATGTTTCAAATTTTATACCAAAAGCATGAGCCAACTTGGACATTGTTTTTCCTCCTTATACCATCGTAAGTGGCCATTATTGCAACGAACGGACTATTTTTAAGGCCTCTGACGGTTCCATCCGCGTTCTATGGTTTACATCTGAAGCACCAGCTCTGACGGTTCCTTTTTTATCGATAATATACGTGGCTGTGACAGGAAGCTCAAATGTATGGTCACCGTTATATTGATGCAGCTCAATACCAGATCTTTTTTGAATGGCTTGCATAAAGTCAGGCAGCCTGTATTTAAGATTATAGTTCTCCGCTGTTTTGTTGTTTGTATCGCTAAGGACGAGGAAGCTCAGTTCATGTTTTTCTTTCATGGAAAGCGAATGATCCGGTGTTTGCGGACTAATGGCAATCAATTGAGCACCAGCAGCTTTAATCTCATTGATGATGCGCTCATAGGCCTTCAATTGCAAATTGCAGTACGGACACCATTCACCCCGATAGAACACGACAATGACGGGGCCCTTGGTTAGTTCTTCAGATAATGTGACGGGTTTGCCCGTAGCATCTTCCAGAGTAAAATCGGGAGCCTTATCTCCGATATTCGGTCCTTTGCCTGCACCTTGATCTCGAAGGTCCTGAAGTAATCTGGCAAATGCCGCCGCGGCATCTGGCGACATTTGTTTTTGAGCCTGAAATGCATCAAGTTCATCCTTTAAGCTTCTTTCCCATTTAGAAACACAGTCCTGGACCATTAGCGAAATCGATTTTTGAATGGGCGGAAAATCAAATCCTAAAGATGCGGCTCTGGCATTCAATATCTTCCAAGTATAAGGGAACATGGCGTAGGGGGATAAGGTTTGTTCTTCATGCCGGCCTACATGAAACAGGGGGGGCGTATGCAAGCAGTCCCCTATCTCATAACAGAGTTTTTGGATGCTGAGGTAACCTCTATTCGCTGCATTGATTGGTCCGACAATATCGGATTTGGCTCCGATAAAATGAAGAAATTCGGCCGCATCCCACGCTGTCACATAAGTAATAGGGTGCTCGACTTCCAACACACCGATCGACTTATGTTCAGCAACATGCTTCACATAATAATCAAAACGGCCCGTATAATCGTCGGTTCCCGATACGACCATGGCAACGCGAACGGCAACGACGGGAAATACCGCATTCCGGAAGAAATAGGCTTCGGCTTGGCGTTTTCCTTCAGCATAGTCATAGTTCTGAACGTCTAAATCATAGCTGTATTGTTCCGGTATGAAATCGTCTTCGGTGATTTCGGTATCTTTACTGTTATAAACCGCCATACTTGAGGTTAGTACATAGCGCTTAATGCGGTCGCCAAACGCTTCCAGGGCAATCTTGGCATCTTTAGGATTAAAGCAGATTTGATCGTAGACGACATCATAATAACAATTGCCGAACGCTTCCTTCATGGCATCCTGATTCGTGCGGTCCACCTTTATACGGGTCACGGCGTCGCCAAAATCATCCGGCGTCTGACCTCTTGTTGCAATTGTCACATCATGGCCATCGCTGAGTAATAAATGAACTAACCTGCGACCGAAAAATGCTGTTCCTCCTAAAACGAGTACCTTCATCCATATCTCCTTCCGCATTTTTATTCATGGAGCGATATTTTGTCCTGCCATACAGTACAAAATAAAATAGACTGATCAATAGTACTTGTCTATTTTTATTACAAGTTAACATGCTGACTGAATGAACATCTGTAATCTACATTACATTGTTAAGTGATTTTATACCTAAAAATTGGTGCTATTAACTCTCATTTTTTTCAACAACACCATTTCGTTTAGATGCTTCATCATAGACAGAGACACGACGAACCGCGATTTCAAGAATGACGCATTTGGGAATATAACTGGAGTGTACAGCTTGGGAGATGTGCGAGTACGGCGGGCAGCTGGTCGACATGATTGACTGTTTTGACCACCAGAGTGAGGCTCTCACTCTGCGGTAATTTCAGAACTTCGACCAAAACCTGCTGTAGTTCCTTTCATCAGGGGGGGATGGGAGCTTAACGAATGTTTCGCGTTATATTGGCCAGGCCCTTATTTCGTGCTTCTCAAGGGAATCCTCTTTTTTCAATGAGTTTGCTGTAACGTCAGTAGCGACTTGAACTCGGTACTGTGGAACCATTATGAACAACATTATGAACAAGTAACAGTCGATTCGAGCCAAATAAACCATGGTAAGTCGCGTTACAGGCTATCTTTGCATCTTGCGAGGGTGATTAAGTGCAAGGGGCTATTAACGTTAGAAGGAACGATATGAGGGAGCGAAAGTGGTCACAGGCGTTCAAATCTGGATTGCGAAACGATGCCCGACGTACTCCCAGCTGCAAGTTGGATGACTTGTGGCTCTATGCCTCGATACACACTTTCCGGCAACTAGCACTTTACACGGTAGGATTTGGGCCCGGCCGATCAATCTACAGCAGCTGAGGTTGAGTCGGGAATTACTTGAAAATCATTAAATGGACACTCGTTTGCTCTTTGGAAGGCTTTGTACAACTAAATCGTAGGAATGGTCAATCATATCAAAGATAGCCGACTCTGGCAAAGAACCCCCGAGAATAATCGTATTCCAATGCTGTTTGTTCATATGGTACCCCGGTTTAACGTCTTCATGCTGCTCTCTCAAGTTTTCGGCAATTACGGGGTCGCATTTTAGGACCAAGTACCCTTTTTTCTCAAATAAAAGAGCGAATATTTTACCTGCAATTTTTATCGCGATTGGATCGGGTCCCGAGGGATAATCTTTAATCGCTCCTTTTTTGTTTAGACAGTACTCGATAAAATTATTTTTCAAAACGACTCATCTCCTTCGTAATTACATCGTGTGTTCTACCCCAATCATCTAAACCGTCTGCTGTAACAATTTTCAGTTTCTTTATATTATAAAAAGAACGTTCGTTAACTTCTAAAGGCAGTAATAGCCCCATCGACCTCAGAGATTTTGTCGGTACTTCGAATATATCGTGAATAACCCCTAAGAATAATGCTGGAGATTGCGCTATGAACGGTTGTGTTTATTTCCGGAATTTCTTTGCCATAAAGATTAATTTGCTTAATCAATTCGTTCGGATTATCTTACGGTAGTTCTCAATAAAATATTTGCCGACTTCAAGACTAACTGAATCAGGATAACCAACACTGCATGCGATCGAATAACATGGCGACATGATTAATCGTCGATAGCATTTGTCATGAATATAATTCAAAATATATATCAAGTCAAATCAATTTCATGGTCGTACCCTCTTTACGAAAGGGAGTTTACTATATGCAGTTGAGAGTGTGGATTCCTTAATGACACAAACATCACGTGCCTTGCTTTAATGCATGAAATCAGGGGGAAATGAGGATAATACATAAATGTTTACCAAGGGTTTGTCCGGCCGGCTGAATCACTTGTAATGAAGCTATGTTTTTTCAAAATTTTCGTGATCTTGAATATTGAAGAGATGAGGTGTTGAAATGAACAGCACAAACGATAAACACAAAGAATTGGCTACTTTTGCTGGCGGGTGCTTCTGGTGTATGGTATCGCCGTTTGAAGAAATGCCGGGCATTATTAAGGTCGTTTCCGGCTATACAGGTGGACATAAGGATAATCCTACCTACGAGGAGGTTTACTCCGAGACTACCGGACATAGGGAAGCGGTGCAAATTACGTTTAATCCGGAAGTGTTTCCCTATGACAAGTTACTGGACATTTATTGGTCACAAATCGACCCGACCGATCCGGGTGGGCAGTTTAACGACAGAGGAGAATCCTACAGGACAGCTATTTATTACCACAATGAGGATCAGAAGAACAAGGCGGAAGCATCAAAGCGAAAAATTGCTGAGAGTGGCCGATTCAATAAACCGATTGTGACGGATATTTTGCCGGCACAAACATTCTATCCAGCAGAGGATTATCATCAGAACTATCATAGAACTAATCCGTTCCGCTATAAAATGTATCGCAAAGGATCCGGCAGGGATCAATTCATTGAACAGCATTGGAAGCTCAAGAAGGATCCGAATCAATTAAAGAAGACACTTACTCAGATGCAATATGAAGTGACTCAAAATAGCGGCACAGAGCCGGCATTTAATAACGAATATTGGGATCATAAACAAGAAGGGATATATGTCGATGTTGTATCGGGAGAGCCCCTCTTCAGTTCGCAGGATAAATATGATTCCGGCTGTGGATGGCCCAGCTTTACCAAACCGATCGCAGAGTCACACTTGACCGAAAAGCTTGATCAAAGCTATGGCATGGTCCGTACCGAAGTGAGAAGCCATGAAGGTGATTCCCATTTGGGCCATGTCTTTGACGATGGACCGCAGGATAAAGGGGGTATGCGTTATTGCATTAACTCAGCAGCACTGCGCTTTATTCCAAAAGAGAATTTGAAGAAGGAAGGATATGGGGAATACCTTCACTTTTTTGAAAATGATACTTACAACGACTAACTTTGTCCATATTGATTAGTTCAAAATATGGATACTATGAACTGTAATCTACTTTACAGAACTGAGCTTAAACCTGCCTTTATAATCAAACCATCAAATCAATATTGGAGGTTTAAGAACAATGAGCAACCAAAGTTTAACCGAACAGCTGGAAGAAGCCGCTCAGCAGTTTAAAGTAAATACACCTATTGAAGCGCAGATTAAACTGAGTCAAATGATCGAGGAGCTTCAGGAAACGGGGACCGCTTCCGGGAAGCAACCAGGCGATAAGGCGGTAGATTTTAATTAAAAAACGCACTAGGCCAAGATGTGATTTTATTTGAAGAGCTCGCGAAAGGGCCGGTTGTGCTAGTCTTCTATCGAGGGGGATGGTGTCCTTTTTGCAATATGCAATTAAGGGCTTACCAGCAGATATTACCGGAAATCCAGGCGATCGGGGCGCAGCTTATCGCGATTAGCCCACAAAAGCCTGATCATTCGTTATCCCTACAAGAAAAGGAAGGATTGGAATTTCAAGTCCTTAGCGATCCGAATGGCTTGGTAACGGCCAAATACAATTTGCTCTTCGATGTTCCGTCGGGAGTACAGGAAATCATGGAAGGTGCCGGACTCGATCTTGCAGAGTACAATAATACCTCGAAATGGGTTTTGCCGGTTCCAGCTACATTCATGATCGATGAGAGCGCTAATATCCGCTCCGCTTATGTCAATCCGAATTTCATGCAGCGTCAAAGTCCGGAGGAAATTTTGCGAGAACTAAGAAAGCTCTAACGATTTTTTATCTTTTCGTACTGTAACACTGTTGATAGCGTGTGGATCGATTTGAAAAAACGGATCCTGCTGTACATGGACCCACCATGAATTTACTAGTTTTAGAGGGAGGATATCATGACAATAACAAAGGAAGAAATTTTGGCAGCTCATCATTTTCGGCATGCAACCAAAGAATTCGATCCTTACAAAACCATTTCTGACGAGGACTTTAGATTTATTCTGGAAACGGGCCGGCTTTCGCCCAGCTCGTTTAGCGCTGAGCCGTGGAGATTTGTAGTTGTTCAAAATGAACAGCTTCTGAACAAAATAAAAGACGTTTCTTATGGAGCGGCTAGCAAATTACCAGAAGCCAGCCATTTCATCATTATTCTATCCAGGACCGCACAAGATATGAGATATGACTCCGCCTACCAGTTGGAGCAGCAATCCAAAGCCGTTCCGAAGGAACGACTGTCAAGGCATCTTGAAATCTATGAAGAGTTCCAGAGAAATGATTTCAAGCTCTTGGATCATGATCGTTTTCTTACGGATTGGGGCATCAAACAGACGTACATTCCGCTTGCGAACATGATGACGGCTGCAGCATTAATTGGCATTGACTCATGTCCGATCGAAGGTTTTGATATTGAGACAATGAATCGGATATTGGAAGAGGAAGGACTGCTGGAAGACGGACACTTTACCATTTCGGTCATGCTCGCCTTCGGTTATCGCAAAAAAGAGCCGGGACCAAGAATTCGCAGACCCTTTGATGATGTTGTGAAATGGGTTAAATAAATATAATTTTTCTCACATTTATACCAATTAATGTGGATTGAGGTTGGGCTCGCGGACTGGACTCGCGACGGCACCCTAGCGGAATATGTGTCTGTCGAGGCGCGCAATCTTGCACCGCTGCCAAGCGATATCGACTTCACGGTAGGTGCGAGCTTGCCGATCTCGGGTCTGACTGCGTGGCAAGGACTATTCGTGCACGGCCGCTTCCAGGCTGGGCAGAGTCTCTTCGTGCATGGCTCGGCCGGTGGAGTCAATTCGATGGTGACGCAGCTCGCCCGCGAGGCGGGAGCCTACGTCATTGGCACCGGACGTGCAGCAGATCGTCAGACGGCGCTCGACTTCGGAGCGCATGAGTTCGTCAACCTCGACAACGATTCACTGGAAGACGTCGTTGGCGTCGATATGGTTTTCGACGTGATAGGTGGTGACATCGGGAAGAGGTCCGCGGGTCTGGTTCGTACAGGCGGAATGCTGGTGACCATCGCAGGCCCGCCCGAGGTACAGCCGACCGAAAGCTTGGCGGTTGATTTTGTCGTCGAGGCCGATCGTGAACAACTAGGTGAGATCGTCCAGCGTGTCCGGGATGGTCGGCTACGAACAAACATCGGCCAAATCGCCAGCCTCGACCATGCCGTCGCTGCTTTCAACCCAACCGAGCGGATCAGGGAAAGACGATAATCCGAGTTCGTACGTAAGGGCCCAAGGGACAGTGAACCAGGCTTCGTATCATCTTCATCAGGGAGGCCCGGTCATAGATGGCTTTAGAAGCGTGACGTATGGCCTTAAAGTAAAACCAAAGACCACCGGAAATCAGGTGGTCTTTTCTTATCAATGGTAGCGTTTGAAGGCATATTTAATTAGCTTACTCATCACTGTGAACACCAAGCATATGGCTAATCTCTTGATATAAAAAGGAACAGGGCGGATGTCGCCGAATGGTTCAAAGTTTGAAAGAAGATGGAACACGCGTTTTCTAAGATAATGAAGCACAAGCGATTCCGATTGATCGCTCGTTTTTCCTGTCTCCGAATGGGTTATGAAATTTGAGTCCGAGAAGTGGTGTTGCTAAGAAGTTCGTATTCCGTAAGAGAATGAAATTGACTCTCCGAATCTATTTCCCCATCACTCTCTTTTATATCTTCTCGAGACAATTCTTCAAAAATGATGAACATAACTCCGGCTTGTGCTGAATTACAATCCGATCCTCAATTCCACCTTGGATGTTTTAGAACAGGTGATAGGCCTTAAATTGGATGTCATTATCTCGCGTATAAAAAGCTGGGCTCAACGGCCATTGGGCGGGTGCACCGGCAGTGGCCTTATTCCCTGTTCGTGCGTTTACATAGTTCACAAGACGGCGTCTCGAAGAGAACAAGTTGATTCAGAAGGGATAAATTAATGGAAAAGAATTCTCAACCTCCGGTTTTAAACGCCGAAAAATTGCTTCGTCATTGGTTAGGTGCAGTGAGGTTCCGATTCACTGTTGCCATATCGGCCAATTGACGATGCTTCGCAGATTGGCAGGAATTCCGGTGGGGTACATCAATTATTCGCAACCAACGATTTAAAGAATGGGATGGTTGGGATAAAGCGTCAACGGCCGCCGCTTGTCTGATGAGAAGCCAAACGTTTTTTATCGATTCTGTGAGGATGGAATGGACGATGAAATAAACAATCCCTATGGATTTTTGGGTTTGGCTCTCAAGCCACGAAACTGGCTAAGACAAACGTCTTGAAGTTGTCTATGGGGTGGCGGAGCAAGATAAATACTGATATCCCGGGAAGGTTGCTTTTCATATACTCGGGGAGTCTTCGGTGAATCCAGTTAGGGCACTTGCATTCTAGTTTGAGATGCAGATGGACGCCTGAGCGAAACGCACGGATATCCTTGATCATCAGATCGACTGCGGCGAGCGCGGCATAATTCGTCTCCGAGCGTTGGGGGCGAAATGCCAATTTGGAGATATCATTTAGGAGATATCATTGAGACAATTGTTTTTTTTGCGAGTACTGGATGGTGACCAAATCGCAAAGGTCCTTGTTCGTTAACGCATGTATGGATAGTTTTTTTAGCCATTTCAAGAGGGAATCCTTGCGGATACATCACTACACAAACCAAAAGCAACTCGTAGATGAAATTCAATGTTATATTTCTGTTTAATAATCTTCGCCTCTATAATCATCACCGATTCCCAAAAAACAACCTTAGCCCGATTGAGTACCGAACTAAGGTTGCCTAGGTCCTTTTTATAACTGTCTACTTGACAGGGGTAAATCCAAAACCCGGTGGTCTTTGCTATCATTGTTTAGGGTTTAT
>NZ_PCZT01000056.1:0-728 GCF_002968895.1 Paenibacillus sp. AR247 | reverse complement strand
AGCTTGGTCACAATCCCGCTCCGTCTCCGGTCCTTTCTCCATGGACCTGAAGTCTCGCGGAGCCACCAACGGATGGATCTCAGCTTCACCGTCATGGTAAATAACTTCAATATCCGCGTTGACAACGCCGCACTGCATTTGGTTCGTGTAACCGATCAGCAGCAAATAGATCCGCCGGCCGCTGCAGCCGACAGGAAGTTCAAGCGAGTCCGGAAACACGTCCCAACGGGAAGCAAAGGCACCGTTAGGAAGCTGCGGATCCCGCTGCTGCAAAAAAGATACCCCCGCTTCCGTCACCACAAGTCCGTTTGCGTTGACCTGGCGGCTCAGCAGAAGGTCGTTGATGAGTTCCATGCCGATCGATCGGGTTACGCACCAATTGGAAGGAATTAAATGGATCGGGACCTGCAGCGAGCAAAAGGGGCTTCTCGGCGACAAATACTCTATACGGAACAAATCGCCGGCCCTTGCGTTAAAAGCCTGTTCGATCGGAATATGGTGCAGCTTCACACCAGCTGCAAGCTTTAGGGTCCAATCCGTGTACGAAGCTTCCGCCTCCATTTGTTCTCCGTCCGGCAGGGATAACTTCAACGGAAAGCGGTTGGTCCCCGGCAGCGCCTTTGCCCCGTTCATCCGAAATGTCAGCGGACCGGTGCTCTCCCCTTGCCGCAGAGCGATCGCGTAGGAGTCCTGCCCGAAGGACGCTTCGAATTGCATATATTCCTGCG
>NZ_PCZT01000006.1:434788-447571 GCF_002968895.1 Paenibacillus sp. AR247 | reverse complement strand
CTATCGACGTACTTCAAGAAACAGACCGCGTTTAGCTGAAGTTTTTCTTGCGAGATCCGGAAGCGGAGGCTCCGAATCCTATACTTTCTGATCTCTTAAACAAAGAAGGAATGCGCTCATCAGCGCATTCCTTCTTTTTGCGTTATACGGGTGAACCAGTCCCCTGGCCCTTCCCATTCCTAAATTTTATACGGATTGATGCTTTTTCTCTTGTGCATCTTCCGCCGCTGCCTGGACATGCTCCTGGTCTCTCTGAATCCGTTCCTCGACCAGCTGTACCGCCTGCTCAACCGACCCGATGGCAAGTACCGGTTCCTGATGGAAAGCTTCCCCGTAAGCCTCGGTGGTATGCGCATATCTCGGATCGTAATAGTATTCCAGCAGCAGTCTCACGGCTGCCCCATAATTTCCTTGCTGCATGCTGAATTCGATTTCCTGGGCGATCGGCGTATGAATCCGCGACTTGATCTTTGAGAAAGCAAGCAGGCTTTCCGCAGGATACTCCCACGGGCAGTAATCGTCCAAAATGTGCTTCACCCGCAGCTCAACCGGAGCTTCGAGCACGATATGCCGCCCCAGCTCTTTCTTCTGGACCAGAAATTCAGGCAGGACCACCTTTCCGATCCGCTTGCTCTCCGCCTCAAGCAGAATGTACGGAGAATCCTGATATCGGATCAGGGACTCCACCAGCAGGGCATCGAAGGTCTTTTGGTTGCTGCTCTTCAGGCCAATCTCGCCGAAAATGGAACCGCGGTGCCCCGCCATCCCTTCAAGATCAACGACCGGGTAGCCTTTCTCCTGCAGTTCCCGGAGAATCAAGGTTTTCCCCGTTCCGGTGTTGCCATGGATCACGTACACGTCCGGAGCAAAGTCCATGCTCTGAAGCGTGTCGACCACCCATTTACGGTAAGTTCGGTAGCCGCCCTCAAGCCGGTGCACATGGATGCCCATCAGGGACAGCACCGTCGCCGTCGTACGGCTCCGCATGCCGCCGCGCCAGCAGAATACTGCCTTATTCCCTTGAATTTCAGCAAATTGCTTTACGAAGGAAGGCAGCTTCGCGGACACAATCTCGAGGCCCCGCTCCTTCGCAGCCTGGGTGCTCACCTGCTTGTACAGCGTGCCGATCTCCGCCCGCTCTTCATCATTGAAGAAAGGGATGTTGATGCTTCCCGGAATCGTTGATTCCGCATACTCGGACGGGGACCGGACATCGATGACGGTGATTTCATTTTTCGCTCTCAGTTCATTAAGCTTCTCGATCTGTATATCCTGAAACATGATACAGCTCCTTACTCAATCACAATTTGCCCGCTATGTTGTGCGGTAACCTCACCTATAAGTTTCGCTTCCACGCCGGCATCCACCAGCTCCTGAAGCAGACGCTCCGCTTCATCCGGCCCTACGGAAATGAGCAAGCCGCCGGAGGTAACCGCGTCGCACAAAATGTACCGGTCCGTCTCGTCCATCTCTTCCGGGAAAATCACATAGCCGAACCCGGTGACATCGGTGCAGGCATGGACTTCATAGCCTTCCATAATTTCTGCCGCTTTCTTATTCAGCGTCGACATGACTTCCGTCACCCGCCGGATTTCTTCCGGGGTGAGCTGATCTTTCTTGATCGAAGTAGTCATGATGCCCACGCCGATCGGCTTGGTCAGGATGAGCTTGTCTCCGGGCCGAGCTCCCGCGTTGCTTCTTACTTTATCAGGATGCACCAGTCCGGTGACCGATAAACCGAATTTCGGCTCTTTGTCGTCAATCGAATGTCCGCCAACGAGCGTGGCGCCCGCTTCCTTGACTTTATCCCCCGCTCCGCGGAGAATTTCGGTCAGCACGCGTTTATCCAGCGTGGATATCGGGAAGGCGACGATATTGAGCACCGTCAGCGGTTTTCCGCCCATCGCATAAATATCGCTTAACGCATTCGCCGCGGCGATTTGACCAAAAGAATACGGATCGTCCACGATCGGCGTGAAGAAATCAAGCGTCTGTACAAGCGCCAAATCGTCATTCAGCTTGTATACGCCGGCGTCATCGCTCGTATCGAGCCCGACCAGCAGATTCGGATCATACGCTGCCGGCGGCAGGCCGCGAAGCACCTGGCTCAGATCGGCAGGGCCGATTTTGCAGCCGCATCCGCCCTTGCTGGAATAAGATGTTAATTTAATATTCAAATCGGAATCCATAATCATGACACAACCCTTCTATATTCATCATTGGCATCAGCCTGATATTTTGTTAAACCCGCAAATTCCATCGTACACATCGCTCAAAAAAAACGCAAATGAGCCTTGCCCTGGTGCGATACAGCTTCCATTTGGACAAATCCAACAAAGAACAGCAGAATGTCATGATCAGAAGCATAAACTGGGCTTCCTTCATAACTTTCTGCTGTTTATTGCAGCCTGCTTTATTTGGATACCGGAACCGCGCTTCCAAAATACTGCTCGAGCGTGATATCCTTCTTCGTCACGTCTTCGGCAATGTCTTTGCCGACGTAGCGAATATGCCATGGCTCGTATTTGTAGCCGGTAATCGATTCTTTTCCTTCCGGATAACGGATTATAAAGCCATATTCGTAAGCATGGTCAGCAAGCCATTTCGCTTCCTTCGTGCCGGCAAAGCAGCTCTCCGCGGCGCATTTGCCGTCGGTTCCCGACACGTCAATGGTCAGACCGGTTTGATGCTCGCTGTGGCCCGGACGAGCGCTGTAGGTATCCGCCGCTTTGACGCCGTCCCGATCCACATAGTTATTATACAGCGTCGTCTGACGGGATTCGGAACGGTAGCCCGATACACCGGCCAAGTATACGCCGTCCTGCTTGGCAGCGTCAAACAGCTCTTTCAGAGCGTCTGCAGCCACTTTGCGCATTTTGCGCTTATCTATTTTTCCGAAAACGTGAATGCTACGTCAGGATAGACGAGGTCCGGCGGAACGTAACCTTCCGGCAAACGGTACGTTTTATTAACGAGTACCGTATCGCTCGTCGGATTGGATACGACATGCTCAACGTCGTACGTATTGACAAAATCACTGCTGGAAGGCGCACCGCCAGTCTGCTCGTCCGCTCCCTTTCCGGTATCCTGGCCTGAATTGCCGCCGGTTGCAGCGGAATCCTTGCCATCATCCGTTTGTCCGGCATTCTGACCGGTCGTGCCGTCACCGGCACCTCCTGTGGCATCGCTGCCGGTACCGCTCGTGCCTTCCGTATCCGATGTGCTGCCGTTATCCGATGCAGTATCTCCGTCTCCGCTGGTGCCTTCCGGATCTACTGTACCGACATTATCGCTTTGGTCTCCGCCGCCCACCTGGGCGAGAGCCGGAGGATTCTCTACGGTCGCCTCATCCTTGGCCGTTCCTCTGTTGTTCGCAAAATGATCAGCGCGCCGCCGACAATGATGACCGCGACGATCAATGTTGCCCATTTTCGCATGTGTTCACCTCAAATAATACCGCGTGATTCAAGACCACGGCTTTCTATCAAACTATAAATCTATCATACCCGGATCTATTATACGACATATTGGAGGAAGATACGACAAAAAAAGCCCCGATCTTTTCGATCAGGACTCATCCAACGCTAAATATGTACGCTTCTTTGGGGACAGGTCTTATTCCGAACCTTTCAGCCGTTTTTGCATAAAGACAAGCTCGTGGGCCAGCCGCTCAATCCGCTCCAACACGTTCGGATCCGTAATCTCTTTATATTCGTTAAAATGATCGTCATGGACGTAGACATAGCCTGGCGCCACATAAGAACGGAAAAATCCCGCGATCGGCTTCAGCTGGTTCTCAATCACCAGATAATGCTGGTACGTTCCGCCTGTGGCGACGAATCCTACGACCTTCTGCTGCAGCGCCGTGACTGGAATCAGGTCGAACAGGTTTTTCAGCACGCCGGACATCGACGCCTGATAGATCGGTGTTCCGATCAAGCAAAAATCACTGGAAGTGACCGCATCGATCACTTTTTTCGTGTCGCCAGTATATGCCGATGGATCGCGTCCGTCACAGAACTGCACATCGTAATTTTTCATATCGAGCAGCTCCGTCTCCACATCGGGATACTGCTTCTTGACCTCTTCCAGCACTTTGTTCACCACAAGAGCCGTCTTGCTGCCGATGATCGCGCCAGATATTCCAACCAGCTTCATGATGTTAACTCCTTTTCTGTTTGTAGTTTCCTTAATATTCGACTTCGCCTTCATCCGTATTGACGAAAAAGAATGCGGTCATCGCAAGCCGCTCCATCATTTGCTGGCGCAGCATTTCATCCTCAATAACCTCTTCCATGGCCTGCTGCATGCAGCCGATCCAAGCTTCCGCGCGCTTTGGCGTGATGGCAAACGGAAGATGCCTAGCCCGCATGCGGGGATGGCCCATCTGCATCGTGTATAACTGAGGTCCTCCGAAATACTGGGTCAAAAACATTTCCTGCTTCTTCATGACAGGCAATATATTCTCCGGAAACAGCGGAGCAAGCAGCGGGTGCTCCACCACTTTGGGATAAAAGGCTTCCACCAGCGCCTTCATCGTGTCTGCGCCGCCCATTTGCTCATAAAAAGACGTCGGGCGCGCTTCCCGATTCCCCTGATCCGCCGGTTGTCCGGGATCCTGATTCATATTCGAGTCCAATGGGGAATTGAACCTCCCTTCACGGGTGTGAGCCCCTAATTAGTAAACATAAACGTATACTAATTATTATAATTGAGCGTTCCCTTTGTCAATACTTGTTCCGTAAATATTCTTTACTTTATATACATATATGTTGACTATATTACCCGTGTGAACTACAATTACTCTGATAATAGTACATACCTGTTCTGTAATGGGAAAACACGACGGGAACAGATCCGTAAAAAGGCTGGAAATCCCCGGTTTTATCTACAGAAGGTCTGTACTGCTGTTTTGAGCCATACTGTAATAGGGATAGAACGGACTGAAGAAACGACGTTTCATGCACCAGTTCAATCTATCATAGATAGAGAATGAAGGTGATCAACCATGACCAAAGAAGACCTGGTCGCTGCCCTGACCCATTTGAAAGACCATGAGCATGAGCGCCCCCTTGCTGAGCTCGGCTTGATCCGGGATATTACAATCAATAAGGATCATGCCGCTCTATCGGTGCTCCTGGATCCCGTCATGTCCGCAAGCAAAGAGAGCATCGGGGAACAGATTGTCAGCGCCTTGAAGGGAATCGGCATCGCGGACGTGCATATCCGGTTTAAAGCCATTTCAAATGAAGAAAAAAATGATATTATAGCAATTAAGCTGAATAAATCGGTACGCCGTGCACCAACGCTGATGAATTCCCCGCTCGTCGCCGCCGATTCTGGCGTGACGTTCATCGCGATCGCCAGCGGCAAAGGCGGTGTCGGCAAATCTACGGTAACCGTCAACCTGGCTACGGCACTGGCCAAGCAGGGGAAACGCGTAGGAATCATCGACGCGGATGTCTATGGCTACAGTATTCCGGAAATGATGGGAATTCATGATCTTCCGAAGAAGCATAATAACCGAATCGTACCGGTAGAACGGCACGGAATCAAGGTTATTTCGACCGGATTTTTCGTACAAGGCAACAAACCCGTCGTCTGGCGCGGCCCGATGCTGGGCAAGATGCTCGGCACGTTCCTGAATGAAGTGGAATGGGGTCCGCTCGATTTCATCGTGTTGGACCTTCCTCCGGGTACAGGTGATATTGCCTTGGATGTTCACAATAAAATTCCGCAGTGCTCGGAAATTTTGGTGACCACGCCCCACCCTACTGCCAATCATGTTGCTGCCAGGGCCGGTGAGATGGCGATTCAGACCAACCATCCGATCCTCGGAGTCATCGAGAACATGTCTTATTTTACCGACCCCTCCGGTCAGCGGCATGATCTGTTCGGCACAGGCGGCGGAGCTGCTCTCGCGGAGCAGCTCAACACCAAACTGCTGGCCGAGATCCCGCTTTCTGCGCCCGGCCAGTCGGCGGACCCGGAGAAGTCCCCGGCCGTATTCGGGGATGACAGCGAGCAATGGCGTATTTTTATGAATTTGGCTCAGAGAATTATTAACCATGATATTTAATTAATTTGAAAGGGTGAAACAAATGTCTTATGTAATTACTTCAGCCTGCATAGACGAAAAAGCGGCTGATTGCGTGGATGTATGTCCTGTCGATTGTATCGAGGAAGGTCCGGATCAATATTTTATTGACTCGGATATTTGCATCGAATGCGGTGCTTGCGAAGTTGCCTGCCCGGTAGGTGCGGTATACTATGATACCGATCTTCCGGAAGAAGAAAAACATATGATCCAAAAAGCGGAAAACTTCTACAAATCCAAATAATTGACGATTTGCGATTGGTTCAGCCTGTTGATTTCCAAATCGACAGGCTGTTTATACTTTGAATTCATTTATACAAAAAAATGTATGGCCCGGATCAGTGAATAGGCGGTGTTAACATGAATCAACAGCTGGATATTTCAACCAGGGACAAAATACTGCAGATGCTGAAAACCAAAGGCGAACTCAGTGCAAAGGAAATTACGGAGTTTATTGGTATCACCAGCATGGCGGTCAGACGCCATATCAACACGCTAGAAAAAGAAGGCTTGATCGAATCCAAGACGATTCGGCAGCCGATGGGAAGGCCTTCCGCGATCTATCGTCTGACAGAGCAGGCCGAAGATTTTTTTCCCAACAAGTATCATTCGCTTACGCTGGATCTTCTCGGGGAACTCGAGCAGGATGCAGGGACGGAAATGGTGAACCACCTCTTTGACCGTCGGGGCGAATCGCTGCTGAAAAACCATGCCGGTAAAATGGAAGGCAAGGACTTTGCCGAAAAGGTCGAGCAGCTGGCCGAAATTCAAAACGAAAACGGCTATATGGTTGAGCTTCAAAAAAACAATGAAGATGAATATACCTTATTCGAGCATAATTGTCCGATATCGCAAATTGCAAAAAAATACAATCATGCGTGCGCCTGCGAGCTGAAGCTGTTCGAATCGCTGCTCGGGGCCGAGGTATCCCGCGACGAGTGTCTCGCCATGGGCGACCGAAAATGTGTCTATAAAATCCGCAAAGCCCACCGATGATCCGCAAGGTCTGCCACAAACTTCTCATTTGGGATGAGATCGCTGTGTGTGGATAAGCTTGCGGATCTTTTTTGTGCGATCAGAATGATAAGTTTTTGATTTCAGCCCCGCAATATCACATACCCCCGGTTCATTCTTCATACCTTGAATTGTGCCATTCTGTTATTCAGGTCCTTTCTTTCGTCTCTTCCGGATTTGACACAAAGGGGGTGATCATATTCCTCTAATCGTTAGAGCAACTTTCAATGCTACGGGAGCGATCACGTTTACCGGGAATACCCTCGGGCTCAGCCGATCGGACATGACGGGTGTTCCGGGAACACTCGACAGTATTGGCGCGTTTGCGACGACCAACACCAGCTCGGTTTTTGGAAGCTATCCGGCAGGAACGACGAACGCTTTTCAGAGCAACAGCTCTTCGGCTGTATTATCCCTTCCCACTGGAAGTACGGTTTTATATGCCGAACTGATCTGGGGCGGATCTTACATTATTTCAGGAAGCGTTAATCTCAGCAGCTCAATTAACAATCCCGTTACGTTTATAACGCCGGCAGGCACGAACAGCGTTACTCCCGATCCGGCAACCGCCAATTCCATAGATTTCGGAAACGGAATGACGGCGTACGTCCGGTCCGCGAATGTTACATCGCTGGTTCAGCAAGGAGGTGCAGGTACTTATACGACCGGCGGCGTTGTGGGAACCATCGTCATCGCTAACGATCCTACAGGAAATCATTCCGGATGGACGCTGGGTGTCATTTACCAGAATCCCTCCCTTCCCTTCCGGAACATGTCGATCCGTGCGGGCGCCGTCCTGGTTCAAGCCAACTCCGACCCGGTTACGACGACCCTGACGGGGTTTGCTACCCCGGTTTCGGGCGCGCTGGGCGGCAGAGCGCTGTTCAGCGCCCAGGAAGGCGATGCCAACCGGACCGGAGATCAGGCGTTGTTCGGCCCGACATCTAACACGGCTTCCGCCTTGTCGGGCCCCAACAACTTTGCCAACAACTTTTTCGCATCCCAGATTAACAACGATGCCGGCCAATTGAATACGGCCGGGACGTTCGGGACCCGCAATCAGACCAACGGAGCGCCCGGAAGCAACATCATTGGGGGCCGTCAGGGCTGGGATATCACGAATGTCGACGTCTCCTCCCGGCTTATTAACAACCAGTCATCAGCAGTACTGATCCTCACGACCTCAGGAGATGCTTATGCGGTAAACGCGAATGCGATTCAAGTGGACATCAACGCGCCGGTCATCACCGTAGCCAAGAGCTCCAGCACGACGACTGCCGTTGTCGGCGATGTCATCACGTATACGGTGACGGTAAGCAATACAGGTACCGCCAATGCCAACAGCGTTGTCCTTTCTGATGCACTGCCGGCGGGATTGAGCTTCGTCAGCGGCAGTGTAACGGTTGGGGGTATACCCCGCCCGACCTACGATATTGTTGCAGGAGCACCGCTAGGGACGTTAAACTTTGGCACTACAGCAACGGTCACTTATCGGGCAACGGTAACGGCACAACCATCCTCCAACCAGTTAGTCAACACAGCGAACGCCTCCTTCTCCTTCCAAAGCGTTGCCGGCGGGCCGACGATTACCGGCGTAATCCCATCGAATGCGGTCACTGTTACCGTCGTGTCGCCGGCCCTTACGCTGACTAAAAGTTCCAACCGGACCAATGCGACGGTAGGCTCCACCGTTACATACACCATTTTGGTGGCCAATTCCGGAAATATCGCCGCAAATGTCACGCTCACCGACAACATCCCGACAGGCAGTTCTTTCGTTACCGGCACGTTCACGGTTAACGGAACCGTCATTGCAGGGGCGAATCCGGCGGCTGGGGTCGCGATTGGCAGTATTGGAGCGGGATCATCTGCGACGGTAACGTTTCGGGTACAGGTGAACTCTCTGCCCTCTCCACCGCAGTTTGTCGACCAGGCCGTTGCTGCATATACGTTCACGCCTTCAGCGGGAAGAACGATATCGCGTTCTGCATCGTCGAACACGCTCACGCTTCCGGTAACCCTGCCGAATATTACGGTTACGAAGAGCGCTAACTTCTCGGATATTGCTGTAGGAGAGACGCTGACCTATACGTCTGCAGTAGCCAATAACGGTACAGAAGCCGTGACGAATGCCGTATTCACCGATGCCATCCCTTCCGGTGCCGCCTTCGTACCCGGCAGTGTAACCGTCGGCGGCACAGCGGTGACATCAGCTAATCCCGCCAGCGGCGTATCCCTGGGAACTCTGGCAGCAGGAAGCTCCGTTACGGTAACTTTTCAGATTGCCGTTCAATCCGTCCCCGCATCCGGGGCCTTGTCGAACCAGTCGACCGTAGCGTACAGCTCAGGTGCCTTTCAAGGGACGTCAGTGTCGAACACGATTACGACCCCCGTCTATCAGCCGGTCATCACGATTGCCAAAAGCGCCTCAACCTCAAGCGCCACGGTTGGCGACACTATTACGTACACGCTTTTGGTCCGGAACAGTGGAAACCGGGCAGCCCAGGTTACACTGACCGATAACATTCCTTCAGGAACCAGCTTCGTAGCGAACTCGGTTACGGTTGGAGGAGCAGCAGTGCCCGGGGCCACTCCAACCGGAGGCATAAGCGCAGGGACCGTGGGAGCAGGGGGCTCCGTTACCGTCACTTTCCAGGTCGTGCTGAACTCGCTCCCTTCTCCGCCGTCGCTGGTCAATACGGCAGCAGCCAGTTATAACTACCAGCTGCCAAGCGGGCGCAGCCTATCGGGATCGGCAACCTCCAACACGCTGACGATTCCGGCCTCTGCGCCAAACGTGACGGTGGTCAAGAGCGCCAACACGTCGGCGGCGACCGTATCGGACGTTATAACCTACACCATTACAGCAACCAATAACGGGATCGGGCCTGTGAGCAATGTCATCGTATCGGACCCGATCCCAGAGGGGACATCGTTGATCAGCGGGAGCGTGACGGTAGGCGGAGCCCCGGTTCCCGGCGGAAATCCCGCGAACGGCGTGTCCGTCGGATCTTTGGGTGCAGGGGCCTCTGCCGTCGTAACGTTCCAAATCCGCGTCAATTCCCTGACAGGCACAGGGCAGCTGAGTAACCGGGCCAGCGTTGCTTTTACGTCCGGCACCTTTGGCGGTACCTCCCTGTCCAACACGCTGGTTATCCCCGTCTTCTTGGCGGTCATCAACATCGTAAAATCGGCCAGTACGCTAAACGCCACGGTCGGTGACACGTTTTCCTACCAGTTTCAAGTAAGTAATACCGGCAACACGGCTGCTGCCGTCACGCTGACCGATAACATTCCGCCTGGCTCCGTATTTATTGAAAACAGCGTGCTCATTAACGGCAATCCCGTTCCAGGCGTTAGTCCCGTGACCGGAATTCCTCTGGGTTCTCTCGCGGCAAGCACTGCGGTAACGGTCAGCTTTGTTGTTACGATTACTTCCCTGCCCGCGTCGAGACAGCTTACGGATCAGGCGGCGGCATCCTATACCTATACATTACCGGGCAGCAGGCAAGTTACGGGATCTGCAGCGTCCAATACGGTAACGATTCCAGTAGCGCTTCCGAACGTTAGCGTTGTCAAAACAGCCTCGAGGCCGAATGTTGTCGTTGGAGATGTCCTGACTTTTTCAAGCACGGTCACGAATAACGGAACGTCCAATGTCAACAACGTCAACCTGATCGACAACGTTCCTTCAAACGCTTCGTTTATTCCTCAAAGCGTAATTGTTAACGGTACCTCGCGCCCGTCAGCAGTTCCGTCCGAGGGCATTTCAATCGGTACCCTGACCCCTGGTTCTGCGGCTACCGTAACTTTTGAGGTGAGGATAACCATGCCGATTCCATCGCAAATCAACAACCAGTCAACCGTAAGCTTTACATCTGGCACGTTCTCAGGAACCGCGTCTTCGAACATTACGACGACGCCTGTCATACAACCGCAAATCGCTGTGACCAAAAGTGCCAATACGAACAATGCCACCGTCGGTGATTCCGTTACTTACACGGTAACGGTCAGTAATAGCGGCAATCTCGGAGCAGCCGTTACGCTGACAGATACGATCCCGGCATCGACTACGTTTACTCCCAACAGCGTCATCGTAAACGGCTTTCCAATACCGGGTGCATCCCCGGGAGCCGGCATCGATCTAGGGACTCTCGCGCCCGGAGCAAGCACAGTTGTGACTTTTGTGGTGGTGATCAACTCGCTGCCGAGCCCGCAATTCATCATGAACCAGGCGACAGCCAATTTTACGATACGCCGCCTGACGGCCGCACGCTGACTGGCTCCGCATTATCCAACNCCGTTACGATTAACAACGGGATTGAAACGGTCAGCAGCGTCCTGTTTACCGACCCGATTCCGCCTGGTGCCGCCTTAGTGCCCGGTTCCGTCACAGTCGACGGTGCACCCCGGCCTGCGGCCAATCCAGCCACAGGCATCATCATCGGCACGATTGCTACGGGGACCACGATTACCGTGTCTTTTAATATCACGGTGACCTCGCTGCCAACGCCTGCGCAGCTCGCAAATACGTCTTCGGTCAGCTTTACGTCGGGTACCTTCTCCGGGGTCACCTTCTCCAATACCGTGACTACCCCGGTATTTGAGCCGATCTTCACCGCGCAAAAGACCGCCAACACGACCAATGCAACCGTCGGTGATACGGTCGTATTTACCGTTAGCATGAACAATGCAGGCAATTTCGGCGCAGCTGTCACCTTAACGGACACACTTCCTGCCGGAACGACTTTTGTGCCAAACAGCGTAATTCTCAACGGCCAGCCGGTGCCGGGAGCCGATCCGGCCTCAGGAATCCCCCTTGGGGTTGTCGTGACAGGTGCGGTCGTCACATTCTCGGCAGTTATTGATGCGGTACCGCCAACCCAGCAGCTGACCAACCAAGCAACCGCAGCCTTTACCTTCACGCTCCCGGACTCTCGGGTCATCAATGGTTCTTTTGCCTCCAATACGCTGTCGATTCCGGTATCCGCGCCAAACGTCGCCGTCGTCAAAGCTTCCGGTGCTGTTGAAGCTTCGGTGGGCACAGTGGTTCCTTATACCATCACTGTAACCAACAATGGAATTGAAAATGTCACCAATGCAGTCTTCTCGGATATGATCGCCGCAGGGAGCCAGTTTGTAACGGGCAGCGTAACGGTTAACGGAACTGCCCAGCCCTCGGCCAATCCGGCGGCCGGCATTCAGCTGGGTACGATCGCCCCTGGTGCTGTAGTAACCGTGACGTTTAACGTAACCGTCCTGTCCATCCCTGACGACGGCAACCTGACCAACCAATCGTCCGTAACGTTCAACTCTGGCGCATTTACCGGCACCGCGTTCTCCAACGTTACGTCCGTCCCTGTCTATCAGGCAATTATCAGTGCCAACAAAACGGCCAATACGACGAACGCCACGGTTGGAGATACGATCGTCTACACAGTAACGCTGACGAATACTGGCAACATTGCGGCGACAGGAATATTAATCGACCCTGTTCCTAACGGAGCTGTCTTCGTCCCTAACAGTATTCAGGTAAACGGTGTGCCGCTTCCAGGTGCGGACCCGTCAACCGGATTCTCCGTCGGCACGATCAATCCTGGCCAGACCGTCCATGTGACCGTTACCATGGAAGTGACGGTAGATACCCTGCCAAACCCGCAGCAGCTCGTGAA
>NZ_PCZT01000006.1:431892-434688 GCF_002968895.1 Paenibacillus sp. AR247 | reverse complement strand
TACAGGCATTACAGTCGGCATCATCGGGGCTGGAGACACCGTAATCGTGACGTTCCAGGTACAGGTGACGACTCTATGAAGTCCGGGCTGACATCTGATTTTATTTTAAAAAAATCAAACCATGGTCCGCTTTAGCGTTGGTGGAGCCGAGTCGGTAGCCTACTCCAATACCGTCGATACGCCATGGATCGGCCCATTGCTGAAGTTCAGCAAGTTTGTCCAAAATAGCGTCGTTTCGCTGAATCAAATGGTGACCTACAGCTTTTCAATACGCAATGATGGCAATCGCGAAGCCGGCTTGATCTTGTACGATCCGCTGCCAGCCGGTTTGTCGTTTATTCCGAATAGTGTCTTGAAGAACGGCGCCCCCGTCCCGGGGGCTCAACCCGGTTCAGGTATCGATCTCGGCATGCTGGGGCCTGATGCTTCGGTGTATGTTGTGTTTCAGGCGATCGTGGTGGCGATCCCCCCATCGCTGCAAATCACCAATGAAGGACGTGCTGAGTACTCGTTCCAATCTCTCGGGGGAAGAACGGTACGCGGCTCCATCGCCTCCAACCCGGTGACGCTGTCCGTGCTACCTTCTTCCGTATCGCTAATCGCCGACGTCAGCACCTTCCAAACGTTTATCGGAGATATACTGTTCTACGAACTTCTGGTGACGAATCAAGGGAGTGTACCGCTATCCAAAGCGGTGATCTTTATTACGCTCCCACCGGGATTAACATTTGTACAGGGCAGTGTCGTCATCAATGACGTCCTGTACCCGGACGTGCAGCCCGAAAATGGAATTCCGATCGGGACGATCGCTCCCGGCGCTTCCATCCGTATCAGGGCCAGCTTAAGAGTCGGGATGGTGGACACCGATTCCTTGGTCATCCAAAGCTGCTTGAAGTATTACATTGATGGGATGGAGTATAAGGCCATGGCCAATGAGCTTCAAGTGAACGTGATCGACCCTGACGTCAGTCTCAGCAAGAAGTCAAACAGAAACCGGGCAACCATCGGCTGTATGATCGGTTACGAATGTACGGTGCAAAATACGAGCAGCCAAGCGGTAGATGCAACGCTGCAGGATGCGTTTCCCCAGGAATTATCCCTCGTTCCGGGCAGCGTCCGGCTAAATGGTCAATACTTGGAAGGATCACCATTGATGGATGGGCTCTTCCTGGGGACCCTTTCTCCGGGGCAGCAAGTAAGCATCACTTATGAAGCAAGCGTTGACCCGTTTATACCGTCTGCAGCCCCGCTGCGCGTACCAAACGAAGCAACCGTATCTTACGCCTTCCACCTGCCCGACGGCCGGATCGTCCGCCAGCCGCACCTCATCTTTTAAAAGATTGGCTGCTTTGATTCCCGGCCTATACCTCGTTCCAGAAGCGTTTGACGTTTTCCAGGCCGATTTTTGTCCCCTGAAAGCTGTCTTCCATTCCTTCAAACTCGATCGAGAAATACCCGTCAAATCCGGATTCCTTGATGATCCGAATCGATTCGCGCAGGTTGATGTCTCCGTGCCCCGCAATGGCGCCTCTCAGGAAATTCCCGCTGGCCGTGCGGAACCATCCGTCACCCGGATTAAGGGCGGCTGGCCGCAGATAAAAGTCCTTGATGTGCACCATGGAAGCATAAGGAATGTTGTTCTTGACGGCGGCCACCGGATCTTCGTCCACGCACATAAAATTGCCCACGTCCAGCGTCGTCCGGAAGTTCGGCCGCTCCACGGCTTGAACCAGCGTCTGTACCCGGTCGCTTGCCTGGATATAATAGCCGTGGTTTTCCACGCTTGTCGTAATGCCATACTGCGCCGCATAATCGGCGATTTCGCGGCATGCCTCCGCCAGACGTCCAACCTCCTGGTTGAACTGTTTGATGGATGTGTCTTGGCGGCTGGCTACGTCATGGCGCATCAGCTTCACGCCAAGGCGTGCGGCGATGTCCACTTCACCTTTGACGCGCTCGATTTCCTTACGGTAAGCCTCCTCGGTGTCCACAGCGAAGTTAGCGCCGATCGCATAGTTGGATACGTCGATTCCGACTTCCTTCGCCTTGGCCACGATCTGATCCACCAGCTCCGGATTCCCGGTCAAGGTGTATCCGATCGGAACGATTTCCACGTGTTCTCCGCCCATCTCGGCGATTTTCTCGATCGCGCCCAGAACCGTGATTTCACCCGATTGAATCGGACGGTACAGGCTGTATGTGCTTACTCCGATTTTCATAGCTGAATTTCGACTCCCTTCTCAGAGGATTCGTAAATGCCGTTCAGAATCTTCATCATTTCCACGCCGTCGTCGACCGTGGCGATCGGCACCGTGCCGTTTTTAATATTTTCGATAAAATGATTGATTTCGTTCTGGAACGCGGCGGCAAAGTTAAAGCCTTTATGGTCCACCTGCGGCTCAATGTTCAGGATCGTATCGTTTTTCTCTGTGACGATAACCAGAGCCGGATCGATTTCGAAGCCGCCGTTCGTACCAAAAAGCTTGATCGCCGCTTCATCCTGCTTTGCATGCAGGGAAAAGCTTACGTCCACGAGCAGCGACGCTCCGTTCTCAAAACGGATCAAGGCGTTCGCCATATCTTCTACGGTGTTTTTGCTGGCGTCATAGTCGGCCGCTTTGTAAAAAGAATAGTTCTTCACATGGCTGCGGTTGCCCAGCTTGTGGTATACGTTGCCGGACACCGATTTCACTTTCGGCTTGCCCATCATATACCAGCACAGGTCGATCGCGTGCACGCCGATATCGATCAGCGGCCCGCCGCCGGAGCGCTCCTTGTCGGCGAACCAGCCGCCCG
>NZ_PCZT01000006.1:415259-431792 GCF_002968895.1 Paenibacillus sp. AR247 | reverse complement strand
CGAAAGCGGCGCACATAGCCTACTTGGAACACCTTTCCGCCGGCATGTGCGGCTTCCTGGATCTGAAGCGCTTCCTCAACCGTTCTGCACAGCGGCTTTTCCACCAGGACATGCTTGCCCGCTTTGGCGGCCGCAATGCTGATTTCAGCATGCTGGTTGTTCCATGTGCAGATGCTCACGGCATCGACATCAGGGTCAGCCAGCAGTTCATGATAGTCGGTATATGTTTTCTGAGCTCCGTATTTCTGGGCAGCGGCCTTGGCTCTTTCCCCGTTCAAATCGCAGATCGCGACGATCTCCGCCTCCGGGTTGTTTTGATACGAGTTTAAATGGGACTCCGAAATGGACCCTGCTCCGATTACAGCTACTCTTACTTTATCCATGCGTTTTCAACTCTCCTTTTGGTTCTCGCATTTGGCTTCCAAATGTAGATTGAACCCGTGCAGTCCTTCCTGCGCGTGAATGTCACCCATAAAAAGGCAAGCACGATCAGGCCATTAAGGTGTAAAAAAATTAGTTCAACCTATATATATTGAATTATAATAAGAACAGGCGGAACTGCCATGAAGAGCTATGCTAATAATTTATCTTATTGTGCGATTTTGAGGTGACTTGGATGGATAGACCCCTTGCTCTGCTGGAGCCGATGGATATGCCCGACCGTTTTTTTCCGATGAAGATCCATTATTGTACCGCCAAGGAATACGGGAAAACGCTGTTTACCCACCATTGGCACAATCATATGGAGTTTCTGTATTTTACCAAAGGCTCCGCGCTCATCGAGCTGAACTCGGTTCCTTATGAAGTTCAAGCGGGTGAGATGGTGGTCGTGAACAGCAACGACCTGCATTACGGGGTATGCCTGTCCGATGATTTGGTCTATTATGCGATGATCGTCGATATCAAGCTGCTGCAGAGCCAGACACCGGACGCTGTCGAAACGAAGTTTATTACGCCGATAACGCAGAACCAGATTATGTTCGCAAGCAAAATTTCCGGCGATCCGGAAATTACCGAGTGCGCCACGTCTCTAATCCGGGAAATGGACGAACGGGAACTCGGCTATGAGCTGTCGATCAAATCCTATCTGTACCGTCTGCTAGCCATACTGCTGCGCCGCTACGGCAAAGATACGCTTTCTCCGGAAGAGAGCCTGTACAGGCTGAAAAATTTGGAGCGGTTTACCCCTATTTTTCAATATATTGAGGAGCATTACCAAGAAGAACTGTCCGTCGATCTGCTGGCCGGGCTGGCCGGCCTCAGCCGTTTTCATTTCAGCCGCCTGTTCAAGGAGCTTACGGCTCGGACGGTAACCGAGTACGTCAACACGCTTAGAATCAACAAATCCGAATACCTGCTGCGCAACTCCAGAATGAACATTTCGGAGATTGCCCTGTCTTCCGGCTTCAAGGACATCTATTATTTCAGCCGGGCCTTCAAAAAATACAAGCATGTATCCCCCTCGGAGCTCCGAAAGAGCTTCAGCGTATAGAAAGCAATGGCTTCAAGAATGCTTCCTGTGTTCGGACAAAACAGGCAAAAGTGCGTCAAATCTGGGAATTTCGTCCGAAAAAATATCGACAAATAGGTCCGGCTAAGTGATAATAGACATGTTAAGCAGAATATATAAACATAAAGTGTTCTGCCAAATGCAGGAGGAGGAAATCACAGTTGGATCCACATTCACCAGACCCGTATCAACATTTTCAGCCGCAGCCGCCAATGACGCCGCCCAAGACGAATGGCAAAGCCATTGCCTCAATGGTGCTCGGCATCCTAAGCGTAATGATTTTGTACATAGGATTTATCCTGGGGATTCTGGCGATCATCTTTGCCGCCCTTTCTTTTAAGGAACTCAAACGGGGGTATGAACAAGGAAAAGGCATGGCGATTGCCGGGCTCGTGTGCGGTATTATCGGCGTGCTCCTATGGGGCCTGATTCTGCTCTTCGTCGTGCTCGCGGTCGCGTTCTTCGGATCGGATATCGACTCGTCCACTTTATATGACGTCATGTCTACCGTACCAAGAGTGAAAACGGCATAACTCCCGTCCAAACGGGTACACAAAAAGGAATGAGGCATCCCGTAGCCCATTCCTTTTTCTGTTTTATAAATTTCGTGCGTTTTCTGCGCTGTTTGGCGTTCCACGGACAGAGCGCTGCGTTCCTCGGCCGGCTGATTTATGTCAATCCCTTCGTCTCCGCGACCGCATTGGCGGACATGATCTTTAATTTGCGGATCATGTCATCGGTCTCCTCAGAGGTCAGGCCGCTCGAAATGATATCCGTCCACGCCTTCAGCTTCGACCTGATAAACTTCCGCTTCTCCAACCCTTTCTCGGTCAGGGTCACCAAATACGCCCGGCTGTCCTGAGGATCCCGAATCCGCTTAACATAACCGAGCGCCTCCAGCCTGCTGATAGCCCGTGCTGTCGCCGCTTTGTTGATAAACAGGTTGGCCGACAGCTTCTCCTGCGATACCCCGTCCTCGATATACAAGTTGACCAGGAAAATGTACTCCGACGAATTAATGTCATGCTCCTTCAATTCCCGGTTCAAATAGATTTGAAACTGGCGGTGCAGCACCGATATCCACCTGGAAACACTGCCTGTCTGCTCCAATACTCTTCACCTCGAAATAATTGTTTACTAATCAACTACATATGCTGAAGTATACCTTGATTTAACGGCTTGGTCAATGAAACCCGAAGCAATAAAAAAAGCCTGGAACTTCTGCAAGTTCCAGGCTCCAGCCTGTAGGGCCTATTCTGTGATGATGCCGTACACCAGTGTTGGCGCTTCGGCATGATCGGAGATTCGGATATTTTCGTAAATCTTACCGATGACGTCGTCCACGTTTTCGCGGTTCGCATGGATCGTGACGAGCGACTCACCCTTCTTCACGGAATCCCCGATCTTCTTGTTCAGCATCAGGCCGACGGCCAGATCGATCTCCGATTCCTTGGTCGCGCGGCCGGCGCCCAGCCACATGGCCGCCGTACCGATCTCGTCGGCGACGATCTCGGCGACTACGCCGTCTTCCTTCGCCGGTACTTCGATCTGGTATTTGGCCTGCGGGAGATTCTCCGGATGGTCGACGACATCCGGGTTGCCACCCTGGTTCTTGATGAACTCCTTGAATTTCTCCAGCGCTTTGCCGTTCTTGATGACTTCCTTCAGCTTCTCTTCGGCTTCTTCCAGGGAGCTGGCTTTGTTCGCCAGGAACACCATTTGGCGGCCCAGGGCAAGGCAGAGCTCTTCAAGATCCTTCGGTCCTTTGCCCTGCAGCGTATCAATGGCTTCCTTAACTTCCAGCGCATTGCCGATCGCGAGGCCGAGCGGCTGGCTCATGTCGGAGATCACGGCCATCGTTTTGCGGCCGACGTTGTTGCCGATGCTGACCATGGCGTGAGCCAGTTCCTTGGCATCGTCCACCGTTTTCATGAAAGCGCCGGCTCCCGTCTTAACGTCGAGCACGATGGCATCTGAGCCAGCGGCTATTTTTTTGCTCATGATCGAGGAAGCGATCAGCGGGATCGAGTTGACCGTGCCGGTCACGTCGCGCAGCGCGTACAGCTTCTTGTCGGCCGGCGTCAGGTTACCGGTCTGCCCGATGACGGCGATTTTGTCCTGGTTCACCAGACGAACGAATTCTTCGCGGTCGATCTCCACGTGGAAGCCTTCAATCGCCTCCAGCTTGTCGATCGTACCGCCGGTATGGCCCAGACCGCGGCCAGACATTTTGGCTACCGGAATGTCCAGCGCCGCCACGAGCGGTGCCAGCACCAGCGTCGTCGTATCGCCCACACCGCCAGTGGAGTGCTTGTCGACCTTGACGCCTTCGATGGCGGACAGGTCAATCGTATCGCCGGAATTCACCATAGCCATGGTGAGATCGGCGCGCTCGCGCTGCGTCATGTTCTGGAAAAATACAGCCATGGCCCACGCACTCATTTGGTAATCAGGGATATCCCCTTTGGTATATCCATCAATAATGAAATTAATCTCTTCCGTGGACAGCTCGCCGCCGTCCCGTTTCTTCTCAATCAAGTCAACCATTCTCATCGGATGTCTGCCTCGCTTTCTATGTGATTGTTAGTCTGTGAATGGGATGAAAGAATGCTGCGATTACAATCCGATCGCCGTTTCCAGAGCCACTTCCATCATGTCGTTAAACGTGGTTTGGCGCTCTTCGGCACTCGTTTCTTCACCTGTCAGGAGGTGGTCGCTAACGGTCAGCAGGGTCAATGCATTGACGCCAAACTTGGCTGCCAGCGTGTACAGGGCTGTCGTTTCCATCTCAACGGCCAGAACGCCGTGCTCCATCAGCTTCTCAACGATTGATTTATCGTCACGGTAGAAGATGTCGGAGCTGAATACGTTGCCCACATGCAGCTTCAAGCCTTTTTCAATCCCTTTATCGTACGCGGATTTCAGCAGGTTAAAGCTTGCGATCGGCGAAAAATCGTATCCTCCGAATTGGTGGCGGTTGGCGCCGGAATCGGTGCAGGAAGCCTGCGCAAGGATCACGTCACGCACATGTACATGCTCCTGCATGCTGCCGCAAGTGCCGACGCGCATCAAATTTTTGACGCCGTACTCGCGGATCAGTTCATTGACGTATATGCTGATCGACGGAATTCCCATGCCGGTTCCCTGCACGGAAATACGCTGCCCTTTGTACGTGCCTGTAAAACCGAGCATGCCTCTCACTTCGTTGTAGCATTGCACATCCTGCAAATACGTTTCCGCGATGAATTTGGCCCGCAGCGGATCCCCCGGTAAAAGGATCGTTTCTGCGATTTCTCCTGCCTTGGCTCCAATATGAGTGCTCATTTCTTTTCCTCCCCATAGGTCATGGATTCATGTATATTGTAAAATCGTGCTACTTCAAGTCTCCCAGGAAGCTGGTGCCGTATTTCGGCATCGGGACGCCAAAGTTCTCGGCCACGGTCGCACCAAGATCGGCAAACGTCTTCCGCAGCGGAAGCTCGCTGCCTCCATTGGCGAAGCGCGGTGAATACACCAGCAGCGGTACGTATTCACGCGTATGATCAGTGCCGCGGTATGTCGGATCGTTGCCGTGGTCCGCCGTGATGATCAGAAGGTCGTCATCCGTCATCTTGGCAAACATTTCCGGCAGGCGCGCATCGTACTCTTCCAAGGCTTGTCCATAACCCTGCGGGTCGCGGCGGTGGCCGTACAGCGCGTCAAAATCGACCAGGTTCACGAAGCTGAGTCCTGTAAAGTCCTCATCCATAATACCGATGATCTTGTCCATGCCGTCCATGTTGGACGTGGTGCGGATCGCCTTGGTCACGCCTTCCCCGTCATAGATATCGGAAATTTTACCGATCGCGATCACGTCGAAATTCGCATCCTTCAGCTCGTTCATCACGGTGCGGTCAAACGGCTTCAGCGCATAATCATGACGGTTGGCGGTACGCTTGAAGGATCCGGGCTGGCCCACGAACGGACGGGCAATAATCCGGCCCAGCATGTACGGATCGTCCAGCGTAATTTCCCGGCAAAATTCGCAAATTTCATAAAGTTCTTTCAACGGCACGATCTCTTCGTGAGCCGCGATTTGAAGCACGGAATCGGCTGAGGTGTAGATGATGAGCGCTCCCGTCTTCATATGCTCTTCCCCGAGCTCGTCGATAATTTCAGTGCCGCTCGCCGGCTTGTTGCCAATGACTTTGCGGCCTGTCTTCTCTTCGATACGCTGAATCAACTCGTCGGGAAAGCCATCAGGGAACACCCGGAACGGCGTATCGATGTACAGCCCCATGATCTCCCAGTGGCCGGTCATCGTGTCTTTCCCTGCGGATTTTTCCTGCATTTTTGTATAATACGCCAGCGGCTTGTCCGCTTTGGCAATCCCTTCGATTTCGCGGATATTGGACAGGCCGAGCTTGCCCATATTCGGCATGTTCAAGCCGCCGCGCTCACGGGCGATATGCCCGAAGGTATCGACGTCAAAATCGTCGAACTGGGCGGCATCCGGCGCTTCGCCGATCCCCACGGAGTCCATAACAATCAGGTGGATACGTTTAAAGTTTGGCATAAGTTTCTATCACTCCTTCATCCTTGAGTATACATGACGCAAGTCTTTTATAGAAACAGTCCTGCGATGATCGCGGACAAGACGCTGACCAGCGTCGCCCCGTACAGCAGCTTCAAGCCGAAACGCGCGACGACGTTACCCTGCTTCTCATGCAGGCCTTTGACCGCACCAGCGATAATGCCGATGGATGAGAAGTTCGCAAAGGAAACGAGGAACACGGATACGATGCCGGTCGTGCGTGCGGACAATGCGGTATGCTTGCCGAGTTCCAGCATGGCAACAAACTCGTTGGACACCATTTTGGTGGCCATAATGCTTCCCGCTTCCACCGCTTCCTTCCATGGAACGCCCATAACAAAGGCAAACGGTGCAAAGATGTAGCCCAGCAGTTCCTGGAACGAAATGCCGAAGATGCCGTCAAATATGCCATTGATCAGGGCGATCAGGGCGACGAATCCGATCAGCATCGCAGCAACCGTAATGGCGACTTTGAAGCCGTCCATAATGTATTCGCCCAGCATTTCGAAGAAGGACTGCTTCTCTTCTTCCTGAACGACAAGTTCATCTTCTTCCTTGGTCACCTTGTATGGGTTCAAAATCGAAGCGATGATAAACCCGCCGAACAGGTTCAGCACCAGTGCGGTGACCACGTATTTCGGATCGATCATCGTCATATAGGCGCCTACGATCGACATCGAAACGGTGGACATGGCCGAGGCACAGAGCGTATACAGCCGGTGCTTCGGCAGCAGGCCGATCTGCTTTTTCACGGAAATGAACACTTCGGATTGGCCCAGGATCGCGGAAGCGACCGCGTTATACGATTCCAGCTTGCCCATCCCGTTCACCTTGCTCAGCACGAGGCCGATGTACCGGATAATAAACGGCAGGATGCGAAAATACTGCAGAATGCCGATCAGTGCCGATATGAAAATGATCGGCAGCAGCACGCCGAGGAAGAACGGTGCCTGTCCTTCGTTGGCGATACCGCCGAACACGAAGTTGACCCCTTCTCCGGCATAGACCAGCAGCTTTTCAAAAATACCGGAAAAGCCTTTGATCAGCACGGTGCCAAGGACGGTGTTGAGCAGAACGTACCCCAGAATAATCTGGAGAATGATCATGATCACCAGCGGGCGATAGCGGATCTTCCGCTTGTCGTTGCTGGCCACGAAGGACAGGGCAAAAACAACAAGTAACCCTAGTACCGCAATCAAATATTTCATAGCTGTCTCCCCAGTTGAAATTTTTTATGAAACCAAATCTATTAAGCGCTTACAGACTTGATATTAATAGAAACGGAAGCTTCCCGCCCGGTTTGCCATATTCCGATGTGAACCGCTTCCGTTCATTTCATGCATACTTTACTTCAGCGCGAGACTCTTCTCTTCCTTATTACTTATTAATAGGATGCCGAGGATTGGCCGCCCTCCATAATCTTAACGCCGGAGCTAGCACCGATACGGCTTGCGCCCGCTTCGATCATTTTGTTCATGTCCTCGAGACTGCGTACACCGCCGGATGCTTTGACGCCGATATTCGGACCTACCGTTTGGCGCATCAAGCGAATGTCTTCCGGAGTAGCACCGCCTGTGGAGAAGCCCGTCGAAGTTTTTACGAAATCGGCTCCCGCCTTAACCGCCAAGCGGCTTGCGCGTTCCTTCTCTTCGTCCGTCAGCAGGCAGGTTTCAATAATGACTTTGACCAGAGCCTTGCCGGCAGCCGCATCTACCACCGCCTTGATGTCGGCTTCCACGAGATCGTCCTCGCCGTCCTTGAGCGCGCCGATATTGATGACCATGTCGACTTCCGTTGCGCCACCAGCGATCGCGTCCTTCGCTTCAAATGCTTTGACGGCCGAAGTTGTGGCTCCCAGAGGAAAACCGATAACCGTACAAACCTTCACTTTAGAATCCTTCAGCTGTTCTGCAGCGAATTTGACCCAGGTCGGATTTACGCACACCGATGCGAATTCATACTTCTTCGCCTCGTCAATCAGCTTGCTGATCTCGGCCTGGGTGGCATCTGCCTTAAGCAGGGTATGATCGATCATTCCCGCCAAATTTGTCATTCTGATCCACTCCTTGATTCATGTTGGGTTATTCTTTTATTTATCCAATTCCCTGGAATTGAAAAGCTTTTCTTTCAAGCTGCACGACTATCATAACACCGGCCTGAACATATGTAAATAGATCGTGAAATTATGTTCACAAAATCGTTCTGCCCACTCCCGTAATGTGCGCAAAAAAAATCCGCCCTATGTAATCCGGACGGAAATCAAAAAAAGCAATCGATATGAAATGAATGATTTTCTAAGAGATCAGAGCCTGTGCTGTAAACTGATCCGTGATCAAAATGTTCGCGTAATTCCCCGCGAGGGCCGCTTGAATGGCCTCCACCTTGCGTTCTCCACCGGCAACCAGAATGGACTTTTCCTTCTTTTGAAGCTCGTGAAGGTCGATTCCGACTGTCCGGTTATTGATCTCTTCGCTGCAGATCTGGCCCGTTTCATCAAAAAAACGTGAACAGATGTCTCCGGCACCGGACTTCTTCAGCAGCTCCTGCTCCTGCTCGTTAAAATATCCCAGCCGGAAAAGCAGCGCGTCTTCCTTCACCGTACCGACCGTGAACACAGCAATGTTCGCCTGTTTGCCAAGCTCGATGATCCGGCTGATATGCCGGTCTTCCTCCACGATCCGCTTCAGCTCGATGTTGTCGAAGATGACCGGCAGCGGCAGGTATCTCGCAACCGTCTGGAACGCCTCCGCAAACAGGTTCACCGTCTCCGCCGCATAGGTGTTGACGTGGGAATGGCTGACACCGCCCTTCAGCTGCACGACCTCGACGCCTTTTACCTGCTTGGGCGCAAGCTGAAGCGCGACAGCATGCATTGTGGTCCCCCAAGTGACCCCGATAATATCTTTGTCCTGGACGATCTCGTGGAGGAACTCGGCTGCCTTTTTACTGATATGCTTCTTGATTTCCTCGTACTGATTTAACGGGGAATAACAGACCTGTACTGTATCCAAGCCGTATTTGCGCTTCAGCTTCCGGCCCAGTACGTTTAAATCTTCGCCAGGGTCGACAATTTCGATCCGCACGTATCCTTGTTCCTTGGCATGCTGAAGCAGTCTCGATACCGTCGGCCTGGAAACGCCCAGCCGCTCGGCGATATCCTGCTGGCTGTAATCGGACTGGTAATACAGTCTGGCTGCCTCAATTGCTAATCTTTGTCTTTCAATGTCCATCGTCCTCAGCTCACTTGTCCCGCTCTCGCATGATTTGGCTTGCACTGATCCTATTATACCTCTTGTTCCCGAAAGCCCAAACCCTTTTGTCGATTGAACGGTTTTTCTGGTATCCATTTTTAACCCTAAGGTTTATTTAAGCCGCTTAACATGCTATAATTCAGTTCGCATTAGTAACGCGCAATGTCACAGTTTATTTTGGGATTCACTTCCCGTTTACATACTCTTGAAACGACAGGAGCTGGTTTGGCATGGCCCTACTTTGTTTAGAAAGCGAGTGTACCATGAACACATACTCCCCTTATTATACATTTGACCGGAAGGACTGGAAGGCGGCACAAGAGGACTCGAAGCTTCCGCTGACAGAAGAGGAATTTGAACGCCTCAAAGGCTTGAACGAGAAAATTTCGCTGCGGGAAGTGCGCGACATTTATCTTCCGCTGACCCGCCTCATTCATTTGTATGTAAGTGCTTTCCAGCAGCTTCAAGAAAAGATGAACACATTCACCGGCATCCGAGCACCCAAATCGCCTTATATTATCGGGATCGCCGGCAGCGTAGCCGTAGGCAAAAGCACGACCGCACGCCTGCTGCAAACGCTGCTGTCCAGATGGCAGGAGCATCCGCGCGTAGATCTGGTCACGACGGACGGCTTCCTGTACCCGAACCGCGTTCTTGAGGAAAAAGGCATCATGAACAAAAAGGGATTTCCGGAGAGCTATGACATCAAGAAGCTGATGCAGTTTATCAGCAGCGTCAAATCCGGACAGCCTGCACTGAAGGCCCCGGTCTATTCGCACCTGGCCTATGATATTCTGGCGGACGAGGAGCAGCTGATCGACCAGCCGGATATCCTCATACTGGAAGGGATTAACGTCCTTCAGGTCAATACGGAAGCGCCGGTCTTTATCAGCGACTTCTTTGATTTCTCGATCTACATCGACGCCGAAGAGCAGGATATCCGCAGCTGGTATATCGAGCGTTACCAACTGCTCCGCGATACCGCCTTCCAAGATCCAAGGTCCTACTTTCACAAATTTGCCAGTCTCTCCGAAGAGGAAGCCGTGCAGAACGCGTCGGAAATCTGGAGAACGATCAATCTGAAAAATTTAATGGAGAACATTCTGCCTACGAAGGCGCGTGCCAAGCTGATCTTAAAAAAAGGGCCGGATCATCAGATCCAGCAGCTATTACTCCGTAAATAACCAGCGGCGAAGCTGATGCGGCAGCCACCAATTGACATGCCCCATCAGCTTCATTAACGCTGGAACGAGCATAAAGCGGATCAGGGTCGCATCGATCAGGATCGCCGCAGCGATACCGAACCCAAGCTGTCTGACTCCTTCCACGTCCCCTGCGATAAACGGCAAAGTGACAGCGATCATGATGGCTGCCGCTGAGGTGATCACTTTCCCCGTGGAAGAGAGTCCCGCAGCTATTGCCTTATCCGCATTTCCTGTGCGATGATACACCTCGGTCATTCGGGACAGCAGGAAAACGCCGTAATCCATACTAACCCCGAACACCAATCCAAAGATAAATACCGGGATCATGACAGCGATGCTGCCTGATCCGCCCCCCAGCATCCCATCTTGAAAAAAGTACACCAGCACCCCGAACGACGCCGTAAGGCTGAGCAGGTTCATCAGCAGTGCTTTGACCGGTATGATGATCGAACGAAAACCCCCCTCATGCTCCAGCGGTGAAATGACGGTCAGGCTGCCGTCCACCCGCCGGAGATGTTCCAATACCGTCCGGATTCCCGATTCAAACGAAGCGCGGGAGGCTCCGGGCTCCCGTTCGAAGACGACAACGGCCGGTTCATGGGGGAGTTGGTAATCTTCCGAAAGGATCCGCTCGACCTGTGCGGAAGTCCCCTCCGTACGCAGCCCGTGATCCTTCAGGATGGAAGGCAGTGATATCGCTGCCGAACCGCACAGGACGAGCAGCGCAGTCCAGCATGCCAGCACCCACGCAGGATAGCGGAGAGCAAGTCCGGTTATGAAACGGTAAATCACCCGATTCCCTCCTCCTGTCGGCATGCGGTCTGCAGTCTAACTAAGACATCGTGTTCTTCAGCCGCGTCGCTTTGACCAATGAATCAGCGACCGGTGGGAACAGCCGGGCAAAGCCTGACAGAATCCTGCCGGCAGAGGGCCGGCCGCTGATCGCCTGCAAATAGCGCCCTTTTCGCAAAATACCGCTGAACTCACGGTGTACCGCCTCGGTATACAGCCGCTCCCAGTCCTGCATGCTAAGCTTGCCCCGCAAATAGCGGTCGGCAAACGAGGCGCACAGAATGCCGGAACGCAGGGCGGCGCTCATCCCGTCTCCGAAGAGCGGCGGAATCATGGCGCAGGCATCTCCGGCATGCGGAATCATCCGCCAGGGCTGAGGCCGGCGGGACAAATATACCGGCGCGGTCGAGATCATCGTCCCGTCGGTCGGCGTTCCTTCCGCCAAACGGCGGGCAAGCAGGGGATTGCCGCTTGCCGCAAAATCCAGCAGCTCCTTCATCTTCACTCCCGCGCCTTTCAACCGGTCCCGCCGCAGAAGCGCGGCTACATTATATGTGCCCGCTTCCACAGGGGCGATCCCGATGTAGCCTCCGGGAACCAGATAAAGTTCCACGGCTTCCGTCCCTGCGAGCCCCGTCATATGCGTTTTAATCCCGATGTAGGCATGCCCGTCCTGCCCCATTTCTTCATAATCGATCAAATCCGGCCGGCGGTGACAGCCCCAGGCGGCAATCACCGTTCTCGCCTCCAGCGTATCGCTGAGTCCGCCGGTCCGGGTTCCGACGATATATCCGTCTCCATCCTCACGGGCATGAATGCTTGTGACCGTCGTCGCGTCCCGTATTTCCACACCCGCCTCCCGTGCAGCCCGGTGCAGGCCGGCATCCAGCGTATACCGGCTGATGCCCCAGCCTGTACCGGGGAGCGCTGCTTCCAGCACCTGTCCATGCCTCAGCACCAGGCGGGCCCGGTGAATCGGATTCGGCTCCATTCGCTCGACAGCCTCCGCTACACCAAGGCTGGCCAGCGTCTCCCTCGCCTCCGGAGACAGAAATTCCCCGCATGGCTTATGACGGGGAAAATACTGACGGTCTATAAGCACGGTCTTCCACCCTTGAGCGGACAGCCGGATAGCTAAACTGCAGCCGGCAAGGCCAGCTCCGATTATGACCGCGTCCTGCATGGGAATCATCTCCTTTCGCTGTTTTATAGAGATTGTTCAAAAAGTCCGCTTTTGATAAGAAAACCAATCGAGGCCAATCAAGGATGAGTGACCGCGATTAAAATGTAGGTTTCATTTATATTTTTCCCGTTTTATGAACAACAGCCACATAACGGAATAACGGCTTCCAGCTGTACAGCAAGTCCGCTTGCCCCTCCTGCTCCTGCAGCCGCTGTCTCAACCTGATCCAATCGGAAGACTTGAAACCCTTCGCTACCGACAGGGGCCCATCATGCCGTATATAACGGTTGTATCGCTGATCACGACGCCCAGACGGGATGCCTTCAGCATCTGCCCCACCACTTCGGGAAGCCGGACGTCGTCAAAGTGGTGAAGGAACTGCGAGGACATGACGATATCGGCGCTGCCTTCCGGAAGGTCAAACAAATCGCAGCGTCTGACCGTAATATTCGATACTCCCTGGTACAGGTTTCTGGCCTCCTCGCAGGCTTCTTCCGTAATGTCCACTAATGTAATCCGGACATCGACCCCGTTTCGGGCAGCCCAGCGCAGAATGCGGCGGTTCACATCTCCCGAGCCGGCGCCAATATCCAGCACCGATACCCTGTCCGGTCGGCCGAATTGACGCCACAACCGCTTGAACCCGTATAAGGATGGAGACGAAGCACCAAAGATCCGGTTCAGTCGTCGCAAATGGCGCAGCGCTTCCAGCAGCTCGTCGCCGCCCGTGCTGAAGTCGTCCATGTATTCCTCTTCCACGGCCCGCCGGTTTAACCGCTTAAAGGCCGGCATACTCATAACTTGACTCCCGTTTCGTAACGAATGAAGGAACATACGTAAATCGAAGGAGTTCTGCAGTCAAGCCCGGGCCAAACGCGAGGGCCACTCCGGACCGTTCACCCTCGCCTTGTTCCCTCAAACGCTCTCTCATCCCTTTTAATACGAACAGCAGCGTCGCAGAGGATAAATTCCCGAAGTCCCGCAGCACGTTCCTACTGAATTCGGTCTGGCTGTCCTCCAGCCCAAATAAATCCTGGACGGCATCTACGATGCCCCGTCCGCCCGGATGAATCGCCCATAGCGGCGGAAGTGCTCCTCCGTCCAGCAGCCGGTCCACTTCATCCCGCAGGAACGTTCTGAGCAGCTTGGGGATATTGGGGGAGAGGTATAAATCAAAACCGGTGTTCCCGACCTCCCAAATCATTTCGTCTGCAGAATCCGGAAGGAGCACAGAGTGTCCTCCGCCGAGTTGGAACCCTCCCTGTTGGTCGGCTTCACCGGAGCTGACGATACATGCCGAAGCCCCGTCCCCAAAAAATGAAGCGCCGAACAAGGCTTCACGGGATCCCGAAGGCTGCAAATGGATCGTGCACAGTTCGACGCAAACGATGAGCACCGTTGCTGCCGGGCTCGCCGACACGATTTGCTGTGCTAACTGAATCGCCCTCAAACCGGCGGCGCAACCTTGAAAGGTCAGCGGGATCCGCTGAATCCGCGCAGACAATCCAAGCCGGCGAATCAAGACGGTGTCTAATCCGGGAAGAAATTGACCGGTACAGCTTACCGTCAGAATGTGAGTGATTCCGGAAGCCTCCACGCCTGCATCACGCATAGCTTCTTCCGCCGCCTTCTCCGCCAAAGGAACCGATTCTCTCCGGTACACCTCCATCCGCTTGGAGGTCGAAGGGGCAGCCTGCTGCTTGTCCGTGGATAGATACGTGCACTGATCGGCAGGTTTGAGGAAATCCTCCTCACAGGTGTACCTGACCTGGACTCCGCATTGCTTAAATATTCTTTTCGCCCACCTTAGCGCGTGGGGCTCTTCCCTTAACGAAGCTTCGATTTTGGCAAATACGTCATCCTGGCAAAGGCGGTGAGGCGGAAGCGCCGTACCGATGCCCTGAATCAATGCCCTGCCTGCACCATGTTCACTGACGATCGTCAAAAGATCACCTCCATTCATTCATTTACGTCCCATTTACGCACATAAGCCTTAGAACAAGTATATTCACCGTAATAACGCATATGCTCCGTAAGGACAAATACCTGTTTGCCTGCTTTAGGTGGTATAAACCGGAAGGATCGCTTTGTTCAGAAATCTCCAGCTTAAAAGGGAAAACACCCTCCTGCTACTGATGCTTACCCGATTCCGGTCAGCGGAAAACGTGTGCACCAAAATAACGGCATACACAAAAAGCAGGCATGGGGCTCATCCCCAATGCCTGCTTTCTACATTTTTATTGGCAATCATTCATTTTTACAGCGCTTTGTCGTCCACGCTGTTCAACCAGTTCTCAATGACGCCGATCACCGAAGCGACGGTGCCGTCTTTAAACGGCGACTGCAGTCCGGCAAGCTCCACAAGTCCGGTAAAGGACGGGATCCTCCCGCCTGGCACAGTCTCAGGTAATCCGCCCAAGCCGCTTCGCGGTCCTCGTTCATCTTCTTCCAGAACTGGAACGCGCAAATTTGCGCCAGCGTATAATCGATGTAATAGAACGGCGCCTGGAAGATATGCCCCTGTTTGTGCCAGAAGCCGCCCCGTTCCAGGTATTCGTTATCCGGGTACTGCCGGTGCGGCAAATACTTCTTCTCGATTTCGCGCCAAGCGCGTTTGCGTTCCTCCGGTGTCGCCTCCGGATTCTCATACACGAAGTGCTGGAATTCGTCGACGGATACGCCGTACGGAATGAAGAGAAGCGCACTAGACAGATGGTCAAAATGGTATTTCTCCGTGTCTTCCTTAAAGAAGTTATCCATCCAAGGCCACGTGAAGAACTCCATGCTCATGGAATGGATTTCGGCCGATTCATACGTAGGCCACAGGTATTCCGGCACCTGATAATGACGGCTGGAATAGACCTGGAAGGCGTGGCCGGCTTCGTGCGTGAGAACGTCAATATCTCCGGAAGTGCCGTTGAAATTGGAGAAAATGAACGGCGATTCGTATTTGCTGATAAACGTGCAGTATCCGCCGCTTTGCTTGCCCTTTTTGCTGACGAGATCCATCAGCTCCCGGTCTACCATGAATTTGAAAAATTCGTCGGTTTCCGGAGACAGCTCCGCGTACATCTTCTTCCCTTGCTCCAGAATCCAGTCCGCATCCCCTTTTGGCGTCGCGTTCCCAGTCTTGAAGCTGAAATTGTCGTCATAGATGTCGTCATAGATCCGCAGGGAAGTCGACACCGATCCGCTCGCGTTGGCGTTCCTTCAGCTTCTGGGCTACGGGTACGATGTGTTCCAGCACTTGCTTCCGGAAGTTGGCCACCATGTCGGCGTCATAGTCCGTACGGTTCATGCGGATGTAGGCAAGCTCAACGTAATTTTTATAACCGAGCTTTTGAGCCATGCGCGTCCGGGTTTTCACGAGTTCATCGTAGATCCGATCAAAATCTTGCTCATGCTCCGCCATGAAGGAATATCTCGCTTCCGACGCTCTCCGGCGCAGATCGCGGTCCGGCGACAGCTCAAACGGCAGCAGCTGGGACAGTGTCCGCTCCTCACCTTCGAACGGAATCTTCGCAGAGGCGATGAGCTGACTGTACTCTGTGGCCAGCTTGTTATTGAGCTGCATATCCTCGATGATATCCGGATGGAAGGACTTAAGCGCCAGCTCGGCAAGCTTGAACAGTTGCGTTCCACACTTGGCTTCGAGTTCACTTCTGAATTTGGACTCTACAAGCGCTTTATAATAATCGGTTATGTATTCTTGATAGACCGGACTTGCTTCATCGATGTATTCTTGTTCGGCCTTGTAAAATTCATCGTTCGTATCGATGGAATGGCGAATGACGGCAATCTCTGCCATGCTTTCGAATTCGCTGCGCAGCTTATTGATATCGGACATGGCCTTGTCCTGCTCTTCAAAGGAAGCCGCCTGCTCGAACTGCTGGATCAGTTGTTTAAACCGTTGTTCAATTTCTTTCACGTCTGGCCGCTTGTATTCGTACTCGCTGAACTTCATGCATCACGCATCCCTTCTTGATTGGCTTTCGTTACCATTATACTAGAGAATCAGG
>NZ_PCZT01000006.1:412775-415159 GCF_002968895.1 Paenibacillus sp. AR247 | reverse complement strand
CGTGAAAGCACTTCCCGTTAGTCAAAATTATACAAGCTTCCTACATGGAATGGCTATATTTTACAGATGAATCCATAGCAATGTTCCGATAATTGCCCAATAATAACCGGTCTTATGCTAATATCCTCGTTCTTCCCTTTTGGCATCAGTTGTGTTATATTAGTTCGTACCTAAAATTATTAGGCAGCACCTAAATGGTTGAATATACATATACTGAACATACAAAGGTGGTTTGAAAGCGATGCTCATATGGATGCTGCGCCAAGTGATGGCAGAACGCGGAATTTGGACAGGAGCCGCACTGTCCCGTCTACTGAAAGACAAAGCCGGCTACGAGCTGTCTCCCCCCTCGATCAGCGCCCTGCTGAACGGCAATCCGAAGCAGATAAAGGCCGATACGATGGATGCGCTGTGCACAGCTCTCGACTGCACTCCTAGCGACTTATGGCATCATACCCCATCGAACGTTAGAGGGGCCTAGACGTTTATTGAAACTGGAGGTAACGAGCATGTCGGAAAAAGAAATCCTTCCCTTCGGAGATCCGATTCTCCGCAAAAAAGCCAAACCCGTTACGGAAATAACATCGAGAATTCACAAGCTGCTGGATGATATGGCGGATACCCTGTACGCGGAAGAAGGCAGAGCCGGCCTGGCCGCACCGCAGATCGGCATTCTCCGCAGGGTGATCGTCATGGACTGCGGGGACGGGCTCATTGAGCTGATCAATCCGGTGCTGCTCGAGCACGCCGGAGAACAGACCGGACCGGAAGCCTGCTTATCCTACCCCGGGTATACCGGTATTGTGAAGCGGGCGAAATACGTGAAGATCAGTACGTTAACCCGTGAGGGCAACACGATTGTAATGGAGGCAGAGGATTATTTGGCACGCTGCATTCAGCACGAGATGGACCATCTCGACGGGATTTTGTATATCGACCATATCCAAAACGGGGAGCTGTTTGTCAATCGGACGGAACGCAGAGCGGATTTGATGGCTGCCTTAAAGCTGACTCAGAACGTTTAGCTGCACTTCTATGCTCTTATTGACATCCCATAAAGTCTCTTTATAAGTCCCCACATATGAAAAAATAAGGAGCTGTCCAAAGGTCATCACGACCCGGGAACGGCTCCTTTTTATAAAGAAAAATAATGTTATTAACGGTGCGCTGTATACTGATTAGCCTTACTAAAGCTGCGGATCCGTTCGATCTCCTCGTCAGTGAGAGCCGGAGCGTCTCCAGCCGCAGTATTGTGGATCAGCTGCTCCAGGGAGCTTGCTCCCGCGATGGCCGTCGCCACGACCGGATTCGCCAAGGCATACCGGATCGCGGTCTGCCCCATACTCCGGTCATTCTTGACCAGGCGCTGCAATTGCTCGCGGATCTGGATCAGTTCGTCGGAACTGTAATCCAGGTACCCCTTCGCCACTTTCGCTCCGCCCTGCTCGGTCAGGACACCGGAAGCCACCGGACCGCGTGCGATGACACTGATACGGTTATCGGCCAGTAAAGGCAGCACCTCTTCCTCTGGGCGGCGGTCCAGAATGCTGTACTGGCTCATGACGCTGACGATTCCGGAACGCTTTACGTATTCCCGGATCACGTTCGGACGGATCGACGAAATGCCGTAATAGCGGATCACGCCCTCCTGCTTCAGCTCCTCAAACGCCTCGATCGTCTCGTCAATCGGATCGTCCAGAGTACCGCCATGGAGCTGGTACAGATCAATATAATCTGTTTGGAGGCGGCGAAGGCTTTCCTTTACCGCAGAGCGGATATACGCTTTGGAAGGGTCCCATACCCAACCTTCTTTACCAGGAATTCTCCGGTTTCCTACCTTCGTCGCCAGAACAACGTCCTGCCGGCGTCCGCGGATCGCCTTACCGACAATTTCTTCGTTTCTGCCGCTGTCGTAGAGATCCGCGGTGTCCAAAAAATTCACGCCCCGCTCCAGCGCCGCGTGAACGATTCGCTCAGCCTGCGCCTCGTCGGTTCCCAAGGACATACAGCCCAGTCCGATCTCGCTGATGTTCAGTTCCGATGTTCCCAATTGGTTCCTTTTCATTAATTTCACCTGTCCCTTCCCCTGGAATTACCCTTTTAAAATCAGCAAATGAATGGCGCTCAGCACGATGCCGATCACGAACCCGCAAATCGCGCCGTTGACCCGGATCCACTGCAGGTCGCTGCCGACCTTCTCCTCCAGCATGTTGACGAGCGACTGATCGTCCAGCTTGTCCAGATTTTCCCGAACCAGCACGCCGATGCGATAATAATTGGATTCCACCAGCTGAACGATCATTGCCAGAACCCCTTGTTCCCACCGGTGGGTAACTCTCCTTGGATTGCAACAATCATGGGACCAGCGGAACAGACGAATCCAT
>NZ_PCZT01000006.1:407548-412675 GCF_002968895.1 Paenibacillus sp. AR247 | reverse complement strand
GTCATCCAGCCATCCCTTTACGCGGCTTTCCGTTTCCGGACTGTCGGCTACTTGTGCCAAACGCTCCCGGATGCCTGTGACAACCCGTTCCCGGTATGGACTTTCCGGATTCGCCACTTCAAGCAATGCCGAGAGGATCAGCTTCTTCAGAATCGCTCCCAGTTTCTCCTCATTCATAAAGCCCAGCATGGCCTGCACGGCAAAGCCCTTCATTCCTCCAAGCTGAAGCTCATCCAGTTTGGCATGCGCCAGCTTGCCGAGCATCATTTCGTTATCCGGGTTGTTCACCCATTCTGCGGCGTACAGCAGTCCGTAGTCCAATACCTTCTCGTCCAACTGGTGCGCTTCCGTCTCTTTGACCGCACGGTTTAACAATTCGGTGATGTTCCGGCTATGAATATACCGAAGCACCATGTCCCGGATGTGCGGGGCCGCTTTCTCCAGCGGCAGTTCGCGAACGGCCTGCTCCAGCGAAGACAGGAGCTTCATGCGGACCTCTTTCCGCCGGATCAGCTTGAACAGCCCGGTCGATACGGACTGGAACAGTTTCATCTGCCGAAGCCTGGACGTGATGCTTTCCTTATTCAGAAGTTCGGTTTCCAATGCAGAGATGAGCGAATTGACGATTTTGTTGCGGTTTTTAAGCAGCAGCGACGTGTGTGGGATCGGAATCCCCATCGGATGGCGGAACAAGGCGGTGACCGCAAACCAGTCGGCAAATCCGCCGACGAGTCCGGCTTCAAAGCCTCCCAGCAGCAGCTTAACCCACGAATTTTGCGGCAGGAAAAGCATTACGAGAAAGCCCGCACCCATAACAGCCAGGGAATACCCGGCCAAATATCTGGATTTCAATCTGCATACCCCCATATGTACGTATACCATGATGGCGTCGATTCGACTTACTTCAATGACCGATAACGCTATCAAACTATTAACCATATTGTAGCCCATTTGTTTCGTTTACAGCCGAAAAACCCGGGCTCGCGAAAAACTCCCGGCTTCCCGGGAGTCTGCTGTCTGCACATCATGATTCCAAATGTCCGGTTAACAAGGCATCAGGAATAAGACTGCTTGGGCTCGCGGCGGAAGATCACGGACAGAATAATGGCCACGATGCCGATATTAATCGCGATATCAGCGATATTCATAATGCCTGTCATGCGGCCGAGGACGATAAAATCCGTAACCTTGCCGAACAGCACCCGGTCGATCGCATTGCCGATCGCCCCGCCGACGAGAAAGCCCGTGGCCAGCTCCATCCACGTCCCTTTAAGCACGCCTTTGGTCCGGTAATAGATAATGACGGCCGTAACAAACACCGCAAATACGACGAATAACTTGCCGTAGCCTTGGAACGAGCTGAACGCGGCTCCGGTATTTTGGTAGTACTCAAAATGAACGTACGGGTCAAGAAAAGGCCTCGAACCTCCGACGACCATGGATGAGCGGACCCAGAGCTTGCTCAGTTGGTCGATCGCAATGACGATCAGCGATATGATGTAAAACAAAATAATGATGCACCTCTTTCCCTCTGCGTCCGTTGTCTCATTTCCCTTGTTCAGCAAAGGAACAAAATGGGTAGAGACGCCGATGCTGACCCTTTCTAATGGAGTCATGCAGCATGCCTGTATGTCCATTATGCGTCAGATCGCTCTGCGTACACAAGTTTGACTCCGATCCTGCAGTTGCTGGCTGCAACGAACTTGCATCAATCCCCTCCAGGGACGGCTACTTCCGGGCTGAACACCGGCCGTGAATCCATTTCCCCCGGGCGCACCGGGTAGAGCGTTCCGTTCAGCGCAAAAGAAACCCTCCCCGTCTCCTCTGAAACGACAAGGATCAGCGCATCGCATATTTCTGACAGCCCCAACGCGGCCCGGTGACGGGTTCCAAGCTTCCCCTCGCGCAGCGCTTTGGAAACGGGCAGTACATTGCCGGCGGAGACGATTTGGTTCTTATCGACCAGCACCGCCCCGTCGTGCAGCGGTCCCCCCGGATAAAAAATCGATTCCAGCAGGGTATGCGACACGTCTGCCCCGACCGGTATGCCGGAATGCACCAGCGGCGGGAGCGCATCGTTTCTTTTGACGACGATGAGTGCTCCGTGATTCCGCTCCGACAGATGCTGCAGCGCCGTGGACAATGCTACGTAGCGATCTGTATAAGGCGACAGATACGCATTCAAATAATAGGATGCGGCCGTCATCTGCATGTCGGTAAAGACGCTGTGGATCTGCTCAAACTCATTCAGAATGCAGCATTCCTTCTGGTCGATCGTCGCCAGCATGCTCTCGATTTCCGCCTTAATAGTGGACAGGCTCTTTTTCAGATGGACCTGTATCGTTTCAGACAGACCCAGCTCATCTTCATTGTTCACTTCGGCTCACCTTTCCTTATGACTTAAAATATAGACTGCTCCGTCCAGCCTTCCGATTATTCGGCGTCTTCCATCGTAGGTTTTCATTATGCGGAACAATTTAGTACAATACTACTTGTGTCAGTTGATAACCAGTATCTGGAGGGATGAATCCATGACCGATTTTATCAGTCAATTAAACAAATATGCCGATCTTGCCGTCCGTGTAGGCGTCAACGTCCAGAAGGGCCAAACGCTGGTCGTCAACGCATCGATCCAGTCGGCGGAATTTGTCCGCTTAATCGTGGAAAAAGCTTATGATGCGGGCGCCAAGCTCGTCAAAGTCAATTGGAGCGACGAAATCGTTACCCGTCTGCAGTATGAACGGGCCGACGATGAAGTTTTCGCGATTCCACCGAAATGGTTTGCAGGGGAAATGATCGAACTCGTGGAAAACGGGGCAGCCGTGCTGCACGTGATTGCCGAGAACCCGGATTTGCTGAAGGGGATCAAGCAGGAACGGATCGCCATGAACCAAAAAACACGCGGCCAGGCGATGGCACCTTACCGTGCTTACCAGCAGGCGGACAAGTTCAGCTGGTCAATCGTGGCTGTCCCTTCGCCGGAATGGGCTGCAAAGGTGTTCCCTGACGCTCCCGAATCTGAACGGGTTCAGAAGCTGTGGGAAGCGATTTTCCATACGGTGCGCATTGATCAGGAAGACCCGGTCGGTGCTTGGAAACAGCATCTGGCCACATTGGATGAAAAATCGAACATCCTGAACGCCAAAAAATATAAGAAGCTCCACTATATCGCACCGGGAACCGATCTGACCATCGAGCTTCCGGAAGGACATATCTGGGCAGCCGGCGAGAGCATCAACGAGAAAGGACACAGCTTCGTCGCCAATATGCCGACCGAGGAAGTGTTCACCGCTCCGCTGAAGACGGGCGTAAACGGCACGGTGCGCAGCACCAAGCCGCTGAGCTATGGAGGCAACATCATCGACAACTTCTCCATTACATTTGAGAATGGCCGGATCGTAGGTGTCAGCGCCGAACAGGGACAGGAAACGCTGGAGCATCTCGTCGAAATGGACGAAGGCGCGCACTACCTCGGCGAGGTCGCGCTGGTTCCGCATCAATCACCGATTTCCGAGTCGAACATTTTGTACTTCAATACACTTTTTGACGAAAACGCCTCCAACCATTTGGCGATCGGCAGCGCCTACGCCTTCTGTGTTGAAGGCGGTAAGGACATGAATCAGGAGCAGCTTGCTGAGCGCGGTCTGAACACAAGCGTGACCCATGTCGACTTTATGATCGGCTCGGGGGAAATGGACATTTTCGGCGTTAATGCTGACGGTTCGGAAGAGCCTGTATTTAAAAACGGAAACTGGGCATTTTAAGGACTGACTCCAATCGGTCCATTAATGCTGTGAATCCTTGTTCTGCATACGATGAAATATTGGAGCCGCAAGAGCCTTCCTGGAGCGATGACAGGAGGGCTCTTTTGTAGTCAGGTGTTTTATTTATCCAGTGGTTAATTTATAATGGGGAAGAATTGAATACATATGTGGAGGTAGAGCCTATGCTCTCGTTCGAAGAGAAATTAAACAATTATGCCGAGCTTGCCGTCAAAATCGGCGCAAACGTGCAGCCCGGACAAACGCTGGTCGTGAATGCAACGATCGACGCCGCCCCGCTCGTTCGCTTGATCGTCCGCAAGGCGTATGAGATCGGCGCCAAGCTCGTCAAAGTCAATTATACCGACGAGGCGGTCACCCGGCTCCGGTACGATCTGGCACCGGCGGAATCTTTCCTTGAAGCTCCGACTTGGTATGCGGGCGAAATGACCGAGCTCGCTGAGAACGGAGCCGCTTTCCTGACCGTTCTCTCCTCCAGTCCCGACCTGCTCAAAGGAGTAGAGCCTGAAAGAATCGCCGATTATCAGCGCACCTACGGTCAGGCGATGGCGAAATACCGCCAGTTTCAGCAGGCGGATAAAATGAGCTGGACGGGCGTTGCCTTCCCTTCCCCGGACTGGGCCGCGAAGGTGTTCCCGGATGCGCCGCAGGATCAGCAGGTCGGCAAGCTGTGGGACGCCATCTTCCATGCATGCCGCGCGGACCGCGAAGATCCGATCGCCGCTTGGGAAGAGCATATCGATACGCTGCAGCAAAAATCGGATGAGCTGAACGCCAAAAAGTATCAAAAGCTGCATTTTACGGCGCCGGGCACGGATTTGACGATCGAGCTTCCCGAAGGCCATATTTGGGCGCAGGCGGGCAGCGTCAATGAGCAGGGTACGACGTTTGTCGCCAACATCCCAACCGAAGAGGTGTTCACCGCTCCGCTCAAAACCGGCGTAAACGGAACCGTGAGCAGCACCAAACCGCTCAGCTACGGCGGCAACATCATCGACCGCTTCACGCTGACATTCGAAAACGGCCGTATCGTAGATTACAAAGCGGAAGAAGGCCAGGACACGCTCGCACGCCTGATCGAGATGGACGAAGGCTCCCACTACCTTGGCGAGGTAGCCCTTGTTCCTTTCCAGTCTCCGATTTCACAAAGCAACATCCTGTACTATACGACTTTGTATGATGAGAATGCTTCCTGCCACCTGGCAATCGGCAGCTCTTACGCCTTCAATATACAGGGTGGTAAGACGATGTCCCAGGACGAGCTTGAGTCCCAAGGCATGAACCAGAGCATCACACACGTCGACTTCATGATGGGTTCCCCCGAAATGAACATTACCGGAATCAC
>NZ_PCZT01000006.1:406679-407448 GCF_002968895.1 Paenibacillus sp. AR247 | reverse complement strand
CCCTCTCCCCACCTCCCCTTCAGGTATAATCATGGATTCCATTTGACGCTCCCGGATGCCGGTGGTACGATTTGTACGAATTCACCTACCATGGAGAGGAGCAGTTTGATGATATCCATAGATCTTACGGGGAAAACCGCTTTGATCACCGGCGCCTCCGGCCAGCTTGGACGGGTCATGGCCCGTACACTGGCCCGTGCCGGGGCCGATGTGGCCGTCCACTACCGCGGCAACGAACAGAAAGCGCTGGAGCTGAAGCAGGAAATTGAGGCGCTGGGCCGGCGCTGCATCGCCGTTCAAGCCGACATCACCGATGCCGCATCGGTTACGGCGATGAGAGACCGCCTGCTGGGAGAGTGGCAGGCTATTGACATCGTTGTCGCAAACGCTGTCATTCAATATGAATGGACCAGCGTGCTGAACCAGCCGGCCGAGGATTACCGGAGCCAGTTCGAATCCTGCGTGCTGCAGAACGTCCTTTTGGCCAAAGCCTTCATCCCGGCCATGATCGAGCGCAAGCAGGGGCGGATGATCGGCATCAACACCGAGTGCTCCATGCAGAACTTCCCCGGCCAGTCCGCTTACGTTGCCGGCAAACGCGGCATGGACGGCGTCTACCGCGTGCTTGCAAAGGAGGTCGGCGAGCATAACATCACGGTCAATCAGGTCGCTCCCGGGTGGACCATCAGCGACCGCGACCGGGAGAATAACACTGAGGTTAGCGAAGGGTATTCGAGCAGCGTTCCTCTCAAGCGCCGGGGCACCGACC
>NZ_PCZT01000006.1:402194-406579 GCF_002968895.1 Paenibacillus sp. AR247 | reverse complement strand
CTCAAGCGCCGGGGCACCGACCAGGAAATTGCCAATGCAGTACTGTTCCTGGCGTCCGACTTGTCGAGCTTTATCACCGGGGCTTACATTCCGGTGAACGGCGGCAACGTCATGCCGGCCATTTAGAGGCAACATACTAAACTTTATCAAAGCGTATACAGTAAAAGGACAGCCGGGTGCTGTCCTTTTGTTTTTTATCATATATTATCCCTATGATATGACGCCGCTACAGCCTGCCGTATGCCCGCAGTGTGATCAGCCGGTTGACCGTGATATGCCCCCGCCATTCCGCTCCGTTGCCCGGACTGATGGATGGGAACGACACCTTCCATCCGCCATCGGCCTCCTGCTGTTCTTCCAAATCGTCCAGGTGACGCTCGATATCCGCCGTTGAGATCAGCTCCGCGGCGTAACTGGTCGGAACAGGCGCCCAGTCCAGCACTTTGTGGACATAGCCTTCCGCGCGGGGGTCAAGCTCAATAACTCCCGGCTGGCGGAGCCATTCGTTCAGCTCCTCCTGCATCGCTGAGGCCCTTCCCCGATCGGGAGCATATTGCAAAAAGGTAATGCATTGGTGCAGGTCATGATAATCCGTCTGATCTGCCTGGGGAATCCGGTTCCAGATGAATTCCGCGCTTCGCGTGAACCATTCCTCTTGCTTGAAATCGTTCACAGCCGTCTGCTTGTAGAGCAGACCGAGAATATTACCGGTTGGATTCAGCGATGGCTGCTGGTCGTCCTCCGTTATCCACCAAGGAGCATGCGGAGCGTCATTAACGGTCAGCAGTGCCCGGGGGAAACCGCCTGTGGCCGGGACGGTAATCGATTTGAGATATGACGCGATCCCCGCGATGATTTCCGCATCAAACCGGTTCGCCTCGTCCATGATCCAGAGCGCCTGCTCCACCGCTACAGGCTGGCTTGCGGATGTACGCATGTCAGGCTCCAGGGCATTGCCGAACCCGCCGTCAGGGTTCTGATAGGCTTTGAGCGCAGAAATAACCCCATCCGCGGATCCTCCTTCGAACTGCATTTCATAACGACGCCGATCCAGCAGCCGCGCATTGGCAAGCACGAATGCTCTGGCTTTTTCCAGACGGGCTGACCATCCTTCCTTTGCTCCCATTAACATATCCTCCTTTAATTCTGATTAACGGATGCCGAACGCTTTATGCATGTACGCTGCTGCTTCCGGTGTACATGCATCCTCCATTTTCAACTTCAGCTCAGACTGCGCCTGCTCCCTCGTTCCCCGGAACCGCTCGATACCATATTGACGCATCCAATCCCCTGTTGTCTGGTAGGAGGTGCTGCTCCAGCCGTTTTTCTCTCCGGGCAGGTTCCGCTTCTCCTTGACACCGGAAATGACGATGGCGAGCTGCCCTTGAAGCTCCGCCAGCGCTTGATCAAACTCCTTTTTCCGGTCCGTTGATTTCATGCCCGCACGGGCCCGCAGCTCCCTCGTCTCGATCCCTTCGTCGTCCCGGATCAGCTGGTACAGCTCCCATGCCGGCTTGGATAGCAAGCCGTCCCGGTAACGCTTCTCGGGATCCTCTTCACTACCAAGCAGCCGCAGCACCAGCGGAAACCAATCCGCCGCGATCAACACTGCCTTCTTTTTGATGAACTTGCCGTAAGCCGCCGTCCCGTCGCCGGGAAACTGGGCGCGCCACAGCCAGGGATCCCGATCGGTTCCCGTATGCCAATTCTCCTTGGGAGTGACCCCGTCCAGGGACGGATGTCCCGGGATCAAGCCGGCCAGCGGCAGGATGCCGACATGGGCGATTAAATCGCAAGCGTCCTCGTACCGTTCGATGTGCAGCGGTTTTTGTTCATTTTCCTTAAGCACCTGATCATCTCCTCCAACGTCTTATGTTTGGTCTTGCTCATACGCAGTCAGCAGGCGCACAGCCTTGGCACAAACCTCCCGGCGAAGAGCCTCGGGCTCAAGCACCTCCGCCTCCGTGCCAAGCGCGTAAAAAAGCTGCACGGCCCAATGCCACTCCGACACCGGCAGATGAAAATCCGCCAGCCACTCTTCGTTTCCGACCGCGCTGATTTTCTCTCCGACATGCTCGTCCCGCTCCACCTGAAGCATTCCGCGGTAGGTCAGCTTCGCCCGGATATGGACCGTTTGCGGCTCCGACTTTCCTTGATGACGATCGCCATCGCCTTCACCAACTTCAGGCGGGTCTTCCGTTCGAAGCTCCGTCATCCGGTCGATCCGGAAGATCCGCTGCTCCCCGTGGGTTTGCGAGTAGGCATCGCAGTACCAAAACCCGTTGGCGGCGTAAATCCTCAGCGGATGGATCAGCAGCCTGCGGCGGTTGTTCATCGAATGGTAAAACACCGATACCCATTGATTGCTCGAGGCATAATCCAGCAGTTCGTTCAAGTGCGGAACGGTATACTTACGCTTGGGCACCTCCACTTCCAGGCGATCCAGCATCGGATGGACCGTCTCCGCAGTTTCCCGGGGCAGAATGGCCTTGATTTTGTCCATTACGGTCCACCGCTCCGAATTGAACGGCGTGTCCGCGTAACGGGTCAGCCCTTCCAGCGCGAACAGCAGGCAGAGGGCTTCGCGGGAATTGAGCTGCAGCGGCGGCAGCTGATAGCCCTCCATCAGATAATATCCGCCTTGTGGGCCGCTCACCGCGGCAAGCGGGATACCCATTTCGGAGAGGGCCTGCATATCCCGCAAAATGGTCCTCCGCGACACTTCAAGCTTGGCAGCTAGCCCTGCGGCCGTCTGATTTCCCTGCTGAAGCGCGATGAGTATCGCCATCAGGCGATCCATACGGTTCATGTTTTTCACCTCTTCACGCTCTAGAATCATTGTATCAGCCGATTGGTGACAACTTGGATGTCACTAATGTTTAGCAGAATTTTCTTTTTTAACATAATGCAAAAGTTGTCGAATGACGCGGTATAGGACGCTGGCGGGACTTTCCCTTCGGCCCCGGCTCAGTTATAATGCATTGGGAAGAGCCATACAATAGCATAAAAGCGAGTCAAACGACTGGACAGGATATGAAAAGCCGCTGTGACCGACGCAGGGGCTTCATCAGAACACGGACGCAAGGAGGAGAAAACCCGTCATGTCCAACTTTTTCAACAAAATCAAGCAGGGCGTTTCGGATGCCGGCAAGAAAGCGCAGAACACGGTTGAATCCACAACCCTGAAGTTTCAAGCGGCGGCGAAGGAAAAGGAAATCGAAAAAAATTATACGGAAATCGGCCGTATCGTCCATCAGTCCTTGGAGAAACCGGACGGCACGATCCCCAGCGCGGAGATCCAGAAATACCGGGAGGCCATTTTTGCCTTAGAAGAAGAAGTGGAAGAGCTACAGCGGAAAATCCAGCACCTGCAAAACCTGAAGGAATGCGGATGCGGCAAGATGCTTCCCGCGGACGCAACCTACTGCCCGTTCTGCGGACAGCAGTTCCATACGGTGGTCGTTCAGCCGGCAGCCGTTTCGAGCTCGATTCCTAAAAGCGCCTACTGCACCAAATGCGGAGAACCGGCCTCATTTTCAGATCATTTCTGCCGCAGCTGCGGTCATAAGCTTCAGCACGAGTAATTTATCAGGTAAATCAGAGAACGCCGTATCCCTCACTGCAGCAGGGACACGGCGTTTTGTCGTTTATTCAAGAGCGGATCAGGAAGCCCGGCCGCGATGCTTAATTTCTTTTGAGCGCATACAGAAAGCTCGTCTCTTCCCACTTCTCGCCCGGGGTCAAGCCGAACAGTCCCATTTCCTCTGCGGGAATGTTCTTGATATTCGGAGCGTTGACGAGGTTGATCTGAGGCTCAGGGCAGAAAAATTTGCCGCCGGCGAACTGGTTCCAAACCATCCAGTGCTTATAACTGGTACCTACGTCGTAAATCAGCACGTCCCCAGTGCGTGTATCCGTGAGCTCCATCCGGTTGCGTCCGTCCTGCGGTTCAGCAGTATAATGGAAGTCCATTTCGGTGAAGTAAGGGAACACGCCTTCTCCTTTGAGCTGCTCTTCTTCCGGAGACAGCGGCTGGAAAGCACCTGTCGGCAGCATCCGGTCATCCAGCTCACGCCGCTGGCCGATCGTAATTTTAACTTGGTAATCCTTCGCTTCGCTTCCCGGCACGAACGGGGCATTGACCGCCGTATGGAACGCCAGCAGTACAGGCATTTTTTCCTTGCCGTCATTCGTGATGGTGACCTGCTGCCGCAGCCCTTCCCGGTTCAGGGAGTATCTCAGCGTAATCGTGAAATCGAAAGGCAGATACTTTTTATACAGATGCCCTTCTCCTACGCGCTGGGACACAACGACTGCGCTTTCATAAGCGTCACTGGTTATGTAATCCACGGTCCATGGGATCGTATGCATGTATCCGTGCAGCT
>NZ_PCZT01000006.1:382106-402094 GCF_002968895.1 Paenibacillus sp. AR247 | reverse complement strand
GATTGGGAATTGGTAGACTTTGCCCTCCCATTCGAATTTACCGCCATCGTAACGGTTAGGCGGAAACAGTACCGGAATGCCGTAAACACCCGGATTTGCCTTGAAATCTTCCATTTCACCGGCTTCGGGTTCCCGCAAAAACTTGAAGTTTTGCTCGGTATCCCGGAATAAAATCAGATTGGCGCCGATCTCAGGCAGCACCGCCGCTTCGTATTTCCCATGCTTCAGCCAGATCGCCTTTTCCCCATTAAAATCGCCTTCAAATGCCGCAAATTGTGTCAACTTGTTCTCCTCCTGTTCATGATTAAAAGGAATGTTCTTCTAATATACCATTTGTGGCATTATACGAGAAGCACATCGATCCGGCTTGCCCCATGAATCAGCCGTTTAAGCATTCTTCGGCGTGCATATCTAGTGAAAATTCCTTCTTCTGGGCGTCCTAGAATCATCTGAGTAGCATGGATCTGTTCGGCCTGTCCCAGCACTTTGGCCGGCAGTCCTTTCCACCCGTCTGTTTCAAGAATGCCGAAATGCCCCTGCAGGCTTTCGGTCAGCCCCTGCCATCGCCCCAGGTCGCAATCCCGGCCTTCCATGCGGACGCAAGTCACGTGAAGCGCGGCCTTGAGGCGGTAAGCGATCCGGAATCCGCGCCGGATGAGGCGCTCGGCAGAGGTCCCGGGGAGGATACACACAAAGATCACCTCCTCCTTTCTCCAGGGTCCGCGAAGGGACATATTCCGCTGCCAGGACTCCAGCCGCTCGTCCACATCGTCGGCCAGTTCCCGGAGGGCAAGCTCCCTTAGCGCGATCAGGTTCCCCGTTCGGAAAAAGGAACCCAGCGCCTGATCGACCTTGTCCGCCGCATAAATTTTCCCTTCCCTCATCCGCTCCTGCAGCGATTGCGGCGTAACGTCAATCAGCTCCACTTCATCGGCCATTGACAGCAGCGTGTCCGGAACCGTCTCGGAGACCCGGATGCCCGCGATGCGCTCGACGGCATCGTTGAGGCTCTCCAAATGCTGAACATTCAAGGTTGTTATGACCGAAATCCCGTTCTCCAGCAGAAGCAAAATATCTTCATACCGTTTGCGAAAACGGCTGCCCGGCATGTTGGTGTGAGGCAGCTCATCGACGAGCACAAGCTCCGGGCTTCTTGCCAGCAGCGCCTCTGTATCCATTTCGTACAGCGTAGTGCCTTTATAGGAAACCTCCTTCGGTGGGATAACAGGCAAACTGCCGACCTGCGCCGCCGTCTCCGCGCGCCCATGCGTCTCGAGCCACCCGATAACCACATCCGTTCCCTTGGCCAATATGTCATTCCCCTCGCGAAGCATGGTGTACGTTTTGCCTACGCCCGGGGCCGCGCCGATATAAATTTTGAACCGGCCGCGCTCGATCCGCTTCACTTTATCGTTCATTTCCTCGCGGCTGAGACGGTGATACCCCTTCTCCTGCTTGTTTTGCGTTCGGCGGGCCGGCAGAATCCGCGGTTCCCCTTGCGCCGTGCGGTCGGCCACCCAGAACACGTCGATGCCATGCGCATGCTTCAGAATGCCGTTCGTTACCGAACCCTGCCATAGCTCCTGCCAGGGGCCTTTCCGGGAATGCCCCAGCACGATCCGAGTCACTTTTTTATCAAAAGCATACCGGATCAGCGACTTGGCAAACCGTCTTGGAGCCGACAAAGGCAGCTCCTCCAGCTTGGCGTCCGTCTTGTCCGCCATTTTGTGCAAAGAACGCTTAAATGCCTCTTGCTCGCGCGACAGTGACTGCTTGGGCCGCGTAAAGACTACGACGAGCAGTTCGCCGTTCAGGCGCTTTGCGATTTGCTGTCCGCGCCGTACATAGATCGAACCGTTCCAATGGTATTGCGCCGCCACCAGGATACGCTCCGAGGCACCGGAGGGACCGCTGATGCCCTCGTGCTCGCGGAACTTCTCCAGCGACTGATTCACATCATCGGCCATCAAGCGCAGCGCAAGCTCCCGAAGGAGGGTCAAATCCTTGCGGGTAAAGGACGCCCGTCCCGGATGCTCTGCAGATGGCCTTCGTTCAACCGGGAGATGAGCGTTTCCGGAGAAACGTCGATCAGCCGAACCTCGTCGGCCATACCCAGCGTCGTTAGCGGAACGGTTTCCCTGACCTCTACCCCGGTCCATTTGCGGGCAAGTTCATGAATGCCTTCAATTTCATACACATTGACGGTCGTGATGACGCTTATGCCGTGATTCAGCAGAAACTGGATATCTTCCAGCCGGGTTCGATGCTCGGCGTGCTTGCGGTTTCGATGAGCGAATCCGTCCACAAGCACAACTTCGGGATTTCGGCTTACAATGCCCGGCAGATTCAGATCCTTGTATTCCGTTTCTCCTTCATTCCAGTGGATGCTGGGCACCCTCTCCAGGTCTGCGAGCTGCTTTTTCGTTTCTGTACGCTGCAGCGTGGACACCGCGCATATGACGACGTCAATTCCCTGGGACTTCAGGGTTTGGCCCTCGCGGAGCATATGATAGGTTTTCCCGGAACCGGTCACCGCCCCGATGATGATTTTGAGCCGCCCCCGCCGCAGTCTATGGATTTCTTCAAGAATTTCTTCCGGCGATTTGCGTCTGTAATCCCCCATGGCTCAAACCCCTTCTGCACATTGTTGATATGTGGTGAATCTTACCTGTTCGCAGCCATTTTTGTAAAATCATTCACCGCCGTTTTTAGCTCACCCTGTATTGATATTGCCCGATCTAGCGTCTTTTTTGGAAGAAAAAGCGGCTATTTAAGCCTGATTCACCCTGTATCTTCCGTATCCGTTTCACATGAAAGAATAGGCTAAACTGGACATATCATGTAAAATGGGAAAGATGAGATAAAACAGACGAGAGACGGGCAAATGGGAAAGAGGGGAAAACCATGCCGAACATGATCCGGCTTCTTGTGTCTACGGATTACAACGATCTCAGCCGGGATTTACAGGAAGAAATCTATTATGAGTACTATGATTATGCCTACGGCATGATCATGTATATCGTGAAAAACCATTCCGTGGTGGAAGATATTATCCAGGATGCTTTCATTAAGATCATCAAAAGCAAACCCGTGTTTGAAAATGAAGCCAAGCTGAAAGCCTGGCTCAAAGTCGTGACGCGCAACACGACCATAAATTATTTACGAAAAAATAAAAAGTACCGTAACCAAGTCGATGTCGAAGGTGTCTTTATGTATAAAGAAGAGATTGCACAGCCGACGGTGTCAATCGAAAATACGGTAGAAACGAAGTTTATGGAAGAATCGATTATTCAGTATTTAAGGGAATTGAAACCGGAATACCGGGTTCTGGTCGAGTATCGCTGGCGAAAGGGCCTGTCATACCGGGAAATCGCCGATCTGCTTGAAGTTACCGAGGATGCCGTCAAACAACGTCTGTACCGGGCACGCGAAAGTATCAAGAAAATGCTCTTTAAGGAGTGGGGGGTAAAGGATGAAAAGCGAAAAATTTGAAGATTGGTTCGATTCCGCCTTCGAGAAGGCAGCCTCTTCAACTTCCTTGACGTCCGAAGATAGCAAGAAGGCATCTTGGAACAAGGTTCAAGCCCGGCTGAACGAAGTGAACCGTTCCCGCAGACGTAATCGGCACCTGCAGCTTGGCGGTGTGGTGGCCGCATCTTTCGTGGCCGGAGCGGTCATTTTCAGCTCCACAGCCGTGACTAAGGCAATTTCTCCGCTGATCGACTCCATTGTTGACTGGGGAGACGGCGTTAAGAATGTGGCTTTTCTCCAAGACGATCAGTCTGATACGGGAGGGATCGCGAAAACCCCTCCACCGCCAAATTATATGGACGGGGAGCCGGAACCGCCGCCATGGGATGGGAAAATCATTTCTTCGGAACAGGGTGTACCAACAACGCGCCCGCTCAGTGAAGTGCAGAAAGAATTGAGCTTTACCATTCCGGATTTTAGCGGCCGAATTCCGGAGCGTTATCATTTCAAGCAATCCACCGTCATAGCAAAAGATCTCGAAACAAAGAAATATAACGAAATTACCATGCTTTATACCGGGCCAAAGGAAGACGATAATCTGTTCATTACCGTGAGCCGAATTCTCCCGAATTCCAGCACAGGTTATTTCACGAACGGAGAACCTGTCAAGATCAAGCTCAAGAACGGTTATGAAGCCTATTATACCGAAAGCAACATGAATTCGCTGATCATGAAATATAATAAAGTGCAGCTTTACATCATAACCACGGCGAGTAAAGAGGAAATTCTCAACCTGGTTGAGCCGCTTCCCTAATGAATGATTTGTTGGCATCCCCCTATTCAGCGTGACCAGAAAGTGACCGCCCGCAGGCGGTCACTTTTATTTATTATCCTATTTGGCCAACACTTGTGGGGAATACGTGGTGGTCTGTTCGAAAGCAGATCCTTGATATACGGTATGGTAGGCTTTGGCGCGGTAATAATATCCCGTGATCACCGTACCGTTGTAATCCCCGGATATAGTGCTGTTTCGAGTGTCCAGGTACCGTCTCGTTTCCATATCGACCCATGCGGATCCGGTCCAGCGCTGCAGGGTTAGATCGAGACCAATCTTGTCAACGCTCTGTTTGGCGTAAGTGCTGGCCTTTAAAGCCACGGTTGTGCTATTGACGAGCGAGGCTGACGCATAGCAGTTGTTCAAGTATGTGAAAGACGCGAAGCTCGTGATGAAGTGTTCAGGAGGCGGAGGAGTGGTTAAGGCTCCCGGTTCTTTTACGGCGGCTGCGGAAATGTCCGCATCATCGGATCCGGCTGGTTCGGCACCCGCCCCGGTCGCGAGAAGCATACTGAGTACGGTAGTGGCGGCAATAATGGCTGGCAGTTTGTGGTTGATCCATTTCTTCGTCATGACTCTCACCTTTCCTTTAGGAAATATTGAATTTCACTACTATTAACGGCGGCCTCCTTTCAGAGGTTTCATCATTTTTTCATCATTTTCTTTGCTTTTTCTCACATTTTCATTAAAAGCACTAAAAAACCCCCGTTTCGATCGAAACGGGGGTTTCCCTTCCACTAACAAGGGGCAGTTACACTAGGTGACAGGCAACGAAGTGACCGCCGCCCACATCGCGGAACTCCGGCACTTCTTCTTTACAGCGGGCCACCGCAAACGGGCAGCGCGTATGGAACTTGCAGCCCGAAGGCGGATTGGAAGGGCTAGGAATGTCGCCCTTGAGCACGATGCGCTCCCGCTTCAGCTTCGGAATCGGAACCGGCACGGCTGACAGCAGCGCCTTCGTATACGGATGAAGCGGATTTTTAAACAGCTCATCCCGGGTCGCCGTTTCGACCATGGAGCCCAGGTACATGACGCCGATCCGCGTGCATAAATGCTCCACGACGCTGAGGTCGTGGGAAATGAACAAGTACGCAAGCCCGCGGGTTTCCTGCAGCTTGCGGAACAGGTTGATGATCTGTGCCTGGATGGATACATCCAGCGCCGAGACGGGCTCATCGGCAATAATGAGATCCGGATTAAGCACCAGTGCCCGGGCTATGCCGATCCGCTGCCGCTGACCGCCCGAAAATTCATGCGGGAACCGGTCGATATGATAAGAGGACAATCCGCAGGATTGGAGCACTTCCAGCACCCGGTCGCGAATCTCCGCTTTTGGCACCAGCCCGTGATCAAGCAGCGCTTCGCCGATGGCGTCCCCAACGCGGATCCGTGGGTTCAGGGAACTGTACGGATCCTGGAAGATCAGCTGCATGCTCGGCCGAAGCTTGCGCAGTTCCTCGGGAGGGAGGTCGTAAATATTGATGCCTTTAAACTTGACCTCCCCTGACGTCTTCTCGATCAGTCGGATGGCCGTGCGGCCAACCGTGCTTTTGCCGCTGCCGGACTCGCCGACCAGCCCGAACGTTTCACCCGGCCGGATCGTGATGCTGATATCGTCAACGGCCTTCACATGACCGACGGTGCGGTTCAGCAGGCCTTTGTGGATCGGAAAATATTTTTCAAATGGCTGATTTCAAGCAATGCATCAGACATGAACAACCGCCTCCTCATACAGCCAGCAAGCGGCTTTTTGCTGATCCGCAACTTCTTTAAGCGCAGGCTGCTTCGTTCTGCAAATGTCCATGCAGTGAGCGCAGCGGTCATGGAAATAGCACGATTCGGTCAGATCCAGCGGATTCGGCACCTGCCCCGGGATCGAATACAGCTCATCCTGCCGCTGGTTAATGATCGGCTTGGACTTCAGCAGCCCCTGCGTATACGGATGCTTCGGCGACTCGAACAGCTTCACCACTTCGCCTTCTTCCACGACTTTGCCGGCGTACATGACAACGACGTAATCCGCCATTTCGGCCACGACGCCCAGATCATGGGTGATCAGCATCATCGACATGTTCGACTTCTTTTTAAATTCGCGCAGCATATCCAGAATTTGAGCCTGGATGGTAACGTCCAGCGCCGTCGTCGGCTCATCGGCAATCAGCAGCTTCGGACCGCAGGAGATCGCAATCGCGATCATGATCCGCTGCAGCATACCGCCGCTCAGTTCATGCGGATAGGAATCGGCGATTTGCTCCGCCCGCGAGATCCCCACCTGCTCGATCAGTTCGATCGCACGGGCGCGGGCCTCCTTCTTGCTCAGCTTCTGGTGCACCATAAGCGGCTCCATAATCTGCTGCCCAATTTTCAGAACCGGGTTCAGCGAAGACATCGGCTCCTGAAAGATCATGGAGATGTCATTCCCGCGGATCGTACGCAGCTCGTTTTTGCTGAGCTTCAGCAGGTCCCGGCCGTCAAACTCAATGCTTCCGCCAACCACTTTACCTCCCGGTTCCTCAATCAGACCCATGATGGACATGGCGGTAACACTTTTACCGCAGCCCGACTCGCCGACGACACATACCGTTTCGCCTTCCCGGACGCGCAGGCTGACGTCATTTACGGCTTTGATCACGTTTTTGTCGCTGAAGAAATGCGTGCGCAGATGGTCGATTTTAATGAGATCTTTCATAGAACGCTGTTCACCTACCTCTTCTGTTTGGGATCCAGCACATCCCGGAGTCCGTCTCCAAATATGTTAATGGCAATTACCGTAATAAAAATAGAGAATCCTGGAGGAATCCACAGCCATGGATGCTCCTGAAAATCGATCAAATTGTTCGCCGCGTCGATCATATTCCCCCAAGTCGGTGTCGGTGGCATGACGCCGAGGCCGAAGAAGCTCAGCACCGACTCGCTGAGGATCGATCCGCCAATATTGAGCGTTGCAATGACGATCAGGAGCGGAACGATATTCGGCAGCAGATGGTTGAACAGCTTGCGGCGGTCGCGCAGACCGAGCACTACGGCAGCCTGCATGAATTCGCGTTCGCGAAGGCTGAGCATCTGCCCCCGGACCATCCGGGCAAGCCCCGGCCAGTTGACGAGGCCGAGCATCAGCATGACGATATACATGCGATAATTCGTCGGCACTTTCCACTCCGACAGCAGCGCGCCGAAAATAAACAGCAGCGGCAGTCCCGGAATCGTCAAGAGCAAATCAGCGATCCGCATAATGATTTGGTCCACGATCCCCCGATAGTAGCCGGCGATCGCGCCGAGCAGCGAACCGATAAACACGGACAGGAACATGGAAGCCAGACCTACCGTCAAGGAAATGCGGCCGGCCTGTAGCACCCGCGTAAGCACGTCACGCCCCAGGGCATCGGTCCCGAGCCAGTGCTTCATGCTTGGCGCTTTGTTCATCACATTCATATGAATTTTGTTATCGGCATAAGGCGAAAATACGGGCCCAAGAAAACAAGCGATAAACATGATGACCACGACGACAAGTCCGAAAATCGCCAGCTTGTTACGCAGCAGCCTCCGCATCGACTGTTTAAATAAGGAGGAAGACTTCGGCGTCGTTGTTGCAGCCGGAACGGCATCGGTCATTGGTGTACTGTTAATGGCCATAAGCGTCTCCCCTCCCTAATGCAGCCGCACGCGCGGATCGGCGATGTGATAGAGCACATCCGACAGCAGCGTGCCGATGACCGTCAGAATCGCCAGCAGCATCGTGAAGCCCATGAGCAGCGGATAGTCCCGCAGGCTGAAGGACTGCATGTACAGCTGGCCGATTCCCGGCCAGTTAAAGATTTTTTCAATAATAATCGATCCGCCGAACAAGGCCGGCAGTTCAAAGCCAACCAGGGTGATGGCCGGCAGCAGCGCATTGCGCAGAGCGTGTCTGAACAGCACTTTGTCTTCCTTCAGCCCTTTCGCCCGGGCCGTTCGGATATAATCCTGCTTGATGACGTCGATCATATTGCTGCGGAAATAGCGCGTCAGCGAGCCGACGCCAAGCAGCGTCATGACGATCACAGGCAGCGTCATATGATGGATGACTTCCTTAATATAAGCCCAGCCGGTCGCGTTGCTTCCCGTCGTTAACATCCCGCCCGGCGGCAGCCATTTCAGGTCGACGGCCAGAATCTTGATCAGGAACAAGCCGATGAAGAAGGAAGGGATCGACATGGCAGCGAAAATGGCCACCATCACGATCGTGTCGAACCACGAATACTGCTTATAAGCGGAAACGACCCCGATGATCACGGCGATGACCCAGGTCAAAAACGTGGATACGACCGCCAGCAGGAAAGAGTTCCAAATATACTGGTTAAACAGCTTCAGCACCGGCTGCTGCTGCGCCAGCGAGAAACCGAAATCTCCGTGAAATACGTTGTTCATCCATATGCCGTACCGTTCCAGCAGCGGCTTGCTCAGTCCGTAAATCTCCCTTAACTCCGCTTTACGTTCCGGGCTCAGCTTAATGTTGCTGCTGATGAAATCCCCCGGAGTCAGCGCGTAGAGGCTGAAGATCAAAAAGGATGCCGCAAACAGGATGACGATCATGTAAATGATACGCTTCGTCAAATAAGTGCCCATCATTCGCCTCCTAATTACATGGTCCCCCGCCGCAGAAGCGGCTGCTTCGCGGTCGGGGGACTCCATTGTGGGTCCTTCTGATTATTGTACCGGCTTCAGCGACCAGTCAGGCAAGCTGTTGGCAAGTCCGACGAACGGGCTGACCTTCAGGTTCTCGATACGGCCGTTGTAACCGTACACCGTCTTCTTGTAGTTCGTGAAGATGACCGGCAGCTCGTCGTTCAGCAGCTGGAACAGCTCTTTGTAGATGGCCTTGCGCTCTTCGATGTCGGAAGTCGCGAGCGCTTTGTCATAGAGCTCTTTGACCTTCGGATTGTCGTAGGCTTTGATCTCGCCGTCGATAAACTGCATGACGCCGTCCGACGGATCCTGCAGCAGCGGAGTCGAGAAGGATACGAGATCGTAATCCCCGCTCTCCACTTTGGACACGAGGGAGTTGAAGTCGGCGAACACTTCCGGCTGGAAGTCGACGCCGATCGCCTGGAAGTTCTCTTTAGCTACCGGAATAAAGATATCCGTCTGCTTGCTCTTCGAGCCCAGGTAGTGGATCGTCAGCTTCTTGCCGTCTTTCTCGCGGATGCCGCCTGCGCCCACTTTCCAGCCGGCTTCGTCCAGCAGCTGCTTGGCTTTTTCCGAATCAAATTTGTACGGGTTAATGCCGTCTTCGGTGTAAGCCCAGGAGATCGGCGGAGCCGGAATGTTGGCTACTGCACCGGCACCTTCGTTCGCGTCCACGTAGATGCTTTGACGGTCAAGGCCGTAAGCGATCGCTTGGCGTACCTTTTTATCCTTCAGCGCTTCGTGTTCCAGGTTGACCTGCAGGTAACCGTAGTTGCTGGCCGTGTAAGGCAAAATGTTGGTGAAGCCGAGGGACTTCAGCTTCTCGATATTTTCGGTTGTAGCCGGGAACGAAGTGTAGTCAATTTCTCCGGTCTCCAGGTACTGCCAAGCGTCGCCTTCGGACGTTTTATAAATGAAGTGCTCTGTTTTCGGCTTGCCTTTATAGTAGTTCTCATTGGCGACAAAACGGACTTCCTGGCCTGGAATGAATTTCTCCAGCTTGTATGGTCCGTTGCCGACCGGCGTTTGATGCAGGTTTTTGATGTAGCTCAGGTCACCGAACTTATAATCCTTGCCGTAGTATGCCTTGGACAAAATGTTCGAGCCGAGCGTGACGAGCGCCGTTGCGTTCGGCTTATCCAGCGTGACGGAAATCGTCTGCGGATCGACCACCTTGATGCCGGAGATGCTCTTTGCCTTGCCAGACTTGTAATCCTGCGCGCCCTGGATCGCGATCGTGCTCGGGATGATCGAATCGCCGTCATAGGACGGGTCGAACAGAATCGTCCACGTAAACGCGACATCGTCAGCCGTCATTGGCGAGCCGTCGCTGAATTTCAGATCCTTCCGCAGATGATATGTAATCGTCTTCTGATTTTCGGAAATGTCCCATTTCTCTGCAAGGTCCGGAACCGGCAATCCCTTATCGTCCACCGTCACCAGCGAACCGAACAGCAGGGAGTTAACGTTGCCGTCATAACCGCTCTGGGTAAAATAAGGTGTGAACGCACCGCTTGGGTCGGTCAGCGCCACGATAATCGTGTCGGTACGCTGCTTGGCCACATCGGGCAGTTTGGACAAGTCGGCTGCCGTATAAGGCTCGGTCAGTGCAGAGGTTCCTCCGGCATCGGAGGACGCCGCTGTATCTTTTGTACCCTGCTCCGTTTGAGCCGTTCCGCTGGATGAACCCCCGTCATCACTATTGTTCGAGCATGCCGTAACCAGCATTGATCCGACGATCAACAGCGAAGTTAGCAAGTACACTCCTTTTTTCATCATCATAACCTCCCGTTTTTACTCACCATTCCGATGAATTAAGTATGATTTATATTTGTAGATGATATCGTTATTATAGAAACCATTTCGAGTTCTGTAAATAGAGAACTAAAAGTTTTTTTCTGAAAGTTTGTCATATGCGTTTTCTGTAAGGGAAACAGCCCGTTTCAACGTAGAGGAGATGTCCCCAGTTTGTTCCCGTTTCGGCATGACTTCGGCCGTAAAAATATGCTAGGATAAGGTAAATCATAGATTCATTGACGACTGGCCAAAGGAGACTTCATTACAGTGACCATTAAACACGAAATATTCATTGAAAAAGAGCTGGATCTGGTATGGAGGGCTTGGACGGAAGAAGACCGCGTTAAGGCGTGGCTGGCTCCTGCAGCACGGATTGAACCATGGGAAGGCGGCAAATACGAGCTGTACCCTAACCCGAATGATCAAACACCGACCGGATGCAAACTGCTCAAATATGAGAAACCGCGGGTGCTGCAGTTTGAGTGGAAAGGACCTGAAATTTTTGCGGAGACGATGAATCTGGACGGGGATTTAACCATGGTGCAGGTCAATTTCAAACAGCTGGAGGACCTTACCCGCCTCAGCGTGATGCATATCGGATGGAAAAATACGCCGCAAGGCATGGCTGCAAGGCAGTGGCACGTCCGTACGTGGCTTCAGCTGCTGGACGAGCTCAAAGCGGCAATAGAGTCCAAAGATCATATACTTAGCCGGCCGTAAATGGTTAACGTACAAAAAGCCTGGTTCCGTAACATCTACGGCCAGGCTATTTTTTATAATTATATCTGCTCGCATCTGCTATAAGATCTGCTGCCGAATGACCCCTTCGTGTACTATGGTCCGGTCCCTCATGCTCTGCTGTTCCAATTGGTATCGAAGCGTCATCCTTCTTCTATGTACCCGAGCAGCCGCTCCTGCATCTGATGGATGGCCCGTTTTCTCAGGCTGTATTCGGTCAGGTTCTCCCCTTCAAAATGGGCGTAGATCAACCCGGCGGTGCGCAGCTTCGAGATGTGGTCATGGGTGATGCCTTTGGACAGTTGGACATGACTGACGATTTCCGTAAACGTCCGCGGTCCTCCATGCAGAAAGCGCAAAATTTTAAGCCTGCTTTTCTCGCCGAGACTGCGGATCATCCGCAGGTCATGGGTCGGAATATAATCATCGTCTCCCAAATAAATGCGGGAATTATAATGGCAGTAAATTTTCCGTCCATAATGAGTCACCATGTTGACCGGTTGAAAATGGTACTGTGGAATGAGCACCAGCTCGTCCGCGCTGTCCACCGGTTTGAACAGCATGCCGTTGGTCGTTTCGTCGACAAAATCCGCCCGGTCCGCGCCCGTCAGCTGCTGCAGCCGCTCCTCTTTCTCCCGTTCCAGCGCCTGCAGAATAGCCGGATCCACGTTTCGGAAGTACTGCTCGTACCACTGCTCAAACATCGACCGCGTCCGGGCCAGGAAAACCTCCAGATCCTCGTCCGGAAACTCATTGCCGTTCACAGTAAACAGCTGGACCAGGTCTTGAATCGTCAGTTTCTCCAGCCAGTCCAGGAATCCCTCGACGCCCCTGCCCTCTGGAACGAGGAGGCCCAGCAGGTATGCAAAGCTCCACCAGTCGCCATTCACGAGCATCTCGTCCAGCATGGCGGCAAATTCCGGCTTGAGCTGTTTCTTGGTGGCCGTTGCCCACGAAGGGGACAGATCGATCTTTTTGTAGGACGCCCGGCAAATATAGGTATGAAGGCTGTTCATAAATTCATGTACGGGCTCGAATTTTATGTCAATGCGGTAATCCAATCCTCGGTTCCCCCTCTCAAATTAGTAATCATTATAACGTGAATGCTCCGTGATGTTCCACTCCTTTAACGAATCACCGTGCGATAGTCCAAACGGCATTCGATCGAAATGCTGCCTTTTCAGCACATAATGGAACTCAATATAAGGATTTCTTATCGATTTACTAAGAAAAATTGAAGATCCAAGCTTTGAATATTAAAGAGCACAGCGCCGCAGCACTGTGCCCTTTAGAAAGCACCCGCCAATCCGCGGACTGCTCCCGTGAACTTCTCCCTATATGTTACAACTCTACGCGCCCGCTTCCTCGACCATGACCTCTGGCTTCAGGAGCTTAATCCTTGAAATGCGCTTATTATCCGTTTCTTCCACTATGAAAATGTGGCCGTCCAGTTCTGCCGACAGTCCTCGCTGCGGAGGAATCGCCTCGATGCGTGAGTACAGCCAGCCGCCGATCGTATCGTAATCGGATGTATCCAGCTCCAGACCAAAGCGTTCGTTAATTTCTTCAATCAGCATCAATCCGTCAATCGAATATTCGTCGTCGCGGATTTTCTCGATTCCCGGACGTTCCTCGTCGAATTCGTCCTGAATTTCACCGACGATCTCTTCCATAATGTCTTCCAGGGTAACCAGCCCGGATGTGCCTCCATATTCGTCAATCAGGATGGCGATCTGGGTTTTGCCCCGCTGCATCAGTTTCAGCAATGCGCTGATCTGGATGGATTCGGGCACAGTCAGGATCGGACGTATCAAAGTATTGTATTCAAGCGTTGTGGAATGTAATAAGTCTTTAATGTGCAGGAAGCCGATGATATGGTCCTTATCCCCGTCACAGACAGGGTACCGGGTGCGCATGCCTTCATAAGCGATCTCGAGATTCTCCTCCCGCGACAGCTGAGTATTCAGACAAATCATCTCCGTTCGGGGAATCATGATTTCCCGTCCGGTCGTTTCCGCAAATTCGAATATGTTATCAACCAGTGCCATTTCCGTATTGTCAATGAGTCCGTTTTTGTTGCTTTCTTTCATCAGAATGCGGATTTCTTCCTCTGTATGCGCCGAGTCCGACTCGGAAGCCGGGGCGACACGGAACACCCGCAGCAGGCTGCCTGCCAATCCGTTCAATACCCAAATGAACGGGTACATCAATTTGTTGAAATAGATCATGATGGCCGACGACATGAGCACGACCGATTCCGCCTTGCGGATGGCCATCGTCTTCGGCGCCAGTTCTCCAAGCACAATATGGAGAATCGTAATGAGCAGGAATGAAATGACAACCGCAATGCCGTGTACAGCTCCTTCCCCAAACCCTAGCGAATGAAGCAAAGGTCTGAGAAGCGTCGCGACCGCCGGTTCGCCGAGCCATCCAAGCCCCAGCGAAGCGAGCGTAATGCCCAGCTGGCATGCGGACAAATACGCATCCAAATTATTGACGATCTTGCGGGCATACACCGCGCCTCGTCGTCCTTCTTCCACCAAGGTCTCTACCCGGCTGCTCCGGACCTTGACCATGGCAAATTCAACCGATACAAAAAAACCGTTCAATAATACGAGTATAAAAACCCATATCAAACTCGGTAAGGGGTCTCCCAATCTGCTTCCTATTCACCGTCATCCTTGACCGGCAAATAGGTACACCTCCTTCGTAAGTTAAAATGGTGAACCACCGTTATCCACTGCTGCGAATAGGCCGTCAACTTCCCAATGGATTCATCTCCCTTCAAATAAACGAAATCTTTAGCTTAATTTATACACTATACTTAATTATATAATTATACACTACACAGTCAAACGGCAAGGTATGACTGCATCATTCAGGGACGGCCTGATATTTCAAGCAATCGAGCGGTTGCAAGGCTAAAAGAGCCGTCCCTTGTCAATTCAGACACCAGGGACGGCTTTTTCGTCATTTGCTATGGGTTTTATGGGCGAAATGCGGTTTAACGGGTTGTCGGCGGGTTGCCGATAACACCTGGATATTGATAGGTCAGCGGCTCGTCAAATGTGATGTAGTCCAGGTTGATCGTCAGCAAAATAATCCGTTTGCCTGTCGAACGTTCGCTGATGATGATGTGGTCACGGCCTGCCGCCTCGATGACGCCGGTGAATATTTTTGCATTCCACTGCGAGTTGTTTTCGTATGTCATGTAAAAGGTGCCCGTTTTGCCCAGATTCAGGCGAAGTATGTTCTCAACGTACGACTGCTCAAACTGCTGGGAAGGCGGTGCCTGGATGACAGCACCGGTCTGTGTCATCGGGCTGCCGCTGGTTACTGACGGCGGCACGATTCCCGTGGTTCCGGGCTGTCCCATCGGTCCCATCATTCCCTGGCCCATTTGCCCCATCATCCCCTGCTGGCCCATCGGACCCATCATTCCGTGCTGGCCCATCGGCCCCATGCCGGAGACCCCGGGATAACCTCCTCCAGAATACGTAACAGGTCGGAACGGTTGCGGTATCATTGTGTTTTGCATCCTCCTTTATATATGGCAAATTGGAAAACCATGTCCCATGTGCTGCTTGAAGGTCTATCCATAGACTCGTGGGCAATCCGCGGCGGTTGGGCTGAAGAAGCAGTGGGATTTAAAACGTCCGGTTTGTTGCTGGTTGAACCAGGTCGGCGGGCATTCTCCCGTCGGACGGAAGAACCACAGTGCATTGGATGCCGGCCAGGTTCTTTCGCCGTTAATCGACCGCCTTGCGAGCCTGATGTCGGCGTCTCTCGCTCTTTGATAGAAGTACCCTTTTTGCGTGGACTCAAACCCGCCGGGACTTTGAAACACCATATCCCGAATGCTGCGGATATTGTTGAAATCCAGGCAGTTGCCGAGCACCCGGTTCACCCCGACATTGCCGACCATCAGCATGCCCAGGTCTCCCTCAGATTCTGCTTCTGCTCTCATAAGCCGTGCCAGCAGCCTGGTTTGCTCCGAATTGGTTTTGATGACAGCCAAAGGTCCATCCTCCTTGCTTCGATGTTTTCCTCTACAGTGTATGTGCATCCGCCCAGTTGGTGACCAGAAAAATTGCGCTTCTTGTCCTTTCCTGCGGCTGATTTACAAGCATTTGACAAAGTTGTCCGTTTATCGGAAAAGCTTTACATTCGTCTGATTTCCCGTTAACAACGCCTCTCTATACTGGGTAAGGAAAGTCCACATCCTTATAAAGTGAGGTCGAACCAGGCTGATGGAAAAAGACATGACGCTACCAAATCCTCCCCGATCCCGCTCCCATGCCGGGGCCATCCGGTTGAATTCCCTGCGCGTTTCCCGCTGGAAGGAACGGCTGCTGGCCTATTGCTTCCTGGCTCCTTCCCTTATCGTTTTCGGTATCTTCCTGTTTTACCCCCTTGGTAAATCCGTCTACCTGAGCTTGTTTTTGACGGATCCGCAGGGCCGGATGCCGAATTCGTCGGAATCGACAATTTCAAGGCCATATTGAGCTCCGACCAGTTCTATAACAGCCTCTGGGTAACCGTAAAATACATCCTGTTCACCGTGCCGACCGGTGCGGCGGCCGCCCTGCTGCTTGCCGCCTTGTCCCACCNGAAGCTTAGAGGCATGAAGNTCTTCCGTTTCATCTTTTCNCTGCCTATGGCCGTCTCGGTCGGAACNGGCTCTGTCATCATGATTCCCAATTATTTGACTGTCCGCAGCTGGCATTGGGTCGATACGTATCAAGGCTTGATCGTTCCCTTTATCGCTTCGGCGTTCGGCACGTTCCTGCTCAGACAGTACTTTTTGCAGCTGCCGAAAGAACTGTTCGAGGCGGCAAAAATGGACGGCTGCGGCCATCTCCGCATCTTTTCCCGGTTGGTGCTGCCTTTGTCGGCGCCGGCCCTGGCGACCCTTGCCGTCTATTCCTTTCTGACGAATTGGAGCAATTATTTGTGGCCCCTGCTCATTACAAACAAGGAAAGCATGCGGACCGTACAGATCGGCATCGGCATGCTGCAGTTTGAGGAGGTCACCGCCTGGAACGTCGTCATGGCCGGCATCGTGGTGCTTCTGCTGCCATCTCTCCTGCTCCTGATCATCGGTCTGAAGCCGTTGGTGCGGGGAATTACGGCAGGTGCGCTCAAAGGCTGATAACATTAGCCAAACGTCTATCGACGCACATTCAGTCCATTTACACTCAGAACCGGATCGTTGTTATAAGCCGGTTGGCGTTCCGGCCGGCTTATAATTTCCGATATAAATTAACGATTTCAAAAAGGGAGAGATTGTTGAAGATGAAACCATTCGGCAAGAAATCACTCGCCATGATGCTGCTGTCCTGCATGATGCTGATTACGGCGGCATGCGGAACATCCAGCGGCGGCCAAGCTTCCGGGGAAGATACGGCAAATGCCGCGGCTTCCGCTTCCGGCGACAGCAGCCCTGTAAAGGTGGTCTGGTGGCATTCCATGAGCGGGGATGTGGGAAAAGCGGCGCAGCAGCTGGTGGATGAATTTAACGCTTCTCATAAAGATATCGTCGTTCAGGCGGAATACCAGGGGACGTACGACGAGAGCCTGAACAAGCTCAAAGCTTCGCTCGGCTCGGACAGCGGTCCTTCCCTGATTCAGGTGTACGAGATCGGAAGCCGCTTCATGATCGACACCAAGTCGATTACACCCGTACAGCAGTTCATTGATGCGGACCAATTCGACACTTCCAGCCTCGAACCGAACATTTTGAACTATTACAAATTTGACAACAAGCTGTACTCTATGCCGTTTAACACGTCCAACCCGATTCTGTACTACAACAAAGACGCGTTCAAAGCAGCCGGACTGGACCCTGAGAAGCCGCCGGCCACGTACGCCGAAGTGGCGGAAGCGGCGAAGAAGCTGACCAAGCAGGGACAAGCCGGTGGTTCCTTCGCGATCTACGGCTGGTTTATGGAGCAGCTGCTGGCCAATCAGGGCGCAGAGCTCCTCAACAACGGCAACGGCAGAACGAGTATGGCCACCGCCTCGCAGCTGAACAGTGACGCGGCCGTCAAGACGCTCGATTGGTGGAAGCAAATGGTGGACGACAAGTCGCTCTTGAACCTCGGTCGCAAGACGGATGATACGTCCAAAGCCTTTGCCGCCGGTCAAATCGCCATGACGCTTGATTCCACAGCTTCGCTGCGCAGCATCGTTAAGGCTGCTGGTGACAAGTTTGAAGTCGGCACCGCCTTCCTGCCGAAGCCGGACGCCGCAACGAAAGGCGGAGTCATTGTCGGCGGGGCGAGCAACTGGATCTTGAACAATCGGCCGGAAGCCGAACAAAAAGCAGCCTGGGAGTTCATCAAATTCCTGGCCGAGCCGAAATCTCAAGCGGAATGGCATATCAATACCGGTTACTTCCCGATCACGACCAAAGCTTATGACGAACAGAACGTGAAAGACAACATGAAGCAGTACCCGCAGTTCCAGACGGCCGTAGATCAGCTGCACCAAACCGAACCAAGCCTCGCTACCCAAGGCGCGGTGATGGGTGTGTTCCCCGAAGCGCGCCAGCTGACGGAAACGGCGATCGAGGAAGTGCTTAACAACAAAAAAACGTCCAAGCAGGCATTGGATGATGCCGCCAAGGAAATTACGAGCAAGATCGAGGAATATAACAAAACGGTTGGCCATTAAGGTCAACTAATAGCTTGACCCTTTAGCATGACCCTCTTATGTTGGCGAAGACAGCGCTAATATCAGCATCAAACAGGAAAAGCCGGAAGTTCTCTTCTCGAGAACCCCGGCTTTCGTTTTGTCTTTTGAAGGAATTAGTGTCCGCAAGCCGTTATAGGGAGATCGGCGGCATCGTCTTGCCTGTTTCCAAAAAGGTTTTGAGATTGCTGAGAATCGCCGGCCAGCCATTGTTATACCCTTCAAAGGTTCGTTCTTCATCAACAAAGTCGCTGTCCAGCAAGTTCTCGTGCCGGAGGATCATCTTCACGACCGAACCCATGGGCTGCAGCTCGAAGGTGACGACGCCCGGGCTGTTCCGGGGTGTGTTGTCCCCTTTATAGGTCCAAGTAAAAGACAGCTGTCTGGGCGCTTCGCAGGTCAGCACCTCGCCATAATCGGTTACCTCGCCGCCTCGCAGATAGTTCACGGCTGATCCGACTGTCCACTCGGATTCCACGCGTGTTCCGAAAAAGTATTTTTCGGTCAGGTCGCCATCAGTCAACGCTTGCCAAAGGTTCTCGGGCGTCGCAGCAATATAGGTGACATAAACAAAGGAGCGCTTGCCCATTCGGTTTATTTCCTCCCTCTTCTCATGGATTTCGGAGCTTGTATCATCATAGACAGCAGACATAGGCAAGTCAAGTAAAGCCACTGCGGGATAGCCATGCAGCAAAAAGCCCCGTTCCCAATGATTTGGAAAACGGGGCTTTCCTATGATGCATAGACACGGATAACCGTAATTAATCGCCAACGACCGACGAGTTCGTCAAGGCATCCACTTCGGCTGAAATCCCTTCGGCCAAACGGCGGATGGCTTCTCGGTCGACCGCCTGGTCATAAATTCGCAGAACGGGCTCCTGAACTTCTCTGATTGTGGCCAGCAGGGCGATCGCTTCCTTCATCGAGCGGGAATAGCGGCCGCGAATTTCGGCGATCTGATCCTCAAACCGTTCGTCGGTTCCCGCCGTAATCGCCAGCTCGTAAACATCGAGAATTTCGTCGCCCTCACGGCTCGGAAAATGCTCATGGGGCGCCGTGCTGTCAAAGATCGCCAGGCTCTGCTGCGGAAAAATAATCATGTCCAGGCTGTTCGGATCAAAGCCGCAGTGATAAATTTCCGTGTCGACCCCTCGCTCCTCCGCCGCCTTGGAGACGGCTGCGATCCCGTTCGTTCCTCCGCCGTATCGCGGAATGCCATCAGGGATCAAAATCCATCTTGTCGATCATCCACTTGCTGATGGATTCATCCGTNCCGGGGACCTTGTATTTGTCCAGCCAAACGGCCAAATCCATGCTGGCCTGCAGATTCGAATCCTTTTTGATTTCCTGGACAAAAGCGCTCAAATTCCCTGTCCATTCCTCAAGGAGGTGGTCCGGATCCTTTCTCCATTCCGGCAGCACGTACGGCTCGATATCTAGATGGATACCGTGGAAACGCTCGTCCCCTGCCACCTCCTGGTTATATTTCTTCACATAATTCACCAGTTTCATCATCTTCGGCCGGCTCTCCGTCAGTGCCCAAATCGGGTGACCGCCCATGGCGTGAACTTCGATGCCAGCCGCCGAGGCTTCCTTCACAAACGAACGATACGCTTCGACCGGCTGTTGAAGGTCCAGGCGGACGAACAGCCAGTTCAGCTTCTTCTCCTTGGCAAATTCGATAATTTCCTGGCCATGTTCCATGACCTGATTGGCTTCCCATCGTAGGTCGCCGCGCACCTGCCTTATCCCTGTCAACCGGNTCCGGGTCGCACTTGGCCGTCCG
>NZ_PCZT01000006.1:379171-382006 GCF_002968895.1 Paenibacillus sp. AR247 | reverse complement strand
CCCAGTTNCGGAAGTCGTGAATCGCGATGCCACCAGTACAGGGTATAGGATTCCCAGCGCGCTCGACAGCGATACAAGCGATTGATCCATTTCGCTTTTGCCGCTTCCGTAGAAGGACGTATGTTCCTCACCGGGCATTTGCTTCGATTGACGGCCACGAGGACTTTGGTGCCGAGCCGCTGGGCGGATTCCATCTCGTCCCTGGCCAGTTCCACGATGCCGTGTTCCGAATCGACCGTATTGCGGTAAGCCAGAACGGTCACATGGTCAAACGACTTCATAAACCATTCGTTCAGCTTCTCGTCGCCTTGGCCCGGGACGGTATACCCGTCAAACCAGAACGGGAGATCGATCCCGAGGTCCAGCTTGGAGCCGGATGCGTGCGCTGCATCCAGGAACGCTTGTATATTATTGATCCATGTCCCGATGACGCCTTCCGGGTCCGTGCCCCATTCCGGAAGAACATAAGGTTCGATGTCCAAATGGATGCCGTCGAATTGGGCTTCAGATGCTTCAGTGTTGTTGTAATCGTTTACCCAATCCACCAAACCCACAAGCCGGTCACGGTGCTTGGTCTGAGCCCAACCCGGGTCTCCACCGAGCGCATGCACGGCAATGTTGTCAGCATGAGCATTTTTTATGAAAGCTTCGTATTCGCTTGCCGGCATGTCCCGATTAATCTGTAAGTAAATCAAGTTGATTCCTTGGTTTTGAGCAAAGTCAAGCAGGTCCTTCCCGCCATCCTCGATCAGCTCCGTCTGCCATACCCATGTGGCTTTAACTGGTTCGGACGGGGACGAAAACCCCATCAGCAGCCAAGCCGAAAGGCACATCAGCGCGGTCAGCAGGATTCGAGAACTTTTGACAATCATAATTTCCCTCCATTCCTATAGATCTCTAGTAGAACGGAGTAATTATAGCATTGATGTCGAAAAAAGAGATGAGCCCAAGTCCTTATTAGGCTGGGCTCACCTCGGGCAGCAGGTTTCCCGACTGCATAGAAGGAACTAAATCCTCCAGTTAATTTTTTCCTTTTACAAGGCTATAGAGAAAAATTGGAAAGGATTAGTACCTTTTGATTAGTCGAAAAGTTACGGTTCATATATCATTTTGCGGGTCATGCCCCCATCGACTACGAGGTGGGTCCCGGTTACAAATGAATTGTCCGGATCTGCCAAATATAGGCAGGCACGGGCGATATCATCCGGTTTGCCTACTCGTCCCGCCGGATGCTGACTGTGGTCCTCCTCCCGCAGGGCGGAGTAGTCACCCGTTTCGATCCATCCCGGGCTGATGCAGTTGACACGGACCCCGTCCTGCCCAAGGGAGACGGCCATCGCATGGGTCAAGGCCACGATCGCCCCTTTGGAGGCGGCATACGCCTCGGAATTCGGCTCCGACATGAGTGAACGGGTCGACGCCATGTTCACAACGGATCCATGAATCCCCTTNTCCTTCATGATCCGGGCCGCTTCCCTGGTCGCCAGAAAACNGCTGCGGACATTAGGTTCAGCACGTCGTCCCATTCGTCCACCGTCAGATCGTACGGCGACTTCCAGCGTGACACGCCGGCATTATGATCACGACGTCGAGTCTCCCGTAAATTCTTTGGATTCGTGTTCCGAAACTATGGGTTCATCCTCCGAAAAGCGCCCGGGGTGCCTTCTTCTCCGGATACGCGCATGTAGCGCTGAAATCCCAGGTATCTCGTTCCCTGGAAGGTAAGACGGCCGGCGTCGCCCTCGGCGCATAAACCGTACTGCTCGCCGCTGACCGTAAATTCCATCCGGTCGCCGCTCTCCACTTCGAAAGTAAGGTAATAGGTCGTTTTCGTATAGCTGGATAGATGGTCATTGGTATCTTGATGTTGATGATGGCTGACCTGACTGCGTTTGCTGACAATCCGGGAATCCACGGTGAGCACGGGCTGCTTGTTGTTGCGCCCCCACTGCAGAATACCTTTTCCGGCAGACAGTACAATAATTCCGATAACAACGACAAAAAAGATCGGCATGACCTTTCCGAAGAAATCGAACATCCAGAAAGACGTATCTCCCATGCTCTTCCCCCTTCCATCCACCAGCTTCAAGCTTCACAGTGACACGCATAGCATGGTCATTAACAGTATATGCGTCCATTTGAAGAACTTGATGCCAATCTTACGGGATCAGAGCACTTTCCATGTAATTCCCCCATCAATCGTCTGAAGGAGCCGCGATCGCATTTCGTCATTTTTCATAACGAGCATCCAGCCGACGCGCTGGGAGCTGAACTGCAGCTTACCGACCTCGGGATATTCCTTTAATATACTGGTCAGCACGCGACTTGCGGGCAGCGGCATCCACGTCTTCCCTTGGTCTTCGGTGTGATACATTAGATTGCCGACCAGAGCCCAGCCTTGTGTAGAATTAATAAATGAAGGGCGGAGCGACTGGTTTACGCCCTTATTCCAACCCAGATTAAAAGGGGCGAAAGTCCAGGTCTGGCCTTGGTCCGTCGTGAAAAAGCCGTTGTATTTAGCTGAATCGCCGACCTGGCAGCCGACAGGAATCCAGCCTTCCGTATTGGACGTATCGAAAAATTCCGGGCTTGACGGAATAAATCCGCTGCAGGACGCCAGCTTGTCCCGGTTAAAAAACGCCGGTCCTTCACTCCACTCGCCGCCCCCATCCTGTGTACGGTATAGCTTCGGCACCCCAAGCTCCTGAATCATCGCAAAGCCTTTTGACGGGCTGGTAAAGGTCATGCCCATCGCATAACCGAGCGGCGGAATAGCGCTCTGCGTGGATGTCTGATTGCTGCTGATATAATTATGCATCACCTATTTTCCATTTT
>NZ_PCZT01000006.1:373401-379071 GCF_002968895.1 Paenibacillus sp. AR247 | reverse complement strand
ATCCGCAGTTCATTTCTCGTCAGTCCCCACGCGATGCCCGTCGTCCCGCTAATGAGCTGGAAGTCCGTCAAGCGGGTCTGTATTTGGTATTGGGATGGATCTTCCGCAGCGGCCTTGGCTGATTCTGTCGGCACCACGGTCAGTGTTTGCCCCAGCTCCGCAGGCTCGGGATTCGGGACAGGTACAGACGCGGGTTCTTCCTTCTCTGATGTGCAGGCAGAGAGCAATAAACAGAACAGGAGACCCATGCCCGTCCATTGTTTCCACCGTTTCATTCTCATTCCTCCTTCGCTGAGGACCCTTACACTCAAGTCATCTTCTAAAATAAATATTATAACATAAAGAGGTGCTCACGCCAGTCGGATACGACTGGTATGCAATGGTACACAACAATACCCGGCATCCTCATGAAGGACACCGGGTATTGTTTACAGGTATGATCGCAATGGATCAGCGAACCACTTTCACGCGCTCAGCAATCGGCTGGAACTCTTTGTCCCCTGCCGGCGCCGTCGGTTTGCCGAAAGGCATTTGGGCGATCAGCTTCCAGGATTCGGGAAGGTTCCATTCGCCCCGGACACGCTCGTCGATCAGCGGGTTGTAATGCTGAAGCGAAGCGCCGAAGCCTTCAAGCTCCAGGGCCGTCCATACGATCAGCTGCACCATTCCCGAGGTTTGATTTGACCATATCGGGAAGTTTTCGCTGTAGGCGGCGAATTGGTCCTGAAATTTGCGGACGACGTCCATGTCTTCATAGAATAATACGGTGCCGTAGCCGCTGCGGAACGAACCGATCTTTTGCTCGGTCGATTTGAACGCCTCCGGGTTGTTGACGACCTCGCGCAAAATATCTTCCGTAATATCCCACAAGCGGTCATGATTGGACCCGAGCAGAACGACCGCGCGGGAGGTTTGGGAGTTGAACGAGGAAGGCGCATGCTTGACCGCGTCCTCCACGATTTCCTGAATACGCTCATCGGTGGTCACGTTCTGTTTGCTGATGGTATAGATGGAACGTCTTCTTTTCAGTGCTTCGATAAAATCCTTGGGCATCGCTCTCTCTTACCTCCATGTTATATATCTGGCGACAATGTGCCTGGACCAAGGAAATGAACTTTGGCCATTACCGGTTAACTTTCCCAGCCTGCTTTTTTAATATGCGGATTACCTAGGATTGTTTGCATCAAAAAGCAGGCCCATCCGCTGATATCACGAATTTGACCTGCCTGTTAGTTACACGTTGTTCCGTGCTTCGGTTTCAATGGTACGCTTCATAACCTCTGCCCCCCGGTCGACCCGGATCTGGATTTCTGCTGCCAACTGGTCGGGCAAAAAATCCGTAATCCACACGAGGCGGCACCGGCTCCAGCTGTCTTCAAACACTTGAAACGAAGCATGATGATGCTGCAGCGGCATTTTCGTTTCCACCACCGCATAAGCCATTCTTCTCTGCTCATCATCCCTGGTGACGATCAGTTCTTTCACAATATTGCCGTTGCTGAAATGGATCAACCGATTCACCCCGTCAAAATGCGTCTCGGCCGTGTAATCAGGCACGAACCGCATATGCACGGCGCCGACGTCACGGACGACGTCCCAAACGAGTTCCGGTGATGCTTCGATCCAAATTTCTTTATAAATCGTTGCCATCTCAGCATCCGCCTCCATTCCATGGTTGGGCCGACTGAACATTCGATGAAACGAATTGTACGAATGAACCCGGACGAATCCGGATGTAGCGGCTGATCCGCTGCATGGTGTCGTCGAATGCAGATTTGAATTGTTCATATAAAGGAGAGATTTCTGAATGAGGGATCGCAGCATTCGTGCGCGAAAGGGGGACATGTCCTTCGATCGCTTCCTTGGCTTCGTCCAGCAACCGAATGAGTTCGGTTTCGCCAAAAAAATGCAATCCACCTTGAACGCCCTGCCAATATCCAGGCTTATCAAGCAAATACCGGATCCAGGCTTGGAAGTCCGGTTCCGAATGGCATGCTGGGTACAGCAGCCTGATCATGAACACCTGCTGCTGATCCGGATGAAGCGAACGAATCACACTTGCCTTATCGGCGCCCTCTTTTCCCTGCAACGCACTGACTGCCGGGTCGGTACAAGCCAAAACAAGCTCTGCATCGGTTAACGCATCAAATGCCTGTTTCTTCATTTCCACTAATTTCAAAATATCACTCTCCTTGCCTTCTTTTGTTCTTTGGTGCGCGGAGACATGAATACGTCCACCTTTTCGTTGGCTTAGATAGGAACTAAAGTATTTGCATTGAACATCCTGTGATAACGGCCAAATATGCCTATAACATTCATTTCTTTAGTTCATTCTATATAGATACTAGTCGAAATTATAGGAGAAGCATACCGGGTTGTCAATTTGCCGGCCATCGGCGGCAAACTGAAAAAGCCTTAGGGCTGATTCAGCTCGAAAAGGGTTATATCCCCCCCCGCTGCTCAGCCGCAAGGCTTTTTTCGCAAGCAGTGATAAACTGCTTTAATTTTATCGTTTTACCCAGGCCCGCTCCAGGTTCATTTCCTGAATGCATTCCTCCGTGTCGTGCGTGTCGTTGTCGATAAGCGGCGTGACCGCGTATGCATGCATCTCTTCCGCCGAATGGGTACGCAGAATCGGATCCAGCGCGTCCAGATCCATCGTACTTTCATCCAGCCAGCGTTCCATGTCCCCGGGAGACAGAATCGCCGGCATCCGGGCGTCGAATTCACCGATCAGCGGATTGGCATCCGTCATGACCAAAGTGCAGGTGCGCAGCGGCTCTCCACGCGTATCCCGCCAAATTTCATACAATCCGGCCACCCCAAACATGCTGCGGTTTTTCATCACTACACGGACGGGATAGGACTTCTTGCCTTCTCTCTTCCAGTAGTAAAATCCGTTGCAGGGGATCACGCAGCGCTGCTTGTCCACCATTTTCCGGTAACTGGGGTTCTGGTGCACATTCCGGAGGTCCGCATTGATCGCGTCTTTTCCCCAATAGGGGATAAAGCCCCAGCGGAATTCATCCAGAATCCGCGCCCCGTCCTGCTGGAGCACCACGGGCATATGCTGCGTCGGACTGATGTTGTAGCGGTTTTTATAGTAATACATCACCCGTTCGATTTGAAAATGCTCCTGAACCTCCGGCAGCTCGGCGGCCATGGAAAAACGTTGACACATGAAGCATCAGCCTCCCTTTATCCCGTATTGTTTGCCATTGGAGGGAAATTATTCATGTGCCTGCCGCTTCACAACAAAAAAACGGCCCCCTTCGCGGAGGGAACCGTTCTGACGCTTGGTTACTCGGAAAACACTGCCGGAGTCTAGGTCAGGTTCTCGCGTGATTTTTCTTTCCTCGTCTTTCTCATAAAGCAGCCGCTTCGCGCCCGCCCGAAGGTTTCCGGCGGAAGCAGCTCGATCGGCGGATCGCCCGAGCTCTATAGATTACGTGTGATCAGCTGGTCCCGTTTAGGCCCCACGGATACGTATTTCACTTTCACCCTCGCGGTCACTTCGATGATCTCGATATATCGCTTCGCCGCCTCAGGCAGCTCTTCAAAGGAACGAATGCCGGTAATGTCACAGTTCCAGCCCTTGTGATGCTGCAGAACCGGCTTGGCCTCATCCAGCTTCGCGCTCACTGGAAACTGGTCGGTCACCGTCCCGTCAGCCAGCTGATACCCGATGCATACAGGGATTTGGTCCAGGTACCCGAGCACGTCCAGGTTCGTTAACGCGATCTCGGTGGCTCCCTGAATCATGCAGCCATAGCGGGTTGCTACCGCATCGAACCAGCCCACGCGTCTCGGACGTCCGGTTAATACACCGTATTCGCCCGCATCGCCACCGCGCCGGCGCAGCTCCTCGGCTTCTTGGCCTGCCAGCTCGGTCACGAACGGGCCGGCACCGACGCAGCTCGAATAGGCTTTGACCACCGCCACCACTTGGGATATGGCATACGGCGGAAGGCCGGCACCAACCGGCGCGAATCCCGCTAACGTTGAGGAGGACGTGGAGAACGGGTAAATGCCGTGATCCGGGTCCCGTAGCGCTCCCAGCTGCCCTTCCAGCAAAATGCCTTCTCCTTTGCGGTAGGCCTCATTCAGCATTTGGGCCGTATCGCACACGAACGGACGAATCTTCTCGCCCTGCTCCATTAATGCCGGCATGAGATCCTCCGGAGTTAGAGACTGATGACCATAAAGATGTGTCAGCAGAACATTTTTGGCTTCCAGCATCTGTTGCAGCCGGCGCCGAAGTCTTTCTTCATCGTACAGATCGGCCACCTGCACGCCGAGCTTGGCGTATTTATCGGCGTAAAACGGAGCAATCCCCTGCTTCGTCGATCCAAAGCTCCGTGCCCCCAAGCGTTCCTCCTCCAGCTCATCCAGCAGTCGGTGAATTGGCAGGACGACCTGCGCCCGATCCGATATGGCCAGTTTCGGTTCAGGAACGCCTCTTGCCAGCAAAGCTTCCCTTTCGCTCACCAACACGTTTACGTCCAGCGCCGTTCCAGTTCCAATCACGTTCGTCACATGCGGATAAAATACGCCGGAAGGCAGCATATGCAGTCCGAACTTCCCGTATTCGTTAATAATCGTGTGCCCGGCATTGCTTCCGCCCTGATATCTCACCACGTAAGATGATTTGGCTGCCAGCACGTCCGTCATCTTGCCCTTTCCTTCATCGCCCCAGTTGGCTCCAACAATCGCTGTTACGGTCAATGGTTTGGCCTCCTCTTGTTTTCCTTTACAGCGATCATTATAATTTGGATTAGTTACATAAGTAAAATTGATATTAATAATGATCTATATAAATTGAGGTAATGACGATGAATATTCAAATGGAATGGTATCGTGTATTCTACTGGACGGCCAAGCTTGGCAGTTTGACAAAAGCGGCAGAGCAGCTGCATATTACCCAGCCTGCGGTCAGCCATACGTTGAAGCAATTGGAAGGTGCTCTTGGCGGGGCTTTATTTTTCCGGTCAGCAAAAGGAGTCACGTTAACCGCAGAAGGCGAAGTGTTGTACAGCTACGTGGAACAGGCCATGCAGATGCTGGACATCGGGGAGAAAAAGATGGCCGAGATGCAAAATCTGCTGCTTGGGGAAATCCATATCGGAGCGAGCGACACCTTGTGCAAACACTACCTGCTGCCATGCCTCGAACAGTTCCACCAGCAGTATCCGGACATCCGGGTGCATGTCACGAACCGGACGACGCCGGAGACGATCACATTGTTAAAAGAAGGAAAAATCGACTTCGGAATCGTGAATCTGCCTGCGGACGACCCCAAAATCGATTTTCGGCCAAGCGCTCCCCAGCAGGACTGCCTTGTCGGGCATCCGAAGTATGAGGAATTGGCACGGCAGCCGCTGCCTTTGGCGGAGCTTCACCAGTACCCGCTGCTGCTTCTGGAACCGGGTGGAAGTACGCGCCGATTTCTTGACAGCTACGCCGGGGCGCACGGCACGACCCTTCATCCCGAATTCGAACTTGGCAGCCTCGATCTCTTAGTCCAGTTTGCCCAGAGCGGATTTGGGCTCACCTTCATTACGCGCCAATTCATCACCGAAGAGTTAGCCTCAGGCAAATTGGTGGAGATCCCTTTGGCACCTCCGATTCCACTTCGGCACATCGGGATTGCGACGCTCAAAAACGTTCCTC
>NZ_PCZT01000006.1:359855-373301 GCF_002968895.1 Paenibacillus sp. AR247 | reverse complement strand
TCCTCTTTCGGCTGCATCCAAACGGTTTATTGGCTTTTTGTCGTAGCTTAAAACTGGAATACTGCCTGAGATACCGTTCACGGATGAGCAATAATGGACCCGCTCCCGGATTTAAGCATCCACCGATTCCCGCCGGAGCAGGCGAAAGCCGAAGTCGCGTCCGAACAAGGGCGACAGTGCCTGCCACAGCATGCCGATCCCGGCCTCTATCCGTTCCATATTTTCGGAATCGCCGACATCCACCGGATCCAACCCGATATCGCGGGACAACCGGGCAACCGTATCCTTTGCTTCGGCATCCTCCCCGCTGATATAAACGGTGGCATTGCCCTCCTCGTATCGGGGCTGGGCAAGCACTTCCCAAGTAAGGGTATGGAATGCCCGGACAACCCTAGACTCTTGCGCCAGTCTACGCACCTCTATATCTGCCGACTGCCCGTCGAAACGGTTTGTGCAGTTGATCAAAATTTTGCCGGCCAGAGCTCCGGCTTCCGCCAGCACCCTCTCCACTTCGTCCGCCATTACGGCCAGCAGGATGACTTCGCCAAAAGCAGCCGCTTCCCGCACGGTTCCCGCCTGTGCCTGAGGGCCGGACTCCTGAAGCAGAGCTTGAATTCGCTCATGATGCGGATCCCGAGTGCCGAACATCACCTCATGCCCCTCTGCGGCCCATTTTTTCCCGAGCGTTCCACCCATGTGTCCCGTTCCGATCACACCTATTTGCATGGTCATTCTCCTTTGCGATGGATAGATTGAGGGGGAGCAACCCCCTCTCTCAAGCATTCTAATCGCTGGAGTCGTCTCCAGCGCAAGTCATGACATCAACATTTTTAATCCGGGTAACCTCTTGCCCTGTTCAGACGTCTTAGATAAAAAGGAGTGAACTTTGTATGAAAAAGATCATTGGCGCGATCACTATGGCATGCTTGCTCATGTCAGGCTCGTCTGTCTATGCAGCTGTTCCGGACAAGATATATATGGAAAATGTAGAGGTCCCAAATGCAGCACCTGTGCTGAAAGATGGGCGGGTGTTGGTCCCCTTGCGTACCTTAGCCGAATCCATCCATGCAACGGTTTCCTGGGATACCAAAACCCAGGCAGCGACCGTCCGCAAATGGTCGGAGAAGGTTGTGATTCCGCTTGGTAAAAACGCAGCTGTGGTGAAGCAGGGAGATTGGTCGACGAAAATCAAGCTGGATGTGCCTATGCAGAGAATTCACAATCAAATGTATGTACCGCTGCGATTGTGGAGCGAATGGCTGGGGTACCGTCTGGAGGTGAAGGGCATGACGGTATCGTTTCAGTCCCCGCTGAATCCGATGCAGCTGGCTGTGCTGAATTCAGGTGACCTGGCCGACGCCCGCCGGATGATGCTCGATATGAACAGTCGCCTGCATTATGAGCATGAAGCCTTGAGCAGCGAGCATACTTCCGAAGGGTTCAGCACCATCCTTCTCTTCCCTCAAGGGGTGGGCACCAGGTATTACGTCATTTCCGACAACCTGGTGTCTAGGATCGAGTTAAAAGGTGGTATGCAGATCGTCACCTGGCAGGCTCATATCTCGCCGGGCGTGAGACCTGTGGAGGAGCTGTTTGCACAGCAGAAATTTACAGACGCAACCGGACCGTTACCCTGGAAGGATACGACCTATTTTTATTACCGTGAAGGCAGCATCGTGAACATCAATACGTATACGGCGGGACGTCTGGATCCGGATGGAAAGCTGAACAAGCTGGCATATAAGCTGACGCAAGACGGGGAGATTCGGGAGCAGTCCGGAACTCTTACTCTAAAGCTCCCTGACGAGGTCCGGACAGATGTGAAGAAATGATTGTTGTGCACTGAACTCAGCCATTCTGCCGAATTTCATCTCGGTTGGGCTGGTTTAAGTGCACTTTTTCTTTTAAATCATATTTTGAAGCATCAATATGTGGCCTTCAAGATTTTTGCGGTACTCCTCACCAGCCGGGTAAAAATACAAAGTCTTGAAAAAGTTCATGACATTCGTTCTTGAGCGAAAAAAGTATAACGCGGCTCCCTCATCAGCATGAATCCGAACTAGATCATGAGCGATCCCTTGCAGCCACAGGCCGAGATTCACTTCTCCGCTATCTTTTCGATGAAGTAGAGCTATTAAAACTTGGATCAATCTTTCGTCCTCGTCGTCTGAGTAAACGTAGCCTTTGAACAGGGTTTGACCCACAACATTTAATACTCGCCAACCTGACCCATCAACAGGACTAAGCTGATGTCTTACGGCCGCTGCCAATAAATCAGCCCCATGTGCTATCGCGTGAGCCCAACCTTTCCCTTCCACATATCCTCTCGTATCCTGCTCCATTTCGAGATACTGGCAGACCCGTTCAAGGAGCCCGCTTACGGTATCTTGGTCAAGTCGGACATCATTCTGGTCTTTCTGTAATACGGCTGCAGCAGCAAGTGCCGAAAATGAACGTTTAAACACCGAATCTGTGCACACCTCACCAATTTGATGAAATAAATGGTTATCATCGGTAGCTTTAGTCAGAATGTGCTCCAGTTGGTCTTCGTTAAAAAAATCGTTATGTATCCATCGGGCTAGTGTTCCGTATATGAGCTCGTCTCGAAGCCGGGGATCAGTCGCACCGATGTTCTCCAGCATAAAGGAGATCATTTCGTTGGCCAATTCACGCGTCATCGACTCCTTTGATATGGATATTAACTCCTCAAACCGCCTTTTCAACGCTACCTCCTCCCCACTTCCACCACAGACAAAATAACCTCTGCCATCTGTTCTTCGGACATAGTCCGCGGCTCCCGCGCCCACTGAATGGCCGGACCAAAAATAGCCCAGCTAACGGCCCTTGCCCCTGCCTTAAGCTGCAATGGATCATCAAGCGGATATCCAGGATCATTCCTCATCAACCCTGAGATATAACGGGTTAATTCTTCATGGATAGTCTCCTCCAAAATTGAAACCGGTACCCTGCTGGATGGCTGCCGGTGGCTATATTTACCCTCAAAGCACTGAAGAACAGCAATAATGATCTTTCGTGCGTTCTCGCAGTTCCACGGAGAATTCGGCGAAACGGAATTCATCAGCAGCTTGCCGAAGTTGTCCCGGATGACATGTTCCAGGAGCATATATTTATCCGTGTAATGGATGTAAAACGTCCCCCGGCTCACATTCGCCCGCTCCGTGATGTCCTGTACACTCATAGCGGAAAAGCCCTTTTCCCGGATCATTTCGACGAAACCTTCCCGAAGCAGCTGACGTGTGCGCTCGATTCTACGATCACCGTTTTTATCAGTGGATGCCATATCTATCCCTCCCATAGTTGGATATCGTTCATGATCAATGACCTACTGCTGAACAATTCTTCCTTACTGTTCAAAACTGAACACTGGCTGCGATTTGTACATGGTTCACTTCCTTGCGCCGATCTAAAATTATCATATCTCAACGGACTTCTGCGAAGAAAGGGATATCGCCTAATGTTCTTGTAAATATCTACGTTCAACTATGAAAGGGGAAATTTAATGGTGGAAGAATATGCAGCAAACACAAAGCATGAAGCACAAAGTGATCTTGGCGGCAGATTCAACAACGCTATAACAGATCTGGTTGAAATCACCACGGCATACTTTTGGAATGGGCGGTCCCAGGAGGCGCTGCACATCCTGAATCAGCTTCTCCCGATCACCGGCATCCGTGAGGCGCAGCACCTGCGTCTTCCGATTTTGCTGCAGCTTGGCAAAATACAAGCCAATGAATATGTCTACACTAACGTCGATCCGGAACCTATGTTTTCTATACTGAACGAAGCCAGGCGGCTCACTGAGCAATCCAATGACCGAAAAGGCCTGGCCGATGCGCTAAGTTCCCTTGGTACGGCCCACTATTTTGTTGAACTGAATTCGAGCACAACGATCGAGAGCACCACAGGACAATATCGGGAGGCTCTGAATTACCATGAGCAGGCATTACAGCTGAGGTTCGAGCTTCAGGACAACCGCGGCATAAGCGAATCGTATTTCCAAATCGGTACCGTGTATGAACGCTGGCAAAAGAAGGAGATGGCCCTGAATTATTACGCCCAGGCAGCCCGAATCGCTGAGGAGCATCATTTTCCGTTAGAGCAGAGCGAGCCTGCCCGCCACTTTGCTTTCCATGCGTTTCAATCCGGAGACCTGGACGAAGCGTTAAGGTTTGCACAGCAAGCTTTATTCCTGCGAGAAACAGCAGGGTTCAAGCCCCATCTTCCGCTGGATCATTTGCTGCTGAGCGACATTTACCTGAAACGCGGCCAGATCGAAACGGCTCGGCAGCATGCCGAAACCGCCACCCGCTTGGGAGAGGAGATGGGATATCTAAGAACGGTGTCCTCCTCCTGCCTCACCCTCGGCGATATTGAACTCGCTCAACAAAGGGTTGATGCCGCTCGTACCTATTATGAAAAAGCTCTCCATTTAGGGCATGAACTCAAGCTCCCACTGTCCGTTCACAGAGCAGAGGAAAGGCTGGAACAGCTGAGCGATCACACGTGAATCCCTAAGCGGAATTCCAGTAAATGTATGGTATACTGTGTTAAAAAACGAAACGGGGCGGCCGATTGATGACAGTATATATCGCACTGCTGCGGGGCATTAACGTTGGCGGACATAATCTGGTGAAAATGACCGAGCTCAAGAAAATGTTCGAGGACATGGGCTTCCACGATGTCAAAACGTATATTCAAAGCGGGAACGTCTTGTTTAAAAGCGATGAAGAGCCGCATGGACTGAAGTCCAAAATTGAGCTGTTTTTGGAAAAGGCGATCGGCAAGCCGGTATCGGTCGCCCTGAAATCTGCGGAGGAAATGAAGCAGATCATCGCGGGATGTCCATATGACGCCTCTGCTCTGGGCGAAGGTGAAAGCATCCATGTCTCTATTCGCACCTCACAGCCCAGCCAGGAAGCGCTGGACAAGCTGGCGGCCTTAGACAAAGGCGGAGATGACTTTCACACCGTCGGCGATGTCGTATACCTGATGCTTCGGCAAAGTATCCGGGACTCCAAGCTTGCCGCGAATTTGTCCAAGGCTGACGCTCCGGCTACGTCGCGAAACTGGAATACGATGAATAAGCTGAACGAGCTGGCCAAAACGTTGTAAGCAGCCAGCTGCCCGTCCACTGGAAATCTATCTAACGAAAATACTATCACGTCGGAAACACCCCGCTTTACCAAAAAAAGCAGGCAAAGGAACGTTCCCGTTCCTCTGCCTGCTTTTTCACGTCTAGTGACATAGACCCGGCAAGTAGACTCGGCCTTGCCCATCTAAATACAAAACGCAACGTTTACCCCTTCGTACCTCCCTGCAGCCCAAACCCTTTGGACATAAACTGCTGCGACAAAATATACAGCACGACCGACGGAAGCGCATAAAGGACGGAGAATGCCGCCAGCTTGCCATAATCAGCCATGCCGTATTGGCCGAAAAACTGATACAGCTTGAGCGACGCCGGAAAGTTTTCCGGAGATTGCAGCAAGATGTAAGGGACGAAGAAATTGCCCCAGCTTCCAGAGAACGTAAAGATGGCCACGGTGCAGATCCCGGGGATCATGAGCGGGGCTACAACCTTGCGAATGCCGGTGAACACCGACGCGCCGTCGACCCATGCGGCCTCCTCCATATCGTTCGGCACGGAATCCATGAAGTTTTTCAGCATCCAAATGCCGTACGGCATCGAGGAAGCGACATAGAACAGAATGACGCCAAAGATGTTGTTGTACAGCTTCAGGCTGAGAAACAGCTGATACACGGGAACCATGACCGCCGTAATCGGCAGCGAAGTCATGAACAGAATGGTCAGCATAAACGGTTTCTTATATTTCATTTGATACCGGGACAGCGGATAGGCGGCCAGCAGACCGAGAATGACAACGATGACGGCTTGGCCGAGAGACATGAAGAGACCGATCAGGAAGGCGCGCTGGTTCTCGCCGTTCGTAATCACGGCCCCATAGTTCGCACCGGTGAAACGAGTTGGCATTTTCAGCGACTGCAGCGCATTGGGATCGACGGACGCGACCAGCACCCACAGCAGCGGAAGCAAAAAGCAGATCCCGATGACGGTAAGGATCAAATACGGCAGAATACGGTAGATGAGATTGCGTTGTTCGCGTTCATACGAAGTCTCTTGTTTATGCTCTTCATTGAGCGGATGTAGAACAGGCTCCGACGTTCCCGGTCCCCCGCCCGTCATCGCATAGATCAGGCCAAAAACGCCCAGCGTCTGCAGCGTGACGAGCATCATATTGGTCAGAATGGTGTCTTTTATGTAAGGGATGGTGATCCGGAACAAGATTTGCAGCCGGGAGGCGCCGTCGACGACGGCCGCTTCTTCGATCTCCGTCGGCACGTCGTCGAGTGCAGCCTGAAATACCAGCATCGAAAAGGCGGTGCCATGCCAAATGTTCGCTAAAATGATAGTCAGCATCGGTACGGTATAAAGCCAGGTCACATCGGAAATCCCGACGAAGGAAAGAATGGCATTCAGCGTCCCTTCATCGCCGAAAAAGCTGTATAAACACAGCGCGCAGACGATTTCCGGCGTGACCCATCCAGCCAATACGATGGTGCCGATGACCCGGCGAAACAGCCGGTTTTTGTGCTTCATCAAGAGCGCAATGATAAATCCGAGCACCTGCTGGCCGATGACAGCCGAGCCGATCAGGAAGATCAGCGTGTTCCAAATGCTCACCCGGACCGTGGGATCATGGAACATGCGGACATAGTTGTCGAAGCCGACGAATTTCAGTTCCTTGGCCGCTTCCCCCGTCAACGCTAGGTTGGTGAATGAATAGAAAAACGTTAACAGAATCGGATAAATGAAAAACACGAGCATGATCGCGATTGAAGGAAGCAGGAAATAGAGCCATGTATACGACTTTCTTTTTTGTACACCGAAGATACGGTCAAACTGCTCATTCAGGTTACGTCTCCTTCCCCTAAGCTGAAAATAAAACCGCTTGCCCACGCGCTTTTCCCGCTGGAAGCAGCAGCATGAGCAAGCTTTGATACGTTACTTCTCTACGATATGGTCCTCACCGACAATCCGGGTTACGTCCTGCGCGTATTTCTTCGCAGCATCCGCAGGAGAGGTTCCGGTGGCGACGCTCTCGACCATCGTCTGGATCTGCGTGGACACTTCCGGATATTTGTCCTGCGCCGGTCTGAATTCGGCATGCTGCAGGTATTCCGTGGCGATGCCGTTAAACGGCTGAGCCGTGTATTCGGGATCCTTGGCGACGTCAGCACGGACGGTAATGTTGCCGGAAGCGATGACCAGCTTTTTCGTGTTGTCCTTGTTCAAAGCGTACTTAATGAAGTCCCACGCTTCGTCCTTATGCTGCGCGTTGCTCGGGATCGACAGCGCCCATCCGCCGGCGAGCGTGATGGAACCCGGATCCTGGCCTTTGCTGGTCGGCATCGGGGCAAAGCCCAGCACGTCTTTATACTCCGGCCAAGGCGCAGCTCCGGTATCAAAGTAGTTGCCTGTAATCCACGATCCGTCGAGCGAAATCGCCAGCTTGCCTTTTGGCAAATATTCGCGGGACGCGGTGTTGCCCGCCTGGCCGTTCAGCACTTTGGACAGCGGAGGTCCGAGCTTCTCCTTGTTGACCGTTTGGATGAAAGTCAACGCGTCGATGATGCCTTGGCTTTTGATGATCCATTTGCTGGTATCGTTGTCATAGAGACGCTCCCCGGTGCCGTACAGCAGCATTTCATACGTTTGCATCGAGGTGGCTTCCCCTGTCGCCTTGCCCATGTTCATCCAGATCGGCACGACATCCTTCGTTTTCTCTTTGATCGTCCGGGCCGCGTTCAGCACGTCGTCCCACGTTTTCGGCTGCCAGTCCTCGGGAAGTCCCGCCTGTTTGAAAATCTCCTTGTTGTACCACAGTCCACGCGAATCGGTGTTGTACGGTACTCCGTACACCTTGCCGTCGCTGGCCGTAACCCCCTTTTTCATCGCCTCGATAAAGGAGCCGTTCGTCCAGTCCTCCCAAGCCTTGACCTTGTCATCCAGCGGTTCCAGGTAACCGGCGCTGGCATCGGAATTGAGAATAAACGTATCCTCCGTAACGATATCCGGAGCGGTATCCTTGGATTTCAGCGCCAGAGCCACTTTAGCAAAATAATCCCCTTCGGACGCCTGAATCGGTGTCGGCTTGATTTCCACATCCTTGTTCGGATACGATTCGGACAGCTCTTTCAGCCATTTGTAGAACGTGCCTTTCTCCCCGATTCCGTCGTCACGGTAAGTGATCGAGATCGTCGTTTTCGTCTTGGCGGTTCCTTCGCCTGAAGAATCCGTATTGCCGGTAGTCGTGGTCGTGGTCGTAGTCGTATCCGTTCCCGGCTCCGCCGTCTTCGTGCCGCCACTGCCGCTTGAGCAGCCTGCCATCGCCACCGTTAACGCGCAGAAGAGCGCGGTGGATCCGAGCAGCCATTTCTTTTTCCCTTTGACCATGCTTGCCCCTCCTTTTTGATGTAAAGCCTTGAGATCTCTGCCTTGAAGCCTTGGAGTAAAGCGCTTTACTATGTATGTGTATTAGCATTTCAGGTTTTCATAACAACATTTTGGGGATGGCCGGACAGAACCAAATATACGGGATCAACAAAAAGACTGCCCTTACCCGGGCAGCCTCCTATCTCGAAGTTATATTTTATCCACATGCAGCAGCTTGATTTGCTTGACCTCGTACGTATTCTCCAGCCTCTCTTCCGGGATAACACGCAGGCGGACCAGACTGGAAATTTTCGATCCGTCCGCCTTGGACATCAGTCGCCACAAATCCGGGTCCGGCAGCGCTTCGTACAGCTTCTGGTCGTCGTATTCCTTGCGGATTTGAGATACCAGCTTCACCTTATAGGCTCCAATCTCCAGCTGATCGGCCTGCTGCGTTTCACAATAGGCTGTAATTTCTTCGCGTAGCTGCTTCAATTCCTGCTCCGTTTCTCTCTGCCGCTGCTTCAGCAGGTAATACCTGTCTACGATCTTGTCCATCTTCCCACTCCCTTCTACCTACACCATATGTGTGCTGAAGCGGTTTTAGGATCGATTTTGCATCGCGGACGCGCCCATGGTACTGTGGGAATATCATACAAACGGGGAACGGATGAATATCCCATTTTTTGTATTGTTACTATGAAAATGGAAGGCTGGCTCATCATATGCCCAAACTGGATTACATGCTGTCGCTGCTGTGGCTTTTGCGGTCGAGGGGGAAAATGACGGCGGAACAATTGGCCGAAGCGTTGGAAGTCAGCGTCCGCACGGTCTACCGTTATGTCGACCTCCTATGCCAGAGCGGCGTTCCGGTCGTCGCGGAACCGGGTCATGGGGGCGGATTCACGCTTCCGGACTCCTTTCGGGAGTCGCCGCTGTTTTTTGACACCAATGAATTGAAAGCGATGGCTCACAGCGCGCGGATCGCTTCCCAGGCAGGGTATCCGTTTGCGGAAGCTCTGGAACATGCGCTCGATAAAATCAGCCACCGGCTGAATGAGGACCAAGGAGAAGAATTAAGGCGCCATCAGGCCGGGCTGGAAGCCGTCCCCTATTCAACAAGCCGGGAGATTAAGCGGTTACTTTCCGACCTTGAAGAAGCGGCCGCCCATTCCCGTGTGTGCTGCATTCAATATGCCAACACGACTGGAGATGCTGAGCGAATGCGCCGCATCCATCCCTACCGCCTGGCTTACCGGACGAACCGCTGGTATATCGCCGCTTACTGTGAGCTGCGCGGTTCCGTCCGAATGTTTCGCGTCGACCGGATCGAACAGCTGAAGGTAACGGATGAAACGTTTGAGAGGCCGGAGGATGTTACGTTTACTGATCTGGCCAGGGATACTTTGGCCGGTCATTCGAAAACGGATGCATCCTGGGTTACGGTGCGAATTAGCGGTGATTCGGATGTTTTGGAGTCCATCGGGAATCAATATTTCGTGCAGCCGTTTCTGACCAAACACGCGGACCGGGAGCTTCGGTTTGAAATGCCGCCCTCCGTGATGCTGACCTATATGCCCCACCTTCTTCTTTCCTTCGGTACGCTGGTATCTGTGCTGGAACCATACATGCTGGGAGAACGGATCGCCGAACTTTGTCACGAAATTGCCGAACATCATACAAGCCCTAAACTTCCCTGACAATCTAGCTGTCAGGGAAGTTGTCGTATGATGCGGTTATCCTGTAATACAAGAAAGGAGTATAACCTTATGAATTTGGATAACCGCAAGCTGGATTTGACTAAAGCGTACCCCTCGTATTATTCCGCCCCTCAAGTCCCGCAAAAATGCTATTTTGATGAGATCCCCTATCTCACGATTGACGGCGAGGGCGATCCAAACGGACCAGGATTTGCTGAAGCGACCGAAGCCCTCTATACCGTAGCTTATGGCATAAAAGGGATGTATAAACAGGAGGATCAGGATTTTACCGTAGCGAAGCTCGAAGGACTCTGGTGGGCCAGGTCCCATTCCGGACAAGACGCTATGTACGCTTCAAGGGATGATTGGATGTGGAAGCTGCTGATCCGAATGCCGGACTATGTATCGGCCGAACGATTCGAAGAAGCCCGGATGCTGGCTGTGAACAAGAAACCGCATCTTGCCCCCCTTCGCTCCGTGAGCTTCGAACGCTTGTATGAGGGCGATTGTGTGCAGATGCTGCATGTCGGTCCGTTCAGTACCGAGCCGGAAACGATCCGGCAGATTTTCGAGTATATTGAGGCCCAGCGCCTGACACCAAAGGGGCGGCATCACGAAATTTATTTGTCGGATCCGCGCAGAACACCTCCCCATAAAATGAGAACCATCCTGCGTCATCCAGTCATCCAGCAGGAGAACTGATCAGGTCCTCCGAGCCCCGCAGGGGGACTTTCCGATCCTCTTGGCCTCCCGTCTCATGGGAGATCAAGAGGATTTTTGTCTTTCGGCCTTTCGCATTTCCCTCTTTCTTTAGTCCTACGATAACGATTCTACAAACCTATCTAACCGATGGGATAACGCAAAAAATATCCGTTGTGCCACAGAAAGCGCCGTTTTGGAGCATTTCGACACCTCTCCTCGACAGCAAACGCCCACCCTGCCCAAAGTACCTATCAACCTTTTGTCTCATCCCAATAGAATGCAAAAATTGTAAAATAAAAAATGTATTTTACTAGTGTTCAATTAGTTACGCGCAAAGGAGGATCGTTTTTTCGGCATGATTTCCTATCTCATTCGATAAAGGAGGACATCTTTTGAAAAAAGGTTCATCGACCATCCGTACTTATTCGACGCTGTTGTTAAGTGCCTTGCTGGCTATTGGTGTCGCCTATCCGAACGCCAGCGTGTCGGCGGCTGCCGCACCCGATCTCCGCTCGGCCGACCATTCGGCCATTCATCTGGAATCTTCCCTACGCCAAGGGGACTGGAAGCTCAACCCTCCGGCCCAAGGCACCTCATCCCCTGTTCAAAGCCTGGCAGCTGCGGCGCCGGATGAGCCCCAAAACTTCGTAGATCCATCGAACAGCAGCGAACCGGTAACGGTCATCGTTCAGCTGAAGAACGATCCGCTTAAGGTCTATGAGGCCAAACCGGGAGCACAGGCCCGTTCATCGCTTGGAAGCTACAGCAGCATATTGAATCAGGAGCACAGCGCCTTTAAATCGGCAGCTTTATCGAAAACCGGCGCCAAGTTCAAACGGGAATATTCCAAAGTTTTTAACGGTTATTCCGTGACGCTCCCGGCGAACGAAGTGGACAAGCTGCTGACACTGCCGAACGTTAAAGCCGTCTTCCCGAATGAGGAAATGCATGCCCTGCCGGTTGCGGACGGGCATGAAATGACGCCGAACATGGATGAAAGCGCTCCGCTGATCGGTGCGGAAGACATGTGGGATTCGGGATATGACGGAGAAGGCGTTAAGGTCGGCGTCATTGATACCGGTATTGACTACAACCATCCTAGCTTAAAGGACGCCTACAAAGGTGGATATGACTTTGTCGACAACGATGCCGATCCGATGGAGACACTCCCGGATCCAAGTAAGCCGCTCGACAGCAATGGCAACACCTATGATACGTATCACGGAACGCATGTCTCCGGAACCGTTGCCGGACGGGGTGACCCTGAGCACCCCGATGCAGGCAAGGGCTGGGTCCGCGGCGTAGCCCCGGGATCGGATCTGTACGTATACCGCGTACTCGGTCCTTATGGCAGCGGCTCGACCGAAAACGTCATTGCCGGGATTGAAAAGGCGGTCAGCGACGGAATGGATGTCATTAACCTGTCGCTGGGCTCCAATATGAACAACTCGTATACGCCGGATGCCATCGCAGCGGACAACGCGGCGCTGGCAGGAGTCACCGTCGTTATCTCCAACGGCAATGAAGGACCGGATGCGGAAACGGTTGGCAGCCCGGCTGCGGCACAGCTGGCCATTTCCGTTGGCGCCTCGACGCCGCCGCTCCAAACGCCGATTTTCACATCCGATACCATCGGCATTACGTACGCCCAGCTGGCGGCGACATCGCCGAAGTTGGAAACGGAAGGCGCGGACTTGGAGCTTGTGGACGCCGGCCTCGGCCGTACTTCCGATTACGCCAACATTGACGTCAAGGGCAAAACGGCGTTTGTGCAGCGCGGAGAAATCTCCTTCGCTGAGAAAGCGCAAAACGCGGCCGCCAACGGCGCCGTGGCCGTAATCATTTACAATAACGTGCCAGGCGAAATCGGCGGAGCTACGTTGAATGGCGCCGAAGACATCGTGCCAGCGTACACGATCAGCCAGGAAAGCGGCCAGAAGCTGAAGAGCGAGATTGCCAAAGGCAATAACCACGTAACGTTCGGCTATAAAGCCGAAGTCGACCTGCTCGCAGACCTAAGCTCCAGAGGTCCTGCTCTGCCGAACTATACGATCAAGCCGGACATTACCGCGCCTGGCGTGGGCATCAAGTCTTCCATTCCAGCGTTTGGCGGCGACTATACCAACGCTTATGAGGAACTGCAAGGCACAAGCATGGCCGCTCCGCATGTGGCGGGTTCGGCTGCCCTCATGCTGGAGAAGACGCGCGAAGAAGGTCTTCAGCTGAAGCCGGATGACGTGAAGGCTCTGCTTACGAACAATGCGGTTCTGATCAAAGACCGGGATAACCGTGAGTATGGCACCAACGAGCAAGGCGCCGGCCGCGTTGACCTGAAAAATTCTTCCGAGGCGGATGCCATCGTTAAGGTGGAAGAATCGCTTCCGGCTCAGCTTCAGGACGATACCCACCAAACCTCGTACTCCGGCAGCATTTCTTTCGGTCTGCAGGGTGCAGGAGCGGACGTCACCCGCAAGCTGACGGTGGAAAATATTGCGAATACGGATCAGTCCTATTCGGTTGAGGTCAAATGGAATCATGGCGGAGGGCCAGTGTTGACGCCGGCAGCGG
>NZ_PCZT01000006.1:357410-359755 GCF_002968895.1 Paenibacillus sp. AR247 | reverse complement strand
ACGGTCAGCTGATCTTTACACAAGCCGGAAACGGGCATGTCCTTCATGTGCCGTTCAGCGTGTATGTCGGCGAAACTTATAACCTGGCCGATATTTCGAACGTAGAACTCGATCCGATTTACCTGTCCAGCACCAACGAAAGCAAAGGCTCAACCCTTTATTATGCACTCAATAAAAAATTGGTGGATTACGAATTCGACGTCTACCGTTTTGATGACGAAGGAAATGGTGAGTATGTAGGTTATATCTACGACCGCGACTTCCAGAACAAGCTGGATCCGTTCTACTATTCCTATGAATGGGATGGCAAAGTAGATATCGCCACCACACCAGGAAAGAAACGCGTGTACCTGGATCCGGAAGGCGTCTACGGCATTGTTCCGGTAACGGTCGAGGAAGGCGACAAAACCGCCGAAGTAGTGACCGACTCGCTGTCGCAGTTCCTGGTCGACAACACTGCACCGGATGCGTCGGTGCCGGATGAACTGGTCGTCAATCCGGATAAGCCGAACGTTGGCTTGCTTCAAGGAACGATCAACGGAGATTTGCTGCTGGATTACTTCTATGACGGCACGAATCTGCAGGATCTGATCCATGTGAAGGCGGTCAATTCCGACCGTAGAAGTTCCGCTTGAGAACGGAACGAACAACATCGACCTGTATATTTCTGACGATGCCGGCAACGGAACAGCTAAAGCGGCCAAATCCTATAAGTATAAATACAAGCCGGAGGAGACCCCAAGCACAGACGTAGAATTGTCAGCCAAGCAAAGCAAGATCAAAACAGGTAAACCCTTTAACGTTTCCGTTGAATTCAAAGGTAAACAAGCCGTGCAATTTATGACGGTTGAGGTAACTTACGATGCTAAATTAAACTAAACAAGATTACACCTTCTTCCAAGCAGGTTAAAATCCAAAATGATGTCACGGCAACCGATGCGGAAGCATCCTTGGCAAAGACAGGCAAAAAACGGGCCGTGTTCGGCATTGAATTCAACAAACCAGTCAAGAGTGGTACCCTGGTGGATTTCTCCTTCACCGCTTCGGATGCAGGCACCTACGATTTTGAGATCAGCAGCGTCACGATGCTCGATTCAAATCAGCAGCCCGTTCTATCCGGAAAATTGACCGGTACCAGCGTAGAAGTCACCGGTGGCAAAAAACCTAGGCAAAGACTCCAATTCGGATAATCCACAAAATCTTGATGACAACTTAACAACGGATGAGGATCAAAGCCCCGACCAGGCACAAAGCCCGGACGGTTCTCACAGCACGGATGGAACCCAGAGCCCTGATCAAAGTCCAGTTACGGATGATAACCAGCCAGCTTCACCAGAAACCGCTCCTTCCCAGCAGCCGGATAACAGCCAGCAGCCGGCTCAGTCGGGTAATGACGCACAACAGGGTTCAAGTCCTGTCGGTGAGGGCGCAAACACAGAAGCAACAAACCAAACGCCAGCTGCAGACAGCAATACAGCAGCCGGTGCAGATACCAATACTGAAAGCCAAGGAAAGTAAAAATTCGAATAAGACTTGATTCGCTTTTGAAAAAGACACAGGCAGTCCTGGAGTAAATCTCCAAAACGCCTGTGTCTTTTTTTGTAAAGGTTGATATTTTATTCTCCCCCGCCCCGTACCGTTCCCGCGATCAATCGGCACAAATCTTGTACCCGGTTCGGCGTCTCCGCCGTCGAGTGGCTCAGCATGTCGCATAAGGCGACTAGGTCCTCCAGACGGGACTGAAGCCTCCAATTGTTTTCCAGCACGATCCCCTCCGCCTCGTAAGCCTTTATGAAGTGCTGTTCGATCCACGAACCGTTCGCCTCATAACGCAGCATATTGCCCAGGTCCGCATGCCGGTTCCAGGCAAAAGCTTCCTCCCAGTCGAGCACGGCTGAAACGAAGTACCCCTCGGAACCTTTCTCCATCAGAATATTTAAGCCGTTATAATCGGAGTGGGCCAGCACGGGTTTTTCCTGACTAGCCGATAACATGGGCCCATATCGTTTGCAAAATGCCCACAGCTCCCGGCTAAGCTCTTCTCCCAGCCAAGCTTCGCATGGACTATGGAAGATCACGTCATCCATAAATGCAAGAAACCCCTCACCGCTCATGCTGATAGGCTGTGTGACCTCCAAATCGCTGCCGAAAAAACCGGAAGCTTCAAACGGAAATCCATGAATATGGGCGAGCGTTCTGCCGGCTGCGGCCGCTGCCGATGCTTTCTCCTCGGACGTTCCGTTGCGGAAAATATCGCTCAGCAGGACCCCCGGCTTCCATTCCAGCACCGCCCAGGGTTTCGGATACCTGCTGCAGCTCGTATCGGCATACACAAATTCGGCGAC
>NZ_PCZT01000006.1:345081-357310 GCF_002968895.1 Paenibacillus sp. AR247 | reverse complement strand
ATCGGCATACACAAATTCGGCGACCGGTACCCGTTCCCGAACGAGCCGGGTAAGGGCGACTTCTTTGCCGGCAATGTCTTTACCCCCGGCGAAAAAATCTCAATACATACGGCCTGCCGTCCCCCTCTACCTGAATTTTGTAATTGGAGTTGCTGAGACCTACGCCTATTCGCCGGGATGAGAGTATCTCACGGCCATGAAATGCAGGGGCTGCGATCTGATTCAGTTCTTCCAGACTTAGTTCCAGCGGCTGCTCCGTTCGCTCCCAACCTTCTTTCATCCATTCTCGCCTCCGATCCGAACAAGGATTTCCTCTGGTAATAGGTTATCGATTCCTTGCTCACGTGTATGAACCGACCTTTAAAAGCTCGAATAACCACATTTATGCTTGATCTTTAAGTTAACATCATATAAATTATGGTTTTTCGTAGCTCCTTTTTTCCAAATGTCCTGCTGTTAAGTACGTTGTGATGGTGATATAGCTCGGATAATCTAGGATCGGTGTTGTGACGATTTTTCTATTATGAATTTTTCATATAGTGAGTTTTTGGAATAAAACAACTTCAATTTACTCAGTCTTAAGTTGACCTAGCAGCAAAAGTACGCTTCTTTCGCCTTCAACGGCTGTGTTCCTTCCCACCGGGCTATCCGTATACGATCGTTTCATCGACAACCGTCATCCGAACCTTATTTTCCAAAATGGATTCCGGAGGTTCGCCGAACGGGTCCCGTTCCAAAACGGTAAAATCAGCGGCATATCCCGGCTGAATCCGTCCCCGGTCAAGTTCATGGCCTGCTGCATAGGCACTGCCTGTCGTATACAGCGAGATCGCTTCATACATGCTGAGCCGCTCATCGGGACCATACATGGTCTTTTGTGCATTCCCCGGCTTCATACGGGTTACGGCAGCATATATGCCAAGGAGAGGCGAGACGCTTTCGATCGGCGCATCCGATCCGCCGGCACAAGGAATCCCGCTGCGAAGCAGTGTCTGCCAAGCGTATAAATGCAGCCCCTTCGCATCGCCGATCCGATCCAGCACCCACGGAAAATCAGAGGTGACAAAGCTCGGCTGAATGTCGACGATAACAGGCAGCTCCTTCAGCTGCGCCAGCAGCTCATCCCGCAAAATCTGCCCGTGAATCAGCCGGTCTCTCCTGCCCGCTGGGCATGGATGTGCGGCAAACGCGCGCAGCACCTTCTCTGCGGCCCCGTCGCCAATGGCATGCGCAGCCGCCGCAAGCCCAGCGCTCCTTGCCTTAGCCACCAGCCGGTCCAGCTCCTCATCCGAATGAACGGCCACGCCGCTCGTGGTTGGATCATCTGCGTAGGGGCGGCTGAGCAAGGCCGTTCTTCCGCCCAGGGATCCGTCCGCAAACAGCTTCATCGCCCCGTATTCGAGGAACTCGGATTCCGGCACAAGCCGTCTTCCTTCCTCGAGCCATTCATCAAGCGCAAGATGGTGGATCAGAAAATGCGTTCTGAATTTCTTTTGCCCCTCCATAATGACCTTTTGGAACGCTTGCAGCGTTCGGGTACAGCCGCCATAGTAGCTCAGATCTTCCGTATGGCAGCCAGTGATTCCCTGTCTCCAGCAGTCCTCAATCGCCATCGTCAGCGCGGTTTCCAGGTAGCTCTGAGTCACGCCGGGCATCCGATGCAGGATCAGATCCTGGGCCTGCTCCTTAAAAATACCGTCTAAGCATCCGTCACTGCCTTTTCCCGCGACTCCGCCGCTTGGCACCTCTGTGTCTTCATTAACGCCGGTCTCCTGCAGGGTCAGTGTATTGACGGTCAGCACGTGCCGGCAGACCCGCCGCAGCATCACGGGATTATTCGGAGCGACCCGGTCCAGCTCCACTCTAGTCGGGAGGAGCGCTTCCTCCCACTCATTTTCGTTCCATCCTTCCCCGATGATCCACGTGCCTGGCGGAAGGCGCCGGGCTTGTCCGGCAATCTTGTCCAGCAGCTCGCCCCGGTGCTTCAGACCGGAAAGCTGCAGCTTGAGAAAGGTCTCTCCGTGGCCGATCAGGTGAATGTGACTGTCCACAAATCCAGGGAACATGGTGCCCCCGCCAAGATCGATCACCTCGTCGATCCTGCCGTGAAATCTCTCTTTCAGTTCCCGCTTATCGCCAGCATCAATGATGCGTCCTCCTTCGGTCATTACCGCTTCAACCGTCTTATGTTCCTGTTCCATCGTGTAGATGGTTCCGTTCGTCCAGCACTTGGCCATGACGCTCCCTCCTCCATCGCTTCATTCCTCAATCATCGATAAGTTTGACTGCTACAAGAATAGCACAAAAAAGCAGCCGGTCCCCTGACCGCTGCTGCCTCATATCAATCAATCTATCGCTCAATGCATCACGTATTTCCAGATCAGCCAGCATATCAGCACACAAATCCACGAAATGAAACCGAAGATCGTAACAATTTTGTTCTCGCTCCATCCATATTTCAGACTGAAATGGAAATGGATCGGGGTCATTCGAAATAACCGCAGCTTCGTCTTTTTGTAATACCACACCTGCAAAATGACCGACAACTGCTCCGCAAGATAGATAAAAAACAAGATCGGTATCAATATTTCAACCTTTTCAATAACGGCCAAAATGGAAAGCGACCCTCCGATCGCCATCGATCCCGTATCCCCCATAAACGCCCTTGCCGGATAGATGTTGTAAAGAAATAGTCCAAGCAAACAGCCGATCATCACCAGCGAAAATGTCTGCACCTCAGGTTTGTCCGAAATCAAAAAAGAAGAAAAAATACGTCGGAATCGCCACATTGATCAGCAGTCCGTCCAATCCATCCGTAAAGTTGATCGCATTCGCAGAACCTACCACAAACAGCAGTATGATGGCCACATATACGTAAACAGGCAGCTGCAGATGGTATCCTTGAAACAGCGCGATATCACTCGTTACACCAAAGGAATGAAGCAATACATACAACAGGATTCCCGTAAAAGCAAATTGAAGCACCAGCTTCGTACGGCCGGAAATGCCGGCTGGGTCTTGCCAGAAGGCCTTTTTGAAGTCATCGAGAAAGCCAACCGAGCTGAACAACAGAAACGTAGCGCATAGGAGCAGCATGAGGGATGCCGGTTGTGATTGCAGCGAAATCGCTACCCCGATTAGCAGGATTAATCCGGCCATCAGCGGTGTACCGCGTTTGGCTTGATGATCTGCCGGAAGCTCGGCGCGGATCGGCTGCGTCAGCTTCAACCTGCGCAAGGTCCAAATCAGCAATGGCGTAAGTACGGCAACCAGAAGGAAAGATAAGCCGGAAACAGCCATAATTCCATACATATGACGAACCCCTTCACATTGAAAAATATAGTTCCCTTACATTATAAATAATTCGGATATGTAGACAAACATTCCCCGAAGTCAAAATCTATTAGGGATCATCTTGCTTGTGCAAGCCATCTATGAAAAATATGTACCTTGATATGTACCTTCTACATCATCCGTTACTTACTATGAGCAGCGTCCTCTTTTTCGGTATACAGCGGCAATTTAATGATAAAAGTAGTTCCTTCGCCTTCCTTGCTTTCAATCGAAATCTGTCCGTTCATCTCGCGTATGATATTGAAAGTCACCATGGTTCCGAGCCCCGTGCCTTTTAACTTGGTGGAGTAATATGGGGATCCCAGCCTTTTGACCTGCTCTTTTGTCATGCCTACGCCTGTATCCGAGATATAGATTCTGGCCTTATTGTCGCTTTCATCCACAAAGTATTTAATCGTTAAAGTACCGCCGTCAGGCATCGCTTCAACCGCATTTTTGCACAAATTAATGATAGCTTGCCTTAACTTGGATTTGTCTCCATAAATGGTACCGGATGAATGAAATTCGGTGACCATTTTCACATTTTGTAAATTAGCATAGGAGCTCAGCACATGGGAGGTTTCCAATAACTCTTCGTTCAGTGAAATCGGTTCGAGCTTCTGGTTTTGAGGTTTGGCTAACGACAGGTAATCGGAAATGATCGATCCCGCCCGATCCAATTCCACGAGGGTAATGAGGGAAAATTCTTTACGCTTCTGATCCGTTAAGGACGGCTCACCCAATAGTTGAACAAATCCCCGCACAGTAGTGAGCGGATTTCGTACTTCATGAGCGACCGATGCGGCGATTTCGCTGACGACCTTCAGTTTCTCGGCTTCGATCATCTCTTCTTGAATTTTCACGTCGCGACGGACCGTTTCCAATATGTACACCAATAAAACCGACATTGCGCACTGCATCAGAACGATTGGCAAGGATGGCACAAATGAGTGCAGGAAATACGATGGATTGCTATCAAGCAAATAATAAATATTTAAGACGGTAATACGTAAAAAAAAGCAAAGGCCCAACACGATCACCATCCGCTTCATGAAGCTCCCACGGTTAAATACTGGAATCGTCAGGCATACGAGCACCAATGTAGGCAATAGGGACAGCGTATAATAAACAATATGAATATCACCCAATACTTGTCGATAAATAATTGCGCTGGCGAATAACAGTAAGGCGCTGTACACCCCGCCGTATAAGGAGCCCACCACAAGCGGTATTCCCCGCAAATCTAAAAACGTATTAAACACTTTGACAGGGAACGACATCGTGATGATCAAAGGTACAAGAAACAGCAGGAAATAGAGTACGGTTTTTTTCGATTTACACACAAAACGATAGAACATGATAGGCAGTAATATGATGAAAACATTGAGTATTAGGTTGGATTCGATATGCATCCCCTGTAGCCCCTTCGATTGTGGTAAATAAGCATTCTCGGGGCACAGGATAAATTCCTTCTCATTAAATTGTAAATTTTTCCGCATCCGCGCTCATCATCATGCATGATCTATAAAAAACAGCACGTGACCATAGTGCTTCATGAACCTTTTATAATCCGCCGATTCCTTTAAGACAATGATTGTGGAATAAGCATTTACTTTGCGCCGTTTTAGTCTGGCGAGAAGTCCTTTCTGTTCGATACAGTAAAATTTGCCTCTTTCATATTCAATAAGAAGAGGCGGAAGATCCGCAGCGTGATCATCCGCTTCAGCCGAATCATCTGCCTCTAGCTGTTTTCCATCCATCTGGATCAGGCGTAATGGAAACTTGACGACGCCAAAATAATGATTCTTCTCTCCTAAATAATCATGCAGAGCCGAAGCCACCTGCCTCGTCAGCATCAGGTAGCACTGAATCCATTCTTCCAGCAGCCCGTTATTCGCATATTGTACTGCCGAGCGTACCGTCGGAGCATAAGTGATATGCCTGTCATGTTTCTTCGAATAAATGATTTTCTTTATGGAATCCAGGGATAAGAAGTACTCGTCCGCAAGCTCCGAAACCGTCATCCCATTGGCATATTTGTTGCGGATCATCACATTTCGCCTCAGCAGGCGATCCCGGTAGCCGGACGTTTCCCCCCATCCTTTTTTCTCCTTACCCTTCGGAATATACAGCAGTTTCCCGGCGGCGTATTTCTGGATTTCTTTCAGCAGCTCCTCAGGTAGGACCTCGCCGGCATTTTCATATTTCATACGATCATCCTTTATAAAGCGTAAATTCGATCCTTCAGTTCGCTGATGGATTTCATGATGGACATGCACGATTCCTCGTCATCGATCGACGCATGCCACCGCAAAACATCGATTCCCTTATAATACGCCATACATAAAAATCTTTCTTTAAAATCCGGGATGACGATGTTTCGTTTACCGCAATATTCGAATAACAATTCAGGAATGTTCAAATAGGGCTTATTTAAGTCCATAATGGCAAAATCCAGAAGGAAGTCGCATATGCCGGACCGGCTCCAGTCAGGGAAACCAACCTGCGTTTTTCCATCGGTGATCATAATTTCAAAAAACGTATTATTGTTCACTAAATAACGTCTGCCTTCACAATACTCAATTCTGGCTTCCATCTCCATCAAGTATTTTTCGACAAATTCACGATCCAGAAGCGTCGTATCATAGAGTTCCTTCCAATGATACCAATATCCTTCTTTATCATCCGCGAATGTGTCAACGAGAAACTCTCTGCAGGTGCTATACTCCGTTTTACAATTCTCATTGAACTCACCGTAGCCTTCGACGCCCGCTATATCTGATGCGCTGATTTTTAAGATGCTGTCAAAAAACAATTCGTAGACTTTGGCAAATTGCTGTGGATTTAACGCATCGGCGAGAAATCCGTTGGGTGTCATGCTCACCTGTTCGGAAAGCATGGACTTAATGATATGATCCTTACTCATGTGCAGATCCCCTTTACATACACAAATGATTGATGTTTCAGTATCAGATGCGCGCCCCTGATCTGTCGTCATCATACCACTTGATCATGTAACGGATATAGGCAATGAATAGGTTAAGTCAACTTTACCCTCGAATGAAGCTAGTACAGCAGCGCCGCTTGCCTTTTATAGTGATCTTCGATCACCATACAGGCCATTGCTTCAATCACCGGTACGACCCGCGGACAGATGCACGGATCATGCCTTCCGATCGTTGTGATTTCTCTTTCGTTTCCTTCCGTATCCACAGTTCGTTGAGGTTTGGAGATCGACGAAGTCGGTTTCACGACAACCCGGAAAATGATGTCGGCCCCGGTGCTGATTCCACCGATAACGCCTCCGGCATGGTTCGTAATAAACCCGTTCTCGTCCATTTGATCGTTGTGTTCGCTTCCCAGCATGGATGCCGCCTGGAAACCGGTTCCGAACTCGATCCCTTTGATCGCGCCGATCGAAAGCATGGCTTTGGCCAGCTCAGCATCCAGCTTATCAAACACAGGCTCACCAAGCCCTGCCGCAGCGCCGCTGATCCGGCATTCAACGATGCCGCCGCAGCTGTCGCCCTCTGCCGCGAGTTGTTCGATCCGCGCAATCATCTTCGCCGCCGCTTCAGGATCACAGGCGCGAACAGGATTTTGTTCGATGGCATCGGGATGGAAGGTTTCGCAGCGGATACCGGCGACCTCGGTCGTATAGGCCATGACGGAGACTCCCCGCCGTTCCAGCAGTTTCCGCGCAACCGCTCCGGCCGCGACCCGTGCCGCGGTTTCCCTTCCGGAAGCTCTTCCGCTGCCCCGGTAGTCCCGAATTCCATATTTCTGATCATAAGAAAAGTCCGCATGCCCCGGGCGATACATCTGTTTGATGTCATCGTATGCGGACGGACGCATGTCCGTATTGTTCAGCATCACGCTGAGCGGAGTCCCTGTTGTCCGGCCTTCAAATACACCGGATAAAATCCGGACCTTATCATATTCTTTACGCGGCGTTGTGACTGAAGACTGCCCCGGCTTTCTGCGATCCATCTGAACCTGAATATCGTCCTCGTTCAGTTCAAGGCCTGGAGTGACGCCTTCGATAATGACGCCAATGGCTTCTCCATGCGATTCACCAAACGTCGTCATTTTAAACCGTTCACCAAAAGTACTTCCCGGCATAAAAGTTCCCCCTCCGTATAGATTGAACTAAAGATTTGCATTGAACTTCTATCTCTTTAGTTCATTCTATCTAACATCATGTATTGTCCTTATGTACTAGTTTAGAGGTATACTTGTAATAAATGAAATTGTAATTTTCGACTCTTGCCATAGAATGGATTGATGCCAAATGATGATTAACACGGAATGGTACCGGATTTTTCTTCATGCTTCGGAAACATTGAATATGACGAAAGCCGCCCAGCGCTTAAATATGACACAGCCCTCCGTCAGTTATGCGATCAAGCAGCTGGAAGACGCGCTTGGAGTTAAGCTGTTCGACCGCTTGTCCAAAGGAATCGTTTTAACAGAAGAAGGGCATGCCTTGTACGATCAAGTCAGACAAGTATTCGATAAACTGGATCACGCCGAACGATACATGAAGCAGTTGGGACAGCTGAACGAAGGGCGGTTGCGGATCGGTGCCAACGGAGCGATCATCCGCGACTATATCGTTCCACTACTCGATATTTTCCGTTTCCAATACCCCAACATCCGGGTCCAAGTTTCACAGCAAAAGACCGATCAGATTTTGGAGCAGTTACAGCAGGGCTTACTTGATCTGGGCTACGTTTATCTTCCGGTGAAGGAAGCGGAGATTCAGGTCGTGGATACTTTTGTCTCGCCGTATGGTGTGGTGGCAGGGAAACCCTTTGCCGCTCTGGCAAAAGCCCCCTTGTCCGCTGCACAATTGGCCGAGCTTCCCCTGTTAATGCTGTCCCAGGGAAGTGCGACCCGCTCCTATATCGAAGCCTGGTTTCAATCCCAAGGCGTGGAAGCGGCGGCCGATTTCGAGCTGAACAGCTTGGATATGCTGGCGGAGTTTGCCGAGCGGGGGTATGGGGCCGCTATTTTGCCGAGAGCGTTTGTAGCTTCAAAGATTGATGAGGGTGCTTTATTGGAGCTTTCTATGGAAGTTCCGCTGCCGGACCGACATGTAGGCGTAGCTGTCAGAAAGCAATCGTCTCTGTCGCTCGCTGCAGAGGCCTTTTTGAACATACAAAGCAGCCGGTCTCATTGACCGGCTGTCCTCGCCGCGTTCCGATTATGAACGTGCATCCATTTTACATTTCTTGTAAGCAAGTGGTGTCATATTCATCGCATTTCTGAATTTTTCTATAAAGTAGCTGGTGCTGTTAAATCCAACTTGGTAAGCCACCTCGGTAATACTGGAATCGGATTGCTGCAGGAGGACTGCGCTTTTCTGAAGCCTGTAATCGGTCACATAATTCAGCGGAGTCGTATTAAGCATTCGTTTAAAATAGCGGCAGCATTCCGAGCGGCTCAATTGACCGGCTCTGGCAATATCATTTAACGCGATTTTTTCGGCGTAATGGATATCGATCCAGCTCAACATCTGCTTCATCCGCTCGTTTTTTACAGCTTCCACCTGGTCATATTGCAGTTGAAATCCGTTCAGGATCAGGTTTTTCCAAATGAAAGCCAGCTTCATCGTCATATCCAGTTCAAAGTATGGCGGTTGATGCTGAATCCATTGATGAATGTTCACCAAGGCATCTAAAATATTGGCGCCCCAAGCCTGATTAGGATCGATGTATACATAAGGCAGATTCGTCGCTTGAATATACTGAGCCACATAGGCTGCATATAGCTCCCGTGATACGACAAAGTCAGGGGAGACATTCAGGCAAATATACATGCAGCCCGATGCGTTCCGATCTTCCGCCATGTGCAGGCAGCCGCTGTTGATGAAGACCCCTTCTCCTTGCCGAACAACGAGCTTCTCTTCGTTAATTTGGAACTCGGCCTCCCCTTTGACAACCCGAACGAATTGCAATTCATCATGCCAATGAAGCGGAATATGACCGTGTATGTTTTGGTTAATCGTCGTTCCGTAGCAGGCAACCGGAAGCACGACCGTCCGGTGCTCGGTTAATTCCTTCAAATTGCCGCCAATCCTGAAATCTTTAATTTGCAAATAACCACCACCTCAATATTGTTATATTTTTATATCCAATTTTCGGTATTCCGAACGAGATTTTTTTACCTATTATAACACTATTATTATATTTAAGGCGGAGAATCAGTCTATGAAGCTTTCAGCTAGAAGGAAAGGGTTATTTCTGGTCATTACAGGAGCGATATTTTGGGGAGTGAGCGGCACCGTCGCCAAAAAGCTCTTTGAGCAAACCGCAATCGATGTTAACGGACTGGTCACAGTACGCCTGCTCATCGCCGGTATTTTACTGTTAACCATTCAATTTTGGGTCAAAGACCGCTCGCAAATCGTTGGGGTATGGAGAAACAGTCGGACCGCTTTGCGGCTCATTGTTTTCGGATTGGTTGGCATGCTATCAGTTCAATATACGTATATGGCGTCGATTCAACATGGAAATGCCGCTGTGGCAACACTGCTGCAGTATTTGGCGCCTGTCATGATCATCCTCTATTTAATGCTGCGGAAGCAAATGGTTTTCACGCGAAAAGACTTACTCACCGTGATCCTAGCTTTAGCGGGTTGCTTCTTTTATTAACCAACGGCTCGATCTCGGAGCTTTCCGTGCCATTCCCAGCCGTAGTTTGGGGTGTTTTATCAGGCGCGGCCTTGGCGTTCTACACCTTGTATGCCGTCCCGCTGCTGAAGCAATACGATTCCCTCGTCTTTGTCGGCTGGGCGATGATCGTCGGCGGTTTGGGCTTAAGTGTGATCCATCCACCATGGCACACCGACTTTACAGACTTGACGATCGACGCCTATCTATACCTTGCTGTTGCCGTACGGCGTCAGCAGCGTCTTCAAACCGATCGGCAGCGTGTACTTGTGCGAATCGCTCAGCACCATAAACGGACCATAAAAGTTATTCCAGCTGTTCATGCCGTTGAGAATGGCCATCGCGGCGAAGGAAGGCTTCATGACAGGCAGGATCAGCCTGGCGTAAATGCCGTATTCGCTCGCACCGTCCACCCGGCCGGAGGCGATAATCTCTTTCGGAATGCCGGACAGGTACTGCCTGAAGAAGAAAATCGTCGCCGCATTGGCGATGCCTGGCAAAATAATTGCCGAGTACGAGTTCATCATGCCAAGGTTAAAGGTAAGCGTATATAAAGGAAGCAGCAATATTTCAAAAGGAACCATCATGATCAGCAGCACGCAGATAAAAAGGATATTTTTCCCCTTAAAATCATAAGCGGCAAAGCCGTAAGCTACCGTCGCGCTGACCAGCAGCGTCAGAACGACCTGCACCACGGTCAGCAGCAGCGAGTTGAAGAACCACGTAAAATACGCATGATCCCCCGTGAACAAGAAAACAAAGTTGTCCAGACTCATGACCGAGAAGTCAAGCTTCAGGTTCAATCCGTACCGGATCAACTCTTCGCCGGGCTTGAAGGAAGCGAGCGTTATAGCGTAGAACGGCAGCAAGATCAGGAAGCAGATGACGGCGAAAATGACGACGAGGACGATGTTGAGCGCGGTGTTCTTTTTCATCCCTAATCCTCCTTCTTAAACATGCCGGAGAACGCCAGCTGCGTCAGATTGATGATCATCGTCACGGCGAGCAGCACAATGCCGACCGCGGCGGCGTAGCCGAGATTGTTCTTCTCGATCCCTTGGCGGTACAAGTAGCCGACGATCGTGAGGCCGATGTTTTTCGGCGAGTTGTTGCCGTTCCACAGCATGAGGCTTTCGATAAACATGGCCAGTCCCGCATAAATGCTGATCGTAAGCACATAAATCGTGGTCGGTTTCAGCAGCGGCATCGTGATTCTGGTGAATTTCTGGAAAGCGGAGGCGCCGTCGATCGAGGCGGCTTCGTAGTATTCCTCCGGAATATTTTTAAGACCCGACAGGAAGTAAAGGATGTTAACTCCCGTCCACCGCCAGGTCGCCAGGGCGAGCAGCGCAACAAAACCGGTCAGATGCCCTTTCAGAAATTTCACCGGCTCGATACCGAAGACGCCAAGGACGCTGTTGATCAGCGACCCTTCCATCTCCCCGAACATCAGGCGGAAGATCGTCCCAGCCACCACCACGGATGTCAGTGCAGGAAAGAAGAAAGCCGATTTAAAAAATTCGCGGCCCCACATCCATTTGTTGTTGATCAGCACCGCAAGCAGCATCGGAAACGGAATCAGAATGACCAGCGTCAGCACCATATACAGCGCGCTGTTGCCGATCGACTTCAGGAACACGCTGTCCCCCATCAGCTTCTGATAGTTGTCCATCCCTGTCCACTCGGCCTCCTGCCCCAGGGTGACATGCTGGAAACTCATGCCGAACGAGCTGAGCAGCGGGTAAACCCAGAACACCAGAAAAATGGCGACAAACGGGAACACGAACACATACGGGGCGACCTTTTGCGAATATATAAAACGCTTGATCATGTCTCTACTCCTTTCTGTTTGAAAAAGAGCCGCTCCCCGAAAAGACAAGAGCAGCTCTGGTTCCGGGCACGCCGGCTATTTCAGTTCCTGTTCGATCTGCGCCTGCGCATCGTCCAGCGCTTCCTTAATGTCACGTCCGTCCTCGAAAATTTCGTTGAGCGTCGTCGTGTACAGCACGTTGTTGATCGTCGGCGAAGCCGGCGTCGATTTGATCAGACGGATTTCATCCTTGATATCGTTCAGCACGTCAAACGGGTTGTTGACGAAATATTTCACGAATTGGTTTTCGGGATTATGCGTCACGTCCTTCATATTCCATACGTCCATATTGATCGGGTCAAAACCAAGTGTGTTCCAGATTTCGATGTTCGCGTCGAGGGACAGCTTGGCG
>NZ_PCZT01000006.1:331092-344981 GCF_002968895.1 Paenibacillus sp. AR247 | reverse complement strand
TAAGCAATGAAGTCTTTGGCCAACTGAACGTCTTTGGCTGTTTTCGTGACGACGGTACCGGTTCCGCCTCCGCCGTAAGAGCGCGGCATTCCTTTTTCCATGACCGGAATCGGCGCAAGTGCGATTTTACCGGACAGGTCAGGCATGTAGTTCGTGTAACGTGACATCATCCACAGCGGCATGAAAGCCGTCGCATATTTCCCTTCGTTAAACTCGCCGTACGCTTCCTCTGTGTCCGGCTGCCCGCCGGCAATTGTGGCGATGACGTTGTTATCCTGCAGGTCTTTCAGCACTTTCAGTCCTTTGACCATGGCGTCCGAATTGACGATCGGCTTGCCCGCATCATCGGTAAAATCGCTTTCCTGCTGCGCCAGCATCATCGATGCCTCCCAACCGGCGCTCGTATCCGCCGTACCCATATATTTGCCGGTCTTCTCGTACACCTGCATGCCTGCCTTCTTGAAATCGTCCCAGGTGACGATCGATTTGTAGTCCACGCCGGCTTCCTTTAGAATTTCAGTGTTATAGAACGCGACCGACGCACCGACGTGGGTCGAGAGTCCGTATACCTTCCCTTCCTTGCTGTACATATCGATCTGGGACTGGACGATGGTATCTTTGTAAGGCTCGACCACGTCGTTCAGCGGCTCCAGCTGAGGGGTGCCTTTCAGAAAATCGGGAAACTTGCCGATCTCAATGTCTGCAATATCCGGTGCCCCAACGCCTGTCTGTACCGCGATCGAGAGCTTGTTATGCATGTCGTCATACGGCATGACTGTGACGTTCAGCTTGATCTGGCGGTCCGGGTTCGCCGCGTTCCATTTCTCCAGCATCTTCTTGAAATGCTGCCCGTGCAGCTCCACAAATGTCCAGTAGGACAGCTCGGTTGCCGTGTCGCCGGCCCCTCCGTCCAGGACGGACGTTTTGCCTTCCGCACTATTGGAAGACTTGCCGCATCCCCACAACAACGTCGTCATCGTGACGACCAGCAGCAGCATCAGCCATTTTTTCTTCATATCCAGGATCCTCCTCTAAGCTTCAATGATTTTTCTGCCGCCAAGCACTTGCAGGACAAAACAAATCTGACTGACCAAGAACGGGTGACCTAAAAACATGAAATAAAGCGCTTTCATTTGTGTCTGATTTCAACTCCCCTGCCGGACTCCGGCGGCTCCTCATCTCAAGAACCATTTTTCCGGACGCCGCTTCCGCAAGCTGAACCGGGGCAGCTTCGATAGGTTGCTGCGAAGATGACCTCCTCGGTTTTAAAGTTTTCTAAAATAATTCAAAACATATTGAATGAATCCGTTTGCAAGTATAAAATAACATACAGGAAATGGAGTTGTAAATATAAAATCTAAAACATTTTATATTTTTTTAAAACATAACAGAATGAGGCTTTTTTAACCTTGATCCGACCTTTTCTATATTCAGCTGCCCATACCAAGTTCTTTCCCCTATTCAGTTAGCCGATCGTCATTCTCATGGTCTGCCATCTACTCCCGCCAATCGACTTTTTTTCTGCATGATTCTTCTAATGCCCCTATTATTTTATGTTTTTGTAAAATAAAAAACGGAACCCAAGCTCCCGCTTTATTCCCGAGCCTATGTAAGTAATTTTGTCAAATCCACGGCATCGACAGAATGTTATGAACAAAAAGTGAACGCTCACAAAAACAGATTGTAAACTAATATTACATCCATTTATAATAAGAGGTATACATCAACCGATCATGTCATTTTATATAACATTCTTTTTTGGAGGGATGTTTGATGACCCGCAGACGGAAACCGGTATTAAGAAGAACCCTAATGACGACGATTGCCGCTACTGCCCTGCTGACCAGCTTGCTTCCGGCAGCGTCCGATGCTTCTCCGGACAAAGGCTTATCTGCTATCGCATCAGCCCTGACTCCCATCCTCCAGCAGGCGGAGAAGGACGGGATTCGCATGTCGGTCGGCATCCGCGACCTCAGCGGCCATTACGGGCATGAAACGCTGCTGCTTGGGTCGCGGGAGCCGTACATGCCGGCCAGTACGATCAAGCTTGCCGTCGTATCCGCATTGATGCAGCAGGTTGATCGAGGCGAGCTGTCCCTGGCCGATCAGGTCACGGTAACGCCCGAAGACGTCGTGGGCGGCAGCGGTTCGCTGCAGACCGAGAGCTTTCCGCAGAACCTTACGCTGGAACGCCTTGCCCGTCTGATGATCACCCAGTCGGACAACACGGCGACCAACGTGCTCATCGACAAGGTCGGCATGGACAGGGTCCAGCAGCTGATGGATCAATTGGACCTTCGGACGATGCACCTTGGACGCAAAATGTTTGCAGCTGCCCCCTCCCCCCCGCCGGCAGTCCGCTCACCCGCGCCGAGTTCACTTCCTTGGTCGCCCGGGAACTTGGCCTGGCATCCGCTGCGGGTCAATCCAGCCAGTTTCACGATATCAGTGACGACAGTCCGTATGCAGGCGATATCGCCGCAGCCCGTCAAGCTGGCCTCGTGCGCGGAACCGGCGAGGGCCGGTTTGACGGAACAGCTGTAATCACGCGCGCCGAAATGGCTGCGATTGCGGTTCGCGCCTATGTGTTCATTCACCGCGAAGCCTCGGCGTCAGGGGAAGTTCCCGAAGCCAACGAAGGCACCGTTCCCTCCTGGGCCGCAGGTTATGTCAGCCAAGCTCTCCAATTAGGAATGATGGAGCCTGCTGCTGCGCGAAGGACGGACCAACCTGCAAATCGGCAGGACGGGTCACGATTCATCACCGGCATGTGGAACTTTACTCGCTGATCCAGCCGGCTTCATCTAAGCTGCCGCTTTATTCAACACATAAAGGGATGCCCTGCCGTCAATCGGCGTAAGGGCATCCCTTTTGTCTTTGCGTCTTCGTCGGGCTCAGCACGCGAGGACGATACCGGCTCAGCGGCTGTTCCCTGATCCATTTTGCCAGCGTCCCCCTCATTCCTTCACGGAGCCCAGCGTAATCCCCGTAATAAAGAACCGCTGCAGAAACGGATAGATGACCAGCACCGGAATCATCGCAATGAAAATTTTGGCCGCATTCAGCGTCCGGTTCGACAGTTCGCTCATCCGCTGAATCTGTTCGGCCGTCATCGTGTTAGCATCGATCACCACCACCATCTGCTGGATATACGTCTGAAGCGGATAATGGTCCGCCGCCGACATCAGCACCAGCCCGTTAAAAAATTCGTTCCAATGGTACACGATGCTGAACAGCGTAACCGTAGCAATGACTGGCCCCGCTAGCGGGACAAAGATCTGGATCATCATCCGCCAGGGACCCGCACCGTCGACAAGCGCAGCCTCCTCCAACTCTTTAGGCAGATTGCGGAAAAAGTTAATGACAAGGATGACGCTGAATACCGGCACGCTGTTGCCGAGAACGAGCGCCCAAATGTTGTTGATGAGCCCCAGCGACTTTACCGTCATGTACCAAGGAATCAGTCCGCCGTTAAACAGCATTGTAAACACGAGGATCCACATGAGCACATTGCGATACGGCAGCTCCTTGGCATTTTTGGATAACGGATACGCCATCAGCAGAATGACCACAAAGTTCAGCCCCGCCCCGAGGATGACCCGCTGCACGGATATCCAGAACGAATTAAAAAATTTGCGGTCTCCCATCAGCTCCTGGTAAGAACCGAGGTTGAAACCGACGGGCCACAGCCCGACCCGGCCCGAGCTTGCCGCTGCATTGTTGCTGAGGGATACGGCAAGGGTGTACCAGATGGGCAGGATGCATAAGATTGCGATGCCTACCAGGATCACGATCAGCGCAATATCAAACAGCCGGGAGCCTGCCGTGTTGTCTTTCACCATTGAACATGCACTCCTTTTGTCATCAAAAGATACGGTAGTTGGCAAACCGGTAAGCGAGATAATAGGAGATCGTGATCATCAGGAAGCTGACCACCGATTTGAGCAGGCCCATGGCGGTCGCCAGGCTGAACTGCAGATTGACCAGCCCCGTCCGGTAGACCCAGGTGTCGATAATGTCGCCGCTGGAATAGACCAGCGGGTTGTACAAATTGAAGATCTGCTCAAAGCCCGCGTTCAGCACATTGCCAAGGCTGAGCACCGAGAGCAGTACGATCGCCGATACGATGCCGGGAAGCGTCACGTGCAGCATCCGCTTGAACCGGGTCGCCCCGTCGATCGCAGCCGCCTCGTACAGAGCCGGATTGATGCCGGTCAGCGCGGCCAAATAAATGATCGTGTTAAACCCGAATTCCTTCCACACGTCGCTTCCCACGATGAGGGCCGGAAACAGGTCCGCCCGCCCGAAGAACAGGATCGGCTTGATATGAAACACCGACAAGATTTGGTTCACCGGACCGGTGTAGCCGAAGATATCGAGCAGAATCCCCGAAAGGATAACCCAGGACAAAAAATGCGGCAGGTATACGATCGTCTGAATCCAGCGCTTCAAATACCGCAGCCGCAGCTCATTCAGCAGCAGGGCAAAGACGAGCGGGATGACCAGATTACCTACAATTTTGAGCACGGCGATCACCAGGGTGTTGACCAGAATCGTGACGCTGTCGTTCAAGGAAAACATGTATTTGAAGTTTTCAAGACCGACCCATTCCGAATGCAGAATTCCGAGGCCCGGGTTGTAATCCTGAAAAGCCATGACGATGCCGAACATCGGAACGATGCTGAACAGGGTCAGCCAGATCATTCCGGGGAGAAGCATCAAGTAATAGTGCTTGGCAAATCCCTTGTTAATCATCTTGCAGCTCCTTCCTTTTCGGGTCATATGCTTAAATAGGGGAGGCGCCGGAACGGTTCCCGGCACCTGCCTTTCCTTGGAGCGTTAAAAGCCTACTGCTGCGCGATTTCCGCGACTTCTTTGAGGATGTCGTCTCCGCCCTGCTTCCGCCAGTCCTTTACGAACTGATCAAAGGTATCCAGCGGGGCCGCTCCCATAATAATTTTCAGAAACGTTTCCTTCTCCATCTTGTCGAGCGTCGCCCACTTGCTCTCCATCGTTTTCGTTTGGGAATAGGTCAGGCTGTACGTCTTTTTGTAAGGCTCCATCAGCGGCGCAATGCCGACCAAAGTGGAGTAGAGCCGCTTCCAGGCGCCCAAATCCGCATTCGGGTCCCAATACTGGATGTCCATTTTATCGTACGGTTCGAGCTTCACCTTCTTAATATTCTCAGCATCGGCCTTCAGCAGCTTGTAACCCGGCAAATCGAGCTCCTCCGGCTTTTTGGTGCCGGCCAGCACTTCCTTCATCGCGTTGTAGGTCACGTACATTTCGTCCATTGGTGCGAACACGATACGCAGCGGGTAGTTCCCGATGCCGACGCTGACGTCGAATTTGGATTCGTCCCGGAGCAAAAGGTTTTCCATTTTAATCGCAGCTTCCGGATGCTTGTAGCCTTTGCGGACGACGAGATATTGGTTGGACGGTGTTCCCATATGAGGTGTGAACTCTCCGTTCTTGTCGAGCAGGGTGTAGGCCTGCCAGTTCGCCTTCGGATTGTTTTTGATGGCGTCCGCCAGCGGGCCGTACCCGCCTGCCCACCACAGGCCGAAGTAGATCCCGGATGTGCCGTTCTTGATCAGCTCCTGCGCGTCCTTGCGGATGCTCATTTCCGGATCGATCAGCCCTTTGGCATACAGGTCCCGCAGCTTGGCGAGCGCCTCCTTCGTTTCGGGTTCGATGGATCCGTAGGTCGGCTTCCCGTCTGCGCCCTTCAGCCAAAAGCCCGGATATGCGTGATAGGCGCCGAAGATCGGATCAAATCCGTAGTTGTTGTTGTTCGGATTGATGAAATCCGCATTGAGCAGTCCGCCGGATTGCGGGCCGCTGATGCCGATGGTGTCGTTTTTCCCATTACCGTCCGGATCCTGTTCTACAAAGGCTTTGGCGACCTTCTCCAGTTCCTCGACGTTACGCGGGACTTCAAGACCGAGCTTGTCGAGCCAGTCTTTGCGAATCCACATGATATGCTGCATGTCCGATTCCGCCGTCACGTTTGGTAGCGCATACATTTTTCCGTCGAAGGTGACGGATTTCATCGCAAGCCCATCCGTCGAATCGATGATCTTTTTCAGCACAGGGGAGGCATACTGCTCGTATACTTCCGACAGGTCGGCCAGCTGGTTGCTCTTGACCATCTGCCGCAGCTGCGTGTCTGTCACGACGAGCGCATCCGGAAGATCGTTGCTGGCGATGGCCAGATTTACCTTTTGCTGATAATCCTTGCCGACGCCGGCCTGCCAAATAATCTTCGTATCGATATTGAGGTTGTCCTTGACGTACCGGGTATACACATTGTTTTCCGGTGAGTCTCCTGGCGGAAGGCTCTTATCTGCTGAGTCCACCTCTTTGCCGATGTTGATCGTAACCGTCTCGCTGTACTTGCCGAACGGGTCCACCGGATCTTTGGATACATCGGCTTCCTTCTCCGAAGCGCCGCCGCTGCCGCAGGCCGACAGAACCAGCATCAGGCCCGCTATCACCAGGCTCATCATGGATTTTGCTCTCATCTTCTTCGCCCCTTCTTTCGCTCTTGGTTTGCTTGCACCTCTAAGGTAACACAGGGTTCCGCTTTTCCCAGTTAGACGGAAGTTTCAGGTTGGGATAGACAATTGACTTCAATCGGGAGGATGTCAGCGGTTTCACTGAAGCGTTTTCGACGAATTTCCTACTTGCCGGAGGACATTTCTCTACCCTTCTTTATCCTGATCCGATTGATTCCGATATTCGCTCGGCAGCAGCCCGGTATACTCCCGGAAAGAACGGCTGAAATACTTTTCATCCTCATAGCCGACGTGCTGTGCGATCCAGAGGACGGTCTTGGTCGTATTCCGCAAGTAATGCTTGGCTTGATCCAGACGGATGCGGCGCAGGTAGGCGTTGAAGTTGGTTCCGACAATTTCCTTGAAGCACTGGCTGAAATAGCTGCGGCTCATGCTGACCCTGCGGGCGATATCCGCTGCCGTCACCTGCTGGTCCAGCTCCTCGTGTAGCATGGAAACGGCTGTCATCACGCTCTGAACGACTTCCGGCGAATAAGGAGCCTTGCCCCATTCTTCGCGAAGCTGCTTGCGGACGCCGTCAAACCACGCTTCGACCTCGAACCAGGAATTCAGCGGGGCGGGCAGGCGAATGCGAGTCGTTCCGGTTTTACCGGCCAGCTGGTCCAACCGGTCGGCCAGCACGTACAGCCGCCCCGAGAGCTCCGCCTGCGGCAGCCGCAGTTCTTTCAACTCCTGCAGATTTGCCTGAAACAAACCTTCCCGGTAGATCCAGCCCGGCGAGAGCCACCGGGCCATTACGGTGAGTGTAAGATCATCATTTACGGGATTCACGCTCTGCCCGAGCGCTGACAAGGATCGATCCATGACCTTTACAGCCGGGTCATATTCGTAAAAAAACTCCCCTTCGCAGTACCTCCGCACCTGATCATACACTTCGGAAGGCATTCGGCCCTGGATACCCTTTAACCGGATCAGCGTCCACCCGGCATCCGCTGAAGCCAATCGTACCAGTTCATCCAGCCCCTCCTCCCCCTTCTCCCCTCCCCCGAAGGTAAAGAACAAGACTTGGCGCCCCAATTCAGCAAAACGTTCCGCTTGCCGGACCGCCCACTCCACCACAGCACGTTGTTCCGGTTCGCGAACCACTGACAGCAGCGCATACCCCCGGTCCGTCGCAAAGGATTCGTCAGGGCTGCTTGCCCCGGGCATGCGCAGCTTCCGGAGCCGCCCTTCCTGCTCTGTGATGCGGCGATGAATCCGTCCCAGCACCTCCTCAAACCGTTCCTTCTCCAGCTGGACCTTGGCGATATAATCAATCGCTCCCAGCCGGATCGCTTCCTGGATGTATTCAAAATCCTGATGCAGGGTCAGCACCGCGATGTAAACCTCCGGATGCCGTTCACGCACCAAGCGCATCAGCTCTATGCCGGACATGACCGGCATTTCCAGATCCGTCAACAGCAGATCGACTTCATGATTGTCCAGAAATTCCAGCGCTTTTGCTCCGTTGTTCGCCTCCCCGATCACCTCCATCTCGAAATCCTGCCAGGGCATCACCGAAATGAGCCCCTTCGGACCAGTTTATCGTCATCGACCACGAGCACTTTAATCATGGTCCGCACCTCCTTCATTAGGTAAGCTAAGCTTGATCGTCGTCCCTTCTCCGAGTCTGCTCGATACACCGAGCTTGGCCTTTTCGCCGTAATGCATCCCAATGATCCGGTTGACGTAGCTCATCCCGATGCCCATGCCGGCACTCCGGTTACCGCCTTCCGCGGACAGCAGCGCCTCGATTTTGTCCTCGGGAATGCCCGCGCCGTTATCCCGGATGGAGATCTCGATTTGATCCGACTGCCGTACATCCACCTGGATATAGCCGTCGTCGTCCAATCCGTGATAGAGGGCGTTCTCGACGAGAGGCTGCAAAATAAACCGGGGAATGGCCACGTCCAGCACCTCCTGATCAACGTGGATATGGACGTCGAACTGGAAATCGTAGCGGATTTGCTGCAAAATCAGGTACTGCTTTACCGCATCGATCTCCTCCTGAATGGTGGACGTCTGGCCGAGCTTTCCCAGATTGTAATGCAGCAGTTTGTTCAAGGAAGAGACAAGCCTGTCGATTTCCTCCTGCCCATTCATGACCGCGATCCAGCGGACGGTATCCAGGCTGTTCATCAGAAAATGCGGGTTAATCTGATACAGCAGCTTCTCCACCTCAAGATCCGCACGTCGTTTTTCCTTGGCCTCGACTTCACGGAACAATTCCCAAATTTGATGCTTCATTTGCTGAAACCGCCGCACCAGCAGGTCGAATTCCGGAATATGGGTGCGGGCGGCCGGACTGCCGATACGGCTGTCGGCCATTTGTTCGATTTCCCGGTGAAAGCCGCGAAGCGGGCGGTAGACCATTTTCCACAACAGCCAACCCAGCAGCAGGCTCATGCCGAGAAACAGCAGCGAAAACAGGCCGATCTGCACGAACCAGCGGTTCATTTCGCGGTTATAGTCCGCCTTGGACGTTAACGAGACGATGCTCCAGCCTTGATTGCTTGTTTCCTTAAACCAGTAGTAGCCTTGTTCCGTGCCCGACGACTTGGCCTGGTCGAAATGCGGAAACTTCGTTCCGATCTGAAACGAATCCGGGGCGTCGCTGTAAGCGATCCGCCCGTCGTTATCCACAAACACATGGGAAGCCGCCCCGCCGACGGCATCATTATTCAATATGTTCTGCGTCAGCTTAAAGCCGGTCTCCATGTAAATGTACACGCCGTCCAGGTTAGGCAGGTCCACCTTGCGCATGGCCGAAAGCACGTATTGGTTGTCAAAACGGCTGTTGCTCACATGCGGTCCGTAGTACCAAATTTGGCTGTATTGGGCCAGCAGGGGGAGCTTCTCGGGAGCGAAGCTGTCCTTGACGCCCGTATTCTCCAGTTCATAGTGGCGGTCGTTCATAAAATAATACATGGCCAGTCCGATACTGGGGTTGGTGAACGTAATCAGGCCGAGCTCCTCCTTCAAGTCGCTGAGCGTTTTCGCCCGTTCGAACGGCTCGTCCGCCGACAGCATTTCACTCAGCTTGTTTCCGACGCTTCCGCCTACGGCGAACTGCTGCGACACATGGTTGAGGTTGTTGATGGAGTTTTCCAGGGAGAGCTCGACCTGTTTGAGGTTGCTCTGGATGCCGTTTTGGATTTTGTTGGTGAGGATGGAGTAAATGGTGAAATAAGAGATGAGCACGATGCTGACAAACGGAATCAATGAGCTGAACAGAAAAATGATCATAATCCTTCGTTTCAAGGTCAAATAATGATAGATTCGCCCCTTCCACCTTGTTTTCATGGCATTCATCATGGCAGTCCCTCTTTTCTCATGCTTGGCTTGGTCCCTCCTTCAGGTCTTGGAAAATGAAATGGGAGAAGATCAGATGTAGGTTAACACAGGCGAGGCCAGGCACGCATTAACGATTTATCGCGTTAGCCCAGGAAAATGCTCTGCATGCGGAAGCTGCGTAGACAACGACAAAAAAAAGACCCGGCAGAAACGGCGATCGTTCATTCGCTGTTCCGCTGGGCTTTTACGGATGTCTTTTTTCAAGCTTAATCAGGCGGTGCTTAATAAATCTTCTTCATCAGTTCCATCACTTCATCCAGGGTAAGGCCGAAGGATTTGTAGTATGCAGTATCGTTAACCATCTGCTTCAAAATCATTTCGTCGCGTATACGCAGCTTGTCTTCGGGTGAGAAATCGGCGACAAAGCACCCTTTTCCCGTGACCGTGTTGATCAAACCGCATCGCTCGAGTTCTTCCCAGGCTTTCTTTACGGTGATGACGCTAACGCGCAGCTCCTGGGCCGCTTGCCGGATCGGCGGTAAACTATAGCCGCTTTCCAGTTCCCCTTTCAAAATTTGGGCGCTGATTTGTTCGAAAAGCTGCTGGTAGATCGGTTTTTCGGAGTTGTTCGAAATCGCAATGTTCATTGGATCTCCACTTTGTGGAAACGTTTAACCGCAATCCGGTAAGCAATCATGGTGAGTCCGATGAAAATAACGATTCCGGCAATCATCAAGGATGCTTGAAGGGCCACATTGTGGACGCCGCTGCCATTAAACATGTCGGATACATAGGAATTCTGGATTCCGATCCATTGCGCGAGTCCGGCAAAAACCATCGCTCCGAAAATGCCCGCCAGCGCCGCCCCGCCAAATTTATACGCCGTCTTGTAATACATGGGGATAAAGAACACGTTGAAGACCGCATACATCACAAAGCACAGTCCCCAAAAACCCGGATACGGTCCGAAGAAAACGTTGGGTATTTCCCCATAGAGACGAATATTGATGATACCAAAAATGATGGCCATCAGCATATGGAGCATTTCCAGGATGACAATGACAAGCACCCTGGCCTTGACCATGTCTGTTTTGGTGACAGGCATCATCGAAGTAAACATCAAATCGTTTTGTGACCGGAACTGGCCAAATGTATTAGGGACCGTGATCCAGCAAAAATACAGCAGCACGATAAAATACAACCAGCCTGGTATGAGCATCAACGCGCCCAAAACGACAGGCACCAAAAAAAACAACGGATTGATCCCCAATTTTAAATCCTTCATTACCAAGTTATACATACACATCCTCCTTTTTGGCGAAATAAATCATAATCTCCTCAAGAGTGGGCCGGGCCGCTTTCACATCTAAGGAAGGATCGAAGTCTTTGGCATGGATCAATCCCGTAAAGCCGAACGAATTCGTTTTGTAGGAAATCAGCTGCGCCTTTACCGGGTCCAGTTGACTCACGCTACCGTTCAGTAAAAGGTAGGATTCAATAAACTCTTCTTTCACGGCACTGTTGATGATTTTTCCGTTATGGATATAGGTAATGTAATCCGCGCACTTTTCCAAATCCGAAGTAATATGCGTTGAGAACAGGATGCTGATTTCACCCTCTGCGACGAGCGATTGAAAAAGATCGAGCAGATCATCTCTGGCTATCGGATCCAGCCCGCTTGTCGGTTCATCGAGAATCAGAAGCTTTGCGCCATGGGATAAGGCAAGAGCCAAACTGTACTTTACTCTCATCCCTGTTGACAACTCGACGATTTTTTTGTTTTCATCCAATTTGAATCTTCTTAAATAATACGAATAAATTTCATCATCCCAGTTGGTATAGAACTTTTTCACCACTTCCGTCAAGGCTTTTATTTTGCTCCGCGTATAAAAATCGATGCCGCCAAACGCATATCCGATGTCCTGCTTCAATTCGATTTCGTGTTCGGCAATGTTCTTGCCGAAAATCCGCACTTCACCGCTGTCGATATGAATCAGATTCAAAATCGATTTGATCGTCGTCGTCTTTCCCGCCCCATTGGCGCCGATAAAACCCATAATATAACCTTTTTCCAGCTGAAACGTCACGTCATTCAACTGGAAATTCGGATAGGTTTTGCTTAAGTTTCGAATGTCTAATGCCAGCATACCGTTCCTCCTCGATAAATTGTGTATATCGTGTATGCACAATATATCATCCCAGCATTGCTCAAGTCAATGGATGGAAAGCGGAATGTTGAAAAGTTTTTTTCCAAAAGGCATGAATTTAAAATCGCCCGGCGTTCCCCAGAGGTTGTATCGCATACGAAAAAAAAAGAAAGCATCGCCGCGTCGGCGCTGCTTTTCTTTGGGTCTAAAGGGTTATATTGGCCGCTCCTTGTCTGGACTGGCAAGAGGAAGGATACGGCGGAATGGCCGGAATTGCTTTATTTGGCCGGTAAAATTCGGTGGTAAATACGTTGGCGATCGGCTCCGCTTCCTTCAAAACGCCGACTTCGATGAGCTGCTTCTGCACCTCTTCCCACCGCTCCTTCGTCATGGTACCGACGCCCTGCTCCGCCGCGTCACCGCCGAATACGAGATCCATCTCCTTTTCGGCGCTGTACTTCATCATATCCAGATCCATATCCGGGTTTTGCTCGTGGATGGCTGGATTGACTTCCTCGGCGTGGTTCTTGTAGTAATCCCACCCTTTTACCGTCGCTTCAACGAACGCTTTGACTTTGTCCGGATGCTCCTTGATCATCTTCTCGGTCGTAAAATGACGTTGGCGTAAAGGTTATACCCGGAATCCGCGATCAGCAGCGTGCCGACGTTCACTCCCTGTTTTTCCAAAGTATAAGGCTCGGATGTGATGTATCCCTGCGTCAAAGCGTTAGGGTCGTTCACAAAATTGACCAACGATCCCGTATACTTCAGCTCCTTGACCTGATCCAGCTTATATTTGCTTTTCATGTACAGCCAGAAACTCGCCGTCGGAGCGACGTAAACCGCATGTCCGTTCAGGTCGGAGAAGTCCTGAATTCCCGCTTCCTTGTGATAAATCAGCACCTGCGGGCTCTTCTGAAACGAGGCGGCGATGGCTACGATCGGAATGCCCTCCTGCCTTGCGACCAGAATATCGTCGCCGTTCGCGATGCCGAAATCGGCTTTGCCGGAAGCTACGATCTGTGTAGAGGATACCTGCGGACCCCCGGGCGTCAGCGTCATGTCCAGCCCCGCGTCCTTATAGAAGCCTTGCTGGACGGCCGCGAAGTTGCCGCCGTGTTCCGGTTCGGCGAACCAGTTGAGAACCAAGGTGGATTTCTCCAGCTTCGGCTCTGCGGAAGCCGTCCCCGTCTTTTCCCCGGAGGATGCTGTTTCCGGAGCTGCCGTTTTCCCCGAACAGGCGGCCAGCATTCCCGTCATCAATACGGCGCATAAGGACAATGCCATCATCTTCTTAACACTGCGTTTGTTCGCTGTCATTTTCGTTGCCATGTTACCCATCCCCCTTAGGACTTGACTTTCTATGCCTATCATAGGAGATACGTCAAATTAGCGTCAACAAATATGCCGTCGTTTTGTAATCACGAACAAAAATTCGAATTAAATGTGTAACGAACGCCTATCCCCTAACATTACCACCTTTAATTTGTGAATTATGCTTACATGAACCTAACTAAATTGTATCTGTCTTCACCCGCCCGGGCCCGTAAATTCCAAAATTCCATTGGCACAATCCAAAAAAGCCGTTTGCGCTTTTCGACACCCTTAGTCGAAAGGCAAACGGATGGATGGCGCCTGAACCTAACCCACTCGCGCTTCTTCATACGCGTCTAATGCCGCCCGCACCGCTTCACCTGCTGGCAGCTTTACGCCGTTCCGGAGCAGTACCGCCTCCAGCGCACCCAGCAGGTGCAGGATATTCGTCTGCCTGCAGCTGTATCCCATGGTGCCGATCCGCCAAATCTGACCCGCGAGCGGTCCAAAGGAGCTGGCAATTTCGATGCCGAATTGGTGCAGCAGCATCGCTCGTACCATCTCCCCGTCTACGCCC
>NZ_PCZT01000006.1:330402-330992 GCF_002968895.1 Paenibacillus sp. AR247 | reverse complement strand
CACCAGGCGAAGTCCTTCATGAAGCGCATACAGCATGGAGGTCATACTCCGGTAATGATGGTTCAGCCGCTTGGGACTCCAGTAATCCTGCAGCTGGGCCAAATCCAGATAATTGCTCTGAATGGGACTAGGCCCAGGAGGAGCCTCCTGTAGCGGGAGGGAAGCGGCATTGCTGCGCAGTCCCCGCTCAATGCGTTTGCGGGCAACAATTTTCCGCTCTGCGCGGTCGTTATACGTTATCGGCGCCATGCCTGACGGAACGGACAGGCACTTTTGCGTGCCGCCGATGACCGCGTCGAGCTGCCAGGCGTCCGTATCGACCGCCGTGCCGCCAATGGTTGCTACGGCGTCGACGATCAGCAGCGCGCCGTGGCGACGACAGGCTTCGCCGATCCCGGCCAGCGGCTGCATCCGGCCCGTGGAAGTCTCCCCGTGCACCATGGCGACGACATCCGGCTGCTCGCGGCCGATGGCTTCGATCAATTCGGCAGGGTCGAACACAGTCCCCCACGGCTTCTCCTGTGTAATAACCCTGCCCGCCGCACCGCTCGGCGATTTCGTGCAGCAGGTGGCCGAAACGCCCGTAGATC
>NZ_PCZT01000006.1:319586-330302 GCF_002968895.1 Paenibacillus sp. AR247 | reverse complement strand
CCTCTAGTAGGCTTGCCATCACGGCCTCAATCCCGGACCTCGACGTACCGTCTACGGGATACGCCCACCGGTTGTCCGTACGAAACAATTCGCGAAGCATTCCCATCGTTTCATTCATCAGCTCCGTAAATGCCGGATCGAATTGACCAAGAATCGGATAAGACATGGCCCGCAGCACTCTCGGGTCGGCTTCTACCGGTCCCGGCGTCATAATGATGCGCGAAATCGGCACAAATTCATTCCAGCTTCCCCCGGATACCCTATTCATCATCCATCCACTCCTGTCGTATAGGCAAGCTCATGCAGGCAGGCTGCTAAAACTGCCGCTCCTTCCGCAAGGTGAGCCGGCTCCGTGTATTCCTCCTTGGCATGGCTGATCCCGCCCCGGCTCGGAACGAATAACATGGCCGCGCGGCTGACGGCGGCCATCATTTGCGCGTCGTGTCCCGCGCCGCTGACCATGCGCAGGTACGGCAGACCCGCCTCCATGCACAGCCGCTCAATCCGTCCCGCCAGTGTACCGTCCATCGGGACAGGCTCTGTCTTCAGCCAGCAGTCGGTCTTTACCTGCAGCTTTCTTGCGGCGGCTATCTCTTGGAACGTTTCAAGAGCGGACTCGCTGAACTCGTTCAGCATCCAACTCTCGGTATGACGGATATCCAAGGAGAAGCGTACCTCGCCGGGAATGACGTTCGGAGTATTGGGCCAGGCTTCGATCCGCCCGACGGTCGCTACCACTCCGTTACCGGCCCGCTTCGCCATTTCCTCCACCCGGACGATCATGTCGGCCGCTCCGGCCAGCGCATCGGCACGGTAGGACATCGGCGTCGTTCCCGCATGGTTGCTGTTGCCCGTCACCGCGATCCCGTACCGGCGCTGTCCGACGATCGATTCGACCACGCCGATTCGCCGTCCGGCTGCCTCCAGCACGACGCCCTGTTCGATGTGCAGCTCAACGTAATCGCCGATGTCCCTCCGGCGGCAGTCGGGTTGGCTCTCCTGTCCGAAGCCAGCTGCTTTCATGGCCTCATCCAGCGATACACCCTCCGCGTCGTAAATGCCGATTCCATCGCCGATCCGGTAGCGGCCGCCAATACTGCCCGAGCCCCAATAGGTTAAGGGGAACCGGCTGCCTTCTTCCTCGCAGAAGGAGACCACTTCGAGCGTACGGACAGGCATCCCGAACCGCCGCTTCAAATAGGACAGCGCGGCGATACCGGCGGCGATGCCACCGGCTCCGTCGTAGTCTCCACCGGCGCGGACGGTATCCACGTGGGAGCCAGTCAGAACCACGGGTAGATCGGGACGGGTGCCCGGCAGCCGGCCGTAGAGGTTCCCGACCCGGTCATAACGCACCTCCAGCCCCGCATCTGCCATGCGGCCGGCCAGCAGCTGCTGCGCCTCCTGCCAGGACGGCGAATACAGCAGCCGGGTGACGCCGCCCCCGGGTTCGCGCCCGATCCGGCCCAGATCTTCCAGCAGACGCATCATATCGGCAAAAGCACCAGATTCAGCGGCAATATTCATGGCGCCACAACCTCCCCGCTGCGGCCGGCAGTGTGTGGCTTGAGCGGTGTCAGCCGCCGGCCGGCACCCGGACTTACGATTCCTCCCTCCGACGTATAGACCAGGCGGCCCCGGCAGTACGTCGCAGCTACGGAGCAGCTGAAAACCCTGCCGATATATGGGCTGTGCCGGTGGCGCTGCAGCAGATCCTCTCTGTGCAAGACGTGCGGAGACGATGGCTGAATCAGCACCAAATCGGCATCCATTCCCACCTGAATTTTGCCTTTGCGGCGGCCAAGGCCAAATCTTTCGGCCGGACGTTCCGACAACAGCTTCGAGAGCTGCGGAAGCGGAATTCCCCGCTTGATCCAACCTTCCTCCAGCATCAGCAGCAGGGTGCTCTGGGCACCCGCGATGCCGCCCCATGCTCCAAAGAAGCCGCCACCTTCGGTCACGGCCTTCATCGCTTCCGGGCAGGGCGAGTGGTCGGAAGCGATGAAATCAATCGCGCCTGCCTTAAGACGTTCCCACATGCCTTCTATTAGAAAGGCAGAACGGAGCGGCGGCGCACATTTGGCCGCCGGTCCGATGCGGATCATATCCTCCTCGCTCAAAGTCAGATAATGCGGGCAGGTCTCCAACGTTACGTCAAGGCCGCGCTGTTTGGCATCCTGAATCAGATCGACCGCTTCGGGGCTGCTGATGTGAACGAAATGCAGGGGGCATTCCGTCTCTTCCGCAAGGGCAAGTGCGGAGGCTACCGCCTCGAGTTCGGCTTCGACCGGGCGGGTCAACGCATAAGCTGCAGCGTCGGTCCGCCCTGCGGCAAGGGCCTCGGCGGTCAGGCGTGACGTCATTTCGTCGCTTTCGGCATGCAGTGCAATGAGGCCACCGAGACCGGCAATGCGCCGCATCCCTTCCCTCAGTTCATCCTCCCCTACCTCACGGAATCGCCCCTCCCCTTCCCCGCCGGGATTTGACATGAACGCCTTGAATGCGATGACGCCGGCATCGGCCAGCGCTCGCAGCTGGTCCATTCGCCCTGGCACCAGTCCGCCCCACAAGGCATAATCCACCGCCGACCGGCCTTGCGCCAATCGTTCTTTGTGCCGCAGCGCATCCAGCGTAACTGTCGGCGGGTTTCCGTTCAGCGGCATATCCGCGTACGCCGTGCAGCCGCCGGCCGCGAGCGCGGCAGAGCCCGTCTCAAACCCCTCCCAATGTCCAAAGTTTGGCTCATTGAGATGGACATGCATATCCACCACGCCGGCCATGACGATCTGGCCGTCCGCTTCTACGATTTTCGAAGCAGACGTCCCCGATATGCGGTCTTTGATTTCGGTGATCTTTCCATTGCAGATGGCGATATCCATCTTTGCGACTTCGTCCTCAAGCACGACGTTTCCGCCGCGTATGATCCATTCTTCGTGCGCATCCATGCTCCGCCCCCCCTTTTTTCTATCAGCTTCCGCGATACGTGCTGTACCCTCCCGGCGCCAGCAGCAGCGGGATATGGTAATTTTCATCGCCGTTAGACACCCTGAACCGGATCGGAACAAGGTTCAGAAACAAAATCCCGTCGGCGGCCGCCTGTTGACGGAAATAATCGCCAACCCAAAACGTCAGCTCGTATTCGCCCCCGGGTACAAATCGCCGTCCCACAGCGGCTGCGTGCAGGCACCGCGCGGGACGTATCGAGCACATGAGTCGAAATCCGCCCGCTCATCCGGAACTGACGGTGCCTTCAGCCGGCTCCGGTGCGGCAATTAGATCTTCCCGGGTCATCGAAAAGCCCTGAAAGCCGAAAGGCGGGCGCGGCTCGGTAAAGACCCCGGATGACAAGCCGTCCGCAGGTTCCACGACCGTCTCCCATGTCCGGTTGCTCGTTTCAAACCGGACTTCGGCCAGCTGCGGAAACCGGATCAGAATCCGCTGCCCGATCAACCAGATCAAATGCTGGATCGACGGGGTCGCGAATTCATAAAAGACGTTCTGGGCAATGTCGCGTATCTGCTGGACGGGCACATGCTTGCCTGCCTCCGGATGAATCGCATCCTGCGGGTCGTCATATCTCCAGCGGATATCGAGAAATATAAAGAGCGGCCGGTCATAGGCATCAGGCAGCGTCGTGTATTCATCACGTATAAAGCCATAGAACGAGCTGCCGCTGACTTTGATCAGCTGCAGGTCCGACAAGCCGCTCCACGCCTCGTCGAGATCATACCCCTCGGCGCCGCGCGCCAGCTTCATCTCCGCGGCGGCATGATCGTTGTAGGAACGCCTGTACACGAGACGGTTATCCAGAAACCCTCCGGGGCCCGGCACCGGCAGAGGAAGAAAGGGAATCCGGTTGGCCGACAGCCGCACGGTGTCGATATGGCCGTAAGTCTCCATAAACCGTACGGCCAAAAAATGCAGCAGCGCTTCCGTCGTCCCTCCTTCAAAGGTTGCTGCTTGGCGCAAAATAAAATTTTTCATGGAATCGGTGGCCACCAGCTGCGCGTTGTCCCCGTCGGTGAACGAAGTCAGCAGAGCCTCACCACTGACCGCAAAACGGATGTTATGGGCAAACAAAATATTATCCTCCCCAACAAAGGGAGATTCCGGTATCGGGGCCGCTTCCAGCGGCTCTGCGTAAGTCCTGTAAACAAGGACGTCTCCTTTTCCGTAATAAAGCGTGCGTCCGGAGTTTATTTTCAGCATGATTAGGTCATCCTTTCTATTCCTGGCTGCGATCCGTGACGATCCGCCCCAGCCTGATTCGCGTAATTCGGGCAATCTCGCGCAGCGCTTGCATCCATTCGCGCTCTGTATCATGATCAATTCTTTGCCGCATCGCTTGCGCGATGTCGTCTTTGGTGCATCCGGTTACGGCCATAATGAAAGGAAAACCGAATTTGCTTACATACTGTGCATTCATGGATGCAAAGGCTTCGTATTCCTCCCCGGTCAGCTGATCCAAACCCGCGCCCCGCTGCTCTTGAGCCGAAAATACTGTGACTTGCATGCGCGTGGCAAGGTCGGGGTGCGCCTGAAACAACGCCAGCACCTGGGACTCAGACGCTGCGTACACCTGCTCCATCATCCGCTCGTGCAGCTCCGCAGCCGATGCGAACGGCCGCAGCTCCCATACCTGCTCCGCCACCCAAGGCGAATGCTCGAAGACGCCGCCCAGGTGCCGGACGAACGTTTCGACCGTCCCTTCGTTCAGTTCGTTGATCGTGATCATATGCGCGCATCCTCCTTCCCTCCGGGACCGCGCCTTTCCCGGATGATCCGTTCCGATGCTCTCCGGACCGACCTTAGAATCGCCGCGTATCCCGTACAACGGCACAGATTGCCGGACAGCGCTTCCTCTACCTGTTCCGGCTCCGGATCGGGATGTTCATCAAGCAGCGCAATGACGGTCATAATCATTCCCGGCGTGCAGTAACCGCATTGAAAGCCCCCTTCCTCCAAAAAGGCCTGCTGCACGGGATGGAGTCCATCCCGTCCGATGCCTTCGATCGTCGTAATGGACCGGCCCTCTGCCTGATAGGCAGAGACCAGGCAGCTATTGACCGGCACGCCGTCCATTTGCACCATGCAGGCGCCGCACCGACCGATGTCGCATGACCGTTTCGTCCCGGTCATGCCCAAATCGTCACGGAGAATGTCGAGGAGCCGTCTGGACGGCGATATGTTCAACGACACCCGCCCGCCATTGATCTCGCAGGTCCACGGCTTCAGCTGGATACGATCCTTTTCGGATTTCATACCGTCTCCCCCTTTCTCGCAAGGAAGGATGCATCTTGCAGCAAAGCCGGATTCGCAGGGAGTTTCTCCAGCCAAATTCCCGTCGCCTGCCGGACAGCCGCTGCGATGGCCGGCGCAAGCCCGACAGAGCCGATCTCGCCGATTCCTCTCGGCCCGTGCTCGTCGCCTTCCGGCAGATCCTCGATCGGCAGCACTTCGACGGGACCAGCCAAGTCGGCTGCGGTCGGAATGAGATAGGTGTCGAGGTTGCCGGTTTTGTATTTCCCCTCCTCCATGACGGCATCCTCGCTCAGCGTAAAGCCTAGCGCCATCCCGCTCCCTCCCTCGATTTGGCCAAGATAGCCCTGCGGGTTCATGACCGGGCCTGCGGCCACGGCATGGAACTGGTCCAGCAGTCGAATGCGCCCGGTCAACCGGTTCACCTCGATCCTGACACAAACCGCGGCATACGAATATAAATAGTGAGCTCCGATCCGCGTGGTAGGGGACACAGGGTATGCAAAGCTCGTTTCGGCACGGATGGGATCCTTCCCGGCGGCGGCCAGTTCCTGGTACGTCATCACCTGCTTCTGCGTGTAAATGTCGTAAATACCTCCATTACCGATCCGGAGACATTCCGCCGACACACTCGCAGCTTCGGCAGCGGCGGCAAGCAGCCGTTCTGTAAACGGCTTCTGCATACGCTTCAGTGCCTGCCACATCATGCTGGTCGCGCGGGACGCAGTGCTAGAGCCGCTGTCCGGCACCGCATCGGTATCCCCGATGACGAGCCTGAGATCGGAAGCGTCCAGACCGTACATCTCGACCAGCATTTGCTCCAGCGTCGCGAGCAGCCCCTGTCCGCATTCTTCGAAACCGAACGCGACTTCCACCTTCCCGTCTTGCGCGAGTAGAAGCCGGCCGCCCGACGGGTCGGGAATGCCATAACCAAGGCCTGCACCATGCATGACGAAAGCAGCTCCGACGCCGGTCTGAATCCAGGGCGGCCGGTTCCCGCCTTCCGTGAGATGTTCCCGTTCCTTCCACAAACGCGATTCCTTCAAGGCATTCCATACTTTGAGTGCCCCGCCAGTCACCGAAATCGGCTGACCGAAGGGGCCGGTCCCGTCCGGCGGAAGCAGGTTAATGCGGCGGAACTCCCATGGGTCCATCCCGAGCACCTCGGCGAGACGATCCATCTGGCCCTCCAGCGCAAACAGCGCCTGATTGCCGCCAAATCCCCGAAACTCGCCGGACATGCCGTTGTTTGTGAACACCGAGATGCTTACGGCATCGACGGCGCCGAAGGCATAAGAACCAACGGCATGCTCCGTCGCAAAGTTCAGCACCTCCGCACCCAGCGTGGCGTAAGGGCCCGTATCGGCCAGAACCCTGACCTGATGGGCAAGGATACGTCCCGATGCGTCCGCGCCGGTTTTCATGCGGATGGTCATCGGATGGCGCTTCAGGCCGGCCCGTACCGATTCCATGCGGGATTGGTGAATCTTCACCGGTTTGCCCGTCACCCTGGCGAGAAGCGCCCCGTACGGCTGGACGTTTAATTCGTCCTTCCCGCCGAAGGAGCCCCCGATCGGGCTGGACACGACTCGGATCGACTCCGGCGGGATCGCCAAAATCCGCGCCAGCTGCAGCCGGTCCATCAGGCCGTGCTGTGTAGGAGAGTAGACGGTAAGTCTCCCGTCTTCTCCCGGAACGAACAGCCCGCCTTCCGTTTCCATATAGGTGTGCATCTGGCGCGGCGTCCGGTAGGTCGCCTCCACGATATGAGCGCACATCCCAAACGCCTCGTCGGCATCGCCACGGCGGTACTCGCTCCGGTGAAGCAGGTTGCCGTCCTGATGAAGCTGCGGCGCACCTTCGGCCAAAGCTTCATCGGGCTCGGTAAGCACCTGGAGCGGCTCGTAATCCACCTCGATCAGCTGAAGGGCGTATTCAGCGACTTCCGGCGTAGCCGCTGCGACGGCCGCCACGGCATCGCCCGTATACCGGACCCGGTCCTCGCAGAAGACCGGCTGATCGGCGCGAGCGATGCCGAAACGGTTCAGCCCGGGCACATCCTTCCAGGTCAGGACCGCCTCCACGCCGGGCAGCGCCAACGCCCGATCCGTCCGCACGGACCGGATGGCCGCATGTGGATAAGCCGCACGCAGCACCCGGCCGTATAGCATATCCGGCGCGCTCATGTCCGTCAAATACTTGAGCTGCCCCGTCACTTTATCCGGGCCGTCCGGGCGCACCCTCCAGCGCGTTCCGCTGCTGGATCGGTTCAGCATAGCGTCTCCCCTCCTTCGGATGCAGTCTGTTGAAGCAGCTGCCACAAATCTGCGGTGATCAGCGATGCTGCCGTCTTGCGGCGATAGGATTCTCCGGCGAATATATCGCCAGCCGGTCTGTACTCTTCCATGACCCGTTCATAGACGTCCGGAAGCCGGCCCAGGTCTGCCTTCATCCGCCCTTGCAGGAAGCCTGATCGTCAGCAGGATCCGGTCAGGGTCCAAGGCATCGGCGGCACGAAGCTCCAGCCATTCCGTCAAAGGCAGCGGCGCCACGGGGCCGTAGTTCATCCTGCCATTCCAACTCTGCGTCATAGAGGAGCCAGCGCCGGCAGTACGTCCCCCACGCCAGAGCATACGTTACCTCCGAGCGTCGCCACGTTTCGTACGGACGACGCTGCCGTGCTGCGGATGGCTTCCCCCACCAATGGGTAAAGGCTGGCTAGGCTCGGATGTCTCCGGCATGTCCCGAGGGTCACCTGGGAACCGATGCATAATCCTCCGGCCTGCATGAACACCTCCCGTAAGCCGGTCACACGCTGTAGGTCGATCCAATGCGGGGAAATGCTCCGTGTTCCGGCCTCCCATTCCGTACGGAGGAGTGTGCCGCCAGCGACATAGTCCGCTTGCTGACCAAAACGGCGTTTCAGCAAATAGGCTTCCCGGGCATCTGCCGGATGCCATACAGTCGGTGTACTCATCACCGGGTTGAAGGCAGCATCCATGGCCGTCTCTCCTTTGCAGTGTCTTGAATGCATCCTGGTGTTTAATTGGAATAGATTGGTTGGTTTTTCACACTATACGCCGCCACCGTGTTTGTGTAAATAAACTTAACTTCGATTTAGGAGTCATGCACAATCACGTTCGTTCGCGTTGTGCCCGATGCCAAAATTGTGCATGACCTATCAGATTTTATGTCATCATTTCTTACACATGGGGAGATGCTGGTTCGTCTGAAGCGTCCATATTCGTTTTGCCTCCGCCCACTCTTCTGGCGTGTCGATATCCAGTACAAGCAAAGGATCGGCAGGGGCCACGCGGAGCCCTTGAAACCGCGAAGAATCCAGAAGGCGCCTCGCCCCCTGATCCCCTTTCAGTCCGGCAGCCGCCTCAAACATCGTTGCCGACAGAACCGCAGGCGGCATCGCCTCCCTTCCCGCCTCGCTCATCACATAATCCAGCCCGGGAGCTGATCGCCACGCGTCGATCAGCTGCATCAGCCAAGCCGGCGACACGTACGGCTGGTCGGCCAACGCCACAAGCACAGCATCGGCACCTGCATCGGAAGCAGCACGGATGCCGCATTGCAGTGAGAGCGCCATGCCTTGATCCGCTTCCAGGCAGACAGCGACGACAATGCTAGAGCCGTCCGCTCGGTCTGCAAGGAGACCGGCGTCCAGCCATACCAGCGGATCTTCGGGATGAACGACTACGATCAACCCGCTCAGGCCGCTGTCCCGAAGCGCCGCCAAGCCGCTGCCGGCCAGATGCATACCTGGTGCAAGCTCCAAGGACTGCTTGCGGCAGCCCATTCTCCGGCTGCTTCCCGCCGCAAGGTATACGCCCATGATGCTCATGCATGCCGCCTTTCCCGAACAGCCGCCTCAGCGCCGCTCTTCCACTTCACCAGCCGGGCCGCGATGCTGACGGCGATTTCGGCGGCGCCTTCTGCGCCAATGGGAAGACCTGCAGGGGCATCCACGAAGTCCGGGATCGGCAGCTCACCAAAGAGCAGCCCGATCCTCCGAGCGGAGCCGATGATGCCGACGTACTCCGGCTGCAGCGGGACTAGGCGCTGCAGCATCTCTCGGTCGCGGCGCAAATGATGGCTGGCAAGGACGACGTAATCGCGGATGCCGATGCGCAGCTCCTCAACGATCCTGCCGGCATCGCCAACAACCGTTTGGGCCAGCGGGAACCGCTCCCTGCTGCACCAATCCTCGCGCCAATCCGCCACCGCTGTCGCAAATCCGATGGAGCGCGCCATCGCCTCCAGCGCCGCCGCTTCCTCCCCGGCGCCGAAAATGATAAGCCGGCGGCTCGGAGCCAGCCGGGTCGCATAGAAGAACACTCCCCGACCTGCAACCGATTCCTGTATGGGGCCATCTTCCTCCAGCCGGTAATCCATCTTTTGATCCGGGCGGAGTTCCCGAATGAGCCGGATAGCCGTCCCCTGCAGAACGATTTTGGCCGCTTCCAGAAGCACCGCTAGAAGACGGCCTTCGATTGGCTCCAGCAAAATGACCAGCTCGCCTCCGCAGCCCATGTCCTCTCCCCAGATCGGGTCGACGCCTGGCTCGGTATTATAGCTCACCCATTCGAACCGGCCGCGCTCGAGAATCCGGGGAACCCTTGCAGCAAGATCCGCTTCCAGACAGCCGGGGCTGATGCTGCCGATGCGGTGTCCATCCGCGGCTATCAGCATCATGGCTCCGGACTTGCGGTAAGCATGGCCGCGCACCGATACCAGGCTCGCAAGCACGGCCGTCCCCTCTTCATTCTGCACGTACCGAAGAATGCTTTCCGTCTCCATCCGATCTCCTCCTTACATGCATTTTCCTAAAAATACAGCGATCCTGTTCCTTGAACCAGGATTACAATCTACGGAGCAGCTTTTGCAAGGCCCGGTTCGCTCCGGCGAGTACCCGCGGCTTATCCAGGGTCAGCACCTGCCTTCCTTCCATCACAACTTGACCGTCGATCATCACCATTTCGACATCCCCGCGGGTGGCGGCGTAGACGACCCGTGAGAACCAATCCGCGTCAAAGGAAGGATAGACATGATAATCTTCCAGGTCCAGCAAAATCAGGTCTGCAAGTTTCCCCGTCTCAATGCTTCCGATCTTCCGTTCCATGCCAAGCACTTCCGCTCCGCCAATCGTGGCCATTCGCAGCACGGTCCTCGCGTTCATGACCGTCGGACCGTGCCCCACCTTCTGCATGTATGCGGATAATCTCATTTCCTGAAACATGTCAAGGTTGTTGTTGCACGGGGCTCCGTCCGCGCCGAGGCCGACCGGGATACCGCTTCGCATCAATTCCGGCACTTCTGCAATCCCGGATGCCAGCTTCAGGTTGGATCCCGGACAGTGGGTGACTTTGACGCCGCGCTCGCGGATAATCCGCTTTTCCTCGTCATCGAGCCAAATGCTGTGCGCGAGCACGAGATTCGGTCGGGCAA
>NZ_PCZT01000006.1:315358-319486 GCF_002968895.1 Paenibacillus sp. AR247 | reverse complement strand
TCGACCATGGCGATCTCGCCCCGGTTTTCCGACGCGTGCGTGTGCACCAGAACACCGTAATGCTCTGCCAAATCCCGGACTTCGGTCAGCAGGCGCTCGGTGCAGGAGACGACAAAACGCGGGCAGAACGCATAACGGATCCGCCCCCCGGCAGCCCCGTCCCACACTTGCAGCAAATCGACGCTTTCCCGGAGGGAACGATCCGTATCCTCCTGCAGCGCCAGGGGCACCTCATCGCCGTGATCCATCATCACTTTGCCGGAAAACGCCCGAATGCCGCTTTCCTCGATCGCCTGAAAGGCCATAGAGGTATGGTGTACGGTCTCCATATCGAGAATGGTCGTCGTCCCGCTGCGGATCAGTTCGCCGAGGCCAAGCAGCGCTTGCCCCTCGAGCGGATCCATTCAAAATGCATCAGCATTTCGTCCCCGAACATCGATTTCAGCGTCCGGATCTGCTCCAAGTAGCAGTCCTGCTTGAAACCTGCTTGCAGGTAGGTATAAGCCGGATCACGCTTCAGCGCCCAAAGCGTCGTATGGTTCCAGGTAAAATCGGACAGACCGATCGATTTGCGGTACTTCTCGGGGTCAATGACATGGCCGATTTCCCCGCCGTAAGCTGCGGCAAGTGCCGGCAGCGCTTCGGCAGCATGCCCGGCGATTTCGGTAAAAACCACCGATTTGCCGTGTGCGATCACTTTTTCCAGTGGCTTGAAGAAGGAGGGAATCGGCCACTCCATCGGCGTGATCAGCCGTTTGGGGATGGCTGCTTCCTCCGCCAGCGCTTCCCCGAATCGGACCGCATCTTCCAGGCGATCGAAGTTCACCACCACCTGTGCCCACTCGGTCCGGGGTGCCAAAGGGATGACCAGCTCGGTGACGATGCCCGTCGTCCCGTAGTTATGAATATAGTCCTTGAGATCCTCGCCGTGGACTCGGAGAACCTGCGGCTCCTCTTCCATCGTCAGGACGGTCGCCTCCAGCACGTTGCCGTCCCACAGGTCCCCCCAGGTAATCGACCCGACGCCCCCGGAGCCGCCGCACACGAACCCACCGACCGTCGCCTTGGCGAAAGTGCTCGGATAAATCCGCAGCTCCTGCCCCTGCTGCCGGGCCGTCTTCTCCAGGACGCCGAGCTTGACGCCGCACTGTACACGGGCATAGCCGCTGCCAATCTCCAAGATTTCGTTCATGCCGCTGAGGTCCAGCACCAGGCCGCCTTCGAGCGGGATCGCCTGTCCGTAGTTCCCGGTTCCCGCTCCGCGGACAGTGACGGGAATCCGATGCCGGTAAGCAATGCGCAGCGCTTCACGGATTTCATCGACCGTAGCGGGTACGAGAACGGCATCCGCTTTTTTGTCCTTCAGTTTTCCGCTCAGCACGGGGGAATACCAATAAAAATCCTTCGACAGCTTTTCGACCGCCGTTTCGTCGGTAAGCAGCTTCAGTGCGCTGAACGCTTCAGGCATTTCAGGCTTCCATATCATTGACATGAGGAACCACCCGCTTTCTTTGGATTCACAGCTAACTCCATATAGAAGAACATTTCGTGAGGACAATTTTTCGATTTCATAAAACGGTGCTAATCCGTTCCTGAACGACCGGATTCCGCAGGGGAAGCAGGGAGCCGATCCGGCATTCGGCCGTATCCCCATCCTGGATGTCTACCGATCCCGGTGTCCCGGTCATGATGATATCGCCGGGATAAAGGGTCATCATCCGCGAGAAATACGAGAGAATCAACCATGGGGAATAGATCATGTCGGATACACAACTTCTGTACCGGACCGATCCGTTAAGCACGGTCTGTATATCCAGTGCATCCAGGTCCCCGATTTCGTCCATGCCGACCAGCTCCGGTCCGAAACTGAAGAAGGTGTCATAACTTTTCGAGCGGCCAAGAAACCGCGGGTTGCGGGCATGGATGTCCTGGGCAGTCATATCCAGCGTCGGAACGATGCCGGGGCCTTTTTCCGGAAATTCGCGCCAACGCCCCAGACATTGACCGCACCATGATACAAGGGGCCAAGATGTGCCTGCTCCAGGGGAACAGAGGGGATGGCGGTCAGCACCTCCTGCCCTCGTTCCCGCAGCCATCCGGACAGCGCCGCCGCCTCGCCGGTCCGCAGCAGTTCCAGAACGGTCGTCGGCCAAGCCGTTCCAAGCGATTCATTGATCCCGGTTAAGGGAAATACCCGATTGCCTGCGACGATGCCCGCGCTGCCTGGCCCGCTTCCCGCCAAGGTTATGAGCCTCATCGCTCGGCTCCCGCTTCCGCCTTGGCCCGGATATCGCCGAACTCGAATTCGCTCAGTTCACGAAACACCTCCGCTAGAATGTCGGTCACCCGTTCCTGAATGATGCTGCCTTTGGCTGCCGTCGCCTGGGTCGCATCGCCGCATATGCCGCTGTCGGAAATGTCCGCCATCCGCCAGGCGAAGCGTATTTTCCCCTCAAGGGTCAAAAATTTCTGCCCGGTCATGGACGGGGTCTCCGAGACGAGCCATTGATCCTGCACCCATCCCGGTTTGATGGCCTTCACGATCGACGTTTCGTAGTCCCCGCCATGAATGCCGTATTCCAGTTCATCGGCGGGCATGAGATCCTCCGCACCTCCCAGGGAGGAGGGCGATAAATAAAAGACGAGCATATCGTGGCGAATGCGGATTTCCCGGGACACCACGTTCAGCAAGTCGGTATTGCCGCCATGCGTATTAAACAGCAGAAGCTTATGGAAACCGCTCAGCCGCAGGCTTTCGGCGATATCCAGGATCACGCTCTGCAGGGTCGTTGCCGACAGCGAAATGGTTCCCGGCAGGCCGAGATGCTCATTGCTTTTGCCGTACGAAACCGGTGGCAGCAGCCACACCCGCGCATCGGGCTTCAGCTTTTCGAGCGCCAGGGTCACCGTAGCCTCCCCGATCAGCGTATCGGTCATGACCGGCAGATGCGGTCCATGCTGTTCGATCGCGCCGACCGGCAGAATGACCAGTGTGCTTTCCTTGGGAAGCTCCTTGACCTGCTTGCTGGTCAGCCTTGGCAGGAATCTCTCCTCCCAGGCTGCTCCTTCGTATCGTGTAAACATCGGCATGTTCCTTTGCTATTGGATTTGGTTGATCACGGCCGCGGCCGCGGGCTGCATCGACGCCTCGATATCCGCTGCCCATCGAAGCAGCTTCAGATCCTGTCCTCTGCCGGCAATGAGCGACAGCCCGACCGGCAGACCGTCCGTCTTTGCCAGCGGCAGTGTAACCTGCGGGAGCCCGCCCAGCCCGGCGATGCAGGACAGCTGCAGGATCCGTGTGCGCGTCATTTCAATTTCCTCGCCGGGCAGCCCGATCACAGGGGCTCCGCAAGGCGCTGTCGGGAGGACGAGCACACCCTCGCTTCCAAGAAGCGCCTCAAGCCGGGCAGCAATCGTTTGCTGCCGCTGGCTCGCTTCCCGGTACGCTCCCTCGGTAATCGTGGCGGTCCAGGCAAATCTTTCGGCGATGCCGGGACCGAATCGGGGATGCTGCGCCGTGATCCATGCGCCATGGGCAGACCATATTTCGTACCCCTGAATCGTGCGGAAAATGCCGGCCCACGCCGCGAGATCCCCGTCCGTCAAATGGATGGATTCGAACGCTCCAAGCGATCCGAATGATTCAAGCGCACCGCGGAGCGATTCGGCGCAGCCAGGCTCGGCAGCTGCCCACGCTTCAGCCGGCAGCATCATTCGAGCGAATTCCCCGCCGTCATCAAGCGGTTCCTCGAGAAGCACGCGGCCGACCTGCAGCAAGGTGCTTGCCCGGCTTGCCATCCAGCCGACCGTGTCAAAGGCCGGAGCCAGCGGGATGACGCCGTCCATGGGCACGCCTCCGTGTGTCGGGCGAAATCCGCAAATACCGCAAAAAGAGGAGGGAATCCGCACGGAACCCGCAGTATCGGTGCCAAGACCAAAGTCCACTTCCCCGGAGGCAACGGCGGACGCCGAGCCGCTTGAGGAACCGCCGGGAATATGTCCTGGAGCGATAGGGTTCGGCGGCGTGCCGTAATGCACATTTTCCCCGTTCAGGCTGAACATCAGCTCATCGGTGTGAGTCATCCCACGAAGCTTTGCTCCGCTGCCGAGCAGACGTTCCACGGC
>NZ_PCZT01000006.1:313517-315258 GCF_002968895.1 Paenibacillus sp. AR247 | reverse complement strand
TCGGGATTGCCGGCAGCATTGGTGTGTCCTGCTACGGCAAAAACGTCCTTTACGGCAAAGTTGAGCCCTTGAAGGAGACCGGCTTCCGCGTGTCTCGCCTCCGTTCCTAACCGAATCCACGGCGTGCATTCTTGCTGCATACGAGTTCCTCCAATCGTTATGAGTTCGCGGGAGCGGCCGCTCCCGGGAGAGACGCTCCGCGCAGTACCGCCAAATCCTCCTCGTCCAGGCTTGCAACCGGACCTGACTTGATCAAATCGGAAAACTTCTCGTCGGGCACCATGGTCGTCAGAACATAAAGCCTGCCCTCACCGGTATTTTTGACCTGATGGTTGTTGCCGGGCGGAACGACGAAGAACGATCCTGTGCGAATCCCGGTTTCCATATCGCCTACGATGGCAATACCTTCTCCGGCCAGCACGTAAAAATACTCATACGCTCCGCTGTGCTCGTTCGGCGGCGTCTGTCCGCCGGCGTCGAAAATTTCCACAACGGACACGAACGGCACCTGCGCCCCGTCGCACAGCATGACAAACTTGTTGGAATCCTTGCTTGAAATTTTGCGTACCTCGCATTGCTCGAAATGCCCCAGAACCAGACCATCGATCATATCAATTCATCCCTTTCTTTTCGTGTGCAGGCCTGCAGCAGATCCTCTGAACCAGCAACAAAGCCATAGCACTGTTTGATATTGTATAAGGCAGCCTCCGTGCAGTAAGCCGGAGAACTTGTCGCGCAGCAGTCTTCCAGCAGAATGGCGTCGTATCCGAGGCATACGGCGTCCTGAAGCGTATGCATCACGCACTGGTCAAGGTTGACGCCGGCAAACAGCAGCGTCTTCACGTCCAAATTGCGGAGAATGCTGTCCAGCGGCGTATCCCAAAAACCGCTGATACGGTATTTATCCACCCGGATATCCCCGGGTTCCGGTACCATCCGATCAATCAGCGCCGCGCCCCAGCTCCCCTGTTCCAGCACCTTCGAGCCTGTATCCGGCAGTGGGCTGCCGATCCCATACACCACCAGATTGTGCCCGTTCTCCGACACCGCTTGAACGATATCGGACGGCTTGGGCAGCAAGTACTCCGCGGTGCCGGTCAGCCGCAGCACCATTTCCCATACAAAGACGACGAAGACGAATACGCTAAGCGGCGGTACGACCCGGGACACAATTTTCCCCCAGACGTGACTGCCGCTGCCGACACTCCTCCTGATCATAGGCGCGGCCGGCGAAGCCTGTTTCGCCGCATCGGTAACCGCGCTCACTGCTGCTTTTTCCATGACCTCAACGACTCCTTTCGTAAGTGGCATGTTTCCATGCACCTCTAAATTTCCCCTTATCCTGGAAAGCAAGCACCAGCTTCTGCGAGCCTCAGTGATTCAGCACTTCGGTTATGCTGCGCACATACTTACCGAACTCGGACGTGGTCCGGAATTCATCCGTACGCGGATACGGCGCCTCAATCGGCACGATATCGGAAATCTTCCCCGGCCGCGGCGTCATGACGACAACCCGGGTTGATAGAAACACCGCTTCGAACACGTTATGGGTAATGAAAAGCACGGTCATCTTCTGATCCTGGCGCCAAATGCCCAGCAGTTCATCCTGCAGAGTCTGGCGGGTGATTTCGTCCAGCGCCCCGAACGGTTCGTCCATCAGCAGCAGCTTCGGCCGGGCTATGAGCGCACGGGCGATCGACGCCCGCATCTTCATGCCTCCCGAGNGCTGTCTCGGCAGTAC
>NZ_PCZT01000006.1:310439-313417 GCF_002968895.1 Paenibacillus sp. AR247 | reverse complement strand
GAGGGTGAGCGGCATCGTCACGTTGTCCAGAAGCTTTGCCCAAGGCAGCAGGGTGTGCTCCTGGAATACAAAAGCGATTTCGTTCTGCTTCCGCGCTTCGCGGGGCGTCGTACCGAGGACCGAAAGCTGACCGGTCGACGGCTCGGTCAAGCCGGCAATCATGTTAAACATGGTCGATTTTCCGCATCCCGACGGTCCGACAAAACAGAGGAATTCACCCTCCCCCGCTCGCAGATTGACCTGCTGAACGGCAACCGTTCCATTCGGGTATACCTTGCCGATCTGCTCCATGCCGACCAAAAGCTCTGGAGCGCCGGGACTTCCGGGCGGCTGCGGATTTGCTGCGGTTTGCTGTGCTGTATACATTTCCAGCCCTCCTCTAATCCTTTATGTAATAATAAATAACATCTATGCCTATGCCGCTCAATGAATATCCGTTGTTTTTGTGGTTAATTACAATAAAACGTATTTCTTTTGGGTTCATTTACGAAAGAGATGATCATTAATGTCACGTTATCTAACACAAAAAAAGCCCGGAATTCATCCGGACTTTCATGAAATACCTCGGCGATCGATGCCACCCTCTGCCGTTACCGGTTATTTCAAAAAACTTTGGGCCTTCAGGGCCTCCGCGCACAGCGCCACGCGCCGTCCGAGCCGGCCGGCCATCACCAGTTCGCGTTCATCCGGCTTGAGGCTGCTGTCAGGACCCGCCAATGTGGAAGCTCCGTAAGGAGAGCAGCCGATCGGATCGGCGGTCAAGTATTCCGGATTTTCGGAATAAGGCAGCCCGACCATGATCATTCCGAAATGAAACAGCGGCACCATCGACGTCAGCACATTCGCTTCGTGCCCGGTATGGATCGATCCGGTGCTCGTCAGCAGACCCGCCGGTTTGCCTTCCAGGCTCCCGTCGGCGCACAGGACCCCGGCAAATTCCAGAAACAGTTTGACCTGCGCGGGCATAGAGCCGTAATACGTCGGAAATCCCCAGACGATGCCATCCGCCCATCTTAAATCTTCGTTCGTGGCCACCGGTATGTCCTGCTGCCGGCGCATTGTTTCTTCGTATTTGGCGAAGCGGTCAACCGTCTTAAAACGGGTCTTCAGCTGCGAAGTTTCGCCTGGCTCCCCGTTGCAGTGCTTATCCTGATAAGGGGTCCGTTACGCTCTGATTCCAGCTCTGGAATGCGGCAGATGCGGACATCGGCTCCCGCCCTGCGCGCACCATCAGCGGCCGCCCACGCCATGTCCAAGACATGGCCGTATGCGCTGTAATAAAGCACCAATGTGCGGCTCATCCTCATACCTCCTCATTGCATGGTGGAAACGGTGCATGCCTTCAAACGGATCGAATCATAGCGTGAGCGCACGTTTCTGGACAAAGTCGACTCGTTCGCACGAGTCTTCCCAATAGCCCTGTAACAATGCGGAGCTCCATTTCTCCTTCGCCGGGGCTGCTTTCAGACAGGTGCCGCCGCGCCATACCCAGCGGCGTTCCGGCAGCATGGTCAGCAGTTCCTCCGGCGTCCTGGCGTCAAGCGCCACAAAATGGGCCGGGTTCCCCGGCAGGATGCCGTAATCGTCTGCGCCCGTTACCCTGGCCGGGTACTCGGTGATCATCCGCAGCACTTCGCGCATCTCGGCAGGACTGCCCATATGAGCGGCATAGGCAGTAACCAGGCCGATCAGCAGCAGGTCCCCCCTTCCGAACGGATGAAACGGGTCATGCATATTGTCTGAAGCCGCCGCCAGCGGAATGCCGGCCGCCAGCAGCTCCTTGACTCGGGTGACCCCCCTGCGCACCGGGAAGGCGTCATGCCGGCCCTGCAGGTACAGATTCGCGCCGGGAAGAGTAACGGCGCCCATGCCTGCCTCGGCCATAAGTCCAATGATCATGGCGGCATCCTCGTCCTTCATGGCGGCTAAGGAGCATAAGTGCCCTGCCGTGACCTTTCCCCTCCAGCCGTATTCCATCGCGCGTCGGGCGATATGGATTGCCGTCCGCTGGTTCGGATCGTCGCTCTCGTCCGTATGCAGATCAACCGGGCAGCCCAGCTTATCGGCCAAGGCGAACAGCCTGTCGATGTCGGGTTCCGGGTTGGGGGAAAGATGAGGGGCACCGCCCAATCCCGTCACGCCCATCGCAACCGATTCCTCGGCCGTATCCAGCGCCGCTTCACTGAGCTCAAAATAAGGGAGCAGCGGGAACAGCTGCAGCTCTGCATACGGCTTCAGCTCCTCTTTGACTTCAAGCGCAGCTTCGATGGTGCGCATCGCGACGTCTTTTCCATGCTTGACGTGAAAATCAAGATGGCTGCGCAGCACCACCGTTCCGTAAGAAATGGACTGCAGCGCCGAGCGCATGATGCGTGCTTTGATCTCCTCCTTGGAAAACCTCGGGGCGGCTGCGGCGTAATTGACGATCGCTTCGCCAAGCGTGCCGGAGACATTCCCGAGGGCCGTCACTGACGTCCACTTTCCGCCGCCGACTGGCCAGTGTGTACAGCGTCTCCTCCGATTGCAGCGGCAGGTAGGCGTTGAAGATCACCACTTCTTGTTCCATATCAATCCCACTCCTTTTATCCGTCGGTATTTATGTTTTCTACTTCTGCACACTCGTGCGCCAGGCTATGAGGACATAAAGGACGTATTCGATCGACCCGGCTGGGCAATAAGCGTTTGAATTCAGGCTCCCGCTCCGCTGTCACGCAATGGTTCATTTCATAATCCGCTTTATTCCGAGGTGTCACCAAGAATCGGCAGCTGAAGCCACGAGGCGTCTCCACTGGCATCCACCGCCACTGTGGCAATCTGCAGCGCATCCGGCCCTTGGCGTGCGGCTTCCTGCAGCGGAATGCCGTTGGGGTGGCGAAGCAGCAGCGGGTATGCGCTGCCGCTCAGCTCCAGCCGGAGCATCGAACCGACCGGGAGCTCGGCGGCCAGCTGCCGCATCCGGATCGTCGCCGTCTCCCAAC
>NZ_PCZT01000006.1:300923-310339 GCF_002968895.1 Paenibacillus sp. AR247 | reverse complement strand
CCGGTGCGCCGAGGATCCGCAGCGGCGCGCCGACAGGCTCCCCGGTATACACCAGGATTTCGAAGCGGTCCTGCTGGGCGCTCCGGTCCTGCGGCAGCACCGAGCGAAGCGGCATCGGCAGGCGCGCGTCGTAGACGAACACGTCCGCCGCCCGGCCGGGCTCCGCGCCTGCGACCGCAGCGAGCCGACCGCCGCCGGAAGCCCCGTTCGCAGGCAGCTGCGTTCCGGTTAAATACCACCGGCTGTCGCCCTCCGCTCCGGCCGGATACGCTTCGGCTTCGACCCAAACGCCGCTGCCGGCTTCATAATAACGGACCGGCTTCCGCTCCTTCAGGGCTGATCCGCCTTCGCCCTTCAGCCAATAGTCGAACCAGGCCAGCTGTTCCAGGTGGATATTGCCGTCCGCCTTCGGTCCGTAGTCCGTTCCGCCTGCTTTACGGCCCCACGGAATATGCGTCCATGGCCCGACCACCAAACGGTGGAAGCAGTCCGGCCTGCTCTCCTGTGCTTGCAGTGCATTGTAAGACTGAAGCGTACCTTCCAGCAGAAAATCGTACCAGCCCGCGATATGCAGCGCCGGAACCGGCTGTTCCTTGAAGGCGTCCAGCCAGTTCAGCCGGGACCAATACTCATCATAAGCGGGATGGTCCAACCAATCGAAATAAGCGGGGAGGTACGCTTCGAGCAGCGGGTGCCCCTGCGCCAATGGCAGTTGGGCCAGCACACCGGAAGGATCGCTCATCACGCGCGAACACGCCGCTTCGGCTTCCGTGTCGCCCTTCCTTCTCGCCGTATCCCTGGCCAGCTGATAGGCCCAGGGCAGGCAGCTCTGCAGATCGAAGCTGCCGAATGTGTACATCCAGCCGTGGTACAGGTCGGCCGCAGTCATCGCAGGCGCGATGGCAGCCAAATGCGGCGGATGCTGCGAAGCGGCAGCCCACTGCGTCGCTCCCTGGTAGGAAAAGCCGTACATGCCGACCTTTCCGCTGGCCCCTTCCAACCCGGCGGCCCATTCGACCGTATCATAGCCGTCTTCGGCTTCGCTCACGAATGGCGCGAACTCTCCCTCCGAATCCCCGCGCCCCCGTACGTCCTGAATAACGACGATATACCCTCGCGCAGCATACCAAACGGGATGGGCGTATGTAACCGTTGAGGCGATTTTCCGGCCGTACGGCTGCCGCATCAGCAGTACCGGGTATGTTCCTTCCTCCGCCGGACGGTAAACGTCGGCATACAGCGTGATGCCGTCCCGCATGACGCAGGCTGCTTTCCTCTCCACTTTCACATGTCCGAATTCCACGGCTGTCCCCCCAGTGCGATCCTGTTTTTCGTTAGATGTTACATTTTATAACAGACAATACAGGAGTCTACAACGGTTCAGAAGGCATCTTTGTGACGAAGCACAATAAATAGGCCGATGTTTGGACATCGGCCACAAGGAACCCGTTAATTTATGTCATATTTCATAACTTCTTTATGAGATGGAGAACTACCAGCCGATCGCCGCTCCGTCGGAGCGGGGGTCCGAGCCGCCGATCCGAAAACCGTGAGCATCCAGAAGGATCGCCTGCGCATGCCCGGTTAAGGCATCCCAGTCGCCGATCTTTCGAACCTCATGCCCCATGGCGGCCAGCCCGCCGAGCACCTGCTCCCCCACCCTGGCTTCCATCTTCAGTTCCGTGGAGGCTTCGCCCCATGTCCTTCCCCACACCCAGCGAGGTTCGTTAATCGCTTCCTGAGGGTCCATTCGGTAATCGACGATCCGGGTCAGAAGCGCCGTCTGCGTCTGCGGCTGTCCTTCTCCTCCCATCGAGCCGTAGAGCAAATAAGGCTTCTGGTCCTTGAGCGCAAGGGCAGGCATCAGGGTATGAAAAGTCCGTTTCCGCGGTTCAAGCCGGTTGGCGGAAGACTCGTCCAGGGAGAAAAACGAGCCGCGGTTCTGCAGCAGAATGCCCGTTTCCCCAGCCGTCACGCCCGATCCAAATTCAAAGTACAGACTTTGGATAAAAGAAACGGCATTGCCGTCCCCGTCCACTACAGCGGCATACGCCGTATCGCTGCCGAGCGGTTCGGCGGTGAGCGTAGCGGCCGAATCGCGGCTTATGCGTCCCGCCAATTCCATGCAGTAGCCCTTATCCAGAAAGCGATCCACCGGAATATTTCGGAAATCCGGATCGGTGAGCTCGAGGTTGCGGTCGCGGAAAGCCAGCTTCACCGCCTCGACCAGTACGTGGTAAAATGCTACCGAACCGTGCGGAATACTGTTAAAATCAAAATGTTCGAGCATTTGGGCGATCACGATGCCCGTAAACCCTTGCGAATTCGGAGGAAGCTGATACAGCTCCAGATCGCGATAGGAACCGGTGAGCGGGGTGACCCAATTGCCCTCATGATCGGCGAAATCGTCCGCCAGCAGCAGCCCGCCGGACTTCCGGATGTATGACGTGATATCCCGGGCTAATCCGCCCCGGTAAAATTCGTCCCGGCCATTCGACGCGATCCGGCGCAAACTTTGGGCCAAGCCGCTTTGGATCCAGCGGGTGCCTGCCGGCGGGACACCGCCGCCTCGCAAATACGCTGCAGCCGAATAGGGATTCGCTGCCAGCAGCCCGGCGCACAGCTTCGTATTGGCGTACTGGCTGCGGGATACCGGATAGCCCGCTCCGGCGTAGGTCATTGCCGGCTCAAGGACGTCCCCAAGCGGCAGGGTACCATACTCCCGCAGAATGGCGCTCCAGCTGTCCACCATGCCTGGAACGGTCAGTACGCTGCGGATCCCCCGCGTCGGGATGGCCTGCTCGCCGGCGTATGCCTCCGGCGATGCCTTGTACCCCGAACGGCCGCTTCCGTTGTAACCCCGGACTGCACCCTCTCCGGGACTGTACAACAGCCAGAAAGAGTCGCCGCCCAGCCCGGTCATATGCGGATACACGACCGCCAGGGTACTGCTGACGGCAACCGCAGCGTCGAAGGCATTCCCGCCCTTTTCCAGTATTCGGGCACCCGCGGCCGATGCCAGTGCATGGGGGCTGACCACCATCGTTTTCGTGCCGATTGAAGCCTGCCTCATCACTCATCCCTCCTGCATCTTTAAATTGTTAACTAAATTAACATGCAGCAGGATTTTTTGGCAATAACTACTTTTCATCCGGAAGGAAAACCGTTATAGTGTAAATTTAAATAACATCAATGCCGCACGGATGATCACCAGCTTCGGAAACGGTCCAGCTCCCTTTCCCATGATGCCAGAGCTTTGCCTATAGAATGCGACCCTCGCATCCTACCCGAATCCGAGATGAAATGTCAGAATAGTTGATAGACAAGGAAGGAAGTGCACCATGCTGAAAACATACGCAGAATTATCCCTCGCCATGTTCCGGACCGGAATTCTCGGGTATGGCGGCGGTCCGTCGACCGTCCCCCTCATCCGGCACGAGGCCGTCTCCCGGTACAGGTGGATGGCTGATGAGGAATTCGGGGAGGTGCTGGCCATCGCCAACACACTGCCCGGTCCGATCGCGACCAAGTTGGCCGCCTATCTCGGCTACCGCCTGAAAGGAACTCTCGGTGCGCTGGTAGGCCTGCTCGCCCATATTCTACCCACTGCGGTTGCGATGATCGCCCTAGTCTCTTTTATCGACGTATTCAGCTCATCCCGCATCATTCATGGCATGATCGAAGCGGTCGTTCCGGTCGTGGCCGTCATGCTGGGTCAAATGTGTTACGAGTTCGGCGAAAAGGCAGTCAAAGGCCTTGGCAAATATATGGCGCTCGCCTGCGGGGTCATCGCGTTTGTCCTGCTCGAGTGGGTGCAGCTGCACCCGGCGATCCTGATTGCGATCGCGCTGGCCTACGGCTCGGTACACTTTAAAGTCATGGGCAAGCTGAAAGAAAACCGCAAGCGGAAGGAGGAACGCCGCCATGGAGACATGGATTGAGCTCCTCATCGGCTTCTTTCTAGCCAACGTATTCGGTTACGGCGGCGGCCCTTCCTCCATTCCGCTCATGTACCGGGAGATCGTACCGCATTACCACTGGCTGTCTGGCGCCGAATTTTCCAACATGCTCGCTCTCGGCAATTCGCTCCCCGGACCGATCGCGACAAAGATCGCCGCTTACGTCGGCTATGATGCGGCCGGATGGATGGGGGCGCTTGCCGCCGAAGCAGCCACGGTCGTGCCGTCCGCCGTCGCCCTGATCGTATTGATGCGAATTTTGCAGAAATACAAGCAGTCTCAGGCTGTCAAAGGCATGACGCTGCTCGTGCAGCCTGTCATCGCCGTCATGATGCTGCAGCTCACCATTCAAAGCTCCAAAGAGTCGATACTCTCCATCGGCTGGATCCAATTCGCCGCTATCGCCCTCATCGCGTACTGGCTGATGCAGCGCCGCAAAGTTCATCCCGCGCTCGTCATCGTGGGCGCTTTTGTTTACGGAGGCATCTTTCTGGGAAGATAGTCCTCCCCTCCGTAGCCCTGGCGAACCCGAACGGCCGTCCGATTCTATCCCCTGTTGCAGTAACCGCCTTTCCTGATGATTGAATTCAATCCGGTACAGCCCTTTCCCAAGGGCTTACCTTGTACGTTTCGGGTTTCGACAGAGTTCAGTTGCGAAAGGATGATGACTGTATGTATTTGACCATCGAAGATGCACTCACCATTTACCCGCTTTCTGAAGGTAAACTGACCGCAGGCCGCAGCGGTTTGAACCGCATCGTCAAATCGGTCAACGTGATGGATGCACCCGATATTTCGGACTGGGTCCGGGAAGGGGATATCTTGTTCACAACGGCTTATTTGATCAAGGACAATCCGGCGGATGGGGTCCGCCTGCTGCAGAAGCTGGTTGACAAAGGGGCGGCGGGAATCGGGATCAAGCTTGGACGGTTCTGGGCTTCGGTCCCCGACGAAATGCTGCAGGAAGCAGACCGCCTCGGTTTTCCCCTCATCGAGCTTCCCTTTCCGTTTACGTTCTCGGATCAAATGAAAGGCTTGTTCAATGCCGAATTGCAAAAGAACACGCTCCTCCTGCAAAACGTCCTGGACAAACAAAAGGAGCTCATCCGCTTCGCCTTATCCCCTGTTGATACGGGCCGCCTTTTTGACCGGATCCGCGAGATTCTCGGCGTTCCCCTGGCCGTCACCGGCATGCGCGGCCAAACGCTCTTCAGCACCCTGACCACAGACGAAATGCAGCTGCTCAAAAAACGCCAGCTCAAAGATACGCCGCAGTGGCTCCGCTGTGAGCAGGGAAGACTGCTGTGCGTGCCCCTGAAAAGCCCCGGCCAGGAGCATGATTTTAACAGCCGGGCGATTTTCCGGCTTCCTCCCGGCATTCCGATGAAGGAGGAGGAAGGGCTGTACCATCAGGCGGCCGAAATTATCGGCTACCATTTGAACGCAGTCGAACGCAACGATCTCACCCAATCGACCCAGAACGAATTTGCGGCCATGCTGAAAAACTACCTCAAGCAGCAAGTCTCCGCCGAAGCGCTCGTTGCCTGTGCTTCCAGCCACGGCATCCCTTTCGGCAGCGGTTCTTTCCAGTGCGTGCTTACCACATGCGATCCCGAATACACCGGCCGGACCGACCATCTGCTCAAGAGCGTCAAGCAGGAATTCCATTATCATCCGATGCTCAAGGATTTATCACCTTTGCATTTTCAACTCGAGGACACCATTCTCTCGATCTTTCCTTCTGAGCTCCCGCGAAGCTCCGGCAAGCTGCCTCAGCTGTTGACACGTGTCTTTTTCGAGCTTGCCGCCAAAGCCGGCAGGCATCTGCGCATGACAGTGAGCCATATCAAAACCCGGCCCGATCAATTGGAAGCGGCTTACCGTGAATGCCAGAACGCCCGCGACACGGCCTCCCGGCTCAACCTGGACGCTTTTGTCGTCGAGTTTGCCAACGTGGAAATCTCTTATATTTTCCAATCCGTCCCGGTTCATAAAATGCGGCAGTTCGTCGAAATGGCTTTGGCCCCGCTTCAGGACCGAGCCCCCGACTCCGCCCAAGAGCTGCTGCGAACGCTGGAGCTGTACATGGCGAACAATGGACAGATCCACGAAACCGCCAAGCAGCTGTTTATACACCGTAACACCGCCGCCTACCGGCTCGAGAAAATCAGTGAGCTGCTTCAGGTCGACTTCAAGGATTATCACCACCTGCTGCGGATGAAATTGGTCCTGATGTTCCGGGATATGCTGCGGACGTAAACGGAAGCAGGACGGTCCCGCTTCCCCACAAGCAAGCACGTTATAAATTCGCAACAAAGCATCCCCTTAGACCGGCCGCTCCGGTCAGGAGGATGCTTTTGCGATAAGGCGGTAAATGTCAGGCGCAAGCCGCCTTTTCTCCAGTATAGATCCGCAGAAATGATGGTTTAGGTAGGTATGGTCTAGATATGGATTGCTCACGGTTTTCTATTGTGAATTTTTCATATGTTGATTTTTTAATATATTTAATCCGGTTAGTCAACAGTGCCCGTTGCGCTCATGCGTTGGATCAAGCTGCTTAGCACGTTCCCCTTTGTTTCGTATTCTTCCTTCGTGATCGGTGCCAAGGAATCATGACCGTTGTAGCCGTCAGCAAATAAACCGGAGTGTATAAGCAGGAAAAGGCAAGCGTATGAAATACGCTCGCCCCTTTAATCTGTATTTATTGTGAGTTTTTCATATATTGTTATATTAACACCTTAGTCGGCTTTGATCACTCGCAGATGCTTGATTCTGAATCTGTTCTTTCCTATCCTGACAGTTATCGAAGTCAAGCCTCACCGCTCATCCGCTTCCAATCGAAGCCGATTGCCTGCAGGAAGGCTCGTGCGATCAGCATGTGGCCGGTCAGGCTCGGATGCACCCGGTCCGATGCGATTGCAGTAGGGTGAACGTAGCCCAACATCGGCTCAAACACCGCTTGCGTGTCCACGAATAGCGCTCCGACGCGCTCGGCAACCCTGTGGGCCGCCCGGCCGTACTCATCCATCCGCCGTCTCATCCCGTCCTCGGCGCTGCGTTCGATATAAAACGGAGTCATGATGACAAGCCCTTTCAAACGAGGGCGAACCTGCTCCGCCAATTCGGTCAAAGTGTGCTCATACTCTTCCAACAGATCCAGTACGTCCGTCTGCCACCTTTCTTTCAAATCCCTGACCGTGTTGCCGCCGATTCCCATGTTCGTGACCCGCAGGTTCAGCTCTGGATACGCCGTCTGAAGCAGGGTGTCCACGAGCGACACATACCCTTTGCCTACGCCTTGAAACAACCCTTCCCCGTAAGGGAATTTACGCTCGCAGTCCGTAATCGAATCGCCGATCATGACCAGGCGCTGTCCTTTGTCCATCTTCATCTTCGCGCTTCCTCCCATCTTTTGTTCCTTTTACTCCCTCTTCTACGCATCAAGCAGCACAAGCCGAATCGTTTTCACTTCAAAAGGACGGAAATCCTGCTTGAGCTTCCCTTCAGCAACCGGCAGATCGGCCGTCACTTCCTCCAGCATATTGGTTTCGTACGCTGTTTTGACAGGGAGGTCAAAGGTGAATCCGCATGATACGGTGGCACCTTTGCATTCATAGGCCCGGATGATCCAGTCTCCCGATCCGTCTTCGGCAAGCTTGATCGTCTCTGTAATTACGCTGGCTTGATCCGATTGCAGGAAAGATTTATGACCCACCTGGTTTCCGCCGTGCACGAGGCTTACCGGATAGTTCAGCTCATACGCTTCCTGAACGACGGGACTGTCCAGAAAAGACCCGTTCCATACAAAGAATCCGTACGTAAACTTGTGCGTTCCCTGATCCGACGTTTCGTCCGGATGCGTCGGCGAACGAAGCAGCGTCAAGCTCATCGTGTTGTCCTGCACGGCGATCCCGTACTTGCAATCGTTCAGCAGCGCAAAGCTGCGGTTCGTCTCCGCAAGCACCGCCCACTTATGCTGGCATACTTCGAATCGGTCGGCATCGTGGGGCCTGGAAGCATGATTTGGCCGTTTGACGTAACCGAACTGAATTTCCTGTAACGATTCGTTCGCATGGACACGTACAGGAAAATCGACCCGCAGCATTTTGTCTTCTCATGCCAATCTACCGTCGTATGAAACTCAACGCGGCGGCTGCCGGCCCGGACCCGGATATCCTGAATTAATTTGGATCGATGAAGCATGCGCTCAACGCGGATATTGGCAAACAGGGGCCCCTCTGCGGTGACATAGACTTCGGCCTTCTCATCCAACTCGACCGGAGCAGCCTGATAGCCGCGGTCGATTTCCCACGCATCAAACGCCGACGGCTGATCGCGGTACATCTTCATGGCGTTGCAATGTCCCGCCGTCCATTCCGTTCCGGTTTCCTTGTCCAGGATGCTGACGATCTCGCCGTATTCATTTATCCCAATGGCTAAGTATTCGTTCTCCAGATGCGACTTCGTAGCGGTTAGGACAGCTTGTCCCGGCGCTTCCGGCGTTACGTCTGCCGCAGTAACCGTATATGCCGCCCATCCCGCAGACGGCGTTTCGACTTCCGTGTAACAATTGCCGTCATGCCGCTGCACAGGGAGCGTTTTTCCGTCCCGGTCAGCGATACCTTCTACGCCTTCGGGCAGGGTCAGCTCTGCCTGCGCTTCCTCATGGACGCGGTGAATGGACGTGCCCGGCAAAATATCATGGAACTGATGCAGCAGCAGTTTCTTCCACAGCCGGTCCATCTCCTCGTACGGATAGGCCCGGCGCTGAAGCAGGCTGGCGGCGGCACCCCACATTTCAGCCTCGTGAAGCCCGACCTCCGCCTTCCGGTTTAACCGCTTAATCTGAGCCTGCGTCGTATAGGTTCCCCGGTGCGCCGGATAGTACAGCTCCCCGACATATTTGGCATCCGGAACACCTCTTTCGATCTGATCCTCAAAATAGTCAATCGGTGAGCCGTGCACCGTACGCGGCACACCCTCCAAATTTTCAAGCCGGTGGAGGAATTCCAAGTCGTCCCGGTTCGCCCCTCCCCCTCCGTCGCCGTGGCCGAACTGTACGAGTCTTGTCGCAATGCCGTCCTTCTGCACCCGATCATTCCATTGCCGAATAAGAAACGATGGATTGACCCGAATCGGAAAATCGCCATAATCCAGCAGATGGGTCAGCACCTGCGAGCCGTCGATCCCTTCCCAAAGAAAGGTATTGTACGGAAACGGGTCCGACACATTCTCGTACGTCTGGAACATTTTCACGGAAGCAAAATACCGGAGTCCGCAGCCCTTCATAATTTGCGGCATGTTGCCGGAGTATCCGAACACGTCGGGAAGCCGACAGCAATTTCGTTTTTCCTTGCCGAAACTCCTCCTTGAAAAAAGCGCTTTGCCGTGCAGTATTTGCCGGATCAAGGCTCTCCCCGCCGGGCAGATTCGATCGGATTCACCCACATGCCGCTT
>NZ_PCZT01000006.1:297478-300823 GCF_002968895.1 Paenibacillus sp. AR247 | reverse complement strand
CGTCGATCCGTTTACGCATTCCAGGAGCGGTGCCATCCGCTGCCGGCAATTGCGAACGTTATCCATCAGCGCATCCTTCGCAAGCCCCCAGTCGATCGTCCGGACGACCTCCGTCAGCCCGCGGTCGATTTCCGCCGCGCGCAGCGAATCCGGATCGATATGATTTCTGACTTGAACCAAACATTCCAAATCGATATAAAATTGATAGATTTCCTCTTCAAAAAAGCAAAGCTGCGATTCCCCAAGCACCGGCTGGATGCCCGAATGGCCAGCACACGCCTCGGCAGCGACTTCAAACCGCTCGCCGGCCTTAGCGCTGCGTGTCAACGTCACGTCATGGTGCTGAAGATCCAGCGCCCCCCCGTACGATTCCGTTCACGTAGACCGTCGCCTCCGAACCGAAATCGGCCCGGATGACCAAGCGTTTGCCCTCGGCTTCCATGGGAGCGGTAACCGATGAGCGAAGCCATGCATACATCCAGTCTCCGCCCCACCGGTCGCCCGGCTCGATCGCCTCAAATCGGTTACTCTCTATTTCTTCGCAGGATAGCCGCTCCTTCGTGACAAAGCAGGTAAAATCGACCGGCGAGACCACCGTATAAATGTAACGGTTTTTATCCTTCAGCAGCTTCTCAACATGGTATAGAATCTCTTTTCTCTTATCCAAATGACGGATCACATCCTATGAATTGATCTGGGTTGCAGCGGATGCCGCTGTACCGGAGCGTGGCGAGACCATGCTGCTGCAGCGACAGGTTCACACGAGAGGACGGCCGGATCACGTCCGCCCAGGATCCAAGGGGCATATGCCCCTTAATCCCGCCGTTGTATCCGTGTACAAAATACGATGTTACCGCCCGCTCCATCGGACTCATCTCCTTCCCGCACCGATTCCGGCAGCGGTGAATACGCGATCGAACCCGGCTTTGGAGCGGCGAATCAGCTGTTCCGGCGTGTCCTCCGGCATGGCCGGCGTCAGCACTTCCTGCGATACGATACCGTCATATCCGATGCGCTGCAGCCCTCTTAAAAAGCCCTCCAAATCGATGACGCCTTCCCCAGGGTACAGACGCCCGTTATCCAGCACGGCCTCGACCGGCAGATCCGGTGCGTCGTTGATATGCACGTGAACGATCTGCTGCGGCTGCAGCCGCTCGATGTCGTCTACGGAGAGACCGTTCGTATACCAATGATACGCATCCAGCAGCAGGCCGACATTCGGCTCGCCGATCGCTTCGACCCAATCCAGCGTCTCTTCCATCGTCCAGATAAAAGGGTATTTCCACGCCGTCCGCAGATGATGCGGACCAACGAATTCCAGTCCGAGCCTGATGCCATAGGCGCCGAGAATTTGGGCGCAGATGCGCAGGCGCCGGGTGGCGACGGCCATGAAGTGCGCCGGTTTGGCGTCGGTCGATGGAAGAATGTACGTGCAGCAGCGCGTACATCCCACCGCCCGGGCCGCGGCAGCCGCTTCCGTCAGGCCAGGCAGCCCGGCGAGGAACTCGTCCTCGCCCGCCCTCCATTCCACAGGCAGGCCGATCGCGCCGATGACGACTCCGTGCCGCTCAAGCTCAGCCGCAGCCCCCTCTGTTCCCAGCCGCTCGATCAATCTCCGGGCATCGATGTCAACCGCTTGAAAACCGCCCTCACCCGCCAATTCGATGAACCTCTCTTCACTTTCGACTGCTCCCAAACCGGCAAGCGTCAATCCCTTCAGCATGTGATATTCCTCCTCACTGATGTTTGAAAAAAATCTCCATCCCATTGCAATATGCCTGAGCAACCCGGCGATCTATGAACCACTCGTTCCCTGGACCGGTGTCAGCCCAAGCTTCGGATTGGCCAAGTCGAGCTTATACATGACCTGATTGTAGTTATAACGCGGCGTCGGGACATGATTGGTGAACGTATTCGTATACGTGCCCTCGAAGTAGATGATCCGGCCGCCCTCCTTATTGAAAAACTTATGCTGGGCCACGTTATAAAAAGTATAGTTGTTATGCGTGACGATCTTTTTGGCCGTGGTCCAAGGACCTTGAGGCGCGGGAGCTTCCGCGTACCAGATTTCTCCGAGCACGGAGGACTTGCCTTGCATCTGCTGCCCGATCATCACGTAACGCTGCCGGTAATCGTTCCATTCGATGGAGCTTGAAGCGATTTGGACCTCTTCGCCGGTATCGGCGTCTTTTAATTGAAAGTAGGTTGGATCGTCCGTCCGGATCAGCCCGGCATCGATCAGTTCCTTCTCTTGAACCTGGGTGAGCGGCGGGGTGTTCTTTTTCCAGCCCCATACGAGCTGGCCGTCCGCGCCGCGTTCAAGGGATGTTTGGGCCCCGTTGTAAGTCGTTCCCGGCATCAGGCACGTAAACGATTCGTATTGGGTATAATCGGTGATGGCATCATAGCTTGCCGCCACGCGCAGGTTCGGCATCCGGTGTTCGGTAAAAAGCCAGTATCCCTTGCCGCCCTCCTCGTAATAAGCCGCCTGGCCGCCCGGATGGCGCCAATCGTCTTTGGAAGGGAACTGGACGACCTGCTCGAACTCCTTCTTCTCGTCGTTAAAGGCAAGAATGCCGAAGGCGCTGAGCTCGGGATTGTGCGTGCTGTACCCGGCGAGCAGGCGTTCCTGCCCGCTGCCGTCTTTGGCGGTCATCAAGCCGAACACCCAGGCGATGCCGGCACCGTCAGGCAGCTGGGGAACCAGGCTTTTAACGAAACCGTCCTCTTTCGTAAAGTAATCCAAATCGATGCCGGTATCGGGATCGAGACCCCCTTTTTCCGGCAGCTTCGATGTAGCACCCGTCACACGGAAGTTCCCAAGGGGATAAGCGGGTCTGTCCGTATCGCCCCAGAACCAGTACAGCCGATTGCGGTACTTTATCGTTTGGACGGAGTCCTGACCCATCACGAGCCCGTTCAGGAGCGGCTCCTTGAGCGGCGGCTTCTGGCCAAGCAGGACGCTGTCCCGGTAGATGCCCTGACCGGTGACCCGGTATAACCGCTCAGCAATGTTGACCCGGTCCATTTTCAGCGTCACGCTTCCGCCGGGCGTCACTTCAACAGCCTGGCCGCGGTAACCGAACATGTCTATCGGCACCTCATAGCCGTCGCTCGACATATGGAAAAAGACCGTTTGATCCATCAAGCCCGGCTCATTGAAAGCCACGACACCTGCGCTGTCCGTATAGTACAACATATTGTTCGTCGTCTTCAGTTCGACCAGCGGAATCCCCCGACCCGTCTCGGCATCCACGACTTTGATCATAAACGGCTTCTGAACCACTTTCTTAGCGCTGCTTACATCCGGCATGGCGCTATTCCCTTCCGCCTGAGCCGCCATCG
>NZ_PCZT01000006.1:291518-297378 GCF_002968895.1 Paenibacillus sp. AR247 | reverse complement strand
TATTCCCTTCCGCCTGAGCCGCCATCGCGGCGCCCGGCGCCGTCATGACCGTCAGCATGACACAGGTCCAGATGCCCGCGCTTTTCCAAGGCTTCCATTTCATTTCGTTTACCTCCTGGGCGGAGTGCCCTATTGGGATCAGCGAATAATGTCCGCTTCCGCATCAGCCGTCACTTGCGGTTCTGAACTGGCTCAAGACCAAGCCGCGGATCGTCAAGATTCAGCTTGTACATGACCTGGTTGTAGTTGTAGCGCGGTGTTGGAGTATGGTCTGTATACGTATTCGTATAGGTCGCCTCGAAGTAAATGACGCGTCCGCCGTCTTTAAAGAAGAACTTGTGCTGGGCCGGGTTATAGAAGGTATAGTTGTTATGCGTAATGATCTTCTTCGCCGTCGTCCAAGGGCCTTGGGGCGAGTCTGCTTCCGCGTACCACATTTCCCCGAGAACCGACGTTTTGCCCATCACCTGCTGTCCGATCATGACATAGCGCTGACGGTAATCATTCCATTCGACGGAGCTTTGGGCCAGCGAAACCTCTTCGCCGGTATCGGCATCTTTCAGCTGATAGTAGCGCGGGTCGTCCGCCTTGATCAGGCCAAACCCGATCAATTCTTTTTCTTGATCCTGGGTCAGCACCGGGGTGTTCTTCTTCCAGCCCCATACCAGCTTGCCGTTCTGGTCGCGCTCAAGGGACGTATTCGCGCCGTCGTAAGCCGCTCCCGGCGTCAGGCACGTAAACGACTCGTATTGGGTATAGTCGGTGATGGCGTCGTAGCTGGCGGCCACACGTAAGTTCGGGATCCGGTGCTCGGTAAACAGCCAGTAGCCCTTGCCGTTCTCCTCGTAATAGGTCGCCTGACCGCCCGGATGGCGCCAATCGTCCTTGGAAGGGAACTGGACAGCCTGTTCGAACTGCTCCGTCTGATCGTTGAAGACGAGGATGCCACGCGCAACGATGTCAGGGTTTAACGTCGTGTAACCCGTTAGCAGACGCTCTTTTCCCGTGCTGTCCTTTGCTGTCATCAGACCGAAAATCCAAGCCATGTTTCCTCCGTCGGGAAGCGTCGGCACCATGCTTTTGGCAAATCCGTCCTCTTTGGTAAAATACTTCAGATTCACGCCGACATCCGGATCAAGCCCGCCGTTTTGCGGCAGCTCCGACGTCGCGCCCGTCGTGCGGAAATTTCCCAGCGGGTAGGCGGGTCTGTCCGTATCGCCCCAGAACCAGTACAGCTTCCCGTTGTATTCGATCGTCTGCACGGAATCCTGGCCCATAATCAGACCGTTGATAACCGGCTGTTGAATCGGCGTATTCAAACCGAGCAGCAGACTGTCCCGATAAATGCCCTGGCCGGTCACCCGGTACAGCCGCTCGGCAATGTTGACCCGGTTCATCTGTAGCGTAACGCTGCCGCCAGGCGTAACTTCGACCGCCTGCCCGCGGTTGCCGAACATGTCGGCGGGAATTTCGTAGCCGTCGCTGGACATATGGAAGAAGACCGTCGTATCCATCAACCCCGGTTCGTCAAATGCCACGACGCCCGCACTGTCCGTATAATACAAAATGTTATTCGTCGTCTTCAGCTCAACCAACGGAATGCCCCGGCCCGTCTCGGCATCCACGATCTTGATCATGAACGGCTCCTGTACCTTTTTTAACGTGCTGCCTGCTTTTTGCTCGGCGCTACTTCCTGCAGCCTGGGCCGGCGTAACGCCCGGTGCCATCGTGACTAACAGCAGCGCGGCGCAGGTCCATGCACCCGCCTGCTTCCACATTTTCATCTTCAATACCATCTCGGCTTCCTCCCGACTTCTTGTCGATTTGTCATTGGTGGAATGGTCTCGATGCTGTTGGTTAGGACGTTTTGGACTGGACTCTTTGGGCCGCATCGTTGTAAATCTTCAACACTTTGTCGATATCGCCCATTTTTTTAACCTGATCGATAAATTTCGGCCAGTTGTCAAAGCTCTGCTTCCCGGCGACAAACTTTGCCTGCTCTTCCGTAACGAACGTTTTGATCGGATTCATGATCTCGGATATTTCCTGGCTTTCGTCCGGTGTGAACTGGATGGCCGGCTCGCTGTACCACGAAGGGACATAATCGTTGTTCGGCATTGGCAGACTTGTCAGATAAGGCGACTTTTCAAGCGGGACTTCCTCATACTTGCCGTTAAATACGGTATAATCCGTTGCGGCAAAATCTACAAATGCTCTGGCATCGTTGACCATTTGCAAACCCGGGTTATAATTTTTGCTTGCCCGGATCCCGTACTTATCCCCTTCCAGCCATGGATCCTTCGCCGTTTTAAACGAATCCATAAAGGTCGGATTGCCGTCTTCTCCAATTTTGTAGGTCGTTCCTTCAATTCCCCAAGTCACGAGCCTGATGTTTTCGTCGGAATACTGTAAATCGATCAGCTTGATTAATTCTTCCGGATTTTTGGCTTTAGAGCTGATGCAGAACGTGGCCCAGCCCAGGTCCGGGGTATTTCCGTTCGTCGCTTCCTGCCATGCCTTTCCGTACTTCGGATTGTCCGGGTACAGCGAAACTGCAAATATTTTGCCGTCATCCGCATTCCTTGTGTAATCTCCCGGCTCCGTAAACCACTGGGTCAGCCACATGAAAGTATCGCCATTCATCGCCTTCTTCCGGATCGTGTCGTCCGTATCAATCGTATACTCGGGATCCAGCAGCTGCTCCGAATACAGCTTGTTCGCGAACTGAAGGGCGTCTTTATACCCTTCATTAAAAATGCCGTACACGTATTTGCTGCCATCCCAGTAAATGTCGTCCTTGATGTGATTCGCCGAGAAGAGCGATCTTAAACTGTTCCATTTCGTATCCACCGGGTACTTATCGGGATACAGCTGTTTCAGCTTTTTGGCCGCGTCATAAAATTCATCCAGCGTTTCCGGAATTTTGATGTTGTTCGCTTTGAATACATCGTATCTGTAAGCGGATACGTTTTGAATCAGCAAGCCTTTATCCTCCGGAAATCTGGGTGTCGAAGTTTCTTTGAATGAGTACATTTTCCCTTCGGGATTGGTCACACGCGCCATGCCGTTCTTCACCTTGCTGAGATAGTTCATATAGTTGGGCATTAAATCCTTATATTGGCTGAGCTCAAGAATTTGGCCTTGTTCAGCCATGTCCGTGATATCGTAAAATAATGGCGCGAAAAAATACCGTCAAATCGTCGCTCGCAATCGTGAGCTTACTTTTTCGTCATATTCCGATGACGGAATATAATTAACTTAATATTCAGTTTTTTGCCCAGCTTGGCTTCCATCTGCTTTTTCCATTCCTTGCCGATCATGCTGTTCTCGTTGTCCACCCCGCTCGACGGAAGCGTGACAGAAAAAGATAACGTGTCGCCATCCGCAGAATCCTTGGAAGTCTCGTCGGACTTGGAGCAGGCCGTTACGGAAAAGGCCAGCATGCAAGCCAGGATCAGGCTGAGCATTTTTGCTTTTTTAACCATCCCAATTCCTCCTTGAAATTTGATTATTTTAATATGGCGTAAAAGAATTTTTCCTCTTACATCCATGTTGAACATATGATGTCAGCCCTTAATCGCTCCCACTAATACGCCCTTCGTAAAATGCTTTTGAAAGAATGGGTAAATCGCCATAATAGGGAACATCGTAATGATGATCACGCTCATTCGGATCGCCTTCGGATCAAGCGTTGATCCCGATGAATTGATGGCCACGTTACCGGCGCCTACCCTGCCTTGGATCGCGTTGGTATCCAGCGCAAACAAATAGTTTCGCAGAATCATTTGCAGCGGATACTTATCCTGATCCTTAAGATAGATTAGCGCTTCAAACCAGCTGTTCCAGCTTCCTACCAAACCAAATAAGGCAAATGTCGCAAGCAATGCCTTCGACAACGGCAGTACGATTCGGAACAGGACGACGACATCGTTTGCTCCATCCATGACTGCCGATTCTTTCAGCTCTGCCGGCACATTCGAAAAGAAGGTTCGGAACAAAAACACATTGTAAGCTCCAACCGCGCCGGGAAGGATCATGACCCAAACGGTGTCAAGCAGATGCAGACTGCGCATTAGCAGGTAAGTAGGAATTAAGCCCCCGCTGAAAAACATGGTGATCATCAGAAAGATGGTGATAAATTTCTTTCCCGCAAATCCGGGAATGGTCAGCGGATAAGCCAGAAGCGAGGTAAACAGCAGCATAATACCGGTAGAACCTACCGCGTAAAGGATGGAATTCAGATACCCCTTATAAATGAGCGAGTCTTTAAATACGTCTGCGTAAGCCTGTACGGTAAAGCCTTTCGGCCAAATCGTAACGCTTCCCGAGGCGATGTACTTCCCGCTGCTGAAGGAGGTAGCGATAATATTCAGAATGGGGTACAGCACAACGACAAGGATCAACAGCATGATGAAAATATTAAAGGCGTCAAACACTCTGGAACCGAAGCTGATTTTTCTCAAGATTATCCCCCCTAAAACAAACTCGTCTCCGAGACTTTGCGGCTGACCCAATTGGAAATGTACAAGATGACAAAGGAGATGACCGACATAAATAATCCGATGGCCGTGGTGTACTCGTATCTTGCGCCGAGGATCCCCTGACGGTATACATACGATCCAATGACGTCAGCCACGCTGTAAGTTTCAGGCGAATACAGCAGAATAATTTTCTGAAAATCGGATCCCAGAATTCCGCCCAAGGCAAAAATCAGCAGAATGATCGTTGTCGGTTTGATCGAGGGCCAGGTAATGTGCACGATCTTTTTCCACCGGCTCGCTCCGTCCACTTCCGCCACATCGTAATAGGTCGGGTCGATCCCGCTCAAAGCGGCAAGGTAAATGATTGTTCCAAAGCCAACCCCCTGCCATATGCCGGAAGAGATGAAGATCGTCCGGAAATAACCCGGCTCCAGCAGAAACATGATCGGGGTGCCGCCGAAGTATGTAATGATTTGGTTGAAGAGGCCGTCTCTCGCCGTAAAGTCCTTCAGCATCCCCGCAACGATAACTACCGAAATAAAATGAGGAAAGTAAGAAACGGTCTGGCGAGGATAATAGGTGCAGGAAACGACCACAGCAGCGTATACAAACCTAGAAGCAGCGTGTTTTTTAACACACGGAAAGCCATCGGGTCATGAAAAAACGTGGTGAAATATTTAAAGCCGACCCAAGGACTTCCCATAATCCCCTTTGATGCGTTGTAATCCTTGAAGGCGATGGTGATTCCATACATCGGAAAGTAGCTGAAGACCAGCACCGTGATCATACCGGGCAACACCATCAGGTACAGATATCGGTGTTTCCACAGTTTGGACCATCGCTTTTTATTGGTTGCCGCCAACATAAACACCCCTTTTCTAGTTACTTCAAGTCATCGTTTGAACTCCGGCCGTTCTTCACCGAAAAACCACATCGGATACGATCGCCCTTGAAAGCGCATTCAATTCATGCTGTTAAATACCTTCTCCCCGAGATCGAAACGCTTTCAAACAGGCGTGCAAGCTTAAATCTCTGCAACGGTTAAGACGGTTAGACAAAAATTAAACGTACTCATCAAGCAGGTAAAACCATATGCATTTTCCCCGGAGTTATTATGCTAAGCGAAGGATAACACATACTAATTTGGCCGTCAATATATAGATTTATGATTTTATTACAACGTTATTAGTATACCATTCATTCACACCGGCACAAATCTCATATTTCCGGATAAAATCAACAATTTTCAAGATAAATCGCATCGACAACCTATCTACTCGACCCGGATTTATACAATAAAGTTGAGTTAGTTCGCACCACTTGGTATACTATTTAACAAACAATGCGTTATAAGTAAGTATATCGTCCATATAAGAGGT
>NZ_PCZT01000006.1:289909-291418 GCF_002968895.1 Paenibacillus sp. AR247 | reverse complement strand
GAACTTGGCAAGGATGACCGGATTCCGAGCGAATCGGAGTTCTCCAAGCTGCTGGACGTCAGCTCCATTACGGTAAGGAAAGCATTGGCGGAGCTCGTCAATGAAGGCGTCATCTACCGGATCAGGGGAAAAGGCAGCTTTGTCGCCAATCCAGCGGAACCAGTCAACCAAACGTCCAATTACGTGACCTTTATTATTTCCGGCAATGATATGTACGACAGTTCGTATATGAAGATTATCAAAGGCGTGCAATCCTTTCTAAACCAGCAGGGATGCAAACTTATCATTGAATTTGTGGAAAATGATGTCGAACAGGAGCGGGAGCTGATCCTGAAGCTGATTCAGTCCGAGAACCGCGGGCTGCTGATTTATTCCGCCAATCCCGACGCGGCAAGGGAGTACCTCAACGAAATCCGGAAGAAGTCAATCCCGTTCGTCATGCTCGACCGCTTTCCTGCCGGTTATCCGGTCAACTGCATTACATGCAATAACCATGACGGCGCCTATGAGGCCGTTGCGTATTTAATCGCCCAGGGCCACCGGAAGATCGGTTTCGCCGCATATGATTTTCATCTGAGCACCGAGGTCGAACGGTACAATGGATACCGCCATGCCATGGCAGACGCCTCGCTCGGGCCGGATGACGATGTCTTGTTTCTTCAGCGGGAATTAGATTATGCGAAGCTGCTGCAGCAAATTCAAAGAGGCGAGCTCACCGCCCTGTTTTGTGTCAACGACAGACGCGCGCTCGAAGTGATCGGGCAGCTTACGCAGCAAGGGGTCAGCATTCCGGAGCAAATATCGATCATGGGATTCGATGACGTAGAAAGCTCGAAATATGCCAAAGTATCTTTGAGCACCGTAAATCAGCCCTTCGAGATGCTGGGCTATGAAGGGGCAAAACTGCTGTTTGAGAGCACCAAAGACATGTCCGGCGGATCCAAAAAAATATTGCTGTCCACGGAGCTCGTCATCCGCGAGTCGATCCGGTCCAACGTAGAGCCATGACGCTCTGCTTTTCTATTATGAATTTTTCACATAATGAATTGAGCTAACCACAAATCAAAAAGGGAACGGCCTTAGGCGGCCGTTCCCTTTTCCCTTTCAGGAGATGATGTTCCTGCTCTATATGATACGTTCATGTCATGCTGCTCTTTCTTGCAGGAACTAACTTTGTCCGCTTTAACCCAGCTTTGCCTGATCCGCCAGTGTGACGGATGACTGCCGCGTACCGTGCAGCTCGAACAGTATGATTTCGTTCCGGCCTTCGCGCAGCAGTGGTGCCGGGATATACAGCGTGGACTGCGGCCCAACCTCCCAGTACCGGCCGAGGTTAAACCCGTTAATATAAGCGACGCCTTTTGTCCAGCCTGTGACGTCCAAGAAGGTATCGGCGGTTCCGCTTACCTCAAAGGTGCCTCTGTAAAATGTCGGGGTATTCTGGCTTGCAGCATCCAAGCCGGCGGCATCTTCTTCCTTCAGATGCGGAACAAAGGCCAGCTGGTCCAG
>NZ_PCZT01000006.1:284521-289809 GCF_002968895.1 Paenibacillus sp. AR247 | reverse complement strand
CCAAAATTTGCAGCTTCGCGCCGCCAGCCGGAATCGTCAGCTTCAGGCTGCGCTGCTCATCCCAGCGCTGCACGACGCCCCGGTACTCCCCGTCGACAAAAATGAGTGCACGGTCCCGCACTTCCTGCAGGATCAGGTCGGCTTCGCCGCGTGGCCCGGAGACGAAGGTCGTGTACAGGATAAAGCCGTAGTCCTGATCCAGCTGCTCCATCGTTTCCGGCACAGCCCGCTCCACCGCGTCAGACAGGTCAGATAGCGAGTCGAATAAGCCGACCCGGTCGGTCAGGCGGACCTCGCCGTAGCTCTTCCGCTCGATCGGATCGGGAAGCTGCAGTTCCGGCAGGTCCACGTACTTGGCCAGAACGTCCCGGACCGCATAAAATTTCTCTGTCGGCTCTCCCCATTCATTCAGCGGGGAATCGTAATCATAGCTGGTGACGGTCGGCGCGTACCCTTCTTCCCCGCAGTTCGCGCCGTTGTAAAAGCCGAAGTTCGTCCCGCCGTGGAACATATAGAAGTTGACCGAAGCGCCGGCCGCCAGCATGTCCTCGAACACGCGCGCAGCATCCGCCGCATCGCGGGTATGATGCGGCTTGCCCCAATGGTCAAACCATCCGTTCCAGAACTCCATGCACATATACGGCTTGTCCGGCTGATAGGCTTCCAGTTCCTGAAAGGCTTCAACCGCACGGGACCCGAAGTTGACCGTCTCCAGCACGCCCTCCACCATACCGCCCTGCAGCATAAAATCTCCCGGCCCGTCCGAGGTGAACAGCAGCACGTCCACGCCGCGGGATGTAAGCCCTTTCTTCAAATGGTTCAGGTACGCCTTGTCATTGCCATAGCTGCCGTATTCGTTCTCGATCTGCATCGCGATGATCGGCCCGCCGTTCGTGCTGAGCAGTGGAACCAGCTTCGGAATCAGCACGTCATAATAAGCATCGACGTGACCCAAATACCGGTGGTCATTGCAGCGCAGTTGGATGCCCGGTTCCTTGAGCAGCCAGGCGGGCAAACCGCCGAACTCCCATTCGGCGCAAATATACGGGCTGGGCCTTACGATGACATGCAGGCCAAGTTCACCGGCCGTTTCGATGAAGCGAATGAGATCCGCCCCGTGATCGAACACGAACTCCCCTTTTCTGGGCTCATGGATATTCCAGGCCACATAGGTCTCCACCGTGTTAAAGCCGCAAGCCTTCAGCTTCGTTAACCGGTCCCGCCAATACTCGGGAACGACCCGAAAATAATGGATCGCCCCGGAAACCAGGCGGATGGGCTCGCCGTCCCACACAAACTGCTTGCCTTGAACGCTTAGTACACTCATCGTTTCGCCTCTCTCATGAATGGGATTTGGAGGTTACTTTCTTTCCATTTTTTTATGATAAGCCTCTGTCATCTCATCCGCAACCTGTTTCAGTGTCGGATCGCTGCGGAGCTGCTCGATGAGCTTGTCGTAGTTTTCGATCGTATCCTTGCCGATGATCACTTTGGTCCGCATATCGCTCACTTTTTTCGAAATTTCCGGATAGTATTTATTGTAGGCTTCGGAGTACAGCTCGTTGCCCGGGTTCGGTGTTTTGATTTGTTTGCGCTCATTGACGATTTCCACATTGCGGTTGTATACGTCTTCCGGCATGCCGACCGCTCCGATCGACATATCGTCGCTGATGAGGTGGATCAGATTGTTCATGTTGCCGTCGCCCACCTGGTCCTTGGCTGCCTGCGGCGTCGGGATTTTGCGGCCGTTCTCGACCGTGTAGTCGACGCCCTCAATGCCGTAAGTTGCCAGCTCATTGCCTTCCTTGCCGTACGCGTAATCGAAAAATTCAAGGATTTTCTTCACCTTGGCTTCCGACACTTTTTTCGGGATCAGGTACACGCCGTAATACGGCGATCCGGATGGCGTATATTTCTCCCCTTCCGCATTTTGCAGATAGGTGATCGGCATGTAATCGGCCGTCGGCACCACTTCCCTGATTTTGGAGCCCGTCACCCAGGCGTGGTTCATCGACTGCGACGTGCCGCCCGATTTGCCGCCGCGGATCAGGTCGACCGTCTGGGAGTACTTCGCGAAATCTTTCGGGAACAGTCCGGCGTCATACGCTTTTTTGATCCAGAGGAGCGCATCCCGCGACGCGTCTTCCGTAATCGTCGGCACCAGCTTGTCGCCTTCAGCTTCCAGGCACCCTGCACGCCGTTGAACACCCCATACACAAAGCCCATCGTATCACTGTTAGCGGCATACGGAATTTCGTCCGCCTGACCGTTTCCGTTCGGGTCCTTCTCCTTGAACGCCTTCAGCACGTCGAAAAATTGGTCCATGGTGGTCGGGGTCTGCAGTCCCAGCTTGTCCATCCAATCCTTACGCAGAATCGGGAACGCCCCTCCTCCATAGCTCGGGTAATAGCGGGGAATGCTGTAATTTTTGCCGTCGACCTTCGAATCCGTCCACATTTCGGCGAGCGCGGGCTGGCTCAGATTCGGGTAATCCTTGATGAACGGGGTCAGATCCCAGAACACGCCTTGGCCAATCATTTTTTGCAGCTGCGGATTCAGCAGCGATTCCACGAACGTCACCTCCGGCAGATCGCCGGATGCCAGCATGACATTGATCTTCTCCTCGGACGTTGTCGGCGACAGCCAGGTAATATCCAGCTGCGTGTTCGTGCGCTTCTCAAACTCCTTCCAGATCGGATTCGTATTATCGATAAACTCCGTCGCGTAATTCAGCGTTTGCATCTGTATCTTGGTCGGGGCCGAAGAATCCGCCGAACCGCTTTTACCCCCGCCGCTGCAGGCGGACAGCAGCAGGCTGGTGCCCACCGCCACAGCGAGCGTTTTGATGAACCATTGCCTTGCTCTCTGTTCTGCTTGTCTTTTCATTTAGAATAACCTCCTTTGGATTTACCCTGTTATATATCTTCATTCCTTGACCGAGCCCACCATCGCCCCTTTGGCGAAGTGCTTCTGGAGGAACGGATATACGAGCATAATCGGAACCGTCGCAATGACCACCGCGGCCATTTTGAGCGTCTCCGTCGGCATCTGCCGGTTCATCGTAACGCTGATATTGGCGTTCTCGCCTCCGCCCATCGTCGTCGGATCGACGAGCATATTTTGCAGGAGCACCTGCAGTGGCCATTTGTTCTGCTCATTAATGAACATGATCGCGTTGAAATAGGTGTTCCAGTACCCCACCGCAAAAAACAGCCCGAAAGCGACCACCGCCGGCAGCGACAACGGAATGATAATCCGCCAGAACACGCTGATTTCGGTTGCAGCCGTCGATCCGCGCAGCCTCTTCCAGGCTGTCCGGGATGCTGTCGAAGAAGCCTTTCATCAGCAGCACGTACCAGCCGCTCGTCAGCGACGGCAAGATCAGCGACCAGACGCTGTCGATCAGGCCGAGGTTTCGGACCACCATGTACAGCGGCACAAGGCCCGGCGTAAACAAAAACGTAATCAGGATCATGACCATCATCGTCCTGCGGAACCGGAGCCGGCGGACCGAGATGGCATAGGCCAGCCCCCCTGTCACCAGCAGGCTCAGCAGCGTGCCCACAGTCGCCAGAAACAGGCTGATCAGGACCGAATTGACGAACAAGCCGTTGCCGAGCAGATAGCGGTACGCGTCCAGCGACCAGTGATGCGGCCACAAAATCAAATCCCTCGTATAATACTCTGTCGGATCCGTAAACGAAAGCACAATCGTATAATAAATCGGAAACACCATGGCCAGGCTGAACAGAATCAGCAGCCCGCCGTTGGACAGGCTGAACAGCCGGTCTTTCCAGGTCAGGGACAGTTCCATCCGCTGCAACTCTCCTTTCGAAGTTTTACCTTAATACAAGCTGTCTTGACCCAGGCGTTTAGCCGCCTTGTTCGCAAGGACGACCAGGACGACGCCGACGACCGATTTGAACAGGCCGATGGCCGTGCTGTAGCTGAACTCGCCTTGGCGAATGCCGACCCGGTATACATAGGTATCGAACACTTCAGCCACCTCCGTAACCGCCGCGTTCATCATCAGGTACACCTGCTCGAAGCCGGTATCCATAATCGTGCCGAGGCGCAAAATGAACAGGATCATAATGACATTGCGCATCGCGGGCAGCGTAATATGCCACATCCGGCGGAACCGCCCGGCACCGTCCATGACAGCTGCTTCATACTGCTGGGGATCGACGCCCGCGATCGCCGCGAGGAAGATGATCGTACCCCACCCTACTTCCTTCCAAATGGACTGAACCGTCAGCATGCCCCAGAAATAATGCGGATTCGATAAAATATCGACGGTGCTCCTCCCGCTTGCCTCCAGCAGCTTGTTGATCAGCCCTTCTGACTGGGAGAACATCAAATACGTCAGCCCGTAAATCAGCACCCAGGACAGAAAATGCGGAATATAGATCAGCGACTGAACCGACCGCTTCATGATCTGATTTCTCACTTCGTTCATCATCAGGGCCAAAATAATCGGAGCCGGGAAGAAGAATACCAGATTCATCAGACTGATGCCCAGCGTATTGCGGAGCAGCATCCAGAAATCGGGGTTGGAGAAAAAGCGGACAAAGTGCTCGAATCCGACCCACTTGCTGCCCATGATCCCCAGGTAAGGGGAATAATCCTGGAAGCCAATGACCAGATTCGTAATGGGGATGTACTTAAAAATAATGAAAAACAGCAGCCCCGGCATGGCCAGTAAATACAAATACTTGTCGCGCCGAAGATCCGGCCACAGCCTCCGCTTCTTCAGGGTGATCTCCCTTAGCGGGGCAGATTTCCCCGGGGCGGATCGCTGCTCGGACTGCCCGCCCATCGATGTTTCGCTCATCGCGCTCCCTCTCTTTCGTCAAAAATGTCGGTCCCCTGCTTGCCGGTCCGCGGCAATCGGGATGGCTGGCTGCTGCCCGGGTTGATATCCATCCGGAGGTTGTGAGCCTGCCGCCCCTGTGGCCGCTTATGTGAATCATGTTAGAGAGCGACCGGATTTCCGGCAATTCGATTTTCTTTCCCGTAAGAACAGGCGCCACACCCATGGTCATGCCCTATTCTTTAATCGAAGCGGCTGAGGCCGCTTTCGATCAATCATTTCCGCATATCCGTTTCTGGGGATTGCACTTTTTTGACTGGCGGAAATTCATGGGTTACAGGTCTATTCAACCCCGCTGCCGTTCGTTATGATAGACATACTATCGTCATAATCAAGATTCAGGGCGGAAGCAAACGAGCGGGAGTGGATACCATGTTGAGAGACTACTTGGCGAAAAGGTTCGCATCGAAAGGGG
>NZ_PCZT01000006.1:275205-284421 GCF_002968895.1 Paenibacillus sp. AR247 | reverse complement strand
TGGCGAAAAGGTTCGCATCGAAAGGGACCGTATACTGGAGAAGCATCGCGCTTGCGATCCTGCTGACCTGTATTCCGATCACGATCGTCAGCTGCATTGGCGGGTATGTCGGCAACCGGTACCTAATCCAGCAGTATCAGCAAAATAACGAGATCATGCTGCGGGAATCCGTGCGCAGAATCGACGGCCAGTTCGCCCAGCTGGTACAGTACGCCCTGCATATGATGGCCAACCCCATCTTTAAGCCCGCGATCGCGGACATGAACTATGTCGATGAGTTCGAAAAAACCCAGGAACTGCTGGACACGATGTCGCTGATCGAAAACGGGGAATCGCTGATCGATCAGGCTTATTTGTACATACCGAAGCAGAATGTGCTGCTGCAGCCCGTCCTCGGCCTGCGCACGCTGGACGATCCGGCGGATCGTGCCGTTTGGAATAGTCTCATGAACGGGGATAAGGGCATTTTCTGGACGAATCATCTCACCCGGCCGTTTGGGCGCAGCGGCTCCAAGCATGCAATCGTCATGAAGCTGCCTTTTAACGGCCAAACCTCTTACGGGGCGCTCGTCCTCTACGTCAACCCGGCCATGCTTCAATTGAACGTGACCCCCGACCAGGCGGCCTATGTTCTCGATGGCAGCGACGTGGTCATTGGTCAGTCGGATGCCGCCAAATCGTATCCCGAGCTCCTGCCGCGGATCATGGAACAGCTCGGCTCAACCAAGCGCACGTATGACAGCCAGTCGCGTTTTCAAATCCGTGCGGATCATGAGCAGTTCCTCATGAATGCGGTTTCTTTTGAAAAGATGAACCGGATCTGGACCTTTGTGACGGGTACCCCGTCATCCAAAGTCACTGCGCCCAACAGTGCGTATACGCATGTGGTGGTCGTCTACTGGATCGTGTCTCTCATCGCCGCGCTCGGTCTGAGCTGGTTTGCGTCCAACCGCTTCTATCAGCCGTTCCGCAAAGTCATGGATCTGGTCAGGGACGGCAAAACGGATGAAGACGCCGACCCGTCCGACGAAATGGCCTATATCGAGGCAAAATGGCAGCAGTACCGGTTTGCCAACGAGTCGCTGCAGAGCCGGCTGGATCAATCCACTCCCAAAGTCAGGGAAGCGCTGATCAACCAGTTTGTGCTGGGACAAGCCGCCCATTTATCAGAGACGGAAATGATCGAAAAGCTTCGCGCCCTGCAGCTCGACGTGACAGGCTGCCTGTTTTCGGTCGTGGTCTGCCAGCTGCACGGACTTGACGGTCACAAGGCTCCCCTGACAGAAAAGGACAGCCAGCTCATCACCTACGCGGCCATCAACATCGTCGGCGAAATATCGGAGGCGTCGGCCGCCTATGTGCATACGCTCGATTTGCTCGACGGTTCGATTGCCGCGGTGCTGATATTTCCGGAAACCTCCGCCATGGACGATGCGCGGGACGAACTGCTCCGGCTTGGCGGGGAAATGCTCCGCACACTGGAGCATGTGCTGCGCATGCCGTCGACAATCGTCGTGAACGGCCCGGCGCCGCTGTGGATGGACATCCCTTTCCTGCTGGAACAGTCGCGCAAAGCGCTCAGCTACCGCACGTTTACGTCGGAGAGCCAGCTGCTGGATGCAACCGCCGTGCTTGAGCAGGCGAATCCCGAAGTCGATTTTCCATACGATCTGGAGCAGGAATTTACGCATACGCTGAACCTCGGGCTGGAACGCGAGGCAGCCGACATCCTGGAGCGGTTCGTAACCGCTCTGAAAAATGAAGGCGCGCCGGAATGGGTCGTCCACCAGGGACTGATGCGCCTGAAGAGCAGCCTGTACCGGTCCATGCTGCAGTCGGGACATAACCCGTACGCCCTCTTTGACGGCGTCCAGCTGGAAGAAGAACTGAGGACGCTTAGGGACGCTGAGGCGTGTATCCAGTGGTTCGGCAAACGGGTGATTCGGCCGTACATCGACATGCTGTCCAAGAGCTACCAGCATGCCATGAAGGATATCGTGGACCAGGTGCTGGCAACCATTCACGACAATTACATGTGCGATATCTCCCTTGAGACGTTCGCCATGGAAGCAGGAGTCAGCGTGTCGCATCTCAGCAAGGCGTTCCGCCAAATGACCGGCTCGAATTACATTGATTATTTAACGGCGCTCAAAATCGGCCGCTGCAAAAAGCTTCTGCTGACGACCGACCTCAAAATGAACGAAATCGCCAAATCCGTAGGCTATCAGCCGCCGTATTTCAACCGGATGTTTAAAAAGCTTGAGGGAATGACGCCTGGGCAGTACCGTCTTCAATTTAGCGAAACGAAGCTGGGAAAGGCTGAATAAGAGTGGTTCTCCCGGTCTCCGGGCATGCAAAAAAGGCTCCCTTCCGGAACTTGAAGTGTTCCAGAGGGAGCCTTCTCTATCGGGCAATTCATTAAGGTTAATAGCGCTTCGTCATGAGCCGTATAGCCCCGGGACGCCTTACGTCAGGCTGGTCTACTTACGTCAGACCCACCCAGTCCCGCGGGGCCACTTCCTTCCAGCGCGCCCGGATCTCCTGGTACTTATCATGGCTCAGGCTCGTGCTTGCAAGCATCTCAGCGTTCTGCGACCAGCGCCCGGGCTTGTTCGTTCCCACGATCGCGGTATCCACCCCGGGCGTATCCAGCGTAAAATGAAGGGCATCCGCCAACGCCTGCTCGTTGTCCCGCAGAAAGTCATACTGCAGCTCTTTCAGCCGCTGCCAGTATTTATACGGGTAGGCGTTCTCGGGAAGCTGGTCGTAAGTCCAGGCTACGTTGGCGATCGGCCGCTTGGCGATGATCCCCATTCCCCGCTTACGCGCTTCGGGCAGCGTCAGATCGATCACTTCCTGGTCGGCGATGTTGAGCGACACCATCAAGCTGTCAAACACGCCGGTTTGCACCGCATACAATGCGTCAATCGAATCGCCGCTGTATCCGATAAACCGCGTCTTTCCCTGCTGCTTGGCCTTTTGCAGCACCTCGATCACCGCGCCCTGTCTCAGCACATCCTCCGAGCAGCTGTGCAGATGGATGCAGTCGACGTAATCGGTCTGCAGCCGCTTCAGGCTGCGGTCGATGCTTTTCTCCAGCAGCTCAGGGTCCCAATCTTTATAATCCAAGCCGGAAGCATGTCCGCACTTGGTGAATAAATAATATTCGCTGCGGCGGTTCGCCATCGTTTTGCCGATCAGCTCCTCACTGTCGCCGTAACACTCCGCCGTATCGATCATGTTCAGTCCCGCATCAAGCGCGCTGCCCAGCAGCTTCTCAACTTTGGAAAGGTCCGTTTCCTTGCCGATCTCCGCGCCGCCAAAGCCCAAAATACTCACTTCCATGCCTGTCTTGCCGAATGCCCGTCTTTCCATAATGAAATCCTCCCTGGTTTCATAATTGGATGCGTTCATAGATACGAAGTGACTTTTACGCAGTATATGAGATGTTTACCCGAAGCGGAGGGCCGCCAAACCGCTGGCTTTGACGGTTCTTCCTCCCCGGTCCGCTCCGATTCAAGAAATGCTCGATTTCCCTGCCAACGAGAGCCTATGTATTCAGATCCATCTATAAACTGCTGAAATATTGGCTGATATTGCCATACTGCGGGTGAACCTTTTCCGAATACCGCTCGTTCGTGTAGCTGCCGATCACTTTCCGCCAGAAGGCCTGGGCCGGCAGATTGTTTTTGATCTGGGTCACCTTCCATCTGCCCTTGAACCGATCGAACAGCGACTGCGCAGCCCAGGTTCCCATGCCGGTGCGGCGGTATTTTTGCATAATAAAAAACTCCGTCATGTAAAAGTCGCCTTCCATCGGGTCGTACAACCGGTCCACCAGCGCAAAACCGGCCGGCACTTTGTCGTAAGAAATCAAAAAAGCATGCTTGCCGGTTCCCCTGCGCCAGTACTCATCGATTCCCGGGTATTCGGGAAACTTGCCGTTATCATCCACCACGATATCCTGGTAGCGGGAAAAATCGTACATATACAGCTGCATCAAATTGTATATCACTTGCCTGCGCTTATGCGGAACCAGGTCCAGCCTGAACTCCATAACTTCACCTTCCTATTTTCCTGTTCACGATCCTGACTTCATTTCCACTATATAACTTTGTCAACGGACGGGCAAGGTTATACGCGGACGGATTCCCTGACATATACGTAATTGAAGCGGACATCTGTTCGCCCATTGTGTTAATATAAAAAGATACGAAGAAAAGGAAAGATGAGGGATGACGATGAACGTTCAAAAGGAACAAGACCGGAAAAAGCTCGACGACAAAGTGCTGACCATGCCTTGGTACGTCCAGCAATTTATCGATTACAAGCTGCCTGATCTGTCGCCGTCCACTTTGCTTGAATATATCCGGGATTACGAAACGTTCTTCAACTGGCTCCGGGCCGAAGGATTGTCCGCTGCGCCGGACAACGGCAAGGTAACGCTGGAAGAGCTGGAGGTGCTGAGGATGGAAGACGTCGTCAGCTACCGCTTGTATCTAACGACCCGCCGGGAGAGTGCCAACTCCAAAATTACCGTCTCCCGCAAGCTTTCTTCCATGCGCTCCCTGTTTCATTACTTAAGCCAAATTGCCGAGGATGACAACTTTTATCCGCTCCTGAAGCGCAACATTATGGCGAAGGTGGAGATCAAACGGATCCACAAACCAAAAGACACGGCCGCCAAGCTGAAAGGGAAGATCCTCGAGGAAGACGAGCTGCTGGAGTTTATCGGCTATATTATGGACGGCTACGCAAAGGATGTCGCTAATAACAAGCAGGCGCTCCACGCCCATGAACTGAATAAGGAACGCGACGCCTGCATTGCCAGCCTGATTTTGAATTCGGGGCTTCGGGTGTCCGAGGTCGTTAACCTGAATGTCGATGATCTGGACATGAACAACAAGATGCTGTATGTGTACCGGAAGGGCAATAACGACGAGTCGTTCAAGACCCCGGTCTATTTCCGCGAGCAGGCCAAGGATGATTTGGCCCAGTACCTTACCCTTCGTCAGTCCAGATACAAGGTGCCCAAGCGGGAAAAAGCACTGTTTGCAGCGCTTCCGAACGGGCATCAGGAAGGCGGACGCATGACCAAACGGGCGATCCAGGCGATGATCATCAAGTATGCCAAGCGCTTCGGCAAGCCTTATCTCACCGTACATAAGCTCCGGCATTCCTTCGCCACCGACTATATTTGCAGAACGATATTTACAAAACGAAGGAGCAGCTCGGCCACGCCTCAACCGAAACGACGGAGGTTTACGCCCATCTTACGGACAAAACGATGTCCGAGGCGATTGAGCGGAGGCTGGAACCGTAACGGCTTTAGGCGCGGTCACAATAAAAAGCAGCACTGCCGCATCCGGTATATTCAGGATGGGCGTGCTGTTTTTTATTGCAAACGGTTAGTTTCCGTTCATTCCGTCGTATCGTGCTTACTATGGTGAAGCAGCCATTCCGTGATCCGGCCAGTGTCATTGATGCCAAATATCGGAACGGAACCCGGATGCACATCCATGCTCCCCTTCATCGCGTCATTGGTAAGCCAGGAGACGATCGCATTCACGGATGTTAATTGGGAAACGAGCGAATGGTCTTCCTGGCTGCGCACCATCACGATTTTGGGGTACTCCGCCTGCTTGAAGCCCTCCACTAAAATCATGTCGTATGCGGAAAACCGCCCGATGAGCTCGTCCAGCCCGGTTTCTGTTTCCTCGATCACGGCCGTACGCCGCGAGGACACAAGGGCGACTGCACCCGCCCCCGATTTCCGGTGCCGGTACGAGTCCGTTCCCGGATGATCGATGTCGAAATCGTGGGCGTCGTGCTTAATCACTGCTGTCCGTACGCCTTTGGCCGCAAGCCTCTCGACGAGACTGCAGACAAGCGTCGTCTTGCCGCTATTCTTATACCCGACGATTTGCCAGACGGGCGGTTTCACTTCTTGCCAGCTCATCTCGATCCCTCTTTAAGCAGCAAAATTTGCACCTTGGATCCGGCTGGTGTGACTGCCTTGGCGGGCGGGATGACGATCAGGCAGTCGCTGTCCTTGATCGTCACCATGACGCTCGATTCGTCCACCGCTGCCGGAACGGCATACACCAATCCATCGCGGACTTCCATTCTTCCGCGAACGTAGCGGGTAAAGGCGTTCACTTTGGTATAGTCGACGTCCAAGACGGCTGACCATTCCGTAAGGTAGGCATTCTTTCTTCCCATCATGCCCTGAATGGTCGGCCGTACGAACAGCTCAAAGCCGACGAAGCAGGCGCCGGGATTGCCGGACAGCGCAAAGAGCAGCTTGCCATCTTTTACGGCCGCCGTCGTGACGCTGCCGGGACGCATGGCGATTTTGTTATACAGCATCTCCACCCCGCCGCCGCGGACGAGATCGCCCATAATGTCGTAGTCGCCGACCGACACACCGCCGCTGGTCACGACTGCATCATATTCCTGCAGCGCCTCCTCGACCCGTGCTTGTGCCAGCTGCAAATCGTCCATAATGGCATCCAGGATAAAGGGCTCGCCCCCCGCTTCCCACACCTGGGCCGCCAGCATGTACGTGTTGCTGTTGCGGATTTTCCCCGGCTGCAGCGGCTCTTCGACGGACAGCAGCTCCGACCCCGTCGAGAAAATCGCGATCCGCGGCTTGCGGTACACCGGGACACGATGAATGCCGAACGTCGCCAGCACCGAGATTTCCCCGGCCGAAATACGGGTCCCCGGGCTAAGCAGCAGCTGTCCTTCCTGAACCTCCAGGCCGATCGGGGTAATGTTTTGCCCCTTATGGATTTTTCGCTTCAGTCCAACCCGAGCCCGTCCGTCCTCTTCCCGCTGCTCTGTCATCTCCAGCATGACGACGGCGTCCGCGCCGTCCGGCACTTCGGCGCCCGTCATGATCCGCGCAGCCGTCCCCGGCCGGATCACTTGGCTGGACACGCTGCCGCAAGGAATCTCGTCGATGACTTCCAGCCAGACCGGATCGTCCGAGCTGCAAGAAGCGGTGTCGGCGGAACATATCGCGTACCCGTCCATTCCGGAGCGGCGGAACCGCGGAAACGGATGCGGGGCGGTAACGGGCTCGGCCAGAAAGCGCCCGACGCTCTCCGCCAGCGGTACCGTTTCACAGCGCCTGGTTTCTACAGCGCCTGCCTCGACATACCCGGCGATCAGCCTTTGGGCATCCTTGACCTGCATCGGTTTCCGGTGAAATTTATCGTAATCGGTTCGTGTCTGATCCATTATGTATCATCCTTCCGTTGCTGAATGTCTCCTCTGTCTATCATGACACAAAAAAACGCACGAATCCATGCTTCGTGCGTTTTCGTCCGCCGTGAACACGGCATCAGGATATTCGCTTGCAGCCAGCCGTCACCTGCGCCTTGTGATCTTGCCCGATCCGACGCGGGTTTTCGGCTTCGTGTACGACCGCTTCGGTGCATCAAACAGGCCGGAGCCGCTGCTGCCGCCCCTTGAAATGCTGCCCCTGCTCGGAGTCTTGGTATCCTTCTTCCGGTCAAAAATGCTGCCTCCGGAACCGACGCTCGGATTCGTGTCGCTGTTTTTGCCGCGGCGGAGAATCGAGCCCTTCTTCTCAACCGTCAGCGGCGGCGCCACTTTTTTATCGTTGGTCGTCGGCTTGTGGTAGGTTCCCTGCTTCGGCTGATAAATGTCTCTGCTCGTATACCCCCGGTAAGAGCCACCCCCGCCGAACGAATCAAAGAGTTGTCCGATGAGCGCGGCCGTCAGATATCCCTGAAGGAAGCTTGAATCGTAATTCCGCTGCACATACTGCTGCGAGTCGATTTCGATCAGCGTATCGCTTGGCTTGGCGGTATCTTTCTGCAGATGGTACCATTCGTTACCATACACCAGGAACATCCGGTCGGCATCTTCCGGCGACATCTGGTCGGGCTTCTTCTCGTCCGTCAGCTCCTTCGCAACCTCGGGAACCGTCTTGTCCGCGGCCCGGTACACATACGACGTAGCGTTACCGTCGCGGTTCACCGACTCCAGCGGATATGTCTCCTTGACGTTTGGCGAGCCGATGCCGCATCCGGTCAGCAGAGACAGCACAAGGCTGGCGACAAGCAGAAGCTTCAGGCCGAGAAACCTGCTTCTCTTCTTACCCATCATGTGCCCCACTCTAATTGGCCCGGATGACTTTCACATCACCTGGGATTACTTTCTCTCCTTCATACAGCATAAAACGTCCGTTCTGCCACTCGATCCGCAGCAGATGATAATCGTCGGATTGGTACTGCCATACGTGCTGCTCTCCCCCCTTGCGTAAACGGGGGTTTTTGCCTTGAATCAACACATGACCGATGTATTCTTCTTCCATATAGTAAACCCCGGTCGTCCAGTTCGATTTCGGTTGGTACTTACTTCGGCAGGGTTGTCAAGCCGGCCGTCGATGGGAGCGTACAATTCATACTCCAAGGTCTCGCGCTCTTCAATATGAAGGTAAGCGATCGTGTTCCCGTCCCGGAGCGTGAGCAGAACGGCGTTTCTTCCGCGGTTGTGCACGCGTCCGATGACTTCGTATGTGACCAGCGATACCTCGCAAATATCTCCCGGCATCAGCGCCAGCATGCTTTTCTCCGGTTTCGGCGGTTCCGGCTTGGCAAACAGGTTGCCGATTCTTTTAAATACACTCATATGCTATAACTCCTTAGGTAATCAAACTTTAATATATATTGGGGTCGTGCTACAGGCAGGCGGTAATGATGAGGGCGCCCACCAAATGGATCGTACCGGCAAACAGGCCATAACCCACTTTGCCCTGCTGTGTACCTGTATCCAGGTCAAGCTTTGCCCACCATCTCATCAAGACGCGCACGATCGCTTCCAGCACGAGTAAGATCAAGAAGGAGACGATCGATACGACAAGCGCTTCCAGCAGGTTATTCGAAGTCCGAATCGAAACGGACAGAATGTAACCCTGGGACAGCAGCTTGATGACCAGGCGCGAGGTGACCGCCATGTTGCCCGCCTTCACTTCTTCAAAATCTTTGTACTTGGTAAACAGCGAATCCACAAACATCAAAATAAAGAGCAGGATCGCCCCGGAACCTGTCCATACCAGAATCCCTTTAATGATATTAAAATCCATCTACCTTAGCCTCCACATCTTCTCAACGTCTCACTCATACATAATAAAAGCGAAGGAGAAATATGACAAATGTTCCCCTTCGCTATTCATCATACCCG
>NZ_PCZT01000006.1:263932-275105 GCF_002968895.1 Paenibacillus sp. AR247 | reverse complement strand
ATGGCAGATTATTTGTTATCGTACTGCTTCATGAGCGCTGCCAGCTCATCTTCAACCTCTTTATCCTTGCCGAGTTGTTCGAACTCATCGTCGAGCGATTTGCCTTTGGCGGACATTTCGTTGCTGGCTTCGGCTTGCGCCTCCATCTGCAGCATCTTCTCTTCCATCCGCTTCATGCCGTTCGTTGCAGATCGGTGCTGAAGCCGTTCATCGCCTTGTTGATTTCGGTTTGCGCTTTGGCCGCATTGTAGCGGGCTACCAGCGTCTCTCTTTTGTTCTTCATTTCGGTGAGCTGCTTGCGCATTTCCTCAAGCTTGGCACGGAGATTGTCGGCCGAAGCCTTGTTCTGGTCGTAGCTTGCTTTGTATTCGTTCATTTTCTGCTCAGCCGATTTTTTCTCTTCCAGCGCACGGCGGGCCAGCTCAACGTTCTGTGCCTGGGCTGCGGTGTGTGCCTGCTGGGTACGCTTCTCAACGAGCGCCTGCTGCTCTTCGTACAGCTGCTTGAATTTTTTCTCGATGGCGATTTGAGCGGCTACAGCCTTCTCCGCGTCTTCCAAATCTTCGGTCATATCGCGGATATATTGGTCCGTCATCTTGATCGGGTCTTCTGCCTTATCGATAATCGCATTAATATTGGACATTGTTAAATCGCGCAGTCTTTTGAAAATAGCCATGGTTTCTTGTTCCTCCTGAAAGGTTAATGTGTTCTTCTTGATACTCTTTTACGCAGCAGTTTTAGGACCGTTTCAAAAATCGCCAAAATTTTTTTTGGGTTTGTTCATCTTCCATAATATAGCAGCAATGAGCCTTCATTCAAGGCTATGTTTACCGTTTAAAAAAACGCGGGAGCCGATCCAACCGATCTGACTCCAGCGTTTTGTTGTGAATGCTTGATTAGCTTCATTTCCGCAATGCCTCGTTAAAAAGCGCGCAAATACTGTTTCGGGATTTTCTGTTCTCCGTTCAGCTCTTGAGCCGCATGGAGCGCCCAGTAAGGATCCTTCAGCATGCCTCTGCCGACTGCGACCAGATCCGCCTTTCCTTCCAGCACCACCTGCTGCGCTTCCTCGTAATTTTCCAAGCGGCCGACAGCGATTACCGGCACATCCAGCTTTGCCTTCATTTGCTCCGCCAATTCCACCTGGTACCCCGAGCCGGCCTTCGGTCCGCCGTTCGATCCGATATGACCTTCACCGCCGGAGGAAATATGAAATACGTCCACGCCCGCATCCCGGTATCGTTGGCAGATTTCCGCGCAGTAATCGACGTCATAACCGCCGTCCACGTACTCCTTGGCTGACACTCTCATCAGAACAGGCATGTCTTCAGGGACCGCCTTCTTGACGGCTTTAACGACTTCTTCTCCGAACAAAGCCAGGTCTTTTCCATACGCATCGTCTCTTCGGTTGGTCAGCGGAGAATGGAACTGATGGATTAAATAGCCGTGAGCGCCGTGTATCTCCACCGTATCAAAGCCGGCCTCCACCGCGCGCCGGGCCGCTTCCCCATAGGCGGTAACCAGACTCTGGACCTCTTCGGTGGACAAAGCTCTCGGAATTTTATATTTCTCGTCAAAACGGATGGCCGATGGAGCTACAGGCGGGTTCGCGTCTTCCGCCTTGCGGCCGGCATGGCCCAACTGGATGCCGATCCTTGCGCCATGGGCGTGCACTTCGTCGACGATTTTGCGGTAAGCAGGGATCTGCCCGTCATCCCATATTCCCGTATCCCGGTTCGTAATCCGTCCGTCGGGATGAACCCCCGTCATCTCTACGATAATCAATCCGGCTCCGCCGACTGCGCGGGATACATAATGGACATAATGCCAATTGTTAGGGATCCCGTCCTCAGCCTGTACCGAATATTGGCACATCGGAGGCATAACAATCCGGTTTTTCAGAGATAATCCTTTAAGTACATAAGGTGTAAATAGATCTGCCATTGCTTCGTGTCTCCTTTATGTTGTATGTGATTAAGCCTATATGACAACAGGGTTATATGATTGCAGCGCCGCCGCTCATTGTCCATACCTCGCGGTTACGGCCAACGTGCAGCGACCGTAATCCATCAGTTCTATTATACACGCTTTGCAGAACGATATGAAAATGTAGCCCAGCATCTGATTTAAAGCAACATAATTGCATCAACTTATGGACATAACAAGGATAATCATGTTTTCGCTGTTTGTCCGCGGTGGAAAGGAGTCGAGACGGATGAAAAAGAAGCTGTTATGCACATTGCTGTCTTCCCTGCTGATTTTGTTGTTGATCTGTCCTTGGCAGTCCGGGTGGCCGGCAGCCGCCGCTCAAGGCGGTGAACCCCCGAAACATCCGTCAGGTTCCGAACCTGCACGGGAAACCAGCAGCCGGGAGGCGAAAGAAAAGCGGAAGGAACAGCAGATCCTTACGCTCGGCCAGCTGATCAAAAAATATCCCGAAACGTTTAAAATTCACGGTCCGCGCGTCAAAGAGGTGGCCCTAACCTTTGATGACGTGCCGGATCCCAGGTTTACTCCTCAGATCCTGGATGTGCTCAAAGCCCATCATATTAAAGCCACCTTTTTTGTGATGGGCAGCCGGGCGAAGAAGCATCCCGAGCTGGTCGAGCGCATCGTCCGTGAAGGACATGTGATCGGAAACCACTCCTATAATCATCCCCGTGTTTCACAAATTGGAGATGGACGAATATGTAGCCGAGATTAAGCGGACGGAGAACACGCTTTACGGCATCGTCGGCTATAAGCCCAAGCTGATCAGGCCGCCTTATGGAGACATCACGGAACGCCAACTGCGCTGGGCCAAGCAGCAGGGCTACAAAATTGTAAACTGGAACGTCGATTCGCTGGATTGGAAAGGAATCGGCAAGGAAGCGGTCAAGCGCAACGTGCTGTCCACCGTTGGGCAAGGCTCGATCATTCTTCAGCATGCGGGAGGCGGAACCACGTCCAATCTCAGCGGTACGATCGATGCCCTTCCGGACATCATTCGAACATTGAAAAATAAAGGTTATTCGTTCGTCACGCTGCCGAGGTTACTTCACGTTCCAAAAGACAAGTAACGCGCTGAGCGTACAAAAAAAACCGGCTTTCGTACAAAAGCCGGTTTTTCCGTGTTGTTATGAATAGCTTGAACTATTTAATGAAATACAGCTCAACGTCCTGGAACCCGAAGGCACTGACGCTTTCCGGGCTGCCCGGTACGAAAATGTCGATGCGTTTCCCCTTAATCGCGCTCCCGGTATCCTTAGCTGTCGCTACGAAGGCTTTCTTCGGAAGGCCCGGGAAGCTGTGACCGGTAACGAGCACTTTCGTTCCCAATGGAATAACGGACGGGTCAACCGCGATCGTGCCCAGCTTCAGCGGGTTGCCGAAGTAGTCCACTGCGCCCCACTTGCCGTTTTCGCTAGCTGCGGAAGAATATGCCGTAGCTCGGACGTCCAGCGTTTTGGAGTAATCGAAGGTTTTACCCCATGCTTCCACGACTTTGTCATCGCCGTTGACGTTCAGGGAAGCAGCCGTGATGATGGAGCCGCTGTCCTCTGCGGCAAATGCCTTGGCTGTGCTTGCTCCGGGAACGTTTAATTTCAGGCCCGGATAAATATTGGTTGCTTGTACATTCGGATTTGCATTCATCAGTTGATTCAAATTAACGCTATATTGTTTAGATAGTGTATAGAAGGTGTCTCCATCCTTCGCTACATGGACCGAGTCCGCAAACGTGGGTACCGTCTGTACCGCCAGAGAAATGCCGATGATGGCTGCAAGTGTCTTGATTCCTTTAAATCTTTTCATGGTTCCTCCTTAAGTCGTGATGCCTGCGAAGTTAGCTGTCGGATTCGGATTGAGGAGACAACCCTACGCCCTGTTGGTGCGATTCACCCCAAGCGTACTATGTACACAAATTACATCCCCCGCACTTTACCTTAAAAGTTTCGGCTCAACAAATATATCACAATTTTGTAACCTGTGCGCATGAAAATGTTACCAATACAAAAGCCTCGAAATATCAGGCTTTATATAGAGTTGTTAGCTGACTTAATCAAGGGAGCAACGGCTCAATCCCTTTCAAAAAAGTTACAACATCTTCATTCATTTTAACGATTTATTCATGAAAAGGTACAAAAAAAGCCCTGGATGAGTAATATTCTCGTCCAGGGCTTTATCATTTGTAGATGCAGGCTCTTTGTCAAAGGACCTTGCTCAGAAAATCTTTCGTGCGGCTGTTTTGCGGGTTACCGAACACTTCTGCAGGCGTCCCCTGCTCGACAATTTGTCCGCCGTCCATAAAGACGATCCGGTCGCCGACTTCCCGGGCAAATCCCATTTCATGGGTTACGATGACCATCGTCATGCCGCCCTCTGCGAGCTTCTTCATGACCTCCAGCACTTCGCCGACCATTTCCGGGTCCAGCGCCGAAGTCGGCTCGTCAAAGAGCATGACGTGGGGCTGCATGGCCAGCGCCCGCGCGATGGCGATCCGCTGCTTCTGCCCGCCTGACAGCTGGGACGGATACGCATCCTTCTTGTCGGATAATCCGACCGTGCGCAGCAGGTCAAGGGCAATCCGTTCCGCCTCGGCCGGCGGCTGCTTTTTCACCTTAACCGGCGCCAGCATGAGGTTCTGCAGCACCGATTTATGCGGGAACAGGTTGAAATGCTGGAACACCATGCCCATTTTTTCGCGTGTGGCATTGATGTTGTGGCGTTTGTCCGTAATTGGCTCACCTTCAAACGTGATCTGTCCCCCTGTAGGCGTTTCGAGCAGATTCAAACAGCGGAGAAAGGTACTTTTTCCCGAGCCGCTGGGGCCGATCACGACGACGACCTCGCCTTTGGCGATGTCGATGTCGATCCCTTTCAGAATCTCCAGCTTGCCGAACGATTTGCGCAAATCTTTAACGCTGATCATCTGTATTCAGCCTCCTTTCAAATGCCCCCAGCAGCTTGGACAAGGTAAACGTCATAATGAAGTAGATGGCTGCAATGACCAGCAGCGGACTGAGGTAATCATACGTAATCCCTTGGATAGCCCCCGACTGGTACATCAAGTCGGTGACGCCGATAAACGATACGATGGATGATTCCTTGATAATCGTAATAAACTCGTTACCGATGGCCGGCAGCACGCTTTTGAAGGCCACGAGGCCGTAGTGAATAATAAACAGCTGAACAACCATCGGGGTACCGCGGAGAACTTCCACCCACACCGAACCGATCATCTTCGGCAGCCAAAAGCGGGACATCCGCATCAAGGATATAATAATGCCCAGCACGAAGCCGCATATGACGCCGATGGCCGCCAGGAGCAGTGTATACTGGATACCTGTCGCAAAATACGTCCGGTAATCCCAAAAAACGGAGAACATATTCATAAAGACCCAAGAACCTCCTTTGTCATCATACCTGCCTGTCCCATCCTTTCCCTGTATACAACAGATCGGGACATATTTGAAACAAGGTACCCATCATTGAACAGAAAAAATAGCGAATTCGCTTCGCTATTTTATCCGATGTATAAAATGAGAGCAGACAGCTTAACCTCTATTTCTGTGCAGCCAAATCGCTCGCTTCGGCAACGTACTGCTCAATCTTGTTTTCGGATTTCAGACGGTCCAGCGTTTTGTTGATTTGGTTCACGAGCTCAGTGTTACCTTTTTTGATCCCGATCGCGTAGCCGTCTTCCTTATAATCAGGAACCGCATCCGCAATTACCAGACCTTTGACGTTCTTGATGTATGCTTCGGCAACCGGCTTCTCCATGATGGAGGCATCCACGCGGCTCGAATTCAGCTGCAGTACGATGTCGGAAATTTTGCCCAGACCGGTGATCTTCGCGCCCGGAATCGTCTTGGCGATGTCCTCCTGGATCGAACCCTTCTGAATGCCGAGCGAAGCTCCTTCCAGAGCTTTCATCGTGCTGTATTTGTCTTTGTCAGCCTCTCTGACGACAACGGCCTGCTCCGCCTTATAGTAGTTGTTCGAAAAATCGATTTGTTTCTTGCGTTCTTCGTTTGGTGTAAGGCCCGAAATGACAAAATCTACGCGGCCGGTGGACAGCTCGCCGAGAAGCGCATCAAAGCTCATATCCTTGACTTCAAGCTGCGCCCCCATGTCTTTGGCGATTTCCTTGGCGATTTCGATATCGAAGCCGACGATTTGGTCCTTGCCGTTCACCATTTTATGAAATTCGTACGGCGGGAAGTCCGCGCTTGTTCCAAGCACGATTGTCTTGCCGCTGGCCGGCTTTTCGCCCGCTGCCGTGCCGCCCTCAGTCGAAGGTTTGCTTCCGCATCCGGCAAGCAGGGAGCCTGCCAGCAGAATGCATGCCGTTAGAATACCCCATTTTTTCATATCTATCTCTCCTGTCCATTTCAATGATACTTATTGTTGTTCAAAGGCATGATCCGTATCCGGCCCAGCCCGAAAAACCACGGTTCTAATCATACAATAAAAATGCATGATTATGCAATGACATTTTCATACAGTGGTCAATACATTTCAAAATAGCCAAGATAAGGCGGATTACAGCTTTTTAATTCCATTTATTCCTAGTTCTTTTGTTTCTTTTAGTCACTCCCCCTCTTTTTCGGAATAAATATGTATTTACCGTTTCAAAGCCCGTCTCCTTCCTCATATGGATGCATAAATCCCTTCAAAAACCTGCACCCTTTGAAAGAAAAGCTTCTTATGATGTAATTACACGCAATGGGGACTCCTACGCAAAAAGTTCACCGAAACGTCAGATTAAGGCGGCAGCCATGGTTCATCATTCCGGGAATGAGGTATTAAATAGCTAGATATTTAGTGGAGGTGTAGTCATGCTGCTGGAAGCTTTATACCATGTCCCCCGGGACAAATGGGCCTATGCATACGATCCGAAGACGATACATCTGCGTGTCCGCACCAAACGAAATGACGTGGATACGGTAGTTGCGATGACCGGAGACAAATACGACTGGGATTCGACCTATTTTGAAATTACGATGGAAAAAGCCGCGACCGACGATATGTTCGATTATTGGGAAGCTGCCGTGCTGCCTAAATACAAGCGTCTTAGCTATGCGTTCCGGATCACTTCCGGCAAAGAAACGATTTACATGCTCGACAACGGGCTGTACCGAAATTGTCCGGCGCCGACGGGCGGCTATTACGAATTTTCTTACATACATGAGATCGACGTGTTTAAGGTGCCGGATTGGGCAAAGGATGCAATTTTTTACCAAATTATGCCCGAACGTTTTGCGAACGGGGATCCAAGCAATGATCCGAAAGGCACACAGCCTTGGGGAGGACAGCCGACAACGGACAATTTCTTCGGCGGTGACCTGCAGGGCGTCCTGGATCACCTGGACGACCTACTCGATCTTGGCATTAATGCGATATATTTCACACCTTTGTTCACGTCGCCGTCGAACCATAAATACGACATCGTCGATTATAGGCAGGTTGATCCGCATTTTGGGGATAACGAGCTGCTCAAGCAGGTCGTGGAAGCCTGTCACAGCAAAGGGATCCGCGTCATGCTCGATGCCGTGTTCAACCACTGCAGCGAACAGTTTCCACCGTTCCAGGACGTCCTGAAGCATGGGGAAAAGTCCAAATATGCCGATTGGTTTCATATCAACCAGTTTCCGGCACGGGTTGAGAACGGGATCGCCACGTATGACACGTTCGGCTTCTTCGGCAATATGCCGAAGTTCAACACGGCCAATCCCGAGGTGAAGCAGTATTTGCTGGACGTTGCCGAGTACTGGATCAAGGAAATCAAGCTGGACGGCTGGAGGCTGGACGTGGCGAACGAGGTCGACCACCATTTTTGGCGGGACTTCCGCATGGTCGTCAAAAACGCCAATCCGGACGCATATATCGTCGGGGAAGTGTGGAGCGATTCCCTGGCCTGGCTGGTCGGAGATCAGTTCGACTCTGTCATGAACTACCCTTTTGCCGACAAGGTGCTGGAGTTTTTCAACGGAGGCATGGACGGACTGACGTTCGCCAACAAAATGGGCACCATCCTAATGCGCTATCCGCAGCAGACGAACGAAGTGGTGTTCAACATGCTGTGCAGCCATGACACACCCCGCCTCTTGACACGTGTCGGGCACGATAAGCGCCGGATGAAGCTGGCGGTCGTCTTCCTGTTCACGTTCATGGGGACGCCATGCATCTTCTACGGCGACGAGGTGGGCCTCACCGGAGGCGGCGATCCGGACTGCCGTAAATGCATGGAGTGGGATCCGAAGAAGCAGGACCGCGAGCTGTACGATTTTTACAAGCTGCTCATCGGTCTTCGCAAAAAAACAAGCGCTCCGCGAAGGCCGCTTCCGCTTTTTGAAGGCGGAACCGGGCAATCCCAACATTATTTACGAGCGCATGGACAGCCGGGTTCATTTCACCATCTGGATGAACAACACTGACAAGCCGCAAGTGCTGTCCCACCCGATGGTTACGAACGACTGGAAGGACGCCTTATCGGGCGACAAGGTGCCTACCCAGAACGGAACGATGAATGTCAGTCTGGACCCTTACGGGTACCGGATTTTGTACCGAAATCTAACCAAATAAATCGGTTTCTTCATAACGAAAAGCCTGAATTCCGGAAGGCTTTTTCCAAATGGATTCTTAGCCGCTGTGGGTATTACCACGGAGCCGGCCTGGACCAGCTCCGTTTGCTCAAACGGTGACGCGTTCATAAATGTCCATATATTCCTTGGCGGACATGTTCCAGCTGTAATCCCCGGCAAAGGCGTTCTTCACGATTTTGCTCCAATGCTCCGGCTGCTGGTAAAACGCTGCCGCGCGGTGGATCGTATGCATCATGTCGTGGGCGTTGAACGCCGTGAAGCTGAAACCGTTGCCCTCGCCCGTAAACTCGTTGTAAGACTGCACGGTGTCGTTCAGCCCCCCGGTCTCGCGAACGATCGGGATGCTGCCGTACCGCAGCGCCAGCAGCTGGCTGATGCCGCATGGCTCGAACTTCGACGGCATGAGGAACATGTCGCTGCCTGCATATATTTTGCGTGACAGGGCGTCGCTGAACGTAATCTGCGCCGACATGTTGTCGGGATGACGCCCTGCCGCTTCGCGGAACCAATGCTCGTAGGCGGAGTCGCCCGTGCCGAGCAAGACGAACTGGAAGTCGTCGTGATCCAGCATTTCGTCCAGCACCCGCGTCACGAGGTCCAGCCCCTTGGACTCCACCAGCCGGGTTACCATTGCAATCAGTGGCACGTCCGGCTTAACCGGCAAGCCGAGCTCCTGCTGAAGCCCCGCTTTGTTTTCCCTCTTTTTCGCCAGGTTCGACCGGTATTTTACGTAGAGGCTCGCATCGTTAGCTGGATTGTAGCTCTTCGTGTCTACTCCGTTCACGATCCCGCTCAACCGGTCACCGAGCGAATACAGCAGCCCTTCCAACCCATATCCGTAGTGGGCCGTCTGAATCTCCCTGGCGTAGGTCGGACTCACCGTCGTCACGTGATCGGCGTAGACGATCCCGCCTTTCATAAAGTTGACGTTTCCGTAAAACTCAAGGCCTTCTGGCGTAAAATATTGGTGCCCCAGCTCCAGCAGTTCGCTAAGTACCTCGTAAGGATAAATTCCCTGGTACAGCAAATTATGTATCGTAAACACGGTACGGATGTGCTGGTAGTACTCGTTATGGCGGTAGTGTGCCTGCAGCAAAACCGGAATAAGCGCCGTATGCCAGTCATGGCAGTGGAGCACGTCCGGCTCGGAACCGATCAGCGGAAGCACTTCAAGCACGGCCCGGTTGAAAAAGGCGAAGCGTTCGCCGTCGTCCATGTATCCGTACACGCTGTCCCGTCCGAAATAGTATTCGTTATCGAGAAAATATACCGGAATGCCGTCGTACACGAGCTTTTCGATGCCGCAGTATTGATTTCTCCAGCCGACCGGCACTTTTATTTCCGTGAGATGCTGCATTTCATCCCTAAATTGCTGTGGTATCCCTTTATGTTTGGGCAAAATGACCTGCACATCCGCGCCGCTTCGCTTGAGCGCTTTGGGCAGGGCGCCGATTACATCGGCAAGTCCCCCTGTTTTAATAAACGGTGTCGATTCCGCTGCTGCAAATATGACTTTCATCTCTCCTGCCTCCTATTCATTGATCCGCGGGCCGTTCCGTCACCGGTTTACTTCCGGTGCCTCTGCCCGATCTTTTCTTTGTCTCTGCAGTAGGCATTTCTAACCCTTCCTTGGCTTTGGACGCCGACACCCGGGTGGTTTCTCCGGATTTGCCGGACTTTGCCGCGGCACTCCGCTTGCTTGGCTTACTCTCTTTACCCGGGACCGACTTTTTCGTACGGGGCTGCTCCCTTTTATATATCAGCATACTGAGCGGCGGTAGCGTTAATTCCAGACTGCACGTTTGTTCATGCCAAGGGATCTTCTCCGTCTGCACGGGTTCGGCGCTAAACTCGCCGCTTCCGCCATATCGGGAATCCTCGCTGCAGAACACAGGCACGTACGTGCCGGCCTTGGCAATCCCGATGCGGTAATGCTCACGTCGCACCGGTTGAAAATTAATAATGACGACAAGGGTGTCACCGGCTTTCTTCCCTTTTCTGAGGTACGAAATGACGCTTTGCGTGTTGTCATGCGGCGTGATCCATTGATACCCTTCAAGCTCATGATCCCGCTCCCACAGCGCCGGTTCGTTCAGATACAGCCGGTTTAATTCCGCGGTATACCGCTGCATGTTGCGGTGGCTCTCGTAATCCAGCAGCAGCCAGTCGAGCTGCTCCTGGTCCTTCCATTCGATAAACTGGCCAAACTCCCCGCCCATGAACAACAGCTTTTTCCCGGGATGGGTCATCTGGTACCCAAGCAGCAGCCGAAGCCCGGCGAACTTCTGCCCGTAATCCCCAGGCATTTTGCTGAGCAGCGATTTTTTGCCGTGAACAACTTCATCATGGGATAAAGGCAGCGCATAATTCTCAGAATAAGCATAAGCAATCGGGAATGTCAGCAGATGATGCCGCCCGGGCCGCTGTTCAAACGGCGTTTCCACATAATCCAGCGTGTCGTTCATCCAGCCCATGTTCCATTTGTAATTAAAGCCGAGCCCGCCTTCGTGTACGGGTGCGGTAACCCCGGGCCAAGCGCTGGATTCTTCGGCCATCATCAGCGTATTTGGGAAATAGCTGAACACCAC
>NZ_PCZT01000006.1:261130-263832 GCF_002968895.1 Paenibacillus sp. AR247 | reverse complement strand
CGAGCGGACCTCCGGTTTGCCGAAGTCGAAGCTGAGCGTGCCCCAGCCGGGTTTTCAGCCTTATACGCATCGCTGTATTCAAACAGCGGTGTCCCGTCAAACCGGCGGAGTCCGTGGGCGTCCTTAGCGAAATGGGATGGCACCCAGTCCAGGATGACGCCGATATCGGCCTGGTGCAGGGCGTCCACCAAATACATAAAGTCATGCGGCGTCCCATAGCGGCTCGTCACGGCGAAATAGCCGGTTCCCTGATATCCCCAAGATAAATCGTATGGATGCTCCGCAAGCGGCATAAACTCGACATGGGTATAGTGCATTTCCTTCAAATAAGGAATGAGAAGATCAGCCATTTCCCGGTATGTATAAAAAGTCCCGTCCTCTTTCTGCCGCCATGTACCGAAATGGATCTCATATATATTCAGCGGCTTGCGGTAAGGTGCTTTTCTCTTCCTACGCCAGGGGCCGTCATTCCATACATATCCGGCAAGATCCGTGACCACCGACGCGGTAGCAGGGCGAAGCTCCGACCGAAACGCATAAGGATCGGCCTTCAGGAACCGTTCTCCGCCAGGTCCGGTCATGTCATATTTGTAAAAAGTACCTGAACGGATTCCGGGGAAAAAGCGAGTCCAAAAACCTGAATCGGGTATCTTATATAAAGAATCCTTTTCTCCGTTCCAGTTGTTCCAGTCTGCCGCCAAGCCTACAGCCTGGGCATGGGGCGCCCAGACGGTGAACCGGACGCCTTCCTCGCCTTCTTCCACAGCAGGATGAGCGCCCAACATCCTGTGACTGTGATAGGAGGTCCCTTCATGAAACAAATAGATGTCTTCCGCGGACAGCGGCTGACCCGGCGCCTTATTCATGTTCTCCAAATGATCACCTGCTTTAGGAATATAGTGCATGTAAACCATTACCCCATTGTAGCCAAAATGAAAATAAAAATGACCGCTGAAAAATAAAATTGTAATTTTTCAGTGATATTTCAATATAATCGTTTCAGATGGGCGATAGTCGTTTATTTATGTACTACATTGACAATTTTGAATGGGAGGAAACGACATGAAGAGAAAAGAATGCATCGCCATGTTGCTTGCCGGAGGTGAAGGGCGCAGATTATCACCTCTGACATCGAAACTGGCAAAGCCCGCTGTTCCGTTCGGCGGTCGTTACCGTATTATCGATTTTCCTCTCAGTAACTGCGTAAACTCAGGCATTGACACCATCGGTGTGCTGACGCAGTACGAGGCAGAATCGCTTCATCTGCATATCGGGGAAGGCGAACCATGGGGCCTCCAAAAAAATGGAGAGGACGGAATCACCCTGCTGCCTTCTTACAACACAGGATCCTCAGAATACTTAGGAACTGCTGATGCCATTTATAAAAATATCGAATATATTGACCGTCACCAACCGGAGCATGTACTGGTTTTGTCCGGTGACCATATTTACCACATGGATTATAAACAAATGCTTCAATTTCACCAAAAGAACGGCGCCAAAGCCACCATCTCTGTCATGGAGGTGCCTTGGGAGGAAGCCAGCCGTTTCGGGGTCATGAGCGTGGACGAATCGCTTCGTATCTCGGACTTTGCCGAGAAACCGGCCGAACCCGAAAGTAACCTGGCATCCATGGGCATCTATTTGTTTGAATGGGAGTACCTCCGCAGACATTTGATGGAGGACGCCGCGAATGATGCCTCAAGCCATGACTTCGGCAAGGATATTATTCCGAAGATGCTGGCGGATCAGGATGAACTGTTCGCGTATCGCTTTGATGGGTATTGGAGAGATGTCGGCACTGTTGCCAGCCTTTGGGAAGCACATATGGACCTCTTGTCCGACGATCTGGACTGGAAGCTGCATAACAGTGAATGGCCAATGTACACCCGTCCATGGCGTACGAAGCTCGGATCGACACGGAACCGCAGCGTGATGGCGACCAACTGCCTGATCTCGGAAACGTGCACGTTGGACGGCATAGCACATCAATCCGTGATGTTCTGTGGTGTCGAAGTCGGAAAAATGTCCGAGATTAAGGATAGCGTCGTGATGCCAAACGTCCGGATCGGACGCAACGTGCAGATCGAGCATGCCATTATTGGCGAAGGAGCGATCATTAAAGACGGCGTGGTCATCAAAGGATCGCCGGGTCAAGTAACGGTAGTCGGCCCTTACGAAACCGTTATGCCGAAACCAAGCATTCGTACCCAGCCTTCCCGACTCCTGCAGGATGTATACGAAAAAACTGGACGCCTGCGTGCCGAAGGCTTATCCTCTTAATACAATATGTGTGAATATACAAAGAGCGAACTCCTTTTTTCCGGGAGTTCGCTCTTTGATGTGTATGAACTTCATGAAAGTTTCTCGTCTGCGGGAGGCAGCTCGGGTGCACCGTCCGTTTGAGCGGTATTCTCCGGCAGCCGAGGCAGGGACACGACGATCGTCGTCCCCTCCCCCAACGTGCTCTGGATGAGCAAAATTCCTTTATGAAGCTCAACCAGCTGCTGGGAGATGGCAAGCCCAAGACCGGTGCCGCCGTTGAGCGGATCCACCTGAAAGAACCGGTCGCGCACTTTGACCAAGTGGTCCTCGCTGATCCCGATTCCCGTATCCCTCACTTCGGTTACGACATTGTCGCCTTCGAAGTACACGACCAGATCAATTGCCGAATGCTCATGCGAAAATTTGATCGCATTGTC
>NZ_PCZT01000006.1:256412-261030 GCF_002968895.1 Paenibacillus sp. AR247 | reverse complement strand
AAGAGATTCCAGTACCCTGCCCTCTCCGTCGAAAGATGTTACCTTCGTCCACGTTCCGTTGACCAGCTTGAAAATCATGCAGTGGATGACCACCTGCTGATCCGGCGTTTCGTAGAATACGACCGCTTCGTTGACCTTATCTCCGTCCAGATCGACGAAATGGATCAGGTTTGTGTCGGTTTCTTCCCTCGAGCGGATGAGATCCGCTCCATCGGGAAGCTGCGCGTGGATGATCGAGCTCAGCGTCTCTTTATCCGCAGACAGCATCGGCGTCTTCATCAAGCTGACCGGGTCGCTGATAAACGTGCAGCCGCCCAGTACAAACGTCAGCAGGACCGCAGCTGCTGCACGTATCCAGTTTGTCTTCAACAAATGCATTGCATCACTCTTTTCTATACCAAGCCCGCAAGCGGGCGCAAAGTCTAAATCATATTCTTTTCCCTCATCGTCAGACGGCGGCCGCGGATGTCGAATGCGACCTCCCCGCCAGACAACCCGACGATACGGGTGGCAAATTTCTCGGCGAGCTCAATCGGAAGCACGGAAATGACGGTGACGCGCTCCTCCTCGCACAGATTTTTCAGCGTTTCCATTACGCTTTCCGCCGATTTCGGGTCCAGCCCGACCACCGGCTCATCGGCGAGAATAACCTTGGCCCCATGAACCAAAGCTCTTGCGATGGCTATACGCTGCTTTTCACCGCCGCTCAGCGTGCCCGCCTTCATACGGGCTTTATCCAAGAGACCCATCTGCTCGATGACGTCCATCGCGCCCATATAATCGTCCGAGCGGACCATCCCCGTCACCATGCGCCAAAGCGGCGTTTGACTGGCTTGGCCGATCAGCACGTTCTTCAATCCTGTCCGGTTCGGATAGAGCTGGGGATTCTGCTCTAAGTATGCCCATTCGCGTCTAATTTTTCGTTTTCCGCCGAGAGGTTCCTTCAGCACATCCTGGCCGTCGATGACAAACGTCCCTCCGTCCCATTTTTCCTTCAGTGCCAGGCACCGCAGCAGCATGCTCTTGCCGCTTCCGCTGGCACCGACAACGGCGATAAGCTCGCCCTTCTGGATATCGAGGGATACCCCTTTGAGTATCGGAATTCTGTCCACACCGACTGACTTGGTTAAATGCTGAATTCGTATCATGACATTTCTCCTCTTGTCCTGTGATCTCTATCTCTTCTTGGATTTGAACAATACGTTTCTATTATATCGATTATATAGAGTTTTCGCACATTATTGAACCTTTTGGGAAAAACTATTCTATAGCGGCTCCTGACTGCGTCCACCCGAAGTTCGAAAGGCGGTGCCGACGGCGCCGAATATGGCGAAGGCGAGGCCCATCACGATGAACACGCCTCCGTTCCACCCATACTGCATCAGGGTCCCCCCGATGTTCGGCCCGGCGATGCTGCCTATATTAAAATGAAAGGATGCGATGACATTCGCTGCGGGAAGCAGCGCCTTCGGGAGAATATCCGCCGCGTAGGCCAGGCCAAGCGAAAAAAACGAGCCGACCATGCCCCCCGCCAAGCACAGGAGCAGAACGAGCCAGGCTGTAGCCGCTCCTGCCAGCGGCACGGCCATAAAAGCTGCGCCGCCGATGATGCCGCAGGCGATGAGCACGTTTTTGCGGCCGAAGCGGTCGCTCAGCATGCCGAGCGGAAGCTGCAGAATCAATCCGCCGATGCCGATGAACGGAAGCAGGAACGCGATCTGGGACTCGCCCATCCCTGTTCTTAGCCCGTAGACCGGAAAATTGCTGTTAATCCCGGCTTCCATGTACCCGTACAGCAATGCGGGAAGAAGGGCGTACCAGGCGAGTGCATAGAATGCTCATGCGAAAATTTGATCGCATTGTCCACCAGGTTCAGGAACACCTGCTTCAAGCGGTTCGCGTCCCCGGCCACGAGCGGTCTGTCCTCGGACTTCAGCCGGAGCTCAATTTGCCTGCTCTCCGCCTTCGTCCACAGGTTCAGCATGATTTCCTGGAGCAGCTCTTTGATGTCGACACGGCCAATCGCAATCTTCATCTCATTCTGCTGCAGTTTGGAGAAGTCGAGGATTTCCTCAACGAGGCCGATCAGGCGCTCGGTCTCCTTCGTAATGATCTCCATGCCGATCCGGGTCTCCTCGGGGTCATAGCCTCCCGAATTGATCGTTTCACTCCACCCTTTAATGCTCGTCAGCGGCGTCCGCAGTTCGTGCGAAATCGACGAAATGAAATCGTCCTTGACCTGATTGCTCCGGACGATCTCCTGGGCCATATAGTTCAGCGTGGATGCCAGCTCGCCAAGCTCGTACTTGTAGTCGCCCTTGATCCGCTGGTTGAACTTGCCGCGGGCCATCTCGGCGGAGACGGCCGTAATCGTGTTCAGAGGCTGCACGATTGAGTTGGCCAGACCCATACTGAATACGAGCACGATGGCGAGTACAGCCGCTCCTACACCCGTGGCCAGCATGGTTAGATTAAACAATTTATCGTTGACCGTTTCCAGCGAGGTGACATAACGGACGATATAGCCATCCTGCCCGCTGCTCTGCTCCAGCTTCGACACGGCCATGACATTCTCGCCTGTGCTGGCCTGACGCCCGACCCAACGGCCGACGTTGCCGGACAGCGCCTGGGAAATATCGGCCGTCTTCACAGACATATCGGGCTGAAACTCGGAAGAGTTGATCAGCACGTTACCCTGGGTATCCAGAATTTGCACGTTGGCCGAGTTCAGATCGTAGTAGGTCAGCATGGAAGCCAGGTCGCGGTTCCCGTCAAGTCCCGGGTTGATCCGCTGGTAATAATAATCCTCCACATTGTCGATATGGTTTTTAATATGACTATAAATGCTGTCATAGTAATACGTTCGTATGGCTAATAAAAAAATGACTTCCGCCAGCAGAAGCGCCGAGAACACTACGATAAAGTAGTGCAGGACAATCTGCCTGCGTATGCCTTTCTTGATCATTGTCCCTGACCCTTCCATTTATAACCGTGGCCCCATACAGTCTGTAAAAACTCGGGGTCCGACGGATTCTCCTCGATTTTTTTGGCGGAGACGGCGGATATTCACGTCCACGATCTTAGGATCACCCATATATTCTTTGCCCCATACATGATCGAGCAGTACGTCCCTGCTGAGAGGTGTATTTTCTTTTTCGAGGAAAAATTGGATCAGCGAAAATTCCGTCGGCGTCAGTTCGATCGCATGCCCATTCTTCTTGAACTGCTTGGAGATCAGGTCCAGGCTGAACGGACCGGAGTGAAAGCTGACCTTCGCCGTCGTTTCGCGGTGAACGTTCACCCGGCGCAGCAGCGATTGAATCCGTGCGATTAATTCGGTCGGACTGAACGGCTTGCTCACATGGTCGTCCGCCCCGACGGACAGAGCGTACACCTTGTCCTGCTCCTGCACTTTCGCTGTCAAAAAGATAATACCGATCCGTTCGTTCGTTTCCCGGATACGGCGGCATACCTCAAAACCGTCGATCCCCGGAACCATAACGTCCAGCAGTGCGATATCGATATCGGGATTGGACGTCAGTTTATCGAGCGCCTCGTTCCCGTTTGCCGCCTCCAGCACATCGAAGCCGTTGCGTTTCAAGTTGATCACAATAAAACTGCGGATGGAATCCTCGTCTTCCAAAATTAAAACTTTACTCACTGATCTTTTCCTTCCTTTCAATCGGGGGTACCTCGTTCTTCAGCTGCTTCTTGCTGTTATCGATATCAAAGTCCCCGTATTTCTTGTAGCCGATCACCTTGTCGTTCGTCCGGTACAGGTACTTCCATTCATCATGCTGTTTATCCCACTCGGCCAGGGTGAAAAATTTGATCTCGGCCACCGTTTTGCCGGTATCAACCATCACGAAGCGCAAATACTGGTTCTTGATGGACTTGGTGTCCACCGTCACCTTGTTGTGCCACTCCGGCGGGAAGAAGCCCAGCTCGAAGCCGTTCTGTAAATCACGATATTGCTCGGCGACGAATTTTAGTCCTTGTTTGCCGTCCCACTGCGAATATACGAAGAAGTTCGGAATTTCATCCGGCTTGAAATAGTTCCAGCCGATCGGCGGCTCTACGGATCCGATTTCGATGATCCCGTCGTTGTTCACGTCGCCGCTCTTGACCGGCAGATCCTTGAATGTGGTGTCCTGATTGCCTCCGAACACGGACTTCAGCTTCCCGTCCTCCATCACGATGATGTTGGAATAAGAGGCGTCTCCCCCGCCGATCGAGGTGTCGATCACAATGCCTTCCTTGGCTTTACCTTCTGGATCCTTATAGACATTACCTGCGACAATATTGTAATAATTCGAAACGTACGGATCCATATCCAGCTTGTCAATTTCAACATAGCTGCCTTCTTCATACTGGTATGTTGCCACGAACGCCTGATCATTCTGCTTCAGGCTAATAATCGTCAGGTCGTTCTTTTTGTCCCCGTTCAGGTCCATAATGACGAAATTGGTGTAATCCTGCATCAGGTCTTTCTTGATGCTGCCCTCCGTGTACGTATAGACGTACAAACGGTTCACAGGGTTTTCGTCCCTTCTGGAATATCCGGCGATAATATCCGGTTTGCCGTCATTGTTCAGGTCCTTGAACTGAAGAGATTCCA
>NZ_PCZT01000006.1:236397-256312 GCF_002968895.1 Paenibacillus sp. AR247 | reverse complement strand
GCTTCGGCGGAAGCGCCGCGGAGGCTGCGCCTCCCCTTCCGTCCGCTCCGGGCGGAAATCGGGCAGCTTCGCCCAGACCAGCACAAGCACGAGCAGCATCAGCAGCGCCAGCACGATGAAGGGCACTGCATTTCCATACCTCAGGAGCTGGATACCCAGCGGCCCGAAGCTGAATCCAAGGCCATACGACATGCCGTACAGCGAAAGGTTTCGGCCCCGGCCATACGACATGCCGTACAGCGAAAGGTTTCGGCCCCGGTATTCGGCCGGCGTGACCATCAGCACCCATAATTGGGCAGCATAATGAACGGCACTGTCTCCGATGCCGACGAGCAGCCTTAAGACAAACCACACTTTCACGCTCGGCACAAGCGGAAACAATATGACGGAGACGAGCACGAGCACGAGGCCGGCGCTCACCAGCTTCTTAAAGCCAAGCGCGCCCAGCGTCCGCTCAGCGACAAGCGTCATGGCGAATGATCCGACGTACAGGGCGGCTGCGTTTAATCCGTTGACGGAAGACGATACGCCCATTTGCTCCAAAAATATGGACAGGACCGGCAGCAGCAGCCCCTGACTGAGCCCTGCCGCAACGATCACGGTGATCAGAATGAGGTAATGAATAGATAATCCGCGATTGCTGTCGTTCTGTGTTGACAATGAAAATATCCTCCTTGAGTGCAAATCCGTTCAAACTCCCTGAACATTATAGTGGACAACCCTGCTATCAACAAGCCATAATGGAATGAGCGCACAGATTTCATAGGAGGTTATTGGTTTCATGAACTATGAAGTAAAGGTTGACGTTTCACCGATTTACGAGCTGCTCAGCAGCTTTATGGTGTACATTTCGAAGAAATGGATTCGCAACCTCGACATCGGGCCCGAATGGATCGGTGAAGTGAGCGGCAAGCTTCCACTTGAAGTGACGTCCGCCTTAGGCCCGGCCGCAGCTTGGCCATTCGACGATTACGACGTGCTGTATGCCTGGGCGATTCACCGCGCAAACGGCGATACCGTCCGCGCCTTTTTGGATTGCCTGCATGAAACGCCGGCAGAGGTGCTGTACCAAGCCGCCTCCCCCTACCTGCCTTCTTTAACTGTAAAGGAAGCTGAACGAATTCGTGATTCATATACACCGCTGCTCGAGTTATGGTATGAGCATTATTTCAAGCATGAGGAACCCGCCATTATCCCGCTGATCGAAGAGGATGCGGAGGAGAAGCGCATGCTGCTGACCAAGATGGATCCCCAAAGCCTGGTGGAGTATGCTTCCGGCGGGCTGGTGGTTGAAGACGTTCCCGGGCTGGAGACCATCGTGTTATTCCCGACCGTGCACAACCGCCCGATCAACGCCTACTGCTTTTACCGGAAAATGATGCTGATCCAGTATCCTGTCGACGTACCTGAAGAACAGGAGGATGAGCCGCCGACCTGCCTGCTGCGCATGACGCATGCGCTGGCTGATCCGAAGCGGCTGCGCCTGCTGCGGTATGCGGCGGAGAAGCCGCGTTCCCTGGACGATATGATGCGGGATTTGAACCAGACCCAGGAGCTGCTTAAGCACCATTTGATGATCCTCAGGGTAGCCGGTCTGCTGCGCATCCATTTGGGTTCCTACAACACCGAGAAATTCAGCATTCGTCCGGACGGAGCGGCGGAACTTCAGATGTTTCTGGAGTCCTACATCCGTCTTTAAGGAGTGACCTAAATTGAAAGCACCAGAACAGCATATTCTGTTCGATCTGGATGACACGCTGATCCACTGCAACAAATATTTCGGTATCGTCCTCGGGGAGTTTTTTGAATGGGTACAAAAATGGTTTGAGCCCCACCAGATTAAGACAGAAGAGATCCGCAGCAAGCAAATCGAAATCGATGTCGCCGCAGTCAGCCAAGCCGGCTTCAGCAGCGGCATCTTCCCTAAATCGCTGATCGAAACGTACCGCTTCTTCAGCCGCAAGTTTAACCGCCCTGTCCAGCCTGACGAAGAAAAACAGCTGATGGAGCTCGGCTTGAGCGTGTACGAGCAGGAAGTGGAGCCCTATCCGGGCATGGTAGAGACGCTGGAGTCGCTGAAATCACAGGGACATCACCTGTATCTGTATACCGGCGGGGAAACGGCGATACAACAGCGGAAGATTGACCAGATGAAGCTGAGCCAATACTTTGACGACCGGATCTACATTACGCAGCACAAAAACGAAGCGACGCTGGAGAACATCCTGAAGCAGGGCGGCTTCTACCGCCCTTCCACCTGGATGATCGGCAACTCCCTGCGCACCGATGTTATGCCGGCAATATCGGCAGGAATCCACAGCATCTATATCAAACAGCAGAACGAATGGATTTATAACATGGTGGAGCTGCAGAAGAAGCCGGACAGCTCCCTTTACACGGTCACAAGCATCGAGGAAGTTCCTGAGGTTATCCACAGCAAGAGCATCGTAACTTCCGCGAACGCCTTGAGACAGTGAATGTGCCGCCTCTATAAAAAAAGGCAAAAAAAGAGCGGGCCCGCCAGGGTCCGTTCTTTTTGGTTTGATTTAAGTCGAACGCTCGATGCTCAGCTTACCGGAACTTCGATCCTGCAGCACGATCCGCGCTTTATACGGTTCCCCGGTTCCGCTGAAGGACAGCAGCTGCGTACGGCCGGAAGCCAGCAGCGATTCCAGCATGTTGGCGCTGATTTTTTTGCCGGAGAACTCCTTCCAGATCACAAAGCCGCAGCCGTCTTTGAACGCGGTACAGCCGTAACCCTTTTTGCCTTCGATAATCTGGCCGTGGCAGCCCGGCCGCGGACATGGACCATGTGTCAACCGTTCCCCCGGCGGTGCGGAGGCTGCGGCAGCAGCGGCGGTTTCCGTACGGGCCGTTCGCGAAGCGGATCCTGCCCCCCCGCTTGCCCCTCCCTGTTGCCGACCTTGAACGCGATTTGCCTCGGCCCTGTTCCTGTTCTGTACCGAAGAGCGAAGATGGTGCCGCCTGCTGGACGCCAACCTTTTCGATAATGGAGACCGTAAATTTGCGGACATTGTCCATAAATTTGGCGGAAGCCGCCTCGCCCTTGGATATTTGATAAAGGCGCCGCTCCCACTGCCCGGTCATCTCGGGAGAAGTCAGCAGCTCGACGCCTGCCTGGCGTATGAGCTCGACCGCCGTCCGGCCTTTCTGGGTAATCGTAATCTTCTTGCCCTGCATAGCGATATACCCGACATTCTTCAGCCGTTCGATCGTCGCCGCCCGGGTGGCCGGCGTGCCGAGACCGCTATCCTTCATCGCGTCCCGCAGCTCGTCGTTTTCAATCGTCCGGCCAGCGCTTTCCATCGCCTTCAGCAGAGTTCCCTCCGTATAGCTCTTTGGCGGCTGCGTAGCTTTCTCTTTGGCTTCGCTCTTGCCGCATTTCACCGGCTTCTCGGGATCCAGATCGAAAGACCGGTCATTCCACTCCAGATTTTCTTCCTCTTCCTCCTGCTTTGCGGATTTCGTTTTCTTCCCGCTCTTATCGGTGCTCGGCATCAGCACCTTCCATCCCAGCGACAGCAGCTCCTTCACGTTCGTTTTAAACAGGTCCCCCTCCACCTCGGTCAGCACCGTATGCTGCTTGTACAAGGCGGGCGGATAGAACTGGGACAAAAACCGCAGAATGATCAGGTCGTACAGCTGCTGCTCCTCCTTGCCAAGCTGGCCGGGCCGCTTAAGCGTCGGCAGGATGGCATGGTGATCCTCGACCTTCTCCGGATTGCAGATCGCCTTGTTGTTCTTGTGTACCAGGGATGCGTTGGCCCCTTCAGCCTGTTCCTTATATGAAGTGGATTTCAGCATATGCAGCGCCTTATGCATCCCTTCAATATTTTGCTCATTGACGTAATTCGAGCTGGTCCGCGGATATGAAATCACCTTATGCCGTTCATACAATGCCTGCGCGATGTCCAGCGTCTTCTTGGCGGAGAAGCCGAACTTGGCGTTTGCGTCCCGCTGCAGCAGCGTAAGGTCATACAGCTTAAAAGGAAACTCCTTCGTATCTTTGACTTCGTATTTGGCGATTTTGCCTTCCTTCCCTTTGACCCTGGCGGCAATCGCCTCGGCCTTCTCCTTGGAGGTCAGCCGGTCTCCCTGCCACGTTCCCGTGTACTCCAGCGCCTCTTGGCGAAAATGAGCCTTAACCTCGTAATACGTCAGCGATTCAAACGACTCGATTTCCTTCTGCCGGTCATAAATGAGCGCCAGCACGGGCGTCTGAACCCGCCCGACGGACAGCAGGGTGTTATGCTTGGTCGTAAACGCTCGGGTCGCGTTCATGCCGATAAGCCAGTCGGCCTCGCTGCGGGCCCTGGCGGCCTGCGTCAAATTTTCGAATTCCTCGGCGGCCCGCAGCTCCCTGAAGCCCTGGGCGATGCTCTCTGCGGTCAGGTCCGAAATCCATAGCCGCCGGACGGGCTGCTTCAGCTTCAGCTGCTGCTGAATCAGCGCAAAGATGTACTGCCCCTCCCGTCCCGCATCGCAGGCATTAACGATCCGGTCGCAGCGTTTTGCCAGCTCCCCGATAGTTTTCAGCTGATCTTTCGTTTTATAATGCGGCACGATTTTGAATTGGTCGGGCATGATCGGCAGATCACGAAAGTTCCATTTCTTGTACCGGTCATCATAGGCATCCGGCTCTGCCAAACCGACGAGATGTCCGATGGCCCAGGTAATGATATACTGCTCCCCCTCCAGATAGGAGCGGGCATTCTTCGCCCTCGGCTCAATGACCGCGGCAATGTTGCGCCCCATATCCGGTTTTTCTGCTATGACTAGAGTTTTCAACAATCATTCGCTCCCCGCATGGAAAAAGGCCGAGAATAGCTGCTCCCGGCCGGTTTATTCATGGATAACTTCCACGTTCTGATAGAATTGACTCTAGATTATGATAGCATACGAGAGGCCCGTTTTTCAATGCAAGCGGGAAAGCTTCGGAGAGTCATCTCTTGGCGGCGGGGCCTCCCGCTCCATGGATCGGGGAGGGTTACAACCAAAGCGTTGCCAGTCCCTGACGATGTTTTCTTTGGTTTCGGTCACTTGCTTTTATTGTGGTACAGCCGAAACGCAAGCGGCATAAACACGGCAATAATACATCCCAAGCTTATCAGCGTGGTGGTCAGGGCAGCCGTACCCGCCGTACCGTGCATCAATGCCCGGGCGGATGTGGAAGCCAGGCTGACGGGGTTGTAAGCAACGACCGGACCCAGCCAATCCGGCATGGTGGACGTATCGGCAAACACGTTGCTCGTAAACATGAGCGGATACAGCACGAGATAGGACATCGTCGTGAGCGATTCGGTTTTCCGTACGGTCAGTCCCAGGCAGGCAAAAATCCAGCTGAAACTGAAAGCATAGAGCATCACGAGCAGCATTGACAGCAGCACTCCAGACCATCCCGCTTCCGGACGGAATCCGAGCAGCATTCCGAGCCCTAACGTCGTAATGAGCCCCACGGCGAAGGAAATGAGGTTGATGGCCATCGTGCCGATGATCGCAGCGGGCTGCCAGAACGGCAGCGTTCGGAATCGGTTGAAGACACCGCGTTCGATATCTGTTTTGAGATTGATGCCGATGTACACCGTCATGGTGGTGACGGTATAGACCATCATGCCCGGCAGCAGATACTGCAGGTAATTTCCCGTTGATCCTGAGATGGCCCCGCCGAACAAATACGTAAAGATCAGCAGAAAGACCGCCGGGAAAATGATCGAATCGATCGCTAAATAAGCCGCGTTGCCGCTCGTTTTCCGCCATGAGCGCCAAATAAAGGTAATTACCGCCTGCGGCGCGCTCGGCCGCGGCGGACGCTCCCTCAAGTTCAGGGCGGCCACCATGTTGGACTGTGGTTCGCTCATCGGTTCTCCTCCTTCAGAGTTTCTGCTTGAGCGCTCCTGCCGGTCAGCGTGAGAAAAACCTCGTCAAGACTAGGCTCTCCAAGCGAATATTGGTGCGTATAAATACCTGCCTCACTGAGTTCTGTCAGCGCCAGCGCAGCCTGCCGCGGATCGGAGACTTGAGCCGACAGTTCGGCGGGGTTCGTATGAAGCCTGGCTTCTGTTTGAAGTACACGCCGCAGGACCTGCTCGGCTTCCCCCCGCTGCTTCGGATCGGCCAGCCGGATTTGAATCGAGCCTGAACCGATCGAAGCTTTTAGTTCGGCGGGCGTCCCTTCGGCGATGACGGCGCCCTCGCCGATCACTGCCACGCGGTCCGCAAGCTGGTCCGCTTCCTCCAGATACTGGGTTGTCAGCATCACAGTTGTGCCATGATCCACCAGGGCTCGCACGATATCCCACACTTCGCTGCGGCTCCGCGGATCCAGACCCGGTCGTCGGTTCGTCCAAAAAACNGAAGGTTCGGGGCGACGAGCATCGCCGCCGCAATATCCAGCCTCCTCCGCATGCCCCCGGAATACTTACCGGCCGAACGCCCGGCCGCATCGGTCAGGCCAAATGCATCCAACAGCTGTTCGGCCCGGACTTTGGCCGTTTTGGCGGAATAACCCGCCAGCCTGCCGAAGAGGACCAGATTATCGCGGCCGCTCATCCCCTCGTCCACCGCGGCGAATTGCCCAGTGAGCCCGATCCTTCGGCGCACGGCATCGGCTTCCCTCACGACGTCGAGTCCAAAGATCCGGACCGAACCGGAATCCGGTGCGAGCAGCGTGGACAAAATGCCGATCAGCGTCGTCTTGCCTGCCCCGTTGGGGCCGAGTACGCCGTACACGGTTCCTTGCTCAACCCGCAGGTCCAATCCCTTCAGAACATCCTCCTTGCCGTAAGCTTTCCTTAGCCCGCGCACATCAACGGCTGCTTCTTGTTTCATGTTCTACCTCCTACCTAGCGCTTGAAATTCAACTTACACCCAAATTTTATAACACTCATGCAAATGGGAAGGCTGGCTTAAATTTTCATTTGAATTCACAGTAACCCTGCAACGGAACATTATCATGTCACTTAAAGCTTTTTGTGCAGTGTTTGCCGTCATGTTATCCTTGGGGGAGTGAAGATAATCCAAGCGCATAAGGGGGAAAGGGAAATGCGTTATTATAAGCCGATCGAAATCGCCAGGGAATTGTATATCAGCACAAGCGCCCTGCGCCACTATGAATCTTGGGGGGTAGTCCCCGAGCCGGAGCGGTCGGATAACGGCTACCGCCTGTACACCCAACTGCACCTGGCTTATTTCCGCTGCCTGCGGGCTATGTTCTCAGGATTCGGCGTCGGGACTACCTCTGAAGTGCTTCGCTTGATTCAACAGCGTAACATGGACGGAGCCTTCTGGCTCGTCAATCAGGAGCAGGCTCGTCTGCAGCATGAAAAAACGGTTGCCGAACAGACCCTGGCTTTACTCCAGGATCCCGAACTGCCGCTTGTCTCGGGCAAACGTTTGAAGGGCCGCATGACGATCGGCGAAGCAGCTGAGCTTACGGATGTGCAGCCCTCGGCGATCCGGCATTGGGAAAAAGAAGGGCTGATCCAGCCGGAACGGGATCCCGAAAACGGGTACAGGCTGTTTACCCCCATGCATGTCCGGCAAATTTTGCTGATCCGCACATTAAGGAAGACGGTTTATGTGCTGGAAAACATGAAAGAAATTGTGCATGGCGTCGAGCAGCACAGCGTTGAAAAAGCGAAGAAGGTGACGCTGGAGGCGTTATCGAGTATCCATGACCGAAACCGGCGGCAGTTCTTCGGGGTTCACTTGCTGGTCGAGCTGTGCATCGAAGAAGGACTGATCGATCCGGTAGAATATATTAAAGGCTTGTGGTTTGATTATTTCCAAAAAGCCAAAGCGGAAAAAGCACCCGGCGAAGCTCCATGAAAAGGGAGCCCTCGCTTCGGATGCATTTTTTAACTTAACTATGTATCAGCAGCTCTCCCTTTGATAATCTCAGACCTTGGGAGAGCATGATGTTTTTAAAGAGGCAGGTTGATAGCCTGCCCGTTTACCGTTTCAGCTCCAAATGCAGGAGCGGGAACGGCCGTCCGGAGCCGTCCAGTTCGGACCGTCCCGTCCGTACAAATCCATACCGCTGATAAAATGCGTATGCCCCGTCGTTCTGCTCGTTGACGTCGACCCGCAGCCGGCTTCCCTTCAGCTGCTCCGCATACCGGAGTAAACGGGTGCCGATGCCTTGTCCATGCCGGTCGGGATCGACGAACAGCATTTCCACCATACTGCCGTCCAGCCCGATGAAGCCCAAGGGGACGCCGCTGTCATCCTTTTCCACCCACACCTCCACGTGCTTCAGCGCCTGCTCGTCTACAATCTGGCGGTAAAACGCGATATCTGCCTCGGTTAAAAAAGCATGCGTCTCACGAACCGCCCGGTACCACAACTCTACCAAATAATCATGATCTTCTTCCAGATAAGCCGTTATTTGTCCCATCGATTTCTGCCTCCTTACATCGGTATTTGACCTGATACAGTAAAAACAACAGCCCCGCCAACAATGCGGAGCCGCTGTCCTATCATACCCGGGTCATGAGCCGACGATCTTATACCAGCACTGTCGAGCCCATCAAATATTTGTCCACTTCACGGGCAGCTTCGCGGCCTTCGTTAATGGCCCATACGACCAAGCTTTGGCCGCGGCGCATGTCGCCGGCTGCGAAAACTTTGTCCACGTTTGTGTTGTATTTACCCTTCCGCGCTTTTACGTTCGAGCGGCGGTCCGTTTCAAGGCCGAGCTGTTCGGTAATTGTCTGCTCCGGTCCGTCGAATCCGATGGCGATCAGCGCCATTTGCGCTTTGAATACCCGCTCCGTTCCCGGAATCGGCTGGTAGATTTTACGCCCGGTTTCGTCCACCATCCGCTGAATTTGAACGGTGTGCAGCTCTTGGAGGTTTCCTTCGTCATCACCCACAAATTTAGTGGTCATGATGGAAAATTCGCGCGGATCGCTGCCGAAGACCGCTTTCGCCTCTTCCTGGGCGTAATCCAGCGTGTATACGTTCGGGAACTGCGGCCAAGGGTTGTTGATCGGATCGCGCTCCAGTGGCGCCTTCTCATGCGTACCAAACTGCGTTACGCTTGCACAGCCATGACGGAGTGCTGTTGCGACGCAGTCCGAACCGGTGTCGCCGCCGCCGATCACGATGACGTCTTTCCCTTCTGCGGAAATGTAGTTCCCGTCGGCAAGACCCGAGTCCAGAAAGCTCTTGATCGTACCGTTCAAGTACGTCATGGCATAATGGACCCCGTTCAGATCGCTGCCTTCAATGTTGAATTCGCGCGGTTTGGTGGCTCCGCCGCACAACACGACGGCATCATAGTCGTCAACGAGCTGCTGTGCAGGAATGTCCTTGCCTATTTCGGTATTCGTAATAAACTGGATGCCTTCCGCTGCAAGCAGATCCACACGGCGCTGAACAACGGATTTGTCGAGCTTCATCGACGGGATGCCGTACATCAGCAGGCCGCCGATGCGGTCCGCACGCTCGTACACCGTCACGCTGTGGCCCGCTTTGTTCAGCTGTGCCGCCGCGGCCAGTCCTGCCGGGCCCGAGCCCACGACCGCCACGCGTTTGCCTGTACGTTTCTCCGGTGGGTTCGGCACAACCCATCCTTCTTCAAATCCTTTATCAATAATAGCCTGCTCGATCGTCTTGATCGTTACCGGCTGGCCGATCAGGCCGACGGTACAAGAGCCTTCGCATGGAGCAGGACAAATCCGGCCGGTAAACTCCGGAAAGTTGTTCGTTTTATGCAGGCGCTCCAGCGCTTCTCTCCACAAGCCGCGGTAGATGAGGTTGTTCCATTCCGGAATCAGATTGTTGACCGGGCAGCCCGAGGTGCCTCCAGCCATATCGATTCCCGTATGACAGTAAGGTGTTCCGCAATCCATACAGCGTGCGCCCTGGGTGCGCAGTTCTTCTTCGGACATATGTTTATGGAACTCTTCCCAATCCTTAATCCGCTCTGCAGGATCGCGATCCGCCGGAAGCTGGCGGCTGTACTCCATAAAGCCTGTTGGTGTTGACATGACGCATTTTCCCCCATCCGTTCTTTTCTATCTTGTTGAAAATTACTTCCTATCTATCACATTAACGACACGTAGATAGATTGAACCCGAGCCTGTGCATGTATTATCCCCTGACCACGGCGCAGCTTTCGTGTTAGAGCATGATATGCTCAAGTTCATTCTACATAGATATTTCAATTATAGTATCATTTGAAACTTTGAATATTAAATGGATTATCCGCATAATTATTTGTACTATTTCACATCGAGATCACATGTCATGATAACATGAATTTCGGTTAACTTTTGCGGATATAGGTGCAGAAACGGTAGGAATACGGGTTTTTCGCATCCGTGATCCCTTCGATCTCTTCTTGCAGAATCCAGTCTCCGAAGTCTACTTCAGGGAAATAGGTGTCGCCTTCAAACGTCTCGTCGATCCGGGTGACGATCAGGCAGTCCGCTACCGGAAGCAGCTTATAGTAAATCTCCGCTCCTCCGATCACCATGATCTCTTTATTCTTGCCGAGCTCAACCGCTTCTTCTATCGTATGAATGATCTGGGCTCCCTGTGCCTCGTAATCCGGATCGCGGGTCAGGACGACGTTGTCGCGTCCAGGCAGCGGTTTACCGCCGAAGGATTCCCACGTTTTGCGGCCCATGAGGACCGTTTTGCCCATCGTCTTTTCCTTGAAAAAAGCCATATCCCGCGGAAGCCGCCAAGGAAGCTTGTTGTCCCGCCCTATTACTCCGTTTGAGCCCATGGCCCAGATAAACGTCAATGTCATGGTCAAAAAGCTCCCTTCAACATAAAATGAAAGCCGGCTAGATGGCGACCGGCGCCTTAATGCCTGGATGATGCTGATAATTCACGAACTCGAAGTCCTCGAACTTATAGTCGAAAATCGATTCGGGCTTCCGTTTGATCACAAGCTGAGGCAGCTCGAATGGCTCACGCTCCAGCTGGGTTTTGACCTGTTCCAAATGGTTTGAATAAATATGCACATCGCCGCCGGACCAAATGAATTCGCCGACTTCGAGCCCACATTGCTGGGCTACCATGTGCGTTAGCAGCGCGTAGCTGGCAATATTAAACGGCAGTCCGAGGAACGTGTCGACCGAACGCATCGTCAGCATGCAGGACAATTTGCCCCCGGCCACATAGAATTGGAATACGAAATGGCAAGGAGGAAGCTTCATGTTCTCAATCTCCGCCACGTTCCATGCGCTCACGATATGTCTGCGGGAATCCGGATTCCGCTTGATCGATTCGATCACATTCGCAATCTGGTCAATATGGGTGCCGTCCGGTGCCTCCCAGTTCCCGCCACTGAGAGCCGTACACCGGTCCCAAATCCCCGTTCTCGTCAGCCCACTCGTCCCATATGGAAACGCCGTTTTCTTTCAGGTACCGGATATTTGTATCGCCGCTCAAAAACCACAGCAGCTCATGGACGACCGATTTCAAATGGATGCGCTTCGTCGTCACGAGCGGGAAACCCTGGGACAGATCGAACCGCAGCTGTCGTCCGAAGACGGAAATCGTGCCGGTTCCGGTCCGGTCCTCCTTGGGGGTACCGTGTTCCAGTATGTCCTGCAGCAGCTCCAAATAGTTTCGCACTTTGTATCCTTCCTCTCAATGCCGAATGTCTATATATCTGTTGATTGTGTATATTCTAGTTTACCATGTGGGGGCATGGTTGATAAACACCTAAAAAAGTCCATCCCCAGTGACCAGAATCCGTCCGCTTGCCGCATACCGGAACTAACTACAAAAAAACGGTTCCCAGGGTCTTCCCCCAAGAACCGTCCCATGCCAAAGCCTTGTTACCGTTACATCATCTCGAGATTTTTCATATGACAGACGCAGCGTTACCCTTTAACGGCTCCAATCGCCACGCTCCCGATGATCTGCTTGGAAAAGACCGCAAACACGATGATGATCGGCACGATGGAAATCGCCACACCCAGGTACAACAGGCCGTAGTCCATCCCGTAATAACCCTGCACGAGCGCGACCAGAACCGGCAGCGGGTATTTGCTCTGCGAGAAGAATAGGACGAGCGGACCGAGGAAGTTGTTCCAGGAACCGATGAACGTAAAGATGCCGAGTGCGGAAACCGCAGGACCCAGAATCGGCAGGATGATCTGGTTGAACGTCCGAAACTCACCCGCACCGTCGACCCGCGACGATTCGATGATCTCGTCCGGAATGCTTCCGTCGATAAACTGCTTGATGAAAAAGACGTTAAAGGCGTTCGCCGCCGCCGGCAGAATGATAGCCGCGTAGCTGTCGAGCAGGCCGAATGTGCTGAACAGCCGGTATACCCCGATCAAGGCCAGCTGCCCGGGCACCATCATTGTAGCCAGCAGGGCAAAGAACAGCTGCTTGTTGCCTTTAAACCGGAATTTGGCGAAGCCGTAGGCCGTCAGCGCCCCGATGTACAGGGACAGCACCGTCGTGGACCCAGCAATGAAAAAGCTGTTCATGAATCCCCGCCAAATATTGATTTTTGCGGCCATGTTGCTGTAATTCGCCCACAGATCCTTCCCCGGCAGAAAAATGAACGATGAGGCGATGTCGGCATTGCTGTGGCTGGAGTAGATCAGCATGAGATAAAACGGGATGATACAGATGATGGCAAACCCGATCAGAAAAATATACAGCAGCACCATGCCGGCGGACAGGCGGCGTTTGGGCTTGGCGGCATACGGAAGTTCCCGCCGGATCGGTCTAATCGCTTCCATGTTATCGACTCCTTCCTCAAGCCTTCTTCCGGTTCGTCAGCACAAACGACAGGACGGAGAACAGAATGATAATGATGAACAGGCAAAACGCGATGGCGGCTCCGTAGCCAAACCGTGTGCTCTGAAACGCGACGTTGTACAGGTACATGATGCTGGTCATGGATGCGCGGTCCGGCGCTCCCGTGCCATTGGTGAGGGTAAAGGGTTGATCGAAGATCTGCATCCCGCCGATGATCGAGGTGATGACCTGGAACAAAATGATCGGTTTCAGCATCGGAACCGTGATGTGCAGGAAAATGTGTTTTTTCGTGGCCCCGTCGATTTGGGCGGCCTCGGTCAGCGAAGGATCGATTCCCTGCAGTCCGGCTAAATAAATGATCATGGAGTAGCCGAAGTATTGAAAGAACAAAATCGAGGACACGATCAGCCGCATGAACCAGGCGTTGTTCTTCCAGTTGATCGGATCGTGGATGATGCCGCTCTCGACGAGAAAGTGGTTCAGCCCGCCCGACTGCCAGTCGAAGATCAGGCTTACCAGCAGCCCCAGCGAAGCGGCGGTGACGATATGCGGGAAGAAGTAGACGGCACGGAATATGTTTCTTCCCTTGACGAACTTCTCGTTTAAAATAAAGGCAAGTACAAGCGAGACGGTCAGCTGAGGGATGACGGACACACCCCAAATAAACAGCGTGTTGAGAAAGGTTTTGTAAAATATCGGGTCGTGGAATACCGCAACGTAGTTACCCAGCCCCACGAATTCCGGCGTCCGGATCCCGTCCCAGTTCGTAAAGCTGATATACAGCGAGTATAGAATCGGATACAATCCGAACAGCAGAAAGATGATAAAGAACGGTGCAATGAAAAAATAACCGTAATGGTCCTTCCGTATCGATTTGGCAAACATGGACGCACCTCCTGGTATAGGTTGTTCCAACGTTGTCGCAGCCGAATAATCAACCGCTAAGCGTCAATCCACCTCCAGCTCGGGGTACCTGAGCTTGACGTCCCGTTTAATTCTTTGGATGGCTTCTTCTTTCGTCTTCATCTTGTTGTTCAGGTACAGCTGCAGCACGTTTTTGTAAATGTCATTGTTGATCACCGTATCAAAAGGCGTCCGCTGATAGCTCGGCACGTTTTTCGCTTCCTCGGAAAAGAACTCGAAGTGCTTCTGGTTCCCCAGGTAAGCGGAAGTCAGCGTCGGAGCCAGCTGGTCGTCCACGACCCGATTGCTCGTAAAGTAGTCTTGGTCATGGGCCAGCTCGGTCAAAAACTCGTGGTCGAAATTGTAGAAGTGGATAAATTTCCACGCCAGATCCTTGTTTTTGCTTTTGCTGTACATGGCGATATACGTTCCCCCAGAGCTGAATGAGGCCGGGCCGTGCGCAAGTCCCCATTTTCCCGACGTATCCGGTGCATTCGCCTTGAACGTGTACTGCAGCGCCCAGCTCGCTCCCGGATAGAACATCACCTCGCCCTTTTGCATGGAAGCGGCATATCCGGCGCTCCCGTCGTCAAATTCGGCCAGCACATGCCGCTGCCGCGCTTCCCTCACCATATCGAGCACCTTCAGGTAAGCGTCGTTGATGACAAGCTTGTTGTCCTTGACCCATGGAATGCCTTCGTATGACACGGAAATGGCGTTCCAATTCGCCAGGGCGTGCACTTTGCCCCCGCTTTCTTTGGCAACCCTTTCGCCGATGTCGAAAATTTTGTCCCAAGAGTCAATCTGCTTGCTGACTTCTTCCGGATCGTCTGTGCCCAAATATTGTTTAGCCAAGTCCCGGCGGTAATAAATGCCTCCAGGTGTCGCCTGGTAACCCAGCGCTTTGACGTTCCCTTCAGAGTCCTTTTCGTTGGCTTGCACGAAGGGATACTGCTCAGGAATGAGCTTGTTTGCATCGTACGGAGCCGCAGACAGGTTCTCCAGGTAGGGAACGTCGATCAGCTCACGGATGTTCCCGTTTTCGAGCATGAACACGTCCGGTGCCTTGGAAGCCGTCTGCAAGGCGGATTTCAGCTTGGTGATGTAAAAGGTGCCGGGGATGTTGACGAAGTTCACCTTGACCCCGGGGTACTTCTTCTCAAACTTGTCAATGGCGTAATTCGCCTCATCGGTAAAGCTCCATACGGTTATTTCCTGGCTTGAGCCCGTTCCTTTACCCGAGACCGTACACCCGGCCAGCAGGATGGACAAGCCCAGCAGACTCAGCATAAAGGTATATCCCCAATGATTTCTTCTCATGAGCACCCGTCCTTTGCTTTTCGCTTGATGTTGGTCAATCCCAGGATAACAACTAGTCCCCCCTCATCCACGATTAAAAAGGAAACGCTTACATCTAAGTTTGTTATCATTTTATGGGATTTTTGCCGGCCGGGCTCATCGGATATTGGCCTGGATTGTTCATTTATTGCGCAGTCCTGCCGCTTCGCTTGCGAAATTCGGAAGGCGTGCAGCCATTGTACTTTTTAAAAATGCGGTTAAACGAGTTCAGATTGTTAAATCCGTTCCGCACAGCGATCTGCAGAATCGATTCAGAGCCGCCAAGCAGCTCCCATTTAGCCTGTGCAATCCGGTATTGATTCAAGTAATCCATAACCGTCATGCCGCGGGCTTCCTTAAACAGCTTGCATAAATAAAATTTGTTAAAGTTCGTATGGTCGGCAATGTCATCCAGCTTCAGCGGCTGGTCGTAGTGCCTTTCCAGGTACTCGCACACCGCCTCAATAAAGGCGAATTTCTTGCTCTCGGAGCAAGCGCCCCCTGGACAATCATCCTCCATTTGCCCCGGCTCGAGCCGGATCAAGCGAACGATCAGGTCGTACAGCCTTGCTTTCATGGACCATTTATAGCCGGGCTGCCTGCCCGATTCTTCTTCAGCAATCGCTTTCATCATCAGCGCCAAATTTGCCTTCTGCACTTGATGTGCCGGAATGACGGTATTATGCGAAACGAGCGACTTTAAGCTTTGCTCATCCGGGCCGCATGGGTTCGTTCCTGTTAAAAAATGCATGCGAAATACGATAATCAGCAGCTTGCCGGTGCCGGGCAGAAAAGAATGGACTTCACCCGGCTTGATCATCAAAATCTCCCCTTTCTTCAGCTCACATAAGTGATGGTTCAGTTCGATGCGCGCCCCGCTTTCGGCCACATATACAATTTCGACTTCTTCATGCCAATGCGGCGCAAAAAGAAACGTTTCTTCTGTCTGAACCACACGAATCGGAAAATCTTCGTCCATCAGTCCTCTTTCCAGAAATGAGGTCATCGTTCCCATAACATCCCCCACCTTCCCTAGAATGAAACGTTCTGCTCTTTCCATTGTAGCAAAATCCTCAACCGGTCAGCATCATCACCCAAATCATCCCAATAATTAGAAAAACAACATATCCCCTCTTATTATCATATGGGTGGATTGCAAAACAGCCCCTTCTAGGCTGGTTATTTCAGCCGTTAATGGATCCGGCACCTTTGGCGCTAACGCCTGAAATGACGAAGTCCCTTCAATAACAAAAAAAGAAGAGCCGCATGAGGCGGCTCTTTCCTTGAGTTACTTCTATATATGATGATAACTTAACGGCTGGTGCGATCACGTGAATCGGATTGCCCAGCGCAAGCTCGGCAGTTTCCATAACGATTTCGCCCAGCGTTGGATGCGCATGGATCGTCAAAGCGATATCTTCAAGCGTGGCGCCCATTTCGATAGCGAGGCCCAGCTCAGCGATCAGGTTGGAAGCTTCCACCCGGCGATGTGGTTCTTTCGTTTCGCCGTTCACGGAGTATTTCACCGTAACTTCGCTGTCGGTTTGAGTTGCACTTTCCGCTTTGGCGTTAGTGATGATTTCCACGCCGGTTTTGGTCATGCTCTTCACAACGAGCTTCGTCATGTCCGGATCGAATCCGTTCAGGATGGAATCCAGTCCTTCAATGATTGTTACTTTTGTTCCGAATTTGGAGTACATTTGGCCAAGCTCGGCACCGATGTATCCACCGCCGATGACAACCATGCTCTTCGGAATTTCAGGCAGGCTCAGCGCTTCTGTCGAAGACAGGATACGGCCGCCGAACGGGAACGCTTTGAGCTCGATCGGACGGGAGCCTGTAGCGATGATGCAGTTTTTGAAACGGTAGCGAGGGGACTCGTGTTCGTTGAACACGCGCGCCTCGTTTTCGTTGATGAACATGCACTCGCCGTTGAAAATTTCAACCTTGTTGCCTTTGAGCAGGCCGGCAACGCCGCCGGTCAGCTTTTTCACAACGCCGTTTTTGAATTCCTGGGTTTTGCCAAAGTCCACTTTCACATTTTCAGCAGTTACGCCGAAAGATTCGCCGTGAACGGCAGACTCATATTGATGAGCCGCCGCAATCAGGGCTTTGGAAGGGATACATCCGCGGTTCAAGCACACGCCGCCCACTTCGGATTTATCCACAATCAGAACCTTTTGTCCTAGCTGTGCAGCACGGATGGCTGCCACGTAACCGCCGGGACCAGCACCAATCACTAATGTATCGATATCGAGAGAAGCGTCACCTACTACCATATCTTACACCTCCATAACCAGCAGCTCAGGGTTGCTGAGCAGTGATTTAATATAGTTCATAAAGTTTTGGGCTGTAGCACCATCGATGATGCGGTGGTCAAAGCTCAGGGACAGGGCCATAACTGGAGCTGCCACGATTTCGCCGTTCTTCACGACAGGTTTTTCGGTAATGCGTCCGGTACCCAGGATCGCCACTTCTGGGAAGTTGATGATCGGAGTAAAGAACATGCCGCCGGCGGAACCGATATTGGTGATGGAGATCGTGCTGCCTTTCATTTCTGCCGGAGCCAGTTTGCCGTCACGGCCGCGTGCCGCGAGGTCGCGGATCGCGTCAGCGATCATCCAGATGCTCTTACGGTCGGCATCTTTGATGACCGGTACGATCAGACCGTTATCTGTATCGGTTGCGATACCGATGTTGTAGTACTTCTTGTAGACGATTTCGTTGTTTTCTTCGTCGATCGTCGCGTTCAAAGCAGGGAATTGCCGGCTGGCCGCCACAAGCGCTTTGACGATGAACGGCAGATAAGTGACCTTCGTGCCTTTCTTCTCGGCGATCGGTTTCATGCGGGTACGGAATGCCACCAGCTCGGTTACGTCCACTTCGTCCATGATCGTAACGTGCGGAGCTGTATACGCCGATTTCACCATGGCGTTAGCGATCGCTTTACGGATTCCTTTGAACGGTACGCGCTCTTCTTCAGCACGTGGATCCGCAGCTGCTGCTGCCGCTGCAGGTGCAGCTGCCTTCTCTTCAGCCTTAGCTGCTGCAGGCGCTGCTGCTTGACCGCCGCCATTCTTGAAGGCTTCGACGTCCTCTTTAGTCACTTTACCGTTGTTGCCTGTTCCGCTCACTTGCGTGATGTCAACGCCTTGCTCACGCGCAAACTTGCGCACGCTTGGCGTAGCCAGCACTTCTTTGTTCGGAGCTGCAGGAGCCGGAGCTTGGTCAGCGCCGCCTTCTTTGGCATCAGCAGGGCTGCTTGCCGCAGGGGAAGATGTTGTATCCGCACTGCCTTTTGCTGCGTCTGCTTCTTGGGCGCCGTGATCGCCGGCAGGAGCTTCCTGCTCAGGCACTTCGCCTTCCGCATCGATAATGGCGACTACTTCGCCAACACGGCACACCTGTCCGTCCTTCGTGAATACTTCCTGTACTGTGCCGTTAACCGGACAAGGCACTTCTACAACCGCCTTGTCGTTCTGCACTTCCATAATGATGTCGTCGTCTGTTACTTTATCGCCGGGCTTGATATGCATTTTGATAATTTCGCCTTCATGCAAGCCCTCTCCCAGTTCGGGGAACCGATATTCAAATTTTGCCACGTTACTACCTCCCTATTGAATGACTGCGATTCTTAGAATTCCATGACTTTGTTGACTGCAGCGATGATTCGAGCCGGTGTAGGAAGCCATGTATCTTCGATTTGGGCAAAAGGATATACCGTGTCAGGTCCAGTTACGCGCAGTACTGGAGCTTCCAGGTGAAGAATCGCTTTTTCGTTGATTTGAGCAATGACCTCAGCCGCAACGCCGGAAGTTTTTTGAGCTTCCTGTACGACGATGGCACGGTTTGTTTTCTTGATCGATGCAACGATCGTATCGATATCCAAAGGATTCAGCGTACGCAGGTCGATGATTTCGGCTTTGATGCCTTTCGTTTTCTCAAGCTCTTCCGCTGCTTTCGTAGCGGTATGAACCATCATGCCGTAGGCGATGATCGTCACGTCGGAACCTTCGCGGACCACGTTAGCCTTACCCAGCTCAACGACGTAATCCTCTTCAGGAACTTCGGCGCGGAACGCGTGGTACAGGTTCAAGTGCTCCATGAAGAACACCGGATCGTTGTCACGGATCGCCGCAATCATCAGGCCTTTGGCGTCGTAAGGGTTCGACGGCACTACCACTTTAATACCCGGTGTTTGAACGGCCAAACCTTCCAGGGAATCGGTGTGAAGTTCAGCTGCTTTAACCCCGCCGCCAAACGGTGTGCGGAATACGATCGGCGCGTTGTAGCGTCCGCCGGAACGGAAACGCATGCGGGCCGCCTGTACAAACATTTGGTCGAGCGCTTCAAAGATAAAGCCGACAAACTGGATTTCGGCTACCGGACGGAAGCCTTGGATCCCGAGGCCTACAGCCAGGCCGCCGATCGCGGATTCAGCCAGAGGCGTGTCAAAGACGCGTTCCTCTCCGAATTCTTTTTGCAGCCCTTCCGTCGCACGGAATACGCCGCCGACATTACCTACGTCCTCACCAAACACAATCACGTTCGGGTCACGCTTGAGTTCCACGCGCAGCGCATCGCGGATTGCTTCCTTCATATTCATTTGTGCCATTGCTTCATTTCCTCCTTAAACATTCGTTAAACTACGCAAAACGGATCAAACGATTTATTGGAAATCGGCCTTTTGTTCTTCCAAATGTTTCGGTGTTTGTTCGAACATGCTGTCGATCAGGCCGGGAACGGTCATTTTTTGAGTCTGTTCCGCTTTTTTGATCTCTTCGTTTACTTTCGCTTTGGCTTCCTCTTTCACGCGGGCCGTGTCTTCTTCCGACCACAGGCCTTTCTTCTCCAGGTACTTTCCGAGGCGCGTAATCGGATCCTTCGCGTTCCATTCGCCTTCTTCGTCCTTCGT
>NZ_PCZT01000006.1:219219-236297 GCF_002968895.1 Paenibacillus sp. AR247 | reverse complement strand
ACAAGGATGCCGTTTGTTTTGCGAAAGGAGTCGTAATGGCGTAGCCGTTGTTTTGTACGAAGAAAATGACAGGAAGTTTGAAGCGTCCGGCATAGTTCAGGCCTTCGTAGAAGTCGCCCTCGGAAGATCCGCCGTCACCTGTGTACGTAATGACCACTTGCTTCTGCTTCTTCAGCTTGTAGCCCATGGCAATACCCATCGCGTGCAAAATTTGCGCACCGATAATAATTTGTGGCATCAAGACGTTAACGCCCTCAGGAATGCGGCCGCCTTCTTGATGTCCGCGGGAGTACAGGAATGCTTGGTATAGCGGAAGTCCGTGCCATACGATCTGCGGCATGTCGCGGTAGCCCGGGCAGATAAAGTCATCTTTCTCCAGCGCGAATTCACTGCCGACCATCGTCGCTTCCTGACCGGAAACCGGTGCGTAGAAGCCGAGACGGCCCTGACGTCCAAGGTTAACAGCACGGTCATCCCAAGTACGTGTAAATACCATACGGTACATAATTTCTTTTAACTGATCATCAGTAAGTTTAGGCATTTTCGCTTCATTAACAATTTCACCGTCCGGAGAAAGCACGGAAAGCGCTTCGACTTCCTCGGTGTATACTTCATAAGGAACCTTGCTCATTCTCTTCACCTCAACAAAAAAATTTGAATATCAAGTTCCGCTGTTATAGAATTATTATACACCTGTTTTATTCGTTTCGTCAAAGCTATTGCGGATTAAATTTCAAAATATTTGCGCTTTGTATGTATAACAGGCGAATGTATTTTGTATAACAGACAGAGTGCTTTGACTGAAACAGGTACAAAATCGGCAAACATGGGTTATAGTAACTTATTGTTTTCCCGATTGCAAAAATTAACCGCACGAAAGGTGATCATGAATGACGGATTCAAAATACTTGAAACGAACCATTCACAAGGAACAACTGGAGAGCCGCTTTTTAAATGAAAGCCGTAACCTGCGCGTATATCTGCCGCCCGGCTACCACGAGGTCGTCAGCTATCCGGTCGTCTACTGCCAGGATGGCGAGGAATTTTTTAATTCGGCCGGATCGCGACCATCGCCAATCAGCTGATTCTGGACGATCTCGCCGAACCCTTCATCGTCGTAGGCGTCGAGGTCGACACCTCCGTGCGAACCGAAGAATACGCGCCGTTCGGCAGCCGGTTCGAGGCCTACACCCGGTGCTTTGCCGAAGAAATTATTCCCTTCATCGAGCAAAAATATCCCGTGCGGCAAGACCCCGGGCAGCGCGTGCTGGCCGGCGACTCGCTGGGAGGATGCGTTTCGCTCCACCTGGCTATGAACTATCCGGAGATGTTTCACCGGATTATCAGCTTGTCCGGCGCTTACTATACGGACACCCAGGAAATCGTAGCCGAAAACGATGACTTGTCCTGGCTCGATGTCTACATGATCGTCGGCCTGCAGGAAACCCATTTTGAGAGCGACCTTGGGGTCTACAACTTCGTCGAGATTAACCGAAGCATGAAAGAACTGCTGTTGGACCGCGGTGCAACCGTTCGGTATACCGAGAAAGACGGCAAGCATATTTGGGGCTTCTGGCAAAAAGAACTGCCGGATGCACTGCTCTATTTTCTTCGCGCCTGACCCATTACCCTCTATTGAACAGCACAAAGGTGAACATGTTCCGGTATGAATGCTAATGCAGCAGCCACAGCTCAGCCGACGTTCACCTTTTTTTATCCCCGCAAGTGGTTACGCTTTCAATTCCAGCCTGAAAAAACGGCAGTGCGCCTGCCGCTTTCCTTTTTGATCATTGCCTCGTTCGGGCGTGTCTTTTCTATTATAGCTTTTGTTGGCATATTTTGTCCAAAAGTACCTGGCAGCCCGCGTCCATCAATTCGTAAACCTGCTCGAAATTCCCCGTATAATAAGGGTCCGGCACTTCGCGAAGCTCATGATCCGGCAGCAGGTCCATGAACTTCAGGACGGTCGCCTGTTCTCCCCCCGGAAGCTTGCGCAGGTTCGCCGCGTTGCTGTCATCCATGCAGACGATATAGTCGAAGGTTTCGAAATCGCTGCTCGCGACCTGCCTCGCCTTCATTCCCGCATAACTGATCTTGTACTGATCCAGCATCCGCCGGGTTCCTTCATGCGGAATCTTGCCGAGGTGCCAGTCTCCCGTGCCTGCGGAATCCACGCTGATCTTTCCTTCCAGCCCTGCCTCGCCCACTTTATGTCTCAAGATCGCCTCAGCCATCGGTGAGCGGCAAATGTTGCCCAAACAAACAAATAAAACGGAAATCATGTAAGTCTCGTCCTCCTAGCTTTATGCTGATTCCTTGTGCCGTTCGTCTCGGATGACGGGCTGTAGGGCAGATGGCTGCAGCGAACGCCGCGGGAGCTTCCATTTATAAAAAACAGACAGCATCCGGAACACCACCACCGCCGCAAACAAAACGATCACTTCCAGTGTAGTCTGGATCCAATGCAGTCCGATGGCTACCCCGGCCAGCATCGCCCACACGGCATATATTTCATCTCGAAGCACAAGCGGCTTCCTTCCGGCGAGCAGGTCCCGGATAATTCCTCCCCCAATGCCCGTCAACACGGCGGCAACAACAACCGCGCTGAGCGGATGATGCATGTTGGCTGCATACAATGCGCCTTGAATCGCGAAGGCTGACAATCCCACCGCATCCAGCAGCGCCTCCGCCCTCTTCCAATGCCTGATCCAGTTTACAGGCAGCAGGAAAGCGACGATCACCGCCACGACCGCCAATTTGATCAGCAGTCCCTGGCTCCAAAGCGTCGTCACCGGCACACCGATCAGTACATTGCGGATGACCCCGCCGCCGAAAGCAGTCACCAGGCCGAGAACCAAGATTCCCAAAATGTCGTACTCTTCCTCCATGGCTACGAGCGCACCGGACATGGCGAAAGCGATGGTTCCGATCATGCTGAATAGTTCAAAAACGTGCATGTCCACTTTCTTTCTGACCTCTCCCTAACATATGCTGTCATCCATTGTAGCCGCTGTCGGCCGAATTGTGCAACCATCTATTCTGATTTATACTAGAATAACTTCCAAGCCCTTTCGATAAACAGCGAATTAAAGGGCTTGCCAAGAGCCGTCAATGCGACAATCGGAGGTAAACAGGATGGAACAGAAACGGGTATTGATCTTTTCCGGAGGCGATCTGCACAAGCAGTACTTGAAGGAAATCAGGCCTTCCGACTTTTTGATCGGTGCCGACCGGGGAGCGTTATTTTTAATAGAAAACAATTATAAGCCTGATCTGGCTGTAGGCGATTTTGACTCCATATCTCCGGCCGATTTGCAAAAGGTTAGAAGCGGCAGCAAGCAGCTCATTGATTGCGATCCCATCGACAAGGATTTGACCGATACGGAGCTTGCGCTGGACCTTGCCATCAAAGAACAGCCGGATATCATTCTGCTGATGGGGGTAACAGGATCGAGGCTCGACCACACGTTAGCCAATATCCGACAACGCCACGCTTAAAATGGGAGAATCCCTCGGCATCAGCAATCAATTAACCGATTCCCAAGGCACAATCGACCGTGGAAGGCGGACTCCTGCTGGTCATCCAAAGCAATGATTAAAATAGCAGCAGCTTTTGTTTGACAACAATTTTGTAACCGAAATGAAATGTTGCAAAAAACGATGAAAACCCTTGATTTATCAAGGGTTTTTTTATTTGCTTCAAGGATGGGTAGATGTATTTCTTAATTTTTTGTAACTTTTAATCGTTTTTTAATAAAAGCCCATTTCTCTTACAGCCACAACGTTTTGTTACACATCATCCAGAATTTAGGTTGTTTCAAAGCTGTTATACTCGGAGACGAGCTTGAGAGAAAACGAAATTTGGAGGTAATACAACATGAACAAACAACTGATCCAAAAAGTAGTAACCGTAGGGTTATGTGCATCTATAGGTTTTGGTGGAATGATCGCAACGAGCGCACAGGTAACGGAAGCCTCTGCAGCTAATACTCAAGTTGCAACGACATCGACAACGACTGGACAAAAAGTCGTAAATTACGGAAAACAATATATGGGTACTCCATACAAGTTCGGCGCTTCGACCAGCACAACAAGAAATTTTGACTGCTCTTCTTTTATGAAGCATATCTTTAAAAAGTACGGTGTAAACTTGCCGCGTACTTCTGTGGCGCAATCCAAAGTCGGAAAAGCCGTATCGAAAGCAAACCTGAAGCCCGGAGATCTTGTGTTCTTCTCCAGCGGCAGCAGAGCCAACGGACATAACGTAACTCACGTGGCGGTGTATGCCGGCAACGGTAAAATTCTGCACACGTACGGTTCTCCCGGCGTAACGATCTCCGATCTGAACTCCGGCAACTGGAAGAGAACTTATCTGAAAGCACGCCGCGTACTGTAGGTTATAATAGACATCAACGTGGAAGGCTGGTAGTCCTGTAGGACTATTGGCCTTCTTTTATTATATAACCCACTCCGCGCACGGTGTGAATCAGTTTTTGCTTAAATCCGCGGTCAACCTTTTTCCTCAAATGCCGGATATATACATCCACGACATTGGTCACCATATGAAATTCGAATTCCCATACATACTTCAAGATGTCTTCACGGCTGCACACTTGGTTCACGTGCCTGGCCAGGTACAGCAGCAGGTCATATTCTTTTGCGGTCAGTTCAATAGGGATTCCACCGCGCGTTACCGTCCGGCTCTTGGGTTCTATATCCAGGTCGGCAATCGTGACCGTCTGTCCGTACTGCTCTTCGATCAGCCCGAACAACGACAGCAAATTGCGGATCCGGGCCAGAAGTTCGTCGGTGTCGGCAGGCTTTTTCAGCACGTCGTTGGCGCCTGCACGGAAAAGCCTGGACACAGGAAGGTCCATATCGGACGGCGTCAAAACGACGACAGGGAACCGCCGGCCCTTCTGCTCACGCTGGACGGTGCGAATGAGCCGGGTTAAAGGCACAGCGGAACCGGTCAAATCCATGAGCAGCAGGTCGACCGGATGGCTGCGCGCGTATTGAGCAGCTTCTTCTTCGTCCCCGGCAATATATATTTCGAACCGCTCTTCCAGAAGAGCATCAACGACCTCACTGTCCCTCGCCAGTCCCATAGCCAGGATGCTTTCGTGCATGTCAGCCCACCGACTTTTTTAGTATTGATGAACGTGCGGTCAGTACCGCTTGCTCCGGCGAGCACGCCGATTGTTTCCTTTTAGGGTGGCCACAAAATAAAAAACCATTCCGGAATACGGAATGGTCTGAATTTGAAAATGATGCCTTTTACCCAAAATACCGATGATACAGCGACCTGGCCTCGGGAATATCCTTGGTGCCGTGCACCAGCACCCTCCCGTCGGCAAAGATGACCATCCGCTTCGATTCCAATTGAAATGATACCAGAAAAGGGTTGGCGTCGACGATACCCTCTCCAAGCTTGGCCAGCCTGTCGGCTGTTTCCGCCAAATCAAGGGACCGCTTGCTTCCTGGACGGATCTGAACGGTGTCGCGCCCGCAGAGCACGTCGGTTTTCTCCAGATTTGAGGCTGACAGGTAGGGGTACGTCCGCTGATGTCCACAGGTCGGGCAATCCTCCATTTTCGCATGGTCTACGCCGATCGTGATCCACTCGTTGCGCCAAAGGTCAAAGGACACCAGTTTGTTCGATAGCGCCTCGGGATGCCCGCTTAATAGCTTCATAGCCTCCGTAGTCTGGTGGGCCGTCACCATCTGTACAGCCTGTGGAATGATGCCCGCTGTGTCGCAGGTGTCTCCACCGAGCGGGACAGTGCCCAGCAAGCAGTTCAGACAGGGCGTCTTGCCGGGGAGAATGGTGTAGGTGATGCCATAGCTGCCGACACAGCCCCCATATATCCAGGGAAGGTCATGCTTGTGGGCGAGATCGTTGATCAGTAGACGGGTATCGAAATTATCGGTACCGTCCATGATCAGATCCACTCCGCGGACCAGCTCCTCCAGTTCATCGACGCGTACGTCCATAATATGGCTGTCGATGACAATCTCCGAATTGATCGCCTCCAGGCGCTGCTTGGCCGCTACCGCCTTCGGCAGCCGCCGCTGGGCGTCTTCCTCGGAAAACAGCTGCTGCCGCTGAAGATTGCTCCATTCCACGTAATCCCTGTCGGCGATCGTGAGATGGCCCACCCCGGAACGGGCCAGCGTCTCGGCGATCGAAGTGCCGAGCGCCCCCGCGCCAATAATGAGAACGTGGCTGCCCGCCAGCCTCTGCTGGCCTTCCCTGCCCAAAGGGGCAAACCGCTCCTGCCGGGAGTAACGGTTTCCTGTATGTTGCATCGCTCATCATTCCTTTCATAAAAAGCCGCAATCCCGAAGGAAAGCGGCTATGATATGCTTTTGGTTATTGTTTGCTGCGAGTGCTCGATATTTACAAGGCAGTTAAGCCCGCTGTGCGGACCACTCTTCTACGTTCCAAATTTTGGTGACCCAATCCTCATAAAAATCCGGTTCGTGGGAAACGAGCAGCACCGTCCCCTTAAATTCCTGAAGGGCGCGCTTCAGCTCGGCTTTGGCTACGACGTCAAGATGGTTTGTCGGCTCGTCAAAAAGGATCCAGTTCGCTTCACGCATCATCAGCTTGCACAATCGGACCTTTGCCTGCTCGCCGCCGCTGAGCATATTGAGCGGACGCGTAATGTGCTCGTTCTTCAGGCCGCAGCGGGCCAAGTGAGCACGGACTTCGTGCTGGTTCAAAGACGAGAACTCATTCCATACGTCGTCAATCGGCGTGATGTTGCCGGGGCGGACCTCCTGCTCAAAGTAGGCCGGATACAGAAAATCGCCAAGGTACGTTTTGCCGCTGATCGGCGGGATTTTACCCATGATCGTCTTCAGGAGCGTCGATTTGCCGACGCCGTTGCAGCCGACGATAGCGATTTTTTCTCCGCGCTCAATCGTCATGCTCATTTTGGGAAGCAGGGCGTGGGTATAACCGATCTCGAAATCGATCCCTTCAAACACCGTCTTGCCGCTGGCCCGTGCCTCTTTAAAGTTAAACACCGGCTTGGCCGCTTCTTCCGGACGATCGATCCGCTCGATGCGCTCCAGCTGCTTCTCCCGGCTCTTCGCCCGGCCGGAGGTCGAATAACGCGCCTTATTCCGCTGGATAAAGTCTTCCTGCTTCTTGATAAATTCCTGCTGCTTCTCATAGGCGTCGATGTGCTGATTCTTTGAAATATCCGCCATCTCCAGAAACTTCTCGTAATTGGCCGAATACCGGGTCAGTTTAGCGAATTCCAGATGGTAAATCACATCGACGACCTGGTTCATGAACTCCGTATCGTGGGAGATCAAGATAAAGGCATGCGGATAATCTTTCAGATACTGGGTCAGCCACTCGATATGCTCCACGTCCAAATAGTTGGTTGGCTCGTCGAGAAGAAGAACGGTCGGTTTCTCGAGCAGCAGCTTGGCCAGCAGCACCTTGGTGCGCTGACCACCGCTGAGGGCGGCCACGTCCCGGTCCAGCCCAATCGCATTAAGGCCAAGACCGTTTGCCATCTCTTCCACTTTGACGTCGAGCATGTAGAAATCGCCGATATCCAGCTGTTCCTGAATATCGCCCATCTGCTCAAGCAGCAGCTCCAGCTCTTCGGGAGACGCATCGGCCATTTTCTCGGTGATCTCCATCATCTCTTTTTCCAGCTCCAGCAGCGGCAGGAAGGCATCCTTAAGCACATCACGGATCGTCTTGCCCGGCGTCAGCTTCGTATGCTGGTCCAGATAGCCGTAGCGGACCTTCGGCGTCCATTCCACCTTGCCGTTGTCCTTCAGCAGCTGTCCCGTCAAAATATTCATCAAGGTTGACTTTCCGACACCGTTGGCACCGACGAGTCCTACATGTTCGCCGGCCAGGAGACGGAAGGATACGTTTTTAAACAACGTGCGATCCCCGAAATTGTGGGAGACGTTTTCGACTGTCAATAAGCTCATAGCTGCTTTTTGCGCTCCTATCTATGATAAAAATTCAATTTTAGCATCAAGTCATTGAAATGACATTCAAGACATCATTTTATCATAAGAAGGAGCCAGCCGTAAAACAGAAATCCACGAAATCATTGTTTCTTAATTGAAGAAACCATTACGGATCGAAAGCCCGTGTGCACGGTTTCTCAAAATAGCCGTTTGCAGCCGCTTCTTTGGCGCTCGTAAAGGTCTCCGCAGCGTCCAAATCATCGGCACAATCACCTCTGGAATAATAACGGATACCTGTTCGGTGATCCACCCCCGCCTTGATAACGGTCGACTTGACCAATCTCCCGCTGCCCAACGCGAAATTGTTCAATGCTTGCTCGCCGATAGGGATGCCTTGGATAAACGCCAAGATGCCGATATCGTCAATCGAGTTATTCCACTCCTCCTGTGAAATGAGCGGAAGCGTAAACACGTAGGATGCGCCGTTTCGGACTGCCTTTTCATTATGCCTGTTAATGACATTGGCCAGGTCGTCCTCGATCGCCTGAACGATGGTCGTTCTTCTTACCTGCTCATACCGGACCCTATCTTGCAGCAAAGGAATGGACGAAGTCGGTCCGAGCTCCCTTTGAAGTCCCCTGATCCAAGTGCCCGAGCCGGCTTGATAAGCTTCTACGACATTATCGAGCGTAAAATGGACCATATTGCCTGCCCGGTCGCTGTAACTATACGGCTTTTTCGGAAGCCATAGATGCTTGGCATATGCCATGCCGTCAGCTCCCTTATATTCCTCCTCCGCGTACACCCAGTATCCGTCGTAATCGATCACAACTACGGCCGGAATGTAACGGTCCAGCACCTGCTGGGCAGCCGCGTCTTCTTCGATCCCCAAATTGGCATACAGTGTATAGTAAAACGTATCAAGGGCCAGCTCCTTATCCGCTTTAAAAAATTTCGCCGAGCCGTAGCCTGACTCAAACTCCTGCCGCTCATTGACGTTCAGCATGCTCCCCGCGTCCTGAACGGCTGTTCTCAAGGCTGTAACGTACTTCAGCTCGGTAAAACGAACATTCCGCTGATCCTGAACATGGTAACCCACGATCAAAAAGACCGGAAAGAATATGACGATGGATACGAGGCAAAAATCAGTAATCTTCATTAAGTACCATGCCTCCATACGGAAAAGCGATCACTGCGGCCTCACCGGTCAATGCCCCTGTAACGAAATCGAACATCACCGTTCCCGCCGTCCGGTTCACATTTTTGACCGTAACTTTAAAAAAGTCTCCGGCCGTGAGCTTGTAGACTCTCGATTCATCGTCTTTGGGAACCGTAGTGTCGGGAAACATATGATCCATAATGTCAGAGGTATAATATCCGTCATAAACGGTGCTGAACTTGTTTTGAAACGTACCCGGGTTAGCCGCGTCAGTATATTCCGGTTGATATTTCTTGTGAAGATGCTCCATCTGCACGTCGAACTCGTTGCCCGTCGCCTGAATTTCTTCCAGAAATTGCTTATACATCACCGGACTGATATAGCCCTTGTTCCTTACGGCATCCACGAACTGCGTCACTGCATTATAGACGACGATGCGGTTCAGGTCGTCCTGCCGCTGCGAAGCTTCCGCTGCCGGATAAATATACATGACGACCACGGCCAGCAGCACCGCCGCAAACTTCGAGATGGCGTTACTCATGGCTGGTCTTCTCCCTATTCTCCGACTTCGCAAAATGGATGCCGGTCAGGACGCCGGAGCCGTCCCACTCATAAGCAACGGAGTACAGCGCGCCGGTCTCGATCATTGAGAAATCAAACCCATCCCCCCATGGACCTCCGGGAACATTTGCACCGTCTACCGAAATCCGGACACCCGGATCGTTAAGCCCCATCATACTGAACACAACTTGAGAACCGCTTACCCAATCCTCATGCGATGCTTCCAATACGGGCTGTACGCTTCTCAACTGTCCCTGAGCGGCGCGCCCTGCCCCGTTCACGGCACGGTTCAGTTCTCCGGTTAAACCTAGAGCGAAGATGCAGGCGCTGATAAACAAAATGAAGGCTATACTGACGGAAATCATGCTTTCTGCATGCTGATTCATAACCTAAGCCACTCCTTCACCTTCCCTGCCTACTGCTCAAATATAAGTCCCCGTACCACATTGGAGCTGTCCTTCACGATGCTTGCCTTAAACTTTCCGCTTGGATTGACATACTCATTGCTGGACTCGTTGGCGGTTTCCGTCAAGTTTCCTACACGCTGCCCTGTATTGATCACCGAACCATAATTGTCGCTCGCAATATCGGCGCTGATGTTGAGCTGATTGCCGTACCACTGACCCTGCCTGTTTTTGCCCGTCTTCACCAAAATGCCGAATTGGTCCTTATCCTTGAACTTTCGCAGTGCATTCGTCACCTGGGAACCGCTGATGCTTGTTCCGTCGTAAACCGTAAACGAAGCCTGAGACAGCTCGGTCTGGATGTCCGAGAAATTGTTTTGCGCGGTTTTTGTAGCTTCCTGCGCCGATATAAACAGAATGACGACAATCGTAATGAGCGCGATCGTCAGAAAAATGCCTGCGGCTACTTTTAATGCACTGGACGCGTTGTTCATAGGTTTACATCTCCTTATATTTTTTGAATTTGCTCGTAGTAGATGTTCATCTGCATAAAGCTCATCGCAATCAGCGGGATGACCAAATAGATGAAAATCAAGGAGTACATGGGTGCAAAGCCGATCAGCCTGCCAAGACCCGCTTTTGTATCAATGATCCGCTCATAATCCTGTTTTCGCTGCTCAAAATAAAAGGACATCTCGCCTTCCAAATCGTCGAAAGCCTGGCTGATCGGTATTTTCTCTACGGAAAGGAGCAGCTTGTCCACGATTCTTTGAAACTCGGTGAACCGCACCTCCTCCTTCAATTGCTGGAGAGCCATTTCCCCTCCGTGGTCATAATGGATGAGACACTTCTGAATCGGAATTTTGAATATGACGGCAAAACGGTCCATCCACTCCAAAATTTCCTCCACCGAAATCCGGTCCATCTCCCTCAGCATCGAAATGACGGTCTGGTACTGGTAGACTTCATGTCGCATGTCCATATAGCGGAGCTTTCTCTGGAACAGAAGCAGCCAGAAAGGCCATTCGTATCCAAGCATGCCGGCGAAGAGGCACAACACAAGCTCCCACCATTTAAAATACTCGTTGTGATAAGCCTGAAGCTTGCCGAGGATCCGGTTAGCCGAGTCTACAAGCTCGTCTTTGCCGAGACCTTTGCTTTCAGCCTGCTGCAGCTGTTCGGCAATCTCCGCATAGGTAGCTTCCGGCGACATGTTCACCCTTCTCATGACCTCTAGGTCCTGGCTGCTGAGACGCTTGCCTTCCTCTTGCTGGGTGATGGTCGTCTGCCCGAAGAAGCTGTCCTGAACCACCGGATCGTACATAATGTGATGCCTGGACATCTGATGAAGATACAATGTCATCGTCAGCGTAACCGCAAACACGATGAGGCTGTAGACGACCCGCCGGATGTAAAACCATTCATAGGTCAGCTCGGTTCCGGTTTCCTTCATCAAGCGGACCACTTTGGAATAATCAGCGCTTCCCGGATGGGGGGCGGCCCATGCGGCCATTACCCGGAATAACGGAACACGCGATATTGCTTTCTCCCATGGGCGGCTGTTTCTTCCAGCCCGGTATGTAGTTTCATCATTCTGCTGAAGCTTTTGCAGCAAAACAAACGACAGGATAATCACGATATAAATGAGAATTTTGGCCGCATACCCAAGCTTGCTCATATAAAACTCATCCATCGCCGGAAAGCTGCTTCTGGCCCATCGCTCGATCGGTTTGGTAAAAAACAGGGGAACTAACGCGATCACATTGAGGCCTTTTAACAGATAATCGAGCTTGCTTCGCCGCAAAATTTCCAGATGGATTTCCTTCGTCAGCCCGCTAAGTCCCTGCAAATAGATGGAGCCCTGCTCCTTCACCTTGTCTCCAAATTCCATGATCATGTAGGAAATACCGGCAAATGCTTTTAAAAAGCGGTTGGGTGCAGCTTCATAGTACTTCTCCAATTCTTCAGAAGGGTTGTTGCTGATCAGCGCCTCGGCAATTTTTCGGGTATGAAGGCCTGCCTCGTCCTCTGCCGATTCAGCCGCCTCCTGCAGCGCTTCATCCACCATCCCATGCTGATGATACCGGTGGCGGATGTCCGAGAACAGATCGAGCATTTGGACGAGCAGCCGCCGCTCCAGCCGGTTAACCACCATGTCGATCAACAGGCTGTTGATCACCACCGCAGTAAGCAGAACCAGCAGAAGGAAACTTAAGCTGGGGTTCAGCAGAAACAGCACCGCAACTGAAATGCCCAGTGTCCCCAGTATGGAAAGCGTAACCTTCATGACCTCATGGCGGAGATAAACTTCCTCATACGCATGAACGCCGCTTACCCGTTTCCTTACTTTTCGGATATAGGCTGAAAGAAGCGGTACAGAACAACCTACGATATAAGCGGTTTGAAGAAATTGCTGCCATCGTTTGCGCAGCATCAATTCATCCTTCGGACGCGCAGGATCGCTCAGCAGCTCCAGCCGGTTCCGCCGCGACCTGTTATTCAGCCACATCATGACGGCATAGACTACCGCAAACAACGCCAGAGAAATGATCAGGACCAGGAACAGCAGACGCCTAACTCCCATATCCATTCCCCCAGTTCGTCTGAGCAAAATCCTTGAACATGACCGCATCTTCCACGCTCATCTGCTCGGCCATTTCCCTGAAGTTCCTCTCGGAAATGGGTTCTGCGGCCACATATCCTCCGTCGCGAAACTCGATGATGTTCCGGGAGGAAAAGGTGCTCTGGTCATGAACGCGGCGATAATATTCCGCCTGCATTTCCATGAAGTGGCCTAGCATCTTCCTGATGCTCCCGTGGGTGCCCCCTTCAATCATGCTCAGCGGCTCCTTCTCCTTGGGGATGCATTCGGTAATCCGTTCGATGTACCGTTTGCCGGCAGCATCCCGTTTCAAATGAATGTCAAAGTTGATGACTTGAACCACCTGCTGTTCAGCAACGGCCTCATGGTGAAACACGCCGCTCTTCAGCAGGGAATTCCGCAGGGAGAAGATCAAATCGCGAAACGTCTTGGCGTGATGCGTAAATACGGTAAACAAGCTGGCGACCTGGGACATTTGGATCATCCAGGAGGAAACCCCGTCGCTGGCCACCTCGCCCAATATATTGACCGTGCCGTCCGTCTTTTTCTGAAGGTCCAATCCTTCCTGACCGGTAATGCGATCTGTCTCCCGGAACGATAAAATGTTCCTGCGGCTGTAGATCTTCCGGAGGTGGAGCTCGAACGCCATTTCCTGCACCCGGAGTGTATAGGTCGGGTAGATATGCTCGATCATCGCCATCAGCAGCGTCGTTTTACCCGAGCCCTGGGCCCCCGTGATGGCCGTAATTCGGCTCCCTTTCATGAGATAGCGCAGCATTTGGATCGGAAGCTGGGCGTTGTCCCCGGTGACCAGCTGCTCCAGCGTCGCGCTACGGATGTCAAACTTACGGACGAAAAAAGCCCATGACTCCGAAAACGGCGGCCTAACCACCACGACGCGCGACCCGTCCTTCATTTCGTTTACTTTGTAGCCGTTTGCTTCCGAGAGCTGGCCGGGGTGATTGTATTTATAAATGTTCTGGCAGACACGCTTCAGCTCAAGCTCTGTCCCGAAGGACAGACAGGCCATATGAATCGTTTTGCCCCTGTAAAATATCCACACACTTTCGGTCATTCTGGCTTTACGTTCCGGCTGAACCGAAGCTTGCAGCATACGCAGCGGGTCCAGTCCATAGGAGGCGGCGAATGACTCATCAGCCAAAATACCGCTCACACCGCCGCTGACGCCGTCAATCCGCTGATCCCGGAGCTCATCGATGACCGAAAACCCTTTAAACTGCTGGTAAATACGCTGAACGACAATCTCCAGCTTTTACGCTGGTAAATACGCTGAACGACAATCTCCAGCTTCTCCGAAAACGTTAGACTTCGGGATTCATTGGCATACATTTGTTCCACATCGCTGGCGGTTACAGCATAAACTGGCTCATCGCCATAACCAGGAAGCACGCGCAGTTCGGCTAGACCGTGCAATTCGAGCATCATCGACAGCGCGTCCTGGCCATACTGCAGTTTGTATAAATAAAAGATGATTTCGAATTGATCCTGTACGTTCAAAAGCCTCGGATCCGCAAACGGAATCGCCTGGTCTATGTTGCCCTCCGTCACGCCATAACTTTTGACCAGCAAATCGGCCATAAACTGCTTCACGTATTGCTTTTCATGAACATCTCCGGAAATGCAGTTCTTAAGCGCTTTGCGCAGCTCACTGCGCTGATTCAGCCTGCGTTTGTATTCTTCTTCATGCAGTCCCAGGTCGGTTAGTTGACTGTGGGTCAGCTCATGAAGGGTCNGTTTGACGAAGGATGTCATCGCTTCGATCGTAAATTCAACGCCGGTTGTTCCGGCTACAGGGGGCCGTTTGCGCAGATCAAGCCATCTCAAGTAAATGAAAAGAGCTGCAAATAATAGAATGATTGCCATAAACAAAATGTTGAACAGCGATCCGGAAAACATTCAAGCTCCCCTTCCCACCATCTTCAAAGCGGGTATTTCAAGCATATTCATCAGGTCTTTTGCCAGCTGCCTTATGCTGCCGTAGAAGTGTGCCGATGGATGCCGATCGTTTAGATTGCGGCTGCGCTGCATATAGTTCATGACACCATGCATGTTCCACGCATCCATGAAATCCGTATTGTAAGGAACACCATGAAGAATGCCCTTATACCCGAACCTGCGTTTAATGTTGTGAAGCGTGCAGTGGGATTCTTTGTCGTAGCGCCCAAGGACAAGGATAACCGGCTTATCCTTTAACTGGTCGGGATAGTGTCTCCCGCTGAAAAAGTGTTCCAATCCCTCAACACTCTGCGTCAGGCTGACGACGATCAAATCCGCCTGCTCTAGCATCGCCCCGTCCCCCGGATCCCCGGCTGCCCCCATCCCGGACCCGGCATCCAGCAGCACCAGATCATAACATTGGTTGGCGATCGTTACGATGGACTGCACCGATTGCGCGCGATAACCCGGCAGAGTTCCTCCCCGACGGTCATTTCCCTGGACAAAGTCGAGACGCTCAGGCAGCACAGGGATCGTGTAATCCCGGAAATTGTCCCTGAATAAACGCCGGTTAACCGCAAGCCTTTCCAGCGCGTCCATACCGTGATCGTGAAACGACACGAGGGAATGGTCGAGCACCAGCCTGCTGCTTCGGAACGCCCCTTCCACACGTTCCCCCGCCGTACCACCGTGACCGAGAAGGATGCGCAGGCGATATTCCAAACCGAGGCAAGCCGCAGCCGCTGCTGCGTGCGCCGAACTTCCGCTTCCTCCCTCTAACGGGCTCCAAAATGCTACTGTACTCATACTTTGCTCCTTTCTGCGCTCCGTAAGGCGCGATGGATTGTTTTCGGTTCCATATCTGTCAGAAGTCTCATCAGCAGGCATAGATTTTTTTTAATATTCGGCTTAGGCGTCTGATCCGTACCTTCCGGGTATGATCGTTCTGCAGCTTCAAGGAATAATCCGTCTCGACCCACGGGATGACGACAGATGCTTCCTTCCATAGCACAGGGAGGCTGCCGAAATATCCTTCCGCGTACCCTTCGTCAAAAAAATCATCCACTGCCCGGACGTACACTTTATAGAACTCCTGCTGCGTACTGCCGAGATGCCCGTGCAACAGGTCTTCCAACCAATCCCTTCCCTGCTCCAGCGTCCAAATCTCATAATCGCTGACCCATACCAACGCAGCGGCGCTTTCCCAGGAATCACGGGGACAAAATTCCGCCTGCTCCATATCAAACACAACCACGTCGTATTGCTCTATCGATGTCCCGACTAAGGCTAGATGTTCCCTCAGTTCGGATTCATCCGCAAAACCCGAAGCGACATCAAAGCCGGAAAATTCCGTTACAGACAGCGGTTTGTCCAGCTGTCCGATATACAGCGGATATTTGTGCTTCTCGGTCGCATCCACCAGCAATACCTTTTTCCCTGCCGCACGAAGCAGCATGCACACATAGAGCAGAAGCTCGCTCTTGTCACAAATTCCGGCAAAGATCCACGTCTTCACCTCATCACCCCTGGCCAGTCAATTTTTTCAAAAGTTCAGGCATCGTGTTGCTTTGCTTACATACAGCTCCGGCTGCTCTTAACTATGGTTGGTCCGTTGAACTCCCACCCTCTTTCACTGCCTGTTCCAGCAGCTTGTTCTGCTGCGGTTGGTCCAACGTAAACGAGTCCTCTGACTCCCCGGCAGGGGTTGAACCGTCCGCCTGGAACGAGCTTTGCGTGCTAGTGGAAGATCCTGAAGCCTGACCATACCCTGAAGAATATTCCGACGCCGAAAACGAGCCGTTCCCTGGAGATTGTGCATCCGCGCGGGCAAGCTCGCTCTCCAGCGCTGTGCGCACGGCCTCAGCCAGCGTCTGCTCCGCTTTGTTTACGATGTTAGGGTCGCTCGCAATCAGTTTCATCACGGCTTTATTTACCGGATAGGTCGGGACCGCCCTGTTCTGCATTTCCGGTTCAACGTAAGTGAGCGCATATAATGCGGCATCATGCAAATAGGCATCCACCATGGCGCTCGACAAAGACAAAATCTCCTGCTCGTTCATCTTGATCCACATCGTTGGCGAAGCAAGCTTATCTATCTTTTTCTTGGACAGCACGATGTAGTCCTGACCGGAAGGAAACTGGATCCGTACGTCGACGGAATCCCCTTGCCTCAGGTTGGAGGGCAGTGAGACCGCCTTCATCTCCCGGTTTCTTAAATCCGGCGCTGTCGGCTGGCCATCATACAGCATCGCTTCGGTTAGCGGCGTACCTTTGCCCAGCTCGATCTTGGCAGTCCTTCCCGCAGCTCCGTCCTTGTCCGTGACCAGGTTGCCAGGGGCAGCCTCTAGCGGAAGCTTGATCTGAATCAGATCGCCCTGCTTGATCGTCTCTCCGGGAGCAACATCGCGGGAGATGGTCCACCCGGATGCCATCGACTTCTGCGACTGGA
>NZ_PCZT01000006.1:205361-219119 GCF_002968895.1 Paenibacillus sp. AR247 | reverse complement strand
AGTGGCGCTCTATCACTCCCTCCCGTTTGTTGTGCTCCATCGCGTTCCAGACCGCATAGCCTGCAAACAGCAGCCCCATCGCCGAAGCGCCTGCCAGGCCTGCATAAATCAAGTGTTTCGTTCGCTGCCTTAACTTTGACATACTTCCCGATTACTCCCTCCTTCATAGTCGCATCTCAGCTTAAGCCAAACCTGAACTTTCGTCTGCGCTCCGCGACCGGCAGCAGCCCTTGGAATATCCGGACAAATGCCCGGTCCATCTCATCGCATTGGTCAAAAGGATCTACCTGTAGCGGGATGGAAAATACCCGGGACGTGCCCAGCGTACGCCGCAGCCGGTGTACAGCGTCCTGCGGTGCGAGCGGAAGAAAGTACATCCACTTATGCTGCGGATGACTGGACAATTGCTGGACGAGCCCGACCAAATCCTGGTGCTTCCACTCCGCTCCCGATCCGACAATAATGGGAATATCCGCACGCAGAAATTCCTCCAGCCGGTCATTACCGAAATAAGCTCCCAGATCCATCACCACAAAGTCGTAGCTTCCACCAAGCAGGGAGATCACGTCTGCCCTCCCGGTTTGCCGCCAGTAATCCACGCCCTGCACCTCAAACTTGCGGTCACCCGTTTGCACGCTATCTGTCCTGCCGGCCGCGATTCTCTGAATCCGGCCGAACGCCGGCGATTGCAGATTCATCTCGACAAGGGCTACTTTGCCGTAGCTTCGGGCTAAATAATGCGCGACGGCAATCGCCGTATGGGTTGTCCCCGTGCCGCTGCCGGCCCCCATGACCGCGATCGCCAGCGTTCCCGGAAATCCCGGCTTCCTCCCCGCTTTCAGTCCCACCGGTCCTGTACCCAGCATCCCGATGGAATCCAGGACCGAGCGTACCTCCTTGGCCGATTGGTACCTGTCTTCGGGTTCAATGCTCAGCAAGCGGCGGATAATAGGGATCATGCCCCTCGGAATATCGGGGCGGATCAGTTCCTGTACCCCTTCCTTCCATTCGCTGCATTTGCCGCCGGTGGACAAATACAGCATCAAGGCGCCCAAGCCGTACAAGTCCGACCTTGCGTCGCTTTGCCCCAATCCATACTGCTCCGGGGCCGCAAATCCGACCGTACCGAGCTTAACGGTGTCCTGATATTGATCCTGCTTGTAATTTCTGGCGATCCCAAAATCGATCAATCGGACTTCCAGCTGGCGGGCAAGCATGATGTTGGATGGCTTCAAGTCGCGAAAAATGACCGCGGGTTCATGCCCATGCAGATACTCCAGCACTTCCAGCAGCTGATTCGCGATCTGCAGAATAGTTCCAGCCGGGAGCCTGTATTGGTTCTCCTTAAAATACTTCTCGAGCGTGACACCCTGAATGAAGTCCATGACCAAATAAGCGAACCCATCTTCATCCGATGCGAAAAAATCGACGATCCGAGGGAGACGGGGATGGTTCAATGAGATGAGAAGCTCAGCCTCATCCTGCAAGCCCTGAAGCAGCTCGGGCCTCGACGGTGTCTCCTTGACGGCCCACTGCTTGCCTGGAAGCTTCAAGTCCGCTGCCAGGTATACCCGGCTCATACCTCCTTCACCAATGCTGGCGATTACTTCATACCTCCCTCCAATCCTTTGTCCGGGACGCAGCCTGGAAGGATGACTCATCGTATACACAACCTTTCTGAACGACAAAAAAGGAAAGCACCCTGTGGATAACGACGTGGCCTGGGCCACGATCGTACTCCGGGATGCTTTCCCTATATTATCGTTTGGTTAATTTTGGTACTAGTATAAAATAAATTGTCGGATCTCGCAAGAAATATTTTCCAAACCCATTCGCTTCGTCAATTCAGGCAAATGAGCACAAATTTTTAANGGACTTAATATTTAATCATATAAAGTGTGATCTCGTCCCGATTGTGAAACAGCTGCTTGGCTCTCTGAACCTGCATCTCAGCCTGCTCAAACGACGAAATGACATCATCAATTAATGCCATCGGTTTCTTATGCATCAGCTTCACCGTTACAACCGCCGTTCCTCCCGCAGCCAGGCTTGGCAGCAGCTCCTTCACCAGCTTCACCATCTGTTTCGGACTCCAGCTCATATCGCATACAAGAAGATCAAATTCCTCTTCCTTGAATTGTACCTCTGAGGCATTTTTCCGGAGGATCCGCAGCGCGGGATTCCCCTGCAGTGACTCATGCATGACCGCCGGGTCCACGGCCGTAACCTGTAAACCGCGCTCCAGCAAAAAGGACGTCCAGCCTCCAGGCGCCGCCCCGATATCAAGCGCCTTGTGAAAAGTGGTGAAATCGATGCCAAAGCTGTGCTCGGCTTCGAGCAGCTTGAATTTCGCCCTGGAGATCTGTCCTTCCTCACGCTGAAAGCGGATTGCTCCGCCGCTCCAGTCCGACAAGTTGTCGGATGGCCGTGAAACCCCGGCGTACAGCATGCTTCCGGCCGCAAAAATAGAAATAATCCACTCCGGATCCTGCACGACGAAATCCGTCCCGAGGTCGCTCAGCATCTCGGCCAGCGTTTCGCGCAGTTTGCCCGCGCTGTCCTGCCACAGGCTGTCGTCGGCTTTCCGAACCTGAAGCGACACGGCTGCGCCATGAAGCTCCTTCCGGTTCCGCAGGAAGGCGCTGACCTCACGGACCGCCTGATCCATGTCTTCTGCATTTTGCTCCAGCTGCACAGGCTGGATGTGACGCAGAAATATCGGCGGGCTGCTAACAATCATATCAACGGCCCGGCCAGCTTCTTCATTTAGCGTTAACAGGAACACCTCTCCCGACACGAGCACGCGGCTTTTCAGGCGGCCGAATTTGCGGCGCAGCTCTTCCTGGGCATAAGGAGCGAAGCCATGGTTTGCCGTGCAAATAAATCTTGAGACGGAATCTGCCGATTCCTCGCTGTTTTCATTATTCGATAAGTTATGATCAGTCAAAATGGGTTTACCCTCCAGAAATCACTTTAATCCATGGACGTCCTTCATCCCACTCCAGTTTGGCAGGAATGTCGTAAGTCCGCTTGATCAATTCGTTAGTCAGCACCTCTTGCTTTGGACCGGAACCGGCGATTTTGCCGTCACGGATCAGCGCCACATGGGTGAATAGAGGCACGATCTCTTCCACATGGTGGGTCACATACACCACGGTCATATTCAAGCAGCGTGCCAGCAGCACCTTTTTCCGTTCGCCCTGAGAGAGCGTGCCGAAGGGATGCTCCGCATGTCCTCCCAAGTGCATATCCTTCAGCAGACTATAAGCCTTCTCTTTTACGTCCGCCGGAATCTCCTGATAAAACCGCAAAAAAGCATACGCTCCGGTAGCCACTACTTCCCAAACCGGGTCGCTGAGTGACAGCCTTTCGATCAGCGAAGGGCTGATATAGCCGATTTCTTTGCGCACTTCCCGGACATCGCACTCGCCATATACATTACCCAGTACTTCAATTGTACCCGAGCTGGGAAAAAGATAACCCGTCATCATTTCCAGCATCGTCGTTTTACCCGAGCCGTTTCTCCCGAGAATCGCCCAATGCTCCCCGGGTTTTATTTCGAGAGACACATGGTCAAGAATGAGGTTTTCCTCTCTTCTCAGCGTCACGTCCTTCATCGAAATCATGAAATCACTCCCCTAATTTCCTGCAGCAGGTCCTCCACGGAGCCCATGCTGTACCGGATGGACGGCTTGGCGCTGCGGTTCGCGTCGGTGACGAGGAGCGCAGGCACACTGCGGATCTGATACTGCTGAACGACCTGCGGCAGCATGTTCACGTCCGCATCCGCCACGATGCCCTCCGGCAGCAAATGCTCCGCCACTTCAAGCATTCGTCTGGCCGCTTTACATGTGCCGCAGAAAGGAGTATACAAAAAGACGGCCAGCGGCTGCCCCTTGGTCCAAAGCTCCTTCAGCAGTTCCTGCTCGCTTAGATGCCTCATTGCGGTTCCCCTCCCGCAACCCGCTCAAGCACATCCGGAGGCATTGGGCCATTATGGAGCACAACATGCTCTGGCTTATGATGATAGAGCAGCTCATACATTCTTTTTCCCCCACATACTCGACGTATGCAAATAAATCTCCTGCGGGAATAAGGCGTCCGTAATCATATGCTTGACCACGTCCTTGCCGGTCATTTCACCGGGTCCCAAGTCAAAATCAAGCGATAATATGCCAACCTCGCACTCCTTAAGCATCAGAAGGCATTCCTCCGCATTGCGAGCGAGGGTAAAGCCTTGCGGACAACGGCGATAGTCATCCAAAAACAGATGGATCACGCTCGGGTCCCTCCTTCCCTAAAAACAAACGAAACGGCTAATCGATCGGCCAGCTTTTCACCTTGGCGATATCGCCGCGGTGCGTACCGTCTTCGCCTGCGTCCGTCTCCAGTACGAGCGCCTTGCCATGGAATTCCGGATATGACAGCAGCGCCTGAAAGGCTTCCTCGCCAATATACCCCTGACCGATCCGCTCATGGCGGTCTTTTCCCGAACCGAGCGGGTATTTGGAATCGTTCAGGTGGACTGCGGCCAGATCGCTCCAGTATCCAAGCTCTCTGCCCCGCTCAACGAGGGCATCCGTCGTACGCGGATCCCACACGCCTGATGCGTATGCATGGCAAGTATCCAGGCAAAAGCCGATTTTCTCTGGGTAATCGCTCAGCCGCCTGATGTTTACCAGCTCATCAAGCGTAATGCCCATTGAGCCCGGGGTGCCGGCCTGGTTTTCCAGCAAAATCTTCGCGCTGCCCTGCCAGCCTGACAGCGTCTCGTTTAAACATTGTATTATATTTTTGTAGCCTTGTAATGCATCGCGTCCTTTGAAATGTCCGAAGTGGACCACGATGCCGACCGTGCCGCAAGCCTCGGCGATGATCAGATCGTTCTGCAGCGACTTGACGGTCAGCTCGTACAGCTCCCGGCCCCGGCTGTCGCCGATTGCGATGTTGATCGGATACGGAGTGTGGGCGATGCTTGGCATGCCGTGCTCCCGGCAAAAGGTAAGGCAGTCCGCCGCAGCAGATGCATCCAGCGTTCTGATCGACATGCTGCGGGGATTTTTCGGAAAATATTGAAACGATCTCGCTCCGATTTCCCATGCCCGCCGGGCAGCTCTCCCATAACCGCCGCGCGTGCTGACATGGCAGCCGATGAGCAGCTGGTTACTGCTCATGCTGGCAGGACGGACAATAAAAAACCTTCCGCCCGTTTAATTCGGATTTGTTGATCGTACCGCCGCAGCGGTAGCATGCTTCCCCTTCACGGTCATACACTTTGCACTGATCGTCATAGCCGCCGGTTAACTGGTCCCCCACCATAAACGGAGTATCCATATAGCCCCCGCCTTCAAGGGCTTCCCGCAGCACTTTCTGCATGGCATCATACAGCCTCGCAACCGATGCTTCCTTCAAGTCCTGAACCTTCACCGAAGGCAGAAGACCGGCTTCATACGCGATTTCATCCGCATAGCAGTTCCCGATGCCGGCAATGACATGCTGGTTGACCAGCAGCGATTTTAAAGATCCGCGCCGCCCTTGCAATATTCCTGCAAACTTTTCCGGATTCATCCGGCGGTCCAGCGGTTCCGGTCCAAGGGGAGCGAACAGCTCATCGACTTCTTTCGCAGAATGCAAATGAAGATGGCCTAGCCGAAGGCCGATAAAATACAGCGTCCGGTCTCCAAACGAAATTTCAATCTGGGTAGAACGTTTCGGGCGATCCTCTTCGGTTCCGTAATACATCAAGCCGCCCAGCATCAGATGCAGGAGCAGCCTGCGGCCGTTGTTCAGGTGGAAAATAAGATGCTTTCCGCGCCGCTCCACAAAAATCGTTCTCGTGCCAAGCAGCTCCTCCTTGAAGCTTTCAACGGGAACATTAATGGATTTCTCCCGGTTGACGACCACGTTCGTAATCGGAGCATTGATAATCAGTTCTGACAGCAATCTTCGGTAATTTTCCATTTCCGGCAGTTCCGGCATCTTGTTCATCTATCCTTTCAAAATCCATCACGGATGTTCATGTAAATGTATATAAAACGGTCCCTGAAAGTATCAAGGACACAACAGCTGAGTCAGCTCGGTCAGATCACGGCAAATGATGTCCGGAGAGATGCCGGCTGCATCGACATGCATTTGCAAGTTGCTCTCCGTCGTCAGCCCCGTCAGGACCAAAATCGTCTGACATCCCGCGGCAGCACCTGCCGCAATGTCCGTACGCATATTATCACCGATCACAGTGGCTTCGGTCGGGGACAGCTGCAGCCGATCCGTAGCATATTTCATCAAGTGGCTCGAAGGCTTCCCGATAATCACCGGTTTGACACCGGAAGCCGCTTCAATTGCTGCTCCAAGCGATCCGGCCCCTGGGACAAGCCCGTGATCGGAAGGAAGCAGAAGGTCGGGATTGGTCAGCACAGAGCGGGCACCTTCACGGATCCAGCGAACAGCCTGGGCGAGTGTATCGTAAGTAAAAGAGCGGTCGATCCCTTGCACGACAAATTCAGGCGCATCATCGACGAGCTTGAGCCCTTCCTCAATCAAAGCCTGCCGAAGCCCATCTTCCCCTAGCATAGCCACTCTGGCCCCAGGAGATTCTTCAGCGATATACCGCGCGGCGGCTAGTGACGAGGTGCAAACCTTCTCTTTGTCGGCGGGAACACCCATCTCGTTCAAATGAGCAGCCACCATTTCCGGCGTTTTCGAAGAATTGTTCGTCACGAATAAATAAGGGATTTCCCGCGATTGCAGCGTTCGAATCAGAATGTCCGCTCCGGGTATCATATGTTTCCCATGATATAACGTTCCGTCCAGGTCAATCAGCAGACCGCGGGTAGTTCTCAGCGTGTTCAATGGACATACCTCGTTTCATCTAGTAAAACTTATGGCTGCGAAAAGCCTGGCTCCCGCTGCAACGGTCGATTTCCAGGCTTCCTGTAACCCAGCTTGTTCCATTGTAAAAGAAAACGGAGGAATGTGGCAACCGAAAGCACGACGACAAGGACGTTTATCTCCATTATTTCGTCAAGCGTTACCCCTAAAACCTATCACGAGAAGTCCAATTGTGCAAAGTTGTGTCATTTCCTGCGCTTTCCCGGAAAATAATGATTATCCGGGAAATGAAACGCTGCAGTAAGAAAAACGTCTATCGACGTACTTTCAAAGAAGACAGACCGCGTTTAGCTGAAGTTTTTCTTGCGATTATAGAATGGTTCAGCTTCGCTGAAATTTATAAATTCTATAATCTTAAAGAAAAAAGGCTCGCCCGGAGCCTTCATTCCATTATCGCCTGCCCTATGTCTTCCCTATTCTTCGTGGCGGGTCACCGGAAACAGCACTAATTCTTCGGCAAGCAGCGTTTTTGGAAAGAGTGACCTGGCTTCCGCCAATAGAGGCTGCAGGTGCTCAATATCCTTGTAACGTGAGCTGAAGTGCGTAATAATGAGCTCCTTGGCCCCCGCGTCGCGGGCAGCTTCTGCGGCTTGAAGCGCCGTGCTGTGATGATAGTTGTGTGCGGTCTCATGAAGCTCATGCAGAAACGTGGCCTCATGAACGAGCAGATCTGCCTGTTCGGCCAGCGGCAGCACGTTGGCACAAGGGCGGGTATCGCCCAAGATCGTAACGACGCGCCCCTTCTTCGGCGCACCAAGCACGTCTGCGGGTGTCAGCACCCGGCCATCTTCCAGGTCGATGCTCTCCCCGCGCTTCAAACGGCCGTAAATCGGCCCCGGTTTTAACCCGTACTCGGCCATTCGTTTCAAGTCCAAGCTGCCTGGCTTGTCTTTTTCCATGATCCGGTATCCATAGCTGTCAATGCGGTGCTCCAGCAGACGGGATTCAACCCGGACCTCCCCGTCTTCAAAAATGACTCCCCCCGTATGCTCAATCACCTCAAGTTCAAACTCGATTCGCGACTGGCTGAGGGTAAGTGACGTGTCTATGTATTTTTTGATCCCCGGCGGTCCGTAAACCTGCAAGGGCGTGGTGCCGCCCTGGTTGGACCTGCTGGAGAGCAGCCCGGGAAGACCGAATATATGATCACCGTGCAGGTGGGTAATGAAAATTTTCTCCAGCTTGCTCAGCTTTAATGAAGACCGCAGAATTTGATGCTGCGTGCCTTCGCCGCAATCGAACATCCAGAAGCTGCGCCGCTCCTCGTACATCCGAAGCGCCATCGATGTCACGTTCCGCTGCAGGGAAGGAACCCCCGCATTGGTACCCAAAAACTCCAGTTCCATAACGCTATACCTTCTTTCCAAGAATGCGCCAGCAAAAAACCCCCGAACAATCGGAGGGTTTTGCTGACATTTGCTTCGGTTCGGCTATGAACCGAATATATATTATTTTACCTTGTCGACATTAAAATACCGTGCTTCCGGATGGGCAAACACCATCGCCGACACCGAAGCTTCAGGCTCCATCATAAAGCCTTCGGTCAGATGTACGCCGATATCTTCCGGCTGCATCAGCTTGAAGAGCGGCTCCTGATCCTCCAGATCCGGACATGCCGGATATCCGAAGGAGACGCGGATGCCTTGATACCGTGCCCCGTGACGCTGCTTCATCGTCATATCGGCCGGGTCAGGGAAGCCCCACGTATCGCGCATCATATGATGAACGCGCTCGGCCAGCGCTTCGGCGGTCTCAAGAGCTACCGATTGCAGGACATGCGACTTCAGATAGTCCCCTTTATCCTTCCACTCCGAAGACAGCTTCGAAATGCCTTGTCCCGCGGTGACGACCAGGAAGCCGACATAGTCCATCTTGCCGCTGTCGACCGATTTCAGGAAATCGGCGAGGCAGAGGAACGGTGCCACGTTCTGGCGCGGGAACGTAAACGTATGCAGCACCTTGGTGTGATCCTCCGGATCGTAAATGACAATGTCGTTGCCCCTCGACTGCGCAGGGAAAAAGCGGTACATCGCATGCGCCTTGATAATCCCCTCGCGGGCGGCCTGATCCAGTACGTCATCGACGGTTGCTTTCAAATCCAGCGCTTTTTCGTCACCTTTCTCCAGCAGCTGCTCGACCTGACCACGCAACCCCAAATGATGGCCAAGCAGCATCTGCATGTTCATGTATGGGATGATGTGGCTGATCGGATAGTTGCGGATGATGTGCCGCTCCAAATCGGGCGGGTTAAAGACCGGGACATCCGTCGACACGTTGGACTTGGCCGCACGGGTCAGTTCCGGCAGTTCAACCGGCTTTTCAGCTTCCGCCAAAAGCGCTTCGAGCTCCGCGTCCATTTCAGCCTGCATCAGACTGCGCTGCTCGGGATCCATCAGCTTGTTTGCCAGGTCAAGCCCGTCCATGGCGTCCTTCGCGTACACGACCATGCCTTCATACTCCGGCCGGATCCGCGTTTTGGTGAACCTGCGGGTCAATGCTGCTCCGCCAACCATAATCGGCACTTTCACACCGGCATTTTTCAAGTCCTGCGCGGTCACGACCATTTGCTGTGCGGATTTCACCAGCAGACCGGATAGTCCGATCAAATCGGCCTGCTCCTTCCGGTAAGCCTCGATGATCTTCTCCGGTGGTACTTTTATACCCAAATTGACGATTTGGTAACCATTGTTCGAGAGGATAATCTCGACCAAATTTTTACCGATGTCATGCACGTCGCCTTTAACGGTGGCCAGCAGCATCTTCCCTTTGACGGACGTTTCGTTCTTTTCCATAAAAGGCTCCAGATAGGACACGGACGCTTTCATTACCTCGGCGCTCTGCAGCACCTCCGCCACGATCAGCTCGTTGTTGTTGAACAGACGACCGACTTCGGACATGCCGGCCATGAGCGGCCCGTTGATGATCTCCAAGGCGCCGTACTTCTGCAGCGCAGCATCCAGGTCGGGAATCAGCCCTTCCTTGGTGCCTTCAACGATATAGGTAGCCAGCCGTTCTTCCAGCGACAAGTTCGAAATTTTCTCTTTCTTCTCGACCTTTTTATTCCGGAACGCCGCCACAAACGCGGCCAGCGTCTCATCGTTCGTATTGTAAATCAGCTCTTCGGCCAGCTTCCGCTCCGCTTCTGGAATCGAGGCATAGCGCTCCAGCTTCTCGGTATTCACGATGGCATAATCCAGACCCGCTTTCGTACACTCGTATAGGAAAACGGAGTTCAATACTTCGCGGCCCGCTTCCGGCAAACCGACGAGACGTTGCTGATGCCGAGGATCGTATGGCACTCCGGCATCGCTTCCTTGATCAAACGGATCCCTTCAATCGTTTCCTTGGCGGAACCGATGTACTGCTCATCACCGGTACCAACCGGGAACACTAGCGTGTCGAAAATCAGGTCCTCAGCGGGAATGCCGTATTTATGAACGAGCAGATCGTAGGATCGCTTGGCCACATTCAGCTTGTCGTTTCGGTCAATGGCCTGTCCGCTCTCATCGATGGTCCCCACCACGACAGCAGCCCCGTATTTGTGGATGAGCGGAGCCACATGTTCGAACTTTTCTTCACCGTCTTCAAGGTTAATGGAGTTAATAATCGCCTTGCCCTGGGAATATTTGAGCGCAAGGTCGATGACCTTCGGATCGGTCGTGTCGATCATGAGCGGCACTTTGACCTTTTTCACCACCAGCTCCAGGAACTGTTTGATATCCTCCGCTTCATCCCGGTCCGGATCCTGCACGCACACATCGATGACATGAGCTCCGTTTTTGACCTGGGCACGGGCGATCTCCGATGCCTCCTCGTACTTCCCTTCCACGATCAGGCGCTTGAATTTCCGCGAACCGAGCACGTTGGTCCGTTCTCCCACCATATAAGGCCGGTTGTCGGACTCAATGTACACGGGGTCGATCCCGGACAGCGCCGGCGGATGGCTCCCTTCCATTTGACGAGGCTGGTAACCCTTCATGACCTCGTTCAGCGCCCGGATATGATCCGGGGTCGTTCCGCAGCAGCCGCCGGCAATATTGAGCCAGCCCTGCTCCGCAAAGGCTTCCATCTTCCGGGCCAGCGACTCCGGAGATTCATGGTAATGCCCGTTCTCATCCGGAAGGCCGGCATTCGGATAGCAGCTGACCGCCGTTTTGGCCATGGAGGCGAGCGAACGGATGTGATCGCGCATGAATTCCGGACCTGTTGCACAGTTAAGGCCGACTGAAATCGGATTCAGGTGCTCCAGCGAAATGTAGAACGCTTCAATGTTCTGCCCGGCCAGGGTCGTCCCCATCGGTTCGATCGTACCGGAAATCATAATCGGCAGCGTGATCCCAGTGCTTGCAAAGGCATTCCGGATTCCGATGCTGCCAGCCTTAACATTCAGTGTATCCTGGCTCGTTTCAAGCAAGAGGGCGTCGACCTTGCCCTCGATCAGGGCAACCGCCTGCTCCTCATAGCTGCTCACGAGCTCTTCAAAAGTTACGCCCCCGGTCACCGACAGCGTCTTCGTCGTCGGGCCGATCGCGCCGATCACGTACCTAGGCTTGTCCGGCGTGCTGAATTTATCCGCCGCTCTGCGGGCAATTTCCGCAGCAAGCAGATTAATCTCCCGCGCCTTCTCGGGAATGTCGTATTCAGACAATACGACCGAGGTAGCGCCGAACGTATTCGTCTCTATGAGATCCGCCCCGGCTTCCAGATACTTCTCGTGGATCTGTTCGATCACATCGGGACGGGTAATGACCAGCATTTCATTACAGCCTTCCAGCTCTTCTCCACCAAAATCCTGAGGGCCAAGGTCGACCTGCTGGATCATGGTACCCATGGCACCGTCCAATATCAATATTCGTTCTTTCATTAATTCCTTCAAGTCAGGTCTGTTCACTGTATGTCCCCCCTGCCAAACGTTAAATCTTAGTTTATCAGAATAGCCCTTATTAGAAAAGTGCAAGAAATGCCTTAAGGCAGGGTTTTGCACCTGATTTTCGTGTAATATATAATCGACAACAAAAGTATGGTTCGTTATAATATGAATTAATCCAAGTGGAAAAGAGGGTTTAGAGATGGCTGAAATCGTGATTCGCAATACGAACGAACGGATTACCGGTGACGATAATGTTCGTGAGTTCCTCAACAATATCTGGCTGCCCGCCGCGGTTACAAGATCTGGGACGTCATCACGCTGTCCGACGCTACGCCAAACCTGGAAGACCTGCTAAATAAGTTCGAAGAGGTTCATACCCACACCGAAGACGAAATCCGGGCGATCGTGGGCGGCAAAGGAATTTTCGTAATCAAGGGCGCAGGCGACATCGGCTACTTCAATGTAGAGCTCGAAGCCGGTGATGTCATCTCCGTTCCGGAAAATACAAACCACTTCTTTACGCTGATGGACAATCGTAAAATTATCGCCGTCCGCCTCTTTATCGAGGAAAACGGCTGGGTCGCCCATCCGGTTCAGGACCCAAGCTTTCAGTCCTAATCCACAAACATAACGATATACGCAGCAACCCCCGCCTTCGCCAGGAAGGACGGGGGTTGCTTGTCGTTATCAAACAAAACATGATGCTGATTATTCCGTCACGGTCAGCTTTTTCGTCGGCATCGTATGCTGTGGTCCTACCGTAACATGTGACGTGATGCTGTAGGTGCCCGCCTGATCGAAGGTTTTATCGAGCGTATACTTCCCTCCGCCGGCATTCTGGGCGGCCACCTTTTCATGGCTGCTGCTGTCGCCTTCCTTCGAGATTTCAATCATAACCTCATCGGCCTTATCGACTGGTTTATCCTTTTGCGTTACGTTCACTTCAATGGTAACTTGGTTGCCTACCTTGGCCTGCTCCGGCGTCCAGCTGAGATCCACCTGCACCGGATCCATCATGCTCTCGCTCATGTCCATGCCCGCATGACCACCGCCGCCGCTGCCGCAGCCTGCTATGCTCCATACCGCCAGCAGCAGCAGAGCAACAAAACCGTACTTTCTCAAGCGAAGTCACTCCCTATACGTCTATCTATGTATGCTGTTTGTCCATATTCTTCATCATTATACATAATTATCGCCTCACCCAAACAATCCAACTGTTAACAAAATGGAACAAATTGACCGGAGAGCGGTCGATGCTGCTCAGAAAACGGGGCATTCATATGCACAAGGTATAATAAAAGCCTGCCGGACGAAGGGATTCCCCTCTGGGCAGGCTAACGTATAAAACCAACTTAAGACCGTTCGGCAATGATGCGATGCAGCTCGGACAGATGCTTGATTTCGTAATCTGGCTCAATGGACGGATCTTTAACTTTTCCGGTGCGGTTGATCCATACCGTGGTCAGTCCGGCGCTGTTTCCACCTTTGATGTCGGTTGTCTGCTTGTCGCCGACCATGAGCGTCTGTTCCGGTGTTAATCCAAGTAAAGAAAGCGCATGTTCGAAGATGGTCGGATCCGGTTTGCCTTTGCCGTATGTGCCGGAAATGACGATCTCGTCAAAATATGGAGCAAGTTCGGGAACGCCGGCGATCTTCTCCTGCTGGAGCGCAGGACAGCCGTTCGTCAGAAGAAGCAGCTTCTTGTTTCCTTTCAATTCGTCCAGCACCTGGAAGGTCTCTTCATATACATGGGGGCGGGAGCGTCGCTCGGCGGCAAATTGCTCGGCCAATTCTCCGGCCAGTTGTTCATCGTCAACCCCAAGCTTCAGCAGCCCGCGCCGCCATGATTCCTTGCGGTAGCCTGGAGCGAGCTCCTCAAGTCTGCGAAATTCAGGTTGTTCGCCTGCGCTGAAGTTGGCCCACAGTCCTTCAAACGGGTTAATTCCAATCATTTGGGTAAAGGCAAACGTGTCATAGGATTGATATAAAGCCCTTGCCTC
>NZ_PCZT01000006.1:195272-205261 GCF_002968895.1 Paenibacillus sp. AR247 | reverse complement strand
TTTCAGCTATATAGTTTGAACGAAAGTTTTGCTATTTACTTCCTAATATATAACGGCCCAATACTGCTTACAGCATTTATTCCTGTTAGTTTCACATTCTATATAATAGAAAACAAACGAAGGAAACCTGGTGCGCTTACAATAGAAGCATTCTGTTATTGGTAATGAGCCATACAAAACTTGAGTCATTCTATACCATGATCGAATGTATGAGTCTAATCCAGCCGCTGGTGTTAATTCTTCTCTTCATCCACCCATTCAATCGAGTCCATCTGCTGTCTGAAATTTCTGCGGACATTCTGAAGGTATCTCTCACGAAGCTTGGCCCGTTCTTCGATCTCCTCTTCGGTTAAACCGGATTCCTTTTGCTTGCGCGCAAGCTCATTAATTCTCTCCACAACGCTGTCGATATCCATACAATTACTCCTCCAATATTCAAGTCATACCTAACTTTGCCATGATAAAAAGAGCTTGTCAAGGTTCACACCTTTCCAAGCTCTTGATCATTTATCTTCTATTAATATTGTGGGAGTGCCAATACTTCTCCGGCTTGAATTTCGCTGCTGGTTAAATCGTTATACTTCTTCACCGCCATAATATATGCGCGGATATCCATGTCTTCCGGCTTATGGGCAGAAGCGATTCCCCACAACGTATCGCCTTGCTGAACGATGACATTTTTCTCTAACCGAACATCATCCGAGGTTCCCGCGAATACGCGAACGACACCTGTACATCCCACCAAAATAATCAGGGCCGCCAGGATCAGTTTGATCAAGGCAGGGCCTGACACGAAGGACTGGACTTTCTTCAACCAAGGAGTTGCTATAGCTTCATTGATGGATGGGTTAACGGATGGGTTATTATAAATACTTTGGTATGTAGTGTGTTTCAGCATAAATATTACGCCTCCAAACGTTTGTTCTTGTTTTATGAGAACAATATAACACGAACATTTGTTTTGTTCAATACTTTTTTCGAACAATTGTTCCTATGTTTTTAGAGGCGGGTTTCCTTCATTCAGAAGCCGCAAAAATCCCGCCCCATCAAAGTAAAATCATTTAGAACTTATGTTTGTACGAACGGCAGTTCTATGTTATAATTTTACCAAACGTTACTAAATGGGGTTGATGGGGAATGTCAAAGATATCTAGCCGGCAACAAGCGATATTGGAATTTATCAGAAATGAAGTCCGCGCCAAGGGTTATCCTCCATCCGTCCGAGAGATCGGTGAGGCGGTAGGGTTGGCTTCCAGCTCGACCGTACACGGCCATTTGGACCGTCTGGAGAAGAAAGGCTTGATCCGCAGAGACCCTACGAAGCCTCGTGCCATTGAACTGTTGGGACAAGAAGAATCCGAGAGCAGCAATCTGTTCACGCATACGATCGCCAGAGTTCCCGTAGTAGGCAAGGTCACAGCGGGGGTGCCGATCACGGCAACGGAGAACATTGAAGATTACTTCCCTCTGCCGCAGCACTATGTCGGAGACGAGAAAGTATTTATGCTTTCCGTCGTTGGGGACAGTATGATCGAGGCGGGCATTCATAACGGTGACTACGTCATCGTGAGACAGCAGCAGACAGCCGATAACGGGGACATCGTCGTTGCCATGACGGATGAGGATGAAGCAACCGTGAAGACGTTTTACAAGGAGAAGGACCATATCCGGCTTCAACCGGAGAACCCGGCTTACGAACCTTTGCGTCTGAACCATGTCACCATTCTGGGCAAAGTCGTCGGGCTGTTCCGCGATATTCACTAGCAGATGATGCTGGACAAGCAGCAATAGAGCCCTTGCTCTTCCTTACTCAGGAAGGTCAAGGGCTCTTTTGGGCGTTGGGATCAAGGCAGGATGATTCAGGTGGGACACGCCTCACGGGAATCCGCCGTTTGTTCCAGACGGTACTCCGTCGGAGTTTTTCCCGTTTTTTTGCGAAACACCTGGGTAAAATGCTTGACGTCCACATATCCGACTTTGTCCGAAATGTCGGCCAGCTTCAAATGCGTTTGCAGCAGCAGCTTGCAGGCTTGTTCGATCCGCAGATTGGTGACGTATTCCTTGAAGCCGCTTCCCGTCTTCTGCTTAAACAGCTGGCTGAAGTAGACCGGATTCAGGAACACGACCGAAGCTACCTTTTCCAGGGACAGATCCGTATGATAGTGCGCTTTGATGTACTGCACCGCAACCTCGATCGCGCGGTTACCGCCCGGGTTGTTGTATTCGTACTCCAGCGATGCCGTCTAGATGCACCGGCGCGTCGCTCTCCATCTTAACCATCACCAGTTGGAATGCAGGGTAGCTCTCAATTATAGACGCGACGTCAAGGCGCCCGGTATCGAGTCCGCTCGCCCAGCGCTGAAATACAGCCTCGCGCAAATACTTCAGGTTAGACTTCAGCAGCTCCGCCTCGCGCACGATTTCGTTCTCCCGATCCATCTCCTGAGCAAGTCCGGATATCATGGAGAGCAGCAGCTCTTTCCCGATCGGCTTGAGCAAATAGTCCTTAGCCCCAAGCTTGACGGCTTCCTGGGCGTAGGAAAACTCGGAATAAGCCGAAATAATGACCCATTTGATATGCGGATAACTGCCTTGGCACAGCTGCATCAATTCAAGACCCGTCATTCCCGGCATGAGGATATCGGTCAGCACCAGGTCAATCCGATGTCTGCGCAGCTGCTGAACCGCTTCCTCTGGATTCGCCGCCAGGTGAACATAATGCTGCGGATATGCCCGGTGGATGGTGCGCTTAATTCCGTCACGGATCACATGCTCATCGTCCACGACTAAAATGTTCATCTTCCATTCCTCCTTGATGCCGGATTGGTAAACGGATGGTTACCGTCGTTCCTTCCCCTTCTTGACTGTCCAAGTATAAACCGTACGGACTGCCGAACATCATTCGGATCCGCTCATGCACATTGCTCAAACCGATGCCACGGCGAAGCACGGGGCCGTCTCTGTCCTCCGCTTTGGGCGATGTTCGGTTCCCGCCCTCCAGCAAGCTTCTGACCCGCATCAGCGTGTCTTCGTTCATTCCCTTCCCGTTATCCCGAACGACGACATGCAGATCGCCCATGACCTGCTCCGCCGTAACGAGCAGCATGCCCTGCCGATCCAGCGGCTCCAGTCCGTATTTTACAGCGTTTTCAATAATCGGCTGAATCGTCATTTTCGGCAGCGTGACGTCCATCCACTGCGGATCCACATCGATTTTCGGTACAAGCCTGTCCTCAAGCCGGTTCTCGATGATCGTCAAATAATGCCGGATCTGTTCCAATTCCTGACGCAGCGTCGTCCTGGAGGCCTCCTCCCAGTTGCTGCTGTAACGGAACATTTGCGACAGCGACAGAATGACCCTGCTGAGGCGTTCATTCCCCTTTTCATCCAGCATCCAGTAGATCATGTCCAGCGTGTTGTACAAAAAATGCGGATTCACCTGGGACTGCAGCGCCTGCAGCTGCGCATTCTTCTCGCTGACGGTCGTGACCTTGATCGTCTCAATCAACTCATCCATCCGGTGCACCATCCGGTTGAAGGAAGACACCAGGCTGTTGATTTCGTCAAACGAATCGACATTAACCGAACCGCTGAAATTGCCCATCTCCACCTTTTTCATTTCCCGGATCAGCAGCTTCAGCGGGGAAGCAATGTTGCGCGATACCAGCGTGGCCAGAACCGTCGAGACAATAATCAGCACTATCAGGACGATAACGAGATATTGAGTCGTCTGGTTTACTTCCGCCTGAATGTCATGCTTCGGGGTAAATCCGTAGATCGTCCAGCCCGCCATGGGCGTATTGGCAGCAACCACCAGCTGGCTTGAGCTGTCGTCCACCAGAATACCGTCCTCGGCACCCGGTTTCGGAATGCTGGCAAAGTCCGGCGCCTCCGTACCTTTTTTACCGGTCGAAGCGATGATGCTGTTGTTCTGATCGATCAGATACACGCGGCTGCCCGGGCTGATCGTCACATTGGACATCGCCTCCATGATGGACGAAGGATTCGCTTCGATGACCATGATGCCAAGCTGCTTGTGCGTGTTCAGATCATACAGCTTCCGTCCGAACACAAAGACGTTCTCTTTCTGCTGCAGCGTGTTGATCGGCGATCCCGGCATGATCCCGAGCCAGACCATATTGCCCGACGAGGCGTTCAGCTCGTTGTACCAGGACGTCTGGGCGTAATTGTTGTCGATGACCCCGGCGAACTGGCGCTCATAGCTGTACACTTTGCCCCTGTCGGTCAGAATATGGATGCCTGTAATATCGTTCCTTGAATAGTAAGCTGCCCCGATAATATTCGTAATCGTTCGTTCGTTTTCGATGGCAACGGTCTCTTTCACATGGGTCTCCTGAAGCAGCCGGGTCAGCTCGTAGTTGCTGTTGAGCGACTTGGAGAGACTGTTGTAGCCTTGAAGCAGCGAGTTGAACAGTCCGGCGGTCTGCGAAATGTTCTTCTCGGCGATATCATTCACCTTGGTATGAATAATGGAAATCGTGCGGTAATAATACACGACACTGATCAATATCAATATGCCGGTCATGCAGCATAGAAACAGCAGAAAAAGACGGCTGTGAATCGAACGAAAATGTCGCCCCACAGATACATTCCCCTTTCGTATCCGGTCATCCATTTGTCATTCTATCACAGAAGCCGTCTTTACCCTACTAACCTTTTACTGCACCTGCTACCATACCTTGGGTGATCTTGTCGGCCAGCAGGAAGTAGATAATGATGACCGGAAGCGCGCCCAGCACAAGAAATGCGCCGATGGCTCCATAGTTGACCGAGTATTGGCTGACGAAGCTGTTGACGCCGAACGGCAGTGTTTTCAGCTTTTCCGATGAAATAAACGTCGCAGCCAAAATATATTCGTTCCAGATGTTGATGAATGTCAGGATACACACCGTCATCACCGGCGGAACCGAGATCGGCAGGATGATGCTCGAGAATATGCGCCCGATCCCCGCTCCGTCCACCACCGCGGATTCTTCGATCTCATGCGGAATGGTTTTCATGAACCCGCTGAGAATAAAGATGGCGATCGGCATGGAAAATGCCACATACGGAAGAATGATCGACAGATGCGTATTCAGGATATGCATGTTTTTGAAAATGATCATGAGCGGCAGCAGCGTCGCCTGCATCGGGATCATCATTCCGATCAAGAATACGACCATGACCGCCCCGCCAAAGCGCCACCGGAAACGACTGATCGCATAGGCGCACAGGGAGCTGAGAATAATGACGGCAATCATCGTCACGGATGTGACAAAGATGCTGTTCAACAAATAGCGGAAATAGTTGCCCTCCAGCGCAGCGCTGTAATTGGCCCACTGCGGCGAATGCGGAAGGGCAAAAAAGCTGCCCGACAAAATTTCTTCATTGGATTTCAAGGAATACAGGAGCAGCCACAGCAGTGGATACACCTGGGTTACAAACAGAATGCCCAGCACCAGAAACACGATGGCCTTCGTAACGGAAAACCGTTTGCGTCCGGTTGCGGCCACCTGCTTGTTCAAAGCGACGGCAGTGCTTGTGTTCATTGGCGGTTTCCTCCTTTACGAGTATCGTTTCTCCAGTTTGTTGAAAATGAAGTTGATGCAGAACGTGGCGGCCAGACAGAGCACCACCAGGAATGCGGCGATCGAGCTTCCGTAACCGTATTTCATGGATGTAAACGACATATTGTACATGTGCGTGGAAATGACATCCGTGGCATGCGCCGGTCCGCCTCCCGTCATGACCATGATCATGTCGAAAGCTTGCAGCGAGCCGATGAAGGCCAGCACGATGGAAATTTTGAAAATCGGGACAATCAGCGGAAACGTAATGTGCCAATCCGCTTTAAAGCCTTCGGCACCGTCGATACGGGCCGCTTCGTACACATCGTCCGGGACATTCGAAATGCCCGTAAATTGAATTAAGGTATGGTAACCCAGGTACTGCCACAGGGCAACGAAATACAGCGAGTACATGGCGACCGAAGGATCGGTGAGCCAGGCTTTGCTCCAGGAATGCAGTCCGACCGCATCCAGAATTTGGTCAGCATACCGCCCATTGAAGCTGGGTTATAGATCGTTTTCCACAGCTGGCCGACGACAACGACGGACAAGATGACCGGTAAAAAGTAGCTGGACACTAAAAAATTCGGTTTTCGCACGTAACGCTTCAGCAGTATGGCTACGAGCAGTGCGATAGGAATTTCGGCCATGGAAAAAACCGCAAACATTAGCGTTCTTCGCACCGACGGCCAAAATACCGAGTCGTGGAACAGCAGCTTTTTGAAATTGGCCAGACCCACAAACGTCGATTCGCCGATCCCGTTCCAGTCCAGCATACCGCTGTACATGGATACGAGAATGGGAACAAACACAATACCGATATAGATGATTAAGCAAGGAAGCACAAACGCGGCAATCGTCCAGCGGGAGACCTTCAGCACGTTCACGACTTACCTCTCCTCCTTCTCCTTCTTGGCTGCAATATTCCTCATGGGAATTGAAGGGAACGGCATCCGGAATGCGTTCCCTTCGTTTTTAAATACTTGTTCTCTCTATAACTAGCTGTATCCGTTGATTATTGATTGTTATCTTCGAACCCGGCTTGATGCTCTTTAGCCACGTCCGCAGAATTTTTCTTCTGGGCGAACAGGTTTTGAATGCTGGAGAGGTGAACTTGAGCTGTGCCCGGATTCATCGTGTTGTCAAACGCCAGGTCTCCGCCTTTGACTTCCTTGAACAGGTTCAGTACGTCCATGGCCATGTCGGAATATCCGGCAGCCTTGAAGTCGCCGTCCACTTTCTGGCCGATACCGACCGCGCCTTTGGCTTCAAAGGCTTCTTTCGGGAAGTTCAGCATGAAGTAGTTGAGGAACTCTTTCGTTTCCGCAAGATGCTTGCTGTCTGCTGCAATGGCGAACCCGCTTCCCGGCGCCAGCATGAATTCGTCCGGGTTGCCCTTGCCGCCGATCGTCGGGAATTTGAAGACGCCGACTTTGCCGTTGACGGAAGACGATTCAATGCCGCCGGTTGCCCACGTTCCCATGTAGTACATCGCTGCTTTACCGGTTTTGAACAGGTTCTCGCCGGCGTTGTAATCGAAGGAGGTTGCGCCTTCCTGGAAAGCTCCGGCTTGCACGAGGTTTTGGAATGCGTCAACCGCCTCAACGAAGGCCGGATCTTCAAACGTCTTTTTCTTGTCGAGGACGTCCTTCAGGAATCCAGGGCCGTTGTTCGTGCGAAGCAGCATGTTCATGAACAGGAACGAACCGGTCCAGGTGTCTTTCTCGCCGATTGCCATCGGCTGAATGCCTTTGGATTTGAGCGTTTTGACGACGTCGACCATTTCCTCAAACGTGCTTGGAACCTTCACGCCGCCTTTTTCAAACAGTTCTTTATTGTAGAAGACCACGCCGATGTTGTTGCCGTCCGGTACCGCATAAGTACTGCCGTCAAAGCTGTACCAGTCAAGCAACCCGTCCTGGAACGTGTCCTTCAGACCGTTCTCGGCCAGCATGTCATCAAGCGGAGCCAGCAGCTTGGCATCGACAAAAGGCTGCATTTGCGCCGCAGGGTTCACGACCGTAATGTCCGGAATTTCCTTGGAGGCCGCCTGCGTTTTCAGCTTCAGCTTCTGCTGGTCGGTGTTGAGCGAATCCAGTTCGATTTTGATATTCGGATGATCCTTCTCATACTGATCCACAATCTTGTTCATGATCTTGTTCTTCGGATCCGTCGGGTCCGGATAGATGTTTTGGAAAGTAATCGTAATGTTCTTGTCCTTCGATGTGTCGGATGTGCTGCTGTTGGATCCGGCCGCGCCTGATGCGCTGCTGCCAGAGTCCTCCTTGTTACCGCTTCCACAAGCCGTAAGACTAAGCGCCAAGGTGCCTGTAAGCACGATGCTTAATAATTTCGACATCTTTGCCATCTTGTTATCCCCTTTTTGTTTGGTATGGGTTCATTATGCCGCGATTCGACTCGAAAAGGGAGGTGAGAAATTCAGGAAATAGGTTTAATTTCTAAAGGTCCCCTTAAATGATCGCCCCAGACAATGCAATATTATAAACGAAGCATTGCTGAACAATCGACAAAAAAGGAACCCTGTAAGGGTCCCCTGAGAATCCTTTCATCCTCATTTATAGCGTGTACATCCCTCAATCCATCCAATCGGTGCAGGTGTCGGCGAGCTGCTGCAGCTCTTGCAGAAACATCCCGGCATGGTACCCGTCACAGACGGCATGATGCACCTGCAGCGAAACCGGGAGCAGAACGTGCTTCCCTTCCCGAAAATACTTGCCCCCCGTGATGATTGGCAGCAGGTAGCTTCCGCCATGATCCAGATTCAGGTTAAAGCCGGTAAAACTGACCCATGGAATCATGGATACGGAGAAGGTATGAGGCGGCATGTCTTTTTTCGTAAACAGCCCCATGCTCTCCCCATAAAGGAGCTGATCCTCCCGGTAAAGTTCCATAAAGCTCCGGTAGCTGCTGCTGTACTCCGTCCAGATCGCGGAGAAGGTATCGTTTTCCGGGTGAAAAATCGTATAACACGGACTCATCTGCTCCCAGAAGCCAACCTGCTCCTCCCGAATATCCATCCGAAACTCCACATGCGCATTTACGATTCTGGACAGCATGTACAAAAAGGCGGGGTACAGCTTCATCCCCCTCTTCTTCAGCTCGCCCAGCAGCAAGGTGATTTCGATGTTGGCTGTCATGCTGAAGGTGCACCGGTTCTGTTTGAAATAGTGGTCAAAATAAGGCTGTCTGTCCCACTGCCCGGTTTGGATCGGAATAAATTTCATGTATGAACCCTCCTAAAATGTGTATTTCGCGATTTTAGGAGGGTAAATCAACGGATTTCACCACGACGCTCACTCCATATACAGGGTTGGTTACTATGCCATTGTATCCAATTTCGCTGGACAACAAAACAATTTTATAGATTTATAGACTCCTGCTTTTCCTTTCTAGCACGGTTTCACATAAGTTAGATCATCAAGAGATGAAAGGAGAAATCCGTGTATGAACATCTCCAAATCGCTGTGCGACCGATTGGTCGCCATTCTCGGGGGCAAAGGCACGTCGGACGGAAAAAGCTGCTCCATCATGATCGAAAGAAAGCTGAATGCCAAAATTCTCGGCAGAAACTATGAAACCGAACACGAAATCACGATCCAATCTTTGAAAAACGGCACAACGCTCAACACAGCGGAAATCACGCTCCTTCAGTCGGAAGTCCAGCGCTTTACCAGTGCCGCCCGCAAGCAAGGTTTTAAAGTGACCGCCATCCACAATCACTGGCTCTTTGAAAAGCCGAGGCTGATGTACCTTCATTTGGAAACCGTCGAGAACCCCGTTACGTTTGCCAGAAAATTAAGAGCGGCTTTAAATGTGCTGAAAAAGTAAGCTGTGTGCACCACAGATACGATCATGCCGATTCCGACAAGAAAAGCCCGCCGGCAGATGCCAACGGGCTTTCAGAACCCTTTATTTTAGTAAATAAAGGCTCTCGTGATGATGACCAGCAGGATGAAGAGAACCAGGATTGCTCCTACGCCTCCGCCCCACAGACCACCATAACCGTATCCTACTCCAACGCCTCCAACGCCATCGCTCATGTGATAACCTCCTTGATTTATAAGGTACACCATATTCATATGGCGAAAAGCATAAAGAGGTATAGGCTAAATGGTAAGAACAGTGAGATTGGGCAGCTGCCGGGCAGACGTAAAAAATCCCCCGCACCGTTCAGGTGCAGGGGATTGTCCATTCTTAGTACAGCGTGATGTATTGATCGCGCTCCCATTGATGAACTTGTGTTCTGTACATATCCCATTCGATTTCCTTCAGCTCGTAGAAGTGAGCCAGGGCATGCTCGCCGAGCGCGTCGATGATGACTTCGTCGCGGATGAGTTCTCCGAGGGCTTCCTTCAGGTCGGCTGGCAGGCTTGGGATGCCTTCTTCAATACGCTCTTCTTC
>NZ_PCZT01000006.1:191016-195172 GCF_002968895.1 Paenibacillus sp. AR247 | reverse complement strand
ACGTAGATGTTGCGGTCGATCGGCGCCGGCAGCTTCAGCTCGTTGCTGATGCCGTCAAGGCCGGCTCTCAGCATAACGGCAAGCGCCAGGTACGGGTTCGCTGCAGGATCCGGGTTACGAACTTCAACGCGTGTGCTCAAACCGCGGGAAGCCGGAATCCGGATCATCGGGCTGCGGTTGCTGCCGGACCAAGCCACGTAGCACGGAGCTTCATAGCCTGGAACGAGGCGCTTGTAAGAGTTGACCGTCGGGTTCGTGATGGCTGCCATGGCGCGGGCATGCTTCAGCACGCCTGCCATGTAATAGCGGGCGGTGGCGCTCAGGCCCAGCTCGTCGGACTCGTCGTAGAAGGCGTTCTCGTTGCCTTTGAACAGCGACTGGTGGCAGTGCATACCGGAACCGTTCACGCCGAACAGCGGCTTCGGCATAAAGGTCGCATGCAGACCATGCTGACGGGCAATCGTTTTAACGACCAGTTTGAACGTTTGGATCTGGTCCGCTGCCTTCACAGCGTTCTCGTATTTAAAGTCGATCTCGTGCTGTCCCGGCGCCACTTCGTGGTGGGAAGCCTCGATTTCAAATCCCATTTCTTCCAACGTCAATACGATCTCGCGGCGGCAGTTCTCGCCGAGGTCTGTCGGAGCCAGGTCAAAATATCCGCCCTGGTCGTTCAGTTCCGTCGTCGGATTGCCTTTCTCGTCGGTCTTGAACAGGAAAAATTCCGGCTCCGGACCTACGTTCATGGACGTGTAGCCCATCGCTTCCGCTTCTTTCAGGTTGCGTTTCAGAATACCGCGAGGGTCTCCGGCAAACGGAGTGCCATCCGGCATATAAATGTCACAGATGAGACGCGCAACGCGGTCTTCCGTCACCCAAGGGAAAATGACCCAAGTGTCCAAATCCGGATACAGGTACATATCGGATTCCTCGATGCGCACATAACCTTCGATGGAAGATCCATCGAACATCATTTTATTGTCGAGCGCCTTCTTCAGCTGGCTGACGGGAATCTCCACATTTTTGATCGTTCCCAGCAAGTCCGTGAATTGAAGACGGATAAAACGGACGTTCTCTTCCTCCGCAATACGCAGAATATCCTCTTTAGTATAACTCACGATATCCTCTCCCTTTCTCACATGTGATTCCTGTTATTTTTTATTAAAAAACCGGGACAGCTCGCCTTGAATCAATGAGACCTGACCCGGTCTCTTACCAGATACCAGCTGCTGCTTCAGCAATCGGTGCAGCTGAGATTCCGACAGTTCTCTGCGCTTTACCTCGGTGTCGGCATTAAGGACAGTGGCTTCCTCAGACTCTTTGGACACAGGATTCATGACCTGCTTGATTCCCGCGATGTTGACGCCCTTCTCAATGAGCGCCTTAATCTCCAGCAATCTCTCCACATCGTTAAACGAGAACAACCGCTGGTTGCCGGAGGTGCGCGCAGGCACGATCAAATTGTGCTGTTCGTAATACCGGATCTGCCGCGCGGACAAATCGGTCAGCTTCATGACGATACCTATCGGGAATAATGCCATGTTTCTGCGAATTTCATCACCCATGACTCATCTCAACCTTCCACATGAACTATTTCTCATGTTCCATTGTACATTTCATGATATCACACGTCAATAACGTGTCAGATAAACTTACAATAATTTTCGATTTTTCATCGTCTGTAACGCCATCATTACGCCATATTTGACGTGTGAATAGGTGAGTCCGCCCTGCATGTATCCGATATAAGGCTCCCGGATCGGCGCGTCTGCAGACAGCTCCAGACTTCCCCCTTGAATGAACGTCCCGGCCGCCATAATGACCGGATGCTCGTAGCCGGGCATGTCCCACGGCTCGGGTACGACGTGGCTGTCGACCGCTGCCGCGCGCTGGATCCCCTGAACGAAAGCGATCAAATGATCCGGTCCGGTAAAGGAAATGGCCTGGATCAGGTCGGTGCGCTTCTCGTTCCATGCCGGCTTGCTCTCGAACCCCGCCTGCTCAAACATCGCGGCTGCGAAAATGCTGCCCTTGACCGCTTGTCCCACAAGCGTCGGCGCAAGGAAGAGCCCCTGGTAAATCCCCCGGGTCGCTCCAAGCATCGCTCCCACCTCACCGCCGATGCCCGGGGCGGTCAGCCGATAGGCTGCAAGATCAACGAGGGCTTGTCTGCCGCAAATATAGCCGCCGGTTTCGGCAATACCCCCGCCGGGGTTTTTGATCAGCGAGCCCGCCATCAGATCTACTCCGACCTGCGTCGGCTCTATTTCCTCCGTAAATTCGCCGTAGCAGTTGTCCACAAACACGATCACATCCGGCTTGATTTGCTTTACGCGCCGGACCATTTCGCCAATCTGCTCCACCGTGAACGAGGAACGCCAGTCATAGCCGCGCGACCGCTGGATGCCGATCACCTTCGTTGAGCCGGAAATGCCGGCTTCTACAGCCTCCCAGTCTACGTCTCCTGACGCAGTCAAGGCAGCTTCGCGGTAAGTAATCCCAAAATCGGCCAGGGAGCCCGTTCCATCCCCTTTGCGGCCGATCACCTTATGTAATGTATCGTACGGCCGTCCGGTAATGTAGAACAGCTCGTCCCCAGGACGAAGCACCCCGAACAAGGCCGTTGAAATCGTATGGGTCCCGGAAGCAAAATGCGGGCGTACCAGAGCGGCTTCGGCTCCGAATACGTCCGCATACACCAAATCAAGCACTTCTCTTCCTCGGTCGTTATAGGCATAACCGGTTGAGCCGGCGAAATGAAAATCGCTCACCTGATGGCGCTGGAACGCTTCGATGACCTTCCACTGATTATGGTCCACGATTCCGTCCACCGTCCGGAGCTGATCTTCGATCCGCCGCTCGGCTGTATCTTTCCACTGTATAAGTTCGTCTGCAAATGTTACCATGTTCCCGGTTTCTCCTCACTTCTCATTGGTCAGAAGGTCTGACCTGTTCTTTATAGCTCTCTACGATGTAACCGTACTTCTCATAGTCAGGCTTGTGCACCTGCACCGTATAAATCATATCATCATTGTCGGCATCCTGGCCAATCACTTCGCCGACCCGGTGCAGCTGGGACAATATATCACCACGTCCGGCAGGTACGCGGAAGGTTAATGTATCTCCCGTCAGCCTCGTCTGTACTGCTTCGCGAACGGCCAGCAGATCTCCTTCCGCAAAAGCGCTGATTTTTAAATAACCCGTCCCGGACGGCAGCATCTCCAGCTGCTCCGGGGTGCAGACGTCTTTTTTGTTGAAAAGGATCAGCTGCGGCTTGTCAGCCGCCCCCAGCTCTTCCAGAATGGAATCCACCACCCGCATTTGTTCGTCCCGCATCTCCGACGATGCGTCAACGACGTGCAGAACGAGATCGGCCTCATTCACTTCCTCCAGCGTGGCGCGGAATGCGGCGACGAGGTCGTGCGGGAGGTTCTGGATGAAGCCGACCGTATCGGTCAGGATCACTTCGCTGCCGCCGGGCAGCTTCATGATACGCGAGGTCGGATCCAGCGTCGCAAACAGCTGGTTTTCGATATAGACGTCAGCGTTGGTCAGCTGTTTGAGCAGCGTTGACTTGCCCGCATTCGTGTAGCCCACCAGCGCAACCTGGACCACCCCGCTCTTCTGCCTGCGGCCGCGGTGCAGCTTCCGGTGCTTGGTAACCTCTTCAAGCTGGCGTTTCAGGTCGCCGATCCGACCGCGGATGTGCCGGCGGTCGGTCTCCAGCTTGCTTTCCCCCGGTCCCCGCGTCCCGATTCCCCCGCCGAGACGGGAAAGGTTTTTGCCGTGTCCGGACAGCCGTGGCAGCAGGTACGTCAGCTGAGCCAGCTCCACCTGGATAATCCCTTCGCGCGTTTTGGCGCGCTGGGCGAAAATATCCAGGATGAGCTGGGTGCGGTCGATGATTTTGGCATCGAGGGCCTCCTCCAGGTTCCGGACCTGGGCGCCGGAGAGCTCCTGATCAAAGATGGCCGTATTGCCGCCATGCATTTCCAGAATTTGCTTCAGCTCTTCCACCTTGCCCTTGCCGATAAACCATCTCGCATCCGGTACATCCCGGTTCTGCACTAGCATTTCCAGCACTTCCACGCCGGCTGTCTCGGCCAGCCGGACGAGCTCTTGAAGCGAGTGCTCCGTATTCATGCCGGATCTCTTCACC
>NZ_PCZT01000006.1:183362-190916 GCF_002968895.1 Paenibacillus sp. AR247 | reverse complement strand
CCTCGGAATATCCGGCAAGAATCAGAATGAACTGATTTTTGTGGTCTTCCATCGCCTTGACCAGCGTATCGATCGCCTCTTTGCCGAAATCCTTCTCGCCACCTCTGGCCAGACTGTACGCTTCATCGATAAAAAGAATGCCGCCAAGCGCCTTCTTGACCAAATCCCTGGTTTTCTGCGCGGTATGTCCAATATACTCACCGACGAGGTCGGCGCGTTCCACTTCGATCAGGTGGCCTTTGCTCAGCACACCCATTTTTTGAAACAGCTTGGCGATGATTCGTGCTACTGTGGTTTTACCCGTGCCGGGGTTCCCTTTAAACACCATATGATATACATGTCCGCCGCTGGCCAGCCCCGCTTCCTGACGCATATGGGCGATTTGGAGCATGGCGTAAATTTCAAACACGAAATCCTTGATACTGTCCAGCCCAACCAGCTGATCCAGCTCTTTTAGAATTTCCTGATACAGGCTGTGCTGAGCTGTATTCTTCTGGGCAGGGACCGGTTCCTTCTCCGGAACGGCGCTGCTGACGACAGGAGGCTCCTGGCTGCGCAAAATCACATTGATTTGTCTGGATGGCCTGCCCTCCGGCCGGCCGTTCGCGGCCGCTATACGCCCGTTCATGCATCCATCACCTCATTTATCTACAGAGATGTATTCTCTATTCAATGTATTCTACTTGCCCAGGCGTTATTAGCAGTTTCCCATCTATTTCAGGCCTGTCAGCAGCAGCAGCTCATCCAGCTTCCATTTGGTGTAGGCCAGCACTTCCCGCGGCTTGTGATACTTCATCTGCAGCGTTCTGGACTCTGTTAAACCAAGGGCCGGTCGGGTGTAGTCCAAAAATTTCGCAATGTCCAATGAGCGCATGCCATGGTATTGATGCGTAACGATGACGGCGCTTTGCCATCCCCGCTCTCTCATAATCTCCCGGCTGAACAGCAAATTTTCATAGGTACTCGTCGCCTTGTTTTCCAGAATAATAGCCGATGCCGGCACGCCGTGGTCCACCAGGTAATTCCGCATGCCTTCGGCTTCGGTATACTTGTAATCTGCCCGGTCCAGGCCGCCGGTGACGATAATATATGGAAACTTGCCTTCCTGATAGAGGCGGAGCCCTTCGTCCAAGCGTTCCCGGAGACCGGGGCTCGGCGAGTCCCCCCACATCGATGCGCCGAGAATAATGCCTACATCGCTTGCCGATGTCGGTACGGAGCTGTGGGCCCCGTTCATGAGCCGCCATGCATACCCGACCCACAGCAGTCCGAGCAGGACCAGAACGGCGAAGGTAATCAGCAGCTTCCGAAGCACGGACATTTTCTTACGCTTGGTTACGGCCACCGGCCCCCCGCTGCGAGCGTTCATGACTTCCTCCGGAATTCACCGTTGTCAAATAGTCGCTTCCGGTCCTCAAGGGACATGAGGAAGTACGGAAACTGATGCGCATCAATGGCTTTCATCACGTTCTTCGCCGTTGAGATTGCCAATTGGTAGTCTTCCTTGGTGATATCCCCACGGGTCAGCGCATCATCCAGTTCGTCCTCATCCAGCAGGAACACCTCTCCGTTTCGAAGGACGACCACATCCAGATACAAATCGTCAAACCAAGGCACGCCTTGTTCCGTGACCCCCTGCGTTTTGCAGGTGTCGATGTACCATTGGATAATTTCGCTCCGTTCGTCGAACATCGCCGTGACAATATAATGGCTGTTATGGGGAAAGTACTGCAGCCACGAGTATCCTTTATCCGCGATGCGGTAGGTGTGATTTCCGTAGTTTTTCCAGAGCGGCTCTTTCAGGTTGTAAATCGTGTACAGCGTAATATAGCCTGTGAATGCATCGCTCTCAACATAACGGCAGGCGAAGCGGCGGCGGGAAATCCGGCGCCAGTTCGCTCGATCTCCAAATTTTCGTTTCATGGAAAATTCCCTCTCCAATATGGTGTCTTCAGCTTATCACATTTGGGAATCACACTCAAAATATTGCCTGACAGATGTGCGGACAGCAAAAAAAAGACCCCCAAATGAAAGGGGTCTAATACAAAACTTATTCTATTCGGTTACGGGGTGGTCACGGTTCCTGTGCTGCCGGAACTGGAATCACCCGGGTTTTGGAAGGTCGTTCCGTCGCTGCTTCCGGTTCCGTCACTGCTGCCATTGTCGGTCGTTCCGCCGTTCTCAGGCGGGGTTATCGTACCTGTGCCGCTATCGCCGGTTGTATCCCCGCTAGAGCCACCGTTGCCGTTATTGGCGCCGCCTCCATGGCCACTGCCGTTGTTATCATTGGAACCGCCGTTCCCGTTGCCGTTCCCATTGCCGCTATTGCCCGGGCCGCCGTCATTCCAATTTCCATTATTGCCGTTATCGTTCCCATTTCCGTTACCCATATCCCCGTTATCACCGCCCTGGCCGTTGTCGGTATTGCCGTTATCCGGATTACCGTTTCCGTCCTGACCGTTATCTCCGTTGTTCTGATCAGGCGGGGTTTGTTCGTCAGGCGGTGTATCGATCGTGATCTGCACCGTATTGGATGGATCCGACTCGGTACTCGAATCCGGGAAGTATGCCGTGACATAGTATTCGTACGTCATACCCGGCAGCGCCCCCATATCCTGGGCCGTTGTGCTGGTTACGCCATCCAGAATCAGCGAGTAGTTCGCTTCGGACGATTCTTTACGGTAGATACGATACTGGGCGTTACCGGAATCCACGCCGTTCCAGCCCAGCGTAACCGTCTGCGTGTCGATGTTGTAATCGGCGCTCAAGCCGCTTACGTGGCCCTGGTTCTGATCCTGCTCCGGTTCCTTCACCGGCTCCTGATCTTTGACTTTGTCCGGAACCGGGAACTCCTTCTGAGGGAAGTCCTTCACGACCTGCTCCATGACCTTGCCCCAGAAAGAGGCCGCCAGCGGACTGCTGTTGTGCAGCAGATGCGTTTTATCCGGCTTGTCATAGCCCATCCAAACCGCAGCGGTCAGTTCCGGCGTGTAGCCGACGAACCATACGTCGCGGTTCGATTTGACACCGGTATAACCGCTTTGCGTTGTGCCTGTCTTACCCGCTACCGGACGGTCGATTCTGGCTTTCCGGCCCGTACCGTCTTCAACGACCTTTTTCATCATTTCGGTCATTTGGTATGCGGTATTTTCGCTCATGACTTTCTTGGCGCTGTCTTTATGCTCATAAACCGGCTTTTCGTCGCTGTCGACGATCTTCTTGATCGCGTACGCCTCGTTCATCTTGCCGCCGTTGGCAAAGGCGCTGTACGCCTGAGCCATTTCCAGCGTGTTCGTTCCCTTGCTGATACCGCCGAGCGCCATCGCCAGGTTCTTGTCATCTTCGGTCAGCTGAATGCCGAGGGATTCCGCGAATTTGAAGCCGGTATTTACCCCGATTTGGTTCAGCAGCCATACAGCCGGAATGTTCTCGGATTTCTGGATCGCTTCGGCCATGCCGATCGTATCCGAGTATCCGTGCAGGTTGCCTGGGCAGTAGCTGCCGAAGCACTGCTTCTTGTTGCTGAGCGACGAGTACATATCGAACTTGCCGCTTTCCAGCGCAGGCGCGTACGAGACGATCGGCTTAAAGGCCGACCCCGGCTGCCTGCGGCTGTTCGTGACGCGGCTGTAGCCGCCGCGCGTATAATCCCGTCCGCCGAGCAGGGCGACGAGCGCGCCAGACTCCTGGTTCATGATGACCATGGAGCCCTGCACCGGCTGGTCATCCGGGCAGCGTTTGTCCTCTGTCGCCACAAAAGCCTCCTTCAGCAGCTTCGGAATATCCTCGCTCTGGACCGGATCGCTCTTCTGCAGGGACAGCTCGCCCATCAGATTGCCATTGCGGTCGAATACCTTAGATGTTTCGTGTACGGTCAGCTTATCCTTGTTCGCCTGCAGCAGGCGCTCCCCGTTGACCGTAATATACAAATATCCGGCAAGCGCACAGAAGATAGCAAATGCACAGGTGAAAAATAACGTCCAAAACACGCGCTTTCCGGATATTTTTTTCTTCTTATTCTTGGTTGTCTTTTTCATTGTCTTGGGCTGTTCTTTGTTTCTATCAGACCTCGACAGCTTGTTGTTGTCCATGGTACCCTCCTGACTCCCTTTTGATTTCTAAGCTCGGAATGAAAAGAACAACCCTTGCAGGTTGCTCCGCTCCATTTCCTATGCTTACAGAATGAACGTCTATAACGGATTTACCGCATCCCCGCCATTCTATACTCTTTAACGAAAGTCATTTGAAAAAGTTTCAGCTATGAGGCTTGTCCTGTTAAATTATACCTCGTTCTGGGTTTCCTGCATCAGGGATACATTGCGTTGAGGCGTAACCGTTGAAATCGCATGCTTGAACAGCATTTGCTGTTTGCCGTCCGTATCCACCACGACGGTAAAGTTGTCAAACGCCTTGATTAAGCCTCTGATTTGAAATCCGTTCACAAGAAAAATGGTGACAGGGATGTTTTCTTTGCGAAGCTGGTTTAAAAATGTATCTTGGATATTGATGGATTTGTTCATTAGCCGTACCCCCAACGATTCAATTAGATTGTTTTGAAGTATATTCAAGATTTAAGAGAAACTTTCCTGCTATTATATCACGGATTGCGGCGAAATTCGCGAGAAAATTTCCCGTGTCCGTGACGTCCACCCACTGGATTTCCTTCATGTGGCGGAACCAGGACAGCTGGCGTTTGGCAAACCTGCGCGTATCTCTCTTCAAAATTGCAACAGCCTCTTCCAGGGTAGCTTCACCCTGCAAATATGAGATGATCTGTTTGTAACCCAGTCCCTGCATCGAGACCAGATCCGGTCCGTAGCCCTTATCCAGCAGAGAAGAAACCTCTTCTACCAAACCCTGCTCCAGCATCTCATCGATACGGGCTTCAATACGTTTATATAGCATTTGCCTATCCATTGTCAAACCGACCAGGCATAATTGATACGGCGATTCCCGGGTTTGGCTCTTCAACTGGGCCGAAAGAGGGATACCCGTCAAATGATAGATCTCAAGCGCCCGGATAATGCGCCTTTGGTCATGGGGATGCAGCCTCAGGGCGCTCTCCGGGTCGACTTCCGCCAGCCGGGCATGAAGTGCCTCGGCACCGTAACGCTCCGCATAGTCGGCCTGTTCCTGCCTGAACGCTTTGTCCTCTCCCGCTTCGGCAAACTGAAAACCGTAGCACACCGATTCCACGTACAGACCGGTCCCCCCGACTATAAAAGGCAGCTTGCCCCTGGCATGGATATCTGCGATCAGCCGGGAACATTCTTCCTGAAACTCGGCGACCGAGTAGGCTTCGTCCGGCTCGTGTATGTCGATCAGGTGATGCGGGATTCCCTGCATCTCTTCTTTGGTAATTTTGGCGGTCCCGATATCCATCTGGCGGTAGACCTGCATGGAATCCCCGGAGATGATCTCGCAGCCCAGCGCCTTGGCGATCTCGATGCTCATTTTGGTTTTGCCGACGGCGGTGGGGCCGATCAGCACCAGCAGCCGCGGCTTCGTCTCAGTTGTCATGCGGTCGGTCAACACATATCACTCCATACGAAATTTTTGAATGCGGCCGGTCGATCGGCACGAAGCCGAGACGGGCAAATTCGCCGCTGCCTTTTTTCTCCTTCAGCACAACGGTCTTGCGCGCGACCCGGACGGCTTCGCGGATGCTCTCCGGCTGCAGCGAGTCGCTGTTGGCAAACGCGCGCAGCGGACTGATGGACGAAGAATCCATCAACGGCTCGCGGAACATCGGGTCGAAGTATACGATGTCCACGCTGTTGTCCGGCTGCTTGCGCAGCACGTCCAGATGATGGCCGCAGGCCACCCGGATCCGGCGCATGGCGTCATCCACCTCAGCCAGGCCGGAACGGTAGTGAGCCAGCCCTTCGGCAAGCATCGCCGCCAGGGCCGGCGAGCTTTCAATCGCGGTGACATGCGCGCCGGGCCCTCCTGGACCGCAAAAACGAGCGAATCCGACCCAAGGCCGGCCGTACAGTCGAGCACCGTGTCCCCCGCAGTCATCAACGCCGCGTCCAGCATCGGGTCGCTCTCGCCCTTGAGCAGCCGCTTGGCGCGGACAAAGCCCATGCTGGGATGAAAACTCCATCGGCGGACTTCCCGGCCTGACAAGCCTCGCTCCACCGTCCAGCACGACGATGATTTCGTCATCGCCATGCATTTTGGCCATTTTTGTTAATGGGGTGTGGCTTCTCGGGACATATTTGCCCCCCGTCTCGTTGGCCAGGGCGACCGCCCTGCCTACGATCGATTCAGCCGCTTTATCCCCCGTCGTAATAATCATGACAGTCTCCAATCCTGTATAAAATCGGGCACCAGCCAAGCAAATGCGCTGTTGGTTTAGTTATACACCTTAATTCGTTTTATGAACCGTCCTTCTCCGTCACTTTCCGCTGCCCGCTGTGTTGAACCGCCTGCCGCGCTACATGCCGCGTTACATAACGCGCTTAAACAGCTTTTCCAGGTCATAGGTCGAAAAGGAAACGACGATCGGCCGCCCATGAGGGCAGGTATAAGGCTGCCGGCATGCCGCAAGGCGGTCCAGCAGCGTCGTCGCTTCCTGCTCGGTCAGCTTCTGGTTCGCCTTAATCGAAGCTTTGCAGGAGCAGAGAATGGACGACGTCTCGCGGAGCTTGGCCAGGTCGATGCTGCGCTCGCTGAGGACCCATTCGGCCATCTCTTCGATCAGCGCTTTCTCCTCCCCTTTAGGGAACCAGTATGGATGGGAAACCACGCGGAAGGTCTGCCCGCCGAAATGCTCCAGATATACGCCGACCTGCTCGAACCAGTGCAGTTTCTGTGTCAGCTGCTCCGACTCCGACGGCGTAAACTCCAGCGTAATCGGCAGCAGCAGCTCCTGGGATGCATCGGCCGGACGGCCGAATTTCTCGTAATAGAATTCGTAATTGATCCGCTCATGCGCTGCGTGCTGGTCGATCAGGAACAGCCCGTCCGCGTTTTGGGCGATCAGGTATGTCCCGTGATGCTGGCCAATCAGCGTCAGCTCCGGAAAAGGCGGAATTTCGGGCGGCGCCTCTGTGCCCGCCAGCAGCCGGCTGGCCAGCGCTGGATTCGAGCTCTGCGATACCCGCCCGCTCTGCGACAAGTTCAGGCGGTAGCCGGGAACCGTATTTTCGCGTACCGTTTCGCGCGCAGAATACGGAAGCTTCTGCTGCGCATAGGCAGCTTCACCGGGGTTGCGCACGCTTCCTGCATTCGGGCTGCTCGGACCGGAATAGCCTTGCTGCGCCGGCGCCTGTGCACGCGGGCCGGAGAAGCCGGTGCCGGCGCCTTCCGGTCCGGCGGCCAGAGGAGACTTCACCGGCTGGCTGCCGGATGCGCTCACCGGAGCGAAGGAGCCGTTATCCTCCGAAGCTCCGGTGTGACCGGCTGGGCCGGGATCCTGCGGCAGCGGGGCTTCCCGGCGTCCATGAGCCCGTCATCGGACCGGCTTGCGGGGCCGGCTTTTGGAGAGTGAAACTGCTCCTGAATAACGATCCTTTATCCTTATCGCCGATGCTCTGCTTAACCGGCTGC
>NZ_PCZT01000006.1:179246-183262 GCF_002968895.1 Paenibacillus sp. AR247 | reverse complement strand
TTTTCTCGAAGTTCGATTCGTCCGCAAACTCTTTCTCCAGCACTTTCTGGGCGTTCGCGTCCATCGTCGTATAAATTTTATAGCCACCGATGTTCAGATCGTCTTCGCTGAGCCCGGTGACTTCTTCCGCCTCATTCATGACGTAGTCCATGAAGTTCTGGTACTGCTGTTGTTTTTTCGGCGGTTTATACGTATATTCGACTTTTTTCGCGGCGTCGGCCTCTTCCTGCGTGATGTACCCTTCCTGGGCCATCAGGTTCAGCACGACGGCGCGGCGCTGCATGGACAAGTCCGGATTGCGCACTGGGTTGTATTTGGAAGGTCCCTTCGGCATCGCCGCAAGGGTGGCCATTTCCCATACTTTCAAATCATTCAAATTACTTTTGCCGAAATAATACTTTGACGCTTCTTTAATGCCATAAATCTGCCCGCCGAACGGAATACGGTTCAAATACATCGTAATGATTTCGTCTTTGGTCTTGTTCCGTTCCAGCGCCATGGCGATGGACACCTCGGTCGCTTTCCGGAAGAACGTTTTGTCCCGGGTCAGAAAAATGTTTTTGGCGAGCTGCTGCGTTATGGTACTGCCGCCTTCGACCTTGGATCTGGCGATGACGTCCTTGACGGCCGCCCGGCCGATCGACCACAGATCGACGCCGCTGTGCTCATAGAAGCGTTCGATTTTGCTCGTCGCATGGCGGTAAAAGGCGGTGCTAACGTCTTCCGGTTCGATCCCCGAGCCGTCGTCGGTTACGCGGATGCTTTCAAGCCCGCCCTCCTCTACCGTGACCTCGATCCGAGAGCTTCCGGCATCAATGGCGTTCTCCACCAGTTCTTTCACAACCGAGGCGGGACGCTCAACCACTTCACCGGCCGCTATCTGGTTGGCTATGTGCTCGTCCAAAACGCGAATTTTCGCCATACCGTTCCCCCATTTCAAAAAAAGATATGAACGGACAATCGGCCTTGTCCCACTTGTTTATAGATCCTTCGCCTTCATTTTCAGCTCGTTCAGCAGCTGCATCGCCTGCAGCGGCGTCATGTTCATGACGTCGGCGCTTTTCACCGATTCCAAAATTTGCGTTACCGCTGGATGAACCGGCTGCGGCTCAGGAGCGGCAGCGCTTCGCTTCACCGGCTCCAGCTCCTCATCCCCGAATATCGAGAGCTGTACGACTTCCGCAATGCTTGACTCTCCCCGACCTGAAGCCGACTCCTGAACGGTAGCTCCGACGGCCGGTTCGGCGTGCCCTGCTTCCGCATCCGTCAGCGAAGGTTCCCATTCGCCAGCATACGCCCGCTCCCTGAGTTGCACCGGCGGTTCAGCCTTGGTCGTTTCTGCGGCCGCAGCCGTCTGGGCTGCGCTTTCCTCAAGGCCCTGCAGCAGCGTGTACGCCCGTCCTATAATGGACGAAGGCAGTCCGGCCAGCCGGGCGCAGTAAATGCCGTAGCTGCTGCCGGCAGGCCCGGCGATCAGCTTCCGCAGGAAGTGAACCTTGTCGCCGCTCTCCTGCACCGCCATGGAGTAATTACGCAGGCTCTGCAGGCTGTCCTCCAAATGCGCAAGCTCGTGAAAATGGGTCGATACGAGCGCCTTGCAGCCGATCGTATCATGGACATATTCGATCACCGCTTGGGCGATGGCCATGCCTTCGCTGGTCGACGTGCCCCGGCCCAGCTCGTCGATAATGATCAAGCTGCGCGGCGTCGCTTTTTCGGTCATGACCTGAATGTCAGCCATTTCCACCATGAACGTGCTCTGGCCGCCGATCAGGTCATCCGCCGCTCCGATCCGGGTAAAGATCCGGTCAACGAGCGGAATTTCCGCCGCCTTGGCCGGCACGAAACACCCGATTTGCGCCATGATCGAGATCAGCGCCACCTGCCGCATATACGTACTCTTTCCGGCCATGTTCGGCCCGGTTATGAGCAGAATCGCCGCTTCCTCCCGGGTCAGCCGGGTCCCGTTGGCAATGAAGGAGGCCTCCTTCATCACCGCCTCGACCACCGGATGGCGCCCGTTCTCTACGACCAGATCATAACCTTCGGTCAGCTTGGGCTTCACAAAGCCCTGCTCCGCGCTGACGGCTGCCAGCGACTGATAGACGTCCGTGACGGCGACCTTCTCGGCGAGTGCCTGCAGCCGCGGGATTTCCGCGCTGAGCCGGTCCCTTAGTTTGCTGAAGAGGGAATATTCGAGGTCCACCATTTTGTCCTGGGCTTCGAGAATGAGCCCCTCTTTCTCCTTCAATTCCGGCGTTACGAACCGCTCGGCATTGGCCAGCGTCTGCTTCCGTTCGTACCGGCCTTCCGGCAGGGTGCCCAAATTCGATTTGGTCACTTCAATGTAATACCCGAACACTTTGTTGAATCCGACCTTCAGCGAGCGGATGCCCGTCGCTTCACGCTCCTTGGCCTCAAGCTCAGCGATCCAGCGCTTGCCGTTCACGCTGGCTTCTCTGAGCTCGTCCAGGTGATCGTGATAGCCCGGCTTGATCAAGCCGCCGTCCCGCACAGATACGGGCGGATCGTCGACGATCGCCGCGTCGATCGCTTCATAAAGATCGCGGCATTCGTCCATCTCCGCCGCCAGCTTCCGCAGGGTGGAAGACGCCGACGACGCGCACAGTTCCTTCAAGGAAGGAATTTGCGCCAGCGACAGCTTGAGGGCGTTCAGGTCCCGCCCGTTCGCATTGCCGAAAGCGATTCTTGCGACCAGCCGCTCCAGATCGTAAATGTCTTTCAGCGCAGCCCGCAGGTCTTCCCGCAGGATAAACTGGTTGTAGAGATGCTCCACGGCTTCCAGGCGCTCTTCGATCGGCCCGCGGTGCAGAAGGGGCTTGTCGATCCATCTGCGCAGCAGCCGGGCCCCCATCGACGTTTCGGTCCGGTCCAGCAGCCAGAGCAGCGACCCTTTCTTGGATCGGTCGCGCACCGTCTCAACGAGCTCCAGGTTTCGCCGCGTGAACGGATCGAGAATCATGTAATGGCCGGGTTCATAGGGCGAAATTTGCGTCAGCTGGCCGAGCGAACGCCGCTGCGTCTCGCTCAGGTACGAAATAAGCACGGCCACGCATGCCTGCCGCTCCGGATCGAGCCGGGCCCAGGCCGATTCGCCGAACTGCGCGCGGACCGTCTGCTCCTCCCTTTTCTCCCATGACGTGTAGACGACCGGCCGGCTCCACTGGAGCTGTTCCGCCTTGATCAAATCCAGCATCTTCGGGTCGCCGATCACTTCCGCCGGTTCGTAGATGCCGATTTCGTCGCGCAGCCACTCCACGGATGCGGGCATGGAAGTCACGTACAGCTCGCCTGTCGTCAGATCGCAGGCCGCCAGCGACATCATGCGGTCGGTCTCGGTCACGCATACCAAATAGTTGTTGGATTTGTCGGCGACGTTTTTACCTTCCATGATCGTCCCCGGCGTCACGACGCGGACGATGCCGCGCTTGACCATGCCTTTGGTCACCGCCGGGTCTTCCAGCTGCTCGCAAATGGCCACTTTGTAGCCCTTCTCGATCAGCCGCTGTATGTAACTCTCAGCCGAATGGTAGGGAACCCCGCACATCGGGATTTTTTCGTCCCCGCCGCCTTCCCGGCCGGTTAACGTAATTTCCAGTTCCCGGGATGCTTTTAAGGCGTCCTCGAAAAACATTTCGTAAAAATCGCCCAGGCGGAAAAACAAAAACGCATCCTGGGCTTGCTGCTTGATTTCCAAATATTGTTCAATCATTGGCGTATACTTGGCCATGAGGTACCTCCAGACTTCACTTGTGCTCACGCCCTATTATAACAGAAAGTAAGTGGGCGGGAATCAAGGTTCGACCGGAATGTTCCACAGCGGCCGGATATCCCTACTCTCGTTCCACGTTGTTCCCCGCTCGATATGAGCAAGGAGAGGTTCGATAGAGCCGGCGTAATTGCCGTAATCCGGCAGCTGCCGGATTTCTCTGAGCAGCGGCCGAACGGCTGGCTTCATCACCTCGCGGTCCCCCCGATAATACGCCCGGTGCACC
>NZ_PCZT01000006.1:178350-179146 GCF_002968895.1 Paenibacillus sp. AR247 | reverse complement strand
GCTGCGGGATGAGCACTTCCTGCCGGAGCACCTGATGGATGCTGCTCTCCACGAACGGGAACAGCTCCTGCTCTTTGCTGAAGCGCACTTCCAGCTTGGCCGGATGCACGTTGACGTCCACCAGAGACGGATGCATCTTGACTTCCAGGACGGCGAGCGGGTAGCGGTTGATCGGCAGCAGCGTATGGTACGCCCGCTGAATGGCCTGGTTCAGGCCGTAGCTGCGGATATACCGCCCGTTGACGATGATCGAGATCCCGTTCCGGTTCGAGCGGGTCCAATCCGGGCGGCTGACGTACCCGTCGATCGTAAAGTCCAGGTTCTCCGCATGAATCGGCAGCAGCGCCTTGGCGGCCTGCCGGCCGTATATGGCGGCGACCACCTGCAGCAGATCCCCGTTCCCTACGGTCTGCAGCAGCACGTTTCCGTTATGCCGCAGCGTAATCGCGATCCCCGGATGCGACAGGGCGATGCGGTACATGTAATCGGAAATATGCCCCAGCTCCGTCTGGATCGTCTTCATATATTTCAACCGGGCCGGCGTGTTGTAGAAGAGCTCCCGGACCGTCAAGTCGGTTCCCTTCGGCGCCGCCGTGTCCTCTTCGGTCACGAGCCTGCCGCCTTCGATGACGATTCGCCGCCCGAGCCCGTTATCGGCGCTCGAAGTGACCAATTCCACTTTGGCCACGGCGGCGATGCTCGGCAGCGCCTCGCCGCGGAACCCGAGGCTCGTGATGTTGAACAGATCCCTGCTGTTTTCGATTTTGCTCGTCGCATGGCGGTAAAAGGCGGTGCT
>NZ_PCZT01000006.1:174986-178250 GCF_002968895.1 Paenibacillus sp. AR247 | reverse complement strand
CTTCGAGCAGCGAGACGGGCAGTGTCAAGTAGTTGTCCAGCGCCCGCAGCAGCTCCGGGGTAAGGACAATGCCGCTGAAATGCAGATGCCCGCCGAGCGGCAAACCGGGTCTGGGCATGCCCCCCGCCTGCCAGATGAGCGACCGGTCCCCGATCATCCGGCCGGCGGCCTGCATCGTGAACATCAGGCGCTTGAGCAGACCAGTGGGGTCCCCGCTTGGATCCGGGCGAAGCTCGGCGATGGGGAAGGTCGTAAAGCCCTCGCCGTGAACGGCGTCGCAGCCGACCTCCCCCTCCCGGTCCAAAAACCGGGATGCGGGAACCATTTCGTTGCTGCCCGCATCCACAAGCACAAACTCCGGATCCATGCCCATCACGAGGCGGATCCCTTCCTCCTCTTCCCGCCGCAGCCGGCGGGCAAGCTCCGTCTCCGCCCGGTCATAACGCGCCTTGATGCGCGGATCTTTGATTCCGGAGGAAGGCGTGACACGCTCAACCCCGAACTTCCGCTCTCCGGAGGAAGCCAGCACGACTTCGCCCGAGTCCAGACCAAGCGTATAAAGGGCCCGCACCGCCGCCTTCTCCAGGCGGGCATACAGCCCGATGAGCGGTGCCTCACCCGCGTGGGCCGAACCGACGGGAACACGCAAGCCGTCTGCGCTTCCCTCGACGCGCTTCAAGTCAACGGCTTGCAGGCTAGCGACGTTAACGGCGTATCTTCGCCGGTATCGGGCGGATTCCCGGGCAGCCGCGTCCTCTTCCGGCAGCAGGAGGGAGCTGATGCCGGAGCGGACTAGACGGGCATGTTTGACCCGGTCGGGCCATCCGGCATACCGGGCTTCTTTTTCCTCCACTGTCACCCTCATCCCCCCTCACCCGCAGAAAATAAAATAAAAAAAGGAGGGCATCCGCCCTCTTCGCCGCCGCTCTCCCGGCATATAGTACATCATACCTCTTTTCCTTGCTCTACGAATTACAGCTCATCATCAAGGGAATCGGGATCGAGATCCTCATAGTCCCCATCGTCGCCGGCGAACTCGAACTCTTTGTCGTCATAGTCGCCATGGCCGCGGCCGCACACCAAAACACGCACCTTGGTTTCGGCGACGAGCTCGACCGCGAATTCCCGCTCCACGCGGATGATGACATTGCCGCCTCCCGAAGAGACACTGGCTTCAACGCAGCTCGGCTCCTGCGTGGCCTCCGCAGAGACTTCGACGGTTGAAGCCCGGTGTTTCGGATCCAGGTAAGACAGCGGTACGAATTCTACATAAGATACCGTTTCTTTGGCAACGTCAGTTTGGGAGTTTTTGTCGTAGGAATACCAGATGTTGCAATCGTAAGTACCAATAACTTCAATTCCGTCGCCTGCGGCAACCGCTTCGTACTGATGGTTTATAATCCATGCCCCCAAAATACTGGTAGGATTATGAGGCGGAGTCACGGTATGTGTTACGGTAGAGAACTTACGACCCTTGCCGCAGATCGCTTTCGTGATGATCTCTCTACATTGATGTTTATCGCTTAATGACATCTTTGAACCTCCTCCATACAATCATTCACTTAAGTGTATGCAGGACATAGGCATTTGTTGATTAAACGAGCATAAATGAATGAAATATTATTGTGATCGCCCGGCTAGAATAGGAATAATGCTATGACGCAAGCGCCGAAATACCTTGGCTGGCCTGGATTTTACGGCCCTTTTAATCTAGTCTGAAACTTTACGTCACTCTACTTTATGCGGCTTTCATTGTATAAAAACCCCTTGGCAGCTGCCCAGGGGTTTCTTTGCGTTTTCAGGACCCGGCAGAGGGTTTTCGTAACTTGCCCGGTGCCGGCGTCTTATTTTTTTCGCGATTTTCAAATATTGTCCCAGCTCACGTATCAGCTGCAAAATGGCCGATCTGACTTCAAACTCCTCCCGTGTCGCCGGAAGCTCCATTTCTTTAAACTCCTTCTCGAGGGCGACCAGCAGCTTCTCCGTGCGTCCCGTGTAGTTTTCCTCCGTAACGTCCCGACTGAGCTGTTCGAACAGCTCGGCTACGTCATCCGCCTGCGGCAGCTTCTGATAGACGTGGGAAATGAGCTGCAGCATATTTTGGATCGATTCCAGCTGCTCTTTTCTCATATAAAAATAGATGGTCCACGACTCGTCAGGGTGCAGCACCTGGTTTTCCATCTCCCTGCTCGCGGCTTCCTTGCCGCTCTGAATCGCTTTTCCCGCGGCGATGAGTTCATGCCCGTCCCATACGTAGGAAGGGTCGCGAAGGGTTAGTGCGATCTGTCTGAAGATTTTTGAAAACTGCTCATCCACCCGCCTGCGGATCGACGTCATTTGCTCTGAAGCCGGGGGCATGTACACCATGTTGACGAGCATGGCCGAGCCAAGCCCGATCACGAGCAGCTCAACTTGCGTCACGATGACATCCGTGCTGACTTCCGCACTGCCAAACACCCGGAACACGACGACCGAGCTGGTAACGATGCCTTCCTTGAAGTTCGCCCGGGTGATGGCCGGAAAGGCGATCAGAATGTATATCGCGAGCACCCAGTAATGGAAACCAAGCAGTTCAAATAAAACGCAGGCAAAAAACAGTCCCAGCAGCGAGGCGAAAAAACGTGCGGATACCGTCTTCAGGCTCCTTTTTCGCGTCACATCGACCCCGAGCACGGCCAGGATCCCCGCCGACAGCGGTCCCGTCACACCGCAGGCATCCGAGACCAGAATCGCCATCAGTGTCGCAATAGCCGTTTTAATAATACGAAAACCCATGAAACCGCCTCTCTCTATACATGTTGACGTATTTCATGGTACTTGATTTTGATGCTTCACACAACGTGACATGGATATGAAAATTTCAGAAATACATTCAATGTTAATCAAAAGCCGGTGAGGCTGCGGTCCGGGAAAGGGCAAAGGCTCTATGCCACAGCAAGTATATCCGCACCTATCTTCTCTTTCCCGTCCCCGCAGTTTCCGGCCCTTCAAGGCTGCTCCCTATTGCCGATGCGCAAGCAGCTTTCTTTCAATATAAACGACCAGCTGGTACATAGCCGTAGCGACAACCGCGATGATCATCAGGCTGGCAAGTACCAGCGTAAAGTTGAACACCTGGAACCCGTAAATGATCAAATAACCGAGACCTATTTTTGCGACAAGAAACTCCCCGACGATCACGCCGACCCATGCCATGCCCACATTGACCTTCAGCGTGGAAATGATGGTTGGAAACGACGCCGGGAGGATGACCTGGTTGAATAT
>NZ_PCZT01000006.1:170092-174886 GCF_002968895.1 Paenibacillus sp. AR247 | reverse complement strand
GAAACGGCGACCACCAGATCAGAACAGCCAGCAGCGTCCCCACGATCGTCCCCAGCAAAAATCCGACGACCGTCTCGCCCACCGTCACGCCCAAATGTCCCCACAACTCACCGCTGACCGCATCCTTCCAAATTTGCGCAAACACCTTGCTCGGATAGCTGAACAGCAGTACGTCGATCCATTTCAAACGTCCGGCAACTTCCCATAAGGCAAAGAACAGCACCAGAATGGCCATCTGAACGGACAGGACCTGTGCCCGCAGCTTGCGCTGGCGGCGCAAATGAGCTGTATGCAGAGCATCGAGGCTGGAACCCCGGTCCCTCCGGATCACTTCATCCGATCTAAGCACGCTGTTCACACGCGCCGCCTCCCTTCTTCCGTTTATCAGTCTTCCTCCGACTCCATCTCGCGCCAGATTTCGTGAAACAATTCATTGAAACCTTCCTCCTTTCTGGCATAGAAAGGCTGTGTCTCCCGGATGTGCCCGGGCACTTCAAAGGTACGGCGGATTCGGCCGGGATTTTTACCCAGCAGAACGACCCGGTCGCTGACGGCCACGGCCTCGGATAAATCGTGCGTGACCAGGATTGCCGTCTTGTTCTTTTCCCGCAGCGTCCCGGCAATTAAATCTTCAAGCTGCAGTTTGGTCTGATAGTCAAGCGCCGAGAAGGGCTCATCGAGCAGCAGCAGTCCGGGATCGGTCGACAGCGTCCGTACCAGGGCAACCCGCTGCCTCATCCCACCCGACAGCTGCTGCGGGTACAGGCTCCCCGTTCCTTCCAGTCCCATCTCGTCAAGCAGCTGCGTCAGGTGATCCATCGATTCCCGCTGCAGGCGCCCGGTTACCTCAAGCCCGATGGCCGCGTTCTGAAGGATTGTGCGCCAAGGGAACAAATAATCCTGCTGCAGCATATACCCGACATCCGGGGAAGGCCCCTCCACCTTCCGCCCATAGACAAGCACCTCGCCGTTCGTCGGATGCAAGAGCCCGGCGATCATGGACAGAATCGTCGTTTTTCCGCATCCGCTCGGTCCGACCAGGCTGATGAACTCTCCGGGATGTACCGTCAGATTCAGTCCTTCGACAGCAAGCGAAGCTTCCCGGTCGTTAACGTATACATGCGTCAAATTTTTAAGTTCGACTACCGGCTCCATGCGCACGATCTCCTTTCCATAACCATTATTTCACGGACGATTTGGCCTTTTCGGCAAAACTGTTGTCCACGATGGCGGAGGCAGGCACCTTCTCTTTCAGTTCGCCCGCCTGATCCATGACGTCCAGCAGGTTGTTCCACTCCGTCTCATCCACGACGGGATCCGTCGCGTACGTTCCCTGATCCTTATACCGTTTGACCGCCGAGACGACGATATCCTTATCGGTATCCTTAAAATAAGGAAGAATGACGTCGGCGATCTCCTCGGGGGTGTGCTGCTGGACCCAATTTTGGGCTTTCTGGAGCGCGTTCGTAAATTTTTGAACAGTTTCGCCGTTCTTCTTGATATAGCTCTGCTTGCTCATAAAGACTGTATAGGGCAGATGTCCGCTCTCCACTCCGAATGAGGCGACGACATGCCCTTTGCCTTCTTTTTCAAAAATCGAGGCCTGCGGCTCAAACAGCTGCACGTATTCACCCGTTCCGGACAAAAACGCCGAAGCGATATTGGCAAAATCGATGTTTTGGATCAGGTTCGGCATGCCGCCCTTGCGCTGCCCGAGGAAGGTTTTCCCTTTCAGCTGATTCCAGTCCAGCTCTCCTTCATCCTGCCTCGATACGAGGAACGTGCCGTCCGTCTGCGTCACCTGACCGAAGTTGATCACCGGATCGTCCGAACCTTGCTGATATACGTAAATCGACGTCTCGGATCCGACCAGGGCCACATCGATGGCACCCGAGAGCAGCGCCGTCATCGTCTTATCACCGCCGGGAATCGTCTGCAGCTCCACATCCAGTCCTTCTTCCTTAAAAAAGCCTTTCCCAAGCGCCACATATTCCGGAGCGTAAAATACCGAGCGCGTCACTTCGCCGATTTTGACCTTCACGTCGCCCTTGCTTCCGGAGCAACCGGACAGCACGGCTGCGCAAAGGAGAACCGCCGCAAGCACCAGGGCGAATCCACGTTTACCCTTTCTCATTGTCATTGTCCTCCATCCTTCTTCGCGTTCCAGCCATATGCCATCTTATGCATGCGCCAGCAAAGGGTTAAACATGGCCACGGACGAACACAAAAACTACCCCCGCCATTTCCTCAAGTAGCCTCGGGGCTTCTTTACGGAAGTGACAGGGGTGCTTCTGTGCTTACGCTTGGATGGTTGGATCTGATGTCAAGCGTTCCTGCGCTGCATTACAATTGATAAATTTCCTTATATTTCGTTTCCAGGTATTCGGCCAAATAGTCCGGGTTCAGCTCTTCACCGGTCACCTGCAAAATGATCTCGGACGGCTTGCGGCTCTTGCCGTAGCGGTAAATCTTCTCCGTGAGCCATTCGCGGATCGGTGCCAGATTGCCTTCCTTAATATGCTGATCCAGCTCTGGCATCTCCTTGCGCAGCGTGTTCATAATTTGCGCAGCATACATGTTGCCGAGGGAATAGGAGGCGAAGTAACCGAAATCCCCGCCGGACCAGTGCACGTCCTGAAGGACGCCCAGGCTGTCGCTTGGCGGTGTAATGCCGAGGTACTGCTCGTATTTCTCGTTCCATACTTTAGGCAGATCCTTGACCTCAAGCCCCTCGTTAAACAGCATCTTCTCGATTTCATAGCGGATAATAATGTGCAGGTTATACGTTAGCTCATCAGATTCGATCCGGATCAGGGAGTTCTCCACGCGGTTGACGGCCCGGTAGAAATCATCCAGCTGCACGTCTTTCAGCTGCTGCGGGAAATGCTGCTGCAGATCGGCATAGTAGCGTTCCCAGAAGGCGCGGCTGCGTCCAATCATATTTTCCCACAGGCGGGACTGCGATTCGTGAATGCCCATGGACGTCCCTTGGGCGAGCGGCGTTCCGGCCAGCTCCTTGCTCACGTTTTGCTCGTACAGTGCATGGCCGCCTTCATGCAGGGAGCTGAACAGCGCGCTCGTCACGTCGTCCTGCAAATAATGGGTCGTAATCCGTACATCTCCCGGGTTCAAGCCGGTGGCAAACGGGTGTACGCTCTCATCGAGGCGCCCGGCTTCGAAATCGTACCCCATTTCGCCCAGAATGAAGCGGCTCATCTTCGCCTGCTGCTCCTGCTCGAACAGCTGATCCAGGAACGATGTATCCAGTTTGTTCGGAGATGCCGCAATCGCCTCCACGAGCGGAACCAGCCGGTCACGAAGCTTGCTGAACACTTGGTCCAGCTTCTCAACCGTCATATCCGGCTCATAGCGGTCCAGCAGCGTGTCATATGGCGTTCCCTTGACGCCCCAATATCCGATGAATTCCTTCAGCATGCCCACCAGCTTCGTCAAGTTCGGCTCCAGCATGGCAAAGTCGCTCTTCGCCTTCGCTTCCTCCCAAATCGTCTGGGAATGGGATGACAGCACCATAAATTCCTGAAACTTTTCCGCCGGGATGCTTTTGTTCTCGTCATATTCTTTTTTAGACTCGTCAACGATCCTTCTGGAAATATCGTCCAGCCCCTCATATGTATCAGGACGGGTCAACGCCTCCAGATACGAGCCCATTTCATCCGAAATTCGGAGTTTGAAATCTTCCGCCGACAGCATCCCGATCACCTCGGAACGCTGCTCTGCTCCTTTACGAGGTGCACCCGTCCGCAAGTCCCAGTGCATCAAGCTGATGGCCTCGTCATAGCTTCTGATTTTGCGGACCAGTCCGAGAAATGAGTCCAATGTCGCTTTTGCTTCTTTTTCCATAATTAGGTTCACCTCACGCCGAATTTTTTCTTCCTTCTTGATGATACTTTTACTGGAAAGTATAATCAATATTTAATAGACGCTATTATCCTTTTTACATAGGGAAGGAGCCTGAAACCCGCCGTGGTTATCCAAGTTACCGAAACTGCCAAAAAGCATATCGAGTCGCTTGCCGGGTCGGAGTCGGCCATCATCCGGCTTGCCTACGATTCCGAAGGCTGCGGCTGCGGCGTTAACGGTCTGCCGGCACTCTGGATCGTTTCCGCCAAAGAAGCCGATGAAGTGGAAATACAGAGTCATCATCTGCATTTTATTATTCACCGCATGCAGGCGGTTTTTTTCGAAGAGCATCTATACCTGGACTCCGAAAAAAACTATCCATCGTTCCGGCTTACCGGGGACGGCCAGCTGTACGGTCAAAATATCAGGCTAGTGGATAAGCGTTGACGCCTTACATCATGCATCATTACCCAACAATGGAAGGAGCAATTCATTATGACAACCGTTTCGCAGATTTTGGAGTTCAACCAGCAGTTCGTAGAAAGTAAAGAGTACGAAAAATACATTACTGGCAAGTTTCCCGAGAAAAAGCTCGTCATCGTCACCTGCATGGATACGCGCCTCGTAGAGCTGCTGCCCAAAGCGATGAACGTCCGCAACGGCGACGTGAAGCTCATCAAAAACGCCGGTGCGATCATCTCGCATCCTTTCGGCAGCGTCATGCGGAGCGTTCTCGTCGCTCTGTATGAACTGAAAGCTGACGAAGTCATCGTCGTCGGGCATCTGGACTGCGGCATGGCGGCGCTTAACGCTGACGTCATGATCGAGCATATGAAGGAGCGCGGCATCTCCGATGAGGTGCTGTCGACGCTGGAGAACTCCGGCATCAATCTGAACGATTGGCTGCGCGGATTCGATAACGTTCAGGACGGC
>NZ_PCZT01000006.1:165213-169992 GCF_002968895.1 Paenibacillus sp. AR247 | reverse complement strand
GTAAAAGGAACCGTGGGCCTGATCAAAAATCACCCGCTTCTCCCGCCGGGCTGCAGCGTTCACGGCATGGTCATCGATCCGAAAACAGGCCACCTCGAGCTGGTTGTCGACGGTTACGAAAAGTAGAATACGCTTGGATTTGCAAAAACACGGATGATCATCATCCGTGTTTTTTCTATTTTGTGAACAGCGAGCAGCGGTCCAGCGCCGAACCGGCTCCTCAAAACTCGATTCATCAGTGTTAGACGAATATCATTTTCTTTTCCGTTCCGATCCATGCTTTACAGTCATGAGCTCAGGTTGAAAACCATACAGTTTAAGTGTACACTTTGGTTGAAAAGACCATCTCACGTATAGGAGATATGCTAATGAATACACTTTCCTATGGACTACTAGCTTTCCTTGCACGGGAACCCGGATCAGGATATGATGTGATGCTCAAGATTCAGCCGTTCTGGCAGGCCAAGCACAGCCAAATCTATCCGCTGCTGGCGCAGATGGAAGAGAACGAGCTGCTGAGCTCCCATTGGGTGAAACAATGCGACAAACCGGATAAAAAGGTATACTCCATTACGGACAGCGGCATCCGCAAGCTCAAGGAATGGATGTACAAACCGCTTCCCGATCCGGTGACCCGCGACGAATTATCGATGAAAACCTTCTGCATGTGGATGACCGACAGGGATAACGCCATCGATATCGTGGAAACCCGCAAATCTTACTTCATCCGCCGGCTGGAATCGTTCCAATCAATGCAGGGCAAAGTGACGGAGGAACATAAGAAATTCGGTACCCGGGAATTTTACGATCACCTGCTGATCCAGAAAGGCATCTTTAATGCGGCAGCCGGTTTGGAATGGTGCAACTGGGTTTTGGGCATATTGAGAGAATGCGATTATTCAGAGCCTCCGTCATTAGTCAAACCGTAAGTTGAATGATCAGACATTATTCATCTTTTATCGGCAAAAATTAATTTAATTAATTTTGAAACCTTAAGATATTTGGTACGTAATGTATTATGAGATAGACATGCTTTCACCATTCTCAGGGAGGTATATTTCAAACCATGAAAAAATCTTTACAGAAGTGGATGCTGATTGCTTTGGCGTTTACGTTCTTCTTCGCCGTTACCGTACCGGATAACGCGGACGCCAGACGTGCAGGCGGTGGATTTAAATCCGGCACAAGATCCTACACGAACACGCCGAGCAAGTCGACGCCGAACAGCAACGTCAAAAAGTCGACCAACAACACCTCGAGTACAGCTGGCACAACGGCAAAACGCGGCTTCTTCAGCGGCGGCAGCTTTATGAAGGGACTCATGATCGGCGGATTGGCCGGACTTCTGTTCGGCGGCATGTTCAGCAACATGGGATTCATGGGCGATTTCTTCGGATTGATCATCAACCTGCTGGCCATTTACGTTCTCTTCTCGCTCATCCGGGCCGGATACAGAGCGTTCCGCAACCGGAAGCGACCGAATCCGAATGACGGACGGTACTGATCATGTTGATTCTGACCATGGATGAAATCGTGAACGCGATTTGTCTTCATACCGCCGAGCGTAAGCAGATCCGTCCGACGGATGTGCAGGTGGAGCTGAGCTGGGACGAGGAAACGGGATATTCCGCAGAGGTTTGGGCACAGGGACGGAGCCAGTATTTGGTCGAGTCCAACATGATTGAAGCCATCCTGCGTTACCTCTACAGCGAATATAACATTCGGGCTTACCGCGAGCAGGTGACGCTGGATTTGGATGAAGAAATCACGGCTCACGTTGATGTTGAGGTTGAACAGGCGTATTAATTTATACCGAAGGCTGGGTGTCCGTTTTGGATGCCCGGCCTTCTTTTTGATGTCATAAAAACAAAATAAATAAAGATGCACATTCCGGGAATGTGCATCCTTTTTCTTCATTGCTCCAAAGCAGCCTGCTGCCCATCGGCTTCGAAATTACCGGTCCAGACGATACCCGCCGTGGAAGACCGGCCCCACGTATTCGTTGAACTGGTATCCGCTGCGAATGGCCGCCGACACAAAATCTTTGGCTTTGGCCACCGCCTCTGCGACAGATAGTCCGTTCGCCAGACCGCCCGTAATCGCCGCGGCGAAAGTACAGCCGGCACCGTGATTGTAGGCCGGTTCGATCTTGTCCGTCTCCAGGACGGTGAAGTCCTTGCCGTCGAAGAATACGTCGACCGCACGGTCCCCACCGAGTGCCTTGCCGCCTTTGACAACGACGTTTTGGGCGCCGAGGCCGTGAATTTTGCGGGCCGCCTCCTTCATTTCCTCGATGCTGGTCAGCTTGCCCAGTCCGGACAGCACGCCGGCTTCAAACAGATTGGGCGTAACCACCGTGGCCAGCGGAAGAAGCAAGTCGCGAATCGCCTCTGCACTTTCGGGATTCAGCACTTCGTCTTCGCCTTTGCAGACCATGACCGGGTCAATGACCACGTTTTTCTGCTGATTGCTTTTGATCGCCTGCTCCGCTACGCGGACGATGTCCACGCTGCCAAGCATGCCTGTCTTCATGGCGTCCACCGGTCCACCGGCAAAGACCGTCTTCAGCTGCTCCGCAACCAAAGCCGAATCCACCGGATATACGTTATGGTGCCAGCCGTTGTCCGGGTCCATCGTCACGATCGTGGTCAGCGCGCTGAAACCGTAAGTGCCGTACTCTTCGAAAGTTTTCAAATCCGCCTGAATGCCTGCGCCCCCGCTGGAGTCGCTGCCGGCAATGGTTAACGTCTTCATAATCTTCGGCATGTGAATTTCCCCTTTGTTCTGTGTGAATGCTTATTTTCTGAAACTGAGTTGATTATACCAGAAAATTATCGAATGCGTTATTCCAGCGACCTCCATTTTAGGATGTACCCAAAGCATTCAAAATAGCCGGATCGTTGGCATCCCCCCAACAATAGCGGTATGGAACTGATGAGCCTACCCCTGACAACTTAAAGCAATGCCAATCTATTGCACTATTATTCTTTATAAGCAAGCGATAGAGATCCCCGTGTCTTGTGAGGTTCCTGTCTAGCACGTTCTCTAACTCCACTGCATTGAATATAGCGAACTACTAGAAAAGAGGTGAGACGCTATGCCCCGCCGTGTGAAGGCTGTCCGGCAGCCGGACCTTGTACTGATCAGCTGGTCCAGAAACCCGCTGATTCCCGGTTCTGCACGCAGAATCGTCGCTGCTCGTATCATTGGCAGCGCTGCTCCCTGCAGGCAAGACTTAAGACCCAATGCGCTGCTCAGCACTGCATTGGCTTGTCTACAGGATCATGATGTAGGATTTAAAATCGTATTCCGCAAAATGACTTCCGATATCAGCGGGTACGTGCTGCTGCAGCGCAATTAATCTTTATGAAAAGAGGAGGAAGCCGGTTGGCTTCCCCCTCTTTTCAGCTCGTGCATGAATATATCAACATCCAAGATGAAAATTTCAGTCATCGATGGATCTTTTTATTTCCAACAGTTCCTTCTCTAAACTCTGAAGGGTCGATGTTCGTTCTGACGGTGATTGACGGTCAAATAACAGCTGTTCCATAAACTCCCATACATCCTCCAGCTTCCTTCTGATTTGGTAGAACATCAGTGTCCTGCCATGTAAATCTGCATAAACTCATTAAAGTAGGATTGGTCAACCACAAACATCAGATCAGCTTCCACAGGAGCTAGCTTAAGGCCCTCCCAGTCAATCAGCATCAGTTGACGGCGGCTTTGAGGCTGCATTAAATTCCAAGGATGGATATCCGTATGGCACAGCGCAAGCGGAAGGTTGCTCTGTTTTAGCACGGCAGATATTTCATCGGCATTAAAGATCATCCGGTTTAACGCTTCAAGGTATGGCCCCAGCAGATTATATAGATCGCCTGGAAGACCGGCACCCTTAGTCATCAGGATATTGTTCAAGCTTAATGCAAACGGCAGCTCGAAATTTTCCACGATATTTTGGGACTGAATAGGCATCTCTTTACCGCAGCTATGCAGTTCGGCCACGATTGCCGCGAGCTGGCAAATTTGTTCCTGTGTTAGCGGTTTGTCCCCAATGGTCTCACCATCAATATAGTCATAGAGGAGATAGATGCCATAATCATCTTCACAACGGTAATGACCATGGATCGTCATCATCGGAACAGGTATTTTCCCATGCAGCCCTGTAGACCGCTCAAGCCAGCTCGTGATAGGTACATATTGATCAATCCGCGCGGTCCATTTGGGCGTGGACGATCTGTCTTTTTCATATACCTTCAGAAAGTAGGAGCGGCGGCTTTCCGGTTCCGTCACCTTATAGGCCAGCGCGGCCCATCCGCCCTTCTGCCGGAGAACCTCCACCTGCTCCAGTCCGTAATACTTGCTCAGGATGGCTGTGAACTTGTTCATAAGATTCATTCACCCGTTGTTCCGGTCTTGATCTGACCGAATGATCAATCACTAATATTGCTCGTGTAATACTCTATAATGACCTTGCGGCGGATGATGCCGATAAAGATCTCGTTTTCATCCACGACGGGAACAAAGTTTTGGTCGGCGGCCAATTCCAGCATATCTTCCAGATGCGCATGGATTGAAACGCATTCATTTTTAATCCGGCGCTTAATCTCATGGACCTTGACGGTATCCAAATTTTGAAAGCTCAGCCCGGGGGTATTCTTCATTTTCCACAATAGATCCCCTTCGGCCAGCGTGCCTGCGTATTTCCCCTCTTCATCGATGACGGGGATCGCCGAATACTGGCTTTGCTCCAGCTTGTCCATAGCCTCCTGCATCGTAGAA
>NZ_PCZT01000006.1:158218-165113 GCF_002968895.1 Paenibacillus sp. AR247 | reverse complement strand
TTTGCGCCGCTACTAGTGCGTCTGTAGTGGACAGAAACGATTTGCCGCTCGCTCTGTGCCTTTGTTGTAAGTGTAGCATACTCGAAAAAAGAAAAAACTTTCGAATCATGCGAAACAGATACGAAGCTGCTGTCCGTGGACATCGGAGCGGGAAGTGAACGCCTGTAAGAAGTAGAGAGAGTTCGCATAAGCAAAAAGCCCATTCGGCGTCGATAACGCCATGGATGGGCACTTTGTTTTGATCATTTTTTTCGTATACATCGTCAACTTCAGCGGATTTCACTAGTTCTGAAGGGCGGTGGCACCAAGCTTTATTAGCTTGTAAGCTCCGTCCGCAGTGCCGATGAGCAGCGTCTGCCCGTTCTGTAGAGGCTGAACGAATTCACCGGCATTGTAGCTGGCACGGTTAATCACTTTCGTCCAAGACGTATCCCCGTCAGGAGCGATTCCCCAAACCCCTTGTCGGGATACCGTCCCGTGCCAATCCTCATTCACCTTACCCGTCGCGATGAAACCGCCGTTTGATGCAGGCTGGATATCGTTCACCATGCTGCGGTCAAACGCAGAATCAAGTATAGTTGTCCATTGCAGCGTGCCGCTGCGATCCACCGACAGCGCAAAGCCTGTAGTCAAATAACGGATCGGATCGTTCGGGTTCGGATGGTTATAATAGCCGGCGGCCACGATACTGCCGTCATGTCCTTCGGCGAGCGACAAAACTTCAACGTTCTGGGAATCGTCTGCCACTGCGATCGATTGCTTCCACTTGACTTGACCCGATGGAGCGAATTTGGCCAGCACCACATGCCCCTTCTCCCCGTCCCGGTACTCACTGCCGGATAGGAGAAACCCTCCATCCGACGTGTGCTGCACGGAATGAATCCGTTCGAAGGCAACGTCGACCAGATCTCCTTCATACAAGGCTTTTCCCGCTTCGGAAAATACGATCCAATGCAGCGTATGGCTATTGGAGGTGCTTCCAGGTGTATCCACTGCAGCCGCATACTTTCCGTTTTTCAGTTGATCCACCGAAACGATATAACTGTCCGCCTTCTCCAGGGTATAAGCCCACTCCTTTTGCCCTTTTTCGCCCACCTTTAAAATCTGTGATCCACCTCCAGCGATATACCCCTGATCCTGGGTATGGTGGAACTCCGCGATATATTCAAGCTCATGTTTGGAAAAGCTGATTTCCTTCTTGATTTGACCATAAGCACCGATCGAATGGACGACAACCTGATCCCCTTCAATTCCGGCATAGGAGATTGCGTTCGTCCCGTGTTCAAAAACATCACCAGCATGAACATTCAAATCCGAATAAGAAAGCATCTCCGGGGGGTTCAGGACGGACGGCTCCGCAAATACATTGCTGCCGGCGATTATGCCCCATAGGCCAACAGCTGCCCCAAACAGCCATTTGCGGACATTCGATGGTTTACTGAACCGTTTGGTGATCGTCATCATCATTTCATCAGCTCCTTGTCAGAATTGGGACCCGTTTCCATTATGGGCGGCGATTCGCTCTCCAACAAGCGGCAAAAGGGCTGGATCGCCCCCTGCCAAACTGACCAATACACAAGTACATTTTGACTAATACAAGGTACCTACTATGCCATCTCCCTGAAATAGAAACGGCTTACGTCAAGTGGATGACGTAAGCCGCAGTAAAGATATAAAAAAAGCCAAAAACGTATCTCTAGATTGTTTAATCCAACGCGCTATAAACGACGTTGCGGATCCGGTTCGCAATATAAGGCTCGCGGCTCGGCAGCATTTGCTGCATATACACGAGGGTCAAGTCTTCCTGCGGGTCAATCATAGCCCAGGAACCAGCCATGCCGGCCCAGCCGTATTCCCCGATCGAGCTGCCTGTGCCGCCCGCCGCCGGATCGATCATTACCCGAACGCCAAGCCCGTAACCGTATCCGTTTAAATGCCCCCAATTGTAATCATTCATCTGTTGTGGAGTTAAATGATTACTCGCCATCAATTGAACGGTCTTTGGACTCAGCAGCCGGTAGCCGTCCAGTTCCCCGCCACGAACGAGAGCCTGTGCGAATCGGGCGTAATCGCCGATCGTCGACAACAGCCCTCCCCCGCCGCTCTCGAACCGGCACTCCGGTTGATAAGGAGTTTCGAGCGAGTTGTTAGGCGTTAGCGTTCCGTCTTCCGCAAGATTGTACATCACGGCAAGACGATCCCGCTTACCTTCACTAATCCGGAAAGAAGTGTCCTTCATCCCAAGCGGGTCGAATATTTCCCGCTTCAAGTATTGTTCGAACGTCTGTCCGGACAGCACTTCAATCAGCGCTCCGAGCACATCATGGCTCAGGCCGTATTGCCAGCGTGTTCCGGGATCAAAGGCGAGCGGAACTTCCGCCAGCGCGCGGGTGAAAGCACGCACGTCCATCGACGCCGGCGCTTTTTGATAAATCGGCCCTGTTAACCGCTCCGTTTCCGATCCGCTCCCGCCATAGGTGAGACCGGACGTCATCGAAAAGAGGTCCCTGATGCGAATCGAACCCGCCGCTGGGCCGGCCACCATGTTACCGCTTTCATCTTGGCGAAATACCGACGGATTCTTGAACTCGGGCAAATATTCCTCCAGCGGATCATCAAGCAGGTACAATCCACGTTCATACAGCTGGAGAGCTGCTGCGCAGGTGATGACTTTCGTCATGGAATACAGGCGATAGATGGTGTCCGATTGGATAAGCTGCTTCGTTTCCACATTCGCATATCCGAATTTCTCATCATAGACCGTTTCTCCGCTCCGCATCACCAAGCAGGCGCAACCGGCCGGTCCTCCCTGTTCCAGATACCTTTTGAACAGCGGGGTCAATCGTTCGAAACTGCTCATAGCCATTTCCCCTTTCACAAATGTCGCGCTCCGCAATGTGTCATCATGCCGCCTCCCGCATTGCTGGGTCAAGAACACCGACTTGCGGTCGCCTGTCTCGTTCATATATACCACTATTTAACAGTCCGGTTCAACCATCGGTCTTCAACGTTAAGAGCCCTTGTCCATGTTAGGGGGCGGATTGCGGTATTCACGGGGCGTAACTCCGTAATACTTGCGAAATTGGTCGGCAAAGTGGTTGTAATTACCGAAACCGACCTCTATGGCGGCTTCTACCGCCAGCCTTCCGGAATGCTTCATCAGCAAAGCCGCTTGACGGATGCGCATTTGATTGACATGCTGCACAATGGTGCGGCCCGTCTCTGCCTTAAACAAATGAGCCAAACGGGAAGGGGACAACCCGACCTCCCGGGCCAACAGATCAACCCTGATCTCCTCCTTCATCCGGCTGGAGAGGATGCCCAGCGTCTGTTCGATTCTGGGATCAAACCGTTTCTTCGTCCGCTGCGCAAGCAGAAGCAGCACTTCACGAATCGCATTCTCACACAAGGGCTTCCACAAAACAGATCTGTCGCGCGAATCCTGAAGGACGTTGCGAAACGCCCGCTCGATCCGGTCTTTGATGCGATCTTCGGACAGCGTTTCAATCAGGATGTCATCTTCGGGCAGATAAGCGTTTTCCGGGAGTCCGGGATAATGGATCCATAAAAAATTCCACCATGATCCGCGGACCGTCCCGTATTCGTGCGGCACGCCTGACCGGAGCAGGCCAAGCTGCCCGGCTCCGCACCCCTTCTTTCCGCTGGGTGTCAGGAAGTAACCCTCGCCGCTAAGCGTATAGACCAGCAGCCAGTCCCGCATCCCGTTTGGCCGGTGAAGCCTGTAGGTGTCATCTTTTTCAAAATGGTCACCGAATATCGCTGCGCCAGTTCCTTCAAGGACGTCTGGTTGACGAATAAACCCTGACATATTCGCACCTCCCCTCATTTCGGATGATAGCAGGATTCCGTGACTTAATAGCAGATTTCAGTCTTCTCCTTAACATAGAGTTACCGTATGCTATTGTCAATCAGTATCCATTACGAATCAGGGAGGGACACCCCATGCAGACGAATCCGCAAATTTTGACGGAAGAACAGCTGCGAATGTTTGAAACGGAAGGGTATTTAATCGTAAAAGGGCTTTTTCAGCCGGAAGAATTGAGAGACATTGACGCTACCTTCCAAGAGATCGGCAACACCGTCGTACCCGGACACTTCGAGCCGGTGCTCGATCAGGAAGCAGGCGATCCGCTGAAGCGATATCCTCGCGTCATGCATCCCCACCGGTTCAACGCTACCGCAAAAAAGTATATGCTGCATAAACCCGTGATGGATGTGCTCGCCGATTTGTACGGCGAGGAGGCATTGGCGGCACAAAGCATGTTTTATTACAAACCGCCAGGCTCACGCGGGCAAGCGCTGCATCAGGACAACTTCTACTTGCAGGTCGAACCGGGTAACTGCATTGCGGCCTGGACCGCAATCGACCCGGCGGATGAAGAAAACGGCGGAATGCTCATCGTTCCCAAAACGAGTGATTATGCGCTGGTATGTCCGGAGGAAGCAGATTCCAGCGAGTCGTTTACGACTCATCTGGTTAAGCCGCCCAAAGACAGGAAAGCCGTGCCTGCCATCATGGACCGGGGAGACGTTCTATTCTTCAACGGTAATCTGATCCATGGGTCTTACCGCAACAAATCGCAGAATCGTTTCCGGCGTGCTTTTATTTGCCATTATGCCAACGCTTCCGCTACCCAGATCAGTTCATTTTATCGGCCGTTGTTCCGCAGGGACGGAAGTGAGGTCGATCTCGATGTCAATCCGGACGGCGGTCCTTGCGGCATCGAATTCGGCACCGCCTACCCGCATTAATGAATTAATGAAATCCGAAGGGAAGGGTGGCAAACAAGCGTCCAGGATGAATTACAAGATTAGCAGCCGTTCTGGCCACGCTGACAGGGGCGGTATTCACAGCGGATCCCCCAAGCAAACGCTTGGGGGAGTCTGCTCCGACGCCATCACCTACATCCCTTTCATAAGGCCCTTGCTCAAACCAGCCGAACAACGCGCCGTACGCTTCTTCCTCATTCTTTCATTGTCCTTCCTCGTTCATTTGTGCAATGACGATCCGGTTCCCATCCGGGTCCAGAAGCGCAAATTCGCTCAGGTCAGGAAAGGTTTGCGGTTCACCGGCCAACTCAAAGCCGTTAGACTTTACAAATTGGAGTGCCCCGTCAAAATCCTCTGTTTCGAAATAAAACAGCTCCGAAAACGACTCCCCGTTCAGATGACCGTTATAGTCAAGCAGAAGCGCGGCACCGGATGCCGTCGGAACGGAATAAATCCGCTGCTCGGCAGCCGCTTCATCATATTCCACACCAAGCAGACCCGAGTACCACCGGGCAGCCGCCGGCATATGCTTCACGTCAACAAATACGCCGCCGATTCTCGGCAAAATCGGACTTCGGCTTAATCCTGCCAAAGAGAGGTCTTCCTCGCGGTTCTCGGCCCAGCATGCCATCTGTACGTTCCCTTCCGGGTCGCGGAAGTTAAAGTATGCCATCGGCCCGTGTCTTTCCGGTTCAGAGAGAGGCATACCTTGTTCCCGAATAAAAAGGTATGCCTCGTCAATATCCTTGGCAGGTAACATCATGCGCGGCATCATGTCTTCCTTCCAATCCGGATTTTCCCTGTTCCCCGAATTGGAATCCAGGATGAGGTGCGTTCCTTGAAAATCAAACCAATACACCGGTCCGCCGTTTAACCGTTCTTCCTTGATCGGAAGACCCAGCAGGCGGCTGTACCACTCAGCGGATTCCCGAAGATTCGTGACATGCACAAACACGCTCGCAATCCGGTTCTCGAACGGGATCGTGGTGGTGTGGTTCTTTTCTTCATGTTGAGACAATTTGAATCAGCTCCTTTTCCGATATACGGATGATTAAACCTTCCGGAGAACAAATGTGGAACCTGTTGACCCCATCCTGTTCCCGGCATGACTCGGCTGGGACGCCTAATTGGGAAAGCGACGTGGCATAGCATCTGCCACTTGGGATTGTTAAAAAAACACAACACAAACAAATGTTCCTATCCAAGTTATTCTACCTCTGTTTTGCGGATCGAAATCGTTCAATCTACAGCGCCTGTTCTTAAGCAGCACAGCGAACAAATCGGAAAAAAGTTTTACGAATTGTTGTTTGCCAAGGCTCCGGATCTGTACAACCTATTTAACCAGACCAACCAGAAGCGCGGGCTGCAGCAGGAGGCACTGGGTTATGCGGTATACGCTGCGGGTGAACATATTACGAATCTGGATGCCATCATGCCGGTCATTACCAGGGTCACCCAAAAGCACCGGGCCATCGGCGTAAAACCGGAGCAATACCCGTTGGTCGGTGAGACGCTTCTCGAGGCGGTCAAGGAGGTGCTTGAAAGTGCAGCAACCGATGACATTATCGGGGCGTGGGGTAAGGCATACGAATATATTGCCGATGCCTTTATTCAAATTGAACAGGATCTTTATAAAGAAGCCAAAGAACAAGCCGGAGGGTGGGAAGGTTTCCGCAGCTTTACGGTTACCCGGAAAGTAGCGGAAAGCGACGATGTGACCTCCTTCTACCTCGAGCCTTCGGACAAACAGGCCCTTGCTGGCTTTGAACCCGGCCAATATCTAACGATCAAAGCGGAAGTTCCGGGCGAAAAGTATAAGCACATTCGTCATTACAGCCTTTCGGACGCCCCTGGCAAAAGCTATTACCGGATCAGCGTTAAGCGGGAGCGTTCGAACGAGGGGAAACCGGCCGGGATCATATCGAACGATCTGCACGACCGCATTCAAGAAGGGGATTCCCTCCTCTTTTCTACGCCGGCAGGTGATTTCACCTTAGACCATACCGACGACCATCTGGTCCTCATCGGCGGAGGAATCGGAGTTACTCCCTTGATGAGCATGATCAATACCGTTGCCGATCAATCTCCTGACCGCGAAGTAACC
>NZ_PCZT01000006.1:141573-158118 GCF_002968895.1 Paenibacillus sp. AR247 | reverse complement strand
AGAACAACCATCCGTTCAAGGAGCATCTTGCCGGACTGGCCAACAGCCACCCGAACCTGCGCTGCTTCACGGCGTATTCTTCTCCAACCGAGCAAGACCTGGGCTCAGAAAGCTTTTCACATAAGGGCTATGTTGATGCAGAGTGGCTGCGCTCCATTCTTCCGTCCGGGCCGGCGGTGTATTATTTCTGCGGATCCGTCTCCTTCATGAAAGCAATCAATCAAGCATTGAAAGAACTGGAAATTCCTAAGGAGCGCATTCATTATGAAGCCTTCAGTCCGATCGCCATACTGGATGAGGAATAGCGGGATTTGGGGCAAACGACCTTCAAAACAAAGAAGAGCGCGGCACAGGTGCCGGGCTCTTTTTTATGAAAGATACAGAAGGCTGGATTCATGACTCCAAAAAAGTTCAGGTAACGTAATTCAGTCCTGTTCATCTTTCTCCTGAACGACCGGCATCATCATGCCGTCGTCCATCCCCATCATCGTCACGCTGGTGGACTCGGGAATCTCATCATGCTGCGTAATATCAACCGGCGTGTCGAATAACGGTTCGGCATAAGCCAGATGCGTCCGTCCGCGCGCCAAGATTTGGCGGTAATTCCCGCTGTCGCCCTCATAGCCGTCATGGTCCCATGGAACAAACGAACGGGCATTGCAGTAATGGCACACATACGAGCGGCGGTAACGATCCGTCGTTCGATTCGGGTAGGAGCGGTGAAACAGGTGTGAATGGAAGAACAGCACGTCCCCGGGCTTCAACGGAACCGGAATCGGGTCCGGATAATGGGACACCACCTTCGACAGCGTGTTGACTTCGTCATCCAGGTGACTGACATGCTCCACGGAATGGAGATCGGAAAACGCCTCCTTGGCGTGAACGTTTCCGCCATTATCTCCCGGCGGCGGATAAATCGGCTCATGGTTGGAGCCGGGAACCACCCACAGGCAGCCGTTCTCTTCATCGGCGTCCTCAAGCGCGATCCAGGCTCCGATCAGCGTGTCGGGATGAGTTTTGATATAGTATGCGTCCTGATGCCATCCCTGTCCCCCTTTTCCGGGTGGATTGAAAAAGATCATGGACTGCAGGGCATACACATCCGGACCCGTCAGCGCTTCAAGTACATCGAGGATTCGGGGATGCAGCATCAGCTGCTCCCCTTCCGGGTAGAGGCGTGAGATCATATGAACCCGCGTTTTTTCGGCGAACTCCGCTTTGAGCGGGTCCTTATCCTCCTCGGATGCCTGCTCGCGCTTTCCTTCATTCTCGATCCGCAGCCGTTCTGCCCACACGGCGTACTGTTCGATTTCTTTCGGATCCAGCAGCCCTCGGACGATGACGAATCCGTCCCTGTGATACTGCTTATACTCTTCCACCGTTACATAATAACGGTCCTCTCTTAATTTGGCTTTCGGCACATAAGTCTGCCCCATGGTTGATCCCCTCCACACGTATTGATTACCTTAAGTGTGAAGGATTCCGTAAGCGTTCTCAATGGAGAGGACACGGAAAACGGTGGACGGATTTGATATCCGCTTTACCGGGAATCTCCATGATCCAGTACGACAAAATGCCGGTTCAAAGGATACGCGGCCTCCTCCTCCTCGATGACGGCCAAATGCCGGAACAACGGATCCGCGAACCGGTCGCGAAACTCCAGGGCCGTCATTCCACGGGTTCGCTTGAACATGCGGGAGAAATAGTGCTCATCGGTGAATCCGACGTCGTAAGCGATCTGCTTGATGGTCCGCTCCGCCTGAATAAGGAGCTGCTCAGCCCTCCGGAGGCGGCGTTCCAGCAGCGCTTTCTGAGGGGGAATGCCCATCCAGCGGACGAACATCCGGGTGAAATGCTCATGGGTCCAGCCCGAGCTGGCCGCGATTTCTTCAATGGTAATCTGGCGGTGAAGCTGCTGCTCCATATAATCCATGGCCCGCATGATGGGAGCGGGCAGCGAAGCGGCCGACATCGACTCGTCTTCCTCAATCGCCTGCCATTCCTCAAGGACGCCCATCAGCAAAACGGACGCCCTTCGCTGCCAGCCGGCCGGCTTGATATGCGCGATCTTCAGCATCTGCTTAAGCATGGAGGGAATCAGGCTCCCTCCGGCAATGACCGACCAGTCACGGAAATTTTCCCGATCGCGGTCCGGCCTGCAGAAGGCTTCCCGAAACGCAGCAAATTCGAAGTGAACGAATAAGTGCCTTGTGGGAAGGCTAGGATCAAACCGATACCGGTGCGGTTCTCCGGGGCAGGTGAACACGACTCCCGGACGGTCCAGGACAAACGGCCCCCGGTCGATTTCGTAAACGGATCGGGTTCCTGCCGGGAAGTATACCAATTCGAAATCGTCGATCGTACGCATCCCGAGAACGGATCCCGGCTTCACGGCGATGTCCCCCATGGCATGAATGACGGGTAATGTAAGCAACGATGCACAACCTCCCTAGTCTCTGGCCCTCTCGCTGCCGGATCGGAACCGCTCGTTTTAATAGCATGATACACTATTAAACCGCGCCCTGCAGCCCAAAAAAGAGAGATGACCGCATGCCCTGCGGCATCTCTCTCTTTAGAGCGAACCCGGGACGGATTCCGCACGCCTAGCCGTGCAGGGTGAGATGCGCCCTGTCTAGCACAGTTATCTTATTGCTCCTTGAACCGCTTCCGGCTGCCGATGAGCGGGAACTCACCGATCCGCAGCCGCGCGCTTCCGTAAGGGATCAGCTCAAGCTCCGCCACAGGCTGACCGTTGCAGTCGGGATGAATGGGCGGTGTGCCTGCATTGTTGCCTTCCATCTTCCAGTCTTTGACCAGCTGTCCTGATGCTGTGATCCGCACGGGGGCTCCATCCGCGGAGAACGGCTGGCTTGGAATATCCGCCTCGGTTACCTCAAAGCCGGTATCGGCCAACAGGCCGTATTTCCAGGCCGATCCCGGATACAGTTCCCAATCATGGAACATTTCACGCTCCCGCACCATCTGCCATTGCTCCCTGACCGGCAGCACATAGACAAGTGGTCCCCTCTCTACGCTGACCGCATAAAGGTTGCGCGACGTCGTGTTGATGGCCATCGGCAGCGTCAGTTCGATCCCGTCTCCACTCGCCCACTCGCGGTTGATTTTGGCATAGCCGTTCTCGGTCTGAACGTTCACCGGCGTACCGTTGACCTGGATTTCAGGCTGTGTGCACCAGGACGGGATCCGCAAGGAAACCGTAAATATTTCCGGGCGCTCCAAAGTGATTGAGATGGAGACATGGTCCCGGAAGGGATATTCTCCGCTGACGGCCAACTTGGCCAAGGAGCCGTTGCCAACCGGGGTCTCGACAGTACACGGCGCGTAGGAAACAGCTGCAAGCCCGCCCTCATGGTCTCTCATCCACAAATGCGACGTCAGCTTGGGCCATCCTTGGTGCATATTCGCGGTGCAGCAGCCGAAATGCGGCTCCAGGCCGAAAAGGTTCGCGTCAGGCCCGTTCACCCAGCTGCGGGGAGCGACGTTGCACAAAATCTGGTTCACCTGCTGATCGTACTGATGGGAGGTCCAATCCGGGGAGATTGCCGCCGGCAGCGCATTAAACGCCACTTTTTCAAGAATGTCGCCGAACCTGCCGTCGCCGAATATCCGCGTCAGCTGCTCCATCGAAAACATGTATTCCACCACGGCGCACAGCTCGACGCCCTGGCTCGGATGCGTGCCAGAGAGCCACTCGTCACCCGAAAACATGCCATGTGCCTGACCGTGGTATGTCATCAGCGAATCGATCCCTCGGTGCACGGCATCCCTCAAGACGTCATCTCCGGTCAGTTCGTACAAAACGCCCGGCGTCTTGATCCCCATCGCCACATTGACCACATGCGTCGTCCAGTCCCACTCCTCCACCTTGCGCCAGAACGGGAAGTCGTAAAAAATGTCAGACCAGTCCGTCGTCTGCTTGGCCACGATCTCCGCCACTTCCAGCAGCAAAGGATCCTGCGCCTTTTATACAGCCAAACCAGGCAGAGCAGCATTTCTGCTCCCCGGGTTTTCGCCCAGCCTTGCAGCGGATTCTCTTCAATGGTGCTGCGGACGTAGCCGAAAAATTTCGTCAGAAAGGGAACGATCCTCTCATCTTTCGTCGCTTCTTCATGCTGCATCATGACCTTCAGCATGATCATGTAATGCCACCAATCGTGCTTTTTATCGACCTCACGGTTGACGGTTTCGATCCGTTTCGGACCGAAGTGGCCATCGTCCTGTTGACTCGCAAGCGACCATTCAACCCACCGATTGGCTTTGGCGATCAACCTTTCATCTTCTAGCAAATAGGCCAGTGGAAGAAGTCCGTCCAAATAGTACGGTCCGCGTTCCCAGCTTTCTCCGCTGCCTCCGATCCACCCGTTTTCAGGCCCGACATCCGCCCAATGCTCCTCCAAATGCCCGGTAAGACCTTTTGCTTGAATCATCAGTTGATCCTTAAGCCAACCGGAAGGTTTAACCGCGCCAAGCGGCAGTTGTTCAAAAGCGGTTTTAACGAATTTCATAGCTCGCCACTCCCTTTTCATCTTCGGTTTACTTTGGCTAACGCTATGAAATATACCATGTCCCTCGCTATTTACCGATACCGGATATCAACATGTTTTTGTCCAATCACAACCTCATCATGCAGGCAAAACATATGGCTTCGCCATGTACAATCCTTTATGATAGAAGCAATTCGATTCGAAGGAAGGAGGATCGCCATGTTCCAATTCATCGCTCCGCCTCTGCCCCATTACATTACCTGCGGGGAGGACACCTACCCAATTGGCGGAATCCATCCGGACCGAAGCGGCATCGGGGTCTTTGACCTGATCTTCGTGGCGAGGGGTTGCCTGTTTCTGGAGGAAGAGCTTACGATGCTCACCATCCCGGCGGGACATTACGCCATCCTTCGGCCTGACCGGTCGCACCGGACCGCCCGGCCCTGTTTGGAAGAAACGCATTTTTACTGGCTGCATTTTCAAACCTTGGGCAGCTGGAACGAAGTTTCCGAGCAGGATTCCTCTTTACCGGCATTTGAAGGCCATCCGCTCTATCAGATCGAGAAATTCTCAATCTATATTTCCCAGCAGGGAGCACCGCTTCTCCCAAGTCAAGTGGAAGAGCTCCTCCGCAGGCTGATGCTGCTGCACCCGGAACAGACTGTATCCGCCCGCTGGAAGCAGCAGATCTGCTTTCAGGACCTGCTGTCCATGCTGCAGCAGACGGAAGGGGGAGAAGTACAGAATCCACATCTGAAGGTGGCGGAACTGGCGGGCGAATATCTTCGCCGGCATTACCGGGAGCCCATCAGCTATAAGCGGATGTCGGAAGCCCTGCACTTTCATTCCAACTACATCGCCATATGTATGAAAAAGACGTTCGGCTGTACGCCGCTGGAATATTTAACGAGGCACAGGATCGAGCAGGCCAAGCAAACTCTGATCCATACCGACGATCCGATCGGACGTGTCGCCGAGCAGACGGGTTTCGGATCCTTTCCTTATTTCGTTAGGAGCTTTGCGAGATATACCGGTCATACCCCGAAGTCTTTCCGGCAGCTCTACCGAAAATAATTTCGGCCAGATGTACCTGCATCTATGACAAAAGGCTGCCCGCATGCTGTGGAAGCAATGCGGCAGCCTTTTTGCATTCTTTTACATGAGGTGAAGTCATGTCTGTCAGGTAGCTTTCACGGATTGGGTTCGTTCGAAGTTTTCACGGTATTGTTCTACCGTCCACTTACATACCTGCCACAAATCCGTAACCGGCTGATTGGTAAAAGGCAGCGTGTGAAGATAACCCGGCGGACCGTATTCCGGCGTAAAGGTCAATTCGGAAGCACCGGCATGCTGCCTCGCATCGGCGATCCGGTTCCACCAGTCAAAATGCCGAGCAACTTCATGCGCGTACTCGGGTGCCCGCGGATCGGGAACTTGAGGGCCCTGAGCATAACCGACACGCCCATGGATATGTACGGTGCGGGCGATAGCCAGGTCCAGCTCGCTCTCGAAATGTTCCAGCGTCGATTCGGTAACGCAGCACCAATGGCTAAAATCGGCCGTCAGCCCAAGTCCAGGGACCGCATTCAGCACCTTCCCCGTATCCCAGGGATTAAATAAAGCTCTGCCCCGGTGGGTTTCATGGCCCACCTTGACGCCAAGCTGCTGCTCGAGCTGAACGGCCCGCCGGAAATAATCGATCTGCTCCTCCAGCGGAACATAGTCCTTTAAGGAATGCGCAGTAACATGGATCGGCCCAAACGACGTTGCCCGTTCCAATTGTGCTTCGAAAGAAGCATAGTGGTCCGGCCCTTCGGTAAAAATCATCCCTACGTAATCAAGCTTATGGCCTGCGAGGAGCTCCTTAAACCGCTGTTCGTCGTCAGGTCCCGGCAGGGGAGCCTCTACGCCATCATAACCGGCGGATGCGATACGCCCCACCTGCTCTTCCAAAGTGCCCGTTCCCTCCATGCCCCACAACGCCTTGATCAATTTGAGTTTCATCCTTTTCCACCTCTCCCGGTTGATTGGACACCGTTTCCCCCATTGTTTCCGATCCTCCGCCCGTTGTCCATGGATCCAAGGGCATGATTCGTGGATGGATTTGATATGTCTTTTGTTCGATAACATACGGATTCAAGCTGGATCGTTCTTAAAAAGAACTACGGCCGACGTCGCCAAGTTACGCCTCGTGATGCGTTTTGCCGGCAAGGATGGTAAATCGGTCGACCAGGTCGCTGATCTGAAACTTCTCCGCGTTCGTCATATACGTTGTGACCGTATCGTGAAACGGCTCAACCCAATGCTCCGGCACGCCGGATTTCCCGGCGATCGCGCCAACGATGCTGCCGGCCGTCGCAGCCGTACAATCGTTGTCCAGTCCCATGGCAACCGTCTCCGAGATCACCTTGGACACATCGGTCCCCCCGATCATCAAACCGAACACCGTCAAGCACGCGTTATTGTTGGTGTGCACGCCCGACATTCCCTTGAAACGCTCATCGACCGCTGCTCTGGCTTCCTTGTAATCATGGATTTCACCGCTAACGGCAAGCGCCCACTCCACATCCTTATAAAGGCTGCATTCCTTCGGAATTTCGGTCAAGCCGATACGAAGCGCCTGCTCGGGATGATCGACGGCGAACGCCGCGGACTGCGCAGCACTGAAAAACATCTCCCCGTAAATCCCGTTCCGCCGATGGCTCAAATAAGCGTCCCGATAGGCGCATTCCGCCGCTTTCGCCGGGTACGCCGGAGCCAGGTAAGCCCACGGATCCGAGCGGATATCCGCACCGATCCACTGGCAGAACGGATTGTTTACGTCAGCTGCTTGCAGCGCCGGAATGCCCGCCTTCAAATTGTTGAGCGCAGCCTCCTCCGCAGTACAAGCGACCGGCAGGTACTTGAGCCAGCTCTTTCCTACATCCTCTGTCGTGAAGTTGAGACCGTGCTCTTCGGCAATAAGCAGTCCGAGGATCGTATAAGTAATGTCGTCATCGACAGGGACTTGGGTCAAGCCTTCCAAGGTATATTCATAAAAGGTGCTTTTGCCGTAACGGAGATCGTTCGGATTTTTTGATTTTTGGACCAATAATGCTGTGGAGGAAAGGCATCCCCGATATATGCGGCCCATTTCTCCATGTCGCTCACTTCCCAGAATTCTACCGGCGCCCCCAGCGTGCATCCGGCAAAACGGGCGAGCATCGCCCCTTCGAGCTTTTCCTTGTAGACCGCCTTGTCAAACGAAGCCCACAGCCTTCTTGGTCCTTCAGTACGCTGCGCTCGAATGGACGGCAGATCGTCCGGCTCCCGCTCCTTAAGCTTGGCGTCAATGGGTAAATCCTGCAGTTTCTCCAACGTTTCTTTCATCTTCTCTTCCATGTCGATCCAGGCATCGGCCACGCCCCGTCCTCCGTATTCGTGCGCGAGCCGCCCGTACTCAATAATTTTGCCTGCCAGTTCGTGGATCCTCGGTTCCTTAGGATAAGCCATATCAATAAACTCCTTTCCCAAGATCAATGAAATTCGTTCAAGGATAGTTTATTATAATGAAAACAATGACTTCCGCCGAAAAAGGACTGAAAGCTGTGCAGAATCGACCATTTGATTATAAAGTCGTCTCCCAGCCTTATATGCTTCCTTCCGATTTCCCTGTGGATTGGCTCAGCAATCATATCCAGGGAGACAACGAGATTACGTATTTGCACTTTCACAACTGCCTTGAGATCGGCTACTGCCTGGAAGGCTCAGGCGTCTTTTTCGTTGAAGACAAAATCCTGCCCTACACCCAAGGAGATGTGAGCATCATCTTTCCGAATCAGCTGCATCTTGCCCAAAGCTTAAAGGGAAAAGAAAGCAGGTGGCATTTCTGCTTTATTGATCCGGACGCCCTCTTTTCGTCTGACCCGATGTCTTCCGGATTCTGGGACCGGGTCGGAACGGATACATATCCCCGGTTCAACAACATCGTCACCCCGGATGATCACGCTGAGGTCGTCTGGCTGACAGATCACGCGATGAAGGAGCTGGAGAAACACGGGCCGGGATATGAATCGGCTGTAAAAGGATACATCTGGACGCTCCTGACGCTGATCGGCAGGCAGCTGCTGCTTCAAGAGAGCGGCACAGCTGAAACTGCGGCTGGCGGGGCCGACCGGCGGGCGATGCAGCAAATTTCAAAAGCGCTCGAGTACATTTCCCAGCACTATATGGAACCGGTCCCGATCCACCGGTTAGCCGAGCTATGCTGCCTCAGTGTCACCCATTTCCGGCGCATTTTCCACAAATGCATGGGCATGGCTCCGCTGGACTATATCAACAACGTGCGCATTCAGGTTGCGGCTGCCCTGCTGTGCCATAGCGGCAGCAGCATTTTGGCTATTTCCGAGGAGGTCGGCTATGCGACCTTATCCAGCTTCAACCGGCACTTCAAGCGGCTGATGGGCGAAGCCCCGAGCCAATGGCGGTCCAAAAACAGATGACAGAGGCAGCAAATATTTTGCGCTGCGGCAAAATCATTTGTGATTGGCAGGCAATTAGAAGCGCGGCTCAACCAACTCAAAATGGCGCCCCCTGCAGCCCTTGGGCTAAAAGTTCACTCGTTACGTTTTTTCCTGGGATCACCGGAATGATATACGAGTGAGTAAACTACTACAAATGAGGAAAATTGAAGTCAAGGCTTTCCAGCTGCATCAGATGCACGGTGGACAGCCTCCTGAGACAATCCATTCCTTTCTCCGTCAGGGTAATATGAACGCTGCGGGCGTCTTCCGGGTTCGCCCGCCTGACGATAAGACCTGCCCGAACACAGCGGGAGACGAGGCCGACGCAGGCATGATGGGTGATCTGCAGCTTTTCCGCCGCTTCGGCGATCGTTGCATAATCCCGGCCCGGGTACCCCTGAATCGCAAGCATCAGCTGATGCTGCTGCGGAGTCAGGCCGACATCTCTTGCGGCATTTTCGCTGAAATGGATAAACTTCCGCAGCCTGTACCGAAATTCGGCCAACTGCTCGTACACGGCTTTCGGCAAATGTTCATCAGTCATGAAGAGGGTCTCCTTCACATATTTATATCGCAATACGATATGTTGCGGGATGGTTGTTCCCCTATGCGGGCATCCCATTCATGATGAAAGCGAGGCGTTGTAAATTGATCAAATCCGGATCGATCTGGCAATCCGTCACGTTTGGACTGCTGTTTGCTGTATTGGCCATCGGCCTGCTCCCCTTCGTCGTGATTTACAGCCTGACCGAGTTGTACGGAATCTCCGAGGCCTATGAATGGGTGGGTATCGCTCCGCTCCATATTTTTTCGCGCCACAAAAAATGCGGCGATAAAGGGAGCAGCCATCACGACGCGGGACAGTAACCGGCAATACCCGGTTTCTCCCCCTTTTATCAAAATATGGGGCAGGCCTTCCATCTTAGAACCGAAAAATCCGGCCAGTCTGCGGTGCTTACGACGTTTCAATGATTTCTTTGAGCACGACCGCCTGATTCATGGTGGTATCCTTCGCGGCATATAACAGCGTAACCGTGCAACCCTCCGCCAATTCCCGGATTTGCCGTAAAAGCTGGGAAGGCTTGTCCTGCTGAAGTTCCTGCAGGTATAGCTCTTTGAACTTCTCGTAATGATCCAGCCGATGCGCGTACCATTTTCTCAGCTCATGACTGGGCGCGATCTCTTTCATCCATTCGTCGACCGCGGCCTGCTCTTTCGTGAGTCCCCTCGGCCAGAGACGGTCGACCAGGATTCGTTTGCCGTCTGATGCTTCAGGCTTTTCATAGACCCGTTTGATATGAATCGGAATGGTGGACACCTCCTTATTAGACTATTCATGCCCAAGCACCCGATCCTTATCCTCTTAATATAGTGTAGGAGTGAAAGGCGGGATGCGTATGAGCAAGGCAGACGATTTGCAGCAGCGTACCATTTTTCTGGCGGCCATCTGCGGACAGACCTATGCTCAATTTGAGAATGCAGACGGGTCGTTTGTCGTCCCTTCTCCATACACACGGCTTGAGACGATTGAGGCCAGGTCCATTACAGACGATTGGGAACGCTTCGGTTTTATTCTCGATTCGGATCAAGAGGTCATCATTGCATTTCGGGGAACCAGCACGACGACCAACTGGATCGCGGACCTGATCGCTTCTCAGAAGAAATACAAATACATTAAAGAAGACTGTATGACGCATCGGGGCTTCACGGACATTTATGCCTCCGCAAGGACCCGCATTATCTCGACACTGGCTAAGGTATCCCGCGGCAAGACGCTGTTTATTACCGGTCACAGCCTGGGTGCGGCGCTGGCGACCTTATGCGCGGTCGATGTTGCAGCCAATACCGGCTTCCGCTCCCCTTACCTGTTCACATTCGGTTCACCGCGGGTAGGCGATCCTGCCTTTGCCAAGGCTTGTGCCAGCTATGTCCCCAACAGCTTTCGCATCGCCAATCTGTTTGATGTCGTGACCCATGCGCCCCCTGCCGTATACAAACTGCCGAAACGGTCCAAAACATTTTATTACAGCCATGTAAAGAACTTGTCACCCCGGCATTTTCAGCTCGGATCCTTTGGAGGGAACCACGTCATCTCCAGCTATTTCAACGAGTTATCCAAGCTTCAGCCGGAATATACCAAGATGCTGTCATCAGCCAATCCTGGCTTCTGTCCGTTCCCTGAATATTCCGTACATCAAGCAAATGCTGCTGCGGCAGCCGATGCGGGTTACGCATCCAAACAGGCACTCCAGACGCTGAACAGCTTCTACAAACCGGCGCTGAAAGGCCAGTTCCCGGGGGCAGTTAGCGGCCTCACCGTTGGTAACAGCACCCGGCAGGACGTCCTGCACAAGATCGGGGAACCCGAAAATCCGATGAAGGATGCCGATGGGTTCGATGTATACAGCGCGAACATGGGCAATCCCGGCTACGCCATCAATTATAAGCTCGGCAAAATCCGTGAGATGCGCTATTTCGGCACCAACGTTGAACGCCAGACCAATATCGGCGGCATTACGATGAAGATGCTGAAGCAGAACTGGTATGCACCAAGTTCGGTGTCCACCTTCAAAACCGGGAACAAGACGCAGACCAAGCTGACATACAACCGCGGCAACTATAAGCTCGAGTTTATTTTCAACAGCAGCACGGAGCTAGATCATATTAACCTTTTAACCAAATAACAGCCTTCGCCGAAGACAGTGGTTCACCTGGAGCCGCTGTCTTTTTGCGTGTATAGATGAGGTTCAAGTGGACTATGTATTCATTATACGTGCTGGTCCTTGGATCGAAAATAATCATTGGAGCATCGTCCGAACCTTGTCCGGCAGGCGCCAGTTTGCCATAATGTATAGACGGCATCCTGCCACAAAAGCCATACTTAACAAAGGAAGATTCCGATGAATATTTCTGCACTTGCTTCCATGATTGCACCGGTCGACCTGAGAAGCTGCCTGATCAGCCAAAACGGCAGGCTGGTGTTTGAGCACTACCGTCATCCCCACATCCCTGACGAGAAGGCGAAGGTCAATTCCTGCACCAAAAGCTTTCTGTCAGCCCTGATCTGCGTCGCAATGGACCAAGGCATCCTGCCGGGTGCGGAGACGCCGATCACCGAATTTTTCCCGCAGCTTCGTTCCGCTTCCGATCCACGCAAGCGGGAGATCACGCTGGAGCATCTGCTGACGATGTCAGCCGGCTTTGAATGGAGCGAATTCGGCGGGATCAAATCGTTTCCGCGCATGACCAGAACCGGCAATTGGGTCGAATTTGTGCTCGAGCAGCCGATTTCCGATACACCTGGGACCCGGATGGAGTACAGCTCGGGATGCTCCCAGCTTCTGTCCGCGATCCTAGTTCAAGCCGCCGGCAAGTCAACGGCCCAGTACGCCGAAGAAAATCTGTTTGGACCGCTGGGCATTGAAGACTATCGATGGGAGTCCGACCCGCAGGGGATCCACACCGGAGGCTACGGTTTATGGCTCCGTCCCGGGGATTTGCTGAGGTTCGGGCAGCTGTATCTGCAGCAGGGACGCTGGGAGCAGCGGCAGATGATCCCCCGAGAGCTTGTGAACCGGTCCGTACAGCCGTTTATCCCCGCTGGTCCGCCTAACCGCGGCTTTTATGGCTGGCATTGGTGGACGGATACTTTTGGAGCCGAGCTTGGTGGTCATTCCGCTGCAGCATCCCCGCCTTCATTTGACTATTTTTACGCCCGCGGATATGCGGGACAGTTCATTTATATCGTCCCCGTCCTGGAGACGGTAGTAGTCCTGACCGATGACAAACGCAAAAAAGAGCGGCATCCGGCGAATGTGTTCCGCGATTTCATCGCACCGCTGCTGCTCGAAGATTTGAACTAAGCTGCGCCGATGCATGGTAAACCGCCGTTGCCAGCATGGTCAGCGCCAACAGGCAATGAAGAAAGGGGCTATCGCCAATCGATAGCCCCTTGTCTTATTCCCGCCGCATACCGCTTATTTCTGTGCAAACTCCCGCGGGTGGCGGCGCTTCAGCTCGTCCACGGCATGCCCTCTCCCGGTCTGTTCCAGCCGCTCGATGTACATCGGCAGATGCCCTTTCGCATGATACGGCCCGCCTTCCTGAATGACCGTCCACAGCGGATCGACGTCAAACTTCATCGACATCATCATCTCGTCATGCCACTCATTCAGCAAGTAGACCGCTTCCCTGCACAGGTCTCTCCGTTCCTGAGCCAGGTTGTTCTGCTCGTGGGCATCCTCGGTAATATGGAACAGCATCTCCTTGTCAAAAAGATGATATCCGTCATGGTACGTGCGGGTATACAGCCAGTCCCCGAACCGTACGCTGCGCTGGCATACGTGGGCGCACTGCGAGACGACGAGGTACTCCCTTCCGCCATCCTCTCCGCGGCGGAGCGTACCGGCGTAGCTGCGGCCGTCCCAGCTTTGCGCAGGTTGAACGCCCAGCAGTTCCGCGACGGTCGGCACCAGGTCGAGATGATAGTGCAGGGAATCATCGGAAATCCCCTTCTGCATCCCGGGCCACCGGATGATCATCGGGATCCGGCAGGTGCCCTGGTCGGCGGTACCGTGCTCGCCGTAAATGCCCAGCTCGCCCATGTTTTCGCCATGGTCGGCAGTGATGATGATCACCAGGTCGTCCATAATCCCCTTCTCCGTCAAACGATCTAAAATCATCCCGATGTTGTCATCCATATGGCGGATGCCGCAGTCATAGCCATCGATCATCCTCCGCAAATCGTCCATGTTCTGAATGTCGCCGGGGTGGCGGGGAAAATGAGGCGACGTGCTGCTGTTATACATATTGATTTCGTTCGCGCCGTGCGGACCAACCTTTTGCTTGTGGCGCTCCAGCACTTCTTCCGTAATCCACTCCGGAAGCGGTTCGTCCTGAAACGGATTGCCGAACGATGCCGGCGCCCGGTAAGGGGTGTGCGGATCCCAGTAGTTCACGTACAGCAGCCAGTCTTCCTGGTCTGCGTTCCGCTCGATCCAATCCATCACAACGGGGTTGACCTCCTCGGCCGACTCCATACCGCCCTTGCCCGTATTGTAAATTTCGTTGAATCCTGCATAGAAGGTCCATGCTGAATGCCGCTCCCCAAATGGGCTGACTAAGGCCGTTCGCATGCCCGCGCGGCGGAAGACCGCCGGGAAGCTCTCTGACGCGAGCTTGTCGTGGAAATCGCGGTCAGCTCCTTCGTACCGGACGTCCGCCGCCGTCCCGCCGTGTCCCACGACGCCGTTATGTATGCCGAAACGGCCCGTCATCAATGCCGTACGCGACGGGAAGCACGGGGCGTCCGATGTATAGTAGTTGTCAAAGCGTACGCCTTCGGCCGCGACCCGGTCGATATGCGGCGACGTATTGCGGTGGTAGCCATAACAGCCAAGGTGGTCCGGTCTCGTTGAATCCAAATCCAGCAGTAACACTCTCATCGTTCATCCGTCCTCTCCGGATAATATGAAATGCCTTTGCAGCTGAATTATAGGCGTGACGCTCCATATGCGTCCATGTACATTTCATTGATCCATTGTACATTTCTATCGCAATTTATAAGATTTATGCCGATTGCAAGGAAGCATAATTTACGAGAAGTCGGCATTATGATAGGGTTTTATTAAGTTTTGGGATAAAGAGGTGCAGCGCATGCTTCAAATCATGAGTGTAAATTTCGACAATGAAATCCCCCAATGGAGGACCAACCTTGAGACGATTCCGTACAACGTTCTGGTCGTCGTCCGGCAGGGCCAGGTTCGGTACGAGATTAATGGCAGTGTTGTGATCGCCGAAGCGGAGGACGTGCTCTTCATCCCCCGCGGAGCCCGCCGTTCAGGAGAGAACAAGGACGGCATTCCCCACCAAAAGCATACCGTTTTATTTACATGCGAGCCCGGGGCTGAGACGGGAATTCCGTTCGTGGATCAAGGACATTTCATCAAGTTCAGGCTCTCCCCAAGCCAGTACGCCTATCACCGCTGCGACAGGCTGTACGAAGAGATGCGGGGCGGGAAAAGCTACCGTTCCATCATCTGTCTTGGTATATTGCAGGAGCTCCTGGGCATGATTGCCCGGGAACTCGAACAGCCCGCACTGACACCGAGTAAGCTGAAATATGCCGAAGCGGTCAAAGCCTATCTGCTGGAGCATTACCGGGAGCAGATCGAGATTGCCCGGCTGGCCGCTTTGATAAGCCGCTCGCCCAATTACGTAACCGCCGTCTTCAAAGAAGTGTACGGCCGGTCCCCGATCCGCTATATGCATGAGCTGCGCATGCAGGAGGCCTGCAGCCTGCTGCTGGGCTCAAATATGACGGTCGCGGGCATATCGCAGTACCTCGGCTACTACGATACTTCGTATTTCCACCGGGTGTTCAAAAAGTACTGCGGCCTCTCCCCTACCGAATACGTTGCACAGGCGCAGCGGTCAGGCATGCCTCCGCTCATCAACACGATCACATGATATGACAGCTTCATTGGAACATTTCTCCATTGACTTCTCCTGCCTGTTTGTTAGAATCATAAATACCGATAAAACAAAGTGAATTACTCGTATATAAGCAAAGGAGGAGAATGACGTCATGTTGATGTTAACAGGCCTGTTGTGCGGCGCCCTGCTCGGCTTCGTCATGCAGCGTGGACGGTTCTGCCTGACAGGTGGATTCAGGGACATGTATCTGACCAAGGACAACCGCATGTTTTATGCCCTGCTGATCGCCATTTCGATTCAGAGCATCGGCGTGTTTGCGCTGATCCAGCTTGGACTCATCGAATTTAGCGCCGGCACGTTCCCTTGGGTGGCTACCGTGGTCGGCTCGTTTATATTTGGGATTGGTATTATTTTGGCCGGGGGATGTGCGACTGGAACCTGGTACCGGGCCGGTGAAGGACTGATCGGCAGCTGGATCGCACTGTTCGGCTATATGGCGATGAGCGCCACGATGAAATCGGGTGCCTTGGCGCCGCTCAATAACGGAATCAAGAAAGTAGAAGCTCCGGCCAACTCCATTCCGGACACCTTCGGCATTTCGGTTTGGCCGTTTATCGCCCTTTTAGCTATCATTACGATCGTGATGGTCATCCGTACACTGCGCAAACCGAAGGTGGCCATTCCGGCGATGAAGCCGAAGCGTACCGGACTCAGCCATCTGCTGTTCGAAAAACGCTTGCATCCGTTCTTTACCGCCATTCTTGTCGGCCTGATCGCCCTGCTGGCCTGGCCGCTGAGCGAGGCGACCGGACGCATGTCGGGTCTTGGGATCACGACGCCTTCCGCTAACATTTTGCAGTACTTGGTTACGGGAGACAGCGATAAATATGTGAACTGGGGCATGTTCCTGGTGCTGGGTATCCTTATCGGATCCTTTATCGCCGCCAAAGGCAGCCGGGAATTCCGCTTCCGCGCCCCGGATGCAAAGACGGCGGTTTCGAGCTTTGCCGGCGGCATCCTGATGGGCTTTGGCGCCAGCTGGGCGGGGGGCTGCTCGATCGGCAACGGTCTCGTCATGACCGCCATGATGACATGGCAGGGCT
>NZ_PCZT01000006.1:137944-141473 GCF_002968895.1 Paenibacillus sp. AR247 | reverse complement strand
GCCAAGCTGAAGCAGTCCGCTTCGCTGCAAACCACGACAACCTAATTAGGGACTTTACGTTAAACTAGTCACATCTTAAGGAGGTTACTTCCATGAAACACAAAAACTAGCCGTTCTGGGCATGGTCTGTCCGTTCCCGTTAATTGAAGCCAAGCAGGCGATCGAAGAGCTGAACAGCGGCGACGAGCTGGTCATCGACTTCGACTGCACGCAGGCCACCGAAGCCATACCGCGCTGGGCTGCAGAAGCCGGCCACACCGTCACGAATTTCGAACAGATCGACGATGCATCCTGGACGATTACGGTACAAAAGAAATAATGTAGCGCACAAAGGCGACCTTCCGTCATATTGGGGAGGCCGCCTTTGTGCGTGTATTGGATTGTTGAACCGCAAAAATCGCAGCGACCATGCCCGGTGTTCTTTTTTTCAATAAATTGACCGTAACCGGCCTACCTTATATACTCTACTCATTGGAAGAAATAGGAATGCTAGGAGGACCCCATGGACGATTGCGCAAATGATGGAGATATGAATTTGGATACGGCCGTATCCGCCTTGAACAACGCCTATTCATTAGAAAATTGGACTCTTCTGATTCGGCGATCGGATCAACTCTACAACGACGCGTATCAATCATTTATTCACAATAAACAGGCACAAAAACCGATTATTTATTATATAGGATATAGTCTGCTGATGAAGGGATATAGTCTGCTGATGAAGGGAATCGGCTATCAAAAAGACAAGCAATACGGGGAATCGCTGAAGTGTATTGAGCAGTATAAAGATCTTGGCCGGTTTTTGGACGGAAGCGAACGCAGCCAGCGGATACTCGACCAATATGCTTTTTATGCTTATGCCAATTCGCTGTCTGTACACCTTCTATCGGGAAATCTTTCAAAACTCGAGGAGTACGCCCAATTTCTAAATCAGCATCCATCCGAAACGTTATCCGGATTGCTGACCTTTTTAGAATGTGCCCTTTCCCAGGATCTTAACGTCGATGAGTATATCGCGCCATTGACGGAGCGCTTTGATGCTTATCAGCATGACGATATGCGTCCGGAAGAGCAGACCATCTTCCTGTCGATTCTCATGATGCTTTCCCGCTACTGCAGAAACAGGAAGAGGTTTGAAGAAGCACAGAAATACACGCAACAATTTTTATCCCTATCGTTCGATAGAGGCCCTGGTCGACAAGCATCAACGTCTGCTGCTGCTCCGCATGAATAGGAAACGATCCTTCTTCCCGTGTAAGGGAAGATCGCCTTTGATGTCATTCCTGGCACAGGTATCGTTCCAGCAGAGCTTCGACCGCTCTCCTGTCCCGTTCCAGCCGCGCGAGCTCGGCACCAATGGCCGGAATCTGCTCGCGCAGCACCTCGGGGCCGTCCGTACCTTCATCGTACCGGGTCATAAAATGCAGGAACACGTCCACGTTCCGCAGCTTCATCAGTACCGGGATCGCCCGGATTTCATCCGGGTCCATGCGGACGCGGCTGCCGAAGCCGCGGCAAAACTGGACGGCCGCCTCCATGCCGGTATCGGGATCATCCCCCAGCAGCCCTGGAAGGATGACCGCGGGCTCCATTGCCCGTACGTCACGGGTGCAAAATTCAAAGTCGAGCAGCGCTGTAACCTGCTCAGGCTGATCTGCATCCACCAGCAGATTGGAAGCATTCAGGTCCCCGTGCACAAGCTGCTGCGGCAGGCGCTCCAGCCCTTCAAGTTCGCGGATGACCTCTCTATGAGCGTCCCCGATCCTGCGAAGCGGGCCCTCCAATCCGCGGAAAGGCTCAGGCGGCGCGATGCAGAACTGCCCCACCCGCTCCGGGCTGCACCCAGGATACGAATGGGTCAGCTCATAGTAGGGCCGGTAGGCGGGTGACGGAGCAACCACGAGCCGGCTGAATGCATCGGAGAGGCAGCCCGCCGCTTCGCCGAAGGAATACGCGGCCCGAAAACCGGTGGATTCGGGACGGATGCCGTCAATGTATTTGAAGAGGCAAGCATAACGCCCGCTCCCGTCATCCAGCTGGACGATCGTTTCGCCCGTTAGGGCAGGTATGGGTACAGGGGTGCGGAAGTCCAGTTTGTCCTGGGCGAGCGATGCCAGCACGGCGTGCTCAAACCGGATTTTATCGATGTCCCGATGCGTTTCATAAATTCGCAGGACGCCGCGCCCCTCCGCTCCTTCGATAAACCGTGTCGTATTGTTCCAGCCGCTTGCCCCCTGTGTAATCTCACCTCTCCAGGAGGAATGATATTGGTTTAATATCGATGTCAGCATGATCAGTATTCGATTTCCTCCAATTGGGCCAGATTGCGGTTGGACTCCCGCAGCAATGACGTGAACGAGTCGGCCGTGTAATACACGAAATCCGGATCATGGATGTAGCTGATGATCTGCCCGTACGTCCCCTCTTCGCTCGGATCCAGGTCCAGCATCAGGTACAGCGACCCTCCGGCCATGCTCGCAAATGGGTACCACTGGCGGTGGAACAGGTAGGGCTTGAGTTCGCGATCCAGCTTGGCGATCTCCTCCGGTGAATAATATTCCTCCAGCAGTTCATCCCTCTCGCAGAAATATCGCTTGACGTCCTCCATTTCGGCGAGGGACATAAGATAAAAAGGAGCCGCCTCATCCGCGTCCTCACCCGGAATAAGGATATGAAAGGCATAGCCGCTTCCGTCTTTTTGTTCATAAAAGGCGCGAAAATCCTCCGGCAGAAGGATGCCGAATTTCTTCTCAAATTCATCCAGACGCGAAGGTGCAACCCCGCCATGAACCCTATATTGATCGTATAGACCTAGGATTTCCTCGTCCTGGATTTTGCCGGGGAGCAGCGTTTCCAGCTCCTCTTTCAGGGGAAGAACCCGGCTGCGCACGTATTCCCGGTAACCTTGGAACGCTTCCTCCCCTCCGCCATTTTCCAAAAGGATCATGACAGCATAGGATATCAGGTTCAGCCACGTTTCCATCGTTTCGATCTGTTCCTTCGAAAGCAGGCCGTTCGAACGCAGCATGCCTTCCGGCTCCAAAGCCCAGGCCCGGGCCAAATGGTAGAGGCCCCACAGGCTGGATATCAGTTCCCGGTTCACCTGGTCCCGGCCCAGCTCGTCCGACAGCGCGCGCAGGGCGGCCATAACCTCATGCAGGTTCCCCTCGCGCAGCTCCCCACGGAAGGGCCTTAGGCTGCCCAGAAAGCCGTTTTCCATTTTCCAATGCTCTATGCGGTCATGGGTAAAAGCATGGCATTTCAGCAGCAGCTGTGCATCTTCAATATTCATCGTCGTTCTCTCCTCTCCCAACACCGGCGATGTATACTTACGCAGAAGCGTACTGTACGATCACGGCTTCCCTCGTCTCTTCATCATAAGCGATCCAAAGGTCATCGCCGACTTCCACGCCGTATACCGGCTCGATGGACTGCTCGATTCGGTACGAAATTCCGCTTCTTGTAACGGTAATGCGGGCAAATGGCCGTTCGCCGAAGGAATGATGAAGGAAACGAGCATTAAGAAAGT
>NZ_PCZT01000006.1:133147-137844 GCF_002968895.1 Paenibacillus sp. AR247 | reverse complement strand
GCGATCCCGTGTTGATCAGCTACAACCGCAAGAAAAATCGCGCGGTTTTCGTGACCGGTGACGATCTGCCGCCAACCGAGCCCGAGGTCATCCGGGACGCCGTCCTGGCGCGGATCGACATCCTCGAAACGGATGTCAAAGCGGATCATCGGTTGTTCGTTTACGTAGGTCCCGGTCTCTTGCAGTCGGGTTACCGTCCCCTGCACAATCGTTCCTTCGGCCGTAAACTTCTTCTGTCTGGCTGTCATGATCCGGATCAGCAGTCCGAGACCGCCAAACAGCACCAGGGGGATCAGCAGCCAAATCGCCCAGTTGATGACAAGCGCATTGCCGCGCTTCAAATAATGGGCGAAGCTTGTCCATGAGATCCGGTCGGCGCCTTCGGCAATCTGCCAGGTTTGCAGCGCTTCACCGGTCATGCGGGTGAGCGTGCCCCCTTTGACGTTCAGCCAGCCGGCCGACTTTTCTGCTTCGGTAAAGTACAGCGTCGCATCTCCGGTTTCCTTGTAAAAGGACAGCGTACCGCTGCTTACATTCTCCGGTTCCAGGCTAGACAATGGCTGGGACAAGTCTATAAACGACCGGGTCTGCCGGTCGTAGAGATATCCGGTGACTTGGCCTTTCCGTTCGTCCTTTGCCGTCGAGCCGAAGATGAGCGTCTCGCGGTCGTTCAGCGGAAAGACGGCAGCCTGATATACCGGAGCAGGGGTCTTAACGACACTCCCCCAATCCCCCTTGACCGCATCGTAGGTCCGTACCTGCTTTGGTTCACCGGATTCGGTCCTCCACAGCCGGGCAGGATCCACACCGGCAAGTGCGGCAAACTGCTGCTCCGCTAGATCCTCTGCATCAAAGCCAGATCCTCCCTCCGGAATGATCCGCATGGCTGCTTTGTGCTGTGCATTCAATAGGCCGCTGACGTATGCGGCGCTGCCATCTTTCAGATCCAGTTCATAAAGGGGGACGGCGCGGCTGTCGTTAAAACTGCCCATGACTTCGGACATTGACGTCGGCCTTGCTGGCAGTCCCGTGTCTTCGTTGAGATATGCCGTTTGGAATACTCCGTCCTTCACTTCGCCGACGACGAAGGTGTCATTTGCCGTTTCCCCTCCGACCAGCATGCGGCCATTCCAATGATGAACGGCCGATGTTAAAAAGCCGTCAAATTCCAGCATACCTTTAACAAGCTCCTCCACATGGCCGCCGGGGCCAATGACGTTCAACTGCAGCCCCGAACTGTCATCCGTCGTAGCGATCACAAGATTTCCTTTCTGATAGGTGCCTACAAACTGATTATGTATGTTGGAGCGCAAATGGATCGTGGTTACTTCCTGATGCGTCGCCGCATCGTAAAGAATGGCATCCATACCGTCAGAGCCATCCGTCAGGCTGATGACCTTGCTTCCCCCATCCAGGTAAAACAAACCCTCCACCGTCTGCAGACGGTCCTCAACACGGGCTACGTCCTGCTTGTAATCGTTCCAAACCGCGAAGCTTAAAATGACCGCAGGTACAAAAAATACGAGATTCAGCAGGTTGATCCTTTTCTTCATCGATTCCTCCCCTTCATCCATTCCCTATGAACTTATCATAGACGCGGCTGCGAATGCCAGGTAATGACAATATTTTTACCGCCCTACCGGACAATTTCCGGCTTCTTTTGCAGCTGTCCGAAGCATTCTTCTTGTTATACGAATTGCGGAAAGAAAATGTTGAATTTTTTTGTCGATAACCCTTTACAGACTTTTACATTTTCTGATAATATTGTCGTAGACAAGCTAATCAGAGGTTTGCAGATTTGACTACACCGTTGTCTAAAAAAATTACCTATGGGAGTGAATTAAAAGATGAAAAAAACGATTCTCTCGACAGTAATCTTGCTTGGACTTCTTAGCGGACTCTTAGCGGCGGTGGCTTCGGCGGACGCAATCAAGCCGTTCAATCACGGTGCAAACTACGGCACACAGGATGCAATCAAGCCGTTTAATCACGGCGCTAATTACGACACGAAGGACGCAATCAAGCCGTTCAATCACGGCGCAAACTACTAAGTCTTACTTTCATAATTGGTGGTCATACTTAGATAAAAGGAAACGGCTCATGAACGGATATTCCATCCGCCATGAGCCGTTTTTCTTTTGGTTCCCTCTCATCCCCTGCAGCTTTACTTGAACCGCTTCGGACCGAGCTCGATCTGCCGGGTGATCTCCGCCGCGATTTTCGGTTCCGGAGCGAAGTCCCGCTCCCAATGGTCCGGCTTGATCACTTTGCCCACTTCGTTATAATGCGGCTTTCCGTCCGGAAAGAGCTTGCCCATGTTGGCGGTATGGACATGTTCAAAAATCTTGTCCGGCTCCACGCCCGCTTCGACGAATCCGCCGTTGGCAATGTAGAGAATGTCGGTGAATGCATCGATCTGGCCGATCAGCTTGTCCTCCGGATGGGCTTTTTGCTGCTGCTTGCGGTATGTATCCTGCGCCCGTTCCATCAGTTCGGCAAAAATGCCTTGAACCTGTCGTCATTGCCGGCCGTAGCATGCAGCAGTTCAACCACTTCCTCCATAATAAAGGCGGCGCGGTTCATCGCCAGCTTGTCGTTCAAAGCCTGCGGCTCTTCCGGAGCGGGGCAGTCAAAGCCCAAATGAAACTCGCGGACCTGCTGAAATTGGGTTTTTCCCAACGTTTTGGATTCCGTCATGTTAATTTCTCTGGCTCCTTTATCGGTGTAATCTTTAGTATTATAGCAAATTTATCGGCACTGCATTTTGGTAGAAAATAGATTCGTGCCGTTTCCGATAAAGAACGCCGCGAATATCATAGGTTCAGTCCTGTACTCAGAAAGGGGGAATTGACCATGACCAAGGTTAAGTCCTTCGATGCCATATTCAGTCTTGGCAGCAGCTGCCAGGTCGCCTCCCAGCTTCGGAGGAACAGGCTGCGCACGGCTGCCGGTCCTTTCGACTGGTTCAACTTCGCCTCAACCCCGGGCTTCTGCCAGGTGCTTGAATCGCGATTTGAACGGTTTATGCTGCTGCCGAACCTGGAGGTCTACAGCCATTCGGTCAACTGCCACTATGTACGGGATAAGGCCAGCACCTGCCTGTCCTTTCACGATTTTAAATACGATCCAAAGCGGCCCCCGCTCTTCGATTATCCCGAATTCCGCGACAGGCTGGAACGCCGGATCGGGCGCTTCAACCGCTGCCTCTCATCCGTTCAAGACGTGCTGCTGATCCGGACGGTCAAGCATACCGAAGATGCCTATCACATATTCGAGACGATCGAGAACAGCTACATGAATCCACATCTCCGATATTTATTTGTATTGCACAGCAGTGATCCGGATACAGCCGAGATCGATTCGGGACACCCGCAGATCCGCATCGTTCGGATGCCCGCCGGAGCGACCTGGGAAGGGGATGCTCAAGCTTGGAAAAAGGTGCTTGCTCCCTATTGTATCCGCAGCTGCCCCGGCAATCATCCTTTTTAAATTTCCCTGGGATGCTCTGGCAGCCGCTCTTCCAGCTCCGCTTGCTGCCGCAAATGGTGGCGGAAGTGCATGCCGATCAGCCGGTACCATTCCTGCGCATTCAGCCAGCCGAAGCCGCCGTGCCGGACTTTGCCGCCCGGGTGAACCTCTTCCAATTTCAGCTCCCACTCCCGCATTCTTGCCATCACCTTCGCCAGCCCCTCGTCCAGTTCTTCGCTGCTTAACGCGTTATTCGGACTGGCGGCCTGCGCTCCTTCCAGCTTGATCTTGACCGGCGGAAAGCCGCCGCGCCGGAACACGTCATCTCCAGCCGGCGTTTTGCCCAGCGGCTGCTCCTCCATACTCTCTGCACAAGTTTGGACAAAGTCCAGGTACTCCATGGCAACGGCGATCAGATGATCGTACATCTGGCCGATCGACCAGATCTCCGGTCCGGGAATGTACCGCAGCTGCCAGGCGGAATACTTTTGCAAACAAAGGCGGTATCGTTCAATCAACTCGAAGTCATCCATATTTAATGCGCACCTCATTCCGATTTTCCTATGCATTATACGCCCCTCTGTGCCTACCTATTTCTTCCGTATTGCTGAAATATCCTGCTTCTGCGGATCGTTCAGGTGTCCGTCGAGATGGTTCGTACTGACATGGAGCCCGTACTGCCATGGAGCCCTGCCGGCATGACAATTCATATCCAAGCGACGGTATGAGAAATTTATCCTTATCTTAAGGGGTACAACGAAAAAACCTCCTTTATCATGCCGGCATATGCCGCAAGGAAAGGAGGTTTTGCTATTGGCCGCCAGTTGGCGGTCGACTTCACGGTTCACCGGTTGGTCATGCGGCTATTTTGCTTCCCGCAGACGATTCAGCGCCATCAGCACCGCGCCGTTGGCCGCGTCTTTTTTGGGCGTGATGCAGGTGATTTCCGGATAGCGCTCCTGCAGCCCCTCCAGAAAAGCGTCCCGGATATACACGTTGTTAAGCAGCACGCTTCCGGCCATGGCCAGCGCCCCTGCCTGCAGCGCCAGCTTCTCGGCAACGGGCGTTACCAGCTCGGAGAGCGAAGCCGCGCTGCGCTGCGCAATGCCCAGAGCAGCAGGGTCACCGAGCTCGCATGCCCGGGTCAGCAGCGGCGCCAACGCGGCGATGTCCTTTTTGCTTCGGGCTGGATCGTACACGTAGCCGATGATGTCCCGTACCGTTTTCAG
>NZ_PCZT01000006.1:129637-133047 GCF_002968895.1 Paenibacillus sp. AR247 | reverse complement strand
ATCATCCCCGCCCAGAAGATCAATGAACGGCAGCTTGTTGCCTTTGTGCGGCGGCAAAAATTCGAATGCTTCATAGTTCTGTTTCAGCGTGTACATCAGCCGGATTCCCGTCTCGAGCGGTTGCAGAGCCCGCTGGTCGGTAATATGCAGCTGCACGCCTCCGCACTGCTCGCCCTCATGCTTGGAAAACGTCGGCTTGAAATAAACCGGCCGGAAAATGACGCCGGGCAGCTTCATACCGTTCATCTCGTCCGCCAGCTTCTCCGCCTCAACAAACGGTGCGCCAACGATTTCAAAAGGTGCCGTCGTTCCCCGTCCTTCGGACAGGTTCGTGCCCTCGAACAAACAGGTTCCCGGATAGAGGAGCGCGCTGTCAAAGCGCGGCAGCCCGAGCGACGGCATGACCCAGAGGTTTCCCGTTTCGGGAAACAGCATGTTCCGGTCCCAGCCGCCGCATGGAACGACATGCAGTTGGGCGTTCCAGCCCATTTGCTCGTTCGCCATCGACGCCACCTCGCCGGCTGTCAAGCCATAGCGGACGGCGAGCGGGTAATTGCCGACGAACGATTCAAAGCCGGGCTTCAGGACGTTGCCTTCCACCGTCACCCCGTCCAGCGGGTTGATCCGGTCGAGGACGATGAACTCTTTTCCCGCCTTGGCACAATCCTCCAGGGCGTACAGCATCGTATAAATGAACGTATAGTAGCGCACACCCACATCCTGGATATCGTAAACGACGGCGTCCACTTCGTCCAGCATTTCCGCGCTCAGCCGCTTGGAGTCCTTGCGGTACAAGCTGTACACCGGCACGCCGGTAATCGGGTCCCGGTAGGTTTCAACCTGCGCCCCTGCTGCCTGATCCCCCCGAACCCCGTGTTCCGGCGAAAACAGCGCCGTCAGCTGGAACCGCTCATGCAGGATTTGAATGGTGGATTCAAATTTACGGTTTAAGCCCGTCGGTGACGTAATCAGCCCGAGCCGCTTCCCTTGGAGCAGATGGGCATAATCTTCGATCCGGTCAATTCCGTTAGCGATCATTGTGACCTCCTGGTAGTGAAATTAGTGTACGCCCCTAAAAAAATGACTGTAACAGAGGTATCGTCGTACNCCTTACGCGTCTCGATTCCGCGCACGCGTGCCAGATGCTTATAGTACTCGAGATATGGGAAGGACTTGCTGTTCGTGACGAACCAGTGCTGCGATACCGCTTTCACCCACAGGTCAAATGCCTCCTGTGAAAAGTCCACGTACACGTACGGCTTGTAATCCACCGCATCCTCCCAGTTTTCCGCATAGTAGAGCTTGGAAGCGAAAAACGCGGGCAGTTCCCGCTCAAAGGACGCCAGGCCGGCAAAAAAACGCGCATCGTTCACGATGTTATGCGTCGTTGCGTGGTCCTTGTGCATGCTGTTCTTCCAGTGGGTAATGATGATGTTCGGCTTCACGCGCCGGATTTCGTCGCATACTCTCAGACGCATGTCCTCGGTATCCTTCAGCTCGCCGTCGGGAATGTCAAATACGATGGACTCGCCCCCTAGCATGTCGGCAAACGCCTTGGCCTCGTTCACCTTTTGCTGGCGGTACTCCGCCATATCCTGACCTGCGGGCACGCCGCGTTCCCCTGCCGTCAGTGCCAGCGTGACGATGCGGTCGCCCTTCAAGGAATGGCTGGCAAGCACGCCGCCCGCCGTCAGTTCCGCATCCCCAACATGGCCGCCAATGGCCATAATCGTCAATTTCTGTTCGCTCATCGCTTTAAAACTCCCTTCTCATGATCGAAAATGTCCGGACCGTCTTAAACCCTGCCTTCTCGTAAATCCGGATGGCCGGATTGGTGCTGCCGGTATACAGGGACATATAATCCGTCCCGATCTGCAGAAATGCTTCGCACAGCTTAAAAAAAAGGATGCTGCCGAGTCCGTGTCCCTCATGCTCGGGGTGAACGCCGATGCCGGCAAAATAGCCGCGCCCGCTCTCCTGGCGGATAACCGGACCGGCAAATCCGACCACCTTACCGTGGTGCGCCGCCACGACGACAGGCACCCCCTCCTCGGTCGATTGGGCGATTTCCTTCTGCCACAGCGGATTATCGAAGCCCTGCAGCATGTCCGTAACGCCGTGATGCTTGCCTTGGTCAAACAGCTCCACCGTGTATCCCTCGGCATTGGCCTTCTCTTCTTTCCCGCGAATCTCTTGCGGGATGGAGAACGAAGATAGGTTCAGGTACATCGCGCATTCCTGGGCCCTCTCCACGTATCCCTGGCCCAGCAAAAACGAATGGAGCCTGCTGCCTGTCGGCACACCGGGCGCATTGTTATGCTCGTGGCGCGGCGTTTCCGGTATGTACCAGGGCAGCATCATCGGATTGAAAAACAGTACGTCGGCCTGCTTTTTACCCAGCGCCTGAAAGCGCCCTTCCAGATGCTCCAGCATCATCTTGTAGTTGTCATCCGTGCGGACTTCGTCGGCAAGTACGATGCAGGTGATGTACCCCGCATGATCTCCAAGCGGCAGATCGCCGCCGGTGCAGCCGCAGGCAAAACCCTTCACTTCGCCGTCTTCCACGAGAACAAACGTGTTCTCCGGATCGAAATAGCGATTATCCGTAAATATGCCGCTGAAGCTTGCCTCCGTCATCTCTTTGTAGCCATCCCGCACAGCTACCGTGTTCCACAAGCCGATGACAGCACCGGTGTACTGGTTACTCCAAGTGGTTACAACCATCTGGTGAGTTCCTCCATCCCTTTAAAAGCTGATTTTGCCCATGACGACAGGTCTGGAAGCGCCGGTCACATGCGGAAGGTTATTCGGCCGGTTGGTGATCGCGTAATCCGCCAGAACGGCAAACGCCACGGCTTCCTTCGCATCGCTGTTATGGCCGATGGCCTCCTGCGTCAGCACTTGAACGCCTGCCTTCGCCATCTCCTTGCGGATCCATTCCATGAGCACCGGATTGTAGCTACCTCCGCCGCCAACGATCATCGCATCGGCGGGATGGCCTGCCATCACATATCTGCGGTAGGCGTCGCCGATCGACCAGGCGGTCAGCATCGTCACCGTTGCGACAATGTCCTCCGCCTGCATGCCAAGCGCTTCAGCATCATGCAGAAGCTTATCTATATAAGAGGAACCGAACAGCTCGCGGCCTGTCGATTTCGGCAGCGGCTGCGAATAGTAAGCCTCCTGCTGCAGCCTGCCCAGCAGACGCGGATCGGCGGTGCCCGACCGAGCGATCGCTCCTCCAATATCCATCGTTAATTGTCCCGGATACAGCCGCTCCACGACCCCGTCGATGATCATGTTTCCCGGGCCTGTGTCGAAAGCATATACCTCACCGGGGCTGCATCCGGCCGGAATCACCGTCATGTTCCCGATGCCGCCGATGTTCTGCAGCAGCAGTGTCCGGTGTT
>NZ_PCZT01000006.1:122867-129537 GCF_002968895.1 Paenibacillus sp. AR247 | reverse complement strand
TGCCGCCGATGTTCTGCAGCAGCAGTGTCCGGTGTTCCTCCCGGTACAGCAAATATTCGGTAAAGGGAACCAGCGGCGCTCCCTGACCGCCGACAGCCATGTCCGCCGGCCGGAAGTCCGACACGCAAGGAATCCCTGTTCTTGCCGCGATGACCGCACCTTCTCCGATCTGCACGGTGTAATGTACGTTACGGCCATGGTACGGCTCCATGCTTGGAGCATGGTAGATCGTCTGACCGTGTGAACCGATCACTGAAACGTCCTCGGCGGACAGCCCCGCCTTTCCAATCACAGACAAAGCCGCCTCGGCGTACAGTTCTCCCAAAAGCACATTCATTTTTCCAACTCGGTCAACGGTTGCATTGCATGGATCGAATAAAGCAAAAATGTCTTCCCTGACACCCGCCGGGTAAGGCGAATTTTCAAAAGCGACCAGACGCACGCCTGGAGGCTCCTCCTGATTGCCGTTGATTTCCACGACTGCCGCATCGATGCCGTCCACCGACGTCCCGGACATCAGACCAACGGCATACCGGGGACGTCGGAGCACCGCTTTCCCCCCCTTTGTCCCCATATCAGCCCTTCACGGCTCCCACCGTGACTCCTTCCAGGAAGTACTTTTGCAGGCTGAAGAAGAGGATGAACATCGGCAGCGCGGAAATGGTGGCACCCGCCATCATCGGCGCAAAATAGGTCGTATTCGCAAACCGGAAGTTTTTCAGACCGACCTGAATCGTCTGCATATCCATCGTGTTTGTCACGAGGAACGGCCAGAAGAACGTGTTCCAGCTGTCCATAAAGGTCAGGATGGCCATGACCGCCAGCACCGTTTTGGACAGTGGCAGAATGATCCGGAAATAAATCTGGAACTGGTTGCAGCCTTCGATTTTGGCACATTCAAGGATTTCCCCAGGAATGCTGCCCATGAACTGTTTGGCCAAGAAAATGTTGTAGACCGTGACGAGGCCCGGCAAAATCAAGGCGCTGTAGGTGTTTTGAATATTGAAAATGTTGACGATCAAAATGTAAAGCGGAACCTGGGTCACCTGATAAGGGATCATCATGGCAATCAGCAGGATCGTAAACAGAACCGTTCTGCCCTTAAACTTGATTTTGGAAAACGCGTAACCCGCCAGGCTGGCGAAAAACACATTCGATACCATAACCGTCGTCGCCACGATCAGCGAGTTCAGCAGCCAGCGGTACGAATATTCGCTGTAATCAAAAAAGAATTTATAGGAGTCCAGCGTGAATTTGGTCGGAAACAGGGAATAGTTCGCTGCCCCCGCTTCGATCGGATCGCCAAAGGACGACATGATCATGAAATAAATGGGGAAAATCGTTGCTAATGCAAATAGGATCAAAATGATAATGATCACACCGTTTCTGGCGCGCTTTGCCGCCGGCTTTCCGGTATGTTCGCTGTAAAGTGCCATGTTCGGATCTTCCTCCTTACTTAAGAGATCAGAAAGTATAACTTCTTTCGCTTAAGCATCCTGATCTCGCAAGAAAAACTTCCGCGAAGCGCGGTCTGTCTTCTGTGAAATGACGCCTTAGCGACGTATTTCTTAATATTCCACGTCTTTGCCCATAAACTTGAACTGCACCAACGAGATCAGCGCGATAATCGCTGCGAGCACGAGGGACTGGGCTGCCGCTTTGCCGAATTCGAAGTACTTGAAGGCGTTGTTAAAGATCAGGAGACCTACCATCGTCGTCGAGTTGTCCGGGCCACCGCCTGTCATAAGGTACGCATTCTGGAACACCTGGAAGGAACCGATAACCCCGGTAACCAGCAGGAACAGCGTCGTCGGCTTCAGGCTCGGAATGACGATGTACCACAGCTTCTGAAAAAAGTTGGCGCCATCCAAATCGGCGGCTTCATAATAGCTGGAATCGATGCCGAGCAGCGCCGCCAAGTAAATGATAATGCTGGTGCCGTGGCTGGACAGCCAGGCCATCAGGACCAGCGAGAACATCGACGTGGCGCTGGAGCCAAGCCAGTTCTGGTTGCTGATGCCGAACAAGCTGATCAGCTTGTTGAAAATGCCTTCCGGCATCGGATCGAAGATCCACAGCCATACCACCGACAGCGCAACACCCGAAGCGACTGCAGGCAGGTAATAGACCGCCTTGAACGTCGTCTGCAGCTTTTTCTTCAGCGGCAGGATCAGAATCGCAATGGCGAAGGAGATGATTAACGATACGGGGACGGTTAAAATCGTGTACACGACCGTGTTGACCACCGATTTCCAAAACAAGGAATCCTTGAATGTGGCGATGTAGTTATCGAACCCCACATACTCTGAGCCGATCGGCTTGTATTTCTGGAAGCTGATAATAAACGCGCTCACGACCGGATAAGCGGTAAACATGGCGAAGACCACCAAAGCAACGGCGATAAAAGCATACGCCCAGGTTCCGTCTCCCCTAATTCTGCGTCTTTTGGCCGGTTTAGCTAGTTGAGCCATCTTTTGCGAAACTCCTTTCCTATCCCTTCTTACAGCCTATATATCGGATAGCCGCGTGACCCGCACACGGCTATCCGCTTAATTCAGGGATTAGTCTTTCACTACTCCGTCTTCACCGAACGCGGAAACCGCGGCGGACTTGACAGCATCGTACATCTCTTCCGGCTTGATCTCGCCGGCAATGAGCGCCTGCAGCTTCGGAACGATCACTTCGTCCTCCAGCTTGATGGCTTTGGCTTCCAGCTCAGCCGGGATGTCCGGACGGGCCGGCGCTGCGTTCTTCAGCATCGTTTCAACGGCTGCCTTGTTGTCCGCATCGCGTTCAACCGTCATGCTTTCCGCCGCTTTTCTGCCGCTTTCCGTAATTTGTGCGACGAAAAGGTCGTTGTTCGTGGTTGCGGCCACTTTGCCGCTGGCCAGGAAGTACAGCGCCTTCACGACGTTTTGCTTATGGGCTTCGCTCGGTTCCTTTTTGCCGCGGAATGCGACGTAACCGTCAACGGCTACGCTCGAAACGGCTTTTTCGCCCAGGAAGGACGGAACCGGAAGAACCGTGTAAGTTACAGGAATGCTGCCTTTGACCGCACTGCCGTCGTTGGCTTTGATTTTCTCATTGTTCGTGTTTGCGGATTTTTCGAAGGTCGCCATCCCTTTACCGGTGATCATCGTTTGGCCGGTCAGGAACATGTTCCAACGTTTACCCGCGTCGATGGAGCTCAATTCCTTCGGCATGGAGCCGTCGTCGATCAATGCGCGGATATCCTTAAGTACTTCAAGATAGTTTTTGCTGGTGTACGCGTATTTCAAATCTTGCGTAAATGCGGAAGGCATACCTGCATTTTTGATCAGAATGCCCAAATAGTCTTTCGAAGTAACGCCGGCGGTAGCAAATACGAATCCGTAACGGGACGTTTTGCCGCCTTCGGAAACGACGCCTTTCTTGATCGCTTCGCGGAACTCATCGAAGGTCCATCCTTGCTGCTGTACCTTTTTCCAATCGATGCCCGCCTTCTCGAGGAACTCGCGGTTGCCGCCCAGCGCGTGGACTTCCATATAAGCCGGGAAGCCGTACAGGCCGTCGCCCTTCTTCATGTATTCCAGCGGTCCTTTGTCGTAATCGTTGATCATTTCCGGTGTGGCGATGTCCTTGATGTCAAGCGCCATGCCTTGGTCAACATATTTGGAGATGCCGTCGGAACCGATAAACGCAATGTCCGGAGGGCTGCCGGCGTTCACCTGGGTATCAAGCTTCTGCGTCATGTCCTCCCAGCTGGCAGGTTCGATTTTCAGCGTAAGGTTCGGATATTTCTCCGTAAATTCCTTTTGAATGTCCGCGAAGGTGTCCTGGAAATTGCCCGATACCGGCGGCAGCAGCGCCGTAATGGTATCTTTCGCGTTCGGATCGGACGCTTCGGCCGATTTGGAATCGCCTTTGCCGCCGCAGGCCGTCAGTGTGGTCAGTGCCATGCTTACGGCAAATACGGATGCTAATACACGCATTCTTTTCTTCATGAACAACATGCCTCCTCAAGGATATCCTTTGGTATTAGACCACTTTCGAAAAATTGCGGATCGCCCTCTTCAGGCTCCCCTCGGCTTGATCCAGCGCTTGTTCCGCCGCCTGGGCGTCCAAGCCGGTTTTGATCATCATAATGGCCAGCTTGCAATTCATGGAAGCGCTTTCCAAATAGGAAAGTGCCGTCTTGTCATCGACCCCGGTTGCTGTCTTTATGATACGCACCGATCGGTCCCGCAGCTTGATATTGCTTGCTTTCAAGTCCACCATGAGATTGTTGTAGGTCTTGCCCAGCTTCACCATCGTACAGGTGGTCAGCATGTTCAGGACCATTTTCTGTGCAGTCCCCGCTTTTAATCTGGTTGATCCCATGATCACTTCCGGCCCTACGACAGGTGCTATGCATACGTCGCAGACGTGCTCCACTTTGGAATTTTTGTTATTGACGACGCCGATCGTAGCGGCTCCGATTTCCCCTGCCTTCTTCAAGGCAGCGATGACGAATGTCGCGCTTCCGCTGGCGCTGATGCCGATAACCGCATCCTTGTCTGTCACGCCGCACCTTTCAATTAAAGCGACCCCCTCCTCAGCATTGTCTTCATAACCCTCAACAGCAGTTCTCAGTGCTCCGTCTCCTCCGGCAATATGTCCTTGTACCAGCAAGGGATCCACGCCGAACGTGGGAGGACATTCAGAAGCGTCCAGCACACCGAGCCTGCCGGAAGATCCAGCCCCAACGTAAAACATTCTTCCACCATTCTTCAGCACATGATGGAGTGTGTCCACCGCCCTTACAATTTGCGGTATCTCTGCAGCGACTGCAGCCGGAACCTTGGAATCCTGTTCATTCATCAGGCGAACCATCTCTTCGGTTGAACATTCATCTATACTCAATGTTTTATCGTTGATCCCTTCTGTCGTTAACCCCGCCAGATACTCATCCATAGCCATCCCCCTATCCGTGTTGACTTCTATTTCTTGATTTCATAATAACGATAAATTTCATTCCGGTCAACGGTTTTTGAAATAATATTTTATTTCAGAAGTAATAATATTCTTTTATGGTAATTGTAAAAAAGTGCAGGCTGCTCCTGTTTGGGGCTGCTCCTGTTTGGCCGGTCTCGCTTTCTTGTTTTGTGCTTCGCACAAAGCCAAAGGCGCTCGACCCTCCAAACACTCGCTGCTGTAAGGGGTGGGTAATGCTGCTGTACAATCGCTTTGCTCTGTACAGAAAAACATAAGGCAGTGAGTATTAACTCACTGCCTGGCAATACTACACTGCCTTAGGTTCAGCAGTAAACATTACCTCGTCCTTTCATCATACCGAGTGAATACAACACATACGCTCCTAGGTCCGTGAAATATTATTTCACCGCAAAATAGGCCCTTTCTCTAATGAGAAATGAGCCCTTCGCATCTTAGATTAAAGTAGATTACACGCCTAGCGAATACTTTTCGATATAAAGATCGGGTACGCCCTTCCCGGCTTCCTTCATTTACACAACTAAACAATCATCTCTCGCTCAGGCTGTTCCTTCCTGGCGAGAAGCTAACAAAAAAACATCAAATTGTCCCAAACCATGAAAACGCAAAAAAGCCGCCATACCGGCGGCCCTTATTTGAGTATATTCATGATCGCCCAATTTTTTCACCAGAGCGTAATCGCTGCAACGTTTGCCAATCTTAATCACTTTCGCCGCTGATCGTTCACCGCCCGCAGCAGGGTATGGCGGTTCGGACGGATCTGGTCGGCTTCCGCGAGGCTTCGCTTCAGCAGCTCCGAATCGATGTCCAGCTCCTGAATTTCCGCGTCCAGCCGGTGGTACAGCTGCGAAATTTACCGCACAGGCGACGCCGACCTTGGCCCCATGCAGTACCGCCCTTCTGCCTTCACGCAAAAACGCCATTTCCCAATAATGGGATAAATGGTGCTCCGCTCCGGAAGCCGGGTGCGACTGGCCGAACAGCAGCATGGCAAAACCGGACTCGATCAAAGCTTGCGTCAGCACCCGGATTCCTTCCGGCGTACGGTCCGCGATCGCGTCGATGTGATCCACACACTGCTGCAGCGCTTTGGTCGTCATCTCCGCCACAATTTCGGAATAAGGCTCATCCGCCGTCAGACTCCCGAATTTCCAATCAAACAGCGACGTGCATTTGCCCAGCATGTCCCCGAAGCCGGCGGCGACCATCGTCCGCGGCGCAGCCGTCAAAATATCCAGGTCGGCGAAAATCGCCGCCGGGCCGATCGATTGAATCGTGATTTTCTCGCCGCGGATAATGAGCGGCGCTCCCTTGGAATTAAATCCGTCCACCGATGGGGCGGTCGGCACGGATACAAACGGGATACCTGCCGAGTATGCGGCAAATCTGGATACGTCGTGCAGCGTTCCTGATCCGAGCGCAACCACCGCATCTGCCTTAGTGGATTTCACGTCAAGCAGCAGCTGCACAATTGACCGCTCGTCGGCGATGACATCGCCCTGCTCATCAGAGGAAATGAACGTAACGCTTGCGTCAACCCCTGCTTCCGTAACGGATTCCATCAGCTGTTCGCCGGCGGCTGCAAAGGTATTCTTGTCAGCCGTGACGATTACGCGGCGGTAATCCTGGTCTTTTAAAAATGCGCCCGCCTTCCGGATCGCACCGCTTTCCAGCACGACCGGGCAAATGTCGGCGAGTC
>NZ_PCZT01000006.1:121424-122767 GCF_002968895.1 Paenibacillus sp. AR247 | reverse complement strand
GCCTGTTGCCGATCCGCTCAGCACCAGCGCGGTGCGGATGCCTGCCCGGCGGCCGAGCTGGATGTCCGAGCCCAGGCTGTCCCCGATCACCAAGCACTGCTGCGGAGGCAGTCCGAGCACCTGTAAAGCCGCTTCGGCCATCAATCCCGACGGCTTGCCGATGACCACTTCGACCTCTTGGCCCGCCGTGGCGACGATGGCGGCGATCATGCCGCCGACGTCGATGCACTCCCCGTCATCCCCTGGGAACGATTTATCGTCATTGGTCGCGATGATGCGGGCACCGTTCCGCACGGCCCGGAACGCCTGATTCAGCTCCGCATAAGTCAGTTCCTCGTGCAGCGTGATGACGAGCCAGTCGGCATTCTCGGGTCTCTCAGCCAGCCCGATGCCGGCCAGTACCAGTTCATCCCGCAGTCCGTCCGGCCCCAGCACCCACGCCTGGCTTCCAGAGTGGTGCTGCTGAAGGTACCGGGCTGTTACCGTGGAAGTAAGCAGAATCTCTTCCGCAGGCACATCGATACCCATGGAAAGCAGCTTCTGATGGCACATCGCCCGTGAAATGTTCCCCCGGTTGCTGAGGAAAACCATCCGTTTGCCCTGCGATCGGAGCAGCGCAATGCTCTCCTTGGCCCCCGGAATAGCTTGCGCCCCCCGGTATACCGTCCCGTCCAAATCGATAATAAAACCGTCCACCGTCTCCAAACTCATTTTAGATCCTCCCGCCGTGTTCTTATATGTTCATTCTCCCTGTGAGTGTCTGCGTTTGTCAACGATTGTTTGCTTTTTGTGAACGTTTTTAAATGGCAATATATGACGATTTAAATTCAGTCAGACACGATCGCGGACCGCCGTATTATAAATAAGGAGCGATCAGCACCTCCGTCGTACCCAGCTGACGCAGAAACTCCGGGTCTGCCCCTTCATCGGTGATGAGCACGTCGATGTCCTCCATTTTGGCGGATGTAGCGATCGACCGCCGGCCCAGCTTGGTGTGGTCCACCAGCGCAACCGTTTTGCTCGAGCTCGCAATCATCAGCTTCTTCAGCTCCGCCTCGTACAGGCTGAAATCGGTCATGCCCTCCCTGATGCTCAGCCCCTCCGCAGAAGTAAAGAACAGGTCGGAATGAATCCCTTCCAAAATGCTTTTTCCCAGAACCCCCTCGATCGTTTTGGAGCCGGAGCGGAGAATCCCGCCGATCAAAATGACGTTGATGCGCGGATTCTGGTTCAGGATGGTGGCAGCCTCCAGTCCATTCGTCACGACGGTGAGATAATCATGCTCCACCAGCGCCTTCGCCAGCTCCAACACGCTGGAGCTGGCATCCAGTATAATGCATTGG
>NZ_PCZT01000006.1:108126-121324 GCF_002968895.1 Paenibacillus sp. AR247 | reverse complement strand
GGTCCTCGCCGGAACCGCTCCGCCGTGGGTACGCTCCAGGACGCCCTCTTCTTCCAGCATCCGCAAATCCGTCCGCAGCGTCCCCTCAGACACCTGCAGCTCGCGAGCCAGCTGCTTCACCACAATTTGCTTGTCGCGCTGAAGCGCCTCCAGTATTTTTTCTCTTCGCTGGGTTGCAAACATAGTAACCTCCAACCGTTTTTCTTCATTATAAATACAAATGACAAGATATAACAACAAACGTCAATTCAAACAGAAGCATAAAACCATCAGGCCGTCTGCTGTCTGCATTCGATGCCCCTCCATGGTTCAACAGCTCGGAGGCCACATTCGACACAAACAGGCATAATGGAAACAAAAAAACAGCCCAACAAGCTGTCGGGCTGTTCTTCTAAATCGTCTATAAAGTATCTTAACCTCAGCTAGCAAAACCGATTAATAGTTTGCACCGTGGTTCTGGATCGAATAGTTGGCTCCGTGGTTGGCCGTATCATAGTTGGCACCGTGGTTCAGCGTCGTAAAGGCGGATGCCGTCAGCAGACTAACACTAAATAGTCCTAATGCTACTACCGTCGAAAACAATACCTTCTTCATCTTCAATCGCTCCTTTGAGAATGTTTTTTTGGATAGACGAGTACGATTCTAGTTGAGACTGTGAAGCATGAGATCTGAAAGATTCGAATAAGGCGACGCTATTTTTTGAAAATTTTGTCATCTTCAAGTTTATCAGATAATGTCAAAGCTTGTAAAGTCCTATCGAGCGCTTCTGCGTGTATTTTCTTTTTAAATCTATAAACCGCCAGCAAATACAAAAAAGAAATATAATAGGAGAGATCTACGGGATTTTGGTCAATCGGAATGAGCTGCGAATCTTCGACGACAAGAATATCAAGGATATGATCGACGTCATAGTTATGTATATTTGCTGCCTCTAAAATCGTGATTAGTCCAGGGAGAGTTTCGGATGGATTTTCCTGTATAAACGCTGAATAATCCTCCAGGCAGTCCAAATTCCCTGAAAGAATATTAAGCGTAAACATATTGGCTCTTGCGAAAAAACGGAAGTTTTCGACAGCCTGATTGTTGGCAGGAGATCCGTCAGACATGTAGCTTAGATCTTCATAGTTGGCTATGCACTGTTTAGCCTCTTGGTACATTTTCTTCTTTTGGTAGGCAAGCCCCTTCATGAGATGGCTGTACCCGAAATAATAGACGATCGGGCGTTCCGTAACCTGAAGCCGGCGATTCCGTTCCTTTTGTTCGACATACATCTCGTAAGCGGACTCATAAAGTTCGGTAGAAATTTTAATCATGTTATCCCAATTCTCAAAGGAGAAGGCCATTTTCAGCATCGTTACCAGCGTATCTATCTCAATCTTTACGGTCATGGATCTGTCTTCCAATCCGATTTCCTCCTTCGCTAATCTTTATATTATAAGAAGTATATAGTTAAATTAACGGACGGTCAATTATGTTAGTTCGTGAAAAAATGACCAAAAATGCTTGGTCAAAGCTGGTAATCTTTCTTTTTCAGTCAATAAATCAATTTTGGGCGATAACAATCATAGATTACCCAAAAATGGAAAAATAGACACCGATTCTATCAGTGTCTATTCCGGCTTACCTGCTTTCACCTTTTAGATTTGAACAATGCCCTTGCTGACCCCCAGCTGAGGGTAATTCCGCATCGCATCCGGCAGCTGCTCCAGTGTGAAGCGGTGGCTGATGAGAGGCGCGAGCCGGACCTTGCCGCGGGATACCAGCTGGATCGCATCCGTGTGGGTAAACGGGTTGATGAACGAACCCATGATCCGCAGCTCCTTCGAAAAAATGTCGAAAGGACGAATGGCGGCCTCCGCATCCGGAGCAGCCACGCCAAACAGCAGCACCTGCCCTCCCTTCCGGGCGGCACGAACGGCCGTCTGTACCGAATCCGTCCGCCCGACGCATTCGATAACGACATCGGCACTGGAAGCCAGAACGTCCGCGGTATCCGGATCGAGAGGCGATACGACCGCATCCGCCCCCAAGCCGCGCAGCGTCTCATGCTTGTAGGATGCCGGTTCGCTGACCGTAATCCGCGAAACGCCGCATTCGCGAACGAGCTGCAGGAAGATTTGTCCGATAAATCCGCCGCCGATGATCAGCACCTGATGCTGCGGCCGGATATCGAGCTTGCGAAACCCGTGCAGCACGCAGCCGAGCGGTTCAAGCAGAGCCGCTTCTTCATAGCTTATCGCGTCCGGGATCATGTAACAATTTTCCGCAGGAACAAGGCAGAATTCAGCCATGCCGCCGTCCCGCGTTACGCCAACCGCCTGCAGCCGGTCGCATAAGTGAAGCCTGCCGCTGCGGCAGTATTCGCAGCTTCCGCAGTATATATTCGGATCAACCGAAACCCGGTCCCCTTCCTTAAACTGCTTACGCCCTGCCCGACCGCCACCACCTCGCCGGACAACTCCTGTTCCTTAACCTCCATTACTTCCTGGTCCACAAGCACTGCCGCTCTCATCGCCAATTCTCCCCTTCCTCATTTCGTAACCGGCCGTCGTCCATTCATCGCGACCGACGAGCTGTTTAATGCCGATACCTTCAATGTATTCCACGGAATCTCCTTGCCTTCCTTCTGTCCGACATGGATCACTCGCGTCTGTCCCGGAAGCAGGTCGAAATAATTGTCCTCCCAATCCAGCCAAGCTTCGTCCATCTCAAGCCTTACCATTCGGGCGGCATAGTCGGAGGATACCGTTACGCTCCCTTCCTCGGGGTTGACCTGAACGTTCAAGTTAACGGGCCGGAAGTTCATATCTTTATGGTCGCAAAAATATAAAAGTTCTCTTCCCCGCAGCCGTCCATCCAGCGCACAACGCAGACGGCTTCAGCGGCGTCGAGACCTTGAAGCAGGTCGTCCAGCTTCACCACTGCGATGCGCTGTTTCCCGCATGCCTCAATCTCTGCAGCGAACGTCCGGGCATATACCTGACGGCCGTCCAAGCCGTAGACAACCAGCTCTGCCGTCTTGGAAACAGTTTTCCGCGTATCGTTCACGCCCCATAGCACGAGTTCCGCATCCCCGGGCGTATACTCTGCCGTCAACAGCAGCGGATGATAAAATTTGCGGGCGTAATGGTAAGCCGCTTTCGGTAGACCGTAATAGTCGATGACGGACCAGCTGGTGCCGGGCCAGCAGTCGTTGAACTGCCAGAACAACGCCCCGCTCGTCTCCGGCTTGTTTCTTCGGTAATGCTCAATGCCGTATTTGAGGCCTTCGGCCTGTGTCAGCATGGAAAAATCGATGTATTCCTCCAAGTTGCCCGGAATCCCGGTATATCCCTCCATCAGCATAACGCCCTTGAGATGATTGATATCCTTGTTGCGGTTCATCATTTCCGCACTGCCAAGCATCAGCTCCGTCTGCGGCACGTTCCGCTTCAGCGTGTACAAATTGGCGGAAGCATGCATGCCGAACTCGCTGGCGAACTTCGTGCGGTCCTCCTTGAATTTCTTGAACGACAACCCTTCCACGCTGTAGTCCTGAAGCTGGGGCTCGCCGAATACCCTCGGCTCGATGTTGCCGTGCCAGACCTGCCAGTTATGCGTGTCCCCTTCCTCACGGGAATTATGGTCGTTCCCTCCGTAAGGAGAGCTCGGCCAGAATGTCCGGGAAGGATCAAGCTGCTCCAGAAGCGCAGGCATCAGTTCATGATTGATTTTCTCACCATAAAAAGGATGCGGGATGTTTCCGCTCGCATGCAGCGCCTCATACAGCCAGTCATTTTCGTTATTGCCGCACCACAGGGCAAGGCATGTCCGGCTGCGCAGCCGCTTGACGACCTGCTGCACTTCTTTCGCGACGTTATCCATAAAATTGCGGTTATAGTCGGGATACAGGGCACAGGCAAACATAAAGTCCTGCCATACCAAAATTCCCAGGCGGTCACACTCATCATAGAAAATATCCCGCTCGTAAATCCCCCCTCCCCAGACCCCGGAGCATATTCATGTTCGCGGCCTTCGCCATGTCAATCAGGCGGGAATAACGGACATCCGGCACCGCGCCGATAAAGCTGTCGATCGGGATCCAGTTGGCTCCCTTGGCAAATACACGAGTGCCGTTCAGCATAAAAGTAAAGGCAGGTTTTCCATCGGCATCCCGCTGCTTCAGCTCCAGCGTGCGAATCCCCAGCTTCTGGCTGCGCTTGTCCATGGTGATCCCGTCCTCGTGCACCGAAATCCGCAGCTCATATAAATGGGGCGTGCCGAGATCATGGGTCCACCACAGCTTGGGCTTCGATACGCGAAGTTTCGTTCCGCCCGCAAGGCTCATGCCGCCGGCCAATCCGGACAGCCCGCTGCCGGCGGTTCCGCTTATCTCCAACGTTTCTGCAGCCGCCACCTCCCCGCTCTCCCCGTCGAGCAGATGAACAAGAACACTGTATGTTTTCCGGCGGTCCCATGAAGTCAATTCCACCGAAATATCAACCGTCGCCTCCATCTCACCAACCTCCGCCGTCCGAGCATAGACATGCTCTATTCTGACAGCATCGTATTTCTCGAGCCGCACTTCCTTCCAGATTCCCGCGCACAGGAGCGGTGGCCCCCAATCCCAGCCGAAATGGCTTTGGTTTTTACGGGTCCAGACCCGTTCCTTGCTAAAACCGGACCAGAACGTGGAGACGGCCTTCCCGCCCACTTTCGCATGGACCGGGTCGAATTTGACGGCGATGACATTTTTGCCCGGCTTCAGCTCGCGGCTGACTTCGAACGTATGGCTGATAAACATGTTGTCCGTCGAACCAAGCTCCGCACCGTTCAAATACACGGTCGCAAAGGTGTCCAGCCCTTCGAACACCAGCAGCATTTTGTCGTCCGGCCGCAGTGCCTCGTCCAGTGTAAAAACGGTCCGGTACCACCAGATCCGCTCCTCCACCCACCGGCACTTCTGGTCGTTGTGCCCATAGAACGGATCGTCGATCAGCCCGTGGTGCATCAGCGTCGTATGGACGTCGCCCGGCACCTCCGCCGACATCCAAAAGTAATCGTCATACAGCGGCGACGCCACTTCAAGATCCTTTGCCTCCCCTTCCCTGAAATCCCGCAGCTTCCAATGGTCTTTGATGATCATGCTGTTCCCCTCACTTCGCCCTTGCTGCAAGCCGAACCGGCTCGTCCGGGCCTGATGTAATAGAACGCCAAAACAATGATTTGTTTTGGCGTTCCGTTTCCCGATCCTAAACTTTGGCTTCGAGGTATTCGAGGCTGTCCAATATTTCCTTCACGCTGAGCTCCGCACATGCCATAGAGGTGTCCGCAACGCCATAGAACATTTTCACCGTGTCACCGTCAATGACGGCGCCGCAGGAAAACACCACGTCCCCAAAAAAGCCCTGCTTTTCATATTCTGCCTCAGGCTCCATCACGGGCTTCCCGGAACGGGCGATCACCCGCGTCGGATCGTTCAGATCGAGAAGCACGGCGCCCATGCAGTAGCGGTGATCCGATGTCGCTCCGTGATACAGTTCAAGCCAGCCTTTGTCGGTCTTGAACGGCACGGCGCCGCCGCCGATCCGGCCGCTGTCCCACATCCCGTCCCGGAGGCCGAGCAGATGCTTATGATTGCCCCAATAGAGCAGATTGTCGGATTCCGCGATCCAAATTTCCGGATTTCCGATGCTTTTCATCGTCGGACGATGGAGAGCGTAGTATTTGCCGTTGATCTTTTCCGGGAAAATGAGCACGTCCTTATTGTCCGGACCGAAGATCATGCCGTGATGCCGGGTCGTCACAAAGTCGGTGGTCGACACGAGCGATTCTCCGATCCCTACGGGAGACACGACGGAAAAATAAATATAGTAAGTATCGCCGATCTGCGTGACCCGTGGATCCTCGATGCCGAACGCTTCCTGTTCGTTGGACGGATAAATGAACGGCTGATCGTCCACCGTGAAGTGATGGCCGTCCTTGCTGCGGGCGATTCGGATATAAGAAAGGGACGTCAAATACTCAAACGTGCCGTTTTTGGATTTATTGCGGATCACCCGCGGGTCGGAAAAATCGTACCGGTCATCGTCTTTGCGGAAAGGAATCAGTTCAAGATCACCACGCTTTGCATTGAATACAGGGGCGATGACGACGTTCGGATCGCCGCTGACCGGACGCTCCGCCACACGCAGCAGCATCAGCGTTTCCCCTTGATACTCGGCGATGCCGGCATTAAATGCACCGATCACCTCAAAGCCCTCGCGGTGAGGCTTGACGTCGGCAGGCGTGATTAAAGGATTTTCAGGATATCGATAAATGTTCATTCGGATCAAGCTCCTTCATTGTATTAACTAGGATTCGAATCTCGCAAAAGGATCGGCTATGATCAGACGCTGTGCCTCCGCATCGCTTGTTCCCGCATACAGCACCGCCGTCCCGTCGCCCCGGCGCAGGATGCCGCCGCTGAATACGACGTCCTGAAGGTCTTCGCGCTTGGCCGGACCCGGCAGAAAATCATCCCGCACCGCAATCAGCATCATATCGGAAAACGCAGCCGTCTGCGGATCGAGTACAAAAATCATGGGATAATAATGACGATCGCCTTCGGCATCGTAACAGGCCGTATGTCCCAGCACGCCGAGAAGGCCGTTGCTTAGCACGTGAATTTCATTGGCCCCTCCCCATTCTTCGGGGATAAACTGGCCTTCCAGGAGCGGGGCCTCCTCAATCGCCTGAACAGTCAAGTCGTCCAGTGATGCGGCCTGGAAATAACCGATCTGGCCGCGCCCGCCTTTATCGCCCTGCGGGCGGGTGAATACGCCGATCCCGCCGTCCGGAAGTCCGGTGAGCCGCAGATCCTTCATGCCGTCCGGACCGGTGAAAAACAGCTTTAAATCTTCGATGCGGCCGCCCCGGTAAATTGCCGTGCGCCACATGAGCGCTCCCTCTTTCTCCGGGTGCGGGTAAATCTGAACTCCGCCCATGATCAGCTCTCCGCCGATCCGGGTATGAAACGGATCCTGCAGATCGAGCACCGGCGCTCCTTCAAGCGGCACCCAGGCACCGTCGTTTTCCACGAAGAACACGACCTGGGAGTGCTCACTGTCCCGGGATTCCACCCGGCCCGCGATGACGGTCCGCCCATCATCCTCGAACGGAGCCGTGATGTTGTATACATCCCGGTCTCCGACGCCGGCAAAAACCAGCTTCTCCGCCTTGTGAGCAGGAGCGGTTCTCTCCCGCCCCGCCAAGTACTGTTCCAGCAGCACGCGGCATGTTTTTACTTCCGTTTTGTTCACGTTTAACACGATGATCCCCCTACCTGGTCGAAGTTAAATTCATTGCATATTATGGTTCGTGCTCGTTGCCCAGACCGCAGCCTCAAAGGGATCAATAATCAGTGAATGACAGCGATTCGAATCCGCGGACGTTTCTTTGCTGGTCAGCAGTAAGCGGTACGAAGCCGCGTCGGCTGCCAAATGGTTCAAATCGCACGGTCGGTTCCCGAAATTTAGCGCAACCCAAACCTCTTCCTCCTCCGATTGACGGCCGTAGTAAATACACTCCCCTTTCCGCTTCAAAAAAGTGTACTTCCCGGTTTGGAGAGCCTTATGCTTACCACGCAGCCGGATGAGGGAGCGGTAGAATTCCAGCAGTGAGTGCTTGCTCCCCCACTGCTTCTGGACGTGAACCTGCTGGGACGACGGGCCGAGGGGTATCCACGATCCGTGAAGTGAAAATCCGCCGTAACGGCTCCCATCCCACTGCATAGGCGTTCTGGAGTGATCCCGGCTTCGAAGGATTGCGGCGGTAAGCGCATCGGCCTCGGGCATCCCCGATTCCTTTGCCATCCGGTATGCGGTCAGCCCCTGAATATCGCGCATTTGCCCGATGTCCGCCGGCACGAAGTCCCGCATGCCGATTTCATCACCGTAATAAATGAAGGGAACGCCTTTGGCGGTCAGCATCAATGCCGCCATCAGCTTGGCGGTGTACAGGTCCACGGAATCGTCTCCAGAGGAAAACCGGCTATAATGCCGCGGCATGTCATGGCTGCTGAAGAAAATCGTCGGCACCTGATCCGGTGCCCGGACACCTTCAGGAAATTAATGACGTCCAGCCGGAAACCGTCAATCCCGCGGCCGAGCCAAAACGACATCACTTCCTTCATGGCCTCCCTGACCTCGGGATTCGCCCAGTTGAGATCTACCTGCTCTTTGGCGAAGGCATGGTAATAATACTGTCCGGTCGCCTCATCCCATTCCCATGCCGTCCCTCCGAAAAAGGACTCCCAATGGTTCGGTGTGCCGCCGTCCACGGCATCCTTCCAGATATACCAATCCCGCTTTGGACTCGTCCGTGATGATCGGGACTCTATGAACCAGGGATGGTCGGCGGATGTATGATTCAGCACCAGATCCGCGATCACGCGAATGCCGCGGCGGCGGGCTTCCCGGACGAAACGGTCAAAGTCATCCAGCGTCCCGAACACCGGATCCACCCCATAATAATCCGAGATGTCATAGCCGTTATCTACGCGCGGCGAGGGATAAAACGGAGTCAGCCAGATGCCCCCGATTCCAAGTTCCCGCAAGTAATCCAGCTTGGAGGTCAATCCCTGGAAATCGCCGGTGCCATCCCCGTTTCCATCACAAAAGCTTGGCATGTAAATTTCATAAAAAACGCTGCTTTTCCACCAGGGTGTCTCTGCAGCCACCGTCTTCTCCCCCATGGAGATCCGCTCCTTCCTATCGCGCAGCGCTTATTTCAAGCTGACCTGCATGCCCTTCTGGAAGTTTTTGCCGAAGATGATGAACAGGATGATGATCGGCAGGGACAGCAGCACTGATCCCGCGTACAGCGGACCCGGATACGTTCCGTACGGACCGAACATCTGCGAAAGCAGAACGTTTAGCGTCAGCATTCCGTCGCTGCGGACCATGATCATATCCCACAGCAGCTCGGTCCAACGCTCCATCAGCAGGAACAGAAAGACGACGCTGGTGATGGACTTGGACATCGGCATCATGATTTTGTACAAAATTTGAAAATCCCTTGCTCCGTCCAGCTTGGCCGCTTCAATAAATACGGATGGCACCGCCTTGAAGAAATTCGTGTACATGAAGATCGCCCACAGGCTGACCCCTTTCGGAATGATCAGCGCCCAGTAGGTGTCGTACCAGCCCAGCTTTTGAATAATGAGAAAGCTCGGAATCAGCAGAATGATGGCCGGAAAAAACATATGGAACAAAATGAAGTTGTTGACGGTATCCCTGCCGCGCCATTTCAGCTTCGAAAGGGCATAAGCGACCATCACCCCGAACAGCATCATGAGGAAGGTCGACAGCAGCGACACGATGATACTGTTTACAAAAGCGCCCAGCCAGGGCCGCGTGATTCCCGTCTCGCCGCCTGTAAACAGCCAGGTGTACGACTTCAGCGTATACGAGCTCGGAATCAGCTTTCGATCCACCTGTGTCCAGTCGGCAAACGAATTCAGCACCATGTACAAATACGGATACACCATCACGAGCAGCAATACTCCTGCGATGATATAGCGGATGGCCAGACTGGACTTGCGGCTGCGTTTAGACCCAACCATTTCGCGCACCCCACTTTTCTAGCAGTTTCCGGATGATAAAGATCGAAATAAAGGTAGCTACCGAGGCGAGCAGCGCCACCGCAGACGCATAACCGGCCTGCAGATTTTTGAACGCCTGGCTGTAAATTTCCATCTGCCACGTATTGGTGGCATTGTTTGGACCTCCGCCTGTCAGCTGGTATACCTCGGTGAAGATGCCGAAGGTGACGCCGAAAGCGAGAATCAGCGTCGTATAGAGCGCAGGGTACAGCAGCGGAAGCGTAATTTTCCAGAAGCGCTGCCGGCCGGTAACTCCGTCGATGGCAGCCGCCTCGTATACTTCGTGATCTATGCTTTCCAGGCCCGACGTCAGAATGAGCGCGTAGTACCCGGTAAATTTCCAAGCCATAATCATGCCGACGATCAGAAGTGCCGACCATGAAGTCCCCAGCCAGTCGATGTTAATGCCGATTTTGCGCAGCGCCGTGTTGACCGGGCTGTTGAAAGACAACAAACCTTTCACAATCAGCGCCGATACGACGCCGGAAGACAGGTACGGCAGGAAAAAGCCGATGAGAAACAAGCTTTTCAAACGTGGAAGACTGTGCACCAGAACCGAAACGACGAGTGACAGCACGATCACTAGCGGCACAAACACCATCATGAATTTATATGTCACCCAGAACGCGGCGTGCACGCCGGGCGATTTGAGTGCCTTGGCAAAATTGTCAAAGCCGACAAAGTCATATTCAGGAGCGATCAGATCCCAGTTCGTAAAAGACAAATAAAAAGACCAAACGAGCGGAATCAGGAAAAACACGAGAGAGTAAATGAGGTAGGGACTGGCGAATAGCCAGCCCAACCGGTTATTGTTTTCTTTCATTTAGAAGACTCCTTTTATTGAAGTTCCCCTTCAATGGCTTTCTTCATGTTCGCCCATCCGGCTGCCGGATCGATCTCCCCGCGGACGACTTTATTCCAGGCTTCTTGTCCAATAAAGGTCTGCAGGTCGTTATATTTCGGATTATCCATCGGCGGCACCGCATTCGGCACATTTTCGGCATAAGGCTTCAGTTCCGGGTTTTTGTCCAAAATCGCCTTGAAGGATTCGTTGGTGGTCAGGTCGTCGCGAGCCGGCGGCAGCTTCGTTTCATCGAACCACTGGGCGTCGTTTTTCGCGTCCGAATAAACCCACTTCACAAAATCCATCGCCGCCTGCTGCTGCTCCTTGGTGGCCGACGCATAGATCACAAGCCCCTTCGTATCGGCAAACGTTTTGGAATCTTTCGGGTCCACGCCGTCAGGTACCGGAGGCATGCTCAGCGTGTAATTCTGGTTGTATTTCATGTCCGGGAACTTCTCGGCCCAGTTCGTAAAGGTCCAAGGACCAAGGTCGATAAACAGGCTTGTGCCCGTCTCGAACGGATCCTGTACGTTTTGCGCCAGGATGCCCTTGTCCTTGCGGAGATCGTCAATAAACTTCAGCGTTTCGACGCCCGCTTTCTCATCCCCGACAAACTTGTTGCCTTCAATGAATTTGTTGCCGCCGGAAGCCGCGTTATACAGCATGAAGAAGTCAAACCATCTCTTCCATGCCGTCGGATCGGCGAGGTCCGCTTTGGCCCAGAAGTATTTGTCCGGATATTTCGCTTTCAGCTTCTTATTCACTTCAAGCGCTTCGCTGTACGTTTTAGGCGGCTCGTTGTACCCCAGTTCCTTCAGCAGGTCAAGGCGCCAGCCGAACAGCATCGCATTGGAGTAAATCGGAAGCACGTATTGATGCCCGTCGGCGAACTTCCATGGTTCAATCGTATTTTTCATATTACGGGTGGTGACGATATCGTTAAATCCGCTTAGCGTATCAAGCGGCACCAGCGCCTTGCTGTTTGCAAGCTGGGCGGCAAAACCGCGGTTGATGTTTTCCGAAATGGTCGGAGCGCTTCCCCCGGCAATCGCAGCCTGAATGCTGGCCTCGGAGCTTGGAGATTCCTTGATGACACTGACGTTGATTTTAACTTTGGAATTGGTCTGTTCGTACGCCTTGGCCATCTTCTCCCAGAAGGCTTGCTGCGTCGGATTGGCTGCCGCCCAAAACTCAATGGTCGTCACACCATCCGCCGTCGTTGCGCTTTGCTTTTTGGAACCGCAGGCGGCGAGCATGGAGGATAACACCAACACCAAAGCCAGAAGTCCGAGCATTTTTCTTTTCATCGAATCGTTGACCTCCTCAAAAAATTGTCTCGAAAGATTGAAACCATCATTCCAAAGACTCGAAACATTATTTTGTAACGTTACAAAATAAGATTACTAGATATTTTGTAAGCGTTTGTGTAACCCTATTATTGTGCATTACAAAATCCTTGTCAACACTTTATTAAAGACAGAATAATCTTTTTATATAAAGGCTCTTTACTTATACAACTTGTAACGTTACAATTTATCGTAATGTGATTTATTGAAAGGCAGGCTTCTTTTTAAGTTTCTTTGAAAGAACTCCAATTATGCAGGCAAAACAAAAATTGAGGTGTCATATGAAGGATAAAGTAACCATGCAGGATATTGCGGAGCAGCTGAATATATCGAAGAATTCCGTGTCCCAGGCGCTGTCGGGAAAAGACGGGGTCAGCGAAGATACGCGGAAACTGATCCTCGAGACGGCACACCGGATGGGATATGTGTATTCGCAAAGTCGTAAGCGCCGCTCCGGCGAGCTGGAACAGACCGGAAATATTGCGCTGATCGCTTCTGATTTTGCCTTTTCTATGAAAAGTTTCTTTGGTGAAATTTATTTGAGTATCGAACGCGAAACGGTGCGCAGGGGAAAAAATCTTCTGATCCAATCGGTCAGCAAACAGTCGGCCGATAAGCTGGCTCTCCCTTCGTTTCTGCTCAATCAATCCGTGGACGGCATCCTCATTCTGTCTCACATTACAACTGACTATATCAATACCATTACAAACATGGGTAAACCGACGGTCCTCATCGACCATCACCATCCCTCTATCCATGCTGACTGCATTTTAACCAATAACCGGTTTAGTGCATATGAGGCCATCCGTCACTTGACAGAACTGGGACATCGAAAGATCGGCCTGTTGGCCAACACTTCGTTTTCGCCAAGTTATTACGAGCGCTGGGAAGGATACGTACTGGCGATGAACGACTTCGGACTGGAGATCCACGAGCCATGGGTAATCAAGGATGCTGTAGAGAACACGGATTACATTTTGCAAAAAATTAAAACGCTGCCACAGCTGCCGACGGCATGGTTCTGCGTCAACGACGGGCTCGGCTTTTACCTGAATTCGGCCCTGCAGCAATCGGGTTACCGCGTGCCGGAGGACGTCTCCGTCGTCAGCTTCGACAACGGCTATTTGTCTCAGGTGTCCACGCCTCAAATTACGACGATGGATGTGGACCTGAAGCTCTACGGACGCAAGGCCGTGGAGCAGCTGTTCTGGCGGATGGATCATCCCGAGCATCCGTATACCGAACTGCTCTTGCCCACCAAGCTGCTGAAGCGGGGGTCCAGCGGTCCAGCGCCCAGCGCTGGTACGGAGAAGCTGGAGGGTCATGAAACAGCGAACAGGAACGGGAAATAATCGTAAATAGACAGCGAAGAACTGAAATCAAAGC
>NZ_PCZT01000006.1:105384-108026 GCF_002968895.1 Paenibacillus sp. AR247 | reverse complement strand
CGCTTTTTTACTGTACTTTTTAAAATTGAAAGGAGTAACGGTGGTATTCGGTCAGGTGGCAGGAAGGATCTCAATTATGGGACAAATGTGATCCCCGCGGATTACCGCTGAACGATCGCTTACGCTTACGCCCCTCCGTATAACCGCCGGTAAGCCGAAGGCGTCATCCCCTCATGCTCCATAAAACGCTTGTTGAAATAGTTCACGCTTGGATAACCCGCGTCCTCAGCGATCTGCCCGATCGTCGCACTCTTTCGCTCGAGCAGCCACTGCTTCGCCATCTGAAGGCGGCAGCGCGTGATGAACTCCATCGGCGTCATCTCGGTTACGCTGCGGAACAGCTTGCAGAAGTAGTAGGTGGATATGCCAAGTCTGCCCGCCCAATCTTCCAGGATGAACGGCTTGACCGCCTCCTGCTGCATGACCGGAAGCAGCTCCAGAATCCGGTTGCCCGAATTGTTCGATTTGACCGGAGACAACGGGGTGGCATGCTCGATAAATTCGGCCAGCAGCGCGTAAGTAAGTGTCGAGAGGCGGACCGGGTGGAGCATCCGGTGCTCTTCCGCCTCCTGCAGCAGATTTTCGTGCGCCTGCTCAAACGAAGCCGATTGGCGGATCGTCCATAAGAGGCTGTGATGCAGACCGCGTTCGATCAAATAATCCTGCAGACCGCTCCCGTAGAAGTGAAACCAGCGGATATCCCACGGGTCTTCCTCGCTGCTGTAGTACCGCTGGCGCTGCATGGGAAAATACAGCACGGCCTCTCCCGGCCCCAGCTCATAGACCACATCCTCCACTTCCACGTACCCTCTGCCTGCAGCCACGTAATGAATGTTGAAATTGTTCAAGGCCCCCGCCTCCCGGAATACGCTGTGACCCGGATCGTTCCGGTAAAAGCCGACCGATTCGGGAAAACAGAAAAACGGCATCGACGGAAGGGTCAGCAAATGGCTTTGCCGCTTCACCTGTCCTCACCCCAAATGACAATATTGTTATAATGCATTGCAAAATCGTATTATATTAATTTTAATAACAATCTTTTATAATCGCAATATAATCATAAATAAGCTTCTTGAGGAGATGATACACGAACATGAGCCAGAAATTGAAATGGGGGCGCAAAGCAGACGGCTGCGGACCTGAATATTCCGGTCGCTTACGGAAGCTACGAGGAACTGCTTGCGGATCCGTCCATCGACGTCGTATACATTCCTTTGCCGAATCATCTTCATAAAGAGTGGACAATCCGCGCGGCGGAAGCCGGCAAGCATATCCTGTGCGAGAAGCCGCTGGCCCTGACCGAAAGCGAAGCAGCCGAAATGGCTGAAGCCGCCGCTAAAGCGGGCGTGTACTTGTCCGAAGCCTTCATGTACCGTTACCACCCCCGCTACGACAAGATCAAGCAGATTATCGACTCGGGCCAAATCGGCGAAGTCCGCGGCATCCGCAGCGCCTTTACTTTTAACAACGCCGGCGACAAAACGAACGTCCGCTACCGCAAGGATTGGGGCGGCGGCTCGATCTACGACGTCGGATGCTATCCGATCAACGCGGCTCGGCTGCTGCTCGGAAAGGAACCGATCGCCGTCACGGTGAACGCCTTCTTCTCGCCGGAGCATGACGATGTCGATATGATGGCCTCCGGCCTCATCGAATTTGACGGCTCCGTCGCACTGACCTTCGACTGCGCCATGTGGGCCGCGTCGCGCAATCCGCTGGAAATCCTCGGCACGGACGGCATCATCGAGGTGCCTTCAGCCTACGTTACACCGACGCCGGGCAGCGGCAACTTCTACTTGACCGTACGTGGGGAGCGGAGCGAAATTGAGGTTCCTCATGTAAACGCATACAGCCTGCAGGCCGATCAGCTCGCCCGGGCCATTATTAACAAGACGCCGCTGCAGTTCCAGCCCGATGATGCGATTCACAACATGAAAGTGATTGACGCCTGCTTGCTGTCTGCACGCGAGCATACCCGGGTTGCGCTGTAACGAGCCATATAAAACCACAATAGCTTAGGAGGGTATCATCCATGGAATACATTTCCGTCAAAGGTCTGGATAAAAAGGTTTCCCGTTTGATGAAAGGCACGGACTACTTTTACCACAATTCGTACGATAAAGCCGCGGCTAATATGGACGCGTATCTGGCCATCGGCGGCAATTCCGTCGACTCCGCCCACATCTACTGCGGCGGGGAAAGCGAAGAAGTGCTGGGCCGTTACATGAAGGAGCGCGGCAACCGGGATCAGATCGTCATCCTGACCAAGGGCGCCCATCACGACCAGAACGGTCCGCGCGTCAACAAGGAAGCCATCCGGCACGATATTACGACCAGCCTGAAGCGGCTGCAGACCGATTTTATCGATCTGTACGCGCTGCACCGGGACGATCCGAACGTGCCTGCCGGCGAAGTGATCGAAATTTTGAACGAATATGTCAAGTCAGGTACCGTCGGCGCCATCGGCTGTTCCAACTGGACGTGGCAGCGGATCAAGGAAGCCAACGATTACGCGGCCGAGAAAGGCTTGACCGGCTTTACCTTCAGCAGCCCGAATCTCAGCCTTGCCAAGCCGAACGAGCCGTTCTGGAAAGGCTGCGTCTCGGCCGATGCCGAAACCTGCGCCTGGCATGAAGCCGAGC
>NZ_PCZT01000006.1:100943-105284 GCF_002968895.1 Paenibacillus sp. AR247 | reverse complement strand
CCTGCGCCTGGCATGAAGCCGAGCAGTTTCCGCTCTTCTCCTGGTCTTCCCAGGCAAGAGGCTTCTTTACCGGCCGGTTTACGCCGGAAGTCCGCGACAACGCCGACCTGGTCCGCGTATTCTACAGCGACGCCAACTGGGAGCGCCTGGAGCGTGCGAAGCAGCTTGGCGAGGAGCGCGGCGTGACCGCCATCCAAATCGCCCTCGCTTACGTGCTGAACCAGCCGTTCCCGACCTGCGCCCTGATTGGCGCCCAGTCGGCAGAAGAGCTGCGTTCCTGCGACGAGGGCTCCCGGATTCAGCTGAGCCGTGCGGAGCTTGACTGGCTGGACCTGACTTCGGACGAACGCTAAAGCTATACAGCAGCGGTAAGCTGGGCTGCATTCCCTGACCTCTAGTCGTTCCGACGCCGAGCATGTCAAGCATAACAACAAGCCGCCTTCTCCCTAGTCTAACAGACCAGGCAGAGGGCGGCTTTTGTTCGTTATCGGCAGACGAGTTTACACGATGACGGCGGCCGACGGCTTGGGGAGCAGCTTATTTTCCGAGCTGCCGGCCCACTTGCCGTTCCGGGTTATGCCGCTCAGCATGTGCAGATATATGTCAGGCCTCCAGTCCGGCACACCGGTCAGCGGATTGTGCTCAAACAACGGGAGCCGGCCTCCCGCCTGGCTCAAATCGAGGGTCGCCAGCACGACCGCCTCCTTGTCCTCGACCGGCGCCCCCTTGTATTCCGAGCCGATGTGGCTTGCAGGACCGACGATCATGCTGCCACCTGGAAAATATGAATCGTAATCCTGGCCGACAAGGTTCGAGCTGACGATAAACGTGCCGTTCTCCAGTGATCTCGATTTGAGCGTCGTGTAATACAGGTCCTGCCATCCTTCCACATTGTGGATCGTCGTCGGATTCAAATATATCCGCGAACCAAGCGCGGTATAATGCCGGACCAGTTCAGGGAAGCAGTAGGAATCATAACAGATGCCGACCCCCACTGGTCCCCATGGCGTGTCGAACATGAGCGGCTCGCTGCCCTTTGTCGCCCATAGTGACTCCTTGGCTGCCGGATGGATTTTGCGGTAGGCGCCGATTACGCCTTCCGGGCCGATCACGGCCGCGGAATTGTAGATGATATCCGGGTCCGCCGCATCCCGCTCCGGCATCCCAAGCACGACATACACACCGTATTCCTTGGACAGCTCAGCAAGGGCCAGCGTCGATTCGCCGGGCACCGTTTCGGCATTTTGCCTCTGCATTTCAGGGTCGTCATCCTTGACACCGTAGCCGGTTAGCGCGGTTTCCGGGAACAATATCAAATCCGCGCCCTGCTTCGCCGCCGTCCGCACATAGCCTTTCATGCGCTTCAAATTATCCGCCTTATCCCCCCATTTGGGATGAAAATTTATCGCAGCTACCGTAACGATGTCCTGAACCTCGCTAGAGCCGAACTTTGGATTTGTCATCGTATATTCACACACCCTTCTACAAATTTTGAACGGCCGCCATTCCTTCATGTACCAGCAAGCACGCCGTGTGATGACCCTCACCTACCTCAACGAGAGCTGGCACATTCTGTGCGCAGCGCGCTTCAGCGAACATGCACCGTGTCCGGAAGCGGCAGCCGGACGGCGGATTCAGCGGACTCGGGAGGTCACCCTTCAGCAGCTCGGTTTCCGGCGCTTTGCGAACGGCCAGGTCCACCGAGGGCACCGACTTAAGAAGCGCCTGCGTGTAAGGATGCCGTGGATTCGCGAAAACTTCTTCCTTCGGCCCCTTCTCCACGACGCCGCCCAAATACATCACCATGACATCGTCGCTCATATATTCCACCACGTGCAGATCGTGGGAAATAAAGATCAGCGACAGGTCGAACTCCTTTTTCAGATCTTGAAACAGGTTCAGCACCTGGGCCTGCACCGATTTGTCCAGCGCCGACACCGCCTCGTCGGCAATGACGATGTCCGGTTCGAGCACAAGCGCCCTGGCAATGGCCACGCGCTGCCTCTGCCCGCCGCTTAAATGATGCGGATACTTCGCGGCATAGGATTTGGGCAAGCCTACCGCATCCAAATAACGGTATGCCTGCGTACTGGCAGCAGCCCGCCCGGTTCCATTGGCCCACAGCGGGAACGCCACATTGTCCAGAATAGTCAGCTTCGGATTCAGCGAAGAATAAGGATTTTGAAACACCATTTGAATCCGTTTCCTCATTTTCTTCAAATCGGAACCGCCGAGCTTCAGCAAATCCTCGTTCTTGTATCGGACCTGCCCTTGGTCAGGCTCAATCAGCCTCATGATCAGCCGGGCCAAAGTAGACTTGCCGCATCCGGACTCGCCGACAATGCCGAGCGTACCCTTGGATTTCAGCGTGAAGGATACCCCGTTGACGGCGGACACCCCTCCCTTGCTCTGTCCGAACATCCCCCGCAGGGGAAAGGTCTTGCTGACATCGGTCACTTCAAGAATGTGCTCCATCTGTTATCCCTCCTTAACTTTTGCTGTCCAGTACATCCGACAAGGCGTCGGATACGATGTTGAGCGCAAGCGATGTGACGAATATAAAGATGCCCGGGACGATCGTAACGATGGGGTCAATAAATATGACTTGTTTCAAATTGTTCAGCATAAATCCCCACTCCGGCGTCGGCGGCGATACGCCAAGTCCCAGAAAGCTCAGACCGGACGCGAGCATGAGGCAGATGCCGATCTGGGTCGTGCTGTAGACAAACAGTCGAGAAAAAATGTTGTTTACGACATGAAAACGGATGATGAGCCCCGTTCCGGCCCCGCTGGACAGCGCGGCTTCGATATACTCCTCCTTCTTCACCTCCTTCACGGCCGTTTCGGCAATGCGGGCAATCGGCGGAATGAAGACGATCGTCGCCGAGATCATGATGTTGCTGATGCCCGGACCGAGCGAAGCGGAGATACCGATGGCCAGCAGAATCGCCGGGAACGAGAACATAATATCCAGCGTGCGCATGATGAGCGTGTTGACGATACCTTTAAAATATCCGGCAATGATTCCAAGCCCGCCTCCTAGGATAACGGCGATCATGACTGGAACGATGCCTGACAGCAGGCTCAGCCGCCCCCCGTACAAGATCCGGGTAAGCAAATCCCGGCCTTGTTCATCCGTGCCAAGAAGATGTCCCGCCGACCCGACAGGGAGAAGCCTCTCTTTGACGTTACCCGCGTAAGGATCATACGGGGACAGCCACGGGGCGGCGATGCAGGCGAGGATGATCGCGACAAGAATGACCAGCGCGACCAGCGCCGCTCTCCGCCTGCAGAACGCCCGCCATCGTTCGGCAGCCTGCGAGGGCTGTTTTGGCAAACTTGCGGCCGAAGCCGCATCGGGAACAATGGATTGAACATTGGTAGCCATGCTGCCCACTCCTTTCAAGAATGCCTTACTCTTGGATCAAGAACCGCATGCAGTGAGTCGACTGCCAGATTGATGAGAACAAAAGCGACAGCTACCACAAGAACGCCCGATTGGACGATGGGAAAGTCCCGCTGCCCGATCGCCTGGTAGATCAACTGGCCGATGCCGGGCCAGGCAAAGACCGTTTCCACGAGGACGGAGCCGCCGATCAAATAGCCGAATTGGAGCCCGGCCACCGTCAAAATGGTCGGCATGCCGTTCTTGAGCACATGGCGCAGCACTTTGCCTGCCGGCGCACCTTTGGCCTGCAGTGCGAACACGAAGTCCTGCTGGAGCAAACCCGCGATCGTACTGCGCACCATCCGGGTCATAACGCCAAGCGTCGTCAGGGAGGCCGCAATCGTCGGGAGGATCAGGTGCCTGAAGGTATCCAGCAGTCCTCCACCCCCGATACTCTGCATCCCGGAGGAAGGGAGCCAGCCGAGACTGACGGAGAATATCCCGATCAGAATCAGCGCGGCCCAGAAATTCGGCATGCCAATCCCCGCGAGTCCCAGCACGTTGAACAGGGCAGCCGCCCACGATTTGGGACGGTATGCACTGTAAACGCCAATGGCCAGGCCGAGGCCGAACGAAACGACGGCGGAAGCCGCCGCCAGGAGCAGCGTATTTCCTACAGCCGGGAGCAGCAGTTCGCTGACCGGCAGCCGCTTGATGATAGATGTCCCCATATCCCCTTGAAACATATGGACGAGCCAATAGATGAACTGCACATAAATTGGCTTGTCGAGCCCAAGCTCGCGTGTTACCCGCATCCGCTCTTCCTCGGTCGCATCCGCAGGAACGATCGTGTTGACGGGATCTCCGGGGACCATTTGGAGCATCAGAAACACGATGATGGATACGCCAAACAGCGTGGGGATGAACAGAAGCAGACGTTTACTGATAAAAGC
>NZ_PCZT01000006.1:87726-100843 GCF_002968895.1 Paenibacillus sp. AR247 | reverse complement strand
GGAGTATCCGCCGATATTCAAGCCTTTCGGAAACAGAGCCGACGACGAGAAGAAGTTCGGGAAGGAGTTCGGGGCGATGGTCGGCAGGGATATATTTATTGCGCCCACTTCCTTGTCTTTGGGGAACCCTTGAAGATACTGGGTCAGCAGCGACTGCCACTCGATAGATTCGATTTTCACGTCGATCCCCACAGCCTTCAGGTCCTTCTGAACGTATTCGTTCATCTGCACCGGCCACATGTTGCCGGATCCGCTTGTCGGGACCAGGAAGGTGGTTGAGAAGCCATTGGGATAACCCGCTTCCGCCAGCAGCTTCTTGGCTTTGTCCGGGTCATAGGCATACGGCTCCGCATCGGAACTGTACCAAGCATGCCCTTTGTACATCAGCTGCGTCGCCGGGATGGAGGCGCCGCCCAGCAAGTCGGCGCTCATGCCCTCTCGGTCGATCGCGTAATTCGCCGCCTGCCGCACCTTTTTGTCTTTCCACGGGCCATCGGCCGTGTTCAGGACATACGGCCAAATGTGCGGGTACGTATTGGTCAGCACCTGGAATCCCATGCTTTTCAGCTGCTCAATCGATTCGGTTGGCGGAATCTCGGCCCAGTTGACCTCCCCGGACTGAATTGCCGCGAGCCGGGCGGACGGATCACTGATCGGCCGGAGCACCACCCGATCCAATTTCGGGACCGTGCCCCAGTACTTGTCGTTCTTATCCATAACCAATTCCTGCCCCTGCTTCATGCTCACAAATTTGAAGGGCCCTGTTCCGGTGGGATGATTCGCATAATCCCCACCGTACTTCTTGACCGCTTCCGGGCTTGGTATCAGGATGCTGGCCAAGTCGTACAGCAGAAAGCTGTATGGTCCGTTGGTATAGATTCGAACCGTGTTTTCGTCTGCCTTGGCGTACTTCGCGATAAAACGAAGCGAGCTGCCGGTGGAACCGGCAATTTTTGCATCGTAATACGGGGAATCCGGCTTCAGCAGACGGTCGAGGGCAAAGATGACGGAATCCGCATTAAACGGCGTTCCGTCATGGAACTCAACCCCTTGGCGCAGATGAAAGGTCCACTCGGTGGGATCGCTGTTCGAATGTTCCCACGATTCGGCCAGGCCGCCCGTGAGTTCAGCCGGCTTGTCGCCCTGCGTCAAATCCCATTTCACCAGCGCGTCGTACAGCTGATAGCCGACAAAGCGCATCCCTTCGTAGCCTTCGGTCGGCATCGTGTCCGGTACCGGGATGTTCGCGGCGGACATGGCAATCACCAAGGTCCCTTTCGCCGCCGAGCCTTCGGCGGCTGCTCCGCCTCTGCCGCACCCGCTAAGAACCATTGAGAGGCACAGGATAAGCAGCAGTGTGATGGCGTACGTTTTTTTCAAGCTTGAGTATGGTTTCATCTCCGGCACCTCCACAGGGTTCCATTATTTTTATTGGGCGTATCTTTCCCGGCCGGCAATCTGGAAGCAGGCCGCCTGCTGTGATCGTCCCGCGCTTACGTAATCCGGGACACTCTCTGTGCACCGGCTCTCGGCATAAGGACAGCGCTGTGCAAAAGCGCATCCCGGCGGCATTTCCGTAATGAGCGGCGGCTGTCCGGGGATGGTGGACAGCCTTCCCGTTTGCTTGCTCTGAGGCGTCGCCGCAATCAGCCCGGCCGTGTAGGGATGCATCGGTCTGGTCAGAACCTCCTCCGCCGATCCATACTCGACGATTTTGCCGGCATACATGACGGCGACCTCGTCGGCCATTTCGGCGGCGACGCCGATATCATGGGTGACCAGCACGATCGACATCCCGAACTCGGCCTGAAGCTCCTTGAACAGCCGAAGGATTTGCGCCTGAATGGTAACGTCCAGGGCGGTGGTCGGTTCATCGGCGAGAAGCAGATCGGGACGGCAGCCGAGCGCCATCGCAATGACCGCCCTCTGCCGCATGCCGCCGCTCATCTCGTGCGGGTAGGCGCGCACCCTTTCCTCCGGCGAAGGAATGCCGACCTTACGGAACAGCTCGATGACCCTATCCTTCGCTTCTCTTCTCCCCACTTTATGGTGCGCCCTGATCGTTTCCTTCAGCTGGTCGCCGACCCGGTAAAGCGGGTCGAGCGCCGAGAGGGCGTCCTGGAATATCATCGCCACCCGGTTCCCGCGGATCCCCACCATTTCTTTCGGCGATTTGCCCAGCAAGTCTTCTCCTTCGAGCCGGACGCTGCCGGCAACATTCGAACCGCGCTGCGTCAGCCGCAGAATGGAACGGAGCATGACGCTCTTCCCCGAACCCGATTCCCCGAGAATAACCGTCGTCTTGCCTTTTTTGACCTGCAGGGTGACTCCCCTGACGGCATCCACCATCCCTTTCTTGGTCGGGTCGAAAATGAGGTGACAAGGCTGTCGATTTCCAAAAGATTTGACATCATATTCCCTCCTTCGCAGCTTCTGAAAAATGGTTCTCCCCGGCCTTTGATCAATCGGTTTTTTGCAGCATGCCAGGAATGCTGTTTGTGTGATAAATACTAACATAAATTTCGCAATGTTAGGATATCGAAACATTCTATACCTTGTTTCAGCCCATTTTCGGCAAAAATATGTTATGTTTATTAACAATTACCTCCCTATATACAAAAAATGATTGGACTTTTGCGTTCAAGGACCATTATTCTCCCATAGAAATGACACGGTTTAAAGGTAAATCAACTATGGGTGGATACCCTTAAAAGATCCATTTGTTCAAGTCGTTCGAGAGGTAGAGAACTCATCCACAATTTTTTTTCGCAAAGGAGATGTTATCTATGACCACCCTGCATCAGGAGCTGCTGTATGATACGATCGCCGGTTTATCGGAACGGATCCGCAGCCGCCGCATTTCACCCGTCGAAATTACGCAGATGCTTCTCGAACGGATTGAAACGCTCAATCCCCGGCTGAATGCGTACGTAACGGTTACGGCCGATCTCGCGCTCGCCCAGGCCAAAGCGGCCGAAGTTGAAATCATGAAAGGAGAGTACAGAGGTCCGCTTCACGGAATTCCTATCGCCCACAAAGATATTTACAATACCCAGGGAATACGGACGGCTGTCGGCTCTAAAATCCTCGAAACATTCGTGCCGGATACGGATGCCACCGTCGTCCGTAAGCTGGCAGAAGCAGGCGCGGTCCTGCTCGGCAAAGTGCAGACCCACGAGTTTGCCGCCGGGACGCTGACGAACAGCCCTCATTTCGGTCCCTGCCGCAATCCGTGGAACCTGGAGAAATCGCCGGGCGGCTCAAGCGGTGGCTCGGGATCGGCCGTAGCGGCCGGACTTGCCTACATGGGCACAGGCACGGACACCGGCGGCTCAGTCCGCATTCCCGCAGCGGCCTGCGGCATCGTCGGCCTGAAGCCGACATACGGAAGGGTCAGCCGCCATGGCATTTTTCCGCTGTCGTGGTCGCTGGACCACGCCGGCCCGCTGACCCGCTCGATCCAAGACGCCGCCATCTGCCTTCAGGCTATGGCGGGGTATGATCCGCTGGACGATACGTCGGCCGACGTATCGGTCCCGGATTTCACCGGTATGCTTCGCGGCGATCTGCACGGCATCACCATCGGGATTCCCTCGTCCTTTTACTACGATGGCATTGATCCGGAGGTGGAGGCCGCCCTTCAGGCAGCCATGGGGCAGTTCAAGCTGCTTGGAGCGAATGTCATTGAAGTGGAAATACCGCTCCTAAGCCGTGTCAGCGCGATCGGCAACGGTATTTGCATGGGCGAAGTCGCCTCCATTCACGAGAAGTGGTACCGGGAACAACCCGAGCAGTATGGACCGGATGTCCGGGGAATGATCGAAGGCGCCAGCCTGATCCCGGCCGTCCACTATTTGCAGGCACAGCGGGCGCGCCGGCTCCTGCAGCAGGAGTATACGCAGGCGCTATCTGCAGCCGACGTCCTGCTTACCCCGACCCTCCCGGCAACTGCGCCCGGCATCCACGACGTCGAAATCAGCATGCGCTTCGCTGAACTGACCATGCCGACGAACGTAACCGGCCTGCCGAGCCTCGCCATGCCCTGCGGCTTCTCGGCTGCAGGGATGCCGATCAGCATGCAGCTCATCGGCAAACCGTTTGCCGAAGCGGAGCTCCTCGGCATCGGCCATGCGTATGAACAAAGCACGGACTGGCATTTCCGTCATCCGGAGCTGGACTAGTCGAAAAACCGGTTTCTGCATATCACCTGATCAGTGGACAGACGAGTCAGCCCGCTACATACCATACCAGAGGAGGAATACTATGGATAACGAATACAAGCTAACAGCCACTGCCCGGAAAGAAAGGGATGCGGAAGAAAGCACCGCCGAGGTTCTGCAGGCAGCGATCATCGGCATCCCGATGGCCAAAGAGCGTTTAGAAGCGGCAGCGTCTGCCGCCATTCCGCTCCTTTCGCTTCTAGGCACTTTGTATGACATCGACGTCGAGGGCATCGAGCCTGTCATCCAGCCGATGTTCAGAAACAGTATGACAACTGCACCCGCTGCGCCTTTGATGAATCCGTGCTCGATCGACTTCTTCGTTTGAATCCGCACAGGCAAAAAAGCACCCTCCCGGCTCATTTCATCCAGGAGGGTGCTCCTATTTTGTATTTGTCTCCTTATCCATTCAAACCGCCGGAAGCGGCGGAGTGCCCTGCGCCCGGCTTGTATCTGGCAAGCAGCCTGCGCTGTAATTCGCCGATCGGCACGTCGAGCTGGACGGATTCCGAATATGCCATGTATACCGGTAGAGCCGGCAGCATGGAACCAAAAGGGATCATTCGGATGGGATAGGCCTCCAGGTACAACTCAGGGACGTAGCATTTGGGCACGAACGTGTATCCCTGGCCGTTGGCCACGACCCCCAGCATCATATCGCTGCTGTCCACGATTTGAAACTTGTCTGGCGTGGACCCAAACAGTTTGGATAGCACCTCCCATACATTCACGTAGGTGGCGATCGGATTTTCGAACAGCACGAACATGTCATGCTTGAGCACGTCGATAAGGTCATCATCCTTGCGGATCACGCCCCGGTAGGCTTCTTCCGAACACAGCAGCACCCATTCGTCGTCCAGAAGATGCACCGGCTGCAAATGGCGGCATTCCTTCACATCATAAAACAGCCCGATATCGATGACCCCGTAATCGATCAGATCAATGAGCAGCATGGACGAACGGGAAACATACTTACACTTCAGATCGGGGCGAATGCGCTGCAATTCGGCAACCAGAGGGTACACGAACCTGCCGGACAGTCCGGTGTCGACGCCGATCACCATCCGGTCCATGCGGGTCACTTCGGCAAGGGAACGATCGAACTTCAGCAGATCTGCTTTGTTCAGCATCGCGGAGGCATTGTTGAACTGGCTTACCATTTGGATCGCATAATACAGAAAATAATGCCCTTCCTGCGTCAGCTTCACTCCGTCCCACCCCCGGTCCAGCAGCTTGACTCCCATCCCCTCCTCCAGCTTGCGTATTCTTGCGCTAAGCGTCGGCTGGGTGACATGCAGCATCTGGGCAGCCTTGGAAATACTCTTCTCCTTGGCGATCGTTGCAAATGAATGCAGACCTTCCAGATCCATTCCATCCCCACCTTCCATAAAATTGGTCTTACCGATCAGCAGGTCGGAGGAATTCACGATTGTGTAAGAATAAATAACATATATTATCCTATTTATATCATATTTCTTGTAATTCAGGGTATAAAAAAGTGCGATATCCTGTAATCGGCGATTTAATGTTATATTATTTAACATAAACACAACAACATTTATTTTGGAGGGATTTCATTTGAGTACCCATGCATGGCTTCGTCCGGAGGATACCGCCCTGATCATCATCGACATGCAAAACGATTTTTGCCACGAAAACGGAGCCTGCGGCCGCGCGGGAGTCGTCGATATTCCGGCGTTCCAGGCTTGTGTGCGGCCCATCCATGACCTTACCGGTCAAGCGAGGGCTAGCGGGGTGCCGGTCATCTTCGTACAAATGACGTTGGACGCGGGCACTACCTCCCAGGCATGGGAGCTGCAGCATACGGCCAGCGGCAACCCGCTTCGGATCGTCGAGAAGGGAAGTTGGGGCACGGAGCTGTACGGGCTGGAGCCCAAGGAAGGCGATTATGTGGTGGAAAAGCATCGGTACAGCGCATTTATCGGCACCAACCTCGATTTGATGCTGCGCTCTCTGGGATGCAAATCTGTTGTCCTGACCGGCGTCCTCACGAACGTATGCGTGGAGTCGACCGCCAGGGACGCATTCATGCTCGACTATAACGTGACGCTCGTCGAGGACGCCTGCGCCGGTTCCTCTGCCGAGGCCCACGAAATGACCTTGTCGAACATTGGGCAGTACTTCGGAAAAGTCATGAAAACCGGAGACGTGAAGGCGGTCTGGTCGGAATTAACGGCCGGTGTTGCTACCGTAAACGGATGAATATCCGGTCCTAAAAGGCTAAGCTGCATTTGCTTGGTTCCGCTCGATCATCAAAAAAAAGGGAGCCCGCCGGCTCCCTTTTCTTCACTAACGATTATTCTAATGCCTTATTTGACCAACTCCGCCTTAAACACGCCATCCAGCGTCTCGCCGGCGTCCAGCCGTTTCTTTAACGGAACCTTCACATCTCTGGCCAGTTCCTTGAAGAACGTTTGAACATCGCATTTGACGTCGTTCAGTTGCACATTGATGGTACCGTCGGCCGTAATGTCGCGGTTATCTTCAGAGGGAACCGACACGACAAGATCGTACTTTTTCATCAATGTCTTACTGTACCTCGTGAACACTTCGATCAGCTCCTCGTTTTCGAAGTTCCCGATGGCATTTTTGCCTTTGTTTGTAAAAATCAGTTTCATTTCCATTTCTCATTCCCCTTTTCCTGTATCACCATGGTTTTATTCGGACTCTGAGTTCCATTGGTCACGCGATGGTTCTAAACAAAGAAAGGGCCCACATTATCCAGATCAATCATATCTTTGTCTTATATATTATAACAGTCTTTATACCGATTAACTAGGCGATGCCACCATTTACAAAAAAGAAAGCCCCGAAACGGGGCCCTCTTCACTCTTTATTTACATATTAGCCACTCTATTTTAAAAGCTGTATCAACGTCCCTGCACAATCTCACGGATCTTCTCCAGCGGAATCTTTGGCTGCCGGTCGTATGTCAGCAAACCGTTAATTTCCTGTTCGACGTCCGTCAGCTGCGTATAGCAGAAGCCCTGAAGCACGGGCGAAGCTAGAGCGCCCTGAACCACGTCGGCCAGGCGCCGTTCGAAATCTTCCTCATTCGACGCTCCGGAGTAACCCCACCCTTCCTGGTTCCCCTTCTGGAATGAGATTCCGCCGAATTCGGTAAGCAGCAGCGGCTGTCCTTCATAAGGATACCCCGGCACCAGAATCCAGCGGTTGCCCGGTTTTGCCTGAAGCGCCTGCTCCACGGTCGAATAGCGGTCTGCCAGCACTTCTTTGCGCCATTCGTAATCATGAATAGTAACCAGGTCGGTCTTGACCAGTTCCCAGCCGTCGTTAGAGATGACCGGACGTGACATGTCCAGCGATTTGGTCATGTGATACAGCGCCAGCGCATGCTGCTGCTCGGCAGGACTCACCAAAATATTCGTTACACCCCAGCTTTCATTGAGCGGAACCCAGGCCACGATGCAGGGATGATTATAATCCCGCTCCACCGCCTGCAGCCATTCCCGGGTGATCTGACCGGCATAGGTTTCCGTGAACCGGAACGCGTTGGCCATTTCTCCCCAGACAAGCAGGCCCAAACGGTCCGCCCAGTACAGGTAACGGGGGTCTTCGATCTTTTGATGCTTTCGGGCGCCGTTAAATCCCATTTCCTTCGTCAGCTCAATGTCTTTTTTCAGCGCTTCATCGGAAGGAGCGGTCAGCAGGCCGTCCGGAAAATACCCTTGGTCCAGCACCATTTTCATATAATAAGGACGGTTATTGAGCAGAACGACGCCGTCCTCGATCGAAATTTTCCGCATGCCGAAGTAACTGGCGACGGTATCCACCGCTTCTCCGTCAACCAGGAGCGTCAGCTCCAAGTCATACAAATTCGGACGTTCAGGCGACCACCAGCGCCCCAAGCCATGATCGTTAAAATCGTGCAGGCGGATGCGGCGCATCTCGTCTTTCCCCGTCACCGAATAGGTATCTTCGGAAACGACTTGCCCCGCGAAAGAAATAACCGACTTTAATTGAAGCTTGGCCCGGGTGTCCCAGCCCTGAACGAAAGCCTGCAGGGACACTTCATTCGTATCGATATCCGGCGTCAGCCGAATCCTACGGATATGGAGGTCATGCACAGGTTCGATCCATACCGTCTGCCAAATTCCCGTCGTTCTCGTATAGAAGATCCCGGCGGATTGTTCCTCCCAGTACTGCTTGCCCCGCGGAAGCGCCGCGTCCCGGCTGTAATCGACGGCTTTGACCACGATCGAGTTGTCCGCTCCCTGAAGCAGGTCCGTAATATCCGCGTCAAACGGGGTATGACCGCCTTCGTGGATAGCCGCGAGCCTGCCGTTCACCCATACTTTGCATTCATAATCCACGGCACCGAAATGCAGAATCAGCCGCTTGCCTTGGTACGCTGTTGGCACCGTAAAGTTCCGATGGTACCACACGATATCATGGAACGAAGGATCTCCGATTCCGCTCAGCTTGCTCTGATAGCAAAACGGAACCTGGATGGTCCGCGAGAAGGAAGGATGCTCGTACCATTTTTCCCTCTCGCCGGCCGCTTCGTCATCAAATTCAAAATTCCATACTCCGTTAAGGTTGAGCCAATCCGCTCTAACCAATTGTGGGCGAGGATATTCGCCGCGCAGCATCTCTGTCATTTCTCTCTACTCCTTTGAAGTAATCACATTTAGCGCGTACGCTTGGTAACGATCCAGCTGCAAAATCCGCATACGGCGAGCCAGCCTGCCGCGTACAGCAAGCCGCCGCCGCTTCCGACGAGAAGATCCGGCCAGCTGCTTTTTACCGTAAAAATCAGTAAATTGCTGAGCACCAGATACAAAAGCACGTTCCGCCCCATCGACTCCAAAAAGCCAAACGCGTACGGAATGCGTTCCAATACCCTGGCCAGCAAATAATAACCATATAATATGAAGGCCGCACCGATAATCCAGAACAATGAAGGCGGAAACCGCGAGGGAAGCTCCCCGGCATACCGCCAATTTGCCGCAAACAGTCCGGTTGCAAGCACCGATCCGGCGAGAACGAGCCAGTCGAAGCGAATCCGGTATTTGGCGAACAAGATCCCAAGCAGGTAATACGGAAAATATTGAACAGGCGGAAACGAGGCGAAATCCCTCGTGCCGACCAATAACCCAAGCTGGGGAACATGGACCGCTCCATAAGGAAACAGCGTCCCTGCAAGCAGCAGGCCTGCCGCCAGAAAACCCAGCCACTTTCGCCCGGATAGCCAGCGCAGCGGAACGAACAGCACCAAGCCGAGGACCATCAAATACGTAAAAGACACCAGGAACTCGGACCAGCCAGGAATATCCTTCAGCAGCATGATCGGCCGAATCGTGTCCCATTGGAGCGGCGCTCCGTCATGGAACACCCTGAACGCCGTTCCGGATACATAAAAGGCCAGCAGTGTTTTCAGCGCGGCTGTCAGCATCCGCGGGCAAGCGCTGCGAAACGGCTTGGAATAATAAGCAAGCTGCGATACATACCCGAAGCTGAACACAAACCCCGAGAAGGTGATGAGGTTGAAGAAATCGATCCAGCGGCTGATGGACGGGTACACGACCGGATCGCTGAAAAATTGCAACGTGTGGCAGTACACCATCCCGACGATCAGCAGTCCTTTGAACAGATCGATGGCACGCTCGCGCCGCTTCGGCTCAATCCCGGCTACGGCCGAGCCGCTCACCCTTTAATCCCCGACAGGCTGATCCCCTTGATAATTTGCCGTTCAAAGATCACAAACAGAATAATGATCGGGATGGAAGACAGCGTGTTCACAACCATCGGCTTCACGTAATCCTCCGAGTACTGACTCATCAAGGTCGGAATTCCCATCGGCAGCGTAAACAGCTTGTCGTTTGTCAGCGACAGGAATGGCCACAGGAAATTGTTCCACGAGCCGATAAAGGTCAGAATCGCCATCGACGCGAGCGCCGGCCGGGTCAGCGGTAGCATGATCACCGCGAATATTTTCCATACGCCGCCTCCATCCATCTGCACGCTCTCAATCAGGTCGTTCGGGATGCCGTCAAAAAATCCTTTAAGCACGATAACCGCCATCGGCGAAGCCAGCGCTGTGACGATCAACCCCTGGTACGAATTCAGCAAATGCATGTCCTTGGCGACCTGATACAGCGGAATGATGGTTGCTTCGCCGGGAACGAGAAGACCCGCCAAAATGAAAAAGAACATGATGGCTTTAAACCGGAAAGGAATTTTGGACAACGCATAAGCCGCCATAGCCGCAACTAGAACGGTCAGAACCGTGACGACGCCTGCGACGAAGAAGCTGTTCCACACCCACTGCATCAGCTTGGTACCGCTGATAATTTGTCCGTACACCGCGAAAGAATATGGCGGCGTAAACCAGTCGAACAAACCGGAGACCTTCATCCCTTCCTGCTTGATCGATACGACCAGCATCCAGACCAGCGGAACCAGAAACACGCACGCCGCGATGACAGAAATGATCCGGTATACCCATTTCATGCCTTAAGCCGCCTCCTTCCGGTTGTTAACGACATACTGGATAATCGACAATACGAGCAAAATCGCAAACAGCATATAGGACATCGTCGCCGCGTAACCCAGGTCATTTTTTTTGAAACCGCTCTGGTAAATGTACTGGATGATCGGCCTTGTCGAATCCAGCGGTCCGCCACCCGTAATGATGTAAATTTGCATGAACACTTTATAGGAAGCGATAATTTGCAGCATCAGAATCATCCGTGTGATCGAATTCATCATCGGCAGCGTGATCCGCCAGAACATCTGCCCTTTGGCCGCTCCGTCCAGCGATGCCGCCTCATAAATTTCGTCCGGAATTTCCTGCATGGCGGACAGATACAAAATAAAGTTGAACCCCACCGTCCACCACAGCGTCAGAGCGGCGACCGCAATCCAGGCCAGTGACGGCTCGGTGAGCCAGAAGATCTCTTTCCCTTCCGCCAGGATGCCGAGTCCATGCAGAATCCCGTTAATGAAGCCGGTATAGGGCTGGAACATAAACAACCCCAAATACGATGCCACCGAAACCGAAAGAATGCTCGGCAGAAAAAACGCGCTGCGGTACAGCTTCTGCAGCTTGGATTTCCGGTTCGCGATAAGTGCCAGCGCGATGGCCAGCACAATCATGGTCGGCGTCGTTAGAAAGACGAAAATCGTAGAATGCCAAACCGCAGCCCAGAACTGGTCGTCATGAAACATGCGCTGGAAATTGTCCCACCCGACATATTTCATCTTCCGGATCAGGGTCCATTTATAAAAGCTCATCTGCGCACCCTTAATCATCGGCCAGATCGTAAACAACACATACACAATCAGAAAGGGCAGTAAAAAAATCAGTGCCTGCAAGTCGATCCGAAGCTTCTTCATGACTCACCTTCCTCTCCTACATCGCTCAGGCAGGCTTGGAGCCAGCCGCCCCAAACCTGTCTGATGGATCATACCTCATTCATGGTTACTCGCTTAAAACTTTACCGATCTCGGTTTGCATTTTGTCAACGGCATCCGAGCTCGACATCTTGTTGGACCATACTTCGTTCAAATATTTAAAGAGCGCGTTATCGCGGATCTGCCAGTTCTTGTCGGAATGCTTGTTGAATTTAACTGTGCTTGCCACCGAGACATAATCGCTCCGGTACGGCATCTCTTTGAATTCCGGCTTGTCGAATACGGCTGGCTTCGAAGGGATATGGCCCGCTTTCGCCCAGATTTCTCCGTGGTCGGCGATCCAGTTGGCGAAAATCAGTGCAGCTTTGCGTTTCTCCGGATCTTCTTTGCTCGTTGCCGGCAGAATGATCGTATGCGAATCGCCCCATGTCGCTTCCTGATCGAAAACTTTAGGGATCGGCATGGCCCCGAATTCCAGCCCTTTCGTTTTCTCCCACGTTCCGGTCGCCCACACGCCGGTCATCATGATCGCCGCATTCCCGCTCTGGAACGTTTTATAGAAATCCGGGTCGTTCAGCTTGATGAAATTGTACTTATGGTATAAGTCCTTAATATAATCCGCGGCTTTGACGGCTTTTTCTTTGTCGATGTCGGCTGATTTCAGGTCGTCGGATACGACGTCATTGCCGCCCTGCTGCGAATAAAGTGCCCACCAGAAACGGAATGGATCGTCGTTGGAGCTCGAGAGTGCAAACGGATATTTGCCTTTCGGAAGCTTCTCTTTCAGCGTTGTCAGAAACTTGATGAATCCCTCGCCAGATTGCTCCAGAACCGGCTTGCCGTCTTCGCCGAGCAGCCCTGCGTCTTTAAGCAGCTTTTTATTGTAGTACATAATAAACGGATGTGTATCGATCGGAACCGCATAATGCTTGTCATCGTAAACGGAAGCTTCCAGAATGTTCTGGTTGAACGTGCTCCAGTCGATGTTGGCATCCTTTGCCGAATCGTCCAGCTCGGTAGCAACTCCCTGATTGATCAGGTCGGGAAGACGGGAAATATGGGAGATGCCCACATCCGGACCGTTGCCTGCGCCAACCGCTGTGATCAGCTTCGTATAATACTCGCCCCAGACGAGCTTCGTATTTTTCACCTGAATATCGGGATGCTCTTTATTGAACTGGTCTACCATCGCCTGCATGTTATCACCGTCTCCGCCGTCAAACAGCGTCCAGAAGGAAAGGTTCACTTTCTCGCCGCTGCCGCCGCCCGTATCCGTCGAAGCGCTTTCACCAGTACCGCCGGACGCGTCTCCGCCTGTACTGTCCGCCCCACCACTGCTACCGCTGCCGCCGCTGCCGCAGGCGCTGAGCAATAAGGTCAGAGACAGTAATGTGATCCACATGAAGCTGAATTTTCTTCTCATACGTACCCCCCATTTTCGTCACCGTAGTCGTTCTAAAGAACAACGTTATTGTTTTATTACAACTTTATTGTTCTTA
>NZ_PCZT01000006.1:85330-87626 GCF_002968895.1 Paenibacillus sp. AR247 | reverse complement strand
TGGGGCTATATTACGGCGAAAATTCTATTTTGTCAACGCATTCATTTCATTTTTTTGTAATAAAAATTTTGATCTGTTTTTATTCTCGTGCATATCAAATTGGCTTCATCGCTTTATCAGCAAGAAGGAATTGCCTTAACCACGCTCTTTTCCCATAAAAATCCACAAGCACGGTGACAGAAACAAAAAAACCATTGTTACAAACTTGTTGTAACAATGGTTTTACGCTTCCTCCGTGAGGGGAACATATTGAATACGCATCTTGATGTCCTGCTCATAATCGCCGAACTGCCGCCCGAAGATGTTCACCCCGCCTTTATGGACCGCATTTGGATCCACGCCGATCCGCAGGCGCAAATTCGGACGCCCTTCCAGCTGAAGATCGTTGATGCCCACATCCGATACCTTTTTCATATCCAGCGTCGTTCGGTCCTCATCGACCCGCCACGTTTTCAAGAGGCCGTACTGCGTCGTCCAATCGAGCCACCAGGAGGGGTTCAGCCTGCCCCGGCGGTCCCCGAAATCCCCCGGACTCGTCCACATCCCGATCTCAAGCCCGTTCACCCAGACCGATATGTCCGAGGGCCAATCGTTATCGAAGTTGGGCGCTTCAGAGCAGATTTCCATGGACAGTTCAAGCGACTTGATTTTGACGTTTTGCGGAAGCTCCAGCGGCAAAATGTACTCCAAGTAACCTTTGCGGAACCAGATGATCTGCGCATCGATATGCTTCGGATGGTAGAAGCTCGCCGGCTCGTCTTCCCGGATGATCATTTCGGTGCCGCTCGCCATGCCGCAGGTCGGGTATACTTCGCAATCGCTGTACAATCCGATCGGAATTTCGACCTCATACACGCCATAATTTTCCTTGGTCGATTGGATCGCCGGGTTGAGACTGATATGGATGTCATCATAACTGCGGGTGCATACCTTCATCCGCCCCCCGGGCCGCGGGCAGAAGCTCTGTCGTCAGCAGCTTGGCGGCCTCCAAAATTTTGACGTTGTTCGCCACTGTCGACACCGGCAGCTTGAGTGCTTCCGAAATTTCTATTATATTCATGCTCCGCGTATAGAGCAGTTTCAGCATATCCACCCTCGCCCGGGTGGACAATGCATGGGCAACCTGAACCAGCTGATCCGGCTCATTTACATTCAGATCCAACATGCTAATCCTTCCTTCTTGTTCCAGCTCTTTTTATGCCTAAGTTTGAGTTTACCTTGTTTGGGACAGCAGAAGCAAGATCTTCGCAAGAAAACAAGAACTAGGGAATGCCGGGAATCCCGTTTCCTGATAGAGAATGGAGCCTTCGATCCGGAAATTATTTTCTTTTAGAAGGCGCAACCCTCATCGTAATGATGATATAAATTGGCTTAACTATGACTGTTTCCTTCATCGAATTGACGTATACAATCACTGAATCCAAAAAATCCAAATTGATAGATCGAAAACGGTTTACCAGATTCTATTCTGGAATACTCCGTCATATCCTGATTATGGAAAAGGGCGTGATTATGCACGGCATCGATATGTTTATGCACTCCTTACGGCTATCCGGATACGCAAAATAGGAGCCCGCAGGCTCCTGGAGGGGCTCTATATTTACCCCCTCTTGGTTATGGTCACCGGCAATCCGCTTCGTGCCGATTCGTTGGCAGCCAGCGTCACTTCCAGCGTGTGCATCGCTTCTTCATACGGGGCCAGAATTATGCTCTGGTCACCCGTGGCAACGGCCCGAATGAAAGCGTCGTCCTGGACTTTGTAGAAATCGGATTTACCGCGAAGAATGATCGTCTGCTCCGGTTCCAAAATGGTAAGCGACGTTCCTTCGAGCGTCAATCTGAAATCCCTTCCAATGATCTCCAGGGAGAACGGCTGTCCGGCTGAGGTAGAAAACCGGTGTCAATGTGACCGATTGCGCCCGAATCGAACACCAGGTTGACCGAAGCGGCATCCGGCGTCGTAATACCGGGAACATCCCTGTTCAGCAGCAGGGCCATGTCGGCACTGACCTTGTGGACTGTTCCGGCCAAGTACAGCATAAGATCCACATTATGGGTCGTCTGCTCTACCAGCTGTCCGCCCGATTTGGTATGGTCCACCCACCAAGGGGTATCCGGCAACCCGCCGAACCTGTGGGCCCGCACCATGGCGATTTCTTTGCCGGCCAGGTACTGTTTCGCCTTCTGTACCGGCTCCATATACCTTAGGCAGTAACCTGTGGCCGTCATGACGCCCGCTTTCCGGATAAAATCCGCTTTTTGCCGTACAGTGCCCATCTCCAGACCCAGCGGCTTT
>NZ_PCZT01000006.1:83137-85230 GCF_002968895.1 Paenibacillus sp. AR247 | reverse complement strand
AGCTGCTCGTTCGCCAGCATCCGCCGGATATCCGTATAGGCTACTCCACCATACCGTTTTACGGCTAGTTCCGCCTGCTTCGCGGAAATATCGCACACGGCGACCAGCTCTGCCTGATCATGATCGTCAATATGCTTCAAATGCTCGGAGGCGATTCCGCCTGCCCCGACCAAACCAACACGAACCATCATGGAACCTCCTTACATACTATTTTTCAAACACACGCAATGGGATCATTTGCTCCTGCCGCTAGGCAGCTACAATTTCGAATATCGTCCTTGCGTCTCCTGGTAAAAAGGAAGTGCAAAGGCCCCGTGAAGGGCCCAGCACTCGCTTTAACCTGTCACTTCAGATTGGCGGACCATTTCTCCGCGCGGTCCTGCAGTTCGTCCAGGAACTGCTGGATGTCCGGCGCGTTGCCGGAAGCCGCCTTGCTGATAAAGCCGTTGACGGCCGGGACGATATCGCTCATATAGAACGGATTGGCTTCGTCCATCAGCTCGGAGTGCCCGACATTGGCGATGTCCAGCGCCTTTTTCACATATTTGTCTTCCGGCTTCACAAAATCGGCCTGCTTGATCGTCGGTGTCATCGCGAAGTTCTCATACGTATATTTTTGCGTCATCGGGCTGGTCAGGAATTTGAGAACTTCCCAGGAGGCTTTCACGTCCTTAGCGTTTTTCGCCATGACGAACGGATCCACGGCCACCCAGCCTTCACCTTTCGGACCCATATTCATTACCGGCTCGAACCGGTCCAGCAAATCCTTGTTATTGTTTGCGATAAATTCATTCATCGTCGCGCCGCCGGTGCTGTCCAGCGCAATCGCGATGTTGTTTTTCTCAAGCCCGAAGTTTTCCGCTCCCTGGGCTGTGATAAAGCCGGCCGGCGGCAGCTTTGCGGCTTCCTTCAGCCATTCCATGACCTTCACCATTTCCGGGGTGTTCAGATGCCATTTGATCGACTTTACGTCTTTTAGCGAGCCTTCGGCCCCTTTCGCTCCGAAAGCCAGGGTCAGCGCCACAAAAGTGGAACCGTTCAGGGAGTTGCCCGACCAGTATACACCGTAGTTCTGCTCGCCGGTTTTCGGATTTTTGCCGGTCATCTTTTTGGCTTTTTCCAAAATTTCTTCCGGGGTCGCTTTCTCCGTCAAGCCTTCGACACCCCAGTCGCTGAACAGCTTTTTGTCATAGATCGTCATGCGGCGGCCCAGCACGGCAGGAATCCCGAACTGCTTGGATCCGTCCGGCGACTTGGTGCTGTAGGAATTGTTCATGATGCCGTCCAGGTAAATGCCGGGATCAAACGATGTGTATTTGGCAGCGTCTTCAGCACCAGCAGCGGCCACAGCATTTCGTTCCACACGCCCAGGAACAGGAGGATGATCATGGTGGCGATAATCGGCGTGCAGAGCGGCAAATACACCCGGCCGAAAACGGTGAACTCCCCGGCGCCGTCGAGAATGGCAGCTTCGCGCAGGCTGGACGGCAGCTGGTCGATGAAAGCTTTGGCCAAAAACGTGCCGAAGGCATAGTTAAGTGCTGGTAAATAAAAAGCCAGATAATTGTCCAGAAGCCCCAGCTTGCTGAAGAGCAGGTACTGTGGAATCATGGTCATTTCAAACGGAATCATCATCGTACTCAGCGCCAGCAGAAGCACCAGGCTCGCCCCTTTGAACCGCAGCTTGGAGAGGGCATAACCGGACAGCAGCGCGGACAGCGAGCTGACAACGATAACGCCTGCGCTGACGATGATGGAATTGATGATATAGCGGAACATTTTAATGTTCGTAAAGGCCACTTCATACGTGCGTATGGACGGCTCTTCCGGCCAGATTTTCGGCGGAAACGTAATGTTCAGCCGGGCCCCCCAGTCAAAGCTGGTCACGAGCATCCACAGGAATGGCACGATCATAATAAAGGAGCCGAGAAACAGCACGATGGCGAGAATCCACTGACTGACAGGGATTTTTTGCGGCGCAGCGCCTTGGAATCGGCCGTTTGGATCATGGCGGGACCTCTTTGCTTAAGTATCATGTAGTTCTAAATTGACAGTCGGTATTGGCCCTAGTGCGTCAGTCGAGGCTGTCTTGC
>NZ_PCZT01000006.1:76987-83037 GCF_002968895.1 Paenibacillus sp. AR247 | reverse complement strand
AACAGCAGATAAGAAGCGGCTGTGGCCAGACCCATTTGCGATGCCAAAAATGCGTTCCGGTATATGTACAGGACCACCGTCATCAGGCTTCCGCCCGGATTGCCCGCCGTACCGCCGATCAGCCACACGTCAGTGAACCGCTTCATGCCGCCGATCGTGCCCATAATGAGCATAAAGACGAAGATCGGACGTAAATAAGGGATGGTAATATGGAGCCATTTCTTGTACCCGCCCGCCCCATCGACTTCAGCGGCTTCGTACAGGTCGCGCGGCACGCTTTGCAGGCCAGCCAGAAAAATGATCGTGTTGTAGCCAAGCGCCCCCCACAGGCTCATCAGCACGATGCTGTAGCGCGACACCTCCGGATTCGTAAACCAGCCGATGGGATGGTGAACCCCGAACCAGCTCAGCACAAAGTTCAGCAGCCCTTCTTTCGATGGAAAAAACAGAAACGAGAACAGGAGACTGGTCGCTACCGCCGACACGACGTTCGGCAGAAAGTAGACGGCCTTAAAAAAGTTTTTGCCGAAGTTCCATTTGAGATTGTTGATCAGGCTCGCCAGTACAAAGGATAATACGATGCCTAGCACCACGGACAAGACGCCCATCAAAAACGTATTTGTAAGCGCTTGCCAGAAAACAGGATCCTCCAGTGCATACCCGTAATTGCTGAGCCCCACCCACTTTCCGTTCAGCGACAGGCCCGACGTCTGGTGAAAGCTGATAAACAATGCGGCAAACATCGGGTAGATGGCAAATGCGAGCACGCCGATAATTAATGGGGCGCTGAACAAATAGCCGGTCCAATCATTGCGCGTGAACCATTTTTTTCGTTTGGGTGTCATTTTCTTGTCAGCATTCATCTCATTGCTTACTATCAATCGGCCCTCCTCCTTCCAAAAGGATCCCTAATGCCAACAACATGCGTCATCATTGGGTGATCATCAGCTTTGGTACATATTTATGTCCGGGACAGCCGTTTATGTTCGTTTGTTATTTCGATGTAAGACTTAAAAATAACTGGCACACTCGCCCATCCCGTGAATAGACTGTGTACCATCAAAAGCTTAGGGAAGGATTGGCCGATGAATTATCCGTATGCTAAATATGGTGTCATTCACCAGTGCAAGGACATTCCGGTGGCTTTTCCGCCGGATCAGCACCAGCACGGGCAGCCGGGCATTGAATATGTGATGAACCCGCTCCCCGTATCTGAAAATCCGAACTATATCGGAACCGGTAAATTAAAGGACAAGGTGGCGATCATCACTGGAGGAGACAGCGGTATCGGCCGTGCGGTCGCCATCTCTTTTGCCAAAGAAGGCGCCGACCTTGTGGTCGTATATCTTAATGAGCACAGGGATGCTCAGGACACGGAGCGGCGAATCCGCCAGCTCGGCAGAAAATGCCTGCTGCTTCCCGTTGACGTGCGGTCGCCGGGCTTTGCATCGTATATCGTGGACAGCACTCTGAAGGCATTCGGGAAAATCGACATTCTCATTAACAATGCCGGGGTTCAGTACTTCCAAACCTCACTGCTAGACATTTCCGAAGAACAGCTGCGCAATACGTTCGAAGTGAACATTCTGTCCTTTATCCTTCTGACCAAGGCGGTCCTCCCCCACCTCCGGCCGGGAAGCAGCATCGTAAACACCGCATCTGTGACTGCGTATGTCGGCAATGATACGCTCATGGACTACTCCTCGACCAAAGGTGCGATCGTCAGCTTCACCCGCGCTCTCGCCCGAAATCTTGCCCCTCAATGCATCAGGGTTAATGCGGTTGCTCCAGGTCCCGTATGGACGCCGCTCAATCCCGCTTCGATACCTCCTGAGCGGATTGCCGTCTTCGGCCGCGACGTGCCGTTGGGGCGTGCTGCCCAGCCTTACGAGCTGGCACCCACGTATGTGCTGCTGGCTTCTGACGACGGGTCGTATATCACCGGAACGACGATCCACATCAACGGAGGGCAAATGGTTACTGATTAGTGCTGAGGCAGAATCGCAAAGAGGGGGCGCTTTAGCATCGATGAAATTCGATCTTAACGGGACGGAGGCCCCGGGTTAGAATCGTTAAACGGTTTGCAGGCAAAAAAAGAGAGCTGGAATATATAGCTCTCTTTTTTTGCAGCTTATGATTTTCCTTTTCCGCTGACAAGTCCAATGATCATGACGACAAGTGCCAATAAAGCGATCAGCTGATCGATCGTCATCGCCGCCCGCCTCCTCTGTGCAAGGATGGCTCTTCCCTGGCGGCTTCTCTCTCCCGCGCTGCTGGCGTACGTTCCCCATTACAGATATATGAGTGGGCCGGGTGGAATATGACCGATCCGTAGAACGGTGATTACACATCCCGCAGAAATCGCTGAACCCGCTCCTTGTACATCTCCTTATCCAAATAGCCTTGAAACAGCCTGTTGCTGGTTACCTGCTGTCCCCCGAAGAAAAAGCGTTCGTAGAGCTGCTGCCGCCCGCCGAAACCGCTGCTGCTCAGCTCCCAGGCCAGCCGGAACAGCGCAGTCTTATCCCGGGCGTCCATGCTGCTGCTTTTAAGATAATTCGATAAATAGGGAGCAATCCCGGATGCCTTAAAATCCTGCTCCGACGGAATCATAATGACGCTGCTGGACCCGAGCAGCTGGATAATTTCCATCATCCGTGCATACATTTGGGGATAGATGACGGTAGCGGACCAGAGCGGCTTATAGTCGGGCAGCATGCTTCCCCACCGGTCCACCTGCGCTCCCGCTTCGGAGGCGAGCAGCAGCGCCTTGAGCGACTCCAGATTTACGATCACCTCTGTCACTTGTTCAGTGACCACGCTTCCGGTTCTTTCCAGTGCGTCGACAATGGACAAAATGATTCCAAGTACAAACTCAGTCTTCGCCACGTATCGGCAGCAAACCTGGTGCGCTGCATGCACGTGAAAGCCGCTCTGTGCAAAGAAGCGTATGGACAGGCTGTCGTTGCCAAGAATAAATATACGCTCCCAAGGAACGAGCACGTGATCGAAAATGACAAGAGTGTCCATCTCCTCAAATCGCGAGCTGAGCGGATAATCGTAAGCCGAATCGCCGCCGACCAGGCTTTCCCGGCTTATCCACTTCATACCCGGAAGGTTGTTCGGGACGGCAAAAGCAAAAGTTTCAGGATTGTCTTCCTCCTGAAACAGGAACGATGCCGGCGGATACACGAGAATTTCATCAGCCGTGACTCCCTGGGTCGCCAGCAGAAACGCGCCTGACACAATGACGCCTTCTGTCGTCTGGTCGACGATGCGCGCCGCGGTATTGACGATCGTCCCGTCATCAAGCATTTCGGCGGTACGGCTCGCCGCCGGCTGAACGAAAGCGTGGGACAGCGTAATGTCATGCTCTAAGCAGTACCGGTAGTAATTCCGCATGTTGTCCGCATACTTCGCATCAGCTTCAGCCAGCAGCTCCGAGGCGGCAGCGTAGGCCATAATGGCCGTGTTCATATAATCCGGCGATCTGCCGAGCAGACCGAAATCCTTACCGTTTTTCACCGGCATACGGATGGCTCCCTTCCTAGGAAATGTTACATTCATCCTATTCCGTGCCGCTGTATGAAGTGAGGTATGACCGCCTAATGATGGAGGCTTCGCATGAACAAAAAAACCTTGCATAAATTGCAATTCACTCTCTTTAACGCCTAATAGGAACATGATATGATAGCAGAAAATAACGAATATGGGGGAAGCAGACTATTCTTAATCCAAGTCAACTAGGCGATATCTCCGCTCTGCAGGAGCTGTGCGAGCGGGCCGATGCCATCACTCTGAAATTAAACTGGAGCATGCTGAAGTCCCGTCCTGCGGACGCAAAGCTGGACTTTTTTCATTATTCCGGCGATATGCTGACCGGTTTTCTCGCCTTATATCCGCTCGGCGGCGGTCTCGAGGTATGCGGCATGGTACATCCGGATTACCGGCGTCAGGGAATATTTACGAATCTATGGAAGGACGCCATCCGCTCGGCTAACGTTTCAGCCTATAAGACCGTCCTTCTGAATACCCCGGCTTCCTCTTCCAGCGGCATAGGCTTCATCGAGTCCCAAGGAGGGGTGTTCTGCCATTCGGAGTATCAAATGAAATGGCATGACGACGGCCAAACTGTCACGGAAGCGGACCCGTCGGTCCAACTGCGAAGCGCAGAGCTTGCCGACATGGAGGACATCATCGCTATCGATCAGGAAGGATTCGAGATGAGCCGGGAGGAATCGGCTGAAATCTACTCATCGCTGCTGCAGGAAACGGGAACCCGGCCGCTCATCATTAAACGGGATGGGGTTACCGTCGGCAAGGTATCTCTTGAAGATACAGGATCCGATACGTGGATATACGGCTTTGCGGTGAAAGCATCTGTTCGGGGTCAGGGGATCGGCCGCAGCACATTGATGCTCATCGTATCCGAAGCGATAGCCCGGGGGCGAGACATATGGCTGGAGGTGGCGGTTCAGAACCCCAATGCGCTCCGGCTGTATGAGTCCTGCGGCTTCAAAGTGATGAGACAGCAGGACTACTACGAGTACATGGCGTCCCAATAATCGCCACAAGAAAAACCGGCTGCGCTTGGCATGTCCAAGGCGGGGTTTACACCCGCTCCGCATTCAGCTTGGCTTCCATCGATAGAACGGCCTGGAATTCGTAGACCACGCGCCCCCGTTATCCGCTACCCGTAAACTGGACCTGACCCTTCGCGGCGCATCGCTTCCAGCGCCTCGCCGGCCTGCTCCATGCTGAGCGCCGTATTCAAGGCAACGTCCGCAGCGGTCAGCAGGTTCTCCTGCTCCGCAGCCAGGTGGAGAATGCTCTTCTCCATCTCGGGGGTGATCTCCATCCATGCTCTCGCTTTTTTCGTTTTCGTGCGCAGTATAAGTCCGATTCCAAGCGGAAGCACGGCGAAGACAAGAAAGCCAAACCAATCCTTCGTGCCGCCACGGACCGCCAGATTGACATAAAGAATGCCGCAAAACAAGCCAAACAAAGTGAGAATCCACGATATTTTCCGTCTGCTGCTCACCGGCAAGTCCTCCTTTCGCGAGGGGTTATCTTTATTATACCTTTACCCGCCCCGAGTATGAAGAAAGTGCATTGTATGTACGAAATGTTGTACAATATAAGCTAAATGAAATTAAAGAACAGAAGGATGGAATGCATTCATGTATGTAGCACGCGATTGGCAGGATTATGAATTGATTGATACCGGGGACGGGGAAAAGCTGGAGCGTTGGGGAGAAGTCATTCTCCGCAGACCCGACCCGCAGATTATATGGCCGCTCACCAACGAGACGGGGCAGTGGCGCCAAGTTCACGGGCATTACCACCGAAGCTCTTCGGGCGGCGGCCAATGGGACATGAAAAAACCGATCCCCGACCGCTGGACCATTTCCTACGACAAGCTGAAGTTCCATATCCGCCCTACCAACTTTAAGCATACCGGTTTGTTCCCTGAGCAAGCGGCCAACTGGCGCTGGATGATGGACAAGATTGCCGGGGCAGGCCGGCCGATCCAGGTGCTGAACCTGTTCGCCTATACCGGCGGAGCCAGCGTGGCGGCAGCTTCCGCAGGTGCCCATGTCGTCCACGTCGACGCCGCAAAAGGCATGGTTCAATGGGCCAAGGAGAACCTGCAGCTGTCCGGCCTCGGGGACCGTCCGGTCCGTTTCATAACGGACGACGTGTTCAAATTCGTGCAGCGCGAACAGCGCCGCGGCAATAAATACGATGCGATCATCATGGACCCACCATCCTACGGCCGTGGACCCGGCGGGGAAATGTGGAAGCTGGAGCAGAGCCTCTATCCTTTCGTCGAGAGCTGCATGAGCATTATGTCGGACAACCCATTGTTTATGCTCATTAATTCGTATACGACCGGTATTTCGCCGACCGTTACTGCATAACATCCTGTCCATGACGGCAGCCCGCCGGTTTCGGAGGAAGCGATTTCCTGCGGCGAGCTCGGACTGCCGNTTACTGCCTCCGGACTGAATCTGCCGTGCGGTATTTTGGGAAGATGGGAGTCTTAAACC
>NZ_PCZT01000006.1:59794-76887 GCF_002968895.1 Paenibacillus sp. AR247 | reverse complement strand
TAACAAGCCCGGCAACGTATTTGTCGGCCTGGTGCATCGGCTGGATCGTCCCGTCGGCGGGGCGATGGTGTTTGCCAAGACATCCAAGGCCGCCTCTCGGCTGTCGGAAACGGTACGCTCCCGCAAGTTCCGCAAAGTTTACGCGGCCGTCGTACACGGGAGGCTGCCTGCGCCGACAGGTAGCCTGAAAGACTTCCTGCTCAAGGATGCCAAGACCAATACCGTGTCTGTGGTGAAGCCAGGAACATCCGGCGCGAAGGAAGCGCTGCTGGATTACGAAGTGATCGCAGAGGCGGACCGCTATAGCTTGGTCAAGGTGGAGCTACATACCGGCCGGTCCCATCAGATTCGGGTTCAGATGAGCCATGCCGGCTGTCCGCTCTACGGCGATCAGAAATACGGCAAAGGGCTCAATAAGCCGGGGCAGCAGATCGCCCTGTGGTCTGTCATCGTCGGCGTTCCTCATCCCATCACAAAGGAAGAGATCGTTCTTGCCTCACTTCCGCCTGCAGAGCATCCCTGGAATTTGTGGCCGGAAGCGACCCTGAACGCTTTGACGGACAAGGAATCATAATTCATCCCGCCCGGCGGCTGTAATCGGCCGCAACAGTATAAAAGCCGGAGAGCCCTGCATACGCAGGCTCTCCGGCTTATTATTTTAATAAGAATAAGTTCTGCGGAACTGACAAAAGACGGTTACGATCCAACTTCGGCATTATGCCGGCATCCAACGTCCGTCTCGTTGGCCATTCTTTTTCCCGTCAGTTTCTTGTCAGCACCAGCATTGAGGATGCTCCGCGCTGGAACTCGTAGTCCGACGGCCGTTCCTCGGCTGACCATCCGTTTCCAGCGGCGAACGTCAGCAGCTTCTGCATGTCCTTGTACCTGCGGCTGCTCTGGTCCACCAGCGGAAAAATCCGGATTTCCTCCTTCGTCACCCGCATCAGCTCACCCACCGTCTGCTCATGAAACGCGTAATCCAGCTTGTCGCTGTACATAAACAAAAAATGCGCCGACAGTGTCATGTCAAACTGCCGGTCTGCAAACGGCAGCACCGGCAAAACGGCCGCCACATATCGCTCCAGGACGGTTCGTCCCTTCAAGTCCCCGGGCTTCAAATTAAACATCCGCAAATATTCGTCATAGGTTCTTCCGATGAAGACGATCCGTTCCAGCCGGATGTCCCCCCCATCTCCTTCGGAACGGCTAATCTGATCACGGCTTGGCTCCTCATCGGCCAGCCCTCTGCTTGTCAGCCCTGCTGCGGTACCTTTTTCTGCGGTACGCTCCTTCTCGTCAATCTCTGCTCTTCTCAACTCTTCTCGGCTCATCTCCAGGGCCACAACCTTTCTGCTCACATGTTAATCCTAAACAGGATTTCACAAATTGTATCCGCCGGAGCCCCATGTTGTCAATATCCCCCTTGGCGTCAAGACGCACCTGATGTGCTTTTGCACCAAGGGCCGGCTTACTGCTTCGATAATGCTGCACAAAAAAAGACGGGCGCTGCAGTGATGGCAGCAGCCCGTCCGGCTTGTCTTCGAATCCATGCTATTATTCAAAATGATAAGTCCAGAACCGCTCTTGGCTGAAGCGCTCCAGCACGGCTTTATCCAGTTCCGACTGTCCGCTCGTCTCCCAGCGGAACTGCGACTGATGGGCGCGGATCGAGGCAAACTTCTGCGGCAAATAATCGCGCACATCCACAAGGACATCCGGTTTGCCAAGGATCTTCTCGCACCCGTTGGAGAACGCCAGGCAGTGCACTTTCGGCCGCTCCTTCTTCGGCATCGCCGTCACGGTCCGGATAACCGCGGCTCCGGTCGCGTCATGGTCCGGGTGAACGGCGTAACCCGGGTAGAACGTGATGATCAGCGACGGCTTCACTTCGTCAATCAGCGCGCGCAGGCGGCTGGTGAGCATCTCCTGATCCTCAAACTCCACCGTCTTGTCATGCAGACCCATGAGGCGAAGATCCTGGATGCCGATCGCCCGGCAGGACTCCTCCAGCTCCTTCCGGCGCAGCTCGGGAAGCGTCACGCGGTTCGCCAAGATGGGATTGCCCATGTTGCGGGCCATTTCCCCCAGGGTTAAACAGGCGTACGTCACCTGGGTTCCGGCCTGGATATGCTTAGCCAGCGTCCCCGACGTGCCGAACGACTCATCATCGGGGTGGGGAAACACCACAAGGATATGTTTTTCCATATGTCTAACCTTCTCTCTCGTTAAAATGGTTGGCGGCTCAGCTGAAGCGCCACGACGAGCTTGCCGTCGCTGTCATGTCCGGCCATGATCAGCCGATCCGTTTCCGTCTCATCAAAATGGGTCAAGCCTTGCGCATAAACCCAGCCCTGCTCCATCTTAAGGCCAACCCGGTAAGGGCCGAAACCGGCGATGGAGCCCTGCGAATATCGGACGACGCCGTTATGGATAAACGTCGATGCGGTAAATTTGGATGAATCGTTGTGTGAAGCGTACGCACCCGTTGTCATTTCAAGGTGTATATAAAGGTCCTGGTTTTTCAATGAATCTAGCATCTCCTGGACCATGCCGGGATTGATCAGCTGCATATTCCTTCCCCCATTCTGATAGCGTCTAACTGCAACAATATTTATTATAATTCAAAACAACCGGAAATCACAATCAAACCCGTAGATTTAGTCATCTTGGGCGGAAGAACGAGCGTGGCAAAGTCCAAAAATATGCATGCCGAAAAAGGAAAGAAGCTGCCCGGGACAGCTTCTTCAACACATGACGTATTTATTGCCGTTTAATCGGCCAGTTCCTTGCCTTTGGTTTCCTTACCAAGAAGCAGCACTCCGATTGCACCGATCAGCACAATAACAAAAAACATGCCGAAAATGGTATCGATGCTGATGCCCTTGCCAACCATCACGCCTACGAGAAGCGGGGCAATGACGCCGCCGACCCGGCCGACCGATGTGGCCAGCCCCACGCCGGTGGACCGCACCCGGGTCGGGTACAGCTCCGGCGTATAGGCATACATGCCGCCCCAGGCACCGAGGTTAAAGAAGGACAAGCAGATGCCCGCGGCAATCAGCATGCCTTCTGTATCTGCATAACCGAACCACAGCGCACTCAGCGCCGTCAGCGTCAAATAAGTAACCATAACGAACTTGCGTCCGAACTTCTCGATGAAGTAAGCCGCGGTAAAATAACCGGGCAGCTGGGCAATCGTCATGATCAGCACGTATTCAAAACTTTTGACCAAACTGAAGCCTTTGAGAACCATGACCGACGGCAGCCACAAAAACATGCCGTAATAGGAAAACACGACGGTAAACCACAGAATCCACAGCATCAGCGTGGAGCGGCTGTGCTCTTTAGCCCAAATCGACTTAAATTTGGTCCCGAAGGACAGCTTCGAGACGCTTGCCTGCTGTTCCTTGAAACGCGGCGCATCTTCGATGGATTTGCGTAAATATATGGCATATAGCGCAGGTAAAGCCCCGATGACAAACGCAATCTGCCATCCGTACTTCGGAATAACGAAGTACGATACCAGCGCAGCGACCAGCCATCCTCCCGCCCAGAAGCTCTCCAGCAGGACGACGGCTCTGCCGCGGTCGCGTGCCGGCATCGACTCCGAGACGAGCGTTGAAGCCACTGGCAGCTCGCCGCCAAGACCGATGCCGGTAATAAACCGCAGCAGGCACAGCACGGCAAAGCTTGCGGCCAACGCGGACAAGCCGCTCGCCACCGAAAAAATGAGCAGGGTCCACATCAGGATCGTCTTGCGTCCGAACCGGTCAGCCATATAACCGGCAGCAGCCGCTCCGATGACCATGCCGACGGAGTTCATGCTGGTCAGGACTCCGACCTGCTGCGGTGACAGCTTCCATTCGACCGTTAATGCCGTTACGATAAACGATATGATGCCGACATCCATAGCGTCGAACAACCAGCTGAAGCCGGCGCTAAAGAGCAGCTTTCTTTGCTTGGGGTGCCGCAAAAGCTCTAACTTACTCATCCATGATGACTCCTCTTGAAGAAATAATAGGGATATAAGCATCGTTATCCATACGATGCCCTAAACGGCGCCTTCCAACACGCCTGGCCCGGTTTAGGCCGTGATTTTGCCCAATAGATACACCAGCAGCTGCTGGTTGTGAAGCGAGATTCGGCTCAGCACGCCGGACAGGAACGCATCGCGGATCTGCAGACCGCGGAGCACTTCGTTCTTGCCCTTTTCCGAAATGGACACCCATACGATCCGCCGGTCGTTCAAATCCCGCTCACGCTGGATCAGCCCGTTCTTCTCCATACGGTCCAGCAGCATGGTGACCGCGGCAGGGCTTGTCGCCAGCAGCGGGGTCAAGTCCGAAGGCTTCATCCGTTCCTGATCGCTCAGCACTTCAAGCACGGTTAGCTGGGACTCCGTCAGGGCCGGGGCGAGCTCATTTTCCATATGTAATTTGTAATCTTTGCTTAGTTTAGACCACATTTTCGCAAATTCGGAAGTCTGCACTGTATATCCTTCCTTTCGCTCAGTATCTTGTAATCGCCATGATTTACATGATTAAGTTTCGCGCAATTTAAAGCAATTCCTTCTTCACCATGAAAAATTTCTTTGCTTGGTTCGTGAAAACTGTGTAAATTTACAGGAAAAACATCCCCTATAACGCGGCTCCGATGGCCTTCCCGTGCCCATTTAGAACCTTTTCGGGGAGCCACGAAATTTTTAAAAATTTTCGGTTAAAAACAAAGGGCATCCCGCAGCCCGGGATGCCCTTTCAGTTATTGATTTTATGATTTGGACTCCGTCCGGCTCGATTCGGAGCCGGTCACGAGCAAATCGATAATCTCGTCCTTCTTCTCCACATGCACGAGCAGCTTGCCGATCGATTTCCGCTCGGCGAGCGGCGCCTGCTCCGAATTGAAGCTGAAGCTTTGACCGGCCTGTGTCATGGCCGTGATCTCAAGCGGCTCGCGGCAATAAAACGCTCCCGCGATTCGGGTTCCGTTCGGCTTCACCCGCTTGCCTTCCTTGAACTCGAACGTAGCCAGTCCCTTGCCGCCGCGGCTCTGCGGCAGATAGTCCGCCAGCAGCGTCCGTTTGCCGTAGCCCAGATCCGTTAAGGTGAGGATTTCGCCCTCGTCCTCTTCTACCCACAGGGCGGATACGACCTCATCGCCTTCCTTGAGCTGAATTCCGCGCACCCCGGCGGATACGCGGCCCATCGCATTAACCTCCTGCTCCTTGAAGCGGATGCTCATGCCGTCCCTGCTGACCAGCAAAATGTCTTTGTCGTTATTGCTCATCGTTACCGAAAGGACCGCATCGTCGCTGCCGACCTTGCAAGCGGCAACCGCGCTGGAGCGGTTTGTCATGTATTCTTTCAGCTCCGTCCGCTTCACTTGGCCCTTACGGGTCACGAAGACGAGCGATTTATCGGGCTGGTCAAAATTGTTGACAGGGATGGCCCCGACGATCTCATCTTCCTTCGCCAGGTTGATGACGTTGACGATCGCCGTTCCCGGGTCCTTCCACTTGAACTCCGGCACCTGATGCACCGGCAGTAGGAAGAATTGGCCACGCTGCGTAAAGATCAGCAGATTATCCAGCGTGTTGACCTCCAGCACCCTGTTGACATAATCGCCTTCCTTCACCCCGGAGCTGTCCAGCTCCCCGCCGGAACGCGTAAACGACAGCATGCTCGTCCGCTTGATGTATCCATCGTTGGACAGAGTTACGAGCACATCCTCCGAGCTGACCATGACTTCCAGGTTGACCTTGATTTCCTCAACCTCGCCCTGGATCGAAGAGCGCCGGTCCACGCCGTACTTGTCGCGGATTTCGAGCAGCTCCTTGCGGATCAGCGCGATCAGCTTCTTGTCGCTCTCCAGAATCGCCTGGTACTGGGCGATCTTCTTATGCAGCTCGTCCAGCTCCTTCTGCAGTGTCGTGATCTCCAGGTTGGTCAGACGGTACAACTGCAGGGTCAGAATCGCATCGGCCTGACGCTCCGTAAACCCGAACATCCATTGCAGGTTGTTCTGCGCATCCTGGCGGTTGCTGGAAGCCTTGATGGCCGCGATGACTTCGTCCAGAATGTTCAGCGCCTTGACAAGACCTTCGAGCACATGGGCTCTCGCCTCCGCCTTCTCGAGGTCAAACTGCGTCCGGTAGGTCACGACCTCGCGCTGATGCTCGATGTAGGCTTGCAGCATCGCTTTCAGTCCAAGCTGCTGCGGCGCCTTGTTGACGATGGAAACCATGTTGAAGTTGTACGTCACCTGCAAATCGGTCTTCTTAAGCAGATACGCCAGAATGCCCTGGGCATCCGCTTCCTTCTTGATTTCGACAACGATGCGCAATCCTTCGCGGCCGCTTTCGTCACGAACCTCCGAAATTCCCTCGATTTTTTTCTCGAGTCGAATATTCTCCATTTGTGTCACCAGTCGCGATTTGACGACCTGGTACGGAATTTCGGTAATGACGATTTGCTGCTTGCCGCCGCGCAGAAACTCAATGTCCGCTTTAGACCGGAGATAAATCCGTCCCTTGCCCGTCTGGTACGCTTCCTTGATGCCGTCTCCGCCCATGATCAGGCCGCCCGTCGGAAAATCGGGACCTTTGATAAAGGTCATAATCTCGTCCAGCTCGATTTCCGGCTTCTGCATGACGGCGATGCATGCGTCGATCACCTCGCGCAGGTTGTGCGGCGGAATCTCGGTTGCAAAACCCGCGGAAATGCCGCTGACCCCGTTGACCAGCAGATTCGGATACCTGGAGGGAAGAACGACCGGCTCCTTGGCGGTATTATCAAAGTTGTCCTTGAACTGCACGGTGCGCTTCTCAATATCCCGCAGCAGCTCCATGGCGATCGGCGACAGGCGGGCTTCCGTGTACCGCATCGCTGCGGCCGGGTCATCGTCAATCGAACCCCAGTTGCCGTGACCGTCCACCAGCACATGCCCCATCTTCCAAGGCTGGGCCATCCGGACCATGCCGTCATAGATGGACGCATCCCCGTGGGGATGATAGTTGCCCATGACGTCCCCGACGGTTTTGGCGGATTTGCGGTAAGGTTTATCCGGTGTGTTGCCCGAATCGTACATCGCGTACAGAATCCGGCGCTGAACAGGCTTCAGGCCGTCCCGCACGTCGGGAATGGCCCGGTCCTGAATAATATATTTGGAGTACCGGCCAAAGCGGTCGCCGACGACCTCCTCCAGAAAGGCCGGCAAAAATTGTTCCGATAAGCTCATCCATTCACCTTCTATTCCTCGAACTCTCTAAAGTCCACGTTTTCCACGATCCAGCGCTTGCGCGGATCAATCTTGTCGCCCATCAGCGTGGAGACGCGCCGTTCGGCCTTGGCGGCATCCTCGATCTGCACCTGCAGCAGCGTTCTGGTGTCCGGGTTCATCGTCGTTTCCCACAGCTGTTCGGGGTTCATCTCGCCCAGTCCCTTGTAACGCTGAAGCTCGTAGTTTTTATAACGGATCGTCTCCAGCTTGCCGGACTTCCGCGTAATTTTGTACAGCGGAGGCTGAGCGATATACACTCTTCCGGCATCGATCAGCGGCTTCATGTAACGGTAGAAAAAGGTCAGCAGCAGCACTTGAATGTGCGCACCGTCCGTGTCTGCGTCGGTCATAATAATAATTTTGGAGTAATTGCTGTCTTCGATTTCAAACTCGTTGCCGATGCCGGCCCCGATGGCGGAAATGATCATCCGGTATTCTTCGTTCTTCATAATGTCGGCGAGCTTCGCCTTCTCCGGATTCATCGGCTTCCCCTTCAGCGGAAGGATTGCCTGAATTTTGGAATCCCGGCCCTGCTTGGCCGATCCGCCAGCAGAGTTCCCTTCCACGACAAACAGCTCCGTACGGGTAAAATCCTTCGACTGCGCCGGCGACAGCTTGCCGCCCAGATTCGAGCTCTCGCTGCGCTTCTTGCCGCTGCGCATATCGTCGCGCGCTTTCCGCGCGGCTTCCCTCGCTTTGGAGGCCTGGATCGCCTTTTTGATCAGCGTCTGGGCCACCTGCGGATTTTCCTCAAGGAAAATCTGCATTTTCTCCGACACGACCGCATCGACGGTGCTCCGCGCGGAAGCGCTGCCCAGCTGGTCCTTGGTCTGGCCCACGAATTCGACCTCGGCCATCTTAACGCTGATGACCGCCATCATGCCTTCGCGCAGATCGTTCCCCTCAAGGTTTTTGTCCTTTTCTTTCAGCAGGTGATTTTTGCGGGCATAATCGTTCATCACGCGTGTGTAGGCCGTTTTAAAGCCTGTTTCATGCGTACCGCCGCCGCGAGTCGGAATCGAGTTGACGAAGGAGGCGATCGTTTCGGTATATCCTGCGTTATGAAATTCGACGAACTGGCTGGCGCCGCCTTCATGAAAAACTCGTCCTGGCGGTCCGCACGCTCGCCTTCAGGACGATCCGCAGCCCGGAGTTCAAGAATGCAATTTCCTGAAGCCGTTCGGCGAGGGTATCGTAAGTTACGTTGATACCGCCCTGAAACACACGCGCGTCAGGCTTAAACGTCACCTTGGTGCCGGTCTTGTTCGTATTGCCCAGCACTTCCAGGCCGGTCACCGGCTCGCCGACGTGCTCCTTGCCTTTCTTGTCCTGCCAATATTCAAAACGCATCCGGTGGATCTTGCCTTCCCGGTAAATTTCCACCTCAAGCCATTCCGACAGCGCGTTGGTCACCGAAGCGCCTACGCCGTGCAAACCGCCGGACTTCTTATAACCCGATCCGCCAAATTTGCCGCCGGCATGCAGGATCGTATAAACGACCTGCGGCGTAGGGATACCCGTCTTGTGCATTCCTGTCGGTATCCCCCGCCCGTTGTCCAGAACGGTGATAGATCCGTCTTTGTGTACCGTAATTTCGATTCTCGTGCAGTATTTGGCTAAATGCTCGTCTACAGCATTATCAACAATTTCCCATACCAGATGATGAAGTCCGGATGAGCTGGTGCTGCCAATATACATACCTGGCCGTTTGCGAACCGCAACCAGGCCTTCGAGCACTTGAATGTCGTCAGCATCGTATCCGGTTTGGCCGTTCGGGCCGCCCTTTGATGACTCTGCAAACATATCGATCTGCTCGACCATTCATGCTCCCCCTTTGTGTATCTTTATGTAGGATGAATTTCATCCAAAATGCAAACAGATGTTTGTTATCCTTGTCCATTTTAATTCAAGATATCCCTTTTCGTAAAGACAAGGAAAGAGATTGCAATCGCAGCAGCCCCCCAAACCGTCAGCACGATGAGTGAAAACGTCAAGCTCATGCCCTCGATCGGCGCCGGCGTGCCCGACAGGTAATTGGTCAGCTGCAGGTTGACCATAAATAAATATTTGGCGCTGTTCCATGCGGACGCCATGTTCGTCAATATTGAGCCGGCAATCAGAGCCGCCATCATGACGACGATACTGGCGGCGGTGCTGCGGACAAGCACGGACACCATAAATGCGAGCACCCCGACGACAAGGCTGACGAACCAGGCAAGACCCGCCTGCATCAGCAGGTATTCCCACTGTGGAACGGCATGAACGGCGGACATATCCACCTCCGAGCCGCGGATAAGAAAGCCGGTGAATACCGGAATCGTAAAGCCTTTGTAGCCAAATACCGCGCCCGAAATCAAATAAGTGATGATGACCGTCGCCACGACGATTAACGAATTGTACATGACCAGCGCGATCAATTTACTGAGCAGCACCTTCCACCTTTTAACCGGCCGGGTCAGCAGCATTTTGATCGTGCCCGATGTCCTCTCGCCCGATACGATATCCGAGGCGATCGCCATTACCAACAGAGGTATGAACAAGGAAATGGAGTTGTCCAGAAACTCGCGGGTAAAGGTGACGCCGTTCGGCTCGTTCGGGTTCACGTCATGGTCCAGATAATACTGCAGCTGCTGGATAAAAATTTTCCGGAACTTTTTCCATTCGTCCGGAACGCGGTCGCTGCTGAGTGAATTTTCATTATCGGTGATCTGCTGCTGAACTTCAAGCCGCCAATCGCCGTGAAACTTATCGCGTGTCCGTTCGGCCGAGCGCATCTGGGCGTAGGTGAACATGGGCACCAGGACGACAAGGATCAGCAATACGACATAAAACCGTTTCTTTTTGATGATTTTGATCGTTTCGTTTTTGACCAGCGGAAGCAGGTTAATCAATGCTCTCACCTTCCGTCATTTTGAGGAACAGCTGTTCCAGAGTCGGATTAATTTTATGCACGCCCTTGACTTCAATCCCTGCTGAAACGAGCTGTCTGACGATGGAGGCGACATGCTGTTCGTCCATCCGGGTCACGATCGCTTCCTGCCCCATACCGGCGATGATGGCGTCATCGAGCACCTCTTCGGCGTCCGTAATTACCTCTACGCCTGCCTGCCGGCTGAGTAAGGACCTGCCTTCTCCTACGGAAGAGAGATCCCATATGATATATTGGGCATTTTCCGATACCAGCTCTTCAACAGGACCCACGGCCAGTACGCGCCCCTTGCTGATGATGGCCACCCGGTCGCACAGCAGCTGGATTTCACTCAGCAGGTGGCTGGACACAAATACGGCGAGCCCTTCATCGGCCAGCTGGCGGATAAACTGTCTCAGCTCCTTGATCCTTTCGGATCGAGCCCGTTGGTCGGCTCATCCAGAATCAGCAGCTTGGGCCGTCCCAGAAGGGCTTGGGCGATTCCAAGCCGCTGCCTCATCCCGAGCGAATACGTGCTGACCTTGTCATGAATGCGCTGGTCGAGCCTGACGATGTCAACCACTTCCTGGATACGCTGACGGTCTATTCCGCGCTGCATCCGGGCAAAATGCTCGAGGTTCTCCCATCCTGTCAAATAAGTATACGCCTCCGGGTTTTCGACGATCGAGCCTACAAACCGGAGCGCCTGCTCCTGATTCTTGTTCACGTCGTATCCGCACACCCGGATGGTACCGCTGGTCGGCTTGATCAAATCCACCAGCATGCGGATGGTCGTCGTTTTGCCAGCCCCGTTCGGGCCCAGAAAGCCGAACACTTCGCCCTCCCGAACGTCGAAGGTGACATCGTGAATGATCCACTTCCGTCCGATCTTCTTCTTCACATGCTCAACCGACAGAACGACGTCATCCTGAGATTTCAAGATGCTTCCTTCAGACATATGCGCGCCTGACGCCCCTTTCCCGCTTCTTTCTCACAACATTCCCTGTACAATTCGCTCGGCAATCCGCTCATATCCTTGATCGTTCGGATGGAAATGGTCCGTCGACAAATACTTGTTCAAATGGTGCTGAAAAAGGTCGAACGTCGGAACAAGCGTCATGTTGTCATATTTATTGATGACCGTGAGCGCAGCACTGTTCCACTCCGAAACGGCTTGATTACCGGCCACTTTAAGATCCTTCACGTCTCCAAACGGATTATAGAGCCCGACGTAAATGATGAGCGCACCCGGGTTGATCTTCCGGGTTTGCTCCAAAATTTGCTGCAGCTGTTTCTTCGCCTGGGGCAGCGCTTCCAGCAGCTCATCAGGGTCCAGATCCGCAGCCTCTCCGCCGTTGGACGCGGTACCGGTCTGGCTTCCTGACAGCAGATCCGCCCCCTGGAACAAATCATTGCCCCCGATGGACAACAGGATGATGTCCGCCTCGCCAAGCACGTACCGGGTCCCTTGTTCCTTCAGCTTCGGAAGCAGTCCGGATGTGGTCAGCCCGTTAATGCCAAGATTGTTCAGCAGGGTCACCTTCTTGCCCGTAGCCTCTGCAAGCTTGGTCACACTTCGCCGCGCGAAGCCGCTCCCGGTGCTGTCGCCGGTTCCTTTGGCCAAGGAATCTCCGATGACCGCAGCCTTCAGCTCTTTTTTCTGTTCAATATTGCCCGTTGCCGTTCCTTCAGGTTTGGCGGAAGGAGCCGACAGGTTTAGCTTGCTGCCTTGGGGATGGTTGATATCCTGTACCGCATAGGCGAAGCCGGCGATGAGGAGGAGCGTTGCCGCTACGGACAGAATGCCGATAATCCGCCAAATCCACTTCGATGAACTCAAGACATAATCCCTCCACAGATCGATCTGAACGGTCGTTTCCGTAAACGTTATGTACATAAACATAAAACTTCTCCCGGCAATTTGCAAATCATGCCATATTCCCGGTTTTAGCATCAGCCTTTTTTGTCGATTTTGTGAACATAGTGGATATTCGGGAGAAACGGAGTTATAATATTCTCTGTTAGACGACGCGGGTTATTAGCTTAGCTGGTAGAGCAGCCGACTCTTAATCGGCAGGTCGCAGGTTCGACCCCTGCATAACCCATCAAAGCAGAATTCGTATGCTGAAGCATGCGGGTTCTGCTTTTTTCAATTCGTATGCAATCATCGGACTCACCGGCCAAACATATCCCGAGGGATTGACCGAGCTTTTTTTAAATTTAAAGGGCACCCCTGCCGAACGGCCATGGGGCACCCTTTTTGTTTAAATGATATGAATGATTAGTTCGCAATAAACTCTTGAACCCAGACCCCATTATAGTAGGCCACGCCGATCGTGGTGTAATGGCTGTTCAAAATGTTCGCGCGGTGGCCTTCGCTGTTCATCCACGCATTCATGACGTCAGCCGGATCCTTTTGGCCTTTGGCGATGTTCTCGCCAGCATAGCTGTAAGAAATGCCGTACTTCTTCATCATGTCAAACGGAGATCCGTACGTTGGAGAATTGTGGTCAAAGTAATTGTTGCTGTACATGTCTTTCGCTTTGTCCATCGCCATGCCGGACAGCTTCGTATTTTCCTTCAGTGCACCGAGGCCGGCTTTCGCACGTTCCTGGTTAACCAGCTTGATAACTTGAGCGGCATAGCCGGACTTGTCCGCCGTGTTGCTTCCGCTGTTGTTGGACGGAGTCGAAGGCGTCGTAGTCGTTGGCGTGGACGGCTTGCTCGTCTGTGGAGCCGAAGGCTTGCTTGTTTGCGGCGTAGAAGGTTTGGTCGTCGTTGGCTTGTCCGTTCCATTTGTCGGTACGTTTACTTGCCCATTGGAAGGCAGCTCGTATACGAAGTTCCAATTATAAGAACCGCCGTTATTTTGAAGCAGCTGCTCCAGGTAAGCCTGCAGGCTGCCGAGATCTTGTTTTTGAGGAGCGGAGGTGGCAGAAGCGGCTGATGCAGATCCGGACCCGATCAGTCCTGCAGCCAGTACGGCAGCGAAAGCTCCTCCGGCGATGGTCTTCATCATTTTGTTTTTCATCTTGCAAACATCTCCTTTTCGCAGTGAAATATCGTAAGTTGATTTCGTTTACACAGGTTACAAAGTTGTAAACAATCTACCCTCACATTGTAACATGTTTGTTTCTTCTGGCTACGCCTCAAATAATGGTAATCCGTCATACATCAACCATCCGTCCTTCTTTCAGCCGAATTACTCCAGCTCCAGCACAAATAAGCCGCAGCATGAAATGCCGCAGCTTGTTTGCATGACGAGAAGATCGATTCCTTTATGGCCTATTACTTTTTGGCAGCATACTTCCGCATGTCGAAAGCGACGGCCGCTACGATGATCAATCCCTTAATGATGAGCTGCCAGTAAGGGCTGATGCCGATAAAGGTCAAGCCATAGTTGATGATCGTAAAGATCAGCACGCCCACCATGACGCCGGGCACCGTGCCGATGCCGCCGGTGGTAGACACCCCGCCGACGACGCAGGCCGCAATGGCGTCCAGCTCGTACATATTCCCGTAGTTGTTCGTTGCGCCGCCGGTTCTGGAGGCTTCGAGCACTCCCGCCAGCCCGTAGAGGGCGCCTGCGATGGCATAGATATAAATCAGGTACTTGGCGACGTTGATGCCCGATACTTTGGCCGCCTGGATGTTGCCGCCGATCGCGTACATGTATTTTCCAAGCTTCGTTTTCGTAAAAATGACCCAGACGATGAACGCCACGAAAATGGCGATCAGCACGATATAAGGCACGGAATACTGCCCTTCGCCGATATATCCTGTACCGATCGCGGTGAAATCTTTGCGCAGCCCCCCGATCGGCTGGGAGTTATTCGGCTCCATATCAAAATACAGCGAGTTCAGGCCATACACTGCAACCATCGTACCTAGCGTTGCGATAAACGGCGGAACGTTCAGCTTCGAGACGACCAGCCCGTTAACCAATCCGCACAGCAGGCCGACGATAATGGCCAGGACAATGGGCAGCCATACTTGAAGATGCGGCAGATTCGGAAAAAAACGCGCAGCATAGTCCGAGCTCTGCAGCATGGATGCCGAGATAACCGCGGTCAGGCCGACGATTCGGCCAGCCGACAAGTCGGTTCCGGCCGTGATCAAAATGAACGCAACGCCAAGCGCGATGATGGCGCGGGTCGATGACTGGATAAGAATGTCACGCAGCGAGTTTACGGACAGAAAAGAAGGATTGTAGATCGTAATCCCGATGACCAGCAGCACCAGCACGATGTAAATCGCATACTGCGAGGCAAATCCCTGAAATCTCCTGCCTGTGTTGATTTTATTGGTGTTCAGCATGTTAGTTCCTCCTTCGGCTTTCCCTAATGCTGGGCGGCCAGACGCATGATTTCTTCTTCTGTGGCGCTGCTTCCGTCCACGATGCCGGTCAGCCGTCCTTCAGACATCACCATAATCCGGTCCGACATACCGAGCAGCTCCGGCATTTCGGAGGAGATCATGATGATGCTTTTCCCCTGTTTCGCCAGGTCTTTGATGATCGTATAGATTTCAAACTTCGCCCCGACGTCGATCCCCCTTGTCGGCTCATCCAGCAGCAGAATTTCGGGTTCGGTCAAAAGCCATCTGGCCAGCAGCACCTTCTGCTGGTTGCCGCCGGACAAGTTCATGATCAGCGCCCGGGTGGTCGGCGTTTTGGTGCGCAGCTTCTCCACCATTTGATCGGCTTCCTGCTTTTTGCGTTTGCCGTCCAGCAGGAACAACGCTTTGCGGTATCTGCCCAAATTGGCGATTGCCGCGTTTTCGTGCACAGGCAGAACGGAGAAGATGCCGGTGACCCGCCGTTCTTCCGTCAGCAGTGCCATACCGAGCTTCTTCGCATCCTCCGGCGACTTGATTTTGACCGGGCTGCCGTTCAGGAAAATGGAACCCGTGGCGATGTCCCTCAGCCCGAACAGCGCTTCAATCAGCTCGGTGCGCTGGGCGCCGACCAAGCCCCCGATGCCGAGAATTTCCCCTTTGCGCAGCTCAAAGGAAATGTCTTTAAACGATTTCGGGATGGGCGAAGTCACGCCATCAACCTTCAATATCACTTCGCCAGGCACATTCTCTTTCTCCGGAAACCGGTGTGTCAGGTCCCGTCCGACCATCTTCGCGATAATCATCTCTGTGGTCAGCTCGCTGGCCGGCCACGTGCCGATTTTGCTGCCGTCGCGCATAATCGTGACATCGTCGGAAATTTGCAAAATTTCCTCCATTTTGTGCGAGATGTAGATGATGGCCACCCCGCGTTTCTTCAGGTCGCGGATGATGCGGAATAAATGCTCGACTTCCACACCGGTCAAGGATGACGTCGGTTCGTCCATGATGATGACCCGCGCATGAAAGGATACTGCCTTGGCGATTTCGATGGACTGGATTTTGGAGACCGACAGCTTGCCGACCATCACGTCCGGCTCAATATCAATGTCCAGCTGCTTGAACAGCTCCTTCGTGTCCCGGTACTATTTTTTTATGGTCGATAAACCGGATGAATCCCACGCCCTTTGTCGGAAAACGCCCAAGCCAAATATTTTCCATCACATTGCGAAAAGGCACCGGGTGCAGCTCCTGATGAATCATCGAAATCCCCAGGTTCAGCGCATCCTTGGAATTGTTAATCTGGACCTTATTGCCGTCCAGCAGAATATCGCCCGCGTCCGGCGAATAAATGCCGTACAGGCATTTCATTAAAGTGGACTTGCCGGCACCGTTCTCCCCCATCAGGGCATGAACCGTACCGGGCCTTACCTGCAGCGTAACCCCGTCCAGCGCCTTAACGCCGGGAAACTCTTTGCTGATCCGGTTCATTTCCAGTAAAAATTCACGCTCAGCCATAACTTCCGCTCCCTGCCCTCATCCAGAGGAAAGGACGGACCGCGCTTCTCGTCCGCCCTTTCCGGGGATGGTTAGTTTAAGTCCAGCCTGTCGGCTTACTTCGCATCGTCGATGTTGTCTTTGGTAATTTTTTTGTAAGGAATCCACACATATTGATTATCCGTGATGTCGAACCCGACATTCTCCTTGGTCGGCGTTTCGCCCTTGGCCAGCAGCGTGGCCAGCGTCACGGAAGCTTTGCCCTGGTTATTCGCATCGTTCAGCACCGTGCCGAGCAGCGTGCCGTCCTGCAGTGCTTGAAGCGCCGGCGCCGTGGCGTCCACGCCGACAACCGGCATCGTTTTTCCGCCCGTGAAGTAGCCTGCCGCTTTCAGCGCTTCGATCGCGCCAAGCGCCATGTCGTCGTTGTTCGCGAGAACGGCTTCGATTTTATCGCCATGCGAGCCGAGGAAAGCGGCCATCTTCTCCTGCCCTTTCACGCGGTCCCACATCGCTGTGTCTTCCGCCAGTTTTTCGACCTTGATGCCTGCGTCTTCGATCGCCTGGATCGAGTACTTGGTGCGCAGCTCCGCATCCTGGTGTCCGGGTTCTCCTTTGAGCATGACGTACTGCAGTACACCGTCCTTGTTTTTATCCGCTTCCGGATGGGCCTTCCAATAGTCCGCGATCAGTTCCCCGGACATCGTGCCGGATTCTTCCGCTTTGGCGCCGACGTAATACACTTTGTCCCATTTCTTCATGTCTTCGGGCAGCGGCTCACGGTTCAGGAAGACGACCGGGATGCTGGCCGTTTTGGCCTTGTCGATAATCACGCCGGCCGCCGTGCGGTCCACCGGGTTGATCAGCAGCGCATTGGCTTTTTGGTGATGAACAGATCGACCTTGTCGTTTTGGGTCGGCTGGGAGTTCTGGCTATCCACAATATCCACCTTTGCCTTGCCTTCCGCATTGGTTTTGATAGCATTGCGTACACCCGTCATGAACGTATCGTCGAATTTATAAATGGCTACCCCGATGGACGGCTCCTTGCCGCTGTCCGCGCTGCCGCCCGAAGCCCC
>NZ_PCZT01000006.1:50975-59694 GCF_002968895.1 Paenibacillus sp. AR247 | reverse complement strand
CTCTCGTATCTCTCTTGGATACGTTTACATTATGCTGTATCCGTGGGCAGATTCGAATATAAAATTCTCATGTGTTCTATGAAAATTCTCATGACGTGGGGGAATGATGTGCTGAACGCAAAAAAAGTGCCGCTTAAGGAGGTGCGGCACTCGGTTCACCAATAGCTCAGCGGACAAACGGAAACAGCTGCTTCTGATTTTCCGGCCAGAGCATATTGTCGAGATCGATGATTTTGGACTTGGTATCGATGCGCTCAGGGACGTCCAGGCCCTCCATTGCTTCAACAGCGTGCTGCACAGCCAAATAACCGTTGTTAAACGGGTTCTGGATGACCGTTGCCTGCACGATCCCCTCCTGCAGCAGCTCCATCACTTTGGCCGGGCTGTCAAACGTGATCAGCTTCACGCGTCCGCCGGCCCCCAGCTTCTGTATCTCCTCTCCTGTGCCGATCGACGCCACTTCGTTAAGCGCCACAATCCCGTTTATATCAGGATGCTCGTTCAGCATTTTGCGGGTAAGCTCACGCGCCAGCTGCTCATTGGACTGGCAGTATTCCACGGCCACGACCTGAACCCCGGGAAACCGGGCGATATAATCCATAAAGCCCTCCTCGCGCTCATCGCCGTTTTTGGAGCCCTGCACAAAATTCATCACGCCGATGCGGCTGTTCGTTCCGGTCAGGGCGACCATCCGCTCCGCCGCCTTCTGGCCCGCTTCGTAGTTATTCGTGCCCACGAACGTTTTGACCCGGGCCGATGCAACCTCGGAATCCATCGAGATGACCGGGATTTTGTAATAGGCCGCGCGGTCGGTCACCTGGGCCAGCTTCATATAGTCGCTCGCAGACAGAATGATGGCATCCGCCTTGTTTTGGATGGACTGATCCATCAGGCGAATTTGCCCGTCGATATCGCTTTCGTTATCAGGCGCCTTAAACGTCAGCTGAACGTTGAATTCTTTGGCCGCCACCTCGGCGCCCATTTTCACCGTGTTCCAGTAGTCGCCGTGGTTCATCTTGACGATCATGTCGATGGTCCGCGGCTTGCCGGAGGCGCGGAGATTCGGAGGCGACGAGGAACAAGAGCCCATGAAGAGTAAGATTGCAAGCAGCAGCGCTACTCGGACGATTCCTTTGCTTAAGCTCATGATATCCCCCTCTCCAGTTCCTCCGCACGGTCCGATACCGCCGGCAGCGTGATCGTAACCCTTGTCCCTTCTTCCAGTTCGCTCGCAAAATGCAGACCGTAAGGCTTGCCGTAGCACAGCCGGATGCGCTCGTTCACGTTCTTCACGCCGACACCCGATCCGCTGCCGCTGCGGTGGTTACCGCCGAGAATCTGATCCATCACTTGCGGGGTCATGCCAAGCCCGTTGTCCTTGACGGTCAAGACGAGCTGCTCTCCCTGAACCGCCGCCGAGATGGAGATCCAGCCTTCGTCCGGCATTTTCTCGATTCCATGATAAATGGCGTTCTCTACGATCGGCTGCAGGATCAGCTTCAGCGTCCTGCAGGAGCGAGCGGCTTCATCGCACTGAATCTCATAATTGAACTTATGCTTGTAGCGGATCTTCTGGATGATCAAATAATGGCGCACATGCTCCAGCTCTTCTTCCACGGTGATGATCGTGTTCCCTTTGCTCAGACTGATCCGGAAAAACTTGGACAGCGAAGTGATCGTCGTCACGACCTCTTCCTTTTTACCTTTTTCCGCCAGTCGGATCACCGAATTCAGCGTATTGTAGAGAAAATGGGGATTGATTTGCGACTGCAGCACATCCAGCTCGCTTTTCCGTTTCGCTTCCTGCTCGTGAATGATCTGGTCCATCAGCTGGCGGATGCGGTGCAGCATAAAATTAAACCGCTTGGACAGCTGCACCACTTCATAAGCGCCGCTGACGTAAATCGGCGTGCTGAAATCCCCCTGTCCGACGCTTTGGACCGACCGCTCCAAGCGGCGGAGCGGCTGGGATATTTTCGCCGAGATGAAGACCGCGAGGAGTACCACAGCCGTAATGACGACCACGAGAAACCAGAAAATAAACTGATTCAGGTCCTGCTTGGTCGTCACAATTTCGTCTGGAAAGGCAACCCCGACGATTTTCCAGCCGATGGGCTGTACCGTCCGGATTGTGATATACCGCGGCACGCCGGTCGATTTATCGATATAGCTGCCATAGGCATAGTCAAATACGGGCTCCAGATTTTCGTACTTCAAACCGGCATAGATCAGCTGCTGCTGCGGATGGTAGACGATGTTCCCAAGCTCGTCGATGATGTAAGCATAACCCTGCTTGCCAAGGCTCACTTTGCGGCTCAGCTCATCAATCGTCCGGAAGTTGACGTCAACGAGCAGAATTCCGCGCTTTACTTTTCCCTGGTCCCGATATTCGATCATGCGGCTTAACGATACGACCCACTTGTACTGGCCCTTGTATAGATTTTGGATGTGCGGCGGGGAAAAAGACAGCTTCTGCGGCACTTCCCGTGCCGATTCGTACCAGCTCTGTTCGGTCAGCTTGGTGTTCCGGCGCATTTCGGCATTCGGAATGTCCAGCACCAGCCGGCCGTCGGGCGTAAACAGCGCCACGGATACAAGGTCTTCCCGGGTATGAAGCAGTGTGGTCAGCTGCTCGCGGAGCACCCCGCTGCTGACGTCAGCCGTTTGATCAATCTGCTGCTCGACTACGGCATAAATGTCCTGCATTCCTTTGACATACAGCTCCAAGTGGTAATTGACCTGCTCGATGATTTGCTGAATATTGAGGTAGGCGTTCTCCTCCGCCGTCTTGGAAAATTTGTTGTACAGCATGATGCTGACCAGGATGACGACGAGCACCGTCATACCGGCAAAGGTCGCGGTGATGATCGTTTGAATGCTCCGCAGCCGGAAGGACATGGGCAGCCGGGGAGCGCGGGGCTTCAGGCGATGATGCGGAATCTTCAAGCCGATTCGCCTCCTCCGTGGCCGCTGCGGTATTCTTTCGGCGTAATGCCGAACTTCTTGCGGAAGCAGAAGCTGAAGTAGTTCGGATCCGCGAACCCAAGCGTTTCGGCGATTTCGAACGCTTTCAGCGACGTCGATCGCAGCATCTCCTTGGCGGCTTCCATGCGTACATGCAGCAAGTAGGCTACGAAGGTCATCTTCATTTCCTTTTTAAAAATGCTGCTGAAATACCCGGTGCTGATGTGCAGATACCGGCATACTTTGTTGATGGAAATGTCGCTTTCCCGGTAATGCTCATGAATATACGCTTTGGCATCCTCTACAAGCTGGTTATATCCGGACTGCCTTCCCTGCGCGATCGTTATCATCAGCCGTGAGGATACCCGGTGTATCCACTCCCGAAGCTCCTGTAAATTGTTGTAATGATACATGTCGGCGAACGGCAGCGATCCCCGGCCAAACACCTCTTCGAGCTCGATGCCGAACTCCTTCGCCACCCGGATGACGGCGGTCAACACGCCGATGATATACACCTGGCAGTCCTGCACGCTGACTTTGGACGACTCCAGGCCGTCAAACATCCGCCTTACCGTCTCCTCCAGCTCTTCCGCCGTGCCTACGCGGATGCTCCGGACGAGCTCCTGCTCCTTCAGGCTGTCGAATACGAGCGGATCCGCCTTCCGCTGTTCCACATCATCGATCCAGATGACCCGGTTGTTGCCGAGAATAGGACGATAGTCCAGCGCCTGCGACGCTTCCGCGTAAGAATCGAACACATCGCCCAACGAGCGGTATACGGAGCCGGCCCCTGCCGTCACCGTCAGCTTCAAATATTTGTTCACGTTCAGACGGATTTCCTCCAGCAGCTCCAGCGTCCGCTGCGCCGCCGCGCTTTCATCCGCTTCCGGCAGCACCGACAGGAGAACGCAGTCGTTATGGTGAATAAACGCCTTGAACCCTTGCCGCAATTGGCAAATCTCTGCCGCCACGTTGTACACGGCAAACAGCAGCAGGTACCGGTCCTCCGAGTATTTTAGCGACATCGCTGATGCCGGATCCTCCGCTTCCTCCCTGACATCCCGCTCTCTCTGCACTGGATCGGGACGAATAATCGAAGCCATAAAGGTTTGTCCGTCTAAGCTGATCCCGTAACTGGCTCCTTTCTCGATGTATTCCTCAGGCGTAAGCCTCCGGGTCACCAGTGAAGACAAAAAAAGCTCCCTGAGTACAGGTATGCTTTTCCGGTAATGCTCCATCAGCAGCTGGACGTTTTCCTTCTCAGCCCGCTCGGCATCCATATGCGTCTTCACCTTCAGCAGCACATCCACGAGCTCCCGGGAAGAAAACGGCTTGAGCACATATTCGTCAATCTGCAGCTTAATCGCTTTTTGGGCATACTCAAACTCATCGTATCCGGTCAAAATAATGATTTTGGTGGACGGGGCATGCTCGCGGATCCACGCGGCCAACTCCAAGCCGTTCATAAAGGGCATTTGGATGTCGGTCACGACGATGTCCGGCATCTCCTTTTCCATCCATTCCAGCGCTTCGCGGCCGTTTTCGGCTGTACCCGTCACCTGAAAGCCGTGAAGCTCCCAGTTGATTTCCTCGACCAGCCCATCCCGGACGTCTTCTTCGTCTTCCACAAGCAGCAGTTTATACATCATTCATCCCTCGGCTGTTCCAAATTTGTACTCACACTTGTCAGAACATGATCAATAGGCTCCTCTGGCCGCAAACTACATTGGTTTTGTCGAAAAATGTAACCGCTTTCGTAATATCACTCACGTATTGTATATCAATTCATATGTATTGTAAATATTGAACATTTTTGTAGAAAACCATGGTGCCCAAGCATATAGGAAATAGAAAAAAGCCCTCCTCTGCAGGGGGGCCGGTATGTTGGAAATCGGTATTATTTCAGCTTTCTGATGAAGCGGTAGCCGACTTTATCAAAACCGATATGTTCATAAAAGGCATGGGCCGGGGCACGTTCCACACGGTTGCCGCTCGTCAAAAACAGAACCTGGCTGCCGTGGGCTCTTCCCCATTCTTCGCTGCTGCGGATCAGGCGTTTGCCGATCCCTTGGCCGCGGTGCTTCTCGGATACGATCAAAGCGGATACCTGAGTCGCCGTCTCGCCTGTGGCATAGGAGTGAACCTGATTCAACGCCACCATGCCGACAACTTCTCCGTCCAGCTCTGCCACCATCGTGCACAGTTTCGGATTGTCTTCCGAGGCTTCCATCCGTTCGCGCATAACGTTGATCGTCGTTGGATAGTTGAGCTCGCGCATTAACGCCGTTACAGACTCCAGATCGCAATTGCAGTTCGATTTGCGGATTTGCAAAGTAGGAGCCGACAAATTACTGTTCATGATCATATTCCTCCACTTTTAAAAGACTGGCGGCTTGCTTAGCCGTGTTCCGTGCTTTCTGAATATCCGGGTCAGTGCTTAACGCTACCGCCATCCTCCGGCCGATCTTCGTTTCAGGCTTGCCGAAAATCCGAACCTGTGTCCGGGGAAGGCTTAGTGCTTCCTCTACACCGCTGACGGCAAAATTCGTACTTGCATTCACCGCTTTCAAAGTTGCCGAAGCTCCCGGTGTCAGCAGTTCAACCGACGTAACCGGAAGTCCGAGAATCGCTCTGACATGCAGGGCGAACTCCGATAAATCCTGCGTCACCATGGTCACCATGCCGGTGTCATGCGGACGCGGGGATACTTCACTGAATATGATGCCTTGCTTTGTAACAAACAGCTCCACTCCGAAAATGCCATATCCCCCGAGCTCGTCTGTAATGGCTTTGGCAATGGACTCTGCCTCCCGCAGCTGCTCTTCACTCATGACATGAGGCTGCCAGGATTCTACATAATCCCCGTCCTTTTGAATATGTCCAATCGGCGGGCAAAAGTTGGTTCCGCTCACAGAGCGGACCGTCAAGAGCGTAATTTCGCTCTCAAACGTAACAAATGCTTCAACGATCACGCGGGTGCTCTTCGCTCGTCCGCCTTCCAGGGCTGCATTCCAGCATTCTTCCGCATCTTCTGGCGTGCGGCAAACGCTCTGCCCTTTACCGGATGAGCTCATGATCGGCTTGACCACGCAGGGCGTGCCAAGCACGGCTACCGCTTCTTGCAGCTCTTCCAGGCTGTCGGCGAATCGATAATCCGCCGTAGGAAGTCCGAGATCTTCCGCAGCCAGGCGGCGAATCCCTTCGCGGTCCATCGTCAGCCGGGCGGCGCGAGCCGTCGGAATGACGCGGTACCCTTCCTCTTCCAGCTCAAGGAGAGCCTGTGTAGCTATAGCTTCAATTTCCGGGACGATGATGTCCGGATGTTCCTGATGAATAATCCGCTTCAGCGATTCGGGATCGAGCATATCAATGACATGGCTTCGATGGGCCACCTGCATCGCAGGGGCGTGTTCATATCGGTCCACGGCAATGGTTTCTACGCCCAAACGCTGAGCCTCGAGAACTACTTCTTTTCCCAATTCACCGCTGCCTAGAAGCAGCAGTTTTGTAGCATGTGCAGAAAAAGGAGCACCCCACACCACTTCCCAATTCCCCCCTACTAATGTATACCACAAATGTATACCTCTCTATCATTTTCGGGGTTCCGAAGGAAGAATGCAAGAGTGCTCCGACATTTTCCTGCAAAATTCACAATCTCTCCTTATTTGAATGGCGATCATTGGAGAAGCTTGCTTGATTTTACAATTTTGGTTGTTTGTTAATTGGCTGTAAACGCACCGTTAACTTCCGGCGACCGGGGGATATGAAAAATATCCAACGATGTACCTACGGAAGACCATCCATCCTTAGCGAATCATCATCCTCAGACAAACCGGAACTGCGCTTCGATCAGACCATGGTACGTTCCCTGCTTCTGCATCAGTTCCTGATGGTTGCCTTCCTCCTTGATCTCGCCGTGATCCAGTACGACGATTTTGTCCGCATGGCGGATCGTCGATAACCGGTGCGCGACGATAAAGGAAGTACGTTCTTTCAGGAGCACCTTCAGCGCTTCCTGAATTTTCAGCTCGGTCTCCGTATCGATGCTGGCCGTCGCCTCATCAAGAATAAGAATGCGCGGATCGGCCAGAAGCGCCCGGGCGAAGGACAGCAGCTGCCGCTGCCCCATGGAGAGCATGTTCCCACGCTCCTCGACCTCCGTATCGTAACCGTTCGGAAGCTTCATAATAAATTCATGAGCGTCGACGGCCTTGGCTACTTCCTCGATCTCCTCGTCGGCCGCATCCAGCCGGCCAAAGCGAATGTTATCGCGGATCGTTCCCGAGAAAATGAACGTGTCCTGCAGCACGATTCCGATTTGGCTGCGGAGCGTATCCAGCTTCACGTCCCGGATGTCCAGACCGTCAATCGTAATTTTGCCCCCTGTTATATCATAGAACCGGCTGAGCAAATTAATGATTGTACTTTTTCCTGAACCGGTATGCCCGACGAGGGCGATCGTTTGACCAGCCTTGACGTTGCGCACTTCCTGCCAGGCGCGGCGGATCTTGACCCGCAGCTTCGTGGAGATGAAAAACATGATCGGGACGGTCAGAACAACCGCAAGCCCGAGCTTCCAGTTGATCAGCATCAAAATGACCACAATCCCGACCAGCTGGACACAGTCGATCATCAGGTTGACGACGCCGTTGGTGAACAGCTCTTGCAGGGAGTTGACGTCGTTGGTGATACGCACGAGCACGGAGCCTGCGGGCCGCTTGTCAAAGAAGTTGAAGGACAGCCTCTGGATGTGCTGGAACAAATGCGAACGCAGGTCGTAGATGACGCGCTGTCCGATAATGTTGGTCAGGCGGATCCGGTACGTACTCGCGATCCACTGAATAATGTAAAGAACAAGTGCCCCTGCCGTAAGCAGGTATAAGAGCGTCAGGTTCGTATTACCGTCTTTCGGCGCGATTGCCTTGTCGATCGCCTGACTGGTCAGGAACGGAACGGTCAGTTTCGTAATCGTCCCGAGGACCATCATCAGCAGGACGAGCGGCAGCATTTGCTTGGCATAAGGTTTCATATAAGCGAACAGCCGGGTCAGCTGGGACCAGTTAAACGGCTTTTCGATGACTTCGTCATCCTGATACACGAAGCGTTCGCCGGTTACACCCGGCGTCTTCCCCTTCGGGTTGTTCTTATTTGCGGCTCCCGGCCGCTGTTTATTCGTTTCCGCTGCGGGATTCATGAGCTCACCTGCTCTCCTGCATTCCCATTCATCCGGGCAATGTGGTCTGCATATTGAATATGGTATACATCCTGGTAAGGGCCAGGCACCGTGATTAAATCTTCATGCTTGCCGCGCTGCACGATTTTGCCCTCGTTCAGCACGAGAATCTCGTCGGCATGCCGCAGGGAAGAGATCCGGTGGGCGATGATGAACGTCGTCCGTCCCTTCATCACTTCCTGGAAGCCCGACTGGATTTCATGCTCGGTTTCCATGTCGACGGCGCTCGTCGCGTCATCGAGGATGAGGATCTTCGGATTCTTCAGCAGCGCGCGCGCAATCGCGATCCGCTGCTTCTGCCCTCCGGAGAGGCCCATGCCCCGTTCGCCGACCACCGTATCGTAACCGTCCGGCATTTCCATAATGAAATCGTGGGCTTTTGCCAGCTTGGCGGCCCGGATGATCTCGTCCATCGTTACGTCCTTCAGGCCGTAGGCGATGTTATTGCGGATGCTGGACGAGAACAGGAACGTCTCCTGGAACACCGACGCGATTTGGCTGCGCAGGCTCCGGACTTGAATG
>NZ_PCZT01000006.1:42908-50875 GCF_002968895.1 Paenibacillus sp. AR247 | reverse complement strand
GTTATACGCATGCATCAGCAGCTGGATGACCGTCGATTTCCCTGATCCGGTTCCGCCGAGCAGGCCGATGACCGATCCTGGAGGCGCATCCAAATTAATGTCCTGGATAGCGGCCAGCTTATTACCATAAGCAAAGGTAACATGTTCAAAAGTGACATGCCCTTTCACTTCGTCGGAAGACAGAGCGACGGCATTGTCTTTATCCTTGACGTCAATCGGCTGGTTCAGGAGCTCGAGCACCCGCTCTCCCGAAGCTTCCGACTGCGTGTAGTTGTTGATGAGATAACCGATATTCCACATCGGTCCGATAATGTACCAGATCAAGCTGAAGAAGGCAACGAGCTCGCCCAGCGACAGTGATTGGTGAATGACCAGCGTGCCTCCGACGCCGAGGAGCAGCACGACGCAGATGGACGCGAGAAGCTCCATGACCGGAAAGTAGCGGCTCCACAGACCCGAAGCGAAGATCTGGTTGTTTTTGTAGCGTTCATTACGCACGGAAAACTTGTCGACTTCGTGAGGCTCACGCGCAAATGATTTGACCGTACGAACACCTGTAATGTTCTCTTGTACCGAAGTCGTCAGCGCACTCAGCGCCAGGCGCATTTCCTGGAACGCCGGGTGGATCTTGCCTTCGAACTTCAAGGCGACAAACACCAGGAACGGGATGCTGATCATGGTAGCGAGCGTCAGCTGCCAGCTGATGGACAGCATCATGACCGCCCCGAACACAACCATGAGAATCGTGTTCAAAATTTGCGGGATACCAAAGGCGATAAATTGACGGATCGCTTCGAGATCCCCGGTCAGACGGGACATCAGGTCGCCGGTTCTGGCCGTGTCGTAATAGCGGAAAGACAAAACTTGCAGCTTCTCGTAGCAGCCGTTACGCAAACGGTATGCCAGATAGTTCCCTAGTCTTCCGCCGAGCATGCCGCTTAAAAACTGCATGACGGCTTTGAGGGTGACGACACCGATGACGGTGAGCGCCAGAGCGGGAACAAGCTCAAAATGCTTCGGAACGATCGCTTCGTCGATCAGCTTCCGGAGCAAATTCGGGGTAACAAGCCCCAGCGCAGTAGCTATGGCGAGGCAGAGTATAGATAAATAAAGAAAACTGCGCTTCGCCCAAAAAAAGCCCTGCATTTGCCTGAGAACATTCATGGTTCTCCTCCTTCGAGTCATGTGAATGCTTGAAAATCATTCGCTTAAGTTCCCCCTGTGAGCCCGTGCAGCTCGGTTTTGAAGATGTCGGCATTTCGCACCGGAATCGTTCCGGTGACATACACGCTGCCGTGATCGAACTTCGGTTCTTCAAACGTCCCGCGCATATTTTCGCCGCTTTGTCAATGGTTCGGCATTAACTGGATATAATCCGGGTTTACTTATCAAATCATGCCAAATCCTCTCAATCTCTGCGCTTCCCTATAAAAAGCCGGGTGGTGCTGTAAAAGCGCTTCCTGACTTGGGGGAAAGCTTCCATTTTTCGGTGTCCGAAACGGTCTTCGAGAGGTTAGCGTTACGGTCAGTACCTGGACTTGCCACCCCTACATATTGAAAACAAAAAAGCCCCTGTAACAGGGACTTCGGCATTGAAATTACCGGCTTAGCCGGTGATGGGGAGTATTTAGCTGACATCATTCATTCCTGTTTTGCATGAGGTTCTGAGTGAACGGTCCTTATCGACTGCTCTGTGGCCATCAGTACGACGAGCTAGGTCTCGAAACAGCTATCGACCAAACACGAATCGGAGTCTCCTCCGTGACCGTACGGTTTCCTAAGATGTCATTCGCTGTTCAATATGAAGCAGTTCGGCGGCGAGGGTATCCCACGTCTCCGGCCGTTCGCCCTGTTCCAGCGAGGCGGTCAGCGCATCGACCGTTTCCTTCAGCTGCTCCTGCAGGGTGCCGGCCTGCCTATGCTGGGCATCCCCCATCCGCTGCGCGTAAAAATCAGACAGTAGCCCTTCCTGAGCGGATACTTCGCGGCTCAGCGCTTCCTTAATCTGTTCTTCTACAGCCGCACGCATTTTTTCGCGTCCTCCGCCTTCAAAGAAAGCCTTCGGCGATTTAAAATATCCCCAGGCCGCGTTCCAGTCGACGATGCCTTCCAGCTGAACTTCCTTAAGCTCCGGCGTTTCCCACTCCTTTTCCTCCGGCGGATTCAGAACCAAACCGGCATCCAGTGCGGATATATCCTCTGTCGTCTGTACGGCGGCCGCATGCACGATTTGTTGCCTTTGTTCTCCAATCGAAGCGTCGTGGCCAGCAGCTCCTGCTCCAGCTCACGGACGAGCGTCCGTTCCAGCTCGCGTCCGCACCCGGCAAACACCCGCTTCAGCTGACCCGCATCCTCACGCAGAACGGAAGGATGAAACGTTTCGTTAAAAAAGTCACCCATTCCAAAACCGATGCGCTGTCTGACGTGGAACAGCAGCTCTTTCGTTTCCTGTGCAATCAGGTTCCCCTGCTGCATTGTGGCAAACTGCCCAACAAGCCCCTTAGCCTGCTCGGCTGTCCGGACCAGATCCTGCTTGCGCCGCTGCCTGCTGCCTGCATCCTGCCGGGACAGACGCGCCCATTCCTCCGCCCTTTTCCGTGCAGCCGACACCTCGGATGCGGCGGCTTGGAGGGACAGCTTGGGCAGCTCTTCCCCGGCGAAGACTCCGAGCGCATCCTCAAATGCGCCGAGTCCCGATTGCGCCAGCATAACTTCATCTCCGCCCAGCTTCGCCTCGAGCGCGGTCATGCTGGAGAGGGGGTAAATATGCGGCAGCCGGATGCCCCGGGCTTTCAGGTTGCCGTCCACATGCTTGACGACCTGCTCCAGCTCTTCCTGGGAAGCAGCCAGATCGGCCGCGTTGACGATGAAAAACATTTTATCGAGGGCAAAGCTGTCCTTCACCCGGCCGAGCTGGGTGAGGAACTGCCTGTCACCCTTGGAAAACGCGTGATTATAATACGTTACAAAAACGATGGCGTCCGCCTGCTTCATATATTGGAACGTCACGCCGGTATGGCGGGCGTGCAGTGAGTCAGCCCCCGGCGTATCCACGAGCACGATTCCCTGCTCCGTCAGCGGAGAGCTGTAATACAGATCAATCCGGTCGACAAAGCACGATTTGGTCTCATCGGCTACAAAAGAGCGGTACTCCGTCATATCAACGGTCTGAACGCTGCCCAACAGCGGTTTCGCCAGGTCCCAGCCCGAGGCAGCCGCCTTGAGAAATCCGTAATGCGGCAGGCCGGCCGGATGAACACCTTCCGGCTTCATGGAACGTACCGCCTCAAGCCAGCTGTCGCCTTCCGGCTTGCTGAGCTGGAGGATCGAGAAGGAATACGCCAAATCGTCCTGGAAGGCCTCGGCCGACTTCATTTGCACCCTGGCCGTTCCACCGTGCCCTCCAACAGTTCCGGACCGATGACCGGCATCCGATCGGCAAGCTGCTGATCGCGTTCCTCGTTCCAAATCCGGTGGGACTGTCCCCAGCGGCGCAGCAGCTCCTGAAGATGCCACCCGATCTGGGAGGCGCACTGCTCCCGCAAAGACGACAGAAAGCCTTCCAAGCGCTCCTGCTTCTCCTGCTCCGTCTTCGCCCCGGCGAACAGAAAGCCCTTCTTGAAGCCCGGCTTGCGGCTTTCGAGAAACAGCTGCGCCCGATCCCGGAGATCGGCCGGCGTCAGGTTGGCATTCTCGAGCAGTCCTTCCGCCTCACGGCGGACCGATTCCCGCTCCAGCTGCCGGATATTCGCAAACCGTTCGATCTCCTCCCTGAGGGCGCCCATCTCCCGTTCCAGCTCCGCCGCCTTTTCGGCGCCTCCCATCTCCTGCAGCAGCTGCTCCATGTCCTCCTGCAGCGAATCGGCGAACTGCGCCGTATGCTGCTCGGCGATATGACGCGCGGAACAGTCGATGCTGTAAGACAATAGCGGTCCCCGCTGGGCGATCAGCTCCTGCACCAGGCCATCCAGCTGAGCCCGCTGGTTATACGGATGCTCCGGATTCTTCAGCGAGATAAACAGCAAATTCTCGTAATGCACCTGCCACCGCTTGAAAGCCGCCTCCACTTCCTGGCGGTAGGTATCAAAGGATAGCTCCCGCTCCCGGTGCTTATCGATTTGGTTGACGATCAGGTACAGCGGTTTGCCCCAATCCGACAGGCTCTTGGCAAACACCAAATTGTTTTCGGACTGGACATGGTTATAGTCCATCACATACAGAACGACATCCGCCAAATGAAGCGCGGAGTGAGTCGCTTTTTGATGGCCGTCGTCCGTCGAATCCACCCCGGGTGTATCCATGAATACGCCGTGCTTCCCAAGCAGGGGAACATCATCCCACACTTCCACCGATGAATAGTCACCACCGTTGGTGCAGTACTCGTATAGTTCCTTTAGCGAGACTTGAAGCGGGTCCGCGGTCTCTCTCGGGGCTTCATCCCCTGCGCCTGCGGCCGGATAGATCAGGGCGCGCGGCTCGCCATTTCGGATGGAGACGACGTTGGCGCTGGTTGGCACCGGACCGGATGGAAGCACCTTTCGCCCGCCTAAGGAATTGATCAGACTGGATTTTCCCGCCGAGAAATGGCCGCAAAAGGCGATGGTCATTTCCCCGGCGTCTGCTTTATGTATTAAATCGTCGATGAGACTCGCCGATCTCGCATCGCCCCAAGCGGCAAGCTGCTCTTTCAGTGGCTGCAGCGCAATAGATCCTTGGCTAGCTGTAGTTTGGACAGTGAACGACATGCTGACTACTCTCCCTTGTGTCAATTGACCGAATGAGGCGGCTCTGACGCTTTTTGCCGGAAAACCCATTCAAATAGTTTTATTTTAACATTCCACCGATGGGTTGGAAATCATTTTGCCGGACAAAAAAAATAAAACCGAATACCATTCGGTTTTATCCTGGGCCTTACGCTGCATAAACAGGCCGTTAAATCGACGCGCTTTCCAGTTCCGGAATCAAAATTTCAAAGACTTTGCCGTGCTGCAAAATCGTCAAGCCACGGGACTTGTCCTTCATGACAACGACTTCAGGCTTAACGGACATCCGGTCCAGGTAATGCTCAGGCACGTCGCCCGAATGGCTCACCGTGATTCCCTCGACTTCCTTCTCTTCGTTTTCACTCAGTTTGCTTTCCACAACCGCGTCAAAAATATCGGAAAACATTTCAAAATTGTCTGTGTACACCGAAATGCATTTCATCTAAATCCCATCCTTCTCCATCTTTGTTCTTCCTATCCTGTATGTTCCTTATCTTTTCTGATTTGGGACGTCTTCATTACGTTTTTTTCCTTCACGGCACACATCGAGCAGCGGACATACCTGACATTTCGGATTCTGTGCCTTGCAGTGATACCGGCCGAAGAAGATGAGCCTGTGGTGCGTGATCGTCCACTCATCCTTGGGCACCCGCTTCATCAGCTTTTTCTCCACTTCGAGCACGGAGTCCTTCCAGCCCGCCAGAGCAAGCCGCTTGGATACCCGCTCGACGTGCGTATCCACCGCAATCGCCGGAACGTCAAATGCATTCGACACCACCACATTGGCCGTCTTGCGTCCTACGCCGGGAAGCTGTACCAGCTTGTCATGTTCTCGTGGAACCTCTCCGCCGTACTGTTCAATCAGAATGCGGCACAGGTTGTGGATGTGCTTTGCTTTGTTCCGGTACAGGCCGATCCGGCGGATATCCTGTTCGAGCTCCTCCAAGGGAACCGAAACATAATCCTCAGGCGTTTTATACTTTTGAAAAAGATCCTTGGTTACCTTGTTTACCGTTTCGTCCGTACACTGGGCGGACAACAGAACCGCGATCGTCAGCTCGAACGCATTGCTGTGGTTTAATTCACAATGCGCGTCAGGGAACATCGCTCCGATCGTGTCCAAAATATAGCGAACGGTTTCAGCCTTCATGCGAAGTACCTCCTGCAAAAAAAAACGTCCTGACGCGGGTAAGAACCCCGCATCAAGACGGTGTATCTTATGACCATTCCCAAAGCATACTATTGTTTCTGTATTTCTACAATCGTTCCATTGTTTAAATACAATACAATAGTATCATTTTCTTTCAGGGATTGCACGGTCAATATCGTGTCACCTTGGTGAATATATGCGCCAGGCGAAAGCGTGTATAGGTTGGCATCATTGACATTTTGCCGTTTCACATATATTTCCTTCGCATAACTGTCATATTTCCAGTAGGTTTGGGTCGTTACGTTCAGCACCTTGACCACGGCATTGCCGCTTTCGTCCTTGCGGACTTCGACACGGTTGCCCGCAGCCAGGTTCCCCAGGCTCAGAGCGCTGCCGGCGTCATTGACGATTTTCGACCCGGTTCCGAGCTTGAACGTTTCCGTCGTGCCGGCATAATCCTTCACCGTAATGCTTGGTGATGCCGCAGAAGAATCCACCGCCGTGATTTGGCCCGTCGTCAGCTTCACGATTTGTGCGGCAGCCGCGTTTGTTCCGTTAAACGTCACGTTGAGGATCTGTCCGGCACGAATATCCGCCAGCTCCACCGCCTGTCCGTTATCTCCTGTCAGTGCGGCTTTGTCCAGATAGAACTGGCTCGTCACGCCATCCTTCTTCACCGTAATTCGGCTGCTGGTATAGTTCATGTCCACGACTTCAAATTGAACCGTCGATTTCAATAGAATGGACGAAATGGCATCCTGCGTCGCATTCAGCACAAGGGCGACATCACTGCCGATCTTCACGTCGGACAGCGACGCGTTGCTCTTGCCATATGCCTGTACGGCCGGATTACTGTATGGCAGCACGAGTGTTTCCCCGCCAGGGGTGACCACAGTCATCTTCTTGGCAGCCGTATCGATCGCGGTTACCTTGCCGTCGTACTGGTAAATGACCTCAAGCGTCAGCGCCCGGTTCGTCAGATAGCTGACGTTCACTTTACGGCCGGTCGTCAGCAGCGATTCGATGCCGGACAGCGTCGGATTGGCCGTGTTGTACACCAGCTTGGTTTTATCGTCGAGCGTCACAACGAACGGTTTTTTGTTGGCATCCATCAGCGTGAGCAGCTTCGTCTTCGGTTCATAGGATACGACCGAGGCTCCGCGTTTTTGCTCCATCTGGCGGTTCAGCACTTCGATTTTGGTTACCTGCTCGTCAGGATTCAGCGTAATTTGCACCTGGTCGCCAGCGGTGGAATCCGCGATCAAATCGCTAAGAAGCGGTGCGCTGATGCCGCTGATGACGATTTCCGGCTTGCTGGCAAGAAGCTTCACTTCAAGTGCTCCGCCGTCCCGCTTGTAGGTGATGGTCGAGCCGTTTGCTCCAACCTCATACAAGGAGCCGCGAATCGTACGCTCTACTCCCTGTTTTAATTCAATGGATTGAATAACGTTGTTCCTGATCGTGTAATTAATGGTCGAACCTGCTTTCAGTTCGGACGGAGACAGAATTTCATTCTGGTAACTGAAGAACGAGTTGGCATCCCAAGTGTAGCTCTCGAGATTGCCCGCGTCATTTTTGATGACGAGCGACTTGGTGGCCGTATCGATGCTCTGCAGCGTTCCGGTGCCCGTCTTGTTCACGATCCCCGATTTCACTTGAACGATGACCGTTTTCTTGGCGGAGCTGAACGTTTCACGAGATACCGATACCTTGCTGCCGACCGCGATAGCGGAAGGATCGATCTTCGCACCGTTCTGATCCAGGAACGTCGTGCCCGCATCATATGTAAACTGCTGGAACGTGCTGTTCGTTTCGATCCAGAGTATGTTCCCCGGAGACAGCTTCTGGAACGTTCCTTCCGTGCTTTCCAGCTGAACGGTTGGATCCGTCACTTCCACATACCCTGCCTTCGTCCCGCTGCCGATGACCATCACTTTGGTGTACGGCTTCAGTTCCGTAAAGGCAATCTTCGTTTCCGAATCCTTTGTAAAATATCCGGTTGACGCATCAAGGGCGTAGCTCTTCACACTGCCGTCTACATACAAATCAAGCTT
>NZ_PCZT01000006.1:27438-42808 GCF_002968895.1 Paenibacillus sp. AR247 | reverse complement strand
ATTATCGCTCAGCCCGGTGATGATGCCTTCGGCGGAGTTGTCGTACTTAATGTTGTTGTAGGCTTCGGCCCGGCTGAAAAAGGTCGCCAGCTGGGCACGCGTAACCGAACCTTGCGGATCAAAGCGGTTACCATCCACACCGTTCGTCAAGCCCAGCTCCAGCGCAACGTTCACAAACCCGCGTTTTGAAGCGGAAATCTTGCCGTTATCGGCAAACGTCGTGGCCTTCGAGGCTGCGGCGGAAGCTTGGCTTTCCTTGCCCAGAGCGCGGACCAGCACTTCGGTGATCCACTCCCGGCTCGCCTTCCGCTCGCCCCAGGTTCCCTTTTGACCGGTGGCCGCGCTTTCGGACGCCTTGTTCAGCATGCTTTGCTGGAAAGCGAGTGCAACGTATGGCTTGAAATAATTATTTACGACGACATTCTCCGGCAGCGCAACGGCCGTGTCCGTGCTCAGCTTGTTCTGAAGCCCGGCAAAACGGATCGCCATCGTAACGGCTTCCTGCTGAGTCACATAATCGTTTGGACGGAACAGCCCTTTATCGCCGAGGATGATGCCTTGGGCAGCAAGCTTGTATATATGCTTTTCAGCCCAGAATCCGCTCTTGACGTCACTGAACTGGCCGACGGAAGCTGCTGTTACGCTCGCTCCGGTCGTCGCCGGGGTATCCGCGAATACGGCTGTGCCCGAGCTTAATGCCATCATACCGACCAGGACGGCGGAGACGACTTTTTTAGAAGGTAAGGAATGATTGCTGCGTTTCTGAACCATGATAGTGCCCCTCTCTGAAATAAATAGAAAGAACTAAAGCGGAGTCGCCCGTTCCCCGGGAATCATAGCTCCCACAAAGGATGCGCAACGCTCCAACTTTAGTTCGTTACTATCAGCCATGCTCTAGCTGTATATAATTCGACATCCAGGAGCCGAGCTCCTGCTATATTTCCTGAATTTCCCCAAAAAAATCAGTGTCTTGTCATCGGATGCTCCAAATCGACATGCCCCATCAGGCTTTCCACCTTGGCGCCGTCAACCAGCAGCTCGATCGACTTCACTTCGTCAAACTGAAACAACGTGTTGTCGAGCGCGTCGAGGGCGAACTGCTCTCCCGCTGCACCGAGACGAGCTTCATCCGGCAGATGAATGTCGATGGTAAGCTGACCGTCCTTCATGCTCAGCGATTTAAGTTCCACCTTGCCCCAGAGAGGGACCAGGTCCGATTTGTCGCTGGCCTGCAGCGCTTCGAACGCCTTCTTATACTTTTCATCATCGCTGCTGAAGCTGATTTCCTTCTGGGCTTTGTGCAAATCCAGTTCCTCAGGATCTGTATAATAGACATCGATATTCAAGCTTTTTTGGTTCGAATTCGTCGTTTGCGTGGAAATGGATTGGCCCTGGCCAGTCGCCTCTTGACCCTGTCCTTGCCCTTGCGAACCGGATGAGGCCTGGCCTTGGTCTGAACCTTGGTCCTGCCCGCTGTCGGAAGTAACGGCACCGTTATTGCCTTCGGTTCCCGTTTCTCCGGCTGCCGTATCTCCGCCGCTTCCAGTCACCTGCTGATCGGAGGCCGTCTCCTGCTGCTGATCTGGTGCGGTGGTCGGCTTCTTTAATACCACTGACGATGCCTTTGGCAACCCGCTGCTGGAAGCTTTCCGAGAAAAGGGCGGCATCGCGTTTTTGTTGCTCAGATAACCGACTTCCAGCAGCACGGCCGGCATCTCGTTTCGCGAATGACGTGGAAATTGCCGTAGCGAACGCCGCGGTCCTTCAGCCCGGTGGCTTGTACCAGGTACTTATGCATCACGTTGGCCAGCGCCTTGCTGGCATCCCGCTGATAATAGGTTTCACTTCCTGTTGCCACAGAGGAGCCTGCACTGTTCGCATGAATGGAAATAAACACATCCGCCTTCAAATCGTTGGCAATCTTTACCCGTTCGCTCAGTTCAAGGAACGTATCGTCGCTGCGGGTAAGAACGACATCGATGTTTGGATCATTTTTGAGCAGAGCCCCTACTTTGAGGGCAACCGCCAAGTTAAACGCTTTTTCTTTTTTGCCGGAAACGCCTGATGCGCCAGGATCCTGATCGCCATGGCCTGCATCAATGACGACGATTTTTTTGCCGCCTCCGCCAACTGGAGTGGAAGGAGTGCCGCTGTCTGATGTGTTCAAGTCGATGATATACATCCCGTTTTCATTGGTCAGCTTATAATTTTTTGCATAATTCAGATCAATGACCACGCGTACCGTGGAAGGATTATCGTTATACAGCGAGTAACGGACCTTGGATACATCCGGATAGCCGCTGACGTTGATTGAGCCGTTATAATTGCTGTCCAGCGGAGAAGAACCGCTGAATTGATCCGAAAATTTCGCGTTCGTCAGATCGATGACGACCCGATCGGGACCGGTCATTTTAAAACTGCTGGCCTTAACCGACCCGCTGGTTGCGATCAGCAGCCGGTTGTCGCTGAAGCTGAGTCCATTGACGAGCCCGACGCTGCTGTCGTTATCGCCGCTGCCGTTGCCGGGTACGGTTGTCCCGCCGTTGCCTGCACCGGTGCCGGCATTTCCGCTGTTTCCGGAATTCGAATCCGGGGTAATTAAATATACCACTTTCTTCACATTATCCCAGCTGACGGTCAGTCCCATTTGCTCACTCACAAAGCGAAGCGGGACGATGACCGTGTCGGTGCGCAGAATCGGCGCGATATTAAGTGCAACCTTACTGCCGTTAACCGTAGCATTCTTTTGATTAACAACAAGCTTTATGACTGTCGAGTCCTTTTGTATGGTTACCGTGCCGGTCTTCTGCTCCCATGCGACTTCAAATCCCAGACTCTCTCCGACCACGCGAAATGGGATCATCGTATTACCCTTCACATTTTCAACCACTGCATTACCTGTTAGCTTCAGCTCATTGTCATTCAAAAAAATCTTTGTGCTCCCTGCCGCAGCCTGTCCATTATGAGGAAACGCCAAAATGAAGACAAATATAAACGCAAACAAAAAACCAAACTTCTTCATTATTCACCCCTACCATTCTCAAATTTTTCAACTGCTTTTTGACGTTTCGGCTTCGGCATCTTCGACATCACCAGACATTTATTAGACGCGAGCCCCCTTGAAAAGTTGCGAATATATTCCTCTATATGCAAAAGTTTTACTATGACTTTGGATGGACAAAAACCGGGGATTTTTATGTATTATCGATTCAAACACCCCTGCTGAAAAGCATGGTTTCCGCAAAAAAGCATGCCGACTCCCAATAGGAATCGGCATGCTTGTTCGTTATGATTGAAACGATGATCTACTCGCCTCTCTTGATCGGATGGTCGAGATCCATGTGGCCCATCAGACTCTCCACGGCTTGGCCGTCGACGAGGATGTCGATCGCTTTGATTTCGTCGAATTGAAACATCGTTTGCTTGAGCGAGTCGAGGGCAAATTGTTCCCCGCCCGATCCCAGCCGGGCTTCGTCCGGGATATGAATATCCATATGCAGGAGTCCCGTATCTGTGTCCAGCGACATTTTGGTCAATTCGATTTTACCCCACAGCGGAACGAGGTCGGTGCTGCCGCTGTCTTGAAGCGCTTTGAACGCCTCAACGTATTTCTCAAGAGGAACCTGGTAGCTGATCTCCTTCCGGGCTTTCTTCAGCTCCATTTCCTGCGGGTCGGTGTAATATACATCAATGGTCAATTTCTGAAAGCTGGGTTGATCCTTAGCTGCCTCACCGGTTGATTCACCCTTGGTTTCCCCGGTCCCTCCGCTGCTGTCATTGCCCGAATTGCTACCTGCCGTGCTGTCATCCGGAGCAGTACCTTCCGTAACCGGCGGCGATGTGCTCTCGTCCGCTTGAAGTGAGCTCGGTTCGGAAGCGCTCGCTGGCGGAGGAGGAGCCGTCTTCGCTTTCTGACCGCAGCCTGCTCCCACAATCATCACGGCGGACAGAAGAACTGCGCACCATATTTTTTTATTCACCATAACACTCCTTTCAGCCAAGTTCCGAATTCTATAATCCCAAATATTCCTTAATGCCGTTCACGATCCCCTGCGCGACGGACTGCTGAACGTTTTCGGAGAACAAGGTTGCCTCATCCTTCGGATTGCTCAGATAACCAACCTCCAGGAGAACAGCCGGCATTTTGGTTTCCCGAATGACGTGGAAGTTGCCGTATTTCACTCCCCGGTCCGCCAGGCCGGTAGCCTGAACCAAATACTTGTGCAGCACGTTCGCCAGCGATTTGCTTGCATCACGCTGATAANAGGTTTCGCTGCCGCTCGCCGCAGACGAGCCCGCGCTGTTCGCATGGATGGATACAAATACGTCGGCATTCAGATCGTTGGCTATTTTAACACGGTCCTTCAACTCGAGGAAAGTGTCATCGCTTCTCGTCAGAACAAAATCGATATTCGGCTCGCTCCCGAGAAGCTGTCCGACCTTTAGGGCAACCGCCAAGTTGAAGTCCTTCTCCTTCGTTTTCGAATAGCCGATCGTCCCGGGATCCTTGGCACCGTGCCCGGCGTCGATCACGACGACCTTCTTCCCGCTGCCCCCGACCGGAACCGACGGCGTCTCTGAAGCTAAATTCAAATCGACGATAAACATCCCGTTTCCGGACGGATCCGGGTATGCGGCATAGTTTTTGGCATAGTTCAAATCAATCACGATCCGAACGGTGGACGGACTGCTGCTGAACAACGAATACCGGACCCCGGAAACATCGGGATACCCGCTGACGTCCAGCTTCCCTTGAGCGTCGGCGCTCAAGGGGAGTGTCTCGCCCAGTGCTCCTGAGAATTCGGTCTGCGGCAGATCCACGACGATGCGGTCCGGATTTTTCATCGTAAACACTTTCGGGACCACATTCCCATTGCCGGAGGTAGCGATCATCAGGCGGTTGTCGCTAAAACTGATGCCAGTCAGCTCGGCAGTTCCCTCCTGGCCGGTCACGCCGGATCCTTCAGAACCGCCTGACGGAGCGGTGCCTTCCGAATTGCCGCTCCCCGTATCAGGAACCGGTATCGTGCCTCCACTGCCTGCTCCTGTTCCCGGATCGGCTCCCGACGGATTCGATCCATCCGTCGACAGATACACAGTTTTGTTGACGCCATCCCAACTGACCGCAAGGCCCATCTGTTCGCTCACGAACCGGATCGGCACAACGACGCTGCCCTTCTGCAGGAGCGGAGGCTGATCCAAGCTCACCTTTTTGCCGTTCACGGTTGCCGATTTCTGCTTCACGACAAGCAGCATCTTGGTGCTGCCTTTCTGAATCGTGACCTTCTGCGACTTCTGCTCCCAATCTACGGCAAATCCAAGATTTTCACCGACCACGCGGAAGGGAACCATAATACTCCCGTTCACGTTGACAACCCCTGCGTCCGCAGGCATGTCCAGTTGTTTCCCGTCCAGCACGATCTCCGTGCCGCTTGCCGCCGATACCGACGGCGCCTGGGCGCCGACAATAAAGGCGAACATCAATAAAAACAGTAAAAAGCCGAATTTCTTCATGTTCCACCTCTGACAAACTGATTTTTTGCTGCTGCTCGTGACAAGCCGCAGAATGTATGTATGAAAAAACATTAACGGAATTTGACCTGTAACAATTTCTGTGTGCTAATCTTATATTCCTGCTTGATTTTACAAATTTTTACCTGTTTTCTTTCCCGATTTATCCAAATATCGACCTCCCTTAACTCCTTCGGCTCCTCGGATATACTCCAGCGCCCAGCAAAAAAGCCCCCACACTCCTTATCGGAGCATGGGAGCTTATAATGAAGGGCAGTGCCCATCCGGCTGGATAAGTTACGCGAACAAGCGATCCGCGTGCTTTTGCTCATAGGCGGAGATGGCATCTTCATGCTGAAGGGTCAGGCCGATATCGTCCAGGCCTTGCAGCAGGAACTGACGGCGGTGCTCATCCAGGTCGAAATCGATACGCAGACCTTGGGCATCCGTGATCGTTTTGTTTTCCAGGTCAACGTTCAGCTCGTAGCCTTCATTTGCTGCCGTACGCTGGAACAGGTCTTCCACCTGCTCTTCCGACAGTTTAATCGGCAGAATGCCGTTCTTAAAGCAGTTGTTGTAGAAAATGTCTGCGAACGATGGCGCGATGACGCATCTGAACCCGTAATCCATGATCGCCCATGGCGCATGCTCACGGGAAGAACCGCAGCCGAAGTTCGCTCTGGAGATCAGAATCGAAGCGCCTTTATAGCGCGGCTGGTTCAGCGAAAACTGCGGGATGTCGTTGCCCTGCTCATCGAATCTCCATTCATAGAACAGAAATTGTCCGAAACCTGTGCGTTCGATCCGCTTCAAAAATTGTTTAGGAATGATGGCATCCGTATCCACGTTCACCCGGTCTACCGGAGCGACGAGACCTGTTAATTTCGTAAAAGCTTCCATGTTTATTCTCCTCCTTAGCTGCTGACCGCTTCCGTTTTGAAGTTCCAATCACGGACATCCGTGAACCGACCCTTGATCGCCGCTGCTGCAGCCATTGCCGGAGACACGAGGTGCGTGCGTCCGCCGCGGCCTTGACGGCCTTCGAAGTTCCGGTTGGACGTCGATGCGCAGCGCTGTCCCGGCTGGAGAACGTCCGGGTTCATCGCCAGGCACATGCTGCATCCGGCATCACGCCATTCGAAGCCCGCTTCGGTGAAAATTTTGTCCAGTCCTTCCTTCTCCGCCTGGATCTTAACGCGTCCCGAACCCGGAACGACGATCGCCGTTACCCGGTCGGACACCTTGTGCCCCTTGGCTACCTGGGCCGCAGCGCGCAGGTCCTCGATCCGGCCGTTGGTGCAGGAACCGATAAACACGTAGTCGATTTCGATTTCCGACATCGGCGTTCCCGGCGTCAGGCCCATATATTCAATCGCTTTTTCAGCTGCTTTGCGTTCGTTTCGGTCGGCAGTTCCGCCGGCACCGGCACGCGGGACGTAATGTCCGTACCCATACCCGGGCTCGTTCCCCAGGTCACTTGCGGGATCAGGGTTTCCACGTCAAACTCCACAACGCGGTCGTATGCTGCGCCTTCGTCGGTGACGAGCTGCTTCCACTGCTCCACCGCTTGGTCAAAGTCGCTGCCTTGCGGCACGTATTGGCGTCCGCGCAAGTATTCGAATGTCGTTTCATCCGGAGCGATCATGCCCGCTCTCGCACCGCCTTCGATCGACATGTTGCAGACGGTCATGCGCTCTTCCATCGACAGCTCGCGGATCGCTTCGCCCGTGTACTCAATAACATAACCTGTAGCAAAATCCGTGCCATACTTGGCAATGACGCCGAGGATCATGTCTTTCGCCGTTACGCCGGGATTGCGTTTGCCGACGAAGCGTACTTCCATCGTCTTCGCTTTGGCCTGCTGCAAGCATTGGGTAGCCAGCACGTGTTCCACTTCGCTTGTGCCGATCCCGAACGCCAGAGCGCCGAATGCGCCGTGAGTCGAAGTGTGGCTGTCGCCGCAGACGATCGTTTTGCCCGGATGGGTCAGACCGAGTTCCGGCCCCATAACGTGCACGACCCCTTGGTCAATCGTATCCAGATCAAAGAGTGTGACGCCGAAGTCGCGGCAGTTCTGCGACAGCGTGTCGATCTGCTGCTTGGAGATCGGGTCTGTAATGTTAAAACGGTCCTTCGTCGGTACGTTATGGTCCATCGTTGCGAACGTCAGCTCCGGACGGCGTACCTTGCGGCCGCTCAGGCGCAGGCCCTCGAAGGCTTGCGGGGACGTTACCTCGTGGACGAGGTGCAAATCGATGTACAAAATGCTCGGCTTGCCTTCTTCCTGATGAATCACGTGGTTATCCCAGATTTTCTCAAACATCGTTCTTTTACTCATCACTGTCACCTCTTCATGGTTTCGTTCCTTGGAAGAGACGCCTGACAGAAGTCGATTCAGCCCGGCAGCCTCTTGAATTACACTAAATATAGCATTTGCAGCTTAATTGATCCAAGATATAATATCTATAAAAGTAATAGGAATTAACTATCAAGAAAAGCGTGTTTTATCCGCTACTTTATAGAAAGCAAAGGAAGGTGTCTCATGGAACTTAGACAGCTGCAATACGCACTCCAAATCGCCCAAGAGCGAAATTTCTCCCGAGCCGCCGAGAAGCTGCATATCGCCCAACCCTCCTTGAGCCAACAGCTGTCCAAGCTGGAGAAAGAGCTCGGGGTGCTGCTGTTCCAGCGCAATACAAGCACAGTGGAATTGACACATGCCGGGGCTTCCTTTATGGAGCAGGCCCAAAAAATTATGGACGCCGTGGAGCTGCTGCGCCAGGAAATGGCTGATATCTCCCAGCTGAAGAGCGGCAAGGTAATCATCGGCAGCATGCCGATTACAGGCGCACACTTGCTTCCGCATGTGCTTCCCACATTCAAACGCCAGTACCCGGACATCGAAATCACCCTGCTGGAGGACTCCTCCATGAACCTGGAGAAGCTTACGGCCGGAGGCAAGTCGGACCTCAGCCTGCTCTCCCTGCCGCTGCAGGAGCCTTCGCTGACATACGAGGTAATCGGCGAAGAAAAGATCGACCTCGCCGTACCGGAATCGCATCCGCTCGCTGCCAGAGCCAAAACCGGGAAGCCGGTTCCGGTCCGGATCGATGAGCTGAGCGGGGAATCGTTTATCGTGCTCAAAAAGGGACAGGGCTTCCGCAAAATAACCTTTGACCTGTGCCAGCAGGCCGGTTTCGAGCCCAAGGTCGTCTTTGAGAGCAACAACATGGAGACGATCCAGTCGCTCGTCGCCACGGGCATGGGCATCACGCTGGTGCCGCGGTTTATCGCGCGGGCGCCGCGAAGCGAATTCGTGCCGGTATACCTTCCACTTGCCGAGCCGGTGCCGAGCCGTACACTTGTGGTCGCATACCGGCGCGGACGGTATTTGTCCAAAGCGGCGGAGGCTTTTATCGAAACGTTCAAGGATACGCTGAATGATCTGGTCTAAAAAACGTGTAAAGGCCCGGGCGGAGAGCCCGGACCTTTTTTCCATGTGCGGTTTCCGGTTTGAAGCTTGAGGTTACGGTTTACGGTAAATATCGGGGCGGCGGTCCTCGAACACCGGAATCCGGCCCCTCACTTCATCGACCAGCCCAAGATCCAGTTCACCGGTCACGATCTCTTCGCCTTCGCCGCCCTCAGCCACAATCTCGCCCCAGGGGTCGATGATGAGCGAATGGCCGAAGAACTCGGTGCTTCCGCTTACCCCGACGCGGTTGCAGGCGATGACATACATCTGGTTCTCGATCGCCCGGGCCATCAACAGCGTGCGCCAGTGGTGCAGGCGCGGATGCGGCCATTCGGCAGGCACGATCAGCACCTTTACGCCGTTCAGCGCCTGGGTGCGGGCCAGCTCCGGAAAACGGATGTCGTAGCAGATCGAAGCGCCGGCCTGAAAGCCCTCACGCAATGCAAAGCTGACGATTTCATCGCCGGCCTCAAGATGTTTCTCCTCGTCCATCAGTCGGAAGAGGTGAATCTTGGAATATTGGGCCGTCGTGTCCCCTTGTTCGTTAAAAACGTACATCGTGTTGTAGATGCCGCCGTCCTTCTTCTCCGCGATGGAGCCGCCAACGATCGTCACCCCGTGCCGCTTGGCAAAAGCCGATAACCATTCCCGGCTCTCCCTGCCATCCGGATCGGCGAGCTCCTGGATCTGCTCCAGCGCGTAACCGGTATTCCACATTTCGGGCAGCACCAGCAGGTCCGGCTTCGGCTCCGCAGACACCGCCCGTTCCAGCAGGTCTTCCATACGGAGGCGGTTCGCCTCCGGCTGGCCGATTTGAATATCGGCCTGTATTAAAGCGGCTCGCAGCACCGCGCGTTCATTTAAAGGCATGATTGGTTCCTCCCCTGGATCACGGCGCGAACGGCTTGATCCGCAAATCTCATTTGTATACCATCATAGTCGCTGCCCATTCCGCGTGCAAGCAGTCATTTCCCTCTATACAGCCCGGATAAATCGTGATAGATTTAAACATATTATTCTCGAGTCCAGACCGGAGTGATTTGATATGCATTCATCAGAGGACAACGCACGTCCGACATCCGCTTTTCCCATCGTACCCGCCGAAGTGATGACCCAGCTGCCGACCCAGTTTTTCGCTACCCTCGTGCAGAAGGTGAACCGGGAAATCGCCGCTGGGCATGACGTCATCAATCTGGGGCAAGGCAATCCCGATACACCGACGCCGGGACACATCGTGTCCGCGCTGCAAGAGGCGGCAGCCAACCCGCTCTATCATAAATATTCGCCGTTTACCGGCTTTGCTTTTTTAAAGGAAGCGATCGCGAAGCGCTATCTCGAGGATTATGGCGTGGAGCTTGACCCTGAGAAAGAGGTTGCCATTTTGTTCGGCGGCAAAACGGGACTGGTGCAGCTCCCGCAGATTTTGCTCAATCCCAGCGATCTGTGCCTCGTTCCGGATCCGGGATACCCCGATTACTGGTCCGGCGTAGCGCTGGCCAAAGCCGAAATGTCGTTTATGCCGCTGCTGGCGGACAACGCCTTCCTGCCGGATTACGGCCGGATCAGCCCAGCTGACCGGGCACGCGCCAAGCTGATGTACCTGAATTATCCGAACAATCCGACATCGGCCGTCGCCCCGCTAAGCTTCTATGAGGACACGGTCCGCTTCGCCAGAGAGAACGGCATCGTCGTCGCAAGCGACTTCGCTTACGGCGCCATCGGCTTTGACGGCGAGCGCCCCGTCAGCTTCCTGCAGGCACCGGGCGCCAAGGAAGTCGGCATCGAATTTTACACCCTGTCCAAAACGTACAACATGGCTGGCTGGCGCGTCGGATTTGCGCTGGGCAACAGGGACGTTATTTCGCTCATCAACAACCTGCAGGATCATATCTACGTCAGCCTGTTCGGCGGCATCCAAGCCGCGGCCGCTGCGGCGCTCACCTCCTCCCAGGACTGCGTACAGGAGCTCGTGCAGCGGTATGAATCGCGGCGCAACGCCTTTTTCGACGGTCTCGGCCGCATCGGCTGGACGGCGGAGAAGCCGGGCGGTTCCTTCTTCAGCTGGCTGCCGGTGCCCAATGGCTTTACGTCGGAGTCGTTTGCCGACCTCCTGCTGAAAGAAGCCAAGGTGGCCGTTGCTCCCGGCATCGGTTTCGGCCGGCATGGCGAAGGTTACGTCCGGGTCGGGCTGCTGACCTCCGAGGAGAGGCTGCAGGAAGCTGCCGAGCGGATCGGACGGCTGAATCTGTTCGTATAACCTTTTGCAAAGACCGCCGCTTCGTGGTATTCTAGGTGAAAATAAAGCGGATGAACCAAAGGAAGCATATACAGAAACATAATGAAACGCGTTGACGGGACCAGTAAGAACGGCCACTCGCGCCCAGAGAGTAAATTCCACCGGCTGAAAGAATTTACCGCGAGCCCCTCCGAAACCTACCCCTGAGCGGCCTGCCTGTGTGCAGGACAGTGCCTTCTGTTACAGGGCCCAAAGCCGGATGATCCAATCATCAATAAAGGTGGTACCGCGGAAGTATAAACTTTCGTCCTTTACTCCAAAGGACGAAAGTTTTTTTGTTGTACCAAGAAGTTTTTTATGAGGAAAATAAAGCAGTCTTATATTTAGAAAAGGAACGTGATATCATATGCCATCTCGAGTCGTCGTCAAAATCGGCAGCAGCTCGCTCACTAGCGTTGAAGGCGGACTGAACCGCGATGCGGTCGCCTTCTTTGCGGGCGAAATTGCAGCACTCATCAAAGCCGGATGCGAAGTGCTGCTTGTCACCTCCGGTGCCGTCGCGGCCGGCTTCCGGGCGATCGGCTACAGCTTCCGGCCCAAGCTTCTGCACGAAAAGCAGGCCGCGGCCTCCGTCGGCCAGGCGCTGCTTATGCAGGCGTACCAGGAAGCATTCGCCTCGCACGGCATCACCGCCGCGCAAATCCTGCTAACCCGCACCGACTTTTGCAGCCGCAAGCGCATGAACAATGCCAGCATGACCGTCGAGGAGCTGCTGAAGCAGGGGGCGGTCCCCATATTCAACGAGAACGATACCGTTTCGGTCGATGAGCTGAAATTCGGCGACAACGACACGCTGTCGGCGCTCGTCGCCAACCTGGTCAAAGCCCAGCATCTGCTGATCCTGACCGATACGGACGGTCTCTATACGGCCGATCCGAGGAATAATCCGAATGCGATCCGGTTTGACCATGTCGGAGAAATTACCGAGGAGATCTACTCCATTGCCGGCGGCGCCGGTTCATCCGTCGGTACGGGCGGCATGCGCTCCAAAGTGGATGCCGCCAAAATCGCCACCCGCGGCGGCGTACCGGTCTTCGTGGGCCGCGTAATCGAGAACGGCGATCTTCGCAGCGCCATAGAAGGCCGCGGCAAAGGAACCTACTTCGACACCGAGCTGCACTCGCTGCCGATGAAGAAGCAGTGGCTCGGGTTCATGTCCACCCCGCTCGGCACTCTCTACGTGGACCGGGGAGCGGAGGAAGCGCTTGTTCATGGCGGCCACAGCCTTCTCCCCGTTGGCGTGAAGCAGGTCGAAGGCCAGTTTCATGCCGGCGACGTCGTCGAGGTGCTGAACCTGGAAGGGACGGTCTGCGGCCGCGGCATCGTCAATTATGACGATGAGCAGCTCAGGCGGATTCAGGGCTTGGGCAGCGCTGAAGTGATCCGGACGCTGGATACCGTTCACCGGCTCGAAGTGATTCATCGGGATGAGTGGATTACCTTAAAATAGGTTACTCACATAATAAGGACAAGGAGGCATTTATGATATGAGTGAAGTAAGATCAAAAGCAGAACGCGCCGGCGCTGCCGCCGCCGTATTGAACCGGCTGAGCACCGACGAGAAAAATCAGGCGCTGCTTCGCATGGCCGAGGCGCTGCGTCAGAAACAGGATGAAATTATCGCGGCCAACGCCGAGGATCTTGAGCGCGGCCGCCAGCAGGGAACTTCATCCTCGCTGCTCGACCGCCTGGCGCTTAATCCGCAGCGGATCGACGCCATCGCCGCAGGGCTCGAGCAAATCGCCGAGCTCCCCGATCCGGTCGGCGACGAGCTGGAGAATATCGAACGTCCAAACGGGCTCCGCATCCGCAAATACCGCGTACCGCTTGGCGTTATCGGCATCATTTATGAAGCGCGCCCGAACGTGACCGTCGACGCCGCCGGCCTGTGCCTGAAGACAGGCAATGCCGTGGTGCTGCGGGGCGGTTCCTCCGCCCTCTCCTCCAACCGCAAAATCGTCGAGGTGCTCCATGGCGCCCTCGCCTCCACCGCCATTCCGCCGGAGGCGCTTCAGCTGATCGAGGATCCGAACCGTTCATCGGTCGACGAGATGCTGAAGCTGAACGGCCTGCTCGACGTCGTCATTCCACGCGGCGGCAGCTCGCTCATCCGCACTGTAGTGGAAAACGCCACCGTGCCGGTCATCGAAACCGGCGCCGGCATCTGCCATACGTATCTGGATGAGACAGCCGATCCCGTGATGGCCGAGGAGATCTCGATCAATGCCAAAGTACAGCGTCCGTCGGTCTGCAATTCGATGGAGACGCTGATCGTGCACCAGGCGTATGCCAAGGAACATCTCTTGGCACTGGCCGGAACGTTCAAGGAAGCCGGGGTGGAGCTGCGCGGCGACGAAGAAACCCGCAGAATCATCGACTGGGCTCTCCCGGTCACAGAAGAAGATTATGCAACGGAGTACAATGATTACATTTTGAACGTAAAAATTGTAGAATCGATAGATGAGGCCATGCAGCACATTGCTGCTTACGGTACTAAGCATTCCGAATGCATCGTTACCGCCGATCAGCGCCATGCCGAACGTTTCCTTCAGGAAGTGGACGCTGCCGCCGTATACCATAACGCATCCACCCGCTTTACGGACGGCTTCGAATTCGGATTTGGCGCAGAGATCGGCATCAGCACGCAAAAGCTGCACGCCCGCGGCCCGATGGGCCTGCCGGCTCTGACTTCCACGAAATACATCATCCATGGAAATGGACAAATTCGCGGGTAATACCGGTGCTCTACAATACCGGCTTGCCGCGCAAGGAGGAATTATAATGAGTCAACAACAGGCCATGATTGCCCAGCCCATTACCTTTTACGGTGCAGGAGCGATGGCGGAAGCCATCGTCAGAGGATTGATCGGAAGATCGGTCGTCAATGCCGGAAGCCTGACCATGCTGAACCGCTCCAACTCGGGGCGGCTCGAAGAGCTCAAGCACCGCTACAATGTCAAAACGAACAATGACCCGGCGGAAACCACGGAAATTTTGCGTGAATCTCCGATTATCGTGCTCGCTATCAAACCGAAGGATGCGGCTAACGTGCTGCGCAAACTCGGTCCGCTGCTCTCCGATAACACGCTGATCGTATCCGTCATCGCAGGGCTCACCATCCGCACGATCCAGGATCTGCTCGGACGCAAGCAGCCCGTCGCCCGGACGATGCCGAACACCTCCAGCTCCATCGGCCTCGGCGCAACCGGCGTCTCCTTCTCCAAGGAAATCAACGACCAGGACCGCCAGACGGTCATGACGCTGTTCCAGGCCGTAGGTACGGTAACGGTCGTGGACGAAGAGAAGCTGGAAATTCTGACCGGCATCTCCGGCAGCGGCCCCGCTTATATCTATTACATGATGGAAGCGATGATGGCTGCCGGCATCCGCGGCGGCCTGACGCCGCAGCAGTGCAAGGAACTTACGGTGCAGACGGTTCTCGGCGCCGCACGGATGGTGCAGCAGACCGGCGAAGAGCCTGCCGCCCTCCGGGCGAAGGTGACATCGCCGAACGGCTCCACCCAGGCTGCACTGGAGACGCTTGACAAAGGCGATTTCTTCGAGACGGTGATCGCCGCCGTGAACCGCTGTGCGGAACGCTCCCGGGAAATGGGGGCCGCGCTGAAGGAGGGAATTTCATGAGCCGCTGCACAGCCACGTACCGGCTGTATGACGACAAGGCCGACTTTCGTAAAAAGGCCGAATCGATCGCTGTCGGCATGACCGTCGGCAGCTGGACCGAGCTTCCCCAAGCGAAGCGGGAATCGATGCAGAAGCATCTTGGCGAAGTGCTCCAGGTGGACGTTCATGAGCCGGAAGGCGCAGCACCCGGCGAGCGTTACGCCGACGTCACCATCGCGTACCCGGACATCAACTTCAGCCGCGACATTCCGGCCCTGCTTGTCACCGTTTTCGGCAAAATCTCGATGGACGGCAAAATCAAGCTGAACCGCCTCGGCTTTTCAGATCATTTCGTGCAGGGGTTCCCCGGCCCCAAATTCGGCATCGCCGGCATTCGGGACATTCTCGGCGTCCATGACCGGCCGCTTCTGATGAGCATTTTCAAGTCCGTCATCGGCCTCAATGCG
>NZ_PCZT01000006.1:18605-27338 GCF_002968895.1 Paenibacillus sp. AR247 | reverse complement strand
AAGAAGGCGATAGGTGCCGGCGCGAACGCGCTGCTGTTCAACGTCTTGTCCTACGGCTACGACGTGCTGCATGAACTGAGCAGCGATCCGGAGATCAACGTTCCGATCGCCGCGCATCCGGCCCTGGCGGGAGCCTTCTACCCGTCGCCGCATTACGGTATTTCGGCCTCGGTGCTGCTGGGCCAGCTTATGCGGCTCGCCGGCGCGGATCTGGTGCTCTTCCCTTCCCCTTACGGATCCGTGACGATGCCTAAGGCGGAAAACATGGCGATTCGTGACGAGCTGATCAGCCGGGAACTGCCAATGAAGGCCAGCATGCCGGTGCCTTCGGCGGGAATTCACCCCGGACTCGTGCCGCTCATCCTGCGGGATTTCGGAACCGACGTGGTCGTGAACGCCGGCGGCGGCGTTCACGGCCATCCGATGGGTACGGAGGCCGGCGGACGGGCGTTTGTGCAGGCGATTGCTGCGGCGCAGCAGTCCATTCCGCTCGCCCAGTATGCCGAAGACGGCCATCCTGAGCTGAAGGCAGCCCTGGACGCCTGGGGGGGCGAACGATGACAGCTAAGAAACGCGTAATCTTTTGCGATTTTGACGGCACGATCACGCTGTCGGATAACATCGTGGCGATCATGAAGCATTTTGACCCGGCCGGGTACAAGCCGATCATGGAAGATACGGTCAGCCAGAAGATCACCCTGCGCGAAGGCGTCGGCGCCATGTTCGCCCTGCTGCCTTCTTCGATGAAGGACGAGATTGTCAGCTACGTCTTGAGCCGGGCAGGCATTCGCGACGGCTTCCGTGAATTTCTGGACTATGCTAAAGAGGAAAATATCGACTTTTACGTGACCAGCGGCGGCATGGACTTTTTTATAGATCCGCTCCTCGAGCCCTTCGGGATTCCGTCCGACCATATTTTTTGCAACAGCGCCGATTTTAGCGGAGAGCGGATCGATATCCTCTGGCCGCACCCTTGCCAGGATCCCTGCCATAACGGCTGCGGGATGTGCAAAACGACGGTCATGCGCCGGTTCCCGGAAGACGAATACGAGCGGATTCTGATCGGCGACAGCCTGACCGACTTCGAAGGCGCCAAAATCGCCGACCTCGTCTACTCCCGCTCCATCCTGACGGACAAATGCGCGGAGCTTGGCGTGAAGCATGTTCCTTTTGAAACCTTTTTTGACATTATCGAGGACATGAAGAAGAAACAACGACAAGGAGTGCTGTAGACATGACCTTTGCCGGCATTAGCCTGGAGCATAAGCAGCTGGTTCTCGGGGAGTTGAGCCTGATCAAACAGCAGTTTGCCGCGAAGAACTGGTTTCCGGGAACCAGCGGCAATCTTTCGATGCGGGTGGGCGAATTTGACCCGGAAGCCTTTTATTTCGCCATTACGGCGAGCGGAAAAGACAAGTCGCTGACGACGCCGGAAGACTTTTTGTTCGTGGACAAGAGCGGCCGGGCGGTGGAAACGACCTCGCTGAAGCCCAGCGCGGAGACGCAAATCCACTGCGAAATATACCGTCTCACCGGCTGCGGCGCCGTGTTCCATGTGCATACGATCTTTAACAACCTGATCAGCGAATGGTTCGGGGAAGCCGGAGCCGTGCCGGCTCAGGGCATCGAGTTGATCAAAGCTTTCAACATTTGGGAGGAAAATGCGCCGATCTCCATCCCTGTGCTTCCGAACTATGCGGACATTCCCCGCATTGCCGAACTCGTGGAAGGCGTGCTGAACCCGGCCGTACCGGGAATCCTGCTGCGCAACCACGGCATTTATGCCTGGGGCAAAAACGCGTTTGAAGCGAAAAAGCATCTGGAGGCGTTTGAATTCATTTTTGAATATTTGTACCGCAGCATGCTTCTTCAGAACAGCGCCGCCCCGCTTACGCTGGATGGCCGGCGTTAATTAGCCGCGGAAGCAGCCTTGCTGCTCATGATGAAAAGAGTAAAAAATCCTTATTCCATACCGGATCAGCCGGCGTCGGAGTAAGGATTTTTTTGCCGGTTAAATACCCGATTCGTTTGTTTTGAAAAGGAAGGCGCCCCTCCAACCACTCCGATCGTTAAGCTTCTGCCCTTATACTCAGGCATGCTGTAAGATTGGGGGACGGAAGCACATCCGGTAAGTAACAGTAGAAGCACTAACAGCGAGCAACCGATGATTTTCAGGACATGTTCCTCCTTATTCAATACGATATAACCATCTATAGCCCGGTTTCGATCTGCCTGAAAATATCGGAGTAAGCGCTTTTGACATTCGTCTCGTTTTTGGTGTCGTTATACAAACCTGTGCCAAATTGATGCCCTGTTCCCCCATCATATCCAAGTACGAAGAAACCGGGTCCCATGTCAGGCCAATCCTCGTAAGAAATCGTAGCATCTATATAGGTCGTAAGGTATTTGGAAGATTCGAAGAAAAAAACGGAATTCCAGCAAGTTTATAGATCCTGGCGTACTGCGGCGATGCGGCTGTCGGCAGCTCCTCTTTCATGATAAAAATGGCGTCGTATGAGGATAAGAACGAATCTCCTTTTTCCAAATCATCAAACGTGATTTGCTTAAAAGTAACATTACTCTCCCGTACCATCGGAACTTCGCCGATCACCCCGATTCTTCAAGCTTCGGCCTTGATACAGCGGGGAGCTGAACGTATCTTTCTCTTGGCTGCAGCCCGCTAAGATGAACACAACCAGCAGGAAAGCAGTCATTATACTTTTCAATCGAGCGCCCCCTTCAAAAGATGCTTACGTTATTTTCTCTATATAAAACGCTTCAAGTGCAAGGAAAGGAACGTTTGATTGGTTTATGTAGGCCTGTCAAAACATCGGATATCCGGGCTATAATGGGATAAAGGAAAATTCTAGCACAGTGACTTCATCTGATAAACAAAGGGGAAATATATAGTGTTGAAAAAATGGTTTATCGGCGCGTCGGGAACCTTGGTTCTGCTATCCATATTGTTGTGGATCATGCTTCAAACCTACCTTCTATACCCGGCTTTTCCACTACAAGGGATCGACAAAAAGACGGCATGGAATCAGGGGATGCTGTCCGGTGATTCGCCTACAGTCCTGCTGTCAGATGAAAAAAACACTTGGTATATCAGCCGGCTCAATTCACAGCAGAATGGTCAGCGCATCATTTCCATGCTGGAGGAGCAGGGGTGGAACTATAAGGAGCAAGAAGGGAGCGGCTATTTTTTCACGAAAGGAGACCGCACCCTCATCGCCACTACCCAAAGATGGGGCAGCCGGTTTGAGCTAACCAAAATCCCCGGCGATTAAGCCATGTTTACTGCCTTGGCATTCAGGCAGCTGGCACCGTCATTCTTAACTGGTTCGGTGGCGCTTATCAAAAAAATTTCGTCCGTTCCCGTTGGACCACGACCATACGCTCCCCGCGGATCATTATCGGCCGTTTCAATCACCGGACAGAGCCCGGCGAATACTGGCCCGCGCTTCTTCCTCCACCCCGGCGTCCTGGATTTGAACCGCCTGAGCCAAAAGGAGCATCGGAATAAACACGCCGATCAGCCTGGCCAGCAGCCTGGTTTCCTCATCCACTTCGCCGTACTGTTCGAAAAACATCTGCCTCTCTGCCGGCCCCAAAAAGCTGTAAGCGATATTGAGATCGCAGCCCGGATGGCCGACATTCAGATCTCCCCAGTCGATCACGCCACTGATTTGCCCACGCTCGTCTGCCAGCATATTTTTAAAGTGCAGATCGCCATGGAGCATTACTTCCTGCGGGGTAATCCGGTCCACGGTAACACGGTGGTCCAAATATTTCTGGATGGCATCATGCTCCTCCCTTGGCAGATGAGGCTTCAGGCTGGACAGGATGTCTACCATTTTCATCTTGCGTGAAGTTACGTCCGTCAGGTTCCGGTGGTCTTCAGAAACCCCCGCTTCCCTTGCCGTTCCCACCGGAAACAGATGAAGTTTATGCAGAAAGCTTCCTAAAGAAGCCGCCGATAAACGCCGCTGTTCATCAGTCAGTCCAACGGGAAACGTTCCGGGAATATAAGTGTAACCAAGAAACGGAAACGGATATGCCTCGCTTTCCAGTCCGTAGAACACCGGTTTGGGATAGGGAAGCGTAATGTAATCGCGAAGGAGCGGCAGCAACCTCCCTTCTGTGAGCAGAAGTTCTACGGCGAAACTTCTTCTTGGAAAACGGAACGTATAGCGGTCTCCCACTTGATAAACGGCGTTATCCCAGCCTTCCCCAATCTGCCTGATCCGAAATCCGGCCAGATCCGGGAACTGGCTTTCGATCAGCTCGCAGACCAAAGCGTCCGTAATGTGAATATCGGCATCCCACTGGTTCATAAGTACGATAACACCTCCTTTTCAGTTATGTCCGGAGCAAGCTGCGGACTTCCATGATAAAAACCTTCATACCCGATTCCGACCCGAACTCATGCTTGAGCATGGGCTATCATAACATTTCCTGAAACAGGAAAGCAATCGATATCGTGCTCCATTGGTTACCGCTATAAATCATTTGCTCGTAAGGCCCCAATGTCACCATACTTATCCTCTTTAATCCCAATAAAAAAACAGCCTGACTCAAGTCAGGCTGCATGAAGGACCGAACAGTATCTTAGAGTGAATATCCGTTTAAAAATCCCCGTGGCTTCTCTCCCGTCCGCTCGGTTTGGGCCCGGTTAACAGCCGGATGCCTACGCCGATCAGCAGCAGGGCCACGATGGCTGTTTTCAAGTAATGTGAAATCCGGTAATCGATATGGAACTCGGGAAACCGCGGATACATATGTCCGGCTCCCGGGAAAGCAGACAGCAGCGTAGCGAGCACTTTGCTGCGGCGTCCTTCCGCCCGGCCGGCCTCCATCTCGTCGAACAGGGTGCGGTCCTCAACCCGTTCGCCAGCCTGCTTGCGGTGAATCAGCTGCACGGCGTCAAACATGCAGTACAGCCAGATGATCGGCAGGATGCCGAGGAACAGCATAAAGAACGCATGGCTGGTCAGGCCGGTCAGGAAGAACATGACAGTCCCCAGCCCAAAAAAGGCGATCAAGAACGACAGGCCCCGCTGCATCAATCCCATATGAAGATGTCCAAGCCCCGGAATAAAGGAGAGCAAAATCGTAAAGAAGCGCTCGTTCTCCGGGCTGGGCTGTGGATAAGGAGGGTACGGCTGCTGCGCATACACGCCTTCCTGGACAAATTCGGGTCCGTTCCCCGGAAACCCAGGCTGCCCCTGCCCGCTATATCCTCCCGGATAAGGACCGGCCCCCGGTTCCCAATGCGGAGGATAAGGCTGCGGCGGATACCCGGGTTGCGGAGCAGGCATACGCACCAGATACACGATTAGGTCCAGCATGCAGATCCCCCATAATATAGCCGCACACAGCAGGGTAAAAGCAAAAAACATGCCGCCTTCACCCAGTGCGATCGCCACCATTACTCCAAACAAAATGCCTCCAAAAAACAGCATAGGGTATATAACCCCTCTCAGCTTCCGTCCCATGTAGTAGTGGCCGAGGCCCGGGATGAAATTGAGAATAAAAGCAGCCATCTTACTGCGTTGTGGATACAAAGTCATCGTTCCTTTCCTTGATTCTGAATGGTCATCGATTCCCTCTTTTTATGGCTTCAGCCGGTCCAGCCAGCCTGTCGTCACATGAACGAGCTTTTCACCATACGTCGGCTGACCGCTGGTCCCTGCCTTTTGCAGCGTTTCCGGGCCCAGCTTGTCGAACCATCCGGTCGATAGGAATACGAGCGTAATGCAGGCCGCCACGGCGTAATGGAACATGCGATGTTCGTACCACCGCCGGCGCCAATTTTCGTTTGCTCCGCGCTTCGCATCCTTGTCTTCGGAAGGAAGAGCATCCATGACGTTGTCGATGAACTGCTGCTCATATTCGAGACCGGGCAGCTTCGGCCCCAGATCATTCATGACCTGCATGTATGCCGCCAGGGCCGAATCGTCCTCCAGCAGCAGCGACTCCAGCGTATCCGCTTTTTCCGGGGAGCAAGCCCCCTGAATGTACTCCACCCAGTCCTGCGTCACCGGCTGGGAGCGCCCTTTGTGACTCATTTCCACTCCTCCTCCTTCCAATGGGTGCGGACCCAGCTTCTCGCCCGGTACAGCCGGGATTCCACCGTTTTGACGGCAATTCCCTGCTCCTTGGCGATCTGCTCGTAATTTTTTTCCTGGATATAAAAATGGATCAAAATTTCTCGGTGCTGCTGCGGAAGGCGATGTAACCTCCGCTCCAGCGTCTCCTTTTTCTCCTTCTTGACCAGCTGGGCCAGCAGATCCGCTTCGCCGGATGGCCATTGGTTCAGCTGCTCTGCATCCGCAAGCTGGTCTTCCCTGCGCCTTCCCAGCTTTCTTTTAGCATCGATGGCTTTATGTAAAGCAATGCGGGTCAACCATGTCTTGAATCCTTGGGACCGGTATTCGGAGAGAGATTTATACACTTGTATAAAGGCTTCCTGGGCCGCGTCCTCGGCTTCCTTGGCATCTTTCAGCACCGAGTAGGCCGTATGGAACACATGCTGTCCGTAACGCTCCACGAGCGTGCGGAACGCGCTTTGGTCGCCATCACGAATTTGCTCGATCAATGCTTCCTCGTCAATAACTCTCTCCTCCTTCCCGTATCTATAGACGCCGGGCCTCCGGGTTAACCCTGCATGTTTTTCAAAAAAATTCATGCCAATATCATCCAAAAGAAAAACAGCCCCTCCCCGAAGGAAAAGGCTGCCCTAAATTGCCGGTTGAATGAATCCGTGCCTGGCTGCCCCAGGCCAGCTGAAGCGCCGCAAATGATTTTCTAAACATTCTCCTGCTGCGATAGCTGCTTGATCAAAGCCGGAACCCACGAGCGGATCGGCTTAAACGAATATCCCAGCCGTTCCGCCTTGGAGGTATCCATCGTCCACGACTCCGGTACGCCAAAAGGAGAAGCATTTTCTTTCGCCGACTCCCGCTGGATGATGGCTTTGCATCCCGTTTCCTTCTCGATCCAGCCGATGATGTCCGACAGTTTGACATCCCCCTGCGAGCAGGCATTGATCGGCCCCTCCACACGCTGGGTTCTCAGCCAGCTCAGGAAAGAGGCGGCCTCTTCAGAATCGATCAACGACAGCTTGGCGCTCAGATTCGGCATGCCGATCGGCGTACCGCTTTGGATCCGCCGGATATGGAATTCAAGCCGCTCCGTGTAATCATCCTCCCCCAGCACGATCGGGAAGCGGACGGCGCAGACCGGGAAGTCTGCCTTTTGGAAAAAGACAGCCTCGGCGAGCCGCTTGCCTTCCGCATAGGAGAAATCATCCTTGCCTCCCATCGTGATCGGATAAATGTACGGGTTGACGTCCTTCTCCTGATTCTGGTGCGAAGAAGGATCGTACACCGACAGAGACGAGGTAAGTATGTATCTTTTGACTTTTCCCTGAAATACGTCACAGGCATCCTGGGCCCCTTGAGGGGAATAGCAGATGTTGTCATATACGACCTCCCACACCCTGCCTCCCGCTACGGCCTGAGCCAGAGATTCCTTATTCTCGCGATCCAGCACCAGCCGCTCTACCCTGTCGCCAAAGGGATCCGGCGTGTTTCCTCTTGTCGCGATGGTGACTTCATGCCCATCCTCCAGCAGCCGCTCAACAAGCCGTTTGCCAAAAAAACGGGTACCGCCAAGGATCAGTATGTTCTTCATGGATATCCTCCTTTAACGTATAAAAAGCTTACAGCCCAGCTTCTTGAACACTATGAAATATTGTACCATACTCCTGCCTGCCGATCATGTTCCCGCTACCCGCCGATCCGCTTTTTTCATATGGAAACGTCCATCGAACCGGCACATATTCAGACGGAAACCAAACCGCTTCCAAGCAGCAGCTGTCCTTACCTGATTCAAACACATGGCCTAATCGCTCTGTTCAGACGCTAAAAAAGCGTACCCTTCCGTTTAACCGGAAAGGCACGCTTTCAACTCAACTCTCTGATGTCAGGCTCTGCCGCCGCCACGGAACTTCTGCGTGTAGGCTCTGGCGTCCTCGGCACTACGCACCCGGTTGCGGCTCCATTCCAGCAGGATCCGGTCTATGTACCGAAAATGGACCTTACCGGCAAAGACTGCCTCCTTCAGCGCCATGCGGATGAGCTCTTCAGGGTAACGGTCCTGGTCCATCCAACCCGAAATCGTTTCGCATTCCATCGGTGAGAGAGGACGGCCGAATTCCTTTTCGAAAACGGTAAACATATTGCTGCTGTCCGTCTCCGGCTTGGCCGCCTTCTTCGTCCGTCTGTTCGCAGCCTGGGCTCGCTGCTTCTCCTCGCTCGCCAGGCACAGGCTCAGCTGATGATACAGGCCGGACAAGTTGTACCGTTCATATTGAATGCCGCGCAGCTCGTCCAGCTCCTCATCGATGGCGATGAACCCTGCCCTCATCAGCTTCTGCAGCGACTCCGCAATCGACTGGGCACCGGATCCCGTAACCTCCTCCAGCTCCTCCATCGTCGGAAAGTCCTTCTGCTCGACCTGCTTGAACGCAATCAGGTGAACGAGCAGCATCGCTTCGCTATCCGTCAGCTTCAGCTTGCGGTAATGGCGAAGCAGCACATACGGAATGACCGCCATGCCTGCCCCGAGTCCGGATGATGCTCCCTCGGCCCATGTCTTCCAACCTGCATTGTCCATGAGCTCCACCTCTTCCGGCATTATGGGTACAAGCGGTACAGCGTCCGCGGG
>NZ_PCZT01000006.1:15070-18505 GCF_002968895.1 Paenibacillus sp. AR247 | reverse complement strand
GGCTACCGTCCGTTCCAGTCCGAGACCAAATCCGGAATGCGGCACGGTTCCGTATTTACGCAGGTCCAAGTACCATTGGTAGGCGTCCGTGGACAGCTCATGCTCCTTGAAGCGTTCCTCCAGCAGCTGCGGATCGTCGATCCGCTGCGAGCCGCCGATAATTTCGCCGTATCCTTCCGGAGCGATCATATCAGCACACAGCACGACGTCCGGACGGTTCGGATCCGGCTTCATATAGAACGCCTTGATGCCGACCGGATAGTGCGTAATGAACACCGGCTTGTCGTAATTTTCGGCAATCGCCGTTTCATGCGGAGCGCCAAAATCCTCGCCCCAAGGAATATCGAAGCCTTGTCCATGCAAAAATTCGATCGCTTCATCGTACGTGATGCGCGGGAACGGCGCCTGGATGTTCTCCAGCTTGGATACATCGCGTCCCACCGCTTCCAGCTCTGCGCGGCAGTTTTTGACGACGGACTGCACCACATGCGCAATGAACTGCTCCTGCACACGGAGGCTCTCTTCATGATCCGTAAATGCCATTTCCGGCTCGATCATCCAGAACTCAATCAAATGGCGCCGGGTTTTGGACTTCTCGGCACGGAAAGTCGGTCCGAACGAATACACCTTACCTAGGGCCATCGCCGCGGCTTCCATGTACAGCTGACCGCTCTGCGTGAGATAGGCGTCCTCCTCGAAGTATTTCGTATGGAACAGGTTCGTTGTCCCTTCGGCCGACGTCGGCGTCAAGATCGGCGGGTCCACCAGGGTGAAGCCGTTCTGGTCGAAGAACTCCTGCACAGCCCGGATAATTTCGGCGCGGATCACCAGGATCGCCCGCTGCTTGGACGATCTGAGCCACAGGTGGCGGTGATCCATCAAGAAGTCGACGCCATGCTCTTTCGGCGTAATCGGATAGTTCTCCGTCAGATGAATGATTTCCACATCCGTGACGGTCATCTCATAGCCGGACGGACTGCGCGGCTCCTCGCGCACGACGCCTGTGACGTACAGGGAGCTCTCCTGCGTCAAGCTTTTCGCGTCTTCCCATACTTTATCGGTGACTTCGCTCTTGACGACGACGCCCTGGATATATCCAGTGCCGTCGCGCAGCTGCAAAAATTGAATTTTACCGCTGGAACGCTTGTTGTTGATCCAGCTGCCAATCGTGACGGTTTCACCCACGTGCTTGCTTACGTCACGAATTACACATTTGGTGGCCATGCCTCAATCTCTCCCTTAACTTTACTTGCCTGTATCCCTTCAGCCTAGGCGTTCAAGGATTGAACGATCCGGTTGGTATCGCGGGCGATCACCAGTTCCTCGTTCGTCGGAACGACCAGCACTTCCACCTTGGAGTTCTTGGAAGAAATGCGGCGCGGTTCGCCGGAACGGACGGCGTTCAGTTCTTCGTCCAATTCCACGCCCAGGTAAGTCAAATTTTCGCATACTTTTTTACGCAAAACAACCGAATTCTCACCGACGCCCGCCGTGAAGACGATCACGTCCACGCCATTTAGCGCGGCAGCATATGAACCGATGTACTTGCGCAGACGGTATTCGTACATGTCAAAGGCCAGCTTGGAATGGGCATCGCCCTTCTCCATCCCTTCGGTAATTTCGCGCATGTCGCTGCTGATGCCGGAAATGGCCAATAGCCCGCTGTGCTTGTTCAGCATGGAGTTCACTTCGTTGACCGTCAGCTCTTCCTTGTTCATCACGTAAGGAACGATCGCCGGATCCAGGTCACCACTGCGTGTACCCATCATCAAGCCTTCGAGCGGTGTCATGCCCATGGAGGTGTCAACCGATTTTCCGCCATCCACGGCGGTTAGGCTGGCCCCGTTACCGATGTGGCAGGTAATGATCTTCAGATCCTCCAGCGGCCGGCCCAGGTACTCCGCTGCAGCTTTGCTGACAAAATCATGCGAGGTGCCATGCATACCGTAACGTCTGACTTTGTATTTGTTGTACAGCACTCTCGGAATGGCATACAGATAAGCCGTCTCCGGCATGGTCTGATGGAAGGCGGTATCGAACACGACAACCTGCGGAACGCCAGGCATATTCGCCTCCGTTGCTTTGATCCCCAGCATGGATGCAGGGTTATGAAGCGGTGCCAGATCGAACAGCTGGCGGATTTTAGACTTGGCTTCCGCATCCACCAGAGCGGATTCCTTGAAGAATTCTCCCCCGTGCACGACCCGGTGGCCGACCGCCTGGATTTCATCCACGGATTCGATCACGCCGTTCTCTTTATCCGTCAGCAGTGCAAGCACTTTGCGGATCGCCGTCGTATGCTCCAGAATTTCGCTGACCTCAGTCACGTCCGGACGGCCGGTAGGTTTATGGGTAACGATGGATGAGTCCATGCCGATCCGTTCTACGAGTCCTTTTGCAAGTACGCTTTCGTCTGTCATATCATACAGCTGGTAGTACGCTTTCGTCTGTCATATCATACAGCTGGTATTTCAGCGAGGAGCTGCCAGCATTGATTACCAAAATTTTCACACGCGGTCACCATCCTTGTCATACTTGAAGAAGCCTACTCCCGTTTTCACGCCCAAATGCCCGGCACGAACCATTTTCTTCAGCACGATGGACGGGCGGTATTTCAGTTCGCCGAACTCGCGGAACATGCGCTCCAGAGCGGCCAGGACCGAATCCAGACCGAAGCGGTCCGCCATTTCGAGCGGTCCATGCTGGAACGAATAGCCGATCCGCATAGCATCGTCAATATCCTCCGCGGAGGCGACGCCTTCCTGCAGGATATGCAGCGCTTCGTTAATCATCAGGCAGATCATGCGGCTCGTCACAAAGCCTGGGGACTCATATACCATGATCCCTTTCTTGTCCACGACTTCCTCCACAAAACGCTTCGTTTCCCCGAACGTGGAATCAGACGTCTTCAGGCCGCGGATAATTTCCACGAGGTCAACCTTGCTGACAGGATGGATAAAGTGCAGACCGATGACACGCTCCGGATACATCGTCGTGCTCGCAAGCTCCGTTAAGCTGAGCGTAGAAGTATTGCTGGCGAGAATAATATGATTAGGACACACTTGATCCAGCTGGGCAAATACTTCCTTCTTCGATTCGAGATCCTCCGAAATGGTCTCAATGACCATATCGCAGCTTCCCAGCTCGGCAAAATGGACCACCTTCTGGATTCGGCCCAAAATGAGCTTTTTCTCCGCCTGGGTGATCGCCCATTTCTCAAGCTGCTTATCGAGACTCGTTTCGATCATGCTGTACGAATAATCGAGTTTCTCCGGCGTTTTCTCGACCAGCAGAACGTCCAGGCCTCTGGCGGCCAGCATTTCGGCTATGCCTTGGCCCATCGTCCCCCCGCCGATAACACCAATTTTTTTAAAGTACATGTTTCTGCTCCACCTTCCATGGTCTTCTATATTTATTGTACCCTTCTTGTCGAAA
>NZ_PCZT01000006.1:0-14970 GCF_002968895.1 Paenibacillus sp. AR247 | reverse complement strand
AATAATAACGCAGCATTAAAAAAAGTAAAAAAAGAGCCAGCGCATCAGGCTGGCAGTAGTGAAAACTCATGAAACAGCTTGCGGAATTGTTCGCCGGACAGCGTTTCTTCTGCCAGCAAAATATCCAGAGATTTGTCGAAAATGATCCGGTGGTTCTCCAGAAGGCTGCGCGTTCTGCCCATCAGGTCTTCCAGAATCTCATTGTTCACCTTCATCAGCTCTTCGGTCGTGACCATATCCATGTTTACGATGCCAAGCGACGTAAGGCCGGATCTCATCATCGTCTTGACGATGTCGAGCGCCTGTTCAAAGTCGTTGCTCGAACCGGTGCTGCGTCCGCCGTAGAAAATTTCCTCCGACGCCGCGCCGCCGAGAGCGATCATGATCTGCTCTTCCAGGAACGATTTCGTATACAGGTACTGCTCCGACTGAGGGTTATGGCGCACGTAACCGAGCGCCTTGCCGCGTGGGCTGAGGGCCACCTGGCTGACACTGCCCGGACGCACCAGCTCTGCCATGATGGCATGTCCAAGCTCATGGATGGCGACGCGTTTCTTCTCTTCGATCGTCGATTCACGGTCGGTGCGCTCACCCATCATCACCTTGTCGATGGACATGGACAGATGGCGCTGCTCGATCTCTTTCAGTCCTTCGCGCATCGTGTAGATCGCAGCTTCGTTCATGACGCTCTCGAGCTGGGCGCCGGAGAAGCCGTAAGATTCCTCGGCGATTTTATCGAGGTTGACATCCTCGTGCAGTGGCTTGTTCTTCGCGTGCAGCTCCAGGATGTGCTTGCGTCCCTTCTTGTCAGGCAGGTCCACCTGAATATGACGGTCGAACCGTCCCGGACGAAGCAGTGCGCTGTCCAGCATCTCCTTGCGGTTGGTCGCCGCAATCAAAAGGATTCTCGGGCTCTCCGAAGAATAAATGCCGTCCATCTCGGTCAGCAGCTGGTTCAGCGTCTGATCGTATTCGCGCTGCTGCCCGCCTTCGCGCTTGCCGCCGATGACGTCGATCTCATCGATGAAAATGATCGCGCTCTGCTTGTTCTCCTTGGCTGCCCGGTTTCTCGCATCGCGGAACAGATCCCGGACACGGCCCGCGCCGACGCCGACGTACATTTCTACGAACTCACTGCCGGATGCGGCAACGAATACCGAATCCGTGTAATGTGCGGCCGCCTTGGCCATCAGCGTCTTCCCTGTTCCGGGAGGTCCCGTCAGCAGAATTCCTTTCAACGGGCGAATGCCGAGCTTCTGGATTTCATCATGACGGATCAGGAAGTCCAGTGCCTCGCGCAGCTCCTGCTTGGCATTATCCTGGCCGCCGATTTCTTCAAAAGTGAGCTTCTTCGGCCCGCCCTTTTTACGCTTGCGTTCCGAAGCAGCACCTACCGTCAGTCCGCCTCTCATGTTGGTCATAAACAGGAGTCCGCCGATCATCAGGCCGGCGATAATGAGAGGGATGACATTGACCCCTACAAAAGCTAGAAAAATGAATAATACCGGCACAAATCCGATCAAAACTTCCTTCAGCAATCTAGGCATTATTCCCACACTCCCATCTTGCCGGGATCACGGGGCAGAACAAGAAACTTGCTTGAGCTGCCGTCCGTCAGCGTAATATAGACATTTTTCGTGTCCATTTCGGCTTTCGTCTGAATTCCGGTACCCTTAGCCAGATCCTGCAGCTTGACCGGAATTTCCGTATAGCGCTTGTTTTCCATCGCTTCGGCTACAGAGAACATCGCTTTATCCCAATACTGGTTCAGCTTGTCCGATGAATGATCCACAAAATCGAACTTCAGCGCCCGGGTGCCGACGACGGATTTGCCTTCGGTGGAGATTTTATCCGCCAAATCAGCCAAATTTACATTCGGCTTCAAATCGAGTTTCAAATCCACCTGATCGCGGGTAATATTAAAATGTGCGTTATTCACGCCCTGATAATTGCTGACGATCTTTTGCAGCGGACCCTGCAGGGTCGTTTGCCGATAAAAGAACCAGCCGCCAAACAGTACGGCTACCGAAACCACAACAGTTATAATAATAGGCAATGGACGCAATTTCACTTGTTGTCCCCCTTTCGAAATGGCAAAGCAAAAAAAAAGTAAACTTTAGATGACAAAAATAAATATTTCGTTATTGGTTCAAGTCCATTGGTCGGTCACCATGCTTCTGTTCCAGTCCGATTCGATGGATGGTTTTGCGCTTGTCGCGAAACACAAGCATCTCTTCGTTGAATACGCGCATCTGACCACACTTCTATATACCATGTTTTTCAATAAAGAGCAGAAAAATCATCTTCCAAGCTGAAGCGGGCTCCTGAATTTTACTGAAAAACGCTATCCTCTAATTATAGTACAATCCGGGCTGTTCGTCATATATATCTCTTCAATACAAATAAGAGTATATCACATTGTATATACTAAATCGAAGGTAAAGTGTGAATATATTTTAAATATTATCCTTTGTAAGCCAAAGAACCCCATTTGAGGATGGGGTTCTTTCTGCATGATATGGCCGTTTAAACAAAATCATCGATTGGGCAGCGTGAACGGGCTGCCGATTTCCGCTCCGTCGCTGAACCGGTAAAATTGATAGTAATAGTGATCTTTCACTTTGTAGAACAGCTGCCATACGTATTCTCCGTTATAGACACCCGGTACGAGGCGCATATCTTTAATGCCGGGAATGGAGCTTTTGATTTTGGCCTTCATCTTCTCTTTGGACATACCGCTGCTCAAAAGCTCTTGATGCACGGTATTCTGGCCTTCCTTGGGTTTTCCCTGATCGGTGAACTGCACCCAGACCATGACCTCCTGGCCCGTCTTGTTCGTTCCTTCCACGACCCAGTAGATGCTGTTCTGGTCCCACACAGACTTTTGGGCATCGGCGACCGACACGATTCCGGCTTCCTGCTTCGCTTTGGCAATAGCGGTGTCCTTTTCGCTCCATTGATCCTGCAGCACGTAAATAAAATAACGGTAAGCGCCGAAAATGATCAGCAGCAGGGCGACAATGCCGAGAAAGATCCATTTTTTCTTGTTCTTCAACCTGAACTTCCTTTCTGAAAGGTGAGCTAATCATCCCGGTCTTATCGGGAGAGAAGACCTTCAAAAGCCGCTTGGGCTTCCCTCCGGATGCGTTCCTCGTCCAGGGTGAGACAGCTGCCGTGCTTCACGACCTGCTTTCCGTCCACCCAGACGTGCTCAACGTCCTTCGCGCTGGCCGAATAAATGACGTGTGAAATGAAGTCCGTACGCGGCAGAAAATGAGCCTGGTCCGTATTCACCGCGATAAAATCCGCCTTCATTCCAGCCTCAAGTGCACCGACTCCCTCCAGGAACAAGGATTGGGCTCCGTAGATCGTGCCCATACGCAGCGCTTCCGCCGCGGGAACCGCCGTCGGATCTCCCGAGACGCCTTTATGTATCAAAGCAGCAAGGCGCATTTCTTCAAACATGTCCAAATTGTTGTTGCTCGCCGCACTGTCGGTTCCCAGGGAAACCGTAATGCCTGCCTGCATCATGTCGGTAACGCGGGCCACACCGCTCGCCAGCTTCAGGTTGCTGCCAGGGTTGTGTGATACCGTCACGTGATGCTTCGCCAAGAATCGTCGGCGCAAAATTCAGAATCGCTTCGATCCCGGCCGCAATCAGCTGATCGGCGACGTTTTGCGCTTCGAAATCCGGGACGGTAATAATCCCGATCCGGATATTTTTGCTTTGTATCGTTTCTTTCAGCTCATCCATGGCCTGTACCGTCAAGGTGTTGATGCGCGTGCCGATTTTGGACGGATTGGCGTCAAACACGGCCACGATCTTCATATTTTCCTTCAGGTAAAAGTTATAGTTGGACAAAGCTTGACCAAGATTCCCCGCTCCGACCAGCACCGCGTTGATCTGCTGGTCCAAATTCAGAATTTGACGGATCTTCTCGATGAGATAGGACACGTCATACCCTATCCCCTTACGGCCAAAATCCCCGAAATACGCCAAATCCTTGCGGATCTGCGCCGGGTTGAGATCCAGCTTCTGCCCGAGCTCCTGGGAGGAGACCGTGGCCACCTCCCGCTTGTTCAGCTCATTTAGATATCTAAGATAAATAGGCAATCTGCGGACAACCGCCTCGGATATTTTCTCCGATTTCATGCATGTTCCCCCTATTGAACGGCTTGAATATTTATTTGGTTATATAGATTGAACTAAAGTTTTCATTGAACTTCCTGTTCAAACCGCTTTAGTTCATTCTATCTAATGGACTCATTTAAGACACACCGTCCTGATGAAGCCATTCAGAGATGCGCGGAACCATCTGGTCTGTCTGCATATGCTCCATTTTCGGTCCAGGCAGCGAGTACAGGAAGTACTTCCCGTAATACGATTCGATGACGCGCGTGTCGTATACGATGACGATGCCCCGGTCATGGGCGGTGCGGACCAGCCGCCCGAAGCCCTGCTTGAAGCGGATGACGGCCTGCGGGACCGACAGCTTCATGAACGGGTTCTTCTTCTGGCGCTGCAGCAGCTCGCTCTTCGCTTCCACCAGCGGATGGTTCGGCGGCTGGAACGGAAGCCGGACGATGGCCAGGCACGTCAGTGCTTCACCCGGGATGTCCACGCCTTCCCAGAAGCTGCTCGTTCCAAGCAGCACCGAAGCGCTGCTGTCCGTAAACCGCCGGATCAGCTTCGTGCGGCTGCCGCTGTCTACGCCCTGTCCAAGCACGGCGATGTCGCTCTGTGCAAGGGCTTCTTTCAGCGGCTCGTATACCTGGCGCAGCATGCGGTACGAGGTGAACAGTACCAGCATCCGGCCGTGGGTCGCGATCGCAGCGTCCGCGAGTGAGCGGGCCAGCGTTTCGACAAACAGGGCGTCCCCGACGCTTCCCTTCACGCTTGGAAAATCCCGCGGAATGACGAGCAGCGCCTGGTCCCTATACCGGAACGGGGACGGAAGCTGGACCGTCACAAGGCGTCCGCTGTCCTGGTCCTCCTGCAGTCCAAGGTTGTCGATCATATACTGGAACGATTTATCTACGGATAAGGTGGCGGACGTCAGGATGACGCTCTTTTTCTTATCAAAAAACAGCTCCTTGAGCTGCTTGCTGACGTCAACCGGAACAGCGTACAGCTGGAGCGATTTGCTGCGGAAATGGCCGCTCGCCTCCATCCAGTACACGACGGTTTCGTCGTTCAGCGTCATAAAGAACCGGAGATTCTCCCGCTCGGAGCTGAGGTCCTTGAGCAGCCCGCCGATATCGGTGATCAGGCTGTCGGAACCGTAATCATCCTGCTCCTCCTTGTATTCGGACAGCATCTTTTCGCCTTTGCGGACGATTTCCCCTACCGTGACAAAAATCTGGTTTTCGAGCGCCGCCAGCGTCTCCCACTCTTTCGGCTTTTTCCCCGGCTGAAGGCGCAGCGTATACTGGCCGCCGTCGCCGGGAGCAGCGTCGCTCCGTTCCGGAAGCAGACCGAAGAGCAATTCGCTCAGCTTGTCCCAGTGCTCTTTAACATCGACCAAATCCTCGCTCATCCGGTCGATAACGGCGGTCCATTCACCGGCCTGCTCATATGCCGACGATTGAAGCAGCTGGCGAAGAGCCGGCAGCTGCCCGCTCCGGGCGTCCTTATAGAGCCGTGTCAGCGTATGGACGACCGTAAAGTACTTCAAATGAAGTCCGAGATGCTTGCCGGCAACGTCTTCCAGGTGATGGGCTTCGTCGATCACGAGCCGCTCGTAGGAAGGCAGCAGCTGATGGCCTGCCTTGACGTCCGTAAACAGCTTGGAATGGTTCGTTATGACGACATCCGCGATTCCGGCTTCATGCTTGGCCCGATGGTAATAGCACTTGCGGAACCAAGGGCAGGCACGGCCCTGACAGGAGTCCGAGTCGCTGCTTACGGTCTCCCAGAAGTCTCCCGCACGGCCACCGAGGCTCAGCTCCTCGTCATCACCCGATTCGGTCTGGGCGAGCCAGACGATCATCTGGGCGGCTGTGATGGTGTCTTCCTTCGGATTGATAAAGTCTCTTCTGTTTATTTTATGTTCAAATTTTCTCAAACACAAATAGTGCTGTCTGCCCTTGAACACAGCTGCCTTGAAAGGGAAGGGCACGACCTGCGTTAAGAGTGGGATATCCCGCTCCCGGAGCTGCTCCTGCAGGTTGATCGTATGCGTGCTGACCATCACCTTCTGGTCCTGCTTCACGCTCTGATAAATCGAGGGGATCAGGTAGCCGAGCGACTTGCCCGTCCCGGTCCCGGCTTCGATCAGCAGATGCTTGTCCTGATCCAGCGCATTCATCACCTGGTCGAACATGATCGTCTGCGGCTCACGCTCCTCGTAATGAGGCATAATATCGCGCAGCCGTTTTTCGATCTCGGCCAAATATTCCTTAAACTCGACGCCTTTGAGCGGATTGTCGTCCACTTCGTCGCGCGGCGGAGCCATTTCGGTCCAGTCATCCACCTTAAGCGCCAGCTGGCGGTAAAAGGTGTGGCTGTTCAGGTCTTGAGCAGGTTCCCGCTCCTTTTCCTGGCAGAGGCCGTCGAAATACCAGCCGAGGTCGCTGTCCTCATCGGCAAACAGCTCGGCCAGCCGCTGCAGCGTAATCAACGGCAGGCCGTTCAGCTCATCCAGGCACTTCAACAGAACGTATGCCGTTGCCAAAGCGTCGCTGTCGGCCTGATGCGGCCGGTCATGCTGAAGACCGAAGTGTCCGGTCACCATGCCCAGCTGATAGGAAGTCAGCGAAGGGAAGCATATTTTGAGCAGGTCGAGCGTGTCCAAAATCCGCCCAGAGAACGGCAAATAGCCGCACCGGTCGAGTGCGTTTTGCAAAAAATTAAAATCGAATGCTACATTATGCCCCACCAGGACCACGTCGTCGAGCAGCGGCACGAGCTCCATCATCATTTCTTCCAGGGCCGGAGCTGCGGCCACATCCTCATTCGTAATGCCGGTAAGTCCCGTAATAAACGGAGGGATTTCGATACCCGGGTTGACATAAGAGCCATACACCTTTGAAATCGTCCCATCCTCTTCTATAATGGCAAGTCCAACTTGAATTATTTCGTCTGCGGACTGGTTGCCTGTCGTTTCGAAGTCAAGTACGGCAAATTTCATGATTCCTAAATCCTTTCGTCCAGTCTCCTTAACAGCATAACAGAAGATTTCACATTTGAAAATTCAAGGAAGGAAAAACTTGAACTTCCGGTTCTATAGAAAAAGACGACACCCGGCGCTTTCCGTGCAGCGGGCATCGTCTTCTCACATGCATTACATCAGCGATATTAACTGGCTTCCATACTGAAGCTGACCGCACTGTTGCTGGCAAACCTGCAGATTCATTAACGGATCCGGGAACGAGGGATCATGCGAAAGCGCCAGCGTAAAATAATCCTGGGCCTTGCCAAGCTGCCCTTGCATCGCCTCGACACAGCCAAGCGCATTCAGCACCATCGCCTTCAGCTTGGGATGCTGGGCAAGCGGCAGAATCCACTGGAAATGATGGCGGGCTTCCGCCGGCTCCTCCAGGTGCAAATACGCCATGGCCAAGTACATCCGGGCCAAAAAGCTGTCGGGGAATTCGAGAATCACCTGCGCAAATTGCTGGGCCGCCTGCCTGTACATCAGCAGCTTGAAATATCCCTGCCCCCGGATAAAGGAATCCATCTCGACCTCGGGCGTTTCATGCTGCGGAAATACAGGCGCGATCTTGGCCTGCTCCCGGAAAGCGCCCATTTTCTCTTCAAAAGACAACCATTCTTCTATGATGCCGTCGCTCATCGTTTTGAGCAAATTCCACTTTTGAATCAGCTGATGCTTTTGGGCCTCCTGCGCTGTGGGGTAATGTTTCACGATTTCGTCTAACATGTTGTTCATTTCCGCGAATACATGCTGAAACATGGCTGCATCCCACCTTAACAAAAATGAAATCAGTGCGGTCACCTGAACTCATTTTTTGTTAACCCGGGCTTTTTCATTCCCGCTCCGGGCTGCCATTCCTTGTCTTAGCTTCCCCGCACATACATGACCAGTCCTTAAATAATCGTGGCGTGAACCTCTTTGCTCATCGTGTTCATCGGCTTGTTGGATTCATTCACAAAAACTACCGTCGGCTTGTGGCTCTTGATTTCCTCATCGGACATGACGGCGTAGGATATAATAATGACGGTGTCGCCGGGCTGAACCATGCGGGCTGCCGCCCCGTTCAAACAAATCACACCGCTCCCGCGGGGACCTGGGATGACATAGGTTTCCAGACGCGCCCCGTTATTGTTATCCACCACTTGGACCTTTTCGTTCTCCAGCAGGTCGGCGGCTTCCATCAAATCTTCATCTATCGTAATGCTTCCCACATAATTCAAATTCGCTTCGGTAACGGTCGCACGGTGGATTTTGGATTTCATCATCGTTCTGTACATCGGTCAATTCGCCTCCTTGGGATTAATTAAACGGTTATCGATCAGGCGCGTCCGACCGAAACGGACGGCTAGGGCCATCAGGACGGCCTCGTCCTTACGGCTGATTTCTTCGTCATCGGGATAAGGCAGAAGCCCAGGGAAAGACACGACCTCGGCGTATTCGATATCGGCCAGTGGAGACTGGCTGATGACGCGCTGCAAGAGGTTTCGAATGTCCCCGGCGGTTACCGCCGTCCCCTCGCTCACAGCGGCCGCAGCCTCGCGCAGAGAGCGTGACAGCACCAGCGCCTGCCGGCGTGCCTCTTCGCTCAGGTACACGTTGCGCGAGCTTAGAGCTAGGCCGTCTTCCTCGCGTACGATCGGGCAGGGAACAATCTCCACGTTCATGTTGAGATCCTGTACCATCTGCTGAAGCACAGCGACCTGCTGCACGTCCTTCATTCCAAAATATCCTTTATCGGGCTGAACGATGTTGAACAGCTTGCTCACCACCGTCGTCACGCCGTCAAAATGTCCCGGACGGGAGGCGCCGCAAAGACGGGTCGTAATGTCCGATACCATGATTTTGGTCTTGGTCGGCTGCGGATACATCGTCTCCACCGACGGAAGGAAGACCAGGTCCGCCCCTTCCGCTTCGGCCAGTGCCAGATCTCTTGCTTCGTCACGCGGATAAGTTTCGTAATCCTCACCCGGACCGAACTGGATCGGGTTAACGAAAATGCTGACGACGACAATACCGTTATCTTCGCGGGCACGGCGGATTAAGCTGGCATGCCCCTCATGCAAATAACCCATCGTTGGAACCAGGCCGACCGTGGCTTCCGGTCCCAAATTTATTTGTAGCGCCCGTATACCGCTGCGCAGTTCTTCGATCGTTCTTACAGCTTTCATGCGCGTCCCACCTTCTCCTTTCCTTTGCCGTACAAGTTCTCGACGACCTGATCGTCTGCCGTAAATACATGGGTCTCATCCGGAAAAGAGCGGCTCTTCACGTCATGAACGTACTGGCTGATCCCGTCGCGAACGATCGTTCCGATGTCACCATAGGTTTTGACAAAACGCTTGTCGCGATACGGGGATGCGTACTTAAACAAATCATGGAATACGAGCACCTGGCCGTCGACATACCGCCCGGCGCCAATCCCGATGGTCGGAATCGACAGCTGCTCGGAAATAAAGCGGGCCACTTCCTCCGTTACCAGTTCAAGTACGACACCGAATGCCCCTGCTTTTTCTAGAGCCTTCGCATCTTCCAGCAATCTGGCGGCATCCGCCTCGTCTTTACCTTGAATCCGGTAACCCCCGATCTGGTTCACCGACTGCGGCGTTAAGCCGATGTGGCCGAGCACGGGAACGCCGGCTTTGACGATCGTTTCGACCGCGGTGCAGATCTCGCGTCCGCCTTCCATTTTCACGGCATGGGCATGACCTTCCTGCATCAGGCGTTTGACGTTGTCCAGCGTGCTGTCGATGCTTCCGTGGTATGTCATAAACGGCATATCAGCCACGATAAATGTATGCCCGGCGCCTCTGACAACCGATCTCGTATGGTACACCATGTCGTCGATCGTCACCGGCAGCGTGGAATCATAACCGAGCACCACGTTCCCGAGCGAATCTCCGACCAGGATCATGTCCACGCCGGCTTCCTCCGCCAAGCTCGCCGAAGGATAGTCATAGGCAGTTACCATGGAGAGCGGAATGCCATCCGCCTTCATCTTTTTCATTTTCACGATATTCAGTGGTTGTTTGTTTGCCATTGTGCTTCTTCCCCTTTCGATGAGTGTGAAAAATAGGATAAAAACAAAAAAACCTTTTAAGTGTGTCACTAAAAAGGTCCGAAAGGGCATAAAGGGTCACTTGCGATCGTCCCTTCTGTCTCGGTCCTTCCGGCTCAGAGCAGAATCCAACGTAACGGCAATATTCCATTTGCAGTTATGAGGGTGTTCTTCAAACAAAAACATGCAGAGTGCAGTTCGATCATTCGTCGATACCGCCTCTACATGTCATTATACCAAAAGTTCATTATATTTTCATCGTCTAAGTTCGACATCTCCGGAAAAAACAGGAATCTGCTCGCCCGAATCGGTACGAACCCGAAGCGCGCCGCTTGCATCGAGCCCGTCGGCCATTCCTTCGATCGGCCCGCGTGCCGTCTGAATCGACACACGCTTGCCCAGCGTTACCGACAGCGCCTCCCACAGCGAGGCGACCGGCTGAAATCCGTCTTTGCGGTACAGCTCGTACAGCATTTCAAACTCTTCCATCACCGTAGCGATGAGCGACATCCGGTCGATCGGCTCACCCGCCTCGATCTTCAGGGAAGTTCCGACCCCGGTCAGCTCTTCCGGATAATCGTCAGGGTCCAGGTTGGCGCTGATTCCGATGCCGGCAATGCAGTAGCGGACATGCTCGTCCTCCGCCGCCGACTCCAGCAAGATGCCGCAAATTTTCCGCCCGTCGACCAGCAGGTCGTTCGGCCATTTCAAGCCGGCCATGACGCCGGTCACCTTGCGGACCGCCCGGCACACCGCCACTCCGGTCAAAAGGGTAAGCTGCGGTGTGTAATGGAGCGGCTGCTCGGGCCGAAGGACCAGGCTCATCCAGATGCCTTTTCCATAGGGCGAAAACCATTTGCGGCCCATCCTCCCCTTGCCGCCGGTCTGTTCTTCGGCAATGACCAGGGTGCCTTCAGGCGCCCCCTCCTCAGCCAGCGCTTTCGCTTCTTCCTGCGTTGATACCGTCGTCCCCAATATTTTCAGCTGCGATCCCATCACTGTAGACTGTATCCGCTGCGCCAGCTCCTGCCGATCCAGCAGGTCCGGCTTGCTGACAATCCGGTAGCCTTTATGAGGAACCGCTTCAAATTCGTACCCTGCCTCACGGAGCTTGTTGATCTGTTTCCAGACCGCGGTTCTGCTGACCGACAGCCGCCGGCTGATCTCCTCGCCCGAAACAAATTCTTCCGCATCCAGCAGTATATCCAAAAGGGTCTCAGCCTTTTTCATCGGTAACCATCACCCGTCTCACTTCTTCTGTCAAATCCAATTTCGTATTGGGCAGCATGCCTGCCGCCGCTTTAAACAGCAATTGCTTCAGCAGTTCTCCCACCCAAGGTCCGCCCCTCTTGCCCGAAATCGCGATCAAATCGGAGCCGCCGATCTGGAGCTCGTGCAGGTGGAAAATCTTCATTTCGTCCATCCAATTCAGCCCGTGGGCCAGCAGCTCATCCGCTGCCGTCCCCCTGTTCTCCTGCGGCAGCACCGAGCAGAGCAAGAGCCAGCGCCGGATAGATTCTTTGCCGTATTTTAGTACCAGACCTACCCACTGCTCTCTAAGATGCGTCTCGCGGTTCAACCCTTTTACCTCTTCGTCCAAAAACAAAAGGGCTTCCACCCTCTCGCGGGCATCGTTGGAAAACGTATACTGGCGCATCAGGTTTCCGGCATCCTGTCCGGATAACCCGCAAGCCAGCATAAGCAGGGCCCATCTGACAGCGATCTCCTTGGAAGGGATGTCGCCGATCCTGGACAGGAAACCGTCCACGGCGGCAGATGTAAACGGTACCCGGGCTTTTTCCAGCAATCGGCTCCTTCCCAGCAGGCTCAGGCCGAGATAAGGATGAGGTCCCTCCATCATTTTATCGAGCTCCGCCCGAATCCGCTCCAGCGCAATATACTGAATTCCGTCTCTTTCCAGGAGAAGGCCTTTCCAGGTGTTAAAGGCAATGCGGTAGCCGAACACCGAAGCAAACCGGATGCATCGCACCATCCGCAGGGCATCCTCCTGAAACCGGATGTGGGCCTCTCCAACGCAGCGTATAATGCTTTTTCGAATGTCGTTTTCACCATGGTAAGGGTCAACGATCCGTCCCTGCCGGTCACAGGCAATCGCGTTCATCGTGAAATCCCGGCGGCGCAAATCCTCCGACAGATTTCGCACAAAGGCCACTTCCGCCGGCCGGCGGTGATTTTCGTAAGAACCTTCCACCCGATATGTAGTAACCTCAAAGGCGTAGTTTCCAACCAGAACGGTGACCGTTCCATGCTCAATCCCCGTAGGCACCGTCCGTTCAAAGAGCCGTGTCACTTCATCAGGGCGGGCCGAAGTCGTGATATCCATGTCGTTGACCGGCCGGCCCATCAGTTCATCACGCACGCATCCGCCGACCCAATACGCTTCATGCCCATGCGCTTCGAGGACGGACAGCACCTGCTCGGCGCAGCCCGCCATCCCGGCATCCGCCTGCTTCCATTTCATAACTTTCCATGACCCCCTAAATGACTACCTCTTATCTGCACACCGCATCCAGCTGGGGCACCTCACGTCCGAGAACGCGATAATAGATCTGTTCATACTTGCGTGTGATCAATGCGTCGGAAAACTCCCGGCATGCCCGTGTCAGACAGGCCTCGCGGAACCGTGCGGCAAGATCGCCGTCCGACAGCAGCCGCAGCACCTGATCGGCCATCTGGTCCGTATCTCCGATCGGGGACAGGAACCCGGTCTCGCCATGAACCACCAGCTCGGGAATTCCTCCGGCGAGTGATCCCACCGTCGGAACGCCGCATGCCATCGCTTCAAGCGCAACGAGGCCGAAGCTTTCTTTTTCCGATGGAAGCAGAAGCACGTCAGCCAACGAGATGACTTGTGCGATCTCGTCCTGCTTGCCCAAAAAGTGAACTTTATGCTCCAGTCCGAGCTCCTTGATCTTGCATTGGACCTTCGGCAGCTCCGGACCTTCCCCGACGAACAGCAGCTTGGAAGGCATCCGCTCGTTGACTTTGGCGAAGATGTCCACGACGTCACTGACGCGTTTGACCGGGCGGAAGTTGGAAATATGCATCAAAATTCTCTCGTCCGGTTCGGCATAGTCGCCTCGAAGCGAGGACGTATCGCGCGGATAATAGATGCGCTTATCCACAAAATTGTACGTCAGATCGATATCGCGGCTGATATCCAGCACTTCACGGGTTTCCCGGATCAAGTCACCGGATACCGCCGTGACCGCATCGCTTTCGTTGATCGCCAGGCGAATCAGGTCCTTTAACGATTCGTCCTGCGCCAGTACCGTAATATCCGTGCCATGAAGCGTCGTGACCACCTTCAGGTTGCTTCCTACCATCTGCTTGGCCAAGAAGGCGCACACCGCGTGAGGAACCGCGTAATGGACGTGCAAAATGTCCAGCTGCTGCATATTTGCCACTTGTGCCATTTTGGTCGCAAGGGATAAGTCATAAGGAGGATAGCGGAATACATAATAATCACTGACTTCGACCTCATGATAAAAAATGTTTTTATGGAATTGCCCTCCCAGCCGGAATGGAATGCTGTGGGCAATAAAGTGTACCTGATGGCCCTTTTCGGCCAGCAGCTTGCCGAGCTCGGTCGCGACTACACCTGAGCCTCCTAGTGACGGATAGCAGGTGATGCCAATTTTAAGTGATTGACCCAAGCTTCGTGTCCCCCCTTCTTTACATGCCTTCTCTATATTATGTACCCAGAGAATATTAAAAACGTCTGGCGACGTTTCATTTTACAGCGGACAACCGCTCAACCGGGTATTTCGATTGCGCGCTTTCAGCTTATAAAAAGTCAGAACTGAAATCAAGCCTAAAGATTGGGCGCTTGACTTCAGTCCTGTCTATCGGTCATTATTAGGATCCTGAAATGAACATGTCCACGACGTAAGGCGACTTGATCGCAAAGCCTTCTGCGTAGGGAATGAGCCTGCGCTGGCCGGTCAGCCGGTCGCGGGATCTGACGCGTTCGATATATCCCTGATTCAGCGGGGTAACCACCGTATCCCCTTCAACCGGAGTTATCTCAAACTGCGACTGGTAACACAGGAGCGCCTGTTCCTTCATTTCCTGCTGTGCGGTAATATCCACCATCAAATCGGCTCTGCCCATATCATTAATGAAGTAAAAATACAGCTGCTCCACCTGTACAGGCGGCTTGTCCGGCATGTACCGGCGCAGCTTGGCGTTGAACACCGCTTCCTCAACCAGCTTGCTGCAGGCTACATGATCGGGATGGCGGTCTTCCCAATACGGAGCGAAAACGACCCTCGGCGCATGACGGCGGATTTCCGCAGTGATGGCTTCCACATGTTCCGGCGTGATGAACAGTCCACGGTCCGGCAGTCCAAGGCTGCTCCGCATGGAAAGACCAAGAACGCCAGCCGCGGCTGTCGCTTCCTGCTTTCTGCGCTCGACCGTTCCATTGGAGGACATTTCCGCATAGGTCAAATCGCAGATCCCCACTTTAAGCCCGGCCTGCACGTGCTTGATGATCGTGCCGCCCATCCCGATTTCGGCATCGTCCGCATGGGCACCGAAAATCAGAATATCCAGCCGTTCACTCATATTTCAGCACCCGGCTTATATTTATGTACCAGCTCGCGCCAGGCAAAATCCCCGCGGTCCAGCGCCTTGACCAAAATTTCGGCCGTTGCGATGTTGGTCGCAAGCGGAATTCCCTGGACGTCGCAAAGACGGAGCAGCGCATTGATGTCCGGCTCGTGAGGCTGTGCCATC
>NZ_PCZT01000055.1:0-725 GCF_002968895.1 Paenibacillus sp. AR247 | reverse complement strand
GAAGGGAGAACGTTATGCATATCGGTGTCGACTTGGATAATACCCTGCTTGATGCAACTACTGCCCATTTGCAATATTACAATAAAGCATCTGGATTAACCTTAACCCATGAAGATGTTAATGATTTTTATCTATATAAAATGTACGGCTAGGACAAGACGGAGAGCGATGTGATTTATAATAAACATGGAAATGATATTCACTGGAATTCATCCCCGTATCCTCAAGCTATACAAACGCTGGCCTCGCTTTTTAAACATCATACCATTTCTATCATTACCGCAAGACCAACACAGTTTCGGGATGTTACCGTTAAATGGCTCGAACACCATAGCGTTCCATACAACAATATCGTATTTATTGAGGATAAACTAAAGGAATGCATGAAGCTCCAAGTCGAAGTAATGATTGATGACGGCCCTCATTATGCAGAAGAATTTGCACAAATGAATATGCCTGTCATTCTATACGAGCAGCCATATAACCGATTCGTAAGACATGAGCTTGTTTATCGTGCTATGAACTGGAGTGAGGTCAAGGCGCATATTGATTATTTACAAAAGAATTCCCACGCAAAATCGAAACCATCGTAATCGCCCTGCTCCAGTCTGCTCCTAAATTCGCAAAAAAGACACGAGTTAAAAAGGAGACATCATCTTGACCCAAACAAAATTAATTCTAGTGGAAGGTATACCCGGATTGGGTAAAACCTCTACAGCTCGATA
>NZ_PCZT01000054.1:0-1241 GCF_002968895.1 Paenibacillus sp. AR247 | reverse complement strand
CGAACGTTACAGCAGCATCATCTCATAAACCGAATCGTCGCATATCTGGAAGATCANGTTTCAGTCAATGTGACGGTCAAGCAGCTCGCCGATATGTTTTATCTTAGTGCAGGGCATTTAAGGGTGCTTTTCAAGAAAGAGATGGGGTTAACAATCTCCGATTTTGTCAAGAATCTACGAATGAAAAAAGCAAAGGAACTGCTTCAAGATCCTACAATCAAGATTTATGAGGTTGCGGAGCGAGTAGGGTTTCAAACCCCTGCGTACTTTACGTATCAGTTCAAGAAAAATGAGGGATATACTCCCCAGGAATATAGAGACCGATATTATCGCTAATTTCATAAGGTGATAAAAAAATGAAGTGATCGATTGAATGTAACCTGTAAAGCATATTTGTTCCCCTTTAAGATAGGGATGAGGGGAACCTTGAATAATAAACGATGATTCCTCTAAATATGGATTTTGCAATTCCTTCCATTATAGACCAGCTCGAAAGTGTATCCAGTAAAAATGCGTGTTTTCCTTACACGGTTGCTTGGATTGCCGGTGTCGGACTGGATTGCCAGCGAGACGATGGTCAAGCCAGCTTTGATCATCATGAGCTTATGGGGAGCGGGCGGCGGGGGCAGGATATCCAATCGGTTGGCGCCTATCCCTCCGTAAGACGTTCGGAACCCTTCTTCCTCCAAGGGCAATACTCGCCAGACAACGTAAAATCGGTGCCTAAGTCCATGAGGGAAAATACGGTGGTCATGCCATCGTTTCCGAGCCAATGAATATTTTTTGGATTTATTATTAAATGAAATAAAAGGGAGCCTCATATCATTCAGGCTCCCTTTGTAGTAATACATCCTGAGAAAAGCGTTTAATATTGTTTTCTGTAATCCTGCGGAACCAATCCTAATTGTTTACGGAAAATGAAAGTAAAGTAGCTTGCACTTTGAAAACCGCAGGCCATGGCTATTTCACTTATGGACCGGTTCGTTTCTTTTAGCATGTCGCAACTTTTTTGAATTCGGTATCGTATTAGATACTCATTTGGGGTTTGTCCTACGTACGTATTAAATAATTTACAACAACGGCTCCTGCAAACCGTGCCTGCAGCAGCAATATCGTTAAGCGTTATTTTACTTTCATAGTTCTGATGGATGAACCCGGTCATCTTCCAGATCATTGTCCATAATTGTTCATTGTCCGTATGTCCTTCTTTTTGTTGCACGTGATCTCCTACGGAGGCGCAT
>NZ_PCZT01000053.1:0-1537 GCF_002968895.1 Paenibacillus sp. AR247 | reverse complement strand
TCAAACAAAGTGGTGCGCGTGGAGGGACTTGAACCCCCACGTCAAAGACGCTAGATCCTAAGTCTAGTGCGTCTGCCAATTCCGCCACACGCGCAAAACCTGTAAATAAAACTGGTGAGCCATGAAGGACTCGAACCTTCGACACCCTGATTAAAAGTCAGGTGCTCTACCAACTGAGCTAATGGCTCTCACTGGCTGGGGATATAGGATTCGAACCTATGCATGACGGAGTCAAAGTCCGTTGCCTTACCGCTTGGCTAATCCCCAACAATTAATGGGGCGATCGATGGGACTTGAACCCACGAATGCCGGAGCCACAATCCGGTGCGTTAACCCCTTCGCCACGACCGCCATAAACATGCCGGCGAGAGGACTTGAACCCCCAACCTACTGATTACAAGTCAGTTGCTCTACCAATTGAGCTACACCGGCGCATGAATATTTGAATATTTCCAAAGCGATAACCATCTATCGCGAAAGCAAATAACCATTTGGATTCCGATCCGTTATTTCGGATTCTCATCCCTGAAGCAATTTAAAATGGCGGAACCGACGGGATTCGAACCCGCGATCTCCTGCGTGACAGGCAGGCATGTTAGGCCTCTACACCACGGTTCCACGGCCTTTTGGATCTCCATCTTAAGGAGATAATTGCGGGGGCAGGATTTGAACCTACGACCTTCGGGTTATGAGCCCGACGAGCTACCGGACTGCTCCACCCCGCGTCATTAAAAGTATTTTATTATTGGGGTCCCCGAAAAATAATCGGTATAAATTTTTGGGGATAATGGTGGAGGCTGAGGGGATCGAACCCCCGACCCTCTGCTTGTAAGGCAGATGCTCTCCCAGCTGAGCTAAGCCTCCATAATAAGTGACCCGTATGGGATACTCTCACTTCGTTCGAGTCTGCGATGCAGATGCTACCGAAGTAGCGCTCCGACGAACCCTTTTTTTGATTCTCATCCCTGATGCTATTAAAGAAAGTGACCCGTATGGGATTCGAACCCATGTTACCTCCGTGAAAGGGAGGTGTCTTAACCCCTTGACCAACGGGCCATATATATAAAGTCTAATTCTGTTTTCTGCAACAAAACATCCTTAGACGTTTTTTAAAAGTGGCTCCCCGAACAGGACTCGAACCTGTGACAACTCGATTAACAGTCGAGTGCTCTACCAACTGAGCTATCAGGGAACGTTGTTACAATCAACCAGTTTTGTCATATGTAGGTGACCATCAAGGCCAAAAAAATACCACAAAAGTGGTTTTCCGCTTGGCAACGTCCTACTCTCCCAGGACCCTTCGGTCCAAGTACCATCGGCGCTGGAGGGCTTAACGGTCGTGTTCGGGATGGGTACGCGTGGAACCCCTCCGCTATCGCCACCAAACGGAGCATTGGTTAATAACCAAATGCATAATTCAGGTTTCAGCATCGCCAAATGCTGAAAGTCATGCACGCTTCTCTCACCCGCTTGGAGTGAAATCAGCAATTTTGACTCCCTGAAAACTAGATACGAAACGAATCTGCGAATTATTTTA
>NZ_PCZT01000052.1:0-2710 GCF_002968895.1 Paenibacillus sp. AR247 | reverse complement strand
AAACCTCCTTATCTGAATTTGACCAGGTCGTCAATATGAACCGCCTGTCCCGTCCGGATCGAGCGGTTGCGGCAATTCCCGTCAAATCGACTTTGCGCCGTCGATGTGGTTGGCAGCACGCTGAAAACGATCTTCCGCCGGGTCTCCGAAAATATCGCGCAGCAATGCCGGATCGCCTCCGCCGTGACCACCCACGGCCAGCTCCACCTCAACGTCGTACGGCTGGCCGAACATCGGGATAACGCGGATCGATCTCGTTTTCACTGCACCTTCCTGCGCTTTGTCACCTCCCGCATTCACGTAGGATTGTTCGCCAACGGCCATTTCGATGCGACCTTTCGTGCCGTTAAATGCGATTCGATAGCCTTCCCAAGGCATGTACGCATTTAGCGAGTATGTGAGTATGGCATTGTTTTTGTAGCGAACGAGGACGCCCATTGTGTCTTCGATGCTGATCCCGTCGCTAAATACGCTCCGGTCGCGGATGTAGCCGTCCTCTTGCTCAGCATCCAAATACAGCGCCTTCAAGCTTTCGCTTTCATCCATATGAAGCGCGAACGGATCCTCCTTCGCGTTCGGGTGGCCGGTCGACCGGTCATAGAATGAGGTGACGCCTCTTTTTTCTGCGTTTTCCTTCCCATAGAATAGCAAATCGCCGAACGCGAATACCGTCTCCGGCTCGGAGCCGATCCAGAAATTGACCAGATCAAAATGATGCGTCGATTTATGCACGAGCAGCCCGCCGCTGTTGCGTTTGTCCCGGTGCCAGCGCCGGAAATAATCCGCCCCGTGCTTCGTGTTCAGCAGCCATTCGAAGTGGACCGAAGTGACCTGCCCGATCGTGCCGTCCGCAATCAGCTCCCTTGCTTTGGTATGATGCGGAGCATATCTGTAATTGAAGGCGACCCGCACGTTACATCCGGTCCTTTGCACGCAGTCCAGAATTTTCTGGCATTTGTTCTCGTCGACCGTCATCGGTTTTTCCGTAATGACATCACAGCCCAGTTCCATCGCCCGGATGATGTATTGGTGGTGCGTCCGGTCGACCGTCGTGACGATGACGGTATCCGGCTTATGCTCGGCGATCATACGGTCGAAATCACTCGCCGGATAGGTTGGAACCGAATGGCTTCCGTATTTTTCATTAAGCAACTTGTTGGCGTAATCCATACGCGTCCGATTCGTATCGCAGAAAGCAAGCAGCTCCGCTGATTCCTTATATTCCGTGACCAATGCAGAATAAAAAAATTGGGATCGTCCTCCTGTGCCTACCAGCACGTACGTTTTTTTCTTAGGCATCGTCGTCATCGTCCTTTCCTATTCGATTGGCTGCTGTTCCAGCAGCTCGGTTTCGATGGCAGCCATCAGAAACGCCGCCGTTCCTTTCGGATCGTCCTGCCTCGTCGGTTCGCCTATGTAATAGTCATATGATCCGTCCCGAAAGGGACGCCCGCTGAGTCCCGCTACCTTGCAAATGCCGTTAAGGTGAATTTCCCCGTCCCCTTCCGTTACGCAGTGAGTGATTAATCCTTCGAATCCCCGCCGTGCCGCTTGCGCCGCTTCATCCTGCAAATAACCGAGACGACTGCCTTTGGCCAGCGCGTATACAAACATGGCTGATGCGGATGTCTCCAAGTAATTGCTCTCACGGCCCCTTTGATCCAAAATTTGATACCACAATCCGGACGATTCGTCCTGCACACGAATGACCGCTTCCGATAGACGATGAAACAGACCGACAAGCAAGCCCCGCTTTGGATGGTCCAGCGGCAGGTCATCCAGCACGTCGGCAGCGGCCATCATAAACCATCCCACGGCCCGTCCCCAGAAGTGGGGTGAACAGCCAGTATCCGGGTCCGCCCAGCGCTGTTCTTTGCTTTCATCCCAAGCATGGTACAGCAGCCCTGTTATTGGATCCCGGGCTTTACGTTCCATCAGCTCAACTTCCCTTGCCGCTTCGTCATACCAGGAGGTCTCGCCGCTTAAGGACGCATAGGACGTCATAAATGGTGCCGTCATGTAGACGCCGTCCAGCCACATCTGGAACGGATATATTTTTTTATGCCACAGTCCCCCGTCGCTTGTTCGTGGATGACCTTTCAGCTGCAATGCCAGCCATTCGATCGCCGACCGGTATTTCCCGTCGCCCGTCTCTCGAAGCAGTGCGAACAGTGGCTTGCCGGAATTGATTTGATCGACGTTATAGTCGTTCAAGCGGTAGCCGCGAATGGAGCCATCCTCCTGAACATACAAATCCACGTTTGTTTTCACATAGTTGAAATACCGGATGTCACTGGTTTTGTGCCACATTTTTTCCAACGCGGTGAGCAGGCAGCCGATTTCATAATTCCAGGACAGGCGCGAATAAAAAGGCAAGTCAGTAACCAGCGGGTAGCGCGCAATGAAAGAACGCGCCCATTTATCCGACCAGCGTTCCATGAACATCTCCCCTTTCTGAGATTCATCCTAGTCGCAGTTATACCTTGACGGCAACCGATCGAATCACCATCATATAGGCCATTCCCTTATCCTGCGGCCGTCTGAAGGATCGGTTTATTTCCCGCAGAATCGGTTGATCCAATCAGCATGGCTGTAACCAGACGCTAATCGGGTATATGTCCTGTAAAATATTAAAGGCCGGGCACTGTATGCCCGACCTTCGCTCTATTACGAATTACAATGATGCATTTTTGATAACCTCAAGCGCCTT
>NZ_PCZT01000051.1:0-914 GCF_002968895.1 Paenibacillus sp. AR247 | reverse complement strand
TTCTTATGGTAGGGTCTCCACCATTATGCAAGGTGAGAAACTGCTGCATCTCCCGAATGGACATCCCAATCGCTCGAAAGTAACTGATAGCTTGAAACCATGCAATATCGGTCTCTGAATACTGACGATATCCATTTTCGTCCCGTTCTATACCGTCAATTAACCCGATTTGCTCATAGTATCGCAATGTGCGGATGCTTAATTCCGTCTCTTCTGCAACTTGTTTGCTTGAAAATTTGTTTTCCATATTTTTATTATAGCATGGGTTCGAACTGTATTGCTATCGAGTGCACTCTATACTTTATCATTTCAAATGTAATGATTTTCATTTTAGGAGGAATACTTTATGCGTGTTTTTGTCACCGGAGCAACTGGATACATCGGCTCCGCCATCGTGCGCGAACTGATCGGCGCGGGGCACGAAGTGCTCGGCCTCGCCCGCTCAGACGCTGCCGCCGCCGCACTGTCAGCGATCGACGTGAAGGTGCACCGCGGCGATCTGGAAGACCTCGACAGCTTGCGCGCCGGCGCCGACGCGGCGGACGGGGTCGTTCACGTGGCCAACAAGCACATCTCCGAGACCACGGACCCGTACGCCCGCGCCCAGGTAGAACGCAGCGCGGTTGAGGCGATCGGTGCAGCGCTCGAAGGCTCTGACAAACCCTTCCTGTTCACCTCGGGAACTTTGGGCCTCACACCCGGGCGCCTGAGTACGGAGGCGGACACCGGCGATCTCCAAGGGATGGGGGCACTGCGGCTTCCAACCGAGCTCGCGGTGATCGCGATGGGCGAGCGCGGCGTGCGCTCCTCCGCGGTACGGCTCGCGCCGCTGGTGCACAGCGAGGGAGACCTCAAAGGCTTCATCCCGACTCTGATCGGCATCGCCCGGGCAAAGGGAGTGTCCGCCTATGTCG
>NZ_PCZT01000050.1:0-1364 GCF_002968895.1 Paenibacillus sp. AR247 | reverse complement strand
AATCGCTCCTTGCTATTCTGTGAGACTGGTATGAAGTAATACTTACTACCGCTATAAAGTAACACGCAGTAGCTTGGTTTTGTCAACGGCGTTTCTCGTCGCTATTTTATAAAATAGGCTTACTATTTGTATTTTCCATCACAAGCTGTGAAGCCTCTTATTGTCGGGTATTCTGGATACTGAAACAACGTCCTGTAACCCAGGCATTAGTTAAAACAAAAAAAGCCGCAGTTATGCGGCTATTCTCTATGTATGTTCTCGTCGTCTTACAATGTATCATGAGATGATGTGAATTTTCTATGACCGTCTGTTGTCAGAATAGACTTTATGAACCTCAGTATTCAACTTATATAAACGAAATCCTTCGGACAAATTATTACGCCTAATTATACTTCAAGTCTCCCAGCTTGCTGCGGATCCATGCCACCAGAAAGAGAAGCAGGCCGAACACAAGCACTGAGAAGTCGAACAAGATGTGACTCGTCGCTAAATAACGTTCAAAATCAATATCGCTTGTAATGCCCCAATAGCTTACAACCAGGACCAAAAATCCAAGCGTAAAGGAGAGCGCCCGATAATTCTTGAGCCCCGTCCATTCGGCTATTCCCGTTACGGTTGCATAATGATAAGTGGCCAGCTCGATAAATGTGCCGGGCAGCCATACAGCAAGCAGCAAAGCATCGATGTGCTGAAAGAATTCACCGAGTGCAATATAACGAACGACTTCGATAAAGGGATAGTTCAACGTACTGGTATACTCGCCAAAAAGGATACGGATATAAGCCCGGATGCGGCCAATGTAATCATTTCACCAAACCAGGCAGTCATAACGAACAATGTTACCTTTCGTTTATCGGACAATAACGGGTAATACAGCCCTAGCAAAATATACCCTGCAAACCATGTGAACGGAACGGTGGCTCCTTTGAGCGATGGTATAGGCCCTTTTCCCAAGATCGGCAAAGCATTCGATAACTCCCATTCAGGGATTGTAAGAATGCTCAATATGACAAACACAACGACTGTAGCCGGTATAAACAACTGTGCCAACCGCCCAAGCACCTCAACGCCGCCCCTAGCTGTATAGGCAACAAGGAACATGATTCCGCCAGAGATGACTACGGTAGGGGTGTTTTCCAAAAATACAGAAGATATGAAGTCGGTGTATATCCGCAAGATCACGCTGGTCAGATAAAAGGCATAGAACACGAAGATAAACCCTGCCGCTATACCCAGCCATTTTCCTAAAATACGTTTGCTGTAAACGATAATGGATTCTTCCGGAAACATCCGGCTGAGCCGCAGCATGGCCAGCACCATCATAATGCCGGTAAAATGTGACCATACGGGCGACAACCACAAGT
>NZ_PCZT01000049.1:0-1338 GCF_002968895.1 Paenibacillus sp. AR247 | reverse complement strand
AGGACCCCGATCTAGTTCACTGGGTCAAACATCCGGAGCCGTTAATCGTGCAGAAGAAGGGAATAGGCTTATTCGGGGATTTCAGGGACCCATTCGTGTGGAAAGATGATGATGGTTGGTATGCCCTGGTCGGGTCCGGGATCGAAGGTGAAGGCGGAGCCGCATTGGCATTTTCTTCTCAGGATATGCTGAATTGGACGTATAAAGGGCCCTTTTTTAAAGCGGATATCGAGAAGTTTCCTTATCTAGGGCCGATCTGGGAGCTCCCCGTGTTTCTTCCCCTTGGTTGCGACAAACAGGGGGTGAACAAGCATCTTCTGCTGGTCAGCCCAGTGGGAGAGGGAGCGGATGTCGAAGTGTTTTATTGGATCGGACAACTGGATAAGCAGAATCTAACGTTCATCCATGATCAAGAGGAGCCTCAATTGATTGATGTCGGTGATTTCCATTTTACCGGTCCGAGCGGAATGGTTGATCCGAAGACCGGCAGGAAAATCGTATTTACGATAGCCCAAGGTGACAGGACCTCAGAACTGGAATATCAATCGGGATGGGCGCATAACGGCGGTTTGCCGATCAGCGTGTATTTGCGGGAGGACGGACGACTGGGTATAGAACCGATCCAAGAGCTGCAGTCCCTGCGCGGCGAGAAGCGGTTATCTCTCCGCGATAAATCATTGTCTGAAGCGAATGTCCTGCTCCAGGATGTTCAGGGCGATATGCTTGAGATCCGCTTGGAGATGGAGCCGGGCAGCGCCAAGCAATTCGGGATCAAGATCCGTCGTACGCCGGATGGAGAAGAAGAAACCCTGCTTTACTACGACTTGAATCAATCGATGCTCCTGGTCGACCGTTCGAAGACGACGCTTCATCCAGGAGAAAAATGTGGAGGAACCCAGGGTGGCAATCTAGAGCTTCATGGAGAGAATTTGAAGCTACACATGTATTTGGACCGTTCCATGGTCGAAGCCTATGCAAATGGATTGAAAAGCTTGACGACCCGGGTGTATCCGAGTCGAAGGGATGCGCTGGGGATTCAGATTTGGGGAGATGGCAGTTTGACGGTCAAATCGATGCAAGTGTGGGATATGAAGCCTATTTGGTAAGAAAGGAGAGTACCATGAACCAAACCAAGCTACCGGTGTATTCTTATCAGGACCTCGTGCGGAGATTATATGATCTCGAAGCACTTGCAATACCGCCACAGGACGGCGAGAAGTCGGGGTGTTTCTCCAGCTTTGACCGGAGTTCCATTTATCATGCCGAGACGGGCTTGTATGAGAACTGGGGAGCTAATGATGACGGAGCTGGCTTCATCCGCCAAGAAGGAGACAGCAT
>NZ_PCZT01000048.1:0-2646 GCF_002968895.1 Paenibacillus sp. AR247 | reverse complement strand
CGATGACATCAGGGGAAGGTGGATCGAATGAGAGAGCAAACCATGACCAAGTTGTGCATTATTGACGATATTAAGAGCGTCGTTGACATGATCTCGCGAAAGCCGAGATGGCTAGACCATCAAATCGAGGTGGCAGGTACGGCGCTTGATGGAGAGGAGGGCGTAAGAATGGTGAAGGAGAGGAAGCCCGACATTGTTTTGACCGATATCCGAATGCCGAAAATGGACGGACTGGCCATGACCCAGGCGATTTTGGAGAGTGCGCCTTCTACGAAAATTGTCATTTTAAGCGCGTATACGGATTTTTCTTATACCCAGCAAGCGATTCGCCTCGGCGCGTTCGATTTCGTCAAGAAGCCGTTCTCCATCGATGAAATTGTCAGCGTGGTGCTGAAAGCCAAAGCAGCTTCGGACATAGAGCGACAGGAGCAATCCAAAAGGAATGAGCTGGAGCAGGATATGCGAAAAAGCCTTCCTGTCCTCCAGCAGGAATATTTGTCGTTTCTGGTCAAACATCCAGTAAGCACGGAAGCGGCCGCACTCCAATGGGACCGGCTAGACATCCCTTTAGAGCCGAAGCATTTTCAATTGTTTATCGTCGAATTGGACCACTTTATGGATAAGTATCGATCTCAGCCGGCTCGCGAGGTGGAACTGATCCGGTTCAGCCTACGGAATATTCTCGAAGAGACCATTTTCATGTTTTCCAAAGGTGTGGTGTTCAGTGAGGCAATAAACCGCTTTGTTTGTTTGATCAACGGTTCGGACCATTCGCTTGCCGAACAGGTATCGGAGGCCTGCCGTCAAAATATTTTCCAATTCACCCGCTCCACGGTTTCCATCGGACTGGGGCAAGGGGCGAAAACGATTGAAGAGCTGCCGGTCGCGTACGATCAAGCATCCAGCGCCCTTGCCTACCACTTTTATACCGATGGTAATGGCATTAACAGCTATATTCGCTTGTCCCACACCGAGCCAAGGCACGTTCTGCCGAACTATTCCGCAGCGACGGAACAAGAGTTTTTATTTGCTCTGCGGTCAGGCAACACGGATAAATGCCGGCTGATCCTCGAGCAAATTTTCAACGAACTGCTGCAGTGCGATCCACTGCCCGAGCCTCGGTATATTCAGAGTTTGTGCTTTGAGATGGTTACGAAAATGTGCCGGACGATGCTAGAGCTGTTCCCTCTGGAGCGGGTGAACCAGTTGGAGGAGAAATGGCATGCAGTCTCCGATGTAGAGCATTCCTCTTTTCAGACCATGAAGGAGACCGTGAAAGACATATGCTTGGATGCCTGCTCCTGGATCGAGCGGGAGCGTTCGGATGAACCGACAAAGCTGATCTATGAGGCCAAAGATTATATCGGCGCCAATCTTCACCTGAATTTATCGCTGGAGCACTGCTCGAGGCAGTTTAATATCAGCCCGGGTTACTTTTCTAACCTGTTCAAGAAGGTGATCGGCATCTCCTTTCAGCAATTTTTGATTCACCAGCGGATGGAGAAAGCCAAGGAAATGCTGATCGGCGGATACCAGGTACAGGAAATCGCGCAGGCGCTGGGCTACGAACACCGCCGGTACTTCAGCGAGATCTTTAAGAAGCATACCAATATGACTCCGTCAGAATTTAAATTGTATAGCACGGGGAAAATCGAACCACCCGTGGATCTGGCCTAGAAAACTAACCATAGCACCGATTTAATGAAGGACAGCCCTGCTTCTTGTCTTGGACGGAAGCAGGGCTGTTTTGCCGAGAAACGTGTGGAGAAAACCTGCCCTGAATGTGTGGTTACCCGCATTATGCAAGAGCTGGCCCGAATTTATAATGAGGAAGAACAGTTCATAAAGAGAAAAGGGGAGGTCAATCAATGAAAAAACAGCTGTGGATCATGGCTTTGTGCGTGGTACTTATCGGAAGCATAACGGCCTGCGGAAGCAAGGAATCGGCGAGTCCGGAATCCGGATCATCTAGTGAAAAGCGAAGATTTCGTACTGGACCGGTGACCGCCATGATTCTGAGTATATCAAGGAACTGGTGGATGAGTTTAACAAAACTAATCCGGACAACATCGAAGTGGAGCTGGTCATCAAAGGCGATGATTTCGACCAGGCGCTCGATATGTCATTCCAGACTTCGGAAGCGCCTGACGTGATCCGCGTCAAGGAAAACACGATTCAGACGTTCTACAAGAAAGGCTTTTTGGCGCCGATCGACGAGTTCATGACGGATGAGCTGAAGGAAAAGTTTCCGCTTATGGATAACTTGAACAGCTTTGACGGCAAACGCTACAGCCTGCCGAACTACGGCACGACGATGCGGCTGATCTATAACAAGGAGCTCTTTGAAAAGGCGGGTATCGCCAGTCCGCCGACCACGCTGGATGAGCTCGTCGCGGACGCCAAGAAGATCACCGAGGTCGGCAAAGGCAGCGGAGCATACGGTTTCGCGCAGAACTTCAAGAGCCCGGCGAGTGCGCTGGGACGCTCCGCACGGGTTATCGCCGAAGTCAGCGGTTATGGCGGTTTCGGTTACGACTTCAAAACGGCGCGCTATGACTTCAGTCCATTTAAACCGATCATCCAGGCGTTCAAGCAAATCAAGGATGACGGCAGCATGCTGCCCGGCGTCGAATCCCTGGACATCGA
>NZ_PCZT01000047.1:0-2869 GCF_002968895.1 Paenibacillus sp. AR247 | reverse complement strand
ATGCTGTCAATACGCCGTGATCCCCATCAGGAAGCATCGCCAAGGGCACAGCATCCGCAGTCAACGAATGACTGGCGGCTAACATGGCTTGGTCCGGATGATGCTTGACGAGCCAGGCAGCAAGAGCTTCGATGTGCGGATGCTCAAACAGCAGCGTCGGCTCCAGGTTTGCGTTCAACAGATCGTTCAATCTCCGCAGAAGCTGGGCCAGCATGACGGAATCTACTCCGTAATCCTGGAACGAAGTTTCCGTGTCCAACTTGACGGAATCGATCTTGAGCTCTTCCGCAAGAAGTTCCTTCAACCATGACGCTATCATCAGATGCGGGTTATCCGGGTTCCCTGTACGCGCGGACGTTATCGGATCTCCGCTGCGCATCATGCCTGGATTGTGGCGCTCCGCTTTCCGCTCCATCCGGGAAGAAAGCCGAAGCAGCGCATCAGGTTTCCATGCGGACGGACGCACCGATGCTGGAAGCACTACCGCTCCGAAATCTGTGGTCAATATCGAATCGAGCATCTGCATTCCTTCTTCATTGGTCAGGCTCCACAGTCCGGACTCATCGTAAGCCTTGTTTCTGACCTCACCCATGCCGGTCTCCTTCCAACTTGGCCATTGAATGCTGACCAACGGGCATTCGTGCCGCTTGGACTCGGCAAAGTAATCCATATAAGCGTTGGCCGCTGCGTAATCGCTTTGTCCAGCCGCCAGCGATGGAATCGCCGCGGAAACGGATGAATACAGGACGAAAAAGCTAAGCTCCTCTCCTTTCATCACGTTATATAAGGATTGAAGACCATCCATTTTAGGCGATAATACCGTCTCGATTCCTTGAATCGATTTCCGGATAAACGCTGGGTTGTGAACGTCGACAACCCCGGCGCAATGGACCACGCCGCCAATGGGACCGATCCGGAGCTTCGTGTCATCCACGGCGTGTTGCAATGCGGCTTCATCGGTTAAAGACACCGACAGGACATGTACCTCCGCTTGCAGTGACTCAAGTTCAAGCAAATCGCGGATTTTATGCCCGATGCTCGTATCTTGGGCGAGATAGCGGTGCCACTCCTCCCGGGGAGGGAGCGTTTCCCTACCGGTCAACACCAGCTTCCTTACGCCGTATTTCTGCACAAAGTGGCGGGCGCATACGTAACCAAGCCCTCGGGTACCTCCGGTAATCCACAGCACATGTTCTTTAGGGAACGCAAAAGAACCACGGCCGGAGCCGGATTCTTCCCGCTTCCTGCCGAGGGATTCCCCGAGATAGGCCCGGTACCTGATTCCGTTCCGGTAGCAGACCTCGGTATCCAGGCTTCCCGATTTATATTCTGCAGCAATTTGTTCAGCCAGCTCTTCGTCGGAATCGACGGTTTCGCCGTCCATATGCCAGGATACGAGCCGGCTGTACTCATACTGCAGCATGCGGTAAAGTGCGGCACGGTCAGCGCCAGCAAGATTGACGGTTGGATTTTGAAAGGACTCCAGGCCGCGGGTAACGCATAACATTCGAAGCCCATCCTGGTGCCGGGATTCGATCTGCTGCTGAATCCACTCCATCCAGTCCACCGGCCGAAGTGGGGATCGACCACAGCCCGCCAGATCAATAATCCCTTCGAACGTCTCCCGCTCAACCGACGGATGGGACAGCTCTCCGGTGTCCACTTCCAAAATCACCGCCCCCTCGATGCGGCCCGATACTTGCCGGGCCAAAGTCATCGTATCGGATGTCGCTACGACGGCCACGCCTCTTCCTTTCCCTTTATAGACACCATTCTCCCGGGGAGCCGGCGTCCATTGCTTGGTCCAGAACCCCGCCATGCGCTGGGATTCGACGGGACGGATCTCGTTTTGACCGAAATTCGCAGCAATTGGATGAAGTTCACCTGCAGGCTTCCATCCTGGAACCCAATAACGTTCCCGTGCGAACGGGTACGTCGGCAGACTCATTTTCCTTGGCCGAAACTCCGTGTACAGCTGGTTCCAATCCACCTGAAGGCCTTTGACCCAAAGATTCATCAGTTTGCCGTACTTTTTGCGCTCCATCCATTTCCAGATGGCTTCCTGAAGTTCTTCGTCCCGGAAAAAAATCTGCATCGTATCCTTATTCCTTTTAACTTGCCCGCAATAGATCCCCTCAGACTCGTGATCGCCATCCAGAAAAACGCGCAGTTTATGCGTTAGCTCGTCCACGGTTTTCACGATCAGGCCAAGCCGCTCCTCCATCGCTTCGCGTCCGGTTTGCAGCGTGTAAGCCAAATCCGGCAGCCGTTCATCGCCATAATGCCGGCTTTCCGCATCCAGAAGCAGCCTTTGGGCCTGTTCTTTCAGCTGCTCTTCCGTCCTGGCGGACAGCACGATCATAAACGGATCTGCGCTTTGTGCCGATTTCCGTTCGATTTCGGAAAACGCAGGAATGTACTCCTCGACAACCAAATGGGCATTCGAACCCCCAGCCCCGAAAGAGGAGATCCCGGCGATTCTGGGGTATTCGGTCAAGCGCCCGTCCAAATTCAGGAGCGGCCTAATCCATTCGGCCAATTCCTGTTGAACGAAAAACGCCGATCGTTCAAAGTCAATATTGGGATTCAGGACGGAGGAGTGCAGGGAAGGCACAATTTGCTTATGCTTGAGTTGAAGCAAAACCTTGGTCAACCCGGCGATTCCTGCAGCGCTTTCACAATGCCCGATATTCGACTTGGCCGATCCAATGGCACAGAATTGAGCATCCTCCGTCGCCTGCTTAAATACTTGCTGGAGCCCGGCTATTTCGATGGGATCGCCCAGCACCGTACCGGTTCCGTGTGCTTCCACGTAGCTGACCGCGCGGGGATGTATGCCCGCTTTTCGGATCGCCTTCCCTATGACCTC
>NZ_PCZT01000046.1:0-6724 GCF_002968895.1 Paenibacillus sp. AR247 | reverse complement strand
CAGACAGGTCGGTTACGAGCATGCGATTTCCTTCGGCAGGGTGTTTAAGAAAACGGTTGGCGTGTCGCCCAGGGACTACCGAAAGCTGATGCAGCCGTCCCGCATACCGGAGGAGGTATGAAGATGCTGAAAGCTCCCGCAGGTCTCATTTTCCGAAGACAGTCCGACCTTTCGTATGCCCCCAGAAAAAGGTATGTCCTATACAAAAATCCAGGCAGATGCGCAAATCTGCTTTTTTGTTACTCCGCTGAAACGTGTAAATTGCCCGTTCTATTGCGCAGCGCTATAACTTAAGCTGCAGGCCAAAAAAAATGCGAGGTGTCTTATGAGAGGGAAAGGATTGCGTTTCACGCTGGCTGTGGCGCTGATCGCCGGGATGCTGGCAGGCTGTTCGCAAGGGGGAAACAAAGAAGGAAGCTCTTCCGCAACGGCTTCAGATCATAGCGGGAAGACGGAACAGGTCACGCTCAAGGTTGGATTTTTGACAGGGGCAATGCGCCAGCAGGTTATACGGCAACCGAAAATTATTGGACCGATTACGTTCNGAAAAACTTCGGCGACCCGAATAACATTAAAGTCGAATTCGTGCCGATTCCGCGCACCGACGCCAGCGACAAAGTCAATGTGATGATGTCGAGCGGCGATGCCCCGGATGTCGTATTCGCCAACACAAGCCCCCTCACCGCTTATGGATATGCCAAAGACGGAGGGCTGCTGCCTCTTGACGACCTGATTGAGCAGTACGGGCCGAACCTGAAAAAATATTTAGGTCCTGCGCTGGACAGCGGCAAAGTGGACGGCGTCCAATATTCGATTCCAGGAAGGCGCGTGAACACCGGCAAATACGAGAACCTCATCCGCCAAGACTGGCTGGACAAGCTGGGGCTTCCGATGCCGAAGACGACGGAAGAAGTCTACCAGACCTTGAAAGCCTTTAAGGAGAAGGACCCCGGGCAGACGGGTGGCAGCGTCATTCCTCTCGGTTTCTCGCTGACTCCCGCTTCCATCGAACCGATCGTCTGGTCCTTCATCGAGGACGGTCTGACGGATGAGCAGCGCTATACACTGTCGGAGAGCCTTGGCTATCCTCTCCTTCTCCCCGGGCACAAGGAAGCGGTCCGGTTCCTGAACAAGCTGTACAACGAGGGACTGATGAGCCCTGATTTCTCCCTCGACAAGGACGAGAAGCAGGTATACCAGGACGTCATGACCGGCAAAGTCGGCATGTACAGCGACAACCTCGGCAATAGCTTCAATGCGACCCCGGGCATCGCCAAAGTACTGACGCAGAACGTTCCCGGCGCCAAGCTGGTTCCGACCGATCCATACACAAACAACGCGGGCAAGCATCTCAAACCCGAATACGATCCGACCGGCTTCTTCCTCATGGTGCCCGCAGCGAGTAAACGCGGCGTGGAGGCGATCAAATACTTGGACTGGATGGCGCAGCCGGACGTGCTGAATACGATCATGAACGGAATCGAAGGCGAGGATTACACGCTGACGGACGGCGTGCCGTACCGCATCGAATCGGAAGAAACGAGCAAACGGATGTTCAATGCCAACGATATCGCCATGATTACGCAGGGCCAGGATTTCGGCAGCGACGAGAAGAATTGGGCGGCAGCGGCAGCGGCGGTACCTAAGGAATTCCGGGATTATGTCGTGGACGCCTACAAAATGTCGATGACGGATACGATCCGTTATGCGAACTTCACGTCGCCGATCGAGGCTGAAAACAAGTACATCCCTACGCTGCAGGATAAGTACGACGAACTTATCGTCAAAAGCATCATGACCAAACCGGGCGATTTCGATAAGACTTACGACGATCTGCTTAAGGACTATATGGCAAGCGGAGGCGACACCATCAAGCAGGAACGGACCGAAGCTTACGCAGCCATGAAAAAATAATGCAGGACGGGAGGGTGCCGAAATGAAAAGCTTAAGACTCTATCTCTATCGTAACTGGCAGCTGTACGCTCTGTTGATTTTGCCCCTCGCCTTCTTCCTGGTCTTTAAGTACGGCCCGATGTACGGTATTCTGATCGCCTTCCAGGACTACAATCTGTTCAAAGGGGTGACGGGCAGCGAATGGGTCGGACTGGACGTGTTCCGGGAAGTGTTCGGGATGAGCGGCTTCTATGAAGCGCTTAGAAATACGTTCATGCTCAACCTGCTCGATCTGCTCGTCTCCTTCCCCGCCCCGATCGTGCTCGCGCTTATGCTGAACGAGCTGGCCGAACGGCGGTTCAAGAAATTTGCACAGACGGTTCTGTACTTACCCCACTTTCTGTCCTGGGTTATTATCGGAGGCATCATGTTCCAGGTATTTGCTACGAAAACGGGCATCGTCAATCTGCTGCTCGGCCGGTTCGGCATCGATCCGGTTCCGTTCCTGACAGACAAGTACGCCTGGCTCGTTACTTATTTGGCCGTCGGCGTCTGGCAAAGCGCGGGCTGGGGAACGATCATCTACCTAGCCGCCATAACAGGCGTTAATTCCGAACTGTACGAAGCTGCCTCCGTCGACGGAGCGGGAAGGCTGCGCCGCATGTGGTCGGTGACGCTTCCGGGCATCCGGCCGACGATCGTCATGCTGCTCATTCTGAAGATCGGTGAAATCGTCCAGATCGGCTTTGACCGGCCTTACGTACTCGGCAATGTCAGCGTCCGCGATTTCTCCGAGGTCATCAGCACTTTCGTCTACAAGACAGGGATACAGACGGCTCAGTATTCGATTGCGACCGCCGTCGGTCTGTTCCAGGCTGTCGTCGGGATCGTATTGCTGCTTATGGCGAACGCGATCGCCAAAAAAATAACCGATAACGGAGTGCTGTAAATGATGGCAGATAACGGCGGACGGATGATGGCCCGAAGAAGAACGCCTTTTGAGTATATCAACGTCATTTTGATTATCGTGATGGTTATCTTGTGCCTGGCTCCCCTGCTGCATATCGCTTCCATGTCGCTCAGCTCCAACCGGGCGATTCTCTCGGGCGAAGTGAGTGTGCTTCCCAGAGGCATCAATTTGGAGGCTTACCGGAAGGTGTTCCAGGACAATTCCATGCTGAAGTCGCTCGGGCTGACGGTGCTCCTGACGGCAGGCTATACCTTCCTGGCCATGCTGATGACGATCGCGGCGGCCTATCCGCTTTCCAAGCGGCTGAAAGGAAGATCCGTCTTCATGTTCCTTATCCTGTTTACGATGTTCTTCAGCGGCGGCACGATCCCCGATTACCTGCTGATCCGGGGACTTCACCTGACCAATCATATCGGCTCGCTGATTCTGCCGGCCCTGATCAACCCATTTTTTCTTCTCATCCTCATTTCATTCATCCGGTCGCTTCCGCCAGGCTTATCCGAAGCGGCCGAGATAGACGGATGCAGTCCGATGCGCACGCTGACGCGAATCGTGCTGCCGCTGTCGATGCCGGCGATCGCTACTCTCAGCTTGTTCTACGCGGTAGGACGGTGGAACGGCTTCATGGATGCGCTTATGTATATTACCAATCCGAAGCTGTATCCGATCCAGTTGAAACTGTACCAAGTCATCGTAAACAGCATGACCAACGACCCGCTGTCGATGCAGGGCGACCAGCTGGTGTCGATCATGCCGGAGAGCATCAAGGCGGCGAGCATCATGTTCGCCACGGTACCGATTCTGATCGTCTATCCCTGGCTGCAGAAATATTTTATCTCAGGCGTCATGCTGGGATCCATAAAGGAGTAGGTAACGGAGATGGACAAAGGCGATTATTCATACTCAACCTGTTGGAACATCAAAAATCACAAAGACGGACGAGCCATGATCGAAGAAATCAAAGGACTCGGATTCGGCAGCGTCGAGCTGAATTATAACGTGACGCAGGGGCATCTCGCAACAATTGAACCGATGATTGAGCGCGGCGAGATCCGCATCTCCAGCGTGCATCACGCGTTTCCTTTTGTCGACGACAAGGAATACGATACGGATTCCGTCATGCTCGGCTACGAGGACGAATCGAAACGCAGACGCGCGGTGGAGCTGCTGGAGCAGTCCGTCGAATACGCCGTCCGTTACGGGGCAGGTGCGGTCGTCGTCCATCCCGGCGAGGTACCGTTTCCGGTTAACGTCGACGCTCAGCTGAAGCGAATTTACCGTGATAACGGCCCGGAATCCATGGAGTATCGCGATCTGTGGGAGCAGATGGCCAAGCGGCGGGAAGCTGAAGCTCCGGCTTATCTGAAACGGATCCGGCGCAGCCTGGAGGAGATCAGCGATTATATCGCCCGGAAGGGCTACCGCGTCGCCGTCGGCATCGAAACCCGGGCCCGCTGCAACCAGATTCCGACGCTCCGGGAAGCGGGCGAGCTTATCGCCGGTCTGAAAGGCAGCCCGGTCGGTCTGTGGTATGACATCGGGCACGCCATGATGATGGACCGGATGGGGCTGTACGACAACCTGAAGGATTTGCCAGCGGTCAGCCCTTATATCGTAGGCGTCCACATCCATGAGACGATCGGGCTCTCGGATCATTGGTGCCCTTACGTTCACAGCAAGGATGATGTATTCTTCGATCATTTTCTGGAAATCATCGATCGTTCGCCAATCAAAGTTTATGAGCTGAAATCGCAATGCCTGCCCGAAGAAATCGACAAAAGTCACGCCTTGATCACATCCAAAATCGCTTCAATGAAAGGATGAACCTTATGAACTACGAATGGATTGCAAAATACGCCCCGTATATTTACTTTGACGACAATGAGCCGTTCTTTCCCGTCCGCGTCGGCATTACCGTGCTGGAGCAAGCCGGTCCGTCTCCTTCGACGCGGAGAACGTTCGACTTTAACGATCCCAAGGTCAAAGCCATCATCGAATACGCGATTTACTGGGATTACGATATCCAGCATCTGTACGAGCTCGAGCATGTGTGGGTCTACGTTGGTCGTGACGGTGAAGTCGTAGACTGCGACGCCAGCTTCCATGGCAGACATTTCAAAGGACTGCTCCATGATCGCAGCAATCTCGTTGACGGCACCCATGTCAAGCTGTATTCCCAGCCCGGCAAGCATGCCTTCCTGCCGCAGCCCGAAATGTTCTATCTGCTGCCGGATCTGATGACCAGCACGGACGAAACCGCCGGCCGGCGCGGGCTGCTCATTACCGGCCCGTTCGACGGTGTCTACACGACCGATGATGAGACGGACCGCCTGGTGGAACGGTATTTGAAGACACGCCGCTTCAAGCCGGCCATGACGTTTACGGAATACCGGATCGATCCGTCCCTGTATGTCACCTGGCCGGAGCTGCACGCGGAAGTACCCTTGCGGATTAAGGATAGACTCGCCGAGATCAAAGAGCTTCTAGGAGGGAACAACGAATGACGGATCAAGTTAAGGTTGGGATTATAGGCTGCGGCTCGATCGCCAATGGCAAGCATCTGCCTTCGCTCAGTAAACTGGAGCAGGTCGAGCTGGTCGCCTTCTGCGATATCGTACAAGAACGGGCGGTGCAGGCTAAGAAAAATTCGGAGCCGCCGATGCGACGGTTTACGCGGACTACCGTGAGCTGCTGGCCGATCCGTCCATCGACGTCGTCCATGTCTGCACACCGAACGACGCCCATGCCGAGGTATCCATCGCTGCGCTGGAAGCAGGCAAGCATGTCATGTGCGAAAAGCCGATAGCAAAGACGGCGGCCGATGCCAGACGCATGGCGGAGACCGCACAACGGACGGGCAAAAAGCTGACGATCGGCTACAACAACCGATTCCGTCCCGACAGCCTGTTCATGAAGCAAATGTGCGAGAATGGCGAGCTTGGCGAAATTTACTTTGCCAAAGCGCATGCGCTCCGCAGACGGGGCGTACCGACCTGGGGCGTCTTCCTCGACAAGGACAAGCAGGGCGGCGGGCCGCTTATCGACATCGGTACGCATGCGCTCGACCTGACGCTGTGGCTCATGAACAATTACGAGCCGCGTGTCGTGCTGGGCACCGCCTATCACAAGCTGTCGCAGCGCAAGCAGGCAGCGAATGCAGGCGGCGCCTGGGACCCGGACAAGTTCACGGTCGAGGACTCGGCCTTCGGCATGATCGTGATGAAAAACGGCGCGACGGTCATGCTGGAATCCAGCTGGGCGCTGAACATGCTCGATACGCGGGAAGCGATCTACACGCTGTGTGGAACGGAAGGCGGAGCCGACGTGAAGGAAACGCTGCGCATTAACGGTGAGAAGTACGGGCGGCTGTACGCGAACGACATTCAATTCAACGTCAAGGGTGCGGACTTCTTCGAGGGCCGGAAGGAAAGCATGCACGACAAGGAAATTCGACTTTGGATCGAAGCCGTCATAAACGACACGCAGCCCGTGGTTCGTCCGGTGCAGGCTTGCGTCGTATCCGAAATTATCGAAGCTCTCTACGAATCGAACCGGACCGGAAAAGCCGTCTATTTCGATTGACCCGGCAGACTGGAGGAATAAAGACATGATTAATGTCGCCATCTTGAGTTTCTGGCATGTCCATGCCAAGGATTACGTGCTTCAGGCGCAGCAGCATCCTGACTTATCCATCAAGGCGGTATGGGACGAGGATCCGGGGCGGGGCCGGGCGAAGGCGGAAGAGCTCGGTGTTCCATTTTACAGGGAGCTGCCCGTGCTGCTGGCCGAACCGGGCATCGATGCCGTAATAGTAACCGCGCCGACGACGATGCACCGCGAGATTATGATCGCGGCGGCGAA
>NZ_PCZT01000005.1:147842-165665 GCF_002968895.1 Paenibacillus sp. AR247 | reverse complement strand
GCTTCTCCATGCCGACACCAAGCTCGCGGAACAGACGGTCCACCACCTTGTACGATTCCGGGTGGATCGGCGTGCGGTCGAGGGGGTTATCCCCCCTCGGAGATGCGCATAAATCCGATGCACTGCTCGTAGGTTTTGGCTCCCAGCCGCGGCACGTTCTGCAGTTCTTTACGGCTCAAAAACTTACCGTTGGAATCGCGGTATTTCACGATGTTTTTGGCGGTCGTCGCGTTGACTCCGGACACATAGGAGAGCAGGGACGGTGAAGCGGTATTCACGTCGACACCGACATGGTTGACGGCCGATTCGACAACGGTCTTCAGACTCTCGTCCAAATGCTTCTGGGAGACGTCATGCTGGTATTGGCCGACACCGATCGCCTTCGGCTCGATCTTTACAAGCTCAGCCAGCGGGTCCTGCACGCGGCGGGCGATGGACACTGCGCTGCGCTCCGCAACGTCAAGATCCGGGAATTCTTCCTGGGCCAGCTTGGACGCCGAATACACGCTTGCTCCAGCCTCGTTGACGATCAGGTAAGCCAGGTCCGGCACGCCGATGTCGCTGATCACTTCTGCCACGAACTGTTCCGTCTCGCGCGAAGCCGTACCGTTGCCGATCACGATCAGCTGGATGCCGTACTTCTTAATCAGCTCGTTGAACTTCGCGGCGGCTTCTTTCTTTTTGTTGTTCGGCGGCGTTGGGTACGTCACTGCCACCTCCAGCAGCTTGCCGGTATCGTCCACGACGGCGAGCTTGCAGCCTGTCCGGTAGGCTGGATCTACCCCGAGAACGCAGCGGCCCTTGACCGGCGGCTGCAGCAGCAGGCTGCGCAGGTTGCCTGAGAAGATCGAAATCGCCTGATTCTCCCCCTTCTCGGTCAGCTCAGCGCGGATTTCGCGTTCGATGGAAGGGGCGATCAGCCGTTTGTAAGCATCTTCAATAACGGCCGTGAGAATCGGCTGCACCGCCGAGCTGCCCTTGATGACCTGACGTGCCATAAAATTGTGGATCGACTCAGGCTGTACGTCGAGGCCGACTTTAAGAATATTTTCGCGTTCTCCGCGGTTAATGGCCAAAATGCGGTGAGGCGGCATCTTTTTCGCCAGCTCCCGGTAGTTGTAATAGTTCTCGTACACGGACTCCTGCTCGGGATCCTTCGCTTCCGAGGTCAGCATCCCATGGTCCATCGTATAACGCCGCACCCAGGCCCGGATGGTCGCATCGTCGGCCAGGTTCTCCGCCAGAATGTCCATCGCGCCGGAAATCGCATCGTCCGCCGTTTCCACGCCCTTCTCGGCATCGACGTATTTAGCGGCTTCCTTATGAACATCCCCCTGCTTCGGCTGAGCCATGATCCACTCAGAGAGCGGCTCAAGTCCCTTCTCTTTGGCGACGCTGGCACGGGTTTTACGCTTCTGCCGGTACGGACGGTACAAGTCCTCCACTTCCTGGAGCTTGGCCGCCTTCTCGATCGCCGTCTTGAGCTCCCCGGTCAATTTCCCCTGCTCGTCGATAATCCGGATGACCTCGCGCTTGCGCTCTTCCAGATTCCGCAGATAAGTCACGCGCTCTTCGATTCCGCGCAGCTGGTTCTCGTCCAATTCCCCGGTCATTTCCTTACGGTAACGGGCGATAAACGGAATCGTGTTGCCCTCATCCAGCAGTCCCACCGTCGTCCGAATCTGCTTCAGGGACAGCTGCAGCTCCTTGGCAATCTGCTGCACGATCCGTTCCTTTTCCTGTGCCTTCAGTACTTCACCGTTCTGTTCGATAACCATTTCCTTTTCCGTCAAAAGAAATCCCTCTTTCCCATTCGTACTTGTGTTTCCATGTATTCAAACGTTCTCTCATCATCGTCGTCATCAAAACATTCATTCGTCATCATGTGATTGGTCACAGACTTGTCCGAGTCGAAAAATCGGCTTGGTCTGGTTTATAAACGTCTGCTCCCGCAAACCGCGTGTACCGAAAATTTCATATCAGCGGAGCGGCTTCCTGCGGCGTTATAGGTATCAGCGTCAGCTTGCCTGGCGGCCAGTCCGCTTAACGTGCGGACAGCCTCTATGGAAAACTGTGAGATCAAACCAAAACTTTAGGCAAATCTACAAAGTTTTCATATCTTATTATCACAAACTTTGAACCATTTTTCCAGCGGTCATGTTTGGCAGGAGAAAGCTTCCATGCCACGGTAGATTTCCCCTGAAAAAGCAAAAAGAACCTTACCCCATAAACAGGGCAAGGTTCATCATACTGCTGCGGCTTCCATCTGTATAGACCTTAACGCAGGCCGGAGGCCGGTTAATTCTGGAAAGGACCGGGGCTTATACGCGCCGGAAGCGGAAAAACTCGCTGTGGTAATCCCCGCGCTCAGCGCCTACCGCGATGCCTGCATACATCAGGGCGTCGCCAGTGTACACCTCGCTTGTGCCCACCAGCGCATAATCTGCGGCCGGATCGAGCCCCTTCAGCTTGAGGCGGTTCAGCGGCGCGTTGGATTCGGCCAGCACCCGGAAATAGAAGACCGCGGCCTCGCTGCCGTCTTCCGCCACGAACATCCAGGCGGTCTCATTGCCTTCAAACGGGCTGAGGAGCCGGTACATCTCGCCGGTCTGGACGAGCCCGCGGATTTCCTTATACAGCGCTACCTGCTGCTTGACGACTTCCTTCTCTTCTTCGGTGAACTTCGTCAAGTCAAGCTCGTAGCCGAAGTTGCCTGACATGGCGACATAGCCGCGCATGTCGAGCGGCGTAGACCGTCCCACCTGGTGGTTCGGAACGGCGGAAATATGCGAGCCCATGGCGCTCACCGGGTAAACGATGCTCGTGCCGTACTGGATGCGCAGGCGGGACACCGCATCGGTGTTATCGCTCGTCCACGTCTGCGGCATGTAATAGAGCAGGCCGGGATCGAAGCGTCCGCCTCCGCCGGAGCAGCTCTCGAACAGGATGTGCGGGAACGCCGACGTGATCCGTTCCATCACTTCGTAGAGGCCGAGCATGTAGCGGTGCGCCGTCTCCCGCTGACGCTCCGGCGGCAGCAGCGCCGAACCGATCTCCGTCATATTGCGGTTCATATCCCACTTCACGTACGTAATCGGCGCGCTGCTCAGCACCTCCGTCAGCATCCGTACAATCTCCTCGCGCACATCCTGCCGCGAGAAGTCGAGGATCAGCTGCTGGCGGCCTTCCGTGCGGCGCCGGTCCGGTACGTGCAAGCACCAGTCCGGGTGCTTGCGGTACAGGTCGCTGTCCGGGGAAACCATCTCCGGCTCGAACCACAGGCCGAACTGCATTCCCATGCCCGTCACGCGGTTCACCAGGTCTTCCAGTCCTCCCGGCAGCTTGTTCTTGTCCACTACCCAATCGCCAAGCGAGGAATTGTCGCTGTCGCGATGGCCGAACCAGCCGTCGTCCAGGACGAACAGCTCGATCCCGAGCTCTTTGCCGGCCTTGGCGATGTCGACGATTTTATCCGCATTGAACTGGAAGTAAGTCGCCTCCCAGTTGTTGACAAGGATCGGGCGCTCCTTGTCCCGGAACTGGCCGCGGGCCAGGCGCTCGCGGTACAGCCGGTGATACGTCCGCGACATGCCTCCCAGGCCTTCGGAGGAATAGACCATGACGGCCTCCGGCGTCTGGAACGCGGCTCCCGGCTCCAGCAGCCAGGTGAAGTCGAACGGATTGATCCCGATCGACAGACGGGTCGTCCGGAACTGGTCCACCTCGGCCTGGGCGATAAAGCTTCCGCTGTATACCAGGCTGAAGCCGTAGACCTCGCCGTGGTCTTCATCCGCCCCCGGAGACAGCAGCGCCGCAAACGGGTTCTGCTGGTGGCTGCTGGCCCCGCGGCGGCTCTCCACCGCCTGCATGCCATAGGCGACCGGACGGCGAACAACGTCGCGTTCCCGGGTCCAGGCGCCGGACAGCTGCAGCCACTCGTAGTCGGCGCGCGGGAAGTCCACGCTTGCGCTGAGGGCTCTCAGCAGTTCCACCGGCTCGGTGCTGTCGTTCACGATTTTTAACGAGCGGGTCAGCGCATCATAAGCTTCCATCACCGTGTACTGCAGCTCCACATGCAGCCCCGACACGGGATCCTGCATATTCACAAACAGCGTTTCGGCTTCGGACTCGCTCTCCACATATGTCGAAGGAAGTCCCTCCATCCGCGGCTTGCCCTGCTCTACCCGATGCGACACATACTTGAATTCGGTGACGGTTGAGCCGTCAGGCAGCCGGAACTGTACCAGCGGGTGACGGAAATCGCTCGTTCCGTACACTGGAAGCTCCTGCGGCAGCGTGTCCAGGGAGATCGTACGATCCTCCGGCACCGGATTCGGGCTGAAGGAAGCCCGCTCGGTCGTCACGAGCAGCCAGCTCAGGTCAGCGTCGCGCAGCCTTTTCCCGTAATAGAGATGGGCGGCATAGCCGGACGAAAGAATCTGAAATACGTAGCTTGAACTGCGGGTCTGAAGATGAAATAATTGCTGCTTGGTATCGATATGAATCGCCATAATTCCCTCCCTGATATCACAAGCGGATAGACGCAGATGCAGTACTCACCTGCCCGCTCATACGTTGGATACCATTCATTATAGCGGATGCGTAACCCCTTACAATGGACTTATGTGACTTAAAAACAAGTTCAATAACAAGAAAAAGGCGCCCCTTTCGGGTACGCCTTATCCTTCACAACCATATCATCAACCTTATGGTTCAACGCTTAAAAATCGATCAGGCTGAGACTGATTTGCAGCGAATCATCCACCTTTTTCATCGTTTCTTCATCCAGGTGGGTAATTTTGTCCGTCAGTCTCTGCTTATCAATGGTCCGGATTTGCTCCAGCAAAATGACCGAATCCCTGTCGAAACCATGCGAAACCGCATCGATTTCCACATGAGTCGGCAGCTTTGCCTTTTGAATCTGGGCGGTAATAGCCGCCACGATGACCGTAGGACTAAAACGGTTGCCGATATCGTTCTGAATGATCAGCACCGGCCTGACTCCACCTTGCTCCGAACCGACTACGGGTGAAAGATCCGCAAAAAAAACGTCGCCGCGTTTTACGATCAATGTCTACACCCCGCTCACTAAGCGGCCTAGAGTGCTGTCTGCATCTTCTTCCGCGTGAAAGGCCTCCGATGCCATCGTCAAATTGATCTTGGCCATTTCCATATAGCCGCGCTGCATTGACTCCCGTATATAACGTTTCTTCCGCTCCGTTAAATACAGTTTCATGGCTTGCCTGATGAGTTCACTGCGGTTCGAATTCTCCATTGCAACGATGCCATCCACTTCCTGCAAAAGATGATCTGGCAAGCTGATCATAATTCGTTTGGTATTCTGCATATTAGCCACCTTCTGTTCCACCCCCACAATACCTTCTCACCCTTGTGCCCAGTATAACTTGAATCAAGGAAATTTATACAAAGGAATATATATGCCGAAGATATACCAGGTATGCTGCATACATTATAAACTAGACTCGGCATTTACGTACAGTCATTCCGTCATTACCTTTATTCGGGATGCTTGGTCCGTATTCCTTCATTTCCAGCAAAAAGGCTGAAATTCCGCATTTCTTCGCATTAGGTGAGCAGTGGGTTGACCCGGTTGTACAGCGCCCCGTGCTTCGTGTAAACACGAGGTACCCGGTGGGAAATCATACAGATGACCTCATAGTGGATGGTACCCAGCTGAGAAGCCAGCTCATCTGCCGTAATACACTGGCCAGACTGCTGACCGATGAGCACAACCTCCTCGCCCGCATGAATTTCTTCTGCCTCTTCGGCAAAAGATTGAAGTGTTACCATACACTGGTCCATACAGATCGTTCCGACAACGGGAACGCGGCGGCCGCGGATCAGAACTTCCGCTTTACCGCTCAGCATCCGCGAGTACCCGTCGGCATAGCCGATCGGCAGCGTTCCAATGACTTCATCTTGATCCGTCACATATCTGGCGCCGTAGCTGACGCCCCAATGCGGCGGAAGGGTTTTGACATATACAAGCTCTGTCTTCAGCGTCAATACCGGGGAAAGTGCGACAGTCTGATGATTCACCTCATCCGATGGATACAATCCGTACAGGCTGATGCCGACGCGGACCATATTGTAGGACAGCTGAGGGGTATCAATCGCTGTGGCGCTGTTGCCCGTATGTATAAGAGGAGGGCTGAATCCTTTCTCCCCGAGCGAGGCCACCACGCTCTCGAAACGCCGGTACTGCTCCAGTGTATAGCTTTTATCTTCTTCGTCCGCTTTGGAAAAATGGGTAAACAAGCCTTCAACCTCAGCCTGCGAAAGAGCATAGAGCGACTCGATAAACGAAATGGCGTCCGGGCCGGGAAGAAGTCCCAGTCTGCCCATTCCGCTGTCGATCTTAATGTGGACCTTCAGCGGTCTGGACTCGGCGTCCGCCGGGAGCTGCCGGATAGCTTCCCGTACCTCCGGGCTGAACACCGTCACTGTTATGTTATTCTCCCACGCCGTTCTTATGCCTTCCGGAGGCGTGTAGCCAAGCACCAGGATGGGCAGCGTCAAACCGGCATGCCGCAGTTCAATCGCTTCATCCAGGAAAGCGACGCTTAAATAGTCCACCCCGATGCTCGCAAGCTCCCGCGCCACCTGCACGGCCCCATGACCGTACGCATCTGCCTTGACGCAGGCCAGAAATTTCATGCCTTCGGGCAGAGCCCGGCGAAACGCCGTAACGTTCGCCTGCAGATGGTCCAGATTGATTTCCGCTCTAGTTGCTCTATATTGTTGCTGCATTCATTCGTCACCTTCTCTAAGAATTAACACACTCATTGGGTCCGCCTGTCTGCGTATTATTTACCCGATTGTTCCTGTAAAGACGCTGCGATTTGTATCATTTCGTCCACCGGCAGGTTTGCGCTTGTAATACGGAATTCCACGCCGTCCCCATTCATCCAGGTCAGCGTCTGCTGCTCATCGCCAGCCAGGAGGCCTGCCGTAAATCCAAGGTCCACCACTTCACCCGACATCAGGGACACGGCACGGTCCTCCGGACGGGATTCCATGATCGTGAACTGGTATGTACCGTCATACCGAAGCAGCAGCGCATGGTTGTCACTGTTGTCCAACTTGTTGCTGTCCTTGAGCGTAACGCCTTCAGGCAGGTAATCCGGGATAATCATGCCAAAGTCGCCCAGTTCCTTGGTGACTTCCTGCGCCGCTTCCCCGTTATCGCCCTGCGGCTGGTCCTGGGATGCGACCGGATTGCCGTTCTCGTCGACTTCGGCCACCGTGCCGACCGACGGATCGCTTTGCACGGTCATGTTGCGCTTCATGTCAAAAGAGTCCTTGTCGAATTTCGCATCGAACTGGAACTGGTCGAATTTGACCTCAACGACGACATGGGCGTCAGAGTCGGAGACTTGTACTTGTTTTGGCGCGTAATTGTCCTTGCTGAGCCAAATTTTCTGGCGGACGAGAGACTGGCTGTGATAGTTGGCCGCAACATCGAACACATAGCTGTCCTTGTCTGCGGCAAACTGCCGGGTGTTATCGCTTAAGATGCCCCGGACGAGCGTTTGGTATAAATAGACTTGCCCCTGGTTGTCCGGCCAGTCGCTTTTAAACCGGAAGCTTTTGTTCAGGCTTGGCGTCAGCACGAATACCCCGTCGTCGTTGCGGAGAACGATTTGCGTAACGTCCTTCTGGGCGTTCGTCAGGCTGATGCGGTAGTAGTTTGGATTCTGGTACCATACCTCCACCTGGTATTCCTGCGGCTTTTCCCCGGTATACAGCGTCATTTTCCCCGTTCCTTTGTAAGAGCCATCCTTGCTTTGCAGTGTATCGACCACGTTGTTCAAGTCTTTGACAACGGAAGCGGCATCCTTTTTGCCACCACAGCCTGCCAACACAACCGTAACGCACAAGATCATGGCGAGCATCCATGAAATCCGGCGCATGACATCATCCCCCTTAGCACTTGGTTTGAACTGATTGATACATGTCTATGAGGGACTTGGTCACATTATGCAGACTAGCATGACAAGCCTGATACCGAATCCGTGTTACTGAATTTAATATTATTAGTGCGCTGTTATACGACGTTGCATAAAGGTGACTCGCGGCGGTACCGCTCCATGAACGCTTGCCTTGTCATGAGCAGCATCTGCGGAACCAGCTTGGGAGCGCTGTGCTTCACGCGTTTTTGCCCGGCGGGATGAAGCATTCGCAGCAGAAACCTTAAATAGATCGTCGTCAGCAGCCGGAACCACCCGGCCTTCAGCTGGTGCTGCTCAAAGCCCAGCCCATGGGTCAGCCCCCGGTCGAAGCAGCGTAATTCCGGTCAGCGCTTTGACCTCAGCCAGTTCGGGAACCTGGTCCATCGCTTCATGGATCTGTCTGAGCGATTGCTTCAGGAGCCTTGCGGTTTTCAGCGCCGCCCTGTCCGGCCCAAGGCTCCGCGACAGCTCCAGCACCTGCCCGTTATCCAAATGAAGCTCCCCGATCCAGTCGCCGGCATGAAGCCACTGCCCGCTGTCACTGCGGATGCTTTGCCCGTGAAAAGGCCGAACCACCAGCTTGCAAATTCCGTAACTCAGCACCCGCTTGCTCCGCAGCCGCGTGATCCGGTCGAACAAGCCCTCCCATTTCATCCATGCCGTCTGGACTCCCGTCTTCAAAGCCGTCGTTTTGATCAATTTCATCACATCTCTTCTCTATTAAGTTCGTTCTATTCAGTTTGACGGTTCAAATGAGGGAATCCATGCAAATCATCCAAAAAAAGTTATTTCTCTGATGCGCTGACCATGAAACGTTCCTCGTGGAACAAGACGTTGTCCACGGCACTGTCTAACAACATGCCCGGATTCCGTTATCGGGGGGAAGGCCGCTTATTTCCCAGTCATTCGGCAAAAAAGAAACGGCAGGCCGGAGGCTGGGCCGGGATACCGCCCCTGCGGTACCGTCTCTGACCCATCCTTCCTGACCTGCCTGTCTCAATAAAAATGTTCCTGCTCTATTGATCCGCCAAAATACGGTCGATCGATACCAGCTGCACGCATACGCTCAAAATATCGATGGCCTGCGCAAGCTCTTCGAGCGATGGATAGGTTGGCGCAATACGGATATTGCGGTCCCGCGGATCGCGCCCGTACGGATAAGTAGCTCCGGCAGGCGTTAATGTCACCCCCGCCTCGGCTGCACGCCGCACGACTTCCCGTGCGCAGCCGTCCATCGTATCCAGGCTGATAAAATAACCGCCGCTGGGCTTGCTCCATGAAGCGATATCCTTGGAGCCAATCCCGGATTCCAGCTTGTTCAGCACCAAGTCGAATTTCGGCTTGATGATCGCGGCATGCTTTTCCATGTGGCGGCCCAGGTGCTCCATATCCTTCAGAAAGCGGATGTGCCGCAGCTGATTCACTTTATCCGGGCCGATCGTCTGCACGGACAGCTGTTTTTTCATATGGCTGAGGTTGTCCCTGCTCGCCGCCATGGCCGCTACGCCGGACCCCGGAAAAGTCACCTTGGAAGTGGATGCAAAGATGAATACACGGTCAGGATTGCCAGCGTTCGAACAGGCCTCCAGCATATTTTTCAGCTCGTCATGCCTTGAAGTCAGATGATGGACCGTATAAGCGTCATCCCAGAAAATGCGGAAATCGCCAGCCCTCGTCTTCATCCGGGCCAGCCGTTCTACCGTTTCGTCGGAATACGTGATACCGCCGGGGTTGCTGTACTTCGGCACACACCAAATCCCCTTGATGGAGTCATCTTCGGCGACAAGCCTCTCTACTGCGTCCATATCCGGCCCTTCCGGCGTCATATCTACGGTGATCATTTCGATATTCAGCTGCTCGCAGATCGCAAAATGGCGGTCATACCCAGGGCTTGGACACAGGAATTTGACGGACGGGAGCCTGCTCCACGGCTGCTCACTGCCAAGCACCCCGAACAGCATCGCCCGTGCCAGCGCATCATACATCAAGTTTAGGCTGGAGTTGCCTTGAACAATCACTTCGGAAGACTGAACCCCAAGCATCTCGGCAAAAAAACGCTTCGCCTCCGGGAGCCCGTCAAGACCTCCGTAATTGCGGCAGTCCGTCCCATCCTCCGCCCGAAGCTCTTCCCCGGACGGCAGAACGTCCAGCATTTCGTTCGAAAGCTGCAGCTGCTCCGGGCACGGCTTGCCCCGGGACATATCCAGCTTCAAATTCAAACTCCGGTATGCCTCGTATTCTGCTTGCAGCCGGGCTTGCTCCCGCCTTAACTCATCTTCCTGCCATCCGGCATAACCCGTAACCATTTTCATCTCTCCTCGCTCAGCTCTTCGTCTAACTTTTACTAAATTACACCATATGACCGAAAGCAGGCGGATGTCAACTACAAAAATCACCACGCCTGGCGTCATGAAAATCCAAAAAAACCGGACTGCTGTAACGCAGCCCGGTTCCGGTGCTTTTTATGTTTAACTATGTGGGGTTGGAGGCTCCTTCGGGACCAGCTTGAATATCTCTCCGCTCTCAAACGTATCGATGAGCCGGTCCAGCCAGCCGTAATAAGCAACCGCCTCGTGCAGTTTGGCGATATCCTTGCGCAGCAGCTCGGTGAACTCGGGATCATGCTCGTACTCCGTCAGCAAGCGGCCCATTTCGTCGATGGACTTGCTCAGAATCTGGATATTGCTCTCTACCGATTTTCTCCACTTGATATCGAAAAAGTCAGTAAACGTCTGATACCAGTCGTATTCCACTTCATATAAGTCCTTGCGGGAGCCCTTCTCCCATACTTTATTGACCATCTTCAAGTCCAGCAGGGTCCGGACGCCCGTGCTCATGCTGGTCTTGCTCATTTTCATTTCCCGTCCCATTTCATCCAGGGTCATCGGCTTGTCTGCAAAAAAAAGCAGCCCGTATAAATGTCCGGTGGACTGGGAGATTCCATATAAGTCCATGTTTCTTCCGATTGTTTCAATGACGCGCTTGCGTACCTTGTGGATTGCTGCGTCGCGTTCATCTTCGAATTGGTCCAAGCTCATGCTTGCAACCTCCTTATTTGTTCAACCATTCTCCGCAGAATCCCCGGCCTATAAGCCTGAACAAGGTCCGGAATCCGCTTGTGTTGCCCGTGATTGTAAGTGAAAAAAGTATGGAGAAGACCAAACCTTCATCGTCTATTGTATGTAAACCGATTTTAATTGTAAAGAAACCGATCCGTCAGGAAAACGGCGGATATGGGAGCATTCGGCAGTAAATTTCGTACAGTTTTTTCTGTACGTTCTTTACGTACGGTTAAAACGTTTGATACTATATATATTAATTGTTACACTGTTACCCGTTGGTTATTCACGCAGCATCGTGTTCGCACTTATCAACGATAGAGAAGCAATAAGGGGGTATCACAGTTGTCTATTTTGCAGCTTAAACAAGTCAGCAAATTGTTCGGAGCCCAGGCGGAGCAAAGCGTCGGACTGCTCGAACAAGGCTGGAACAAGGAGAAGCTGGCGAAGGAAAAATCCGTGACCGTCGGGGTGAACCGGGTCAACCTCAGTATTGAAGCTGGCGAAATTTTCGTCATTATGGGGCTGTCCGGCAGCGGCAAATCCACCCTCGTCCGGATGCTGAACCGGCTGATTGAGCCTACGGCGGGGGAAATCCTCGTTCACGGGCAGGATTTAAGAAAAATGAATAAGGAGCAGCTCCGTAAGGTACGGCGCCAGACGATCAGTATGGTCTTTCAGAAGTTTGCGCTGTTTCCGCACCGGACCGTACTGGAAAACGTGGAATACGGGCTTGAGATTCAAAAGGTCAAAAAGCCGGAGCGCACGGAGAAAGCGATGAAGTCGCTCGAGCTGGTCGGCCTCAAGGGCTGGGAAAACAAATCTCCCGACGAGCTGAGCGGCGGCATGCAGCAGCGCGTCGGTCTGGCCCGGGCGCTCGCGAACGACCCGGAGATTCTGCTGATGGACGAAGCCTTCAGCGCGCTTGATCCGCTGATCCGCCGCGACATGCAGGATGAGCTGCTCGAACTGCAGGAGACGATGAAGAAAACGATTATCTTCATCACGCACGATCTGGACGAAGCGCTGCGGATCGGCGACCGGATTGCGCTCATGAAGGATGGCGCCGTCGTGCAAGTGGGCACGCCGGAAGAAATTCTGACGCAGCCGGCCAACGCCTATGTGGAGCGGTTCGTCGAGGACGTCGACCTGTCCAAGGTGCTGACCGCCGCCCATGTCATGCGCCGTCCGGAGACGATCATGCCGGACCGGGGGCCGCGTGTGGCGCTCGAGCTGATGCGCGAGCGCGGCATCTCCAACCTGTTCGTCATCGACCGCGGCAAGCGGCTGCTCGGTGTCATCACGGCGGAGGATGCCTCGGAAGCGATGCGCAGCGGCAAAACGCTTGCGGACATTCTGATCACGGACGGTCCAAGAGTGCATCCGGACGTCCTGATCAACGAGCTGTTTGAAATTACCAGCATGTCCAAGGTGCCGCTGGCCGTCGTCGACGACAACGACCGTCTTGCTGGCGTGATCGTCCGGGGTGCCCTGCTTGGGGCGCTCGCCGGGGAGAACAGTTCGAAGGAGGTGAGCCCAAATGCCGAAAATACCGCTGGATGAGTGGATTGAAGCATTGGTCGGCTGGATGGGGGACCATCTGACGGTCCTGTTCGACTTCATTTCGAGCGTCATCGAAGGCATCGTTAACGGATTTACCTGGCTGTTCTTGCTGCCGCATCCGTTCCTGTTTATCGTCATACTCGGTATTCTTGCCTTCCTGGTCGGGCGGATATCTCTGACGCTGTTCTCGGTGATCGGGTTTCTGCTGATTTATAACCTGGGGTACTGGCCGCAGACGATGGACACCCTCAGTCTGGTCATCACCTCCGCCTTGATTTCGGTCGTCTTAGGCGTTCCGATCGGCATCTGGTGTGCTTACAGCAAAGGGGCGTCCCGCATCATTACGCCGATACTCGATTTCATGCAGACGATGCCGGCCTTCGTCTATCTGCTGCCGGCAGTTACCTTCTTCAGCCTGGGTGTCGTGCCGGGGGTCATCGCTTCGGTCATCTTCGCCATTCCGCCGACGATCCGCCTGACCCTGCTCGGCATTCAGCAGGTGTCCGGCGAGCTCACCGAAGCAGCCGATGCCTTCGGGTCCACCGGACCGCAGAAGCTCTTCAAGGTGCAGCTGCCGTTGGCCATGCCGACGCTGATGGCCGGCATCAACCAGACCATCATGCTGTCGCTGTCCATGGTCGTCATCGCTTCAATGATCGGCGCCCAAGGCATCGGAGCCGAGGTATACCGCGCGGTAACCCAGCTCCAGATCGGGAAAGGCTTCGAAGCCGGTCTTGCGGTGGTTATTCTCGCCATCGTGCTCGACCGCTTTACGCAAAACCTATTTAAATCCAAAAAAAGGGGTGCATAACATGAAAAAACAGAAAAAATGGACGATCCTGGCCAGCCTCGGTCTGGCCGGCGCACTGATGCTGTCAGCCTGCGGACAAAACAGCTCCGGCGGTTCGGCAAGCGGAAAAGGCAGCGCTGATTCCTTCGGCAAACAGGTCAACTACGAAATTATCGGCATCGACCCCGGTGCCGGGATCATGAAGGCGACCAACAAAGCCATCGAAGAATACGGCCTGTCCGACTGGAAGCTGATTGAAGGCTCCGGCGCGGCGATGACTGCGACGCTGGCCAAAGACATTAAGGCCAAAAAGCCGATCGTCATTACCGGATGGACACCGCACTGGATGTTCTCCAAATATGATTTGAAGTACCTGGATGATCCGAAGAAAGTATACGGTGAAGCCGAGGAAATCCATACGATCGCCCGCAAAGGTCTGGAGCAGGATGAGCCGACCGCTTACGCATTCCTGGACCGGTTTGAATGGTCCTCCGATGAAATGGGCGAGATCATGACGGCGATCCAGGAAGGCAAGAAGCCGGAAGAGGCCGCCAAGGCATGGGCTGACAGCCACGCCGACCGGGTCAATGAATGGATCAAGGACCTGAAGCCTGTTAACGGCAACCCGCTGAAGCTGAGCTACGTAGCCTGGGATTCGGAAATTGCCAGCACCAACCTGCTGCAGTATATCCTCCAGGAAAAACTGGGCTACAAGGTAACCGCCCTGCAGGTTGAGGCAGGACCGATGTGGACCGGCGTCGCCAACGGGGACGTGGACGCATCGGCCGCAGCCTGGCTGCCGCTGACCCATGCCGATTACCTCGCCAAATTCAAGGATCAGATCGATGATCTGGGCGCTAATATGACCGGTGTCAAGACCGGCCTGGTCGTGCCTTCCTATGTTGACATTCAGTCAATCGAAGACCTGAAGAAATAATTCGCTTCATTCTCTACAGATTCATATGAAAAGGAAAAAGGGCTGGGCCCCGGTAGATTGTTCTACCTGGGGACCCAGCCCTTTTTTGCTGGAAGAGGAGTCCGGTCCGTCATCCAGACACCGAACCGGTGCAGCCATTGTATAGAATGGCTCTGTTGCTCGCCTCTTCACTCTTACGTTTACTCTTCTTCAGCAGCCCGCTTATTCTCCGAACGGTCGTCGATCGTCACGGTCACCGGCGAATACTCGGCCGTCACGACCTGCCCATGAACGGATACGCTGCCTTCCGGCGAGATGTCCTTCTCAGTCATGATGCCGAGCGCGATCGTAAACTCGTTGAACTTGATCGGGATGTTCTTCTCCCGGCGGATTTCCGTGCCGTTCAAATAGAACACAGCTTCGTCGTTTCCGCGGTCATACGTAATTTTATAGGTGTTGAATTCACGTGGCTTAAAGTTGGTGTCTTCTTTAAAGATGCAGAAATACCGGGTCTTGTCCGATGGCGGAACCTCTACTCCTGGGAAAGGAAGAACGGCGTACACGCTGGCATATTTGTCATTGCCGGCAAAGAAATCCAGCGCCGCTCCGGTTGTGAAATCCAGCAGGTTAAGCGATACGTAACCGTCGTACAGATCGTTCGGCACGGTATTGACCGAGCGGGCACGGATCTGCAGTTCGAAGTCGACCACTCCGTGATCCGGTACTTTGACCGTTTCCACTGAATAATACATATGCTTCGCGTTGTCCAAAATTTGAATCTGGTCGTTTTGCCGGCTCAGCGGAGCACGGACGTACAGAATGCCGTTGCGGACAATGACTACCGCGTCAGGCTCCCGGTATTCCCAGAACGTACCGTCCGGCAGCGGAAAGCCGCCGATTTTCCAAACCTCGCCCTCCGACAGAATCGTATGAAAATCCCCAAAAACGCGTTGTTGTACCATGTAGCATCGAACTTCCTTTCTCGCTTAAGTCAATATGGCCGTAAGGTCAGATCAAGCCTTGTATCAGCAAACATATAATCATAATGATCCCGCTCCGCTGGGTCGATTTCACCGAAGCTCCCATCAGCGGAATATAGGCATGGCTGTTATTATGAGACTTCAGCTTGCCGTACACCTGGTACAGCGGAATCATGCCCGGCAGGGCCAGCAGTCCGTACACCGGAAGCGCCCCGGCAATGACGCTGACCACGAGCATCAGCGCGGACAGAAACAGCAGAAACCGGGAGAAGCCAAGCGCTCTTTGCTCGCCCCACACGACGACCAGCGTACGTTTGCCGGCCTGGCGGTCCGCCTGCCAGTGTAAAAAGTGATGGTTGAACAGAATCAGCGTAGTTAACAGGCCGATCGGCAGGGACAGGAGCAGCGCCCGCAGATCCAAATGCGAGGTTTGCACATAATAGGCACCCATGACCGGAAGAACGCCGAACGAGAGCAGGATCGCGACTTCCGAGTAGCCTTTGCCCCGGTATCCGAACTTCAGTGGCGGCGCCACATAGAAGTATGCGATCAATCCGCCGAGTGCGCCGAAAATGAAAGCCCACGGCCCTGAGAATACGGCCAATATAATTCCGCACGCCGCGGCAACGCCAAACAGCGCCCAAGTGACCGCCGCAAACTTGCGAATGCTCCATACGCCGCCCGTCAAAAAGCCCGAGTTCGTGGAGATCGCATCCACTGCCTCTTTGGCAGCCGTATCGGTCCCGCTCTTGTAATCCCACAGGTCGTTCACCATGTTGGAGAACAGGTGGGCCGCCGCCGCGCCGACGAGCGTAATCAGAAACAGCCAGACGTTAAAAACGCCGTTCCATACAAAAGCCCCCAACGCTCCCAGCGCGACCGGAATCAGCATGACCGGCACAACTCCGAAGCGTGAGGCTTTCATGAACTGTTTGAGCATGCACCATGCTCCCTTCCTTATAATGTACCCATGATAAATGGGTTCGTATAATTTTCGGGCGAAAACGCCGTATTGCCAAACAAATGATATTTTTCACAAACTTTCCCATGATGGATATCGTTAACGACATACAGGAAAGCAGGTTTGTATCATCCTTCACAAGGATATCACACATTCGCGGATGTTGTCACCGGAATGTATAAATCAGGAAGATTCCACGCAATGTCAGGTTCCAGCCCAAGTCAAAAAAGCCACGGCCCTCTTTCCCGCTGCCCTTTGAGTGAAGAATGCAGCGTTCCGATTGTGCCATGGCTTGTTTATGATGGACGATAATCAACTGGCAGATTGTCTTAGAAGCGCCTGCCAGGATCCGTAGTCAGGATCGATCCTGCCAAGCTCCTATTGCTCTGTGCTGACCTGCCACGTGATACCGAACTTGTCGCGGACCATGCCGAAGGCCGGGCTCCAGAACGTCTTCTGCAGTTCCATCAGCACCTGTCCCCCATCCGACAATCCGGCGAAGACCGATTGGAGACGCCCGCTGTCATTCGATGTAATGGCGATGCTCAACTGATCCCCAAGCTGATACGGATTTCCCGGAAACGTATCGGAGAAGAGCAGCGTGTTGCCGTCAAATTCAAGTGCGGCGTGCAATACGCGATCTTTGGCTTCATCCGGCAGCGGATGATCCGGATCCGGCATATCGCTGAAGCGGGACAATCCCAGGTTTTTGGCCTGCAGCACTTTTTCATAAAACGCAACGGCCTCGGCACAATTGCCATTCATTACAATGTAAGGCGATATCTTTACACTCACTCGGGTAGTCCTCCTTTATCATATGGGACATGCACAATCCATTATATCCCACGCCTCAGCGATTGATAAGGACATGCCGAAAAAAGGACGCCGCCTACGAGCAGCCATCCTCTTCAATCACCCGGCGGCCCTTAATATACAGCCGATTCCAATACGGATCCGAGAGCTCGGTGACCACGACGCCGCCCGCTTTGCAGGAATGAAGGAACCGGCCGCCGCCAAGATAAATGCCGACATGGCCGATTCGTTCCAGCCCTTTCTTATGCGTTCGGGAGTGGACGGAAAAGAACAGCAGATCGCCCCGCTGCAGGTTCTTTCTGGCCACATCATATCCCAGGAGGCTTTGCTGTCTGGACGTACGCGGCAGCAGCAGACCGCTTCTGGCAAAAATAAATTGCATGAACGAGCTGCAATCGAACGCGTCGATGGACCAGGGCACCGCACCGAACCGGTATGGAGTCCGGTAGAATGCCATGCCGTCCTGGATGATCTGTTCGATGAGCTCCGCTCTGGAGCATCCGGACGTATCCCGCGACCATGGAGGTGCCGCCGGAATAACCGCAGCTTGCGTATGAGCCAGATAAGCCGCGTATTGGAACGGCACCCGGATGCTTTTCAAATAGAGTTCGAGGTCACGCTCCGTTCGCATGAACGGCTTGCCCGGCTTATGGTTCACTTCCAGAATATAGAGGGACCGATCCTCGCCTATGGCCAAGTCGACGCCCAACTCGGCAAAGCTCCGGTTGTAATATAGCTCCAGCTGCTCAGCGACCCGCCGTGACAGGT
>NZ_PCZT01000005.1:146235-147742 GCF_002968895.1 Paenibacillus sp. AR247 | reverse complement strand
GCGTCGTCAGACGGCTTGTCTGTCCTACATGGACGACGAGCCCGGTAAAGCTCCAGCTGCCCAGCCCATCTTTCTGAATCAGCGCACGGCAGTCCCAGGGGTTTCGGCTGTTCACGCGCAAATCGTAGCGCCGGCTGCCATCATATAACCTTTGGCGGCCAGCTGATCTAAATATCTCCCTGCCGATTCCACCTTGATGCCGCGGCATACGCCCCCGTCTTCCTCAATAATCAGCATGTCCTTGCGAAGACTGATCCGTTTGATCCCGGTACCCGATTCTCCGCTGACCGGTTTCAGCATGAGCGCTTTGTGCTGCTCCAGCATGGAAATTCCGTCGGCCGCCCGAATCAGCAGCTCCGTCTCCACCAAATGCTCCGCGATTTCCGGGGACGCCTTCAGTCCCTGATAGACGACCCACTTATTGCCAAGCCAGTCCCCAACAAAGGGCAGCCGGCTGAAGGATTTGATTTCTTCCGCTTGCTGGTAACCGCGGATCGTCCTGTAATGGCCTATATCATAAATGAGATCTGGAAATCCCTGTACCGTACGCACCCATTTATGCTTTTGATAAGTGTAACCGGTAATTTTTCGCCGGGCCAGGTTCACATCTTCAGGCGCAAAAAGAATCAACCGTTTGAAACCTGCCACATTCGCTGCCTCAACATAGGGAAGAAAATGGGACCTTTCGGCCGTCTTGGCAGACATTAGGCCGAGCGTGGTGTTCATACCCATCCCCTGCCTGAGTTTCCGATGCCAAAAGTACGGGTCATCACTTCTGTATCATCCTCCTGGGGGTTTTCATTTCAACTCGTTCGTAACCAGCGTATGCCTTGGAGAGGATGGAAGTGCTTATCCCCTCCTTAACGGCAAGAAGGGACGTCCGCTCCATAAGCGTCGTCCCTTTCTTTCGGGTGATAGCATTATTATATGAATTGCCGTTCTCTCAGCCAGGTCGCGCACAGGTCCGGCCATGCCTTGACAGCCTCTTCTTCCTCCGCGAGCCCAAGTCCGTGCCGTCCGGCCTCAAATACATGCAGCGCATAAGGAATCTTCTCGCGGCTTAAAGCGAGGGCGAAGAGCAGGCTGTTCTCCGCAGGAACGGCCCCGTCATCGGCCGTATGCCAAATAAAGGCCGGCGGCGTATCCGGCGTGACCCGCGTCTCGTTGGACAAATACTGGACCAGTTCCGGGTCCGGCTCTTCCCCGAGCAGCGAATACTTGCTGCCTTCGTGGGTATAAGGCCCGAAGCTGATGACCGGATAGCACAGCACCTGCAGATCGGGACGGCTGCTCTCGCGCTCGACCGGATCTTCCGCATCCGACTGGCCTGCATCAAAATGGGTACCGGCAGTGGACGCCAAGTGTCCACCGGCGGAAAAGCCCAAAATGCCTACCCGCGCCGGATCGATGTTCCAATCGGCCGCGAGGCTTCGCACCGTGCGGATTCGCCCGCTGAGCGTCTCCCAGCGGAACCGGGTGGCGGTTCGGCGATACGCGGTAGTTCAAC
>NZ_PCZT01000005.1:135526-146135 GCF_002968895.1 Paenibacillus sp. AR247 | reverse complement strand
GCTTTGTCCCAGCGGAACATCCTCCCATAGTGGTATGCGCTGCTTGCTGTCAGGCAGCCTGCTTGCTGCTGTGCTCATTCGATCGTCCCCTTGTCATATGGTTTTGTCCACCATTTTACAATGGGAGCACACATAATTAAAGGGCTTACACTCAATTTAGCCGAAAAGTCAGCGCGAAAGCCCCTGATTCTTCAGCAGCTTGATATACAATCCGCCAACGACGCTCCGTGCTGGAAACTCATCTGCCGGTCGGTTCGGTATCGTGCCAGTCGGTCATCGGAACGTGGTCCGGCGACTCGTGATATGCAATATAGCGGAGCTACAAGCTTCGGCTGCGTACATGAAACCGAAGGGAATTGCTCATAATGTAACGGTACTGCCCTACCTAAAACTAAGGAGAGAATGAAATCGATGGGTATTCTCGACGGAAATCCGAAACACCAACCGATGCATTACGGCGAAGTCTTCAATTTATGGGAAGTTTCCATGATGGCCAAAGGACTCGTCTCCTGCTATCAGGTATATCTGAACCATGCCGGAGACAAAGACCTCAAACAAATTCTTGAGGACCTGATCGACCAAGCCAAGACCGAAATCAAGGAATGCGACAAGCTACTGACCGACAACGGCGTCGTCCCCGCGCCGATTATGGCCGACAGACCGGCCGTCAATCTGGAGGACATACCGCCCGGGGCCCGCTTTATGGACCAGGAAATCGGCGCCAAGCTGGCAGCCGACACCGCCGCGGGACTGACTGCCTGCAGCGCGATTATGGGCATGTCTATCCGCGAGGACATCGGCGCATTATTCGCCAAATACCATACGACCAAAACCGCCCTTGGCGTGCGGATTTTGCGTATGAACAAGGAGAAGGGCTGGCTTGTTCCTCCACCGCTTCACGTTGAGCGTCCGGTTGAGGAAAAGGCATAACACAGCCCCTCTGCCGCTTACGGCGACTACCGTTCACGTAGGTCGGAATGTACGGCAAAAAGGCTTTCCCTTCGTCCCCATGGACGGCAGGAAAGCCTTTTTTGTGATAGATCCCGTCTGACGTTCTGACGCAGCTCTTGACTCCGAAAAAACGTCCGGAGACTAGGAGAGCTTCACGAGATGGTATTTTTTCTGCCTTTGCGGATGATGATAAACCGGCCTTCGATGGCATGGTCGGCGCTTACTTCCAGTTCGACGTCGGTGACGCGCTCACCATTCATGGAGATGGCTCCCGAATTCAGATCTTCCCGCGCTTGGCGCTTGGACGGCTCGATGCCGACCTCGACGAGCCAGTCGATGATGTTCTTGGGTTCCTTCGAAGCTTCAAACGTCGGCATTTCCTTGAAGCCCTGCTCGATTTCGTCCGCGGTGAGCGACTTGATGTCGCCGCTGAAGAGCGCAGCGGTGATCTTTTTAGCTTGGGCCAGCATTTCTTCACCATGGACAAACCGGGTCATTTCCTCGGCCAGCGTAATCTGTGCTTCGCGTTTGTGCGGCTCGGTCTGCACCTTTTCCGCCAAAGCGTCGATCGCTTCTTTGTCCAGGAAGGTGAAGTACTTCAGGTACTTGACGACGTCGCGGTCGTCCGTGTTCGCCCAGAACTGGTAAAACTCGTACGGCGTCGTTTTCTTCGGATCGAGCCAAATGGCGCCGCCGGCGGTTTTGCCGAATTTCGTGCCGTCCGCCTTCAGCATAAGCGGAATGGTCAGGCCGAATGCTTTCGCTTCCGAGCCTTCCTTTTTCCGGATCAGATCCAGGCCGCTCGTAATGTTGCCCCATTGGTCGGAGCCGCCGATCTGAAGTTGGACGTCCTCTTCCCGATACAGGTGCAGGAAGTCCATCGACTGCAGAATTTGGTAGGAAAATTCCGTGTACGAAATGCCGGTTTCGAGCCGGTTGGCGACGATATCCTTGGCCAGCATCGTGTTGATGCTGAAGTTTTTCCCATAATCGCGGAGAAAATCAATGACGTTCAGCTGATGCGTCCAGTCGTAGTTATTCACCATGCGCAGCTGGTTGTCGCCTTCAGTGAGGAACAGCTTCTTCATTTGGGCGGTCAGGGCGTCCACGTTCGCCTGCACCTGTTCCATCGTCTGCAGCGTGCGTTCGGACTGGCGTCCGCTCGGGTCACCGATCGTTCCGGTGGCGCCGCCGATCAGAATGACCGGCCGGTGTCCGGCCAGCTGGAACCGTTTCAGCATCATAAACGGGATCAGGTGCCCGATGTGCATGCTGTCCCCGGTCGGGTCGACGCCGCAGTACAGGGAGATCGATTTCTCCTCCGTCAATTGGCGGAGTCCCTCCGCGTCCGTCTGTTGGTTAATGGCCTCGCGCCACTCCAGTTCGTCAATAATGTTCATTTCCTTGTCCAGCTCCTTTGCTTGTTCATGATATATGGGACTAAAAATCGGTTATACATGGATCGAGGCGGGCTTCTCCCGGATGCAAGGCTTCCTCATGAAGCCGGGAAACGCAAAAAATCGCCCCCGGCCTGAAACAGACCTAAGGGACGATTGTAATAACCGTGTTACCACCCACATTGCGCAGGGCCGCCTCATTCAAGGCATGCTGCACCACTCGACGGCGCATATAACGTTGGCCATTCCGCTTGGCATTACCCAAGATACTCCAGAGTGTAATTCGTCAGGACCGTGTGTTGCCGGGTCGCATCGACCCCCGGCTTTCTGAGAACAGGGACTTCCCGCTACTTCGCTCTTTCCGCGTATATTCCGAATATTCAAATGGATAAGCAAAGTATATTGATTTCCTCCGGGGTTGTCAAATGCCAGGGTTTACCGGCTTTTCACCAGCAGCTCCACGGCTTCCTTCACCATTTTTCCGGTGTCCATGTTTCCAGCTGCCTGCTCCGCCAAGATGCACTGCTGCAGGTTCTCCGCGACGATCTGGGCGATTGCCTTATCCGAGGCGTTGCGCACGGCAGACAATTGGGAGACGACCTCCTTGCACGATTTTCCTTCATCCATGAGGCGCAGCACGCCCCGGATCTGCCCTTCGATGCGGCGCAGACGTGTTTTCATTTCATCCGTGTAATTGTAATCCATGTCAGGATCCCACCTTTTCTAACGATATACCGGTATGGGTATATTATAGAGCAAAAAAATACAAAACTACACTGGTACGGATCCCGCTGCCGCACTGAAATTTATTCCACCCGATCTTTCTCACAGCAGGGACGCCCATATTTTCACAGCCGTGAAGGCGATCAACACCACCAGCGCATACCGCAAAAGTGTCACGTTCATCCTGGAGCTGATTCTCGATCCGAGCGGAGCCCCGATCAGGCTGCCAAGGACGGTAAAGACGGTCGGTCCGAGCGGAATGCCCCCGCCCGCGATTTTGCCGATGACTCCGCCGACTGCCGAAATCAGCACGATGGCCAGCGAGGAAGCGATCGTCGTCCGGGTGGGAATGCGCAGCACTGTTAGCATAATCGGAATCAGTATAAACGATCCGCCCGCACCCACGATGCCGGAAACAGCACCGACCAGAAAAGCCGCCGTGACGGCTACGGTTTTGTTAAACGTTAGCGGTTCAGACCGGCTCTCCGTTCCCCGGTTCGGAATGAGCATGAGGACGACGGCGAGTACCGCCAAAATGCCGTAAATCACGTTGATAGCCGTTCCGTCCATCGAACCGGAGGTCAGTCCGCCGAGTAGGCTGCCGGCCAGAATGCCTCCCCCCATATACATGACGAGGCCTTTGTGGACCGCCCCTCCTTTCGGATCGGGCTTCGACCGGTACGCCAGCACGCCGGCCAGTGAAGAGAAGAAAACCTGGAACATGCTGATCGCGGAAACCTCGTGTGCGGAGAACGATGGCAATCCCAGCATAGGCGGAACATACAGCAGCAGGGGAAAATTGATGATCGCCCCGCCGATGCCGAGCAGTCCGGAGAAGAACGATCCGACGAGACCCAGCAGCAGCATGACAGCGTAGAGCATCATATCCGCCATGGCGTCCTCCCTCCTTTCTCCTCCCTAAGCATCCTTAGTGAAAACAGGCTGCCCGCGCATTTCGTACGCTGGTTACTTGTCATGAACCGCACAGCGGTTCGGCCCGATCTCCATCTCGCGCTGCTCTTCTTCGGTCGGATGGATTTTGCCCATATTCGCCTGCCGGATATCCTGGTATGCATGAGGCTGCGGAGGGAGATTTTCCGTAACGGTGCGCCGGAACGATTCCTCGTCCTGAATGTTCAGCCCCGGATTGTGACGGAACAGGTCCGCCAGCCGGGCCACTACCTTCCCGTTCTCACCAAGCTCGGAGATTTTGCCGAAATGCGCCGGCAGGACGATCAAGTCCTCGGACAGCCCTTTATACCGGCTGTACAGCGTGCTCCGCAGGTCGTCCACCCAATCCTCCGCCTGGCCCGCTAGGTCTGGACGGCCGATCGATTCGACGAATAAAATATCGCCGGTCAGCAGATACTTCCCATCGATAATCAGCGACGTGCTTCCAATCGTATGCCCCGGGGAATACACCGGCTCGATTGCGATGGTGGTGCTTCCTACGTTCATTTCCCGGCCTTCCTCCAAACGCTCATAGGAAAAGGTAACTTCCTCCGCATCTTTCGGCGGCAGCCAGTAGGCCGCTCCGGTGCTTTCGGCTAACGCTTTTCCGCCGGAAATGTGGTCGGCATGCAGATGCGTGTCCAGCGTATGCTTGATCACCGCCCCCTGTTCGCCTGGGTCATGCGCGGCGTATCGATAACGGCAGCTTCGCCGCCGGAGACCACCATATAAGACAGACAGCCTTTTCCGATCCGCACGAACTGATACAGCGCACCCCGCCGTTCAATTCGGCGATCTGGACCGGTTCCAAATGCTCGCTCCAGGATTTCATGCCGCCTTCCAGGTAGGACACGCCGGTTCTGCCCGCTTCAGCCAGCTGTTCAGCGACGAATTGGGAGGATCCCTCCTTGGCGCACACGACGAGAACCTCTTTGCCTTCAGGCAGTCGGGCAAGGGCTTCATCAACACCGTCCAGCAGATCGAAGTACGGGATGTTGACGATTTCTACCCGCTCCCCTTCGATCTTCCAGTCGTTAAAGTCACTCTCATTGCGCACGTCCAAAATCAACAGTTCTTCCTTGGCCAAAATCCGCCGTGTCAGCTCCTTGGCTGTCATGACGCCCGGATTCGTATTCACTGAAGCTGTCATATCAAAGATTCCTCCTTGTCAGAAAGATAAGGTGACGTTGGCATCCTTGGCAAAGTCGAGGAAGGTCACCGCTCCGCCGACTTCAATCCCGTCGATAAAGTCTTCCTTCGTCAAATTCATGACGTCCATCGTCATTTGGCAGCCGATCATCCGGACGCCAAGCTCCTGCGCCATCGCGACCAGTTCCGGAATGCCCGGAACGTTAGCTTTCTGGAACCCTTCGGCGAAATGCTCGCGTCCGGCCGGCAGCGGCAGCTGTTGGTGGGCCTGCTTGTGAATCAAATTCAAGCCTTCGAATGTGAAGAAGACGGCAACCTCCGCCTCGGTGGCTGCGGCCGCCGTGGCAATGTTAAACACTTTATAGGCATCAAACAATCCGCCGTTGCTGGCAATAATCGCTACTTTTGTACTCATGGATCATACCTCCGTAAATTTTTGAATTTGGTTTTTGGTTTTGGTTTTATTGATTTTCAATTGGTCCCGTCCATGCGGACATGCCGGGCACGACGTTGCTTACATGCTGAAATCCATGCTCGGCAAGAAGGTGACATGCCAGATCGCTGCGCGATCCTGTGCGGCATACTACATGAATGCTGTCTTCAGGATCCAGCTCCGAAAGGCGCGCCTCCAGGTCCCCCAGCGGAATGGATACCGCCCCGGGTATGTGGCCAAACGCATATTCAGCTGGCTCCCGCACGTCGAGAATAACCAAGGCCTCGCTCGCTGCAAGCTTGCTTTGAAGCTCTTCATTGGTAGCGGTGTGCGGGTAATTCGCCGCTTCCTTCAGCTCTTCCGGCCGGGATTTGCGCAGGTAATGCTTCAGCACCTCCCCGTCTTCGAGCGTCCCCAGGTACTGGTGGCCCGTATTTTTGGCCCAGCCCTGCATATCCGCCAAAGACCCCCGGTCCGTGGCCAACACCTCGATGACCTGTCCCGCTTCAAGCTGGTCCATCGCTTTTTTGGTTCTGACGATAGGCATCGGGCAGGACAAACCTTTGCAGTCCAAAGTGACATTTACCGATATTTCCGCCATGCTTGTAAACCTCCCTTATAAAGTAAGATCCGGATTTGTATTGATCATTGATCGAGGTATTATACGTATACCCCTATGGGTATAATTCTAGGGCGGAAAAGACGTATTGTCAAACCGCCAAATCATGGAATATTAAAACAAGCCTCCTGCAGGACTCGCCTGCTGGAAGCTTGTTTATCTTTTCATTGTTGTCCTTAGACAGCAGCATATGAATCGCCAAAGGAACTCAAGGCTGCGTTTCTCTTTGTTAACCAGGGAACTTCGGTTCTTCTGGTTCTTCTGGTTCTTCTGGTTCTTCTGGTTCTTCTGGTTCTTCCGGTTTTCGTTCTTTTGGTTCTTCTCGTTATTCCGCCGCTCGCCCGGCTGAGCCCTCCTCCCGGTACCGTTTTGGCGTCACGCCGGTCATTTTTTTAAACACCCTGTTGAAGTAACTCTGATCGTTAAAGTTCAGCCACGAGCAGATGTCCGAAACCTTGTATTTCGTCAGCGTCAGCAGCTTCTTGGCCTCGTCGATTCTTTCGCGCTGGATATATTCGCTGATGGAGACACCTACTTTTTTCTTGAACTGGCTGGATAAGTAGTTGGGACTCAAATAGGTCAGCTTCGCCAGCTGCTCGAGTGTAATGTCGTCGTAGAGGTGGTCGGAAATATAGTGCTGGCAGGCCGTAATCGTCGACGAATACTGCTGCTCCTTAACCTTGGACACCCGTTCCGTAAACGCGAAAACCGCCTCGGTCATCACCTTGGATATCGCCTGCAGGTTTTCCTGCTCCTCCAGCTGCTGAATATAGTAATCGCTCAGCGTAAAGGCCATCTCCTCGTTCAGCCCGCCTTCGATCGCCGCCCGGCAAATCAAGGCCACGCCGGTGATCATCAGGTTTTTCTCGCTGCGGATCCGGCTACGCCTGGACAGCTTGCCCAGCTCGTCTTCGCCGATCAGCGAATAACGGACGACGTCCTGGACTTTATCGGTGCGTCCCTTGCGGACATAATCCAGCAGCACCCGCTCATGCGAAAGGTTCGTATGGGAAATCAGGTTCATCCGTTCCCGCGAAATCTCCAGATCCGGCGTAGGCGTCGGCTGATTCTCCGGTGGCTGCTCGCCGCTGGTCTCAACGATCTGTGCCGGGTCCAACCGTTCCTGGTAGAGCAGGCTGTAAACCAACAGGCTCATGGAACGAAAACGCTCCGGGCCAATAACCGGCAGGGATTGGTAAAACTCAATCAGCACCCGGACGTTGGAAAATTCGTGCATCAGCTCCGTGATGTAATCGATTTGCGTTTCGTCCAGCCCGGCGTCGAGACAGGGCCCAATCACAATTTGCCCCAAGGCTGCTTCTTCATGCTGCAGGCCGATTCGAAAAAAATGCAGCCTGTTGATGGAAAAAAGGTCGGAATCTTCTTCTGTCCGCCGTTTACTGCATGTTCCCTGATCTGCTCCTGAAGCGGAACATAATACGGGCTCTGGCGGATGCTCGCAGCGGGACTTTCATATGCAAATTGCCCGCGGGTATTGACGTAAAATACAGACACGCCATGAGCCTCATGCAGATGGTGGCACACGTATTTGATTTCTTCCAATGCGAACCGCATGACGCTCCCCCTTTTTGCCGGCATAAATGATAACGGTTTCTTTACATTAAAATAATACAATTAAGCGTAGAAAAGTACAATAATTGCCGATCAAACCCTCGTACAATGGTCAATGAACAGATCATGATTAACGATTAGGGGGAATGTACGATGGAATTGGAAAATAAAATCGTGCTGGTCACCGGCGCCGGAAGCGGCATCGGCAGAGCCAGCAGTTTAAAAATGGCCGCTAACGGGGCCAAAGTCGTGCTGGTCGATTTTAACCGCGAAACCGGCGAAGAAACGCTGCGGGTGGTTCAGGACCAGGGCGGCGAAGGTATCTTCGTTCAGGCGGACGTATCCAACAGCGAAGACGTGCAGCGCTACGTCAATGCCGCCGTGGACACCTATGGCCGGATCGACGCCTTTTTCAACAATGCCGGCATCATCCAGAAATTTTCACTGCTGGCCGACGTGGAAGAAGCGGAGTTCGACCGCCTCGTTGCCGTTAACATGAAGGGTGCCTTCCTGGGGCTGAAATATGTGCTTAAAGTGATGGAGAAGCAGGGCAGCGGCTCGATCATCAATACGGCGTCGACCGCCGGCATCCGCAGCGAGCACAGCGTGTCTGTGTACTCTGCAACCAAGCATGCGGTGATCGGATTGACAAAGTCGGCAGCCATGGAATACGTGAAAAAAGGCATCCGGGTCAACGCCATCTGCCCTGGCGGCGTGCAGACCTCGCTGACCCAAAGCGTGGAAGAACAGTTCAAAGCGGGCGGCTATATGCCCGAAGAAGTCAGCAATATGCGGATCGGCCGCTACGCGCAGCCGGAGGAATTGGCCGAAATGGTCTCCTTCCTTGCATCCGACCGGTCAAGCTATATGGTTGGCTCCATCGTCCTTGTGGACGGCGGCCTGACACTGTAAGCTGCTTCTGCTTAGCTTACGAGGAAAACCCTCTCTGGAATCAGAGAGGGTTTTTGTCATTCTCAAATACTGAACACACCTGCCAAACACAGCAGTCCACCGAAGATCATAAGAATCATGCCGGCAAAGCGAAGGTACCATCGCCGATCTTCACTCAGCTCCGCATCCCAATCCTCGCCGAATCTTCGAAACCACCACGATTCCGGCTTTTTTCTGGCAAACCAGCCAATCGCAGCAAGCACGATTCCCATGATCAGCACCGGCATATGTATCGACTCCTTTATGGATAGAACGGGATCACGCAGCCGTCGTTCCGGGATAAGCAAGTCAACTGAGCAATTTTATAAGTAACCGAGGGAGATACAGCAGCACATCCAAAAGCCAGGCGGATTTATCCGCATAACGTTCGATTTGATTGTACCTCATATTTTTCATAGGGCCGCTCCTTTTAAATCAATGGCTGCCTGCTTACGGAGCAAATGACACATGCTGGATAATGTAACGCACCACAAAGAAACTGATGATAAACAGCGCCGCCAACCCGAGCAGAAAAAAAATCAGGATCTTATCCCCTAAGGAAAAACGCTTCATGGGTTACACCTCGCAACTTTTCCTTAATTATACAGGAAAGTGGGCTGCATGTTAATTTTTGTTGCAAAAAAAACGGCTGGGTGAAAATAACATAGTTGAATCCTATATAAAGGAAAAGGCCCCCACCTTTGGTGACCTTTAATGGATATCAGACGCCAGTTCTATATTATAAGAATGACCCTCGTTTTACCGATGCTGCTCCCGAATCGCCCGTACGATCCGATCCGCCCGTTGATCTTCTTTGTATGAATGAACCACAAGCATCGCATGAATGACGCCCGGAATGTAGCCGATACATGTAAGGATGATGCTTAAGATGAACTGTCCCAATTTACCGCAGCTCAGAACGGCCAGCGGCGGAAGAAAGCATAATAAATAACGCATTGGCGTTAACCTCATTTCTGTTTGAATGATCTATAATACGCCGCCGCGGTATCTTCGTTTCATTTTGTGCCGCACTCATTTTTTGGGTAATAAAAAGAAAACGGAGATGAAGTAAGGAGGACATGACATGTGCGGACGGTATACATTGGCGGTTGAAGAAGAGGATCTCGTCCAGCCATTTGACATCGATGATGTCCAATATGAAATAACCCCACGGTATAATATAGCCCCGACCCAAACGGTTGCCGGCGTTCGAAGCGATCATGGAAAGCGGATATTGCAGGGGTTTCACTGGGGGCTGCTTCCGTTCTGGGCCAAGACGAAAAGGATGGCTTACCATACGTTTAATGCCCGTGCGGAGTCGACTGACAGCAAGCCGGCATTTCGGTCCGCTTTTCCTGAGAAACGAATGGTCGTGTTGGCAGACGGATTCTACGAGTGGACTCATGAAGGCGAGCATAAGCAGCCCTACCGGTTCCGGGTGAAATCGAGAGACGTGTTTGCTTTTGCCGGCCTGTACGATGATTGGAAAAGCCCGGATGGCGAGCTGATCACGAGCTGCACCATCATAACGACAAAGCCGAATTCCCTTACGAAGAAGGTCCACGACCGTATGCCCGTTATTCTTGGTGAGGAAGAGCTGAACATCTGGCTGGATCCCGGCGTGTCCGATAAGGACTTGCTGCAGGGGCTGCTGCGGCCTTACGAGGCAGAGGACATGTACTCCTATCCCGTGCCCGGATCGGTCGGAAATGTACGGAACGAAGGTGAGGAACTGATCGAGAAAATCGCCCTGAATTCCAAATAAAAATGCAAAGAGGACCTCCGGGTCATCCGTTAGTCCTCGTCTGATCAAGAAACAACAAACTGAACGACAACCGGGGTACCGGGGTCCAACACATCGCCTCCAGGAATGGTAAGCGTCGT
>NZ_PCZT01000005.1:129835-135426 GCF_002968895.1 Paenibacillus sp. AR247 | reverse complement strand
CGACGAAACGTCGGCCGTCTGCATCAAACCATTCAAATAAAGGTTGTAGTAGTTGAACGTCCCAGGAAACGCCGTAGCAGCCACTCCAGCGTCATTGGTGAAGGCCGTTGCGGCTATAGCGAAGGTCGCTCCGGTTCCGGTACCTGCACCAATGGTCGAAGTGAATCTCACGCTGTTCTGATACGGGGTTACGATAGGCATATTCTCTCCTCCCTTCTTGGTTGAGGAACATATAGATTTTCAAACCAAAATCTTTGAAAACCATCGGATCCTCTACCCTATTAAATGCAGGAAGGTTTGAATTGGCGTGGGGGAAAATACGAAAAAGTGCTAGACTGTAATATTCGCCGTTAACTGCACCGTTTCTAAAACAATAGGAGTCCCCGCATATATAGTCGTGCTTTGCGGTGGAAAATATAGTTCCGACGGATTGATGCTGTACGAATTCCCCGGCTGGATGATCCCGTTGATATAGAGGTTGCTGAAACTATTGGGACCAAGCGTCGAAAAATCGGCAACCGCAACGCCTTCATCATTCGTGAATTGGCTCGCCGCAACCGCGGCCGACGCCGTTAAATCCAGATCAGTCTCCGGCTGATAAAAATAACGGGCGGCCGTCGGCAGCACAGTTACTCCGGGTATAACGACGGGTCCAGGCGGGCCCTGCGGACCTTCGGGTCCTTCCGGACCAGCCGGCCCTTGAATGCCCGGTGCGCCTGGTGCCCCTTGCATCCCTGGTACCCCTTGAGGGCCAGGGCCACCCGGTTGTCCGGGGAGACCCTGTACGCCTTGCGGCCCCTCCGGCCCGCGCAGACCTGACGTCCCAGGAGGGCCCTGCACCCCCTGTAAGCCTTGCGGTCCGGGAATCCCGGGCAGTCCTGCCGTGCCATCCATCCCCCGTTCCCTTGAGGGCCATGATCGCCCTGCATCCCGGTCATAGCGCCAGCTCTGCTTTGATTTGTGCCTTGGCTTCCTCGATTGCCGCTTGTAAGGCATGCTGATCCATCACATTTCGGATCTTCCGTTTTCTTCTAGGGTTCACCTTTTTGCAAACGACCGTCTTTTTGATTCTTTTAGCGCCGATGCATTTTATTTTCTTCTTTACATATGTGCGCTTCGTTTTTCCTCCTTTTCCCATTTGCGGCACCCTTCCCTTAAAAAATTAGGAATATGTGTATATGACATATATATATGTCCAATGCACATCATGAGAGTGGACTATTCGCTATCTTCGGTGTTACCGGATGAAGTTTGGAGAATTAGGCGTAATGAGAAAAACTGGTGGCATCCATGCAAATCGCTTTCCGTTCGGGTACAATAAAACCAAACGACCTATGGAGGCTGCAACGATGAATATGGAAGAAGAACCAAAGCAACAGGCGATTCCCGCCGAAGACGACCAAGGCAATTTCAAGCTGCTCGACACCCAGCGCATCCTTTCGATCACGTCCGAAATCGAAGGCGACGAGGACAGCGCGGCGATTTTCCATTACGACGACGGCAAAAAATACAAATACGTGCACAGCGAGAAAGCCATGAAACAGTTCGGGGAATGGATTCAAAAAGGGGAAGGTTAAACGCTAAAGTTAGAGATCGAAAGGCTGCCGCTAGGCAGCTCTTTTAATAGGCTTACAGCTATAAAAGAGATGACCCCAGTATCATACGGGAGTCATCTTTTTTAAATCCATTGGTATCGTGGGTGGTAATCATCCTGAATATTTGTACCCGATCAATGCTGCAGCAAGCGAGCCCACCTGCGCCAAAAGCGCACATGTCTCGGCTGCCGCCGGTCCATGCCCTGCATCGCCTCTTCGATGAAATGCTTTTGGCTGTCCATCAGGTTGGCTTCATACGGCGAGGACAGCCGTTTGTACTGCCCGTTGCTGGACATCTGTCTTGCTTTATCATTGTCCTGCAGCATGACATCCAGATGATGAAGGATGCGCTGCTTCAGCCGAGGGTCATACACCGGGCAAGCCGTCTCGACACGGCGGGTCGTACTGCGAGTCATTAAGTCCCCTGACGAAATGTAGATGGAGCAGTCCTCGTCCGCCCCGAAGCAGAAGATCCGGGAATGCTCGAGAAAACGTCCGACGATGCTGCGAACCGTAATATTGTCCGTTTTTCCCGGGACGCCCGGCAGCAGGCAGCAGATTCCGCGGATGATGAGCTGGACGGGAACACCGGCTTCCGAAGCCTCGAACAGCTTCTGCAAAATTTCCCTGTCCGTCAAGGAATTGGACTTCATCAAAATCCGGCTGGGTTCGCCCCGCCCCGCTTTCTCAATCTCCCGGTCCATGCATTCAAGCAGGGGCTGCTTAAAATGATTCGGCGCGACGAGCAGATGCCGGTACTGCCCGTCCAGATTCGAGATCGCCATATTTTTGAAGAAGGCGTCCGCGTCGCGCCCGATCTCTTCATGAGAGGTCATCATTGAAACATCCGTGTACAGCTTGGCGGTCTTTTCGTTGTAATTGCCCGTGCTGATCTGCGTAATATATTGAATTTTATTCCGGTCCTTGCGCGTAATGAGGCATATCTTGCTGTGTACCTTATAGCCCTCGACGCCATAGATGACCTGGCAGCCGGCCTCTTCCAGCCGCTCAGCCCATTCAATGTTATTTTGTTCATCGAATCTCGCTTGCAGCTCAATCAGGACGGTGACGTCCTTGCCGTTTTCGGCCGCGAGGCATAAATATTGGGTGATGATCGAGTGCTGAGCCAGCCGGTAAATCGTGATCTTGATCGACACGACATGGGGATCCTCGGCGCTTTCCTTGAGCAGCTGCAGAAAAGGCTCCATCGAATCATAGGGGTAAAAGAGCATCATATCTTCCTTTAAACACCATTCCGTTACCGTTGGATAAGCCTGCATATCAAGAAGATTGTTGGCCCTGAAAGGAGAATACGTGCACTTCATTTCCAAATGCTTCGGCATGCGCTGGATCAACTCGAAAGGATAATTCAGCACGATCGGTGCTACGCTGTTGAACACTTGTTTGCGGCTCAGCTGCAGCTTGTCGCACAACAATTGCCCGACGCGTTTGGGAAGCTGGCCTTCGACCTCCAATCGGACCGGTGCCAGGCGTGCCCGTTTCTTGAGCGTCTTCTTCATCAGCTGCCGGATATCGTCATCGTCGTCGTATTCCAGATGTTCGTCATCCAGCGCAATGTCGGCGTTCCGGGTAACGGCTACCAATTGGGTGCTGCTCACTTTGTACATATTGAACAGCTGCTTGGCATATCCCAGGATGACGTGGCTCGTCAATATGTACCGAAAGGAATCTCCAGGTAATTGGATGAAGTCCGGAAAAGACGGCGAGACCGGGATAATGCCAAGCGTTTGGTTTTTGTCCTCGAAGCTGCACATCACGTACTGCTGCTTGTTCATCAGATGCGGAAACGGATGATGCGAATCGACCACAATCGGCGACAGGACCGGGAAAATATGCTCTGCATAATAATCCTCAATGAACTTTTTCTCCTGCTTGCTGAGGTCATCCATGCCGACACGGTAAATCTGATAGTTCTCCAAAGCTTGTTCGATCTGGGCAAAAATAGCGTTTCGCTTCTCATAATAAGGCTCGGTGGCCTCAAAAATGTAATTCAGCTGCTCCTGGGCCGTCCATCCGGTTTTGTTATCCCGATGCTCTTCCTTCATACCGGCCAAATCGGTTAAGCTGCCGACCCGGATCATATAGAACTCATCCAAATTGCTGGTGAAGATGGAAACGAACTTCAGACGCTCGAACAGCGGAACCCGCTCGTCCATCGCTTCTTCAAGCACGCGCTCATTAAACCTGAGCCAGGATAGCTCCCGGTTCTGCATATAAGAGGTTTGTGTTTTCAATGGCGTGGAGGCTGTCATTTCTCTTCACTTCCTTTGGCTAAGCGATCATATAAAAACCCTTCACGAACCCCGAAACGGCTGATATGCACCACTTCGCTTTGAAAAAAACGGGCGATTTCGTTAAGCAAAATCATCCCTGGGATCAGGGTGTGAATCCGATCCGGCGTCTTCACCAAAATGGGAGCGATATGCTTTTTCTTGTGATTTTTAAAACGCCGAATCATCCCTTGCAGCTCTTCGATGCTCATCTGGTTGGCTTGGTCCGTTTCGCCAAGAACCCCCTTCAATTTGAAGGATGCGCGGATCGTGCCGCCAACGCCGCAGATCGGCAGGGGACCCAGTTCCGGGATGGACATGGCCTGCAGCTGCTTTTGCACCAGTTCCGCAATCGCTTGACGCTCTTTCTCGGACGGAATAATTTTCTCGACGCATTTCTCGTAGGCATTCAAGCACCCGATAGGCAGGCTATCGCTGTAACAAATCTCTTTATTTTGAAAAACGGCGATTTCGGAGCTCCCGCCGCCGATGTCGACGAGAACGCCCTCCTCCAGCTCTACACTGTGCATAGCTCCCACATAGCTGAGCCTGGCCTCTTCATCGCCTGAGATCACCTCCACCTCAATGCCGGCGCTTTCGCGGATCGCATCGACCACCTGCCTGGTATTGGCGATATTGCGGATGGCGGCCGTTGCAAACACATGAATACTGTCCGGTGTAACAGGCAGCTGCTTCAGCATGCTCATATAGTCGTTCAGGGTCTGGCAGACGACCCGTATGCCGGCCTCACTCATGCGCTTCTTGTCGATATAATGGACAAGCCCGGCCATAGTCTTGCGATGAAACAATACCTGTGTATCCTGACCTTCGTATTGGTATACGGTCAAACGGATCGTATTTGATCCGACGTCAACGATTGCAGCAATCAACCTGTTCACCACACCTTAAATCTACATTTTCTCTCATATATTAATCTAGAAATGTTATCGCAATGTAAAAAGCCTTTCTCTTATTGCTATATTCAGGCTATGGGAGCCTTATATTACATCATGCCGCCCATTCCGCCCATGCCGCCCATGTCTGGAGCAGCAGCCTTTTCAGGCTCTGGCTTGTCGGCGATTACGGCTTCTGTAGTCAGGAACATAGCCGCAACGGAAGCTGCGTTTTGCAGCGCGGAACGCGTTACTTTCGCAGGGTCAACGATACCTGCTTCGAACATGTTCACCCACTCGTCCGTAGCCGCGTTGTAGCCGATGCCCACTTTTTCTTTCTTCAAGCGGTCCACGATAACGGAACCTTCTTGGCCAGCGTTGGCAGCGATCGTGCGGATTGGCTCTTCGAGAGCGCGCAGAACGATGTTCACGCCTGTCTTCTCATCGCCAGCCACGTCTACGGCAGCTACTGCATGATATACGTTCACGAGAGCTGTACCGCCACCGGATACGATACCTTCTTCAACCGCAGCGCGGGTTGCGTTCAGGGCGTCTTCGATGCGCAGTTTGCGCTCTTTCAGTTCGGTTTCGGTTGCAGCACCGACTTTGATAACCGCTACGCCGCCGGCCAGTTTAGCCAGACGCTCTTGCAGTTTCTCTTTGTCGAACTCGGAAGTGGTTTCTTCCAGCTGCGAACGGATTTGGGAGATACGAGCGTTGATGTCGCTCTTCTCGCCGCTTCCATCAACGATGGTTGTGTTTTCTTTCGTTACGCGCACTTGACGGGCGTTACCCAGTTGCTCGATGGATGT
>NZ_PCZT01000005.1:125460-129735 GCF_002968895.1 Paenibacillus sp. AR247 | reverse complement strand
CCGCGTTGAACGTTCCACGCAGTTTGTTCACGATCAGCATCGCTTGAGCTTCGCCTTCGATGTCTTCAGCGATGATCACAAGCGGTCTGGCTTGTTGAACGATTTTTTCAAGCAGCGGCAGGATTTCCTGCGTGTTGCTGATTTTCTTGTCAGTGATCAGGATGTATGGATTTTCAAGCACAGCTTCCATTTTATCCGTATCGGTGATCATGTATGGGGAAATGTAGCCGCGGTCGAACTGCATACCTTCCACGACTTCAAGCTCTGTAGCGAATCCACGGGATTCTTCAACGGTGATAACGCCGTCTTTGCCCACTTTTTCCATCGCTTCGGCGATCAGTTGGCCCACTTCTTCGTCAGCTGCGGAAATGGAAGCGACTTGAGCGATTTCTTGTTTCCCTTTAACTTCGTTTGCGATGTTCTTCAGCTCGGCAACTGCCGCTTTAACCGCTTTGTCGATCCCTTTGCGGACAACCATCGGGTTAGCGCCTGCAGTTACGTTCTTCAGACCTTCGCGGATCATGGCTTGAGCCAGAACCGTAGCAGTCGTCGTACCGTCACCGGCTACATCGTTTGTTTTGGTTGCTACTTCTTTAACGAGTTGAGCGCCCATGTTTTCAAAAGCGTCTTCCAGTTCGATTTCTTTAGCGATCGTCACACCGTCATTAGTAATGAGCGGGCTGCCGAATTTTTTCTCCAGAACGACGTTGCGGCCTTTAGGTCCGAGCGTCACTTTTACAGCGTTAGCCAAAGCGTCTACACCACGCAGCATAGAGCGGCGTGCGTCTTCACTGAAACGGATATCTTTTGCCATGTTGATAAAAACCTCCCATAAATGATATAGATGTTGCTCATATGTTCAGGCTCTTCGCCGAAAATTCAATCCTCGCCGGATCAAAAAGTCGCTTAGCCTACGATTGCATGTATGTCGCTTTCTTTCATAATCAAATATTCTTTACCTTCATATTTGATTTCTGTTCCGGCATATTTGGAGAACAACACACGGTCGCCTTCTTTGACTTCCAAAGGAACGCGTGCCCCGTCTTTAACGGCTCCGCTGCCAACAGCGATAATTTTGCCTTCTTGCGGCTTTTCCTTGGCGGAGTCCGGAAGGACAATCCCGAACGAAGTTGTTTCCTCTTGTTGGATTGGTTCTACCAAAACGCGGTCACCCAAAGGTTTGATCATGAAAAATAGCCTCCTTATTTAGTATGTTGTGCTGCGGTTAAAGTCTGGTTGACGATTCTTGTTAGCACTCGACAACGTTCAGTGCTAACAACCACTTTTATGATACTCAACTTGGGAACAGATTTCAAGTCCTCTTTGAAGCATTTTTCTAAGAACTTCACACTTTTCATAGCACCTCCGCCGAACCCGTCCCATCCTGCACCGGACAAGCCTGTCACAGGCCTCCGCAGCGAATAAGACACCCTCCATCATTGTATCCACCGGAATCCGAAATATGCCGTTTTCCGTGATTTCTGAAAAAGAAAAGCCGTTTTCGAAGAAAAGAAAAAAGCATTCTTTTTCCGTCCAGAAAAAGAATGCCTGTGTCCTCTTATTGTGGTTCGGCCGGGAACCGGTATCTGGCCTCCACCGCCGCATCCGCAGCCAGCTGCTTGCGGTACACGACGGAGGATAAAAACACGCTGAACTCATACAGCACGAGCAGCGGAATCGTCACGAGAAAATCCGAGATGAAATCCGGCGGCGTAATGACGATCGCGATAAATACGAGAGCAAAATAGGCGACCTTCCGCATTTTCCGCAGCCGCAGCGGGTTCAGGATCCGCAGCTTGGTCAGAAACATGACGATGATCGGCAGCTCGAACAGCAGCGCCACCGGTACGACCAGCGTAAACAAAAAGCTGAAGTATTGGGAGATGCCGTACGTCTCCTTCAGTCCCATGGACTCGGTCACCTGGGTCGTAAAGCCCAGCGCCATCGGGAATACAACGTAATAGCCGAAGGCAAGTCCGGCCAGAAACAGCAGAAATACGTAAGGCACATAGCGAAGCGCGGCCTTGCGTTCCACTTCGCGGAGCCCCGGGCTGACGAAGGCCCACAGCTGGTACGCCGTAAACGGAATCGTCGCCACAAGCGATACGATCATGGCGATCTTCATGTACATGCCGATCCCGTCCCAGAAGGAAAATGCGTGCAGCTCGAAATCCTTCGCCGAGTCGACGCTGATCAGGTACTGATAGATGGGGATTGGCGCAGACCAGGCCGACCACAAGCCCGAGCACGAGAACAACCAGGACGTAAATGATCCGTTTGCGCAGCTCACCCAAATGCGGAAGGGATGGATATGGACTGCCTGGACTTCTCCCTGAAGTCACTCCGGCAGGCGCTTATCTTGGGCAGCGCTGCTCTGCACAGGTGCAGGCTGCTGCGTTTCACTTGCGGCCAGCGGCTTAGGCTCGCTCTTGCGCGGCGCCTGATCGTCTTCGCCGATGATATCGCGGGCACCGTCCTTGAACTCGCGGAATGTGCGGCCGACGGCCCGTCCGAGTTCAGGGAGCTTGTTGGGTCCAAACAGCAGCAATGCCAAAATGACCAGCAAAATAATGCCTGGCACACCGATTCCACTCAGCATATGGTATTCTCCTCTCTGTACTTTACTCTTAACCAAAATCCGGATATGTAACACACCGTGTCCGAGTAAAGCAGATCATTGATGGATGTTTGCATGTCGATTGGGCTTGTTCACAGCAATGACATAAAATTGCCACATCGCCATCATACCATATCACGGATCATTACAATATCAGATAAGTGTGACAATTTTGAAAAAAGTCAGGTAAATGCTGGATTATTGGCGGTATTGCCCGGTCACCATCAGCAGCGCTTCCGGCAGCTGGTCCATAATGGCCGCCAAGTGCTCGTGCACGCCCTTGGGCGAGCCCGGCAGGTTGACGATCAGCGTCCGTCCGCGGATGCCGACAATGCCGCGGAACAGCATCGCCGCGCGGTTCTTCTGCATGACGGTCGCCCGCATGGCCTCCGCAATGCCCGGCACCTCCCGCTCGATGACCCGGCGGGTGGCCTCCGGCGTTACGTCCCGGATCGCCAGCTCCGTACCTCCGGTCGTGAGCACCAGGTCCGCCTGGAAATAATCGGTTAACTCAATGAGCGACGCGATAATATCATCCTGCTCGTCGGGAACGATGCGGTATTCCACAATCTCCCCGCCCAATTCCTCCTCCACCAGCTCCCGGATGACCTGTGCGCTCGTATCTTCACGTTCACCTCGGGCTCCCTTATCGCTTGCCGTCAGGATCGCTGTTCTCCACACCATAAGATCACCCCTCCTCCTTTAACCCTAAGTTCTTATCTTTGTGAACCGTCTGATCCGAGCAGGTCCTTCTTCGACTATACTCAAGCTTCGCGGCTGTAGTCGCCGCTCTTGCCCCCGGTCTTGGATTCCAGCCGGGTCGGACCGATGACCATATCCTTCTGCAGCGCCTTGCACATGTCATAGACCGTCAGAGCGGCAGCCGATACGGCGGTCAGCGCCTCCATTTCGACGCCGGTCTTGCCCGTAGTCTTCACAGTTCCTTCTATATAAAGTTCATCATTTCCGTTATCGCTGAAATGAATATCAATGCCTGTCAGCGGCAGCGGGTGGCACATCGGAATGATATCCGACGTTTTCTTCGCCGCCATGACGCCGGCAACGGAAGCAACGGCGAGCACGTCTCCTTTGCCGATCCGCCCTTCCTTGATCCGCGCCAGCGTTTCTGGCGCCATCGTGACCGTCGTGCGGGCCACCGCCGTACGCGAGGTGACGTCCTTCTCCGAGACGTCTACCATTTTGGCCCGGCCTTGTTCGTTAAAATGCGTCAGATCCATCGTCAGCCCCCTTGTTCATCGTGTATATCCCTTGGTCGGTAATGAGGACCTGAAGACGGGCGTCGTTCTCGTCCATAGGGACGCGGTCTACTACCTGCGGCGCAAAACCAATCCCGGCCCACACAGGCATGGTACCGTCCCCGGCCGCAGCGCTCCATCGTTCGTAAAGCCTGTCGTAGTAACCCGCACCGTACCCGAGTCTTCCACCTCCGTGATCGAAAGCGAGACCGGGCACCAGCACCGCATCCGGCAGCATCCCGTCCTGCTCGGCCTGCACCCGCTCGGGGTCCGGCTCCAGGATGCCGTATGCGCCGGCCTGAAGCTCGTCCCACCGCCGCAGCCGGTGAATCGTCATGGAACGATCCCCGGGATGGCAGCGCGGGACGTACACATCTACGCCCCGAAGCCAGGCCCGTTCGA
>NZ_PCZT01000005.1:112686-125360 GCF_002968895.1 Paenibacillus sp. AR247 | reverse complement strand
ACGGAACGTACACCATCACGCTCCGGCATCCAGCCGCTTCCATCCACGCCGATGCATGACGGCAGGCCTGATCGGAAGCGCGTCTCCGCTCCTCTTCCGGCAGACCATCCCGCACCTGCCGCATGGCAAAGCGAAGACGCGCCTTCTCTTCTTTCATCCAAGCCGCCCCCTGTGGCATCCAACGACGCGTTCGATTTTCAGTCCTGCATCCGTTGATTTGCTCTTATCTTACCACTGTTGCTTCTCTTTCGCCAAGATTGTCCCGAAGTCCTGCACTGCAAGTCGCGCATTCTCAGTATTTCATGTAAACTGATCTTATTAAGATGATAGATGGAGGTTGCAACGTCACATGCTTCTTCAAGCGAGCGGAATCAAAAAATTATTCGGCATCACTCCCGTGCTGGAAGGCATCAACCTGCAGGTTCAGGAGAGGGAACGTATCGGCCTCGTCGGCGTCAACGGCGCGGGCAAGTCGACCCTTCTGCAAATTTTGGCAGGGGAAATGTCCTATGACGGCGGGCAAATTTATAAATCGAAGGAAACGACGATCGGGTATCTCGCCCAGAACAGCGGGCTTCAATCCGACCGTACCATTTGGGAAGAAATGTTGGATGTGTTCACTCCTTTAATTGAGACGGAAAAAGAGCTCCGGGTGATGGAGCAGCAGATCGCCGATCCGGCGGTGATGGATAATCCGAAGAAATACCAGGATCTGCTGGACCGTTATGCTTCCCGTTCGGACTGGTTCAAGGACCACGGAGGCTACGAAATGGAAACGCGGATCCGCAGCGTGCTGCACGGCATGGGCTTTGGCAGCTTTGCGCCGGAGACCCCGATCGCCACGCTCAGCGGCGGGCNGAAAACGCGGCTTGCGCTGGCGCGCATCCTGCTGCAGGCCCCGGACCTGCTCATGCTCGACGAACCGACCAACCACCTGGACATTGCGACGCTGACCTGGCTCGAGGACTATTTGCGCGCGTATTCCGGATCGCTGCTGGTCGTATCCCATGACCGGTATTTTCTGGACCGCCTCGTGACGACCGTCGTCGAGATCGAGCGGCATCAATCCAAGCGGTATACGGGCAATTACAGCCGGTATATGGAGCTCAAGGCGGCCGAGTACGAATCCCAAATGAAGATGTACGAGAAGCAGCAGGACGAGATCGCCAAGATGGAAGCTTTTATCCAGCGCAACATCGTCCGTGCGTCGACCACCAAGCGGGCCCAGAGCCGGCGCAAGGCCCTCGAGAAAATGGACCGGATGGACAAGCCGCTCGGCGATTTGAAGAAGGCCCACTTCTCCTTCGAGGTCGAGTACATGTCCGGCAAGGAAGTGCTGCAGGTGCGGGACTTGTCCGTGTCATTCCAGCCGCCGAAGGCGCTGTTTAAGGACGTATCCTTCGACCTGCGCCGCGGGGAAACGGTCGCGCTCATCGGGCCGAACGGGATCGGCAAATCGACACTGCTCAAGTGCCTGATCGGAACCAGCCAGCCGCAGACCGGAGCGATCCACTGGGGGACCAAGGTCAAAATCGGGTATTACGACCAGGAGCAGACCAACCTTAATCCTTCCAATACCGTGCTCGAGGAGCTTTGGAGCGCCTACCCGCACATGGAGGAAGCCCGGATTCGCACCGTACTCGGCAACTTCCTGTTCAGCGGCGAGGACGTGCTCAAGAAAATCGCTGCGCTCAGCGGCGGCGAGAAGGCTAGGGTATCGCTGGCCAAGCTGATGCTGCTGGAAGCCAATATGCTTATACTGGACGAGCCGACCAACCATCTGGATCTCTTCAGCAAGGAAGTGCTGGAGTCGGCTCTGATCGATTACGAAGGCACCCTGCTGTTTATTTCGCACGACCGGTACTTTCTGAACAAAATGGCCGAACGCATTATTGAGCTTCATCCCGAAGGGACCGAGCATTACCTCGGCAACTACGACGACTATGTAGCGAAAAAGCAGGAGCTGGAGGAGCTCAGCCAAGAAGCGCTTGAGCAGGCAGGCGGAGCCGGAGCGAAGAACAGCCCCTCAAACCAGAGGCAGCAAACGATAACAGCGACAAATCCGGCGTATCTTCGTTCGAGGCCGACAAGCAGGCTAAGCGAGAGGAACGAAACCGGCAGCGCAGGCTTGCCGCGCTCGAGGAGCAGATCCAGAGCCTGGAGGAAGAAATTTCGGAACTTGACGCGGAAATGGCCAAGCCGGAGGTCTACCAAGACTACGTCGCCCTGCAGGAGCATCAGCAGCAGCAGGAGGAAAAGAAAAACCAGCTGGAAACGATTTATGCCGAATGGGAAACATTGGCCGCGGAGTAAGCCGATTTTCAACAAATGGAGCCGGCGGAAGCTCCAATGTTCGAACTTTTGTCAAATTTTCAAAAAAAGTTTTGATGTTAAGATTCCACTTATTCACAGCCTTATCCCCAAAAAAAGTGCATAACTTCCAACAAAGGATGGCCTTAAGGGCCATTTTTTGTTGAGCAAATGCGCCTCTTTGTAAAATATCCATCTTTATCCACCAAATTATCCACATTATCCACAGTTCCCACAGAAAACCTGTGAAAAACCTATCCCCTATTTTCACCCCTCTATAAACCAGCGATTTTATTAAGAAACAGGTGGTTGTGCACAATTTCGGTGGAATATGTGGATAACCTTGTCCACATCTTGACAAGGACCAGGTCCTAAGATATAGCCCCAAAATAGGTCCTTAGTCTGCCGATTCGCCGATTCTTCCGACAAGAATGACAGGAGCCTTCGACGGCATAACGGCTTTTTCGTCCCCTATCGTCGGACAACAACCGCCATAACCGTCAAAGATGCAAAACAGCCTGCCGTCTCATCAACGAGACAACAGGCTGTTCATAATTCACAAGGTCTATGTTACTGATTTCCCTCCGGCTCAGACCGGATCTCATGATCGGGAAAACGTACGGCCAGCTTTCAAGCGCGCACGGACCATTCCTCCAGCGAAAATTGCGGCATCGCCCGCAGGTCCAAACCAGCGAACTGCTGCTCCTTCCATTTCAAATAAGCAGCGGCTCCGATCATGGCCGCATTATCCGTGCAGTATTTGAACGGCGGGATAATCAGCTCGATGCCTTCCTGCTCGCACTGGCGGGACAGCTCCGCCCGCAGGCCCTTGTTCGCCGCCACGCCCCCGCACAGCAGCAGCTGCTTCGCATGGTAAGACTTCACCGCGCGGATCGACTTCGTGACGAGCACTTCCACGACGGATTCCTGGAAACCGCGTGCAATCGCGCCTTCCGCGGCCGGCTCCCCGCGCATTTTGCGCTGGTTCACCACATTCAGCACCGCCGACTTCAAACCACTGAAGCTGAAATCGTAGCTGTCCGGCTCAAGCCAGACCCGCGGAAGCGGAATGGCCTCTTCGGATTCCAGCGCCAGACGGTCCACGTGCGGGCCGCCAGGATACGGAAAGCCGAGCGCCCGCGCCACTTTGTCGTACGCCTCGCCGACCGCGTCATCCCGCGTGCGCCCGATGACTTCGAAGTGGCCCTCTTTTTCCAGGTAGACCAGCTCCGTATGCCCGCCGGAAGTCACCAGCGCCATACACGGGTACTTCAGGTCGGCCACCAGGTTGTTGGCGTAAATATGGCCGGCAATATGATGCGTGCCGATGAGCGGCTTCGAGAGCGCAAACGCCAGACTGGTCGCCGCGACGACGCCCACAAGCAAAGCCCCGACGAGGCCGGGGCCCTGGGTGACGGCAATCGCCGACAAGTCCTGCGGGGTGATGCCCGCGGCCTGCACTGCTTCCTGAAGCATCAGCGTAATATTCTCGACATGCTTGCGGGAAGCGACCTCCGGCACGACGCCGCCGAACGCCTTGTGGGTTTCGATCTGGCTGGCGATCAGGTTGCTGAGCACCTCTTTGCCGTCTTTGACCACCGCGGCGGACGTTTCGTCACAGCTCGTTTCCACCGCCAGAATATAGCATGGTTGTGATTGTATGTTGGCTTGATTCATTTGTGTACTTTCCTTCCTAGCCGCGGGCGTTCTGACTGCGGTCCGGAAACAGCTCGGCCCACATGATCATCGCGTCCTCCTGGTTGTCCGAATAATACCCTTTTCGGAGTCCGGCCGGCTCGAATCCCATTTTCATATATAAGTTTTGCGCCACCCGGTTGGAGACCCGGACTTCGAGTGTCATCCGTTTCATGCCAAGCTGCGAGGCTGTCTTCATCAGTTCAAGCAGCAGGCGCTCTCCCCATTTGCGGCCGCGGTAAGGGGACAAAACGGCAATATTCGTCACATGCGCTTCGTCAATGACCGTCCACATCCCCGCATATCCGACAGGTTCCCCGTTCCATTCCATCATCATATAACGCGCAAAATGATTATGCGTCAGCTCGTTCCGGAACGCTTCCTCCGTCCAGGGCAGAGTGAATGCGTCATGCTCGATCACCATCACGGCGGGTATATCCTCTAATGTCATCGGACGGAAAGTTAATCCTTCCGCGTCCTGTTTGATCTCCTGCTCCATGATTGTCAAAAGACTCCCTTCACGGCTTGCGCAGGAGCTTTTCAGCTTCGGCAAGCTGCGTATAGTTTGGCACCAGGGCGTGCAGCTCATCCCGCTCTCCCCGGAGAAGGCGGTCCGCACCAAGCTGCCCTACCGGCTCCCCTTTCATATCGCAGGAAGTCAGATGAAGCCGGTCCCCCAGCATGGAATACAGCCGCTGCGCCGATTCCTGATGATTGCCGATCTCGCCGACAAAATGGACGGAAGCCGGCCATTCTTCCTCCGGCATGGACAAGAGGAGCTGCTCCAGCTCCACCACCCACGGCTGCATCAGCCGGATGGCATCGTCCTTCTTCCGCTGCGGGATGCCCGCCTGCCCGGCCGCAAATAAGGCCGTATATGCCTGGCCTCTTCTGGCGTCCACGAGCGGAATAACCCAGCTCGTTCCGCCTGGGGCCCGTGAGTCCGGGCCGGCCATCAGTCCGCTCCAGGCCAGCGCATGCAGGCTGGAAATGCCGGCGACCGGCACGTTCCAGGCCCAGGCCAGCGTCTTGGCGGCCGTGACGGCAACCCGGGTTCCGGTATAAGAACCCGGGCCAACGCCCACGGCGACGCCGTCGACTTGGGATGCTTCCACGCCGGCTTCCCGGAGGCCTTTCTGGATCAAAGGCAGCAGATGGACCGAATGATTCCGCTCACCTGAAGCCTCGATCGTATGAAGCACGCGGTCGTTCTCCATGACCGCCAGCGCCAGGCAGGCCGTCGAGGTGTCCAGCGCCAAAAACCGCCGCAGCGGCTGTGAATTCTCGTTATTCATGTTGATACGACTCCATTTCTGTTCAAACTGCCGACCCATTCTTCATAAGGCTGCCCATACCCCCGGACCGTAATGCTCCGCTCCGTGAGGCCGGCAGTCTCGATGTAGATATGCAAATGCCGGTCCGGCAGCAGTTCTTCGATGATTTGCGACCATTCGACCAGGCTGACGCCGTTTCCGAAGAAGTACTCGTCCAGTCCCAGATCCTCGGCCTCTTCCAGAGACACCCGGTAGACATCCATATGGTAAAAGGGCAGACGCCCTTCGTATTCCTTAATAATGGTGAATGTGGGGCTGTTTACAACATCCTGCACCCCAAAATGCCTGGCGAACGCCTGCGAAAAGGCGGTCTTTCCCGCCCCCAGATCGCCGTCCAGGCCGATCACGGTCCCCGGCTCCGCTACGCCTGCCAGCCACGCGGCCAGCGCCTCCGTATCCTCGGGGCTGCGGGAGGAATAGATGAACGGTTTCCCGTTATGATTGCTTTCCACGATGGGATTCCACCTTCTCCTTCCAAATCCTTGAATGCAACTTGCCCTTAATTATATCGGTCAACCCTGACACCCGCAAGGACTGGGGGCCGTGTGTTCCGGTCAGCCTTTATCCCTAATCCTCGAGGATGGTCAGCTGCGGCCACTGCCGCTTCCAGTTTTTCGAACGTACCCGGCTGATATAGTAGGCTCTATCCTCAAACCGGGGACTTCTGCGTACGACGAGGCCGAACAGATCGTCCAGCCCGTAAGGGGCCAAGATCTCCAGCCTGTTCCCGGAATTCAGGCGTGCACCGACTGCGGTCGCCGTCTCCGGCCACCAGCTGACTGCGTCCTCCGAGGAACGGTAAGGCGGATTGCCGTTGCGGATATGCATGCGCGCCTGATTTTTAACAGACCATTTATCATTCCCGGTTTGTTCGATCAGCCTTTGTTCCAGCAGCCATTCGCGCTCCTCCGACAGATCTCCCGGATCATAGAAAATAACGTCAATATCGGTATGGGCCGCCTGGTTCACATATCCGTGCAGCCGGTCCCACACCGTCCCCCTGACGTACCCGGCCGCGATGTAGCACTGCGGAAGCCCAAGCTCCCGCACCCGTTCCAGATCTTTCATTAAAAGATCATTTTCCAGGATATACTGCCGTAAACGTTCTTCGTAGGACATACGCATCCTCCAATTCCTTTGGCGGCTCATCCGCTGTGTTCCTTCATTATATCACGGAATCACAGAAGAACCGTTGGGGGAGGAACAGCGACCTGCGTACTCCCGCGGCTTCCTGCCAACGAGCAAAGCCCCTGTGCCGGAAGGGACAGGGGGTTATATTTCGCGCGTAAGGCGTGAATGATCGTATCGAAAACTATTTTCGTTTCTTTTTCCACGGCTTGATGACCGAAATGACGAATATGACCAGCGTCAGGACGATCTGGATGAAGACGAACGCATTTCTGAGCCCATGGTTGCGGAGAAATCCAGGGTCTTCAAGCGCCGCCGGCCCCATCGTCTCCAGCAGATAGAGATTGGCAAGCATCAGCTTATCCACGACGAAAATGCCGATGAACGTCTGCAGCAGAAACAAAATCCATTTCACGGTCAGCCAGCGGTGCCTGAAGAAGCCCCATGGCGTAAAAAAGCCGTACACAAAGGCGACCGCCAGCGTCCCCACGGCCCCCGTCCGGATCACACCGTCGCTGATGAGCACGATGACTTTATAAGATTTCAGCGTATCTTCATAGCTGCCTAACCCCAGTGCAAAGTTGACGGTCACCGAGCTCAGAATGCCGCCAAAAAACAAGGACACCAATACGATATGCACGATCTTCAGCCATTTCATGGCGGGTGCGCTCATTTTCTTCACATTTGTCCTCCCCCTTCCCCCAAGCCCGCAACTTTCGGAGTCAGGCCATAAGTCCTATCCTACCGGCCGGAGATTGCAAACCTGTGACAACCATGTACGCAATCCGTGAAATTTGGCGGCAAGTCCCAGCAGCCACGGAATATGGCGAATCAGGGAAGACGCAGAATCGACAGTCATTTTAGGAAAACGGCCATTCGACAAATCTCCACTGACCGGAGTTGTCAGTGAAGTAAGGGTATGATGGGGTTAAAGGGCAAACAGCCCGCAAAAATGCCAATGCGCTGACAGCATCGTCTGCCGGCTTTACATTAAAAAATGAACATGGAGGAGATTCAAATGGAAAAAGCTCTCAAGGATCGCAAACCAATCGGATATGTATTCATTCCCGGGGCGGGACTGGACGCCCAAATATGGAACAGGGTGGCAGGGGAGCTGCCGGCGCCTTGTCTGACGGTGGACTATCCGGGCAGAGGAACGAATAACGGAGGAACAAGCAAGCTGTCCTTAAAGGATTATTGTGCACATGTAAAGGAGCAAATCCGCAGCTGGGATGTGGAAAAATTCATCCTGGTCACTCATTCTCTCGGTGGTGTACTCGGTCTGAGCATCGCCGACGAAATGGCGGACCGGGTCGCCGGTTTTGCCGCCATCGGAGCGGTGATCCCGGCAAGCGGGGGATCGTTCACGTCCGCCTTCCCTTCAGGGCAGCGGCTCCTGCTGCCCCTGATGATGCGCTTGTTCGGGACCAAGCCTCCCGAACAAGCCATCCGCCGCGGGCTCTGCAGCGATCTCACCGAGGAGCAGGCCGACGAAATCATCCGCCGGTTTACCCCCGAATCGATCCGGGTCTACACGGACCGGGTAGAGGCTGCTTCCCGGCTTCAGGTCCCTTCCCTGTACATCAAGCTTGGTCAGGATCAGGAGCTGAAGCCAGGCCTGCAGGACAAGATGGCCGGAAATTTGGGCGCCTGCGTCGAACGACTTGAGTCCGGCCATCTGCCCATGCTGAGCCACCCGGATGAGCTGCGTCAGCTGCTCCAAAAGTTTGGTGCCTCGGTGTCCGCGGCAGGGTAACGAGCAGCCGGCCGGGCACCCCTGTCTGCATGATTGGAGGAGCGCCCTCTTCCTGTTTTTACTTGTTAACCGGAGACCTCCAGCCATTTGCGGATGACGGCCTGCAGCACATCCCGCTTGGACTCGACGTCATCCATACCGGTAAATCGGATCGTTGCCCGGTCAGGCGCAGACCATTCCAGCAGCTCCTGGGCATGTTCGAAAAACGGCCTAAGGTCGACAGGATCTTTTGACTTAGCCCCGCGATGCAGCACCAGCCTGAAAAATCCCTTTCCATGCAGATTAAAGGTCACCCTGTCGTCATTTTGGAAGAGAAAGCTTGGGGCGTTCCACTTGATATGCTCGGAGAGCCCTTTATCCGTGTTCAATATGATTTTCCGAACTTCCTCCATTTCAGGCTTAAGCGGATGATCCAGCTGGTTCAGAAAGTCCTCCACATGCTGGCTGGGCGGCTTTGGCACGGTTATCACTCCTGACTTCCGATGATTTTCGTGCACTACATTCGCTGCGACATACCGTATGTCCTGCCTCCGTCCGATCTTTGTGATGACCAACTGAATAGAAAAATAAAAAGTGACGTAACCACCTTACGCACTTTTCATCTCTTCTCCCGGGTCTATGGACTGCCTATCAACCCGCTCAAGATTCGGACAAACCGCTGTCTCTTCCCGGCAGCACCGGTCCGCTCTCCCATACCCGACTCGGAATTTCGCGCCTGAGTACCGGCAACACTTCCTCCGCGAACCGCTGCAGCTGCTCTTGCTGCTCCGACTCGGTCAGCCCATCCACGCCGATGCTCAGCACCGTATGGCCAAACGCCTCATGGTAATTCAATATTTTCTCGATGACCTTTTCAGGGCTGCCGATCAGCGCCGGGCCGTTCTCGATCTGATCCTCCAGGCTGTGAAAAGGCGATTGGTTATGCTTTGCCGATTCCGTTGCGCTGAAGGCCGTATAATAAGGCCGGTACCGCCGGATCGCCTCCTCGGTCGTATTTCCCAAGTACAGGCTCCCGGAGCCCGCGCCGACGACCGCTTTGGCGGGATCATGGCCGTAATAGGCAAGACGCTCGCGGTAATGATCGATCAGCGCTTTATACTTGGCCTGCGGATGGAAGGCGTTGGAGGAAAAAATCGGCTCCCCGAACCGGGCCGCCAGCTCGGTCGAGCGCGTGCTCGAGGCGCTGCCGTGCCAAACCGGAATGGAGGCCTGGTATGGTCGGGGGAACGTCGTCACTTCCTGCAGCGGCGGCCGGTACTTTCCTTCCCAGGTGACGTTTTCCTCAGTCCACAACCGTTTCAGCAGCCTGTACCGCTCCTCCATCGAATCCCACTGCTCTTCCTCCGTAATGCCGAACAGCGGATAATGCCGGGGATCGTTTCCTTTGCCGATGATCATCTCCAGCCGGCCGCCGGACAAATGGTCCAGTGTGGCATAATCCTCAGCCACCCGCACCGGATCCAGCACGCTCAGCACAGTCACGGTGGTGAGCAGGCGGATGCGGGTCGTGCGGGATGCGATGGCGGTCAGCACTACGGGCGGCGCCGAGGACAGGAAGGGAGCTCCGTGCCGTTCTCCCACACCGTAAGCGTCGAAGCCAAGCTTCTCCGCGAGGACCGCCTGCGAGATGACGTTGTGGAACTTTTGCTGCGCGGTCAAGGACTCCCCTGTTACTGCATTGGGAAGATTCATCATAAGACTAAATACAGCCACTTTCATTTGGGATCTGGCCTCCTATCCATTCAAAATCAGTTGAGTTCGGTCGGCTGCTCCAGGCGTGGTCCGGCACCTGCCGCTTCCTTCCGTTTGCGCAGAAGGAGCGCCAGCGGAATGGCCAGCGCCACCAACGCGCTCGCGAACAAAAATGCATCGTCGATGCTCCGCGTATACGCCTCCCGGCGTATCCATTCCGTGCCCTGCGCCGCATAGTTAGCGTGCAGCCGGGACTCGTGCACGCTCATCCGCGCATAAAACACCGATGTGAACATGCCGAGCGCTCCCGCGCTGAATAGCTGCCGCAGCCAGTTGATCAGGGCCGATGCATGGCCCGATTCGGACTGCGGAACCGCCGCCATCGCCGCGCTGGTCGCTGGCGTCAGCGACAGCCCCGTACCGATGTTGCGGATCGCCAGCCAGATCATGACGGAGACGAGCGTCGTTTCCGTGCCGAGCCGGCTGAAGCGAAAAGTCGTCACCAGCAGGATCAGGCTGCCCAGGGCAATCAGCGCTGCCGGCCCAACGGTGCGGTATCCTTTCCCCGACAGGAACGTGGCCAGGGTCAGACACGCGGCCGCGGGAAGAAAGAGCAACCCGACCTGAAAAGACGACAGCCCTTGAACTTCTTCCAGGAACAGTGGGACAAAGTATACGCCGGAGTAGAGGGCAAAGGACAGGATCAGCGATACACCGAGGCTCGCGGCGAACGTGAAATTGCCGAACAGCCTGAGGTTCAGCAGCGGCTCCTTCGCGCGCAGCTCGACCCGGATGAAAAGAGCGGTGCATGCGCCGCCGATCAGGAGGCAGCCCCACGTCCAGACCGACCGCATGCCCCAGGCGTGCAGATTGCCGAACAGCAGAAGGATGGCAAGGCTGCCCGCGGTGGCCAGCAGAAGTCCGGCGGAGTCCAGACGCTTTTGCGGACCCCGAACGTCCTTCGGGAGCAGGATACGGCCCGCCAACCAGGCAAGAATGCCGGCCGGCAGCGTCACGAGAAAAATCAGGTGCCAGTCATGCTGTTGAAGCCACCCGCTAACCGAGGGGCCCACCGCCGTGCCAAAGCACCGTCGAAAACGACCAGACGCTGACCGCTAGAGGCTGTCTTCCTCGCGGCAGCGTCTGATAAATCATGGCCAGGGACACGGGCTGAATCAGTCCGCACCATAAGCCCTGCAAGATGCGGAAGAAAATCAGTGCATGAATATTCCAGGACAGGGAACACATCACGGAACTGACGGTGATTCCGGCCAACGACAGCAGAAACATCCGCCTGCCGCCGAAACGGCTGGAGAGATAGCCGCTGACGGGAGCAATCATGCCGAAGGCCAGCGTAAAGCCCGTAATGATCCACTGAACGGTCCCAAGGCCGGTGTGAAAGATGCCGATAAAGCCGGGCAGCGAAACGTTTAAGGAAACCATGGGGTACATGCCGACAAAGGAACCGCAGAACAGGGTGAGCAGAACCGGCCAAAACGGCAGACTGCCCTGCCCCTCTTCGGCCTTTGCCGCGGCAGCATTCATCGTGACTGACAATTCATAACCTCCCGTTCAGGTGGCGGCCATCCCGTCACAGCGCATAGTGGCAGGCCGCGTGGTGACCGCTGTCCAATTGGCGCAGCGCCGGCTCCTCCTGCCGGCAGCGGTCTGTGGCAAACGGACACCGGGTATGGAACCGGCAGCCCGAGGGCGGATTGGCCGGCGAGGGAATCTCCCCTTCCAGGCTTCCGGCCGACTGGCCTTGGCGGGGCGTGGTCTGCGGTATGGCCTCAATCAGAGCTTGAGTATATGGGTGGGCCGGGGCGAGAAACAGCGACTCGCTCGGTGCGATCTCCACGAGCTTCCCGAGGTACATCACGCCGATCCGATCCGACAGATGCCGGACAACCTGCAGGCCGTGGGCGATGAACAGGTAGGTCAGCCCCAGCTTCTGCTGCAGGTCCTGCAGCAAATTGATGATCTGGGCCTGAACCGATACATCCAGCGCGGATACGGCTTCGTCGGCGAGAATGAACCGCGGATTCAGGGCGATCGCGCGGGCGATGCCGATCCGCTGCCGCTGCCCGCCGGAGAACTCGTGCGGATACCGCTGCGCCCACGACGGGTCGAGCCCCACCAGCTCCAGCAGCTCGCTGACGCGGCGGCTGATTTCGGCGGGGGAGCGCTGCCCCTGACCGTGCACCTTGAGCGGCTCGGCGATGCTGTCGCCGATCTTCCAGCGCGGATCCAGCGATCCGTACGGATCCTGGAAGATCGTCTGCATATGCTGGCGGGCGGCGCGCAGTTCACGTCCTCCCAGGTTCGTCAGGTCCTTGCCGTCAAAAAGAACCGTCCCTGCCGTGGCACGCTCCATTTGGAGCAGCACCCGGCCCAGCGTCGACTTTCCGCTGCCGGACTCGCCGACCAGGCCGAAGGTTTCGCGCTTGCGGATCGTAAAGCTGACGTCGTCCACGGCGCGGATCAGCTTCTTCGCTTTGCCGATGCCTCCGCCATGCACCGGGTAATACTTTTTCAGGTGATCCACGGTAAACAAAGCGTCCGCCGCTTCTTCCGCTGCCCCGGCTGAGCCGGCTTCGCCGCGTCCTTCAATGTTCTCTTCTGCGCCGCCCTCCCGTGTAACGCGTAAAGCAGCCGTCTCGCTGGAAGCCGACGGGTCGCCAGAACCTGCAGCTGCACCTGAAACAGCCATCGCATTGGATGCCGACGCCGCACCGAAACCTTCAGCTGTACCCGAGCCC
>NZ_PCZT01000005.1:102719-112586 GCF_002968895.1 Paenibacillus sp. AR247 | reverse complement strand
GCTCGCCGGATCCGGTTAAGACCGGCGCTTCCTGCGTGCAGCGCTCCGTGGCAAAGGGGCAGCGCGGGTGAAAGCGGCAGCCCTGCGGAAGTGCAGCCAGGCTCGGGATCGACCCTTCGATCGAATGCAGCTTCGTGCCGCGGACCGTGTCGAGCGTCGCGACGGAACGGAGCAGGCCCCGCGTATACGGGTGGCGCGGAAGGCGGAACAGCTCGGAAGCCGGCGCCTCCTCGACGATTTCGCCGGCATACATGACGACCACCCGGTCGGCAATTTCAGCGGCGATCCCGAGATCATGGGTGATCAGCAGGATCGACATGCCGAGCTCGGCCTGCAGTTCTTTCAGCAGGCGCAAAATTTGCGCCTGGATCGTGACGTCCAGCGCAGTGGTCGGCTCATCCGCGATGAGCAGGTCCGGCCCGCAGGACAGCGCCATGGCGATCATGGCCCGCTGCAGCATTCCGCCGGACAGCTCGCCCGGATACTGCTTCAGCCGCAGCTCCGGCTCCGGAATACCGACCCGCTTCAGCAGCCGGACGGCGCGCTCCCTGGCCTCCCGCTTGGAAACTTTCTCATGCTGCAAGATGGTCTCCTGAATTTGCTGCCCGATCGTAAAGACCGGGTCGAAGGCCGCCATCGGCTCCTGGAACACCATCGCCATCCGTTTGCCGCGAATCCGGCGCAGTTCGGCCTCCGGCAGGCCTGCCAGGTCCGTACCGTCCAGAAGAAGGCTTCCTCCGCTGATGCGCCCGTTCTCATGGTCGATCAGACGCATGATCGCTTTGGAGGCCACCGTCTTGCCGCTGCCCGACTCCCCGACGAGGCAGACGGTTTCCCCGGCTTCGATCGACAGGGTCACGTCCCGGATCGCCTGCAGCGTCCCTTTCCGGGTCGTAAAATCGACGGACAGCTCCCGGATATCAAGCAAAGTGCTCATTGACGTTCCTCCTCCTTTAGCGCTGCGTGACTTTCTTCGGATCGAAATGGTCCCGGAGCCGGTCGCCGATAATGTTGACAGACAACACGAAGGCGGTGATGGCCAATCCCGGGAAGGTGCAGATCCACCAGGCCGCGGTCAAATAGCCTCTGCCTTGGGAGAGCAGCGTCCCCCAGTCCGGAACCTCGCGCAGAACCCCGAGACCCAGAAAGCTCAGGCCCGATCCCGTCAGAATGGACGTCCCGATACCGATAGCTGCCATGACCAGCAGCGGAGACAGGCTGTTCGGCAGCACATGCTTCCAGAATACGCGCAGCGGTGAAGCGCCGATGGATACCGACGCTTTGACGAACGTCCGGCTTTTGATGCTCAGCACCTGGGCCCGCATCACCCGGGCATAACCCGGCACGGAGGATACGGCTACCGCCAGCACGATGTTAAACAGGCTCGGACCGAGCGCGCCGGCGATGGCCAGTGCCAGCAGGATGCCCGGGATCGTCATCAGCACGTCATTGAGACGCATGATCGCCGTGTCGATCCAGCCGCCAGCATAACCGGACAGCGCCCCGATCGTTCCCCCAAGCAGGCCGCCGACAAGAACGGAAGCAAAGCCGATAAAGAGCGAGTCCCGGCTCCCGTACACGACCACGCTGAAAATATCCCGGCCGAAATAGTCGGTGCCGAACAGATGCGCGCCGCTTGGCGCCTGCATGATGCTGTCCGTCCGCATCTCCGTAGGGGCGTAGGGCGCAATCCACTGCGGCACGATGGCACAGGCCGCCACAAACAAAATGATTAATCCGGCCGCCACCAGGAACAGGTCGCTTGCCGTGAACTTACGGATTTTCGGTGCGGCCGCGGCCGCAAGCTTCCGCTCGCGCCAGACCGTCTTGGCGGATACCGCCTCCCTCATAACTGCTCCCTCCTAAGGTTTATGTTGAACGTCTCACGCGCGGATCGATCAGCGTATAGGACAGATCCACCAGCAGGTTAACCAGCGTATAGATGATGGCTGAGAACAAAATGACGCCCTGGACAACCGGGAGATCCTTGGCCATGATCGCGTCCGAAATGATCCGGCCGATGCCCTGACGGGAAAACACCGTCTCGACGACAACCGTGCCGGCCAGCATGTCACCGATCAGCATGCCCGTCATCGTGACGGCCGGTATCAGCGCATTGCGCAGCGCGTGACGGTACATGACCGCCCGCTCAGCCAGGCCTTTTGAGCGCAATGTCACGATGAACTGTTCGCTGATGACCTCCAGCATGCTGTTGCGGACCATCCGGATAATAAAGCCGCTCCCGACCGTGCCAAGCGCCAGTGCGGGCAGCACCAGCGTCCGCCACCCGTCCGATCCCATCGCCGGAAACCAGCCCAGCGTAATGGAGAAAATCAGGATGAGCAGGATGCCCGACCAGAAGGTTGGCATGGAGATGCCGAACAGCCCGATGACGCGGGCGATGATGTCAATCGCCCCGTTCCGGTGAATGGCCGACAGGACACCCAGCAGCAGCCCCACGGTCACGGACACCAGCACGCTGGCTCCGGTCAGGGCCAGGGTGGCGGGGAAGCTCTCGGCGATTTTGGGCAGCACCGGATCGGAATTCAGCAGGGATTTGCCGAAATCCCCCTGCAGGATGCTCCCGAAATAATGGAGCAGCTGGATGTGAAACGGCTGGTCCACGCCCAGCTGATGCCTTAAGTTCGCAATGACCTCCGGCGTCGCCATCGAGGGATCGACCATGTTGTCGGTCGGATCCCCGGGAAGAACGTAGAGGATCGTGAACACCAAAACAAGTGAGCCGATAATGACGAGGAGCGACGTTAAAAGGCGCCGGGTTACCATCCACAGCATGCCGCCTCAAGCCTCCTTTCTATTTTTGCAAAGATACGTCGTTGAACAGCGGATACCCGAGGGAATCAAAGGTAAGTCCCTGTACCGATTTGGAAGCGGCCACCGTATACGGGAAAACGTAAATCGGCAGAATAACCGCATTGTCGATGATATAATGCTGAATTTTATGGTACAGCTCCTCGCGCTTGGCATCGTCCTTCTCGACCCGTCCCTCTTCCAGCCACTTGTCGACTTCCGGACTGGCGAGTCTCGGCAGTGTCGGCCGGCTCTTTGGATCATAGGAATGGTAGAAGGAGTACAGCGCGTTCGGATCGGAGTTGACCTGGCTGTTGCCGTACAAATCATAGTTTCCGTTGGTGTAGACCACAGTGCGGACATCCTTCGTGATCTCGACCTCAACGTCCACGCCGATTTGCTTGAGCTGCTGCTGCACCATGACCGCGATGTCGTTGCGTTTCTCCCGGTTTGGCGTGCCGTCGACGTAGTGCAAGGTCAGTTTCTTCCCGTCCTTGGCCCGGACGCCGTCCGCTCCCTTGACCCATCCCAGCTCGTCAAGCAGCTGATTGGCTTTGGCGATATCCGGTTTGACCGAGTTTTCCAGCGACGGGTCATAACCGAAGGTGCCCGGGGTTAGCGGGGACCAGGCCCGCTCGTACGTGCCCAGGTACAGCGTTTTGACGATGGCGTCCACGTCCACGGCCAGCTGCACCGCCTGCCTTGCCTTCAGCTCGTTCCACGGCACGCGCTCCTGGTTGAAGAACAGCGTGTACGGCAGGCCGAGCGTATTTGCCTGCAGCAGCTGGAAATTCGGATCCTTTTTCAAGGTCAGGATGTTCTGAGGCGGCACCGTCTCGGCGGCCAGCACCTGCTTGCTCTGCACGCTGCCGATCCGGGTGGCCTCTTCGGGTACGATTTTAAAATCGATGCCGTCCAGGTAAGGCGCCCCCGTATTGGTCACGATCTCCGGCGCCCAAGCGTAGTCCGGATTACGCTCGACCTTGATGTCGGCATTCTCATCCCACTTGACGAATTTGAACGGCCCCGTGCCGACCGGATGCTGCCCCAGCTGATCCCCGTATTGCTTGGCTGCAGTCGGCGACACAATGCCAAGCAGCGCCTGGCTCAGGTTGCCCAGAAAAGCCCGTGAGGGCGTCGACAAATTCAGCTTGATCGTGTACTCGTCAATGACCTCGGAGGACTTGTAGGGCTGAAGCAGAGCGGCCGCATTCGCCGCCTTGGTGGCGGGGTCCAGAATCCGGTCGAAGTTGAACTTGACCGCCTCGGCGTTAAACGGCGTTCCGTCCTGGAACTTGACGTCCTTCCGCAGCTTAAACGTGTAGCTCAGCCCGTCGTCTGAAATGGTCCATCCCGTCGCCAGCCACGGCTTGATCGTATTGTCCGGCAGCTGAACGACCAGACTGTCGTAGATGGTGCGGATGACGCGGACCGCGACGGCCAGGCCGCTGCGGTGCGGGTCCAGCGTATCCGGCGACGTCGCCAGAGCGTAGGTGAGCTCCCCGCCCTGGGCGGATGCTCCCTGTACGGCCGGTGCCGCCCCGCTATCCGTCTGCCCTTGGGAGGCCGTCTGCTTGCCTCCGCAAGCGGACAGCAGCATAACGATGACCAGCAGAGCGGCTGCTGCCGATTTACGCCTGTTTTTCGAATAAAACTTCATCTATCTCAGACTCCCTTCAGATCCAAAATATCGTTTGCATGCAGGGTGCAGGGACTCCTTGCTTCGTATAGCGGTTCTCCGGCACCGGCAGACCCAGATTTCCCCGCAGCGTATCTCCCTCGTATTCCGTGCGGAACAGCCCCCGCTCGCGCAGAATCGGCACCACCAGCTCGATGAAATCGTCCAATCCGCCCGGCACGCCCGATCCGATAATAAAGCCGTCGGCTGCCTCTTCCTCAAACCACTGCTGCACCAAATCCGCCACCTTCTCCGGCGTCCCGATAAACACCGTCCGCGGCGTCGCTTCCTGCAGCGCTATTTCGCGCAGCGTCAAGTTCTCCTCCTTGGCACGTCTCTTGATACGGTCAGTCGTGCTGCGGAAGCTGTTCGAACCAAAGTCACCCAGGTCGGGAAACGGCTCATCCAGCGGGTATTGGGAAAAGTCGTGGTGCTCGAAGTAGCGTCCAAGGTACTCCAAAGCCTTCTCAATTGTCACCAGCCCGGCGATTTCCTGGTATTTTCGCTCGGCTTCTTCTTCCGTGCGGCCCACGATCGGCCCGATGCCCGGAAAGATCAGAATTTCCTCCGGAGCGCGTCCGAGTGCGGCTGCCCGCTGTTTCACGTCCCGGTAAAAAGCCTTGGCCTCCTCGATCGTCTCCGGGCCGGTGAACACGGCGTCCGCCGTTTTCGCCGCCAGGCTGCGGCCGCTGTCCGAGGAGCCCGCCTGGAACACGACCGGCTGCCCCTGCCGGGAGCGCGCAATGTTCAGCGGCCCCTGCACAGAGAAGAACTCCCCTTCATGGTTCAGCCGGTGCAATTTGTCCGGATCGAAGAACACCCCGCTCTCCTTATCCCGCACAAAGGCATCGTCTTCCCAAGAGTCCCACAGCCCTTTGACCACCTCGAGATACTCTTCCGCGATCCGGTACCGCTCGGAATGGGCCGGATGCGGCCGACCGCCGAAATTCAGCGCGGTCCCCTCCAGTGGTGAAGTCACGACGTTCCACCCTGCGCGCCCGCCGCTGATGTGGTCGATGGAGGCGAACTGCCTGGCGACCGTAAACGGCTCACTGTAAGAGGTCGACAGCGTGCCAACAAGCCCGATCCGGGAAGTGGCTGCGCCGAGCGCGGACAAGATCGTAATCGGCTCAAACCGGTTCAAAAAATGCGGGATCGACTTTTCGTTGATATACAGGCCGTCGGCAATGAAAACAAAATCGAACTTGCCCTCTTCCGCCTTCTGTGCCTGCTGTGTATAGAACGAAATGTTTACGCTCGCATCCGAAGGAATTTGAGGATGTCTCCAGGCGGTGTGGCTGCTGCCCACGCCGTGTATGGTGGCCCCCAGTCGAAGCTGTCTGTTTTTGCCCATAGTTCACTCACTCCATCTTTTTTTAAATTTGGGTTGATGCTTGAAATGACTCCAAAGATGACCCTCGACGGTTTCAATATTATTTTTCCAATGAGTATAGTCGGGATTATTGCTGATACTGTACCATCTATGCCTTTCGGGCTACAATACCGTATTAAAATCTTCTATTCAGGCTTTTCCATTCTCTATAAGGCTTTAACTGCGGGCTTTTCCGGGTATGTGAAAAACCCCGATCCGTGCTTGGCGGACCGCGGTTCTCAGGGTTGTTTCGGACAGCTCTGTATTATATGTGGAGTACAGGGGGTATGAAATAGAGGTCAGACTGCCTGCTCTTCAGCCGGCGTTAATACGGCGTAACGGGTAAGCTCGCTGCGAAGCTCGGTTAAAGCGGATTCCAGGCGATCTCTCAGCTCTTCCTTGATCTCGAAACCGCCGTTCTCCAGGCGCGTGATCCATCCGTCTACGGCGAATACACCGCCAAGAATATGCGTGCCTCCCAGTGCGGCTACCACCGGCTTCAGGGCATAATCCACGGCCAGAAGATGGGCGATCGTGCCCCCGATAAACAGCGGCAGCACCAGTTTGCCCTGCAGGCCTTTCTGCGGGATGACGTCCAGAATCGTCTTCAGCGCCCCCGAGTAGGAAGCTTTATATACCGGGCTTGCGATAATGACTGCGTCCGCTTCTTCCACGGTCGCAATCACCTGCCGGATCACCGGACTGTTGAAATCCGCGCGGAGCAAGTCCTCTGCCGGCAAATCCGCCGCCGAGATGAAATCGATCCCGTATCCGGCCAGCGCCAGCCGATCCTCGAAAAACTGGGTCAAAGCGAACAGGCGGGACCCATGCGTCGGGCTCCCCACAATAAATGCTATTTTCGTCATCATCATTCCTCCTCATGGGATGGGGTTGAGACTGCCAACTTCACAAATATCCGGACCCCGTGCACCAGGACGTCCTCGTCGAGGTCAAACCGGGGCTGGTGGATCGCATGCACAATTCCCGCTTCCTTGTTCCCGCAGCCGATAAAGGCGAAAGCGCCGGGAACGCGGTCCAGGTACCAGCCGAAATCTTCGCCGGCCAGGCTGGGCGGATCGAGGTAGCTCACCCGCTCCTCGCCGAGCACCTGCCGCGCCGCAGCCATGATCCGCCGGACGGCGGCCTCGTCATTCACGACGGCGATGCCCTCGCGCAGCTCCATGGCGTAACTTCCGCCGGCCGCTTCCGCGATGGTGGCGGCCAGACGCCGAAGCCCTTCCGTGATCGCCGCAACGGTTTCCTTCCGGAAGGCCCGGAAGGTCCCTCTCAGCTCGCTGTCGGCTGCAATGACGTTCACGGCCGACCCGGCATGCAGCGTGCCGAAGGCGAGAACGGCCGCTTCCGCGGGATTGACCCGGTTCGCCATCAGGCCGTTCACCTCGGTGACGAACCGCGCCGCCATTTGCAGCGCGTCCACCGCCTGGTGTGGGGCGCTGTGATGACCGGACGCGCCCTGAAACCGGACGGTAAAATGGCTGGAAGCCGCCATCGCTTCGCGCGGATGCACGCCCAGCGTGCCGACGGGCAGCTCCGGCATGACATGCAGCGCGAAGCATTGGTCGACGCCGTCCAGCACACCGTCCTCGATCATGTCGCGGCCGCCCGACAGCAGCCGCCCGTCCAGCGGGCTTCGCAGCGCGCCTTCCTCCGCCGGCTGAAACACGAACCGGATCGTGCCCCGGATCCGGTGGCGGTGCGCCGCCAGCGTCCGTGCCGCGCCGAGCAGCATCGCCGTGTGGGCGTCATGGCCGCAGGCATGCATGACGCCTTCATGGATCGAGCGGTACTCGGCGTCATTCTCCTCTTGGATCGGAAGGGCGTCCATGTCGGCGCGAAGCAGCAGGGTCGGGCCGCTGCCGCCGGTACCGTGCAGCGTTCCGACGACCCCCATGCCAAAGTGCTTGCCGATGCCGCGCCTGACCTCGATCCCCCAGGATTCCAGCAGGCCGGCCACAATGCCCGAGGTGCGGGCCACATCGTACAGCAGCTCAGGATGGCGGTGCAGGTCCCGGCGAATCCGGACGAGCTCCTCGCGGAGCCCTCCGGCAAATTCCATCAGTTCATCCGCCTGTGTCAGCCCGATCATCGTCCGCTCCTTTAAGGACGCCCGGCCGCAGCCTTGGCTCCGGCATATCGGTTCTCCGGCACCGCCAGCCCGAGATTGCCGCGCAGTGTGTCGCTCTCGTATTCGGTCCGGTAAATACCGCGTTCCTGCAGAATCGGTACCACCTGGTCCACGAATTCCTCCAGACCTTTCGGCACGGCGGCCGTAATCATGAAGCCGTCGGCCCCGCCTTCCTCGTACCACTCCTGAATTCGGTCCGCAACCTGCTCCGCGGTTCCGATAAAATTGCCGTGAGGTGTGGCCGACTGGAGTGCCACCTGCCGGAGCGTCAGGCCTTTTTCCTTGGCATCCTTTTTGATTTTGTCCGTACCGCTCTGGAAGCTGTTCTTGCCGAGATCGCCGAGATCCGGGAACGGCTCGTCAAGCGGATACTGGGAAAAGTCGTGATGCTCGAAAAACCGGCCGAGGTAGTTCAGCGCATTTTCGATCGTCACCAGGCTGGCAACCTCCTGATATTTCCGCTCGGCTTCCTCCGGCGTGCTGCCGATAATCGGGCTGATACCCGGGAAGATCAGCACGTCGTCCGGATTGCGTCCAAAAGAGGCGGCTCTGGTTTTGACGTCCTGATAAAAGGCTTTCGCATCCGCCAGCGTTTCGTGCCCCGTAAAGACGGCGTCCGCTTCCTTGGAAGCGTAGTTTTTGCCGACCTCGGACGAGCCCGCCTGAAAGATAACCGGCTGCCCCTGCTTGGAGCGGGCGATGTTCAGCGGTCCTTTGACCGAGAAAAACTCGCCTTCATGGTTCAAGGTGTGCATTTTCTCCGGATCGAAGAATACCCCGGTTTCCTTGTTCCGCACAAACGCGTCGTCCTCCCACGAATCCCACAGCCCCCGGGCCACTTCCAGAAATTCGGTCGCGATCCGGTAGCGCTTATCGTGTTCGGGATGCTCCTTCTTGCTGTAGTTCAGTGCCGACCCTTCCAGCGGGGACGTCACGATGTTCCAGCCGGCGCGCCCGCCGCTGATCATATCGAGCGAAGCGAACTGGCGGGATACGGTAAAGGGCTCGCTGTAGGAGGTGGATAACGTGCCGACAAGCCCGATATTCTTGCTGACGGAAGCGAGCGCGCTCAGAATCGTGATCGGCTCAAAACGGTTCAGAAAATGCGGGATCGATTTTTCGTTAATATACAAGCCGTCCGCGATAAAGATGAGGTCCATCTTCCCTTCCTCGGCTTTTTGGATCCACCGTTTGTAAATTTCAAAATTGACGCTGGCGTCGGGCTGAGCATCCGGATGGCGCCACATGGAGGTTCCCCCTCCGACACCGTGCAGCAGCGCGCCGAGTTTCAACTGTCTTTTCTTGGCCATCTCTTCCATCCTCCTTATTTAAAAAGCGATTCTATTATGGATAAAAATTTACGTAACCCGTGCCATTTAATATCATCCAAGCGTTGCCAAGCGCCGCAGCAGGTATGCTATTTCTCTTGCGGCTTCAAAGTTTTTAAGCTTCGATTGTGACTGCTATGGCTTCAAACGGTTGGTTTTTCGAATTTTAGTTCTGCGGCTTCAAATGGCCTGTGCTCCGGCCTCTTTTGCGTCACAAGTCTCTTGTAACGTGCCTGGAAAGGGCTTAGACCAATGCTGCCGCCTGCTTAATGCGTTCGATTTGCCCCAGGTGGTTCTCCACGTGCCGGATAAATCCGTTGACCAGATCGGCGACGCTGACGGTTTGACCTCTAGGATTTACGCCGTTTTTCGCCAGGTCTTCGGGCGTAAGCCGCTGGAGCAGTAGCGTGTTATACGTGAGCAGCGCGTGGAAAGCATCGAGGATGTCCGGCGTGCCGCCTTGATTGGCATGCTGGCCGCTGACCCAGGCGTCCTGTTCGAACGCTGGCAGCTGTGCCGTCGTGCCCGCAAG
>NZ_PCZT01000005.1:90104-102619 GCF_002968895.1 Paenibacillus sp. AR247 | reverse complement strand
AGCAGGCTGCCGACCACGCTCGAAATTTAAAGCCATGCCCCGAAAATCCGCCCGCTGCCCACACTTGCGGGTGCTCTGGATGCCGGTCAATGATAAAGCCCTCGTCGGGCGACATTTCGTATTTACATACCACTCCCCGCTTCAACCGGCCCGAAGCTCCCGGCATGTAGGCATCCAAGGCGCGCCTCAAGTCGCCTTCGTCCTCGGGGAGCGAGCCAAAGGGTGCCAGCTCCTCGCCCGGCTGCCAGGCATGCCCGGTATCGTGCCGGCCGATTTTGAGCCCGGCCCCGCTGATGCTCGGAAAGCCGTAATAAGAGCCCTCCGGCGCATTCAGCGTAAACCCGGGAAACCGACCGTTATCGAAAGCAGGGGTGTTCGTCTCGAACCAGCCTACCGTTTTGCGGACGGCTCGAACCGGAAGGTTCACGAACGGGGACAGCGTGCCGAACCAGGCGCCGGCGCTCAGAACCGCGAACGAGGCATGGTAAGTGCCTTCCTTTGTCGACACAGTGACCCCGTCCTGATGCGCTTCGATGCCCCGGACCTTCGCGTAAGTCAGCAGCTCCGCCCCTTTGGAGAGAGCCAGCTTGCGGTAAGCTCCGACGCAGCGCTCGCTGTGCAGATATCCGGCGGCCGGCTCATACATCGCCTCGAACGAATCCGGCACGCGCAGCTCGGGCCAGCGTCTGCGGATCTCCGCCGCATCCAGCCATTCGGGATGAAGCCCATGCCGCTTGGCCAGCTCGATCCGTTCCCTGTAGGAATACAGGCCGCTGTCGGCGAGGTTCAGCACACCGGACTGGACGAGCAGCTTCGTCTCGGTCAAATCCTCGACTTCGTTCCAGAGTCGGTGCGCGCGGATCGCAATTTCCGTATAAACCGGATCGCCGCTGTAAGCGTGCCGGATCAGGCGCGGTTCCCCGTGGTGGCTCCCCTCCTCATGCGGCGGGTCAAACGCATCGATCAGCAGCGTCTTCACTCCGCGGCGGGCCAGGTAATACCCGGCGCTCATGCCGACCGAGCCCGCCCCTACGACAATGACGTCATACCATTTTCCCATGGCTATTTCGACGCACCCCCGTGGCCGAAATGCGCCAGGGCGTCTTCGGCTAACTGCGTAAAAAAGGCGACGCTGACCGGGAGCGCATTCTCATCCAGGTCAAAGGCGGGGTGATGCCATTCCTGCTTGCCGTTCGTCCCCATGAAGACAAACAACCCGGGAACGGCTTGCTGGTAGACGGCAAAATCTTCCCCGGCTGGCGAAGGAACCGGTACGATCGCCCGATATCCCGCCGCCTCGGCTGCGGCTGTGCCAAGCTCGGCCAGAGCAGGGTCGTTGTCCACCGGCGGCGGCCCTTCGATCCAGCGGACCCCGGCCGTGGTGCCAAAGGCTTCTGCCACGCCCCGGACGACCTGCTCGAACCGCGCCAGCACCTGCTCGCGCACCTGCTGGTCAAACGTGCGGATCGTGCCCTCCAGGAGCGCCTGCTCCGGAATGACGTTCCACGCCGTTCCGCTGTGCAGCTTCGTGACGCTGATCACCGCGCTGCTCAGGGAGCTGATGTTTCGGCTCACCACCGACTGCAGCGCCGTAATGATATGCGAAGCCGTCACGATCGGGTCCAGCCCGGCCTCCGGAACGGCCGCATGCGAGCCCTTCCCGGCGACTTCGACGACGAAGCCGTCGGCCGCCGCCATCAGCGGCCCTTCCTTGATGCCGATCGTCCCAACGGGAAGATCGGGTTTGTTGTGCATGCCGAAGATGGCCTGCACTCCTTCCAGCGCTCCGCTCCCGATGACCTGCTTCGCGCCCTTCGCCTTTTCTTCGGCCGGCTGGAAAATCAGCCGGATGGTGCCGCGAAGCCTGTCTTCACGGGCTTTCAGCGCGTACGCCGTCCCGATCAGGGCGGCGGTATGAAAATCATGCCCGCAGGCATGCATTCTGCCTTCTATCTCGGACGCGAACGGGAGTCCCGTCTCTTCCTGAATCGGAAGCGCGTCGATGTCCGCGCGCAGCGCGATGACCGGCCCGGGCTGCAGGCCGCCGACCTCGGCCACCACACCGGTGGCCAGCGGAAGGTCCAGGATCCGGATGCCTGCTTCGCTCAGCCAGCCCCGGATCCGGCGCGTCGTTTCATGCTCCTCGCCGGACAGCTCCGGAAAGCGGTGCAGCTCCCGGCGGATTTCGATCAAGCGGTCCACCCCCGCGGCGGAGGGGGTACGTACAGCATCGCTCGGCATGTCGCCATCCTCCTTTACTTGTGTCTAAGGGTACTTAGGCGGATTCGACTCGCGCCCTTCCCCGCTCCCAGCCTCAAGCTTCTGCCGGCACCTCGGCCAGCGCTTCCGCCAACAGTTCAAACGAACGGAGCCGCTTGTCGAAAGGCTGGATGTTGGTCGTTACGACGAACTCGTCGATCCCCGACGCCTGATGAAGCTCAAGCAGCTTCTCGCGAACGGTTTCCTTCGTGCCCTTCAGCACCGAGGGTTCCTGCTCCTCGACCGTATACGGCTCATTGGCCTGGCGGCCGAATTCCTCGGCCTGCTCCAGCGTACCGACCGTCAGCGTACGGCCGCTGGCGAGGTGAATCTTCACGAGCTTGTGGGATCCGGCCAGCTCGGCAGCTTCTTCCACGCTGTCCGCCACGACGACGGACAGCGCTACGATGACCTGCGGCCGGGTTCCGTGCGAATCGTCAAATGCGTCCCGATAGGCGCGGATGGCCGCCAGCGCGGTCGCTTCATCCCCGTTGATGAACAGGGAAAATACATAAGGCAGCCCCAAGCCGGCTGCGATCTCTGCGCTGCCTACGCTGGCGCCCAGCACGTACAGTTCAGGAGCCGTTTCCGGCAGCGGCGTGGCGCGCAGCCCGTGCAGCGGATGGTCCGCTTCCAACCGGTTGTGGAGGTACTTGCCCAGCTCCACGATTTTATCTGTCAGGGAAGCGGAATCCCCGGCTCCGCGCTGCAGCGCCTGTGTGCTCCGCGGCAGCCCTCCGGGCGCGCGGCCGATGCCGAGGTCGACCCGGCCCGGCGCCAGGGACGCCAGCACGTTGAAGTTCTCCGCCACCTTATACGGGCTGTAATGCTGCAGCATCACGCCGCCCGATCCGATGCGGATCGTTTGAGTTTTGGCCAGCAGGTAAGAAATCAGCACCTCCGGCGAAGAGCCGGCCACATGATCGGAGTCGTGATGCTCCGACACCCAGAACCGCCGGAACCCGAGCGCCTCGGATTTCTGGGCCAGCCGTATCGTATGCTCGAATGCCTCCGCTGAAGTCTCTCCGGGGTAAACCGGGCTTTGATCCAGAACGCTAATCGTAATGCTCATATGGCTCTCCTCCTAAATGCTGTAGTTCAGTTCCGGCGTAATCCGCTTCAGAAACTGCTTGGTCCGTTCCTCCCGGGGATGGTTGAACAGCTGGGCCGGCGGCCCTTCCTCCACGATGACTCCCCCGTCCATGAACACGACGTGGTTCGCCACCTCGCGGGCGAAGCCCATTTCATGCGTCACGACGATCATGGTGATGCCTTCCTTGGCAATCTTGCGGATGACCTCCAGCACTTCGCCAACGAGCTCGGGATCCAGCGCCGATGTCGGCTCGTCGAACAGGATGACCTCCGGTTCCAACGCCAGCGCCCGGGCGATGCCAACGCGCTGCTGCTGCCCGCCAGACAGCTGGCTCGGATAGGCGTCCAGCTTGCCCGCCAGCCCGACCTTCTCCAGGAGTGCCGCACTGCGCTTGCGCGCTTCGTCCTTCGGTATTTTTTTGACGATGACGAGTCCCTCCATCACGTTCTCGATCGCCGTCTTATGCTTGAACAGATTGTACTGCTGGAATACCATCGCCGTTTTTTGCCGGAGCGCGTGAATGTCCTTCTTTGCCGCATGCTCCGCGTTCATCCGGAAGTCGCCGATGGCAATCTCTCCACCGCTCGGCTTCTCCAGGTAGTTCACGCACCGCAGCAGCGTCGTTTTGCCAGAGCCGCTCGGCCCCAGAATGACGACGACTTCCCCTTTGTTCACGGTCAAATCAATCGATTTCAGCACCGGGTTCCGGCCAAAAGACTTGGATATATTCGTGAGCTTGATCATGCCACTCCCCCCCGATTGTACAGATTGATGCGTTTCTCCAGCAGCGCCGTCAGCCTTTCGATCAGAAGCGTCAGCCCCCAGAAAATAGCCGCAGCCGCCAGGTACGCTTCAAAGAACTTCCAGTTGGTCGACGCCACAATTTGCGCTTTGGCGTTAATGTCCACGACGGATACGGTAAAAGCGAGCGTCGAGCCATGCAGCATTCCGATCACCGAGTTCGACAGGTTCGGCAGGCTGACGGCCAGCGCTTGAGGCAGCACGATGCGGCGCAGCGCCTGCGGCGTCGTCATGCCGATGGAATAGGCGGCCTCCAGCTGACCGCGGTTCACGGCGAGAAGGCCGGAGCGAATCACCTCGGACATATAGGCCCCTGCCGTGATGGAGAAAGAGATGAAGGCAAAGCCGATCATCGGAATGGATGAGGATTTAAAGCCTAGGCCAAGAGCGGCGGATACCGCGTCAACGATGACCGGCAGCCCGAAATAGATGAGCAGCAGGTGCGTGAGCATCGGCGTACCGCGGATGAAGGTGACATAAGCCGTGGCGATCTGGCTGAGCACCGGGACTTTGTAGATGCGCACCACGGCTCCGATCAGCCCGATGATAAAACCGGCCGTCACAGAGACGGCGGTAATGAGAAGGGTGGTTGGTATGGCGGACAGCAGGTGGACAAAGGCGGTCCAAATAAACGTAACGTCGATTTTCACAGCTCAGCGCCTCCTTTTTCCGTTCCGATCCCTGCGACTACGCGCCGGTAGGACCCTTTCTTTTGGATCCGGAAGCCGGTGCGTGCCGGTGTATCCGGAAGCTCATGTCGCATGAGGCGGACCTCCATGGCCTTGAGCACCTTCTCCAGCGTAAAGCTCACAACCAGGTAGATGAGCGCCAAAGCGATGTAGGACTCGATAAAATGCTGGGTGACCGAACCGAGCGTCTGCGCTTTTCCCGTCATCTCCATCACGCCGAGCGTGAAGGCCAGCGACGTATCTTTCAGCAGGGCGATCACCAGGTTCGAGAATACCGGGACGGCGATCGCCAGCGCCTGGGGCAGAACGATCCGGGTAAACGCCTGACGGCCTGTCATCCCCACGGCATAAGCCGCCTCAAGCTGCCCTCGGTCCACCGCCATGACCGACGCCCGGATCATCTCCGACATGAAGGCCCCGGTGTGAAGACCGTACGTCAGGATGACAAACACGAGCACAGGCGCTTTTGACATGTCGATTCCGATGAGCTTCAGGATCTCCGGCAGTCCGTAGTAGAACAGGAACAGCTGGATCAGAATCGGCGTACCCCGAAAGAACGAGACGTACACCTGGGAGAACGTGCGTAGCGCCGGTATCCGGTACAGCCGAGGAAGGGCGATCAGAAAACCGACCAGCATCCCCACCACCAGCGAGCCTGCGACGATCAGCAAGGTGATGCCCAGCGTCGATGCCAGCTTCGGAAAAAAGCTGAACACAAATGAGAAATCGAACGGTGCACCCATATTACAACCTGCCCCCTTCCTGGTTTAATCCGGACTATTTATCCGCCGTAAAGTCGCTGCCGAGCCATTCCTTGCTCAGCTTGCCAAGCGTTCCGTCCTGCTTCAACTCCTTGATCGCCCCGTCGACCGCATCGGCCAGCTTCTGCTCTTCCGGATCGTCCTTGCGGAAGACGAACAGAATGTCATGCTCGGACAGATCGTCGCCAGTGCCTTTGAGCTTGCCCTGCGGGTCGATCAGCGGCAGCGAGAAGTCCGCTCCGATCGTCGCGTCCACCCGTCCGGTCGTAATTTGATTCACAGTATCGTTGGCGGCACCATTTTGATAGACAATTTGGATCGCATTATCATGTTCCTTGTTGTAGTTCTCAAGAATTTGGGCTTCCGCGCTTGTAGCGCCGGTTAACACCTTTTTGCCCTTCAGGTCGTCCAGCGAATGGATCGAATCGTTGTCCTTGGCGACGATGATCTTGTTTCTCCAGTGGGCGTACGGCTCTTTGTTAAAAAGGTACTTTTCCGTCCGCTCCGGGTTTTTCTCCATTTCATGCGCCACAAAATCGATCTTCTTCGTCTCCAGGCTGAGCAGCAGATTGGAAAATTCCTGCGTCTGAATATCGAACTCGTAGTCCGGCAGGCGCTTGTCGATCTCGCGCACCAGCTCTACGTCGAAGCCGGTCAGCTTTCCGTTCTCATCGATAAAGCAAATTTTCGGAAAGGCCGTGCCTGTGCCTACGACGATTTTTTTGACGGCTCCTCCTGCGGCGTTCGCCGCCGTATTCGCGGAGGTTTCCCCGCCCTTCGATCCGGATCCGCACCCGGCAATCACCCCTGCCAGCATGATCCCTGCAACGACTGCTAATGTTTTTCTCACGACCTCATCCCCTTTCGTATGGCTCCCGTTTTTCCTTGATTGATAATTCCTATAGATTTAGTAAGGATTATGTTGTCACTAACTTTACCGCGATTTGCACAACGCGTCTAATAGAGTTTTTCTATCCGATCATGTAATTCATTAATGGGACGGACGACTGCTTCAAATCCAGCAGAAATTCAAGGATATCCGTGTTCTCGCCGGTGAGCGAAATGAGGTTGGTCTGCAGGGAGACGCCTGCCGTTTCGGTGATGTCCACGGGAACGAGGCTGCCCCATCTCCTCCTCCTGCCTTGCGCAGAGGCCGGGAAGAAAGCAGATGCCCGCCCGCTCCAGGACGAGCTTCTTCGCCGTCTCGGAGTTGTCGACCTGATAGACGATGTTCGGCGGCTGATCCAGGCTTTCGAACACCCGGTGAATCCGCAGCCAGTCCAGGGAACCGCACTCGAAAAATACCAGCGTTTCGTGACGGATTTCCCGGATCGACGCCCGGCCGGCCGAGGCGAGACGGTGATCGGGGTAGACATACAGGCGAATGGGGTCTTCGTAAAAAGGATAGGACTGGAACGCCGGGTTCATCATTTTGCGAACGAAGGCCAGGTCGAGCTCCCCCGCAGACAGCTTGGCGGTCAGCTCGTCGGTCGGCGCCGTGGTCAGCTTGAATTTGATTTCGGGAAAACGCCGGGTCAGTCCCATCAGTAAATGGGGCATCAAATAATTGGATACAGAGACGGTGCTGCCGATCCGCAGTTCGTTGGGCATGGCCCGTTTGGATTGGAGGTGATGCTTGCCCTTCTGGTAGGTCTGGAGAATTTGCTGGGCATAGGGGAGAAACTGCTTGCCTTTTTCCGTCAGATGGATCTGTTTGCCCAGACGGTCGAACAGCCGGCAATCGAGCTCGCGTTCGAGCGATTGAATGCGCGCGGTGACTGTAGGCTGCGACAGGAACAGGACATCCGCCGCCTTGTTGAAGCTGCCGTAATGGTTGATGTACACAAAAGCCTCAATGTTTTCGATGTTCACGGTAACACCCCCGAAGTTTTATCACTCACTATTCCAATGAATTTAGGTGGTTTTAAACCTGAAAAAGGGTATAAATTATCCTTATCTTAGGCAGTTGGCAAATTATTGTCAATCGTTTATTTTCGTAGCAGGCTGTTCCTCTAGGATTAAAAAAGGCCGAAGTGACGCCCATATTCGGGCACGAAGGGATGTACTCGGGTCTGCCTTAGCGGCCATGGTGAAGCCTGAAAGCTTATAGATTTTTTTGATATCTGAATTAATTATTTTATTTTCCGATGTGAATAGTAGGTATTACCTGTTATACTTAGCTCACACCAAATTACCTGAATCCCTTCCAAAAGGAGTGAAAGCGATGAATCCAGAAGAATTGATCCTCCGGGACGCCAAGGATTCCGAACGCGAATTGATTGCCGAAGTGATGCTGGAATCCTATCAGCAGTATGCCTTTGATATGCCCCAGGAACGGTGGGAGCAGTACCGGGACTCCATCCGGAATTCCGTGTATGGAAATGCTCCATATGCCCGAATCGTTGCCGAAATCGACGGCAGGATCGTCGGAAGCGTCCAGATGTTCCTCTCCTCGGAAGCCGCTTACGGCAATCCGGAGATGGGGATTCACTCGCCAATCATCCGCCTCCTGGCCGTTCATCCTTCCGCGAGAGGACGCGGGGTGGCCACCGCGCTCATCCGGGAAGCGGCACGCCGTGCGCTGGAGCTTGGAGCCACGACGCTGAACCTCCACACTTCCGACATGATGGCCTCGGCCGTGAAGCTGTATGAGAAGCTCGGGTTCCAGCGGCACTACGAGACCGATACGACTAATGGGGAGACGCTGGTCAAAGGATACCGGATCGACGTTCCCGGTTCCCTGCTGCTTCAGAACGCGGTGTAGCCCTCATCACTTCCATACTTCCATAGAAAATACGAAAAGGCGGTCCGGCTGAAGCCGGAACCGCCCTTGCTGCTATATGCTGTTCCTAGTCCTACCAGATCATACCACAGATCCGTCCAATGCCTCGCGCACCAAAGCGAGCAGGTTGGCCTTCTCGGCTTCGGGAATCCATTCCGTCAGCCGGGCCGCCGCCACCGGCAACAGCCAGGCATCCACATCCGCTTGGCTGAGGCTCCCGCTTCCGATGTACTGCCGCGTATACTCCTTGACGAGCTCCTGCCTCATCCGGTCAAACTGCTTCACAGCTTCATCCGGCGTGCCGTCGGGCATGGTGCCCATTTGGAGCAGCACCAAGGTTCGGGCGACGTCTCCGGCCGGATTGCCGCGCATGCCCGTCATCCAGTCAATGACCCATTCCTTCTCTCCGAGAATGATGTTGTCCGGATGAAAATCCCCATGACACAGCTTCGATCCTTCCGGAAGCTGCATCAAATAGTCAACAATCCGTTCCTTCTCCTCTTCCGCCAAGGAAGGCGCATGCTGAATGCGGTTTTTCAGAACCGTCTTCTGATCCGGCAGACCGTGAATGTCCCGGGCATGCAGCTCCAGATGAAGCTTCGCCATCCGGGCTGCTTCTTCGTGCAAGATGTCCGGATTAACGGAAATAGCCTGGAGCATGGTGATGCCGGATGCCTGCTCGTAGACCACCCCAAAACGGGAGCCTTGCTCCGCGAGCCGAATCGGGCGGGGTGTCGTCACTCCCGTGTTATACACCTTCAAGCTGATTTGATATTCCTCTTCCGCCATGCCGCGCGGCATGCCTTCCCGGTACAGCTTCAGCACCTGGCCTGGCTGATAGGACAGAACCTCCGCCGTTCTGCCGGCAGCGACCACCGGACTTTCCCCCATATGTACACAGCTCCTCTCTGCCGCCCTGCTCCCTTTCCCTAAACCGATGAACATGGGCCGCTTGCAGGTCCATTGTACCTCACCCCCGCAGAGATGGATACGGGGATTTTGCGCTTGCGCCGCATTCGTGCTCACCGTCAGCAGCAGACGTAAGAAAAACGTCTATCGACGTACTTTCAAAGAAGACAGACCGCGTATAGAGGAAGTTTCTCTTGCGAGATCAGGAAGCAGAAGCTCCGAAACTTATACTTTCTGATCTCTTCAAAAAAGCCGCCAGGGCGGCAGTATTCCTCTCTGCAAGCCCGAGCGGCTTCCTTACATCCATCTTCTCCTTCCATCCCATAAGGATGACGGGAAATCAGGTCAGGTTTATCCTTCCTGTAGACGTTCCACATTCACCGTCTGGGTGTCGGTAGGCCGGGTGCCGACCTGAACCGTGGCCACCCCGTTGTCCACATCCACCTTTTCGATCCATACCGGTACCCCTTCCAGGTTTACGGGAATGGTGTCCTTAGCCTGATAAATATCCAGCGCGCGCTGAGCATCCATGTTGGTTTCAGCCTCCTGTGTAATAGAATCATAAGCTATCATTGTGCGCAGAACCTAGCATTCTTCGCTAGAGACCTGCCACTCTTCTGCATCTTTTACTTTGAAAATCTTAATTGCTTGTACATTTCAGCATGCCCGGGCTATCAGCCTTCCTCGGGATCTCCCTCTTGCGCAGGACCGATCATGCCCGGCTCAACGACGATCGTGTCGGTCGTGCTCGCCCCGATGTAGCCGTTGTCTGCCGTAATGTTACCGCCGCCCAATCCCTCGTTGACCATCCGGTCGATATCGAGCATATGGGTATCCAGCGATATATCCTCATCCGGAGAGGTTACGTTATGCCAGTTGACGTTGTCCGCATCGATATAATCCGAAGATTCGATCGCGTCTCTGGCCGCCTCGTAATTTTCGAGCGCTTCCAGCGTCAGCTCCTTGTCGTCGTCCGGGTCCTGTCTTCTGTCCTTCAACCTTGCTCCCTCCTCGCTTCAGCATGCATGTGGTCATGGGTTCAATATGCCCTGCAGGCAGCCAAATCATTCATTTTTTCCCTGGCCAAATCGGCGGCGGGCCTTATAGAAACGGGATATTTTCCCCATACTAGTAGGAAAAAGCGTTAAAGGAGCGATAACTATGCATACCGTCTGGAAGGGAGCGATCAGCTTCGGCCTGGTCCACGTCCCGGTGAAAATGTTCTCCGCCACGGAGGACAAGGATATTTCCATGAGGTACGTCCATAAAGAGTGCGGCAGCCCCCTCTCCTACGTCCGCAAATGCCCGGTCTGTGACGAGGAAGTGGGCTGGGAGGAAATCGCAAAGGGTTATGAATACGAGAAGGGAAAGTTCGTTTTGTTTGAAAAAGAGGAGCTCGAGCAGATTACCGAGCAGGCCAACAAGGCGATTGCCATCCTCGACTTTGTCGATCTGTCCGAAATCGATCCGATCTACTTCCAGAAGACGTATTACCTCGCTCCGGATCAGGCCGGGGGCAACGCTTACCAGCTGCTGAAAGAGGCGATGCAGCAGAGCGGCAAGATCGGGATCGCCAAAATCTCCATCCGCTCCAAGAGCAGCCTCGCGGCGATCCGCGTGCTGGATGAGTGCCTTGCGATAGAAACGATGTTCTACCCGGATGAAATCCGCCCGGTCTCCCAAGTGCCGAACCTTCCGGAAAATATCCAGGTCAACGATAAGGAGCTCGGCATGGCGCAAATGCTGATTGAGCAGCTCTCCACGCCGTTTGAGCCGAAAAAATACGGGGACGACTACCGCGAGCGCCTGCTCGATCTAATCGAGCATAAGGTGGCCGGCGAAGAGATCAAGATCGCTCCGGCGAAGCAGGAGACGAATGTGATCGACTTGATGGCCGCCCTGCAGGCCAGCATCGAAGCGGCCAAGCCTGTGGCGACCGACCCGGGTCCGGCCAAGAAGACCGCCAGGGGCAAAGCCAAAGCCAAGCCTGCGGAACCTGCCGCCGCTGCCGGCGAAGGGCCCAAACCGAAACGCCGCAAGACGGCCAAGAAAAACGAAACCGTCTCGTAACGGTTAGATCGGAGGATCATCGATGCCGCTTACCCCGATCGTCCCTTTCGAACCCGTCATGACGGACGCCCTCCCTTCCGGTGAGCAGTGGATCGCCCAGATCAAATGGGACGGTGTCCGGATGATCACCTATTACGACGGCGGGGAGGTCCAGCTTGTGAACCGCAAGGGGAACAACCGGACGCGCCAGTATCCAGAGCTGCTGGATATCGCTTCTTACTGCCGTGCCGATTCGGTCATTCTGGACGGCGAAATCATCGCTCTGGTAGACGGGGTGCCTTCCTTTCATCAGGTCATGAAACGGGACAGCCTCCGCGTAGAGCAGCAAATCAAAGCCCGTGTCCAGCAGGTGCCGATCGTCTATATGATCTTCGACATCCTGTATTATAACGGCCAATGGGTAACGGGACGGCCGCTGCGCGAGCGACAGCAGCTCCTGACGGAAACCGTGATCCCCAGCGGACACGTCCAGCTCGTGCCGAGCTATACGGACATCCCGCTGCTGCATGACGTGTCGGTCCAGCACCGGCTTGAAGGCATCGTCGTCAAAGACGTTAACAGCGTCTATGCCCTGGGCGGCAAGGACAAGCGGTGGCAGAAGCGGAAGAACATCCAGGACGTGAACGCCGTGGTCGGCGGGGTGACGTTCCGGGACGGCATCGTGAATGCGCTGCTGCTCGGCCTGTACGCCGACGACGGGAGCCTGGTCTATATCGGCCATGCCGGAACGGGCAAGCTGAAGGTGGCCGACTGGCGCAGCATCACCGAGCGGGTCGCGGACATGGCGGTGAAGGACCGTCCCTTCGTCAACCAGCCGGAGCGGCAGAAAGGGGCGGTCTGGATCCGTCCCGAGTGGGTGGTCAAGGTGAATTTCCTGGAATGGACGCCCGGCGGCACCCTGCGCCAGCCTAGTATTCAGGCGTTTGTCGATGTTCCCCCCGCGGACTGCCGGCTGGATCCGTAGCTTCCAAAGAATCACGGCGAGTTCTTATGCCCGTGACTTTCCATCATGCAGCTCAGAAATGGCATCCCGCCTAAAATGATTGGAGGTATCCGTATGCCGCGAACCGTGAAAGGCACGATTTCGATCGAGGGACAAGACATTCCCATCACCAATCCCGACAAGCCGCTGTGGCCGGAAATGGGCATTA
>NZ_PCZT01000005.1:71144-90004 GCF_002968895.1 Paenibacillus sp. AR247 | reverse complement strand
GCAAAAATAAACGGCATCTCCCTCGATCTCCAGGTGCGTGTCGCGCCAATATCCCATTTTCTGATATTTCCCCAAATAGTCATCGCCGACATTCAGCCCGCCGACAAAGCCTTTGGTCCCATCGACGACAATAATTTTGCGGTGGTTGCGGTAGTTGATCCTGCGGTCGATCATGGCCAGAAGCGGCGGCAGGAAGAAGTGGAACTCTACGCCCGCTTCCTTCAGCTCCTGGATGAACCCGCGCCTGCGGCCAAGCCTGTAGCTTCCGAATCCGTCGCAGAGCAGCCTCACCTTGACCCCGGCTTTCGCCTTCCGGACCATGATGTCCTTGAACCGGTTCCCGATATCGTCGTCCCGGAAAATATAAAATTGAATATGTAAGTGATCTTCTGCTTTGTCCATGGCCGCGAGCATTGCGCCAAAGGTATCCTCCCCGTCGGTCAGCACCCTGCTCTTGTTGCAGCCGGTAATCGGGCTCTCGGACAGATGAGACAGCAAATTAAACAAGCGCTCCTGATGCTGAAAATCCTTGCTGTGCATATCCCCGGCACGCTTTACCAAGGACGCCTGACTCCATATCAAGGGACGGATCTCTTGAAACAGGCGCGAACCCTGCGTACGGACCTTCTTCCTCGCTTTATAGTCCTGGGCTACAAAATAATAGACCACAAAGCCGATCAACGGGCAGCAAAACAATATAAACAGCCAGGCGACCGTCTTGTAAGGATTGCGGAATTCCAGAAGCAGAATCGTTGCCGTTTGAAAAATAAAAACGAGTAGTGCGATAAGCAGCCACAGCATACGTCAGCCTCCTTGCGGGTCAAAAGCAATCTGTATGTTCAGGATTGACCACTTTCAACCTGCTTTATTCAGTATTTACCCGGATCGGCCTGATGCAGACGCAGCGGCGGCAAAGATCACATTTTTGACATGTTTTAAGAGATCAGAGAATACATAGAAGATAAGACAAGTACAATCAAGCCGAGGAAAGGAGCCGCCATGAAAAATGCCAAAGGCAATGGGCGGGTGACGCTCCTGGTCATGCGGGACGCCCAGCATTCCGTCAAACAGCTGCATCTCTCCAAGCCCTTGATGATGGCCGTCCCCGCCGTGGCCGTTCTGTCGCTGTCCGGACTCGTTCTTGCGATGCAGGCCCACTCGTCCCAGGTGATCTCCCAGCTGGAGCAGAAGGTCACCGCCGAAAGCCTGAAGAACGTCCAGATGCAGCGGACGGTGAACAGCCGGGAGCAGTCCATCGAGCGCCTGCAGAACGAAATCGTCAACCTGTCGAGCCAAGCCAAAGATATGAAGCAGAGGATGGACCGCGTGGATGAACTGGAGAACCAGCTGCAGCAGTTCATTGACAAGCACGGGACCACCAGTATGGCCGAGCCTGCTTCCGGGGCCAAAGCGTCTTCCCTGTCCTGGGATGCCTCGCAGCATGTCGGTGGCGAATATATCGCTGTGCATGAGAACGATATGCTGGACCTGGCCCAGGAGACGAAAGATGACTTTCAGGAGATGCAGACGCTGCTGCGGTCCATGGAGAACCAAATCCCTTCGACCTTGAAAAAAGCGGAGGAAACGCAGGATCGGATCTCCGGGCAGCCCGACCTGTGGCCGACCGAATCCCGGGTGACGACCTCAAGCTTCGGCTACCGGACGGACCCTTTTACCGGAAGGGCATCCTTCCATGCGGGGATCGATATTGCCGGGGATAACGGAAGCCCCGTATATGCGGCGGGAGCGGGTACGATCGTGACGGCTGAGAACAGCGGCGGTGCGCGGGGACGGTATATCGTCATTGAGCATCCGAACGGCCTGCAAACCTGGTATATGCACCTCAGCAAAATCCAGGCCAATGTTGGCCAAACCGTCGACAAGGGCGAACAGATCGCCGAGCTCGGCTCGACCGGGCGAAGCACCGGCCCCCATCTTCATTTTCAGGTCGTGAAGAAGGATAAGCCCGTTAACCCGCTGCCTTATATTCAGTAGTAGGGTTTGATCGTAAAAAAAACGTCTATCGACGTACCTTCAAAGAAGACAGACCGCGTTTAGCTGAAGTTTTTCTTGCGATTATAGAATGGTTCAGCTTCGCTGAATTTTATAAATTCTATAATCTTAAAGAAAACGTCTATCGACGTACCTTCAAAGAAGACAGACCGCATTTAGCTGAAGTTTTTCTGCGATTATAGAATGGTTCAGCTTCGCCCAAGGCGATTTATTTGCAAAAGCTCGCGGCGCTCGCTCCTTATTTGCTGAAATATTGCCGGAACCGGCTGCTCACGACGATCCGTTATCCGCATGGGGTGCCTGGCGAATTTTTTTATCAAAAAAATGCGCCGGAACCGCTCCCTCCCTATGTCCAGACGGCCGAGAAGGACGGGATCAATTACATCCTGCTGAACGGCCTGCCCGAGCTGCTGTGGCTGGGCAACCTGGCCGCGCTGGAGTTTCACCCGTCCCTCCATTACGCAGGGAGCACGCTGCCCTGTGAATGGATGATTGACCTCGACCCGTCGCGAGAGGTCGAACCCCGGATCATGGAAGCCGCGTCCATCGTCGGCAAAGTGCTGCGCTCGCTCGGACTGCAGTCGGTGCCGAAGACCTCCGGGGCGACGGGTATTCAGATCATCGTGCCGATCAATGAAGGGATCACGTTCGACGAGCTGCGCACCGTCGGGCATTTCGTCGGCATGTTCGTGACGGAGAAGCACCCGGAGCTGTTCACCCTGGAGCGGCTCAAGAAAAACCGCGGCGATAAAATCTACTTCGATTACCTACAGCACTATCAGGGAAAAACACTCGCCGCCCCTTACACCCCCCGGGCACGCCCGGGCGCGACGGTGTCAACCCCGCTGCACTGGGAGGAAGTGGACAGCAACGTTGCCCCGACCGATTTTCATCTGCTTAACATCGAGGAGCGGCTTGCCCGCTACGGCGACCTGATCGCCGCGCTCGCCCCGCAGCCAATCGAGCAGGTGATCCGCCATTTAAGCGCAGCAAAGCCCGGAAGATAACCTTCCGGGCTTTGAAGCATTTCACGGGTCAGTCCAGCTTCGCTGCCCCGCTAATGGATATCTTTTTTCTTGAAACGGCCGCCCTTAACGTCATGGATATTACCAACCGCAAGGAAGGCATCCGGATCCCAATCACCGACGATGGTCTTCAGCTTAGCCTCTTCCAGACGGGTGATGACCACGAAGATCACTTTCTTGCTGTCTCCGGAGTAGGCTCCTTCCCCTTCCAAATACGTGACGCCGCGTCCCAGGCGCTGGGTGAGGGCATCGCCGATGTCCTTGTATTTCTCACTGATGATCCATACCGATTTGGACTGGTCGATCCCTTCGTTGGTGATATCAATCACTTTAAAGGCGATAAAGTAGGCGATCAGCGAATACATCGCGTTATTCCAACCGAAGACGAAGCCCGCACTCGTCAGGATAAAGAAGTTGATGAACATGATGATCTCCCGACGGAGAACGGCGTCTTTTTGTTGATGAGAATCGCGACGATTTCGCTGCCGTCCGTGGAACCCCCTGCCCGGATGACCAGGCCGACGCCCGCACCCAGGATAACGCCTCCGAAGATGGCCGCCAGCAGCGGATCGAACGTAATGGGTTTAACAGGCTCCAGCAGCGCGGTGCCAATCGACATCACCAGGACGGCTGCCAGCGTGGAGAAGGCAAACGTCTTGCCGATTTGCTTGTAACCCAGAAACAAGAAAGGAATATTGAGAACCGTAAGAAAAATACCGAGCGGCAGATGAAAAAGGTGGGACAGCATAATGGAAATGCCGGTAATCCCGCCGTCAATGATGTTATTGTTTACGAGGAATACTTCCAGTGCAACAGAGACCAATCCGGCTCCGATCAGCATGACCAGGATGCGCATGAACACTCTGGCTTTCGAGGTCGGCGCCTTGAGCGGCTGCAAATCCTGCGGCAGGTTTGGCCTATCCGTGGATTGCGGGTTTGAAGGTACAGCCATCGAATCCCCCCGATTCTATAGATTGTTGTAGCATAAAGGGACATGAAACGCCCGGGTAGCATCGTGTACAGCCTAAGAAATCTGGACTTCCGTGATTATTCCCTTACTTTATTATATCATAGTTTTTAGCTGTATATTATCAGGATGGGAGTTTTTCTGTCATGAAATCCTTATTATTATTTATTACGGCCGGGCTGGCCGAGATCTGTGGCGGTTACCTGGTATGGCTGTGGATCAAGGACGCGAAGCCCTGGTGGTTCGGCGCGGCGGGCAGCCTGCTACTGATCCTGTACGGGATCATTCCCACCCTGCAGAATTATCCTTCCTTCGGCCGGGTTTATGCCGCATACGGGGGCATCTTTATCGTCCTCGCCCTGCTGTGGGGCTGGTGGATCGACAAAAACACGCCCGACGTCTACGACTGGATCGGAGCGGCTCTGTGCATGGCCGGCGTATCCGTTATTCTATGGGCTCCACGGCACTAGGCTTGGCAGCAGCAGATTCAGGACCGCGCGGTTACAGCAGCGGGGACAGCATCCGGCACAGCACTTCCGCCAGCTTATGCCGAAACGGCCGGGCCTGAAACTCCTCGGTTACGATTTGATGGCTCTGGCTCATATCTTCCTTGAAATCTTTCACCAGCCGGTCGATCGAGGATTGCTCGAACAGCGCTGCCGTCAGCTCGAAATTGCAGAAAAAGCTCCGCATGTCCATGTTAGCGGTACCTACCGAGGCCATCAGGTCGTCGACGATCATGACCTTGGCATGAATGAAGCCTTTCTGATATTCATAGAACTTCACTCCGGCCAGCAGCAGGTCTTCAATATAGGAGAGCGAAGCGAGATGCACCAGCCTGGAATCGGCTTTCAATGGAATGATGATCCGCACGTCCACTCCGCTGACCGCAGCGGTTTTGAGTCCTTCATAGATGCCCTGATCGGGAATAAAGTAGGGCGAGGTGATCCAGATCCTTTTTTTCGCGACCGTAATCGCGCCAAAGCACATCTCCTGGATGGCGTTCCAATCCTGATCCGGTCCGCTGCTGACGATTTGAACCTGTTCATCGGCTTCGCATTGATGCTTGGGAAACAGTGCAGGGTCCGACAACCGCTCGCCTGAAGCGAGCTTCCAGTCGCTCAAAACACATTTTGCAAAAATAAACGGCATCTCCCTCGATCTTATAATCTTAAAAAAGGAGGGATTTCAAACATGAGCAGATCCAAAGCGAGCCGGCACCAGAGCGCAACGGACACTTTGATCGGCAAAGGGACAGAAATCGAAGGGACGCTGGCCTGTGAGGCCAACCTGCGCATCGAAGGCAAATTTAACGGCGTCATTGAGAGCAAAGGCAGCGTCATTGTCGGGGAGCATGCAGTGGCAAGATCGCATATTCATGCCAGAGAGGTCATCATTGCCGGAAAAGTGTACGGCGATGTGACGACGCTCGGCCGGCTGACCATCACGGCGACCGGGCAGATGTTCGGTGACGTGCTGGGGGCAACGTCGCTGGTCATTACCGAGGGCGGCATCCTCCACGGATCCAGCAAAATGGAGCTGAAGGACGCCCCGGAGGAAATGGCGCTGGAGACCGCCTCCACCCCGCGGTATTTGGAATCGGAAGCCGGCTGATGTGGCCTGAAGCTTCTGCTTTCTTAAATCAACAAAAAACGCAGTCGCAAGTGAACGGATCACGTCCACATGCACTGCGTTTTTTTGGCTTTTAATATCGTGACAGGTCAGGCCGCGACGTCCCGTTTGCCGAACACGGTCCAGGCGATGACCAGAAACAAGACGTAGTAGATGGCCAGAATCAAAATCGAGAAGCCGAGCGTCACGCCTCCAGGTCCCACCGAAGAGGCCAGATACTGCGACAGGTCCATGTGCATAAACGGCAAAAACTTCGCCCAGCTGTAGCGCTCAGGGTTGAACAGCATATTAAAGATGCCCTTCGCGAACATGATGAACAGCGACAGCCCGATGGCGAGCCCGCTTGCCCGGAACACGGCCGAGAGCATAAAGGCCAGCGCCACGGTCATGAACAGGTCTACATAATCGCATAGCATAATCAGAAAGTAATGACGCGGCCCGATGCGCTCACCCATAAGGGACCCGCCCGCTCCTCCCGAGAAGAAGATTGCAGAGACCCCGTATGACACAACGATCAGCAGCACCGTGCACAGCAGGCTGAACAGCACAACGGCAATATATTTGGAGAGCAGAATCTTCGATCGGCTCCATGGGCGGATCAGCAGCAGCTTGATCGTACCCCAGGAGAATTCGCCTGCAACGGAATCCGAGGCGACCACAACCGAAAATATGGTGCACAGAAAAAACGTAAACGCCCCGGTCTGAAGCACGCTTTCCCATAAGCTGATATTGCCCCCGCCATCCGCCAAGTGAAACAGGAGCGGCATCAGAATGTTGACGATGACCAGGATCGACAGCATGATCCACGTCCGGGCTCTCCGGTATATCTTCATGTTCTCGTTCTGCACGAGATGGATAAAGCTACCCAATCTGATCACTTCCCGTCATTTCCAAGAATTGGTCCTCCAGCGACCGGGTTATCTTCTGAATCCCGTACACCTTGAATCCGCTCTGGACGAGCCGGGCATTCGTGTCGGCAATGCCATTTCGGTCGAGCCGGACGATCAGCAGTCCATCGCGTACCGTACCGCCCCCAAGCAGCTCCTGCGCCTGCTCCGGCCGGTCCAGCGCAAATGCCGTTTCCACGGTCGTCTCCTCCGCTCCCTCAACACCGGCCAGTGTGCGTACGTCAATCAACCGTCCGTTCTGGATGATGGCCACGGCGTCGCACATCAGCTCCATCTCGGACAGCAGATGGCTGGAGACGAATACCGTCGTCCCCTCTTCCCTGCACAGCCGGCGCAGGTAGTCCCTCAGCTCGCGGATTCCCTGCGGGTCCAGCCCGTTGGTGGGCTCGTCCAGGATCAGCAGCTTCGGACGGTGCAAAATCGCCTGAGCTACGCCCAGGCGCTGCCGCATGCCCAGCGAATACGTCCGCACCGGGTCCTGAATCCGGTTGCTCAGCCCTACGAGCTGAACCACTTCCTGAATGCGCTCCTCGGTAATCCCTGACATCATCCGGGCAAAGTGACGGAGGTTTTCATACCCCGTCAAAAACTTATACATCTCCGGGTTTTCCACGATCGCCCCCACGTGGACGATGGCCTGCTCAAAATGATCCTTGATGCTGTAACCGCAAATTTTAATATCTCCCTTGGTGATCTTGGTCAGCCCGACCATCATGCGGATAGTCGTCGTTTTTCCGGCCCCGTTCGGACCGAGAAAGCCAAAGACCTGCCCGGGAGGGATGTCCAGCGTAACATCCTCAACCAATGTTTTGGATGAGACTTTCTTCGTGACACCTTCCAGCCGAACCACCGGTTCCTGCTGCATTTCTATCACCCCTTCTGCCCAAGTCTGGCCCCATTGTAGCATATTCGCCTTGCAGATGCCCATCATATGGGAAATCTGCCTCTGATTGTGTCTGCGAATAACATAGGGTACAGCAGCCCAGGGGAATCACTGTGCGGTAAAATCCCGTCCGGAACACAAGTGCCGTGTCCGACATAGGGATGACCTGCTCACATCGCAAGCAGAATACGGATAGCTGACTGTTCAAGAGAATCGACTTCCCTTCCATGAAGTGTGTCTTTGCGCTTAAAGTTATGACCAACGACTTATTATAGATACATTCTGTAACATGCACACCAAGAAATCTACATGAATCTGCATCCTTTGTCAAGGAAACTGACGGTTTTCGTCGAAAAATAACCCCACAAAGTGGGGCTTATGAATCAATTCGGGTTCCGAGATGCTGCAAAGGACGCCGGAAATGAAAAAGCAAGCGTGACATCAAGCCACGCCTGCCTCTTATTGTAAATGCTCTTTAATGACATTATGGATGCGCTGCCGCTCCTCATCGCTGACCATGTAATACCAAATTCCGTTGATCTTCTTGCCCTGGCCCTTGATCTCCACCTGCTCGATTGTCTTCAGGTCAGAGCGGTAATCGGTCACGAAGGTCTTCATATTGTCGAAAGTGATGTCCGTCCTGACACTGTCGCCTACCTGGTTCAGTAGGGATTCGACTTTTACGACATTCGATATTTTGAGCGCATTATTGATCACCTGCTCTAAAATTTCCCGCTGCCGTGCATTACGCCCCAAATCTCCGCGCGGATCGTCATACCGCATCCGGGAGAAGGCCAGCGCCTCGGAGCCGTCCAGCTTTAAGTCGCCCTGTTTGAAATCGTATCCTTCATATTGGAAGGCAAACGGATTATTCACTTCCACCCCACCGAGCAAATCAATGATTTTGGCGAAGCCCTCCATATTGACCTTGATGTAATAGTTGACCGGGTAACCGAGGAAGTGCTCTACCGTCGCGACCGACATGTTTACGCCGCCAAAGGCGTAAGCATGGTTGATCTTGTCCGTCGTCCCGTGACCGACGATTTCGGTTCTTGTGTCACGCGGGATGTTGAACATCAGGATACTCTGCTTGGCCGGATTTACCGTCAGCAGGATCATCGAGTCCGAGCGGCCCGGGTCGTCCTCGCGCTGATCCACACCCATGACCAGAACAGTAAACGGCTCCCTTTCATTCAAATGAACCGCCGGCGGGTTTTCGGCGCTCTTGGACGTATCCGCCTGGCCGCCCGTCTTGCCATCGGAGCTGACAGTTACCGGTACAATGGACGGTTCCCGCTTTTCATATATTTCGTTAGCCGTCGCTTTGACCGAATTGTAAATATACAATCCGTATCCCGCGACGCCGACCACCAGCACCGATACGACGGCGATGGTCGAAACAACCCATTTTTTCATGATGCATCTGCCACCTTCCTAATGGACACAGCTGCGCCCTGCGCACTTGGTCACGCAGCGGTTAGTACGCATTATCCGCGCCGAACAGCACCTTGACCGTTTTACAAATGATGATCATATCCATCCATATCGACTGTTCGTTTATGTATTTGAGGTCCAGCTCGACCATTTCCTGAAATCCCACATGGTTCCTTCCGCTGACCTGCCACAAACCTGTGCACCCCGGGACAACGAGCAGCCTCTGCATATCGTAGGAAGTATAGTCGCTTACCTCCCGGGGCAAAGGCGGTCTTGGCCCGACCAGGCTCATATTTCCTTTCAGCACATTCACAAGCTGGGGCAGCTCATCAATGCTCGTTTTGCGGATGAACCGGCCGACCCGGGTGACCCGCGGATCGTTTTTCATTTTGAACATCGCCCGGTCACATCGCTTTGCTGGATCAAATTGCCGAGCATCAGCTCGGCTCCGCTGACCATCGACCGGAATTTGTACATCTTAAATGGTGTGCCCCCACGCCCGACGCGGACCTGGGAGAAAAACACCGAGCCTTTTGGATCCTCCAGCTTGATAAGCAAGGCAACGGCTAGGAATACCGGACATAAAAAAATCAGCCCAATAAGCGATAAGCTAATATCCAGGGTTCGCTTGGCCCAAAGGTACAACATCCTGTCTTTTCGGGGAGTGATCGGAAGGGGCTTGCCGACGTCCACCGTTTTGTTCAGCGGATTCATGCTGCTCATAAATGAACATCCTCGTCGCTTTGAAGCATCTGCATCAGGAAATCCAAGGTCAACGTACGTCCCATGACTGATCCATCCCCCGCTCTCAATATAAGTCCAACCGGACGATCACATGACAGGCTTTTACTTCAGCCTTTTTAAAGCAAAGCACTATGCAGCCCTTTGATAAATAGTGTAAAATGTCTGTATCCCATTACGAAAAAACGTAAGATTTTTATGCTTTGATATCAAAATGGTGTCCTGGGCCGGGGAAAGAATCGTGGTCACAGGGACTTTCATACGGTGTGGAGGCCGCTCGGCCGCCTCGTTGTGGGCGGTTGTGGTGTTTTGTCATGCGCTCCGGCTCCTGCTGCGGGGATTCAATACGAATGCCGTATTGGTGGGCCTTAAAGGAGATGCTGCTTTCTTTCCAAGCCACGGTGCCGTACACCTGACGGGCAGGGGCATTTGGAACGTGGATAATGAACCCCAGCCTGAGCTCGGGCACGACGGGGAGATCCAAGTCGCTGATGATTACCATTCGGCTTGGCTCGTATTCCCATAAGATGACAGGACGGGTCCGATGCAGAAAAACCGTCTGGTTCCCGACCTGATGGATATACATATACGTTTGAAGATGTATGCCATGTGCTGTTAACATATTCATCGGATTATTCCTGCCTCATGGTATGAAAATCGGGATAACGCCTTATACTGCTAAAGGATACGTAACGTCTCAACAATTGATACAAATGGTATCATTTCCAATTTTCACTTTACGATACATTTTGTAACTAGTCAATACTTATTTCCTATATGAATCTATTTTTGCGACATTTTGTTTCTAACTTTATGTATTTTTTCAGGTATTCGGAGGAGGTTAATTCATGAATCATGGTAATCGCATCGCAGAATTGCGGGACCAACGCGGCTGGACCCAGGAGGAATTGGCCCAATCCATAGGCATTACGCGAGCCGCACTATCCCACTATGAAAAGAACCGCCGTAAACCTGATTTTGAGATTCTGACCAAACTGGCTGACAAATTTGACGTTTCCATCGATTATCTGATCGGCCGTACGAACCAGCCGAAGATTGTCATGGATCCGGAGGTCCGGGATTTTGTCGATCAACTGGAGCTTTCGGACGAGGACTTGCTGGAAAAGTTCAATTTGACGATTGACGGCCGCCGCTTGTCTGAGGAAGAAGCCAAACGTTTTATCGCTTTTGTGCGGATGGAACGGTCCATGAAATAATGAAAAACCTCAGCTTTCCTTGAACTTAGGAGGGCTGAGGTTTTTATAGGTTCGGTTACCGTAATTCGACGGGGTACCCTTTTGGAGCATATGGAAGTCAACTGCTGCAGGGCGGCCTCCCTGTCTAAAATCGGATTGATAAAACGTTTTCTGTCCCTCCTTGTCGTTTTATGCGAACCCCCCGGACACGATCTGCGAAATTTCCGCTAATCCGTCCCCTTCTCCATCTTTTGAACAAAGCGCTTCCAGTTGTCAGGGTGAATCCCGCATTGCTCCAACACTTTCATGATGTCCAATTGGGTTTGCTCCGGAAGTTCTTGGTTGGACCGGGCCTCGGCACCGAACTTTCTCTCATCTCTCATCGAAGATACCCTCGCTCCACTCAACATATTATCCAAAATGATTTCCACGGCTACTCTTTTGTTGACAAATACAACGTCTGTTCCAAGTATGAATGTCAAGAATCAGCCAAGTGACTAGGTCTTTTTTATTATATCCCAAGCCTCTTCTGGATGTTGTCGTCTAATGGGACAATTGCTTTTTGAAGCAGGTTCTATTTTTGTCGAAAAAATGGGCATACGATTTATGTCTCCAATTGAAAACATTTCGTATGCCCTTTCCAGCAATTATTGCGCAAATATGAAAATTTCAACCTTGTTGATAGGAATTATGTCTTTATAACATCCGGTTTGGAAGAATTAGTTGTTTCCCGCTCTCGCGAGCTCGCGCATGTTGGCTTCGAAGGCGGCCAGCAGGGCAGCTTCGCCGCTCAGTCCATTCTCCTGAACCTTGCGGATTTGCTGTGTCATCCGCTTGTAATCCTTCGGAATGACGCGGACAAACTGGCCGAGGCTGTGCTCCCAGTCTTCCAGCACACGCTCACCGACAGCACTCTCCGTGTAGTTGACATGCTTCTCGATCATGCTCTTCAGTTCCTGGACTTCCTCTGCATCTTCAACGCGCTCCAGAAGAATCATCTCCAGGTTGCAGCGGTCGATAAACGTACCCTGCGGATCATAGACGTAGGCGATGCCGCCCGACATGCCCGGCGCCAAAGTTACGTCCCGTTTCCCCAAGGATGACGACGCGGCCGCCTGTCATATATTCGCATCCGTGATCGCCAACGCCTTCAACGACGACATTCACGCCGGAGTTGCGGACCGCAAAGCGTTCGCCGGCGATGCCGCGGATGTACGCCTCGCCGCTTGTCGCGCCATAAAAAGCCGTGTTGCCGATAATGATGTTCTCTTCGGCCTTGAACGTTGATTTCGGCGACGGCTTCACGATCAGCTTCCCGCCGGAGAGCCCTTTGCCGGTGTAGTCATTCGCGTCGCCAACCACGGTCAGCGTGATGCCCTTCGGAACGAAGGCGCCCAAGCTTTGGCCGGCCGTTCCCGTAAAGGTCAGCGAAATCGTGTCTTCCGGCAGGCCGGCTGCCCCGTACTTCCGCGTGACTTCGCTGCCGAGAATCGTGCCTACGGCGCGGTCTACGTTCGTAATCGAAAGCTCGCCGGTAACTGGCGTTCCGTCTTCCAGCGCCGGTGCTGCCAGCTTCAGCAGCTCACGCATATCCAGCGTCTCTTCGAGACCGTGGTTCTGGGTCTTCGTGCGGTAGCGCGTGCTACCTTCCGGAAGCTCCGGTGTGTGCAGCAGAACGGACAGATCGATGCCTTGCTTCTTCCAATGTCCGTTCGCCTCTTCGGCATCCAGGCAGTCCGTGCGTCCGATCATCTCTTGGATCGTACGGAAGCCGAGCTCCGCCATTATTTCACGCATATCTTCTGCCACGAATCTCATGAAGTTAACGACATGCGCCGGATCGCCCATGAAGTTCTTGCGCAGTTCCGGATTCTGGGTAGCTACCCCAACCGGACAGGTGTCCATCTGGCAGACACGCATCATGATACAGCCAAGTGCCACGAGCGGAGCCGTAGAGAAGCCATACTCTTCGGCACCCAGCAGCGCTGCGACGGCCAGATCGCGTCCGTTCAGCATTTTGCCGTCCGTTTCCAGGACGACGCGGTCGCGCAGGTTATTCAGGATGAGCGTCTGGTGCGTTTCCGCAACGCCCAGTTCCCAAGGAAGACCCGCATGGCGGATGGATCCCTGCGGCGATGCACCGGTACCACCGTCATATCCGCTGACGAGGATAATGTCGGCACGGCCTTTGGCCACCCCGGCCGCGATCGTTCCGACGCCAACCTCGGACACGAGCTTCACGTTGATGTTCGCGCGCGGATTGGAGTTCTTCAGATCATAAATCAGCTCCGCCAAATCCTCGATCGAGTAAATGTCATGATGCGGCGGCGGAGAAATCAAGCCCACGCCCGGCGTAGAACCGCGCACTTCGGCAACCCAAGGATATACTTTACGGCCCGGAAGCTGTCCGCCTTCACCCGGCTTCGCTCCCTGCGCCATCTTGATTTGTATTTCGTCCGCGTTCACCAGGTAGTTCGACGTCACGCCAAACCGGCCGGACGCCACCTGCTTGATCGCGCTGCGGCGGGAATCGCCGTTCGCATCCGGAATATAACGCGCCGGATCTTCGCCGCCCTCACCGGTGTTGCTCTTGCCGCCGATGCGGTTCATCGCAATCGCGAGGCTTTCGTGAGCTTCCTTACTGATGGAGCCGAAGGACATGGCACCGGTCTTGAAGCGTCTCATAATGGACTCGATCGGCTCGACTTCCTCAATCGGAACCGGAGCTCCTACCGGTTTCAGTTTCAGCAGCGAGCGGATCGTCAGATGCTTCTCGTTCTCGCCCTGAACAAGCTTCGCGTACTTTTTGTACACCTGGTAATCGCCGGTGCGTACGGCCTGCTGAAGCAGGTGGATCGTCTGCGGGTTGAACAGATGCTCCTCCCCGTCCTTGCGCCATTGATAGTCGCCTCCGGAATCGAGCACCTTGTCGCTTCCGTCCTTGTCGGTAAAGGCGCGGTTGTGGTGGGCCAGCGCTTCGGCCGCCACTTCTTCCAGGCCGATGCCGCCGATGCGGGACGGCGTACGGGTAAAGTACTTCTCGACAAAATCTTCTTTGAGTCCGACGGCTTCAAAGATTTGCGCGCCGCGGTAGGATTGGATTGTCGAGATGCCCATTTTGGACAAAATTTTCACCACGCTCTTCGTCGCGGCTTTGATATAGTTTTTAACGGCTTTCTCGTGCGTCACGCCGCGCAGCAGCCCCTGCTGGATCATGTCGTCCAGCGTTTCGAACGCCAGGTAAGGGTTGACGGCGCTCACGCCGTAACCGAGCAGCAGCGCGTAATGATGCACTTCACGAGGTTCGCCGGATTCGAGCAAAATGCTGACTTTCGTCCGCGTTCCTTGGCGGATCAAATGATGATGCAGGCAGGATACGGCAAGAAGCGCCGGAATCGCCGCATTTTCTTTGTCCACGCCGCGGTCGGACAGGATCAGGATGTTGTGGCCTTTCTTGATCACGCGGTCGGCCGCTTCGCACAATCCGTCAAGCGCCTTGCGCAGGCCTTCCGCCCCCTCTTCTGCAGGGAAGAAGATCGGAATCGTCATCGACTTGAAGCCGGGACGATGCACGTGGCGGATCTTCGCGAAGTCTTCATTCGAGAGAACCGGCGTGTCCAGACGGATCTGGCGGCAGCTCTCAGGCTCCGGATGCAGCAGGTTGCGCTCCGGTCCGATCGTCGTTCCGGTCGCGGTGATAATCTCTTCGCGGATCGCGTCGATCGGCGGGTTGGTCACCTGCGCGAACATTTGTTTAAAGTAGTTGTACAGGCGCTGCGGCTTGTCGGACAGCACCGCCAGCGGCGCGTCGTAGCCCATCGAGGCTACCGCTTCCTGGCCGGTCGAAGCCATCGGTTCCAGCACTTTGCGCAGATCTTCGAACGTATAGCCGAAAGAGAGCTGCAGCTGCTGCACGTTGTCATGCTTCGGATTCGGCAGCTCCGGCGCGTCCGGAAGCTCATCCAGATTGACCAGATGCTCGTCGAGCCACTCGCGGTACGGCTGCTCGGCAGCGATCTGGGCTTTCACTTCCTCGTCAGAAATGATCCGTCCTTCCTTCGTATCTACGAGCAGCATTCTGCCCGGACGGAGACGGTCCTTGTACAGGACATCCTCAGCTGGAATGTCGAGCACGCCAGCTTCCGAAGAAAGAATAATCAGGTCGTCCTTCGTCACGTAATAACGGGACGGACGGAGTCCGTTCCGGTCAAGAATGGCGCCGATTTGGACGCCGTCGGTGAACGCCATAGCCGCCGGTCCGTCCCACGGTTCCATCAGCGTGCTGTGGTATTCGTAGAACGCTTTTTTCGTTCGTCCATGCTTTCATGGTTGTTCCAAGGCTCCGGCACCATCATCATGGCGACGTGTGGCAGGGAACGTCCACTCAGGTACAGGAACTCAAACGTGTTATCGAACATGGCGGTATCCGAACCGTCCGGATTGATGACCGGCTTGACCTTCTCCAGGTCATCCCCAAAAAATATCGCTCTTAAACAGCGACTGGCGCGCATGCATCCAGTTCACGTTGCCGCGGAGCGTGTTGATCTCCCCGTTGTGAATCATGAAGCGGTACGGGTGCGCCGTTCCCAGCTCGGGAAGGTGTTCGTGCTGAAACGCGAGTGAACGAGGGCGATCGCCGTCTCCACCAGCTCGTTTCTCAGATCCAGATAGAACTGCCCCACCTGAATGGTGGTCAGCATCCCTTTGTATACGATTTTCCGGCACGAAAGGCTGGAAATATAGAAGGAGTCCGCCTGCGGAGCGTCGCCATAACGGATGGCCAGCTCGGCGCGTCTGCGGATGATGTACAGCTTGCGCTCAAAGTCCATTTCGTCCTTCACATCGATGCTGCGTCCGATGAAAATCTGCCGTACGTACGGCTTGGCTTCCTTCGCGGATTTGCCCAGCATCTCGTCATAGGTCGGAACGTCGCGGAAGCCCAGGAACTGCTGCCCTTCTTCCCGGATGATTTCGACGAGCCGGCTCTCATGAGCCTCCCGAACGGCTTCGTCGTGGGAAAGGAACAGCATGCCTACGCCGTATTGCCCCGGTTCAGGCAGCTCAAAGCCGATCCGGGCCGCTTCTTCCGCAAAGAAGCGGTGAGGAATTTGCAGCATGATCCCGGCGCCGTCACCGGAATTAGGCTCGCTGCCCTGTCCGCCACGGTGCTCCATATTCTCGAGCATCGTCAGAGCCTGGCCTACGATCTCATGGGAGGCCCGGCCTTTGATATGAGCAACGAAGCCCATGCCGCAGGCGTCTTTTTCAAACTGCGGATCATAAAGTCCCTGCTTAGGGGGAAGTACCGTATGTCTCATGGAAAGCAACCTTTCTATCTTCAGAATAAATAAATGCAAGTAAATCCAGATACATCAAAATAAACCAGTACGAAGACGACATTGGCTACAAGAATAATACTTCATGCTCACTAGGGGAATGGGGTATGCGACAACGGCGGAAATCCTCGTTGCATGGGGGAATGGTTTTCTTTTTGTTATAAAACGTCGATAATTATTCAAAATGAATTGTCGGCGATGCCAATGGTGCCCTTGTGCTTCATGTCGCCGTTTTCGTGGAAATAATTGCTGTACAAAAACTGCAGCCGGCTGACCCAGCGCATTTCGCTGTTCATCGCGCGCAGCATCAGCTTCTGGACCTTCGGGTCCGTCGCCGTCAGCATCAGGTCCGAATAATTCCACGCATTTTCGAGTGCGTCATCGACGGTCGTTTTCAGTCCGGTTACATACGCCCTGGGCGTTTCAACCTTGCTGAAGACCGGGTAGCAGCCGGTATGCTCATAATAGAGACGGGTTAGCTCGGCAAGACGGCCCTGCCGCTCCTCTTCGACCACGCGGCTGAAATAAATCCGGTGGTCCGGCGGCGCCAGCTCCTGAAGCCTTCGTCCCTTGCGGATCGCTTCGTACTCGCCCTGTACGGCTTTCTGCAGCTCGCCGGCCGGCAAATACCCGTTATGTTCACTAGTTCGGTAAAACAACCAACCCCCGCCTTTCCGATAGGCTAATGTTACGATACTGTATGCCCGGATACGGCGGGGGGTGCCATTTGTCAAAACCACCGCTTCATCAGCGGTCAGATCTCAATGCTCTCTCCCGGCTTGAGCGCGTGTCCTTCAATGCCTTCCTGATGAAGACGGTCGCAGAAGAGCGTACTGTTCTGGTTAATGGCAGGGAAAGTGTTGTAATGTACCGGGATGACACGGTCCGCCCGGAGCCATTTGGCCGCCAGCAGCGCATCGTCCGGTCCCATCGTCAGCACGTCGCCGATCGGCAGCGCGGCAGCATCGATCTGATTCATTTCACCGATAAGCCGCATGTCGCCGAACAGCGCCGTATCTCCCGCATGGAAGAACGTTTTGCCGCCCATGGTCAGCAGGATGCCCGCCGGTTCTCCGGCATAGATCAGCGCGTCGCCGTCCTGTACCGCAGAGCTGTGGAAAGCCAGCGTGTATTTGACCTTGAATCCGTCAAACTGCTGCTGCCCCCCGATGTTCATGGCAAAGGTTTTCGCGCCCTTCTTGCGGCAGAACTCCGCCAGCTCGAACACGGCGACAATCGGACAATCATTCGCTTTGGCAATCTCCAGCGCATCGCCAAAGTGGTCGGAGTGCCCATGGGTGAGCAGCACCGCATCAACACGGATATCCGCAGGCGCAATACCCGATGCCGGATTGCCCGAGAGAAACGGATCGATGATCACGCTCCGGCCGCCTTCCTCCACCACCACACAGGAATGACCATAATACGTAATTTTCATATGAACGCCACCTCCTCATTATCCTTTACCCATAAACATTTTAAACTTACGGGATTTATTTGTAAAAGGAGTGGTTGCCGATCGTCTTGGCCAGGGTCCGCGTATGGTGAACCGTCAGGTCGTCGGCCAGCTTCAGCGACAGAAAATAATACGTATCATCCGAGACTTCCTTGCGTCCGTTAAGCGCCTCATTGACGGCATGAATCGAATCCTCGTTCGGCTTCACACGGTCAAAACGGCCGTTCGCCACAGGACTGAACTGATATCTCTGGTAAATGACTTTTCTAATCGTATCGGGAAAATTGGCTGACCGCAGCCGGTTCAAGACAACATTGGCCACAGCCACTTTGCCTTTGTACGGTTCGCCTTCGGCTTCTGCCATCACGATTCTACGGAGCAGAAGCACGTCCTCAGCGGTTACCTTGTACTGTTTGGTCGCTTCCGACTTCTGGGAAGGACTGAGCAGTTTGGTCCGGCTGAAGAATAACGTGGTGGGGGGATTCAGTTTTGGATCCAGCTTCGGCTTGGCTGCAACAGCTACAGCTTTCTTTGCCTTAGGCTTTGCTTGCACAGCTTGGGCCTTTTTGGCGGCAGCCGGTGTTTGTGCTGAAATCCCTTCAACAAAAAGGGGATGATGCTTAACGTTCCATTTTTTCAATAAATTTACATTCAAAAGCTGCACGGAGTTTTCCGCGGTTAACGGGTGTTTTGCCCCCTGTATGGATAAATGCTGCGGGCTTGCGCCTGCTTCATCGTTCTTGCTGTATGTTACGGCCCCCAGTTGATTCGTGCTGTCGTTATACTGCATTTTATGCATCTGCTCGTTTTGCAGCAGCATGCAAATTGCAGAGAAACACACCAGAAGCACACCGATCAGCAGTGCCATCCAGCGGTTTTGACGTAATGTGTACATGTTTCTCCTCCTATATTTCCGGCACATTCCCTCTTTAAGTAACCAAAAATACAGGTTTTGAATAACCTTTGGAAACATTTTCAGTCAATTGCTGTATCCGAGATCGTACAATAACTGACAAACAGGACAGTCTTTACAACACATGTTGCTTAGGAACGGCACAAATTTACTTCACAGGATACGGCAACAAAGGGAATTCGATATTCGATCATGTGCGGAAAAATAATATTCGATTTCTATTGCTATTTATTTCCAGTCTACGAATCTTTCATTTGAACGGCCTCTAGTATCTCATACATTGGCTTTTCGTGCAAATGCGTGGAAAAAAGTACAAATTCATCGGCCTCCCAAATCAGAGGCTGATTTTTCCCTTC
>NZ_PCZT01000005.1:66361-71044 GCF_002968895.1 Paenibacillus sp. AR247 | reverse complement strand
ATCTCGGAAGTGACCGCTTCATAGAGCTTGTCCAGGCCGCCGGATTGGTCAATTACTCCAGCCCATAACACCCGGGGAGACTCCGCTGGCCCGAAGGTGCCAAATGCTCCAAATTCCAGTTGAAATGGGTTGATTTTCAAGGAGGCCCTTTTTAAGGCAGACACGATTTCCGGCACTCTTCCAGCATCAGCGTCTCCCAGAAACTGGACGGTAATATGGTAATCCTCCCGGTGCGTCCATTTTTTAAAAGCGAGCTCTTTCTCGTTCCGGTGCCTCCATTCTTCCAGTAATGATCGGATCGATTCCGGTATCCGGACCGCGACGAATAGCCTTAAAGGCTTATCTTGAACTTGTTTCTCTTTCATTTCCATGCAAGTACTTCCCCTTTCTTCCCCTTTGCGCCGCATAAAATGATCCTGTAAAAATTGGTACCGAAGGTATAATTCGCATGAATTCCTTCATTAATATAGTTTCGCCTTTCGGGCCCATTGTCATGCAGCAGAGTTACGCAAAAGCATACGCTTAGGAGGGCGTTTACTTGACCGCTGCTCCCTTTCATTCACTTGGCCTCGGGTGACCCTGTTGTATATCGTTTCAAATCTGTTATCCTGAATATATTCATAATATATAGATTGAACTAAAGTTGCACAAACGCCACATCAAGGGTACATACATGAAGGAGGCTGAAACGGTATGAAGCAAATTGTTTGTCTGCATTCCCTGACTCCGGAGCAGACCCGCTCGATTGAACAAGCCGCTCCCGGCTATAAGCTGACCGTCGTCAAAAGCACCGATGCGGATCCCGCACTCGTGAACGAAGCGGAAATATTGGTTGGCTGGTCCAGGCAAATTGCCGATCAGGTGCTGAATCAAGACAGCCGGCTGAAATGGCTGCAGGCCTGGTCGGCCGGCGTGGACACGCTTCCTCTGGACAAGCTTGAACAGAAAGGCGTGCTGCTGACGAATTCCAGCGGCGTCCATGCGATTCCGATCTCGGAGACGATCCTCGGCATGATGCTCTCCTTCTCGCGTCAGCTGCACGTCTCGGTCCGCAATCAGCTCAAGCACAGCTGGGAGACCAATCTCGCCGCGCCGGGACGGGACACCTTGTCAGAGCTGCACGGCCGAACGGCCGTTATCGTCGGCGTCGGCGAGATCGGCAGCGAGGCAGCCCGCCTGGCCAAGGCGTTCGGGATGCGCACCGTCGGCGTCCGCCGTTCCGGCAAAGCCGATCCTCATGTGGACGAGATGTTCACCATGGACGGGCTCCACAAGGCGCTGAGCCAAGGCGATTACATCATCAGCGTGCTTCCGCTTACCGATGAGACGCATCACCTGCTGAATGCCGATGCCTGGGCGGCGGCCAAGCCGGGCGCCTGCTTCATCAATGCGGGCCGCGGGCCGACGGTGGATACGGCATCCCTGCTCGAAGCGCTCCGCAGCGGGCAGATCAGCTGCGCCGGGCTCGACGTGTTTGAGAAGGAGCCACTCCCTGAGGACCACCCGTTGTGGGACATGGAGCAGGTCATCATTACACCGCATGTTTCCGGAAGCACCGACCGGTATACCGAGCGGGTCATCGATATTTTTGTCGAAAACCTGAAGGCTTACGTGCAGGGAAAAGAGCTTCCGCGTAATCTCGTCAATTATGAGCGTGCTTATTAATACGGACATCTCTCAGCAGCTGTCCCCCCGCAAGGTGGAGTTTTGCCTCCGAAATTTTCCGGATGCTATGCGAGCGTCCTGATATACTCGGAGCATGAAAAAAGGCTGTCCCGCGTTACCGGTCGATTCAGACCGGATCGTGAGACAGCCTTTTTGGCTTAAAGTGCTCATGATGAGCACTGGGATGTTTGACTTGACTTCAACTCATGATGGTAATCTTCTTCTATTATAATGAGAAACTTCTACTAATAGGACGAGAAACTTTCTTCTATTATATAGTAGAAAGTAATGGCATGCCGGATGGCTTATCCGGCTCCGTCACCCGCAAAGCCAGACGTTCCGGACAAAGCTGCCCTTCCACACCCGGGCGTTGTCCAGAATGGCAAAGCCCGCCTGCTGAATCGATTCCGCGGCTTCCTCCGTCGATACAATAACAGCCCGCTTCGCCATACGGCGCAGGCTCTGCAGCATAACGAGCCGCTGATCTGTGCTGAGCACCGAGCACAGGTTGTACGGCATGTCCAGGACGGCCGCATCGAAGCGATCCGTCACCTGCGTCATATCCCCGAGCATCACCACCTCCGGATAGCCGAAGTGCTTCAGGTTGGCCCGGGCCCCCCGGATGGCAAGCGGATTGATGTCCCAGCCCCGGATGTCGATGCCCATCGACAGGGCTTCGATCAGCACGTTCCCCATGCCGCAGCAGGGATCGGCCGCCCGGACACCCGCGGGCTCCGGCACAAGGATGTTCACGAGCGAACGGGCGGTCGTGACGCTAAGCCCGGTGGAATAATTGTGCGGCTTGTCCTTGTGCAGGCGCCAAGCGCGTTCGGGATGCCGGCACCATCCAAGCATCCACTGTCCCTCGGCGGACAGAAGGCCGAACTGCACGTCCGGATGCTTCATCTCCGCCTTCCCCCGGATGCTGCTGCCGACGCGGCGCTCCAGCATCCGCTGGTCATCGTAGGAGCAGGGATCGCCGGATTTTACGTACGTTACTTTGAATGTGGCGTCCCCAAGCTCTAACTCCGAAGCCTGCCGGGCAATTTCTTCGACCGAGTCGCCCTGTATCAGCACGTCCAGACGCATCGACACATACGGACTGCGGTCCGGGTCAAGCAACCGGGAGCTACGCAGCATTGGGCCTCTCCCTTTCAAGGGTTTCGCCTGCCCGAGCAGAGCATTCAGCTCCATTCGGCACAGCTCCGTTTCCGACTCGTGGCTGGCGTACATATAAATAAACTCCGATGGTTCGGATGTCAATTCCATAGTTCCTCCGTTCGTTCTTCCTATCTTCGGGATCCATTGCGGTCTAACCGTACAGCACCGCCCTTACTCTACATTCCCGAATTCCCATTCCCAATCAAGAATCGAGTCTGCAGAATGGCAGGCGAGCTAGCCTGGCTCCCTTTTATAAGCACACCGACGCCAGCAGCCGATAGGATTCCAGCCGCTCGGCATAACTCATCACCGGCGTGGTGACCAGGAACTCGTCACACCCGAAGGAATCCGCCAGCTCCAGCAGCTTCGACTTCACCTGCTTTGGCGACCCGGTGATCAGCCGGGTCGCCTGCGGCTGCGGCTCGCTGGCCTCAGCTCCCGGCCGCTCGACTTCCGGCAGGGCTGACCGGCGGGACAGCGCCAGTGCCTCCTGCTCGGTCGCGGCGCAAATGACGCCGATGGCCGCGATGCTTCTCGGCTGCTCCAGCAGCGCCGACGGCTTGAAGCCCTCCCGGTAGGCCGCCAGCACCTCGGCGCCGTCGCGGTCGCTCATGAACTGGCCGAACACATAGCCCGTGCCGTTCTCCGCCGCGAAGCCGGCGCTTTTGTTGTTCGTCCCGAGCATCCACAGCTCCGGCTGGATCCGCGGGACGGGCTTGGCCGCGACCGGCACGTCCTCGTACGCATAGCGGTCCTCCAGCAGCTCGATCACCCCGCGGACGCGGGCCGGCATCTCGGCCACATGCTGCAAATAATTGCCGCTCAGCGCCATCGAGGCATGCGCCGAGCCGCCGGGCGCCCGCCCGATGCCAAGATCGACGCGGCCGGGGTAAAGCGCAGCCAGCATGCGGAAGTTCTCCGCGACCTTCAGCGGGCTGTAATGCGGCAGCAGGACCGCCCCGACCCGATGCGGATCCGCTCGGTCCGGGCTCCGATATGCGCCAACAGCACTTCCGGCGCAGCGCAGGACAGGTTCACCAGGTCGTGGTGCTCCGCCGCCCAATACCCTGGTGTAACCCCACTGTTCTGCATGGCGGGCCAGGCTGGCCGCTTCCTGCAGTGCTTCCTCAAAGGCGCCTCTCCTATGCCCGCAATATAGTCGATCACCATGTGCTCCCACGTCCAGATCGGATTCGGCCCGGCCTGATCCTTCTCGAACCGCTGCAGCCAGTCGGAGGGGATAATCGATTTGGAGGCGACAGGATCGAGAAAAGCGTCCCACAGCCGCTGGATCATCCACTCGCTGCGCTTCTGCAGCCGCTGTACCCGCAGGTCGCGGATCATCGTGACCCACGCGAAGCTTTTCAGCACGCTGACGGTGCGAAGCATATCCTGATCCTCCTGGCCTTCCTTGACGAAGGTCACCTTCTTCCAGTCCCCGTCGTCAATGACGCCGAGGCTGCTGACAAACAGGCTTACCCAGTAAGCCTTGACCTCGCGGCGTGTACGGGAGTAGTCAAACTCGCAGTACGGAAGCTTCTCATTCCACACTTTTAAAAAGGACGTCAGCACTTCCTCCACCTTGTAGCGGATATGCTCTTCCGGGCAGTTGTCCCAGAACGCATCCTCCAGCGTCATGACTTTCTCGACAATCAGGCGCAAAATATGCGGATCTTTCAGAAAATGCTCGTGCACTTCGATTTTCCCGGCCTTAATGCCGTCTTCGAGGTCATGGGCCGAATAGGCGATATCGTCGCATAAGTCCATCAGCTGGGCTTCGAGCGTCTTTTTGCCTGCGGGAATGCCCCAGTCCTGGCGGATCTGCGAAATATAGCCCCATTCGTGCTGGTACAGCCC
>NZ_PCZT01000005.1:58110-66261 GCF_002968895.1 Paenibacillus sp. AR247 | reverse complement strand
CCGGGGTAGTGGATATTTATTGATGCCGAGCAGGATCGCGTCGGACAGGTTCAGGCGTCCACATTTTCCCGCTTCTCCAAAAACATGATCAGCCGGAAGTTGTGCGCGTTGCCTTCGAAATGCTCGTATTTCTTCCGCAGCCTAGCGCGGACGTCGTTCACTTCATTCGGGGACAGATGCAGCCCCTTCACGGCTTCTTTCGTCCGGTCCCGGATCAGCTGATCCAGAATGCCGTCCAGCACCTCTTCCCCTTTATGTCCAAAAGGAGGATGGCCAAAGTCATGCGCGATCGCCGCGCACTCCACCACCTCCGGATCGATTACGAGCCCGGGATTGTCCGCCTGCTCGTCGCTTACCTCAGGATGCGCCCGCAGAAGGCTGCGCGCTGCTTCCCGGGCGATTTGCGCCACCTCAAGCGAGTGGGTCAGCCGCGTCCGGTAATAGTCCCCCGTACCCGCGCCGAACACTTGGGATTTGCCCTGCAGCCTCCGGAACGTCGGCGAATGGATCAGCCGCGAATAATCCCGCTCATATGGCGCGCGGGACGCGTCGGATTTCACTTGTTCGGGGTACTGCCGATGCTCTCTTTTTTCTTTAATGTTCATGTACAGCACTCCTCTCACGACAGTATGGTTTTTTTATTATAAGCGATTTTGCCGGAGGTGTACTAACATGGGACGCGGGCGAGTGCCTATTTTCCATAAAAATGCAAAGTTTATCGCAAATATCCGAACAGTTGGTGTCAACATCACTGACAGTGGATTGACAGGAAGGCATCGTTTTCTCATTGATTCCCTGTCACCGCCGAGACTGGGAGCCTGCGGGTTTGGGTGGGTATCACCCCAAGCCAAAAAGGAACCCTTCATCCTGGGGATGAAAGGTTCCTGATGGAATGCTGCATTCGACTGCCTAATTTACGCTCAATCCGATTCCGCCGGCTCCACGGCCTCCAGCAGCGCGCGGTCGAGATCGGCTGCGTACGCTTCCTTCGCCGCCGGGCTCCAGTTCAGCACGCTGCCCATATATTCGATGACCGGCGCCTTCCAGGTGCGCACAAGCTGAATATCGAACAGCGTCGCGCCGAGCCGGCGGGTAAAAAAGTCCACCGGCGTCGCCGCCATCTCCGATTCCAGCGCATAGGCCAGCTGGCCGAACAGCATCAGCGGCAGCCCGTGCGCTTCCGCCTCCGCCCGGTGGCTCTGGATCAGCCGGAAGACGCCGGATGCATTCGTGCCGTATTTGCCGGCGATCGCGAGGGCTTCATCCGGGGCCAGCCCCGCCTCGATTCCGGTCTGGGCGGTCTTCCGCACGAAAGGCTCATACTGCGCCGAGCCGCCGAAGTCCCCGCCCGAAATCGGCAGATGCTTCGTCTGGCATGCTTTAAACGGGCGCCCTGTTTGTTCAGTCAGCTCCCGGGACAGCACGTCCACAATCGTCTCGGCCATCTTCCGGTAGCCCGTCAGCTTCCCCCCGGCGATCGTCAGCAATCCCGAGCCGGACTCCCAGATCTCGTCCTTGCGGGAAATTTCCGACGGATCCTTGCCCTGTTCAAGAATGAGCGGCCGGACCCCGGCCCAGCTGGACTCCACATCCTCCGCCGTAATTTGCAGCTCGGGAAACATATAATTGATCGCGTTAATAATATAGTCCCGGTCTTGGTACGTCATCCGGGGATGCGCCGTATCCCGGTCAAAGAAAGTATCCGTCGTCCCCACATACGCCTTGCCGTCGCGGGGAATGGCGAACACCATTCTTTTATCCGGCGTGTCGAAGTACACCGCCTGCTCCAGCGGAAACCGGGACTGGTCGATGACCAGATGGACACCTTTGGTGAGGCGCAGCGTTTTGCCCTCCTTCGACGCATCCTTCTCGCGGATGCGGTCAACCCACGGCCCTGCGGCGTTAATGACCTTAGCGGCGTGGACTTCATAGGTGTCCCCGGTCAGCTGGTCGTGGACCACCGCGCCGCGCACGTTATTCCGGGCGTCGTACAGCAGCTCCTCGACCTTGCTGTAATTGAGCGCGAAAGCCCCGTGCACCACAGCCGCTTTCATCACTTCGATCGTCAGGCGGGCGTCGTCGGTGCGGTATTCCACGTAGTACCCGCCGCCCTTCAGCCCCTCCTTCTTGATGAGCGGCTCCTTCGCCAGCGTCTGCTGCGGGGAGAGCATCATGCGGCGCTCCGCTTTTTTTACGCCGGCCAAATAGTCGTACACCCGCAGTCCGAAGGACGTGCTAAATTTGCCGAACGTGCCGCCCTTGTGGATCGGCAGCAGCATCCATTCCGGCGTGGTGACATGCGGACCGTTCTCGTACACAACCGCCCGCTCCTTGCCGACCTCGGCGACCATTTTAACCTCAAACTGCTTGAGGTAGCGGAGCCCGCCGTGCACCAGCTTCGTCGAGCGGCTGGATGTGCCTGCGGCAAAATCCTGCATTTCCACCAGCGCCGTCTTCATCCCGCGGGTCGTCGCGTCCAGCGCGATGCCTGCCCCGGTGATACCGCCGCCGATGATCAGGACGTCAAACTTTTCTGTTTCAAGCTGTCCTTGATTTGTTCACGATTCGTATTGGACCATATCATCTGTGCTTATCTCCCTCCAGATCGAAAAAGAGACCCCCCAAGATATGTTTCTGTGTTTNTTTAAAAGCCATCGCTGCATGTACGGCCTTCTTCCAGCCTTCGTACAGCCCGGTTCGCTCCTTCTCTTCCATCACCGGATGGAACTCGCGCTCGATCGCCCACTGGCCGGAAATGTCCTCCTGGCTCTTCCAGTAGCCGACAGCGAGACCCGCCAAGTAAGCAGCGCCCAGCGCCGTCGTCTCATTAATGACCGGCCGTTCAACCGAGACGCCGAGCACGTCGCTCTGGAACTGCATCAAAAAGTCGTTGTGCACGGCACCGCCGTCGACACGCAGCGTGGTCAGCTCGATACCCGAGTCGGCCTCCATCGCGGACAGCACATCCTTCGTCTGGTAGGCCAGCGATTCCAGCGTCGCCCGGATAAAATGCTCCTTGGACGTGCCTCGCGTCAGGCCGAACACCGCTCCGCGCACATCGCTGTCCCAGTACGGGGTGCCGAGTCCGACGAACGCCGGGACGACGTACACACCGTCCGTTGAAGCCACGCGCGAGGCGTACGTTTCGCTCTCTTTCGACTCCTTCAGCATCCGCAGCCCGTATTCATCAGCATAAAACATCCGGTGCCGTAGGTGTTCTTGGCCATACCCTTGCTGTAGCACGCCTGCCCGAACAGGGCCGCCTGCTGGTCGCCCGCAACGCCGGCGATCGGCACCTCTGTGCCGAAGAAGTGGTACGGTACCGTCAGGCCGTATACCTCTGAGGACGGGCGCACCTGCGGCAGCATGGAGGCCGGAACCCCCAAAATCTCCAGCAGCTCGTCGTCCCATTCTAACTCGTAAATGTTATACATCAGCGTGCGCGATGCGTTCGAATAATCGGTCACATGCGCGCGGCCGCCGGTAAATTTCCAAATGAGCCACGTATCGATCGTGCCGAACAGCAGCTTGCCCTGCTCCGCCTTTTCCCGGGCGCCTTCGACTTCGTCCAGAATCCACTTGACCTTCGTACCGGAAAAGTACGGATCGATCAGAAGCCCTGTTTTGGCGCGGATGGTGTCGTCGAGCCCTTGGGCCTTGAGTTCTTCGCAAATGCCGCTCGTCTGCCGCGACTGCCACACAATCGCATGGTACACGGGATCGCCCGTTTCCTTATCCCACACTACCGCGGTCTCCCGTTGGTTCGTGATGCCGATCGCCGCAATCTGCTCAGGCTTCACGCCCGATTCCGACAGCACGGACGCGATCACCGACAGGACCGAACCCCAAATCTCGTTGGCGTTATGCTCCACCCAGCCTGGATGGGGAAAATGCTGCGTTATCTCCCGCTGGGCCGTATGTACGGCTTCTCCTTTTTCATTAAATAAGATAGCCCTGGAACTCGTCGTCCCCTGGTCCAGTGATAAAATGTATTTTTCCATAGAACCCTCCCTGCTCCGTCAGCGAACGATACGCTCGTTGTGGTTGTGCACATTCGGGATGTTGCTGGATGTATATCCGGTAAGGAAGACAAACCATGTCGCTTGGTGACGTTTACATGACTTTCCTTAGTGACATCATACTATATTTGGAGCGGGTTCGGGTTAACAAAATCGAAGATTGGCGAAGGAAATGGCGGAGTACAGACGATGGGACTGATGAGGTGCTTGGGGAGAATTGAAGGGCGAGAAAGAGAGCGGTAAAAGAGGAATTTAGACAGGGTGAGGGCGTGATAGCGACCTAGTGAGGACATTGAGAGGACATTGTGAGGACTTGGCGATGAAGAAGCGGAGACATCGTGGGAACGTGGCGAGGACTTGACGATGACGAAGTGGAGACATTGTGGGATATGACGATGACGTAGTAAGGACATTGCGAGGACCCATTACAGAGGAATGGAAGCTATATCAAACGGATAAAATTATTATATTGTAATGCGTATCGATACACTATATAATAAACAACAAATATCCAAGGAGGTCTTTTGCATGAACTATTCGATTAACCTGTTCGGCTATCACGTGGACTGCAAGCTGAACGTCGAAGAAGACCGGCTGCAGCTGGACATCGCCGAGGAAGACCAGAAGTCGCTGAAGCAGTATTTGATCCGGGTGCTGCCAAAATACGGCCGCGAAGCATCTCAGACTTCGAAGTTGGACGAGCTGGTGAAGCTCGCAATTGATGCGGAAAAAACGATGGAAGGCCACATGTCCGAGCCGAAGCTCAAGCTGCCTTACGAATTCCAGCCGGAAATCAAAGAGAAGCTGATCGAAGCGGCGGCGCTGCAGGACATGTCCGCAACCCAGCTGCTGATCCGGATTATCGAGCGCAAATACCAGGAAGTTATGGGGTAAAGGGGGTTTTTGTTGTGCCATACGGAAACAAGGTTAAATTTCACTACGACGTGCCTGCCTACATTAAAAAGCAGCTTGCCGAAGCGGCCAAGAAGCTGAACATGACCGCCACGGAGCTGCTGTCCAAAACGATCGAGGAAGAATACGAGCGGGTCAAACGCGAGCAAGCTTCCGCTAACCCCGGGAAATAACAGGGATCTGGGCTGCGAACCTTTCCACGGAACGGGCCTGTTCCACGGAAAGACTCAGGTATTCATAGTCCTGACCGATCCGGTCGCATGACAGCAGATGGCACTCTGTATAGTCGTCCACCGGATCGTGTTCCAGGAGATACACGCGGATGCTCGGGTTCAGGTCCTCGATTTTACAAAAAAACACCGCTTCCGGGGCGGCGTCCATAATCGCCTCGATGCGTTCCCGCACGCAGCCCGGCAGCAGCGGCTCAAGCAGCGAAAACGTCTGGATGGTCGGTTGGTATTCATAAATCAGCATAAGCGGATGCCTCCCTTTTAGTATGAAAAAAATTATGATTTCCCTCCTGCCTGACTTGTCTCTATATGGTAGGTACTCGCATTCTCGTTAGAGCACCTTTAGTCGCTGTAAAATCGTCAGCACCCTGTACAGATCGTAGCTTCCGTTCACCGGGGTGCTGATGATCTTCGCCTCAACCGCCGCGTTTACCGCAGATTCCGCCCAGGCCGGAACCTCCATCTGCTGCCGCACCTCCAGCGCGGAAATACGCTGCTCCACCTTTTGCAGAAGGACCTCAAGTTGGGTCAGGCGTTCCGCTTTTTTCTTCAAATCTTCCAGCTGCTGTGCCAGCTCAGTGATGTTAACACTCATTTCGGTGTGATCTCCTTTCCATGCATCATATTGAGGCAGTCCATACTGCTCCATAATCGCGATTAGCTTGGACGGGTACTTCGGATCGGTAGCGTAGCCGCCTTTCCAAACTGCCTCGGCCGCTTGCCGGTAATCTGCGCGCAGCACGCCGTGGTACCGCGTCGGCTTGTCCTTCGTGCCGTTCAGCAAAAGCTTGGAATGGTCTGCAATGGACTCCGTCCAGGAGTGGTATTTGCGAAAAGATGCCGCCACCCTCACCGCCTTGCCGTTAACAACCTCCGTAGTGGGCATTTCTACGCTTCCCGCTGTGCCCTTGCCTTTGATGCCGAACAAATTGTTTGCCTGCCGGGCAAGACCGCTCGTCCCCCAGTTGGATTCCAGAATCGCCTGGGCGATCGTTAAGGAAGCTGGAACACCAGTGGCCTGCATGTCAGCGATGGCGCAGGGGGCGAGGGTGGCGATGAATTCCGTTTGATTCAATCCGAGTCCCCTACTTTCTTCGTCTGCTTCACAACCTGGTGGCCGAATACTGCAAAGGCTCCTGCCAAAATCCCCTGGATGAACGTCTCCGCGTTCCAGCCATGCATCCAAACCGTAAGTAATACAGAGGCGATGACCACCATGTACACAATGCTCCAATCCGGCACCGATGGCGTCTGTTTCATGACATATCCTAAAACCCAGCACACAGCTACCACAATCAACAGCTTCGGGTCGATCAACTGCCAAATCATATCCCAATCCATGTTTCATCCACCTTTCTGGTATTTGTTAATGTCCTGCAAGCTGAACGGCGGCTGCGATGGCGCCCATCACGATCGTGATGGCCGCACCGCTGACCGTCCGCCACAGCCATTTTTGGCCGTCCTCGATCCGGTCCAGCCTTTGATGTGCTGACTTAACCGACTGCATGGCTTCCCGGGCGAGTTCCTTGGTTGTCTCAATCGTGGCGGCCAGCGTCGGCACTTGCTCCAAGGTTTTTTCAATACGTGCGAGTTGAATTTGAATCTCCACCAAAGCTTTGGTCGCATCCTCCACGTCACTCACCCTTTCGTGTGGCACGGTGATCCCCTCCTTTGAAAATGTGGATGTGAAAAAAGCCCTCGGAATGGATTCCTGAGGGCGTGAAAAATGAATCTCTTTTAAATGATTGATCACAATTTATTAACTTTTGCAGCTTTCAAATAAGGAGTAAAACCAAGTCCTTGATCCTGATCATGCTGAATGAGCTCATTAAACAAGTCATCCTTATCTGTAAAATTAGTAACGTTGAATACTTCTTGAAACAAACTAATAAATACTTTGACCCTAGTAAATACGAGTCCCGACCAAGATATTGTTTCTAGTCCATCGTCTTGAATAATTTCTAGATTAATAGAAATCCACTCTTCGGCAGTCATTTTTACTTCACCTTCCCATTAATTAATGACTTGGTATGTCCAGTTTACGTTTGATACAACATAATTGGTAAGTTTGTATTGTCTAGCACCTACTCGAGAAATACGATCAGTTATATCTCCTCCACTGCTCAAAGATGAGGTAGATCTTGCATACGATCCAAAATCTGTTGTCATCCATAGCATGTCATCCACACCGTATCCTTTAGCAGCAAAACCCCGTATATCAAAGGATGTCGTCACATTAACGAAACTGTTAGCGGGTATATTTATGATACCGTGCTGTTCTGCAGTATCAACTAGGTTACCGGCAATACCGAAAATAGATACCCCACTTTTGATATTACTCGCGTTCAAATTGGGATCACCTGCGACATACCCTCCACCATTATGATATCCAATGGATATGGCCTGATTGACAGTTCCAGGGGTAATTACTTTTGAACCTAGGTTTGGCATTGCCCCAGCCTGCCCGGCAATGGTTGTACCCGTAAGCACCTTATCCGTAGGCACAATAACACCCTTCACCGTAATGTCAGTATCATAAATTCCAGCAGGTTTTACGATTTCCACAGCTCCAGGCGTAATAGCTCCACCTGTTTGCACGGGCAGAGTCCCCATGATCTTTTCTCCATTGACGTAAGCCGTCATCCCGCTTCTAATATCTGACGGGACGGCTGTAGCATCTACAGTCAAGTTAAAATTGTTGTCAATAATTATTTTCGCTAGGTCGACCATAGTTTCGTTGCCCGTAAGCATGATCCCTTTCGTCTGCAGCGCTTCTTTTAGCTCGGGGATTTGGTTAATTCCCGTCAGTGCCTGCAACTTAGCGATAACGTCGCTCAGTTTTGCGTTACTTGGTAATGGCATGTGTTAGCCTCCTTTCTTATCCGAGCGCTACCCAATGGTAGTATGTTCCACTCCCCCAATTGACTACTGGGATATTGAATCCGATGGATGACACATATACTAGCCCCTGCGCTGCTGCTGTATCCCAG
>NZ_PCZT01000005.1:44856-58010 GCF_002968895.1 Paenibacillus sp. AR247 | reverse complement strand
AGCCTTATTCTTCCAGGCTATGATGACCTTTGGAGTGAATCCGAAGTTTTGAGAAATTACAAACGGGGCTCTGGTGATCGTGGCGCCGGAGGTGGTCGGGTAGTTTTGACCATTAAGTGATGAAGATTGGGTGTACCCGTTCGCCACTTTCCAACCTCCAGCCGTACCCTCGATCCCGAAAATAGATTTCCCTGATAAGATGTTCTCGGGGATGTAGTTAGGGTCATATACCGCTATAGAGCCGTAATTAAGAGAGTCGACGCCGAGCGAGTAGTACCCCGTCTGAGGTGCTATAGTCAGGGTTCCACCTCCGTCTGCTTTAATGTTTGCAGGCGCTACTTTCCCCGTGTTCTGTGCGTTGGAGTAATCCGGCATTACCCCAGCTTGCCCCGCTATGGTTGTACCTGTGAGGACTTTATCTCTAGGTACGTTTACTCCTTTCACGACTCCAGCGCCGTTGTGGTAGCCTGCAGGGATCGTAATATCCGAAGGCCCCGGGGTGATCACCTGCGCCCCACGATACTGCATACTGGCGATCGCTGCGCGGATCGTCGACCATGACGCCGCTGTCGTCAGGTTTAGCGCCGGGTTCAAAGAGTTCAGCTTGTTGACGACGTCGGTTTTGATCGCGTCATTGTTCGCCTCCGCCGCGTTTGTTACATCAATCAGCGCTGTCAGGTCTGTCTGGCTAATCCCTTGACCCGATCCTATCCCCCGCGCCCGCAGCGCATCTGTAATGCTTGGCATGCCTCTCTCCTCCTTCCTTAGCTGTCTGCGTACGTCTTGTTTACGACGTTTCCAGCGCTGTCGTAGGTCAGCGTCCAGGTCCGTGTCTTGGTGCCCCCAGGCATGCCCAGCGTCCAGGTGTCCGTCGTGTATTTGCCGCTGCTGTTCTTGTTCGACAGCTGACAGCTGATTGCCACGCTCCCGTCTTCTGGCCGAAGGTATTGAACCTTTGTGTAGACCTGCGCGTCTGCGTCCCAAGACGATGTATCCACCTTCTCCTGGTATGGCCGCCCCAGAAAATCAATAATATCCAAGTTTGCATTGTATGCGGCCAGATTGTTATTATCAGAGCCCTCTGGCCGCTGGATACCGCTCGGCAAAGTATTAGCCATCCCTTAACCCCTCCTTTACGGTCTATATTTCTCCCATTCATCCCAGGTGAGATTGAGCGCATCTGTTTGATCCCAGGACTTCTTCGCTTTGTCCAGCTCGTCCCACGTTAAATAAGTGAATTTATACTCCAATGACATATGAGCCGGTTTTATTTCCTCCATGACTGCCTTCAAATCTTCCAAATTCGCTGGAATACCCCGCGTACCAATAAAGGTAACGGTGATTTTATACTCACCCGGTGAAATCAGTACACTAACTTCCCCGCCGTCGTAGGCCTGTGCCACGTTTTTGATCATCGAACCCGAAACCTTGCCACTGCCTCTCAACTTGGATTCAACATAAGAGCGTCTTTGATCAATCGGCTTATTTTTATCCGTGGGTATCCCCAGCTCCGCCTCCCACCGTTCCAACCCCCACGTCGCCGTCTTCACAAAAAACTGCTCCAGCGTCTCATTCAGCGCCGCATAAAGAGCATCCATCTCCGCGCCCTTTGCATCCACATCAGCTCGAATGACCCGGCTGAATTCGTAGTAAGCTGGCAGATAGGAGAACAGTTCGGCACCACGAGAGCTTGTAAATGCAGCGTCACTCATGAACGTCCACCGCCCCCAATACGGCTACTTCCCCAGGACTGATTTGGATATTCGTATCCACGGCGCCGTTGACCGTCAGATTGGAATAATCAATGATCGGTGGGATATCCAGCAGAATGGCAGCAATTCGGGTAAAGCGGACAAGCGGATCGGCAAAAGCCAGCTGTTTCAGATAGGCGGTAATGCCGCCGATCATCTGCTCCTTGACCATGTCTAAGGTTGCACCGTCAGCCAAAGTGAGCTGGACCGAGATATCGATCGGCACCTCTTTTGCGGGCATCACCGTTACAACCGGTCCCGCTGGAGCTTTTCCTTCCCCCTGACCGTCCATGGTTGGATCAATATACTGCTGAACAGCTTCAACGATCGCCGAACTGGCTGCGCGCTTGTCCATATCGACTAAATAAATGCCTACCGTCCCCGGACCTTGCCATAACGGAGCGACCTGCACTCCTCCCACGCCGGGAACCTCATTGGCCCACTGGATATATTGCGATTTGTTGCCGCTGGTCCCCTGGTTTCGGATTTCCGCATAGTACCGTTCCAACAACGACTCATCCGACTCCTCGTCGGCGCCGCCGGTTACTGCTGTCGGATTGGTCACCGAGATGATGCCGCTAGTTGGAACCAGCATGACCTCAATAAAGCAGTGATAGGCGCCAGTCCCTCGCCGCTGCTACCCAGCGTCACGTCGGCGGTTGTTTGGTACTCAATACTCGACTCACCCGTAATTTCGTCAGCCGGCGTAGCAACTAAGGTTCCTTTTGCCAGTTTTTTTTCCCGGCTGCCCCACAAACCTCGCGGTCCCGGTCGCAGGCACCGCTGCTCTCCGGTTCACCCCGCGCTCCGCCGTTCTTAAGGTCAGGTACTCACCGAAAGCCGTACTCGCAAACCCCCGCCTCAGCACCTCCTGCGCCCACAGCGCTGCCTCGGACAGCATGAACGCCACCGGCGCCTGCGCGTCCCAAATAAAAGAACCCTCGGACTTGTCGATATCCGAAGGCACCCTGGCCAGCATGCGGCTCATAATGTTCTCTTCCGTCTGATCCTGCAAAAAAAGCGGCAAGTCGGCCATCAGATCACCACGCTTTCTATGATTTCAATCTCGTCCCGGACGCTTTGAATGCGGCAGCTGAAGCGGCAGGCCTCACCTTCCCACGCAAATACGAACTGATCCACGCTCTCCGTACGCGCATCCGCCAGGAGCGCCTCGGAAACCATGCGCCGGATTTCACTCTCGAGCAGAGCGTGATCGTAGCCGCTGCCGACCAGATCCTCCAGCTCGCTGCCATAGTCCCTGGAATAGATGAGATGGCGGTAGCGCGGGGTACGGATGGCTTTTTCGCACCAGGTTACCCAGGCTTCCCTTTCATCCGCAACGGCGATTTTACGGGCGGGGACATGACGAATTCCCCGACTTCAAAATCGAACCGCCAGCTCCTCCCAAACACCGCCCCGCTTCCCTCCAATAGTTCCGTCTCCGCATCCTCGGTCCACACCATGTCTTCCGTCTCCGGAAACAAATTAGCCACGGCCGCTCACCACCCTGCAGACGACGACCACGTCATCCCCGCCGTTTACGCGGACGGCCAGCACCCGGTCCCCGGGCTTAAGCCCGGCACCCAGCTTCAGCGCAGCATCAGGGACTTCGGTTTCGTCAAAATAAAACGACGTATCCATCGCCACGCTCCCCCAGTTCGGGGAATCTGTCCGAACCCCAGATGCTCCAACCGCCATATAACGCGGCAGCGCAAGCAGCCCGGGCAGCTCGGCCACCATGTAGTCCTGCATTTCGTGCTTGAAATCGTCCAGCTTCAGCCCCGTCGACGTGATCGTCCCCAGCACCGCCCCGACGCCGCCGAGCGCCTGGCGCGTGTGCTTGCCGACCGAAGCGTACAAAGAGGATGCAAGCTGTCCATACGGGTCTTTATTCAAGGTAAAACCTCCTTTTGACATCGTCGTAGGTTCCGAGCTCCAGCGACATGCTTCCCGGATTGCCCAGCTCGCGGCTGACCGAGATGACGATCAGCTGCACTTGGCCCAGCATGACCGCATCACCTGCCCGAATCGTATTGATATCCGGCGCGTTGACGGTGATCGTCTCCTGGACGCCGCGCAGCTTGCTGCGGGCGAGCTCGCGGGCGGCTGCTCCGTTTTTCACCTCGTCGTCGTGGATAATCGCCTGGAGCTGGCCGTACTTGGCCACCTCCTTTTCCTCAATAGCGAGGACTTTGGACGGAACCTCTTTGCCCGTCTCGCTCGCCGTGGTCGCCAGCACCTTCACCTTCGTCGCTGCTCCTTCCAGCGTGCGCGTCTGCATCGTATCCGTTACTGCCTCTAGGACGTACACGTCCGGGTTGGTACCCAGCTCATAAAGTTCAAGGCCGGAGGCGATCATCCTGGGATGATACAGCTTGCCGCCAGCTTTGGCGGTAGCCCGCAAATCAGCAAACATGCTAGCATACAGCGACTGCGTTCGGTATACGGCCCGGCCCAGCTCCTTACTGGTATCCGGCAGCTTGGCGATTTTCAAATTCCAGTCGGCGGCATATTTTTTAAAACGCTGCGTCGCCGTCTGCTTCGCAGGGAATAAATACTCGTCCTCCGATTTGTCCAAATAAACGGTCCGGTCGTACAGGGTTATAGTCATACGCTTCATGCCGTTGTTCGTCGTCTCGACTTCCCACACGACCGCAGGATGCAGCAGGGTAACGTAATCCTTTTTCCCGTAAGGAATGCCGCTGATGCGGATCGCCATGCCCGGTGCGATTGGAGGCAAATCCGGTGTCACCACCAAGTTGACCGTGCCCTGGTAAGCAATCTGCTCCAGTGAGTCCCGCAGGTTGATCGCCTCCACCAAGGGGGTCAAATCGTATTTGTCCTGCAAAATCACCTTGTAACTCATGACAGCACCAGCTTCTGCCCCGGCTTAATAGCGTTTCGGATCCTTGCCGATTACCTTCTGGTTCAGCTTGTAGATCTGGTTCCATTTCGAGCTGTCGCCGAGCTCCAGTTTGGCGATTTTGGAAAGGGAGTCCCCGCCTTGACCGTGTAGGTTTTGTTTTTCTCCTTCATGTCGGTGCGCTGCTGTTTGTTGACTGCCGTCCCGCCGCCGGTGCTGCTTCCAGCCGTTTTCGTCACCTTAAGCTCTCTCCACGTGCGGAGCGTGATATCGAAATACACGTCCCCGGGCTCCCCGCCCCGGAACGTCGTTTGATGGGAGGCCACGAACACGGGCACATTGATCCCGGCTTCGCTAATGACAAACCGGAGCGGGGTTTTCATCACCAAAAAATCGTTCAGTTTGTTCATCGCCACCTGCGGATCAGGCAGCTCGCCTTTTCCCCCTTTGCAGAAGGACTCATCGTATACTTTCGGAAAAAAGGAGGAAAACGAGATTTCCTTAATCCGGTCTCCCTGCGGAAAATCGAACTCCCCGGACGAGAGAATGTTGGCGGTATCATAGCCCTTTTGCCTGGAAATGATCACTTCCTCCGGATTAACCGGAAACGTGAATCGCTCGCCCTTCCCGGTCATTAACACCAACTCCAAAGCAGTTCCTCCTCTCTGGAAACGTCGTTACACATATGCTTTCGCCCCCGGTTTGCGGTTCTGCGCAGCTTTGGCAAACTCCGAACGCAGGCGCTGCCCGATCTGCAGGATCAGGCCCTCCACATCTATGGGCGTCTCTTCATGCACAGTCACCTGCACCGCACCCGCCGGGAGATTGTAGTTGGTTTCCGTTTTAAAATCCTTCAGAAACCCCGACAGCGCCGACATCTGCTCCGGACTGATCTGCACGAGCTGTGGCGTCGTTTTGCCGCCTCCGTTGCCCCCGATTCCCGGCTTAACGCCTCCGGTTGCAGCCTGCAGCCGTGGGCCTGTTCCCATCGGAGCGGCCGGACCTTGGGCTCCGGGCAGGTAGGGACCGTAAGCTTTGCTGGTTAGTGGGAGGGGGGATGTTGGAGGCACATACCTATTCGGGTAGATCATTCCCGGTAACCCTTTTTGGGCAGTCCATGCAGATGAAGCGTATTGTCCATACGGCAATCCTGTTGACACAGCCGGTGCAGGTCCGAAACTAGTATCAGGTTTTACGGAAACTGGCTTGTCCTTTTTCTTCTTTTTCGAGAACAGACCCGAGACCCAGCCGCCGACCTTCTCTCCTATATAACCTCCGGCTGCACCACCCAGCATTGCTCCGACCGCCGTTCCTCCACCAGGAACAACCGATCCTAAAAAGCCTCCCAAAACCGTTCCGACACCGCTCCCGACGGAGGACCCTATGGCTTGAGCCCGCTCTTTCCCGGTCTTTGCGGTCATAATGGATATGGCATCGGCTGCGAATCCAAGGACCCCCGGCAGATTTTTGCCTATGCCCTTGGCGGCTGAAGTCATCATTCCACTGCTTCCGATGGCTTTTACGGTAGAAGCAGCGATCCCGCTGCTCTGGGCAGCTTTTGTGGCTGAATTGGCGATCGCACTGCTTTTACTGCCACCGAAGAATTCCTTTCCACTTTTCCACAACCCCTGTATTCCGCCGATAACGCCTTCACCAGCAGAACCAATGGTATCGATGAAATCACCCGCTGCGCCCATCGTTTTCCACGCTCGGCCCAAGGTCTTTTTCCGCTTATAAGTTTCAGTCCTTAGAGGAGTTTCCCTTTTGGCAGCGTCAGGGTCGGCCGCGAGGTCCTTTTTCTCCTTATCTTTGTCCTCGCCTTTCCATGCCTTTTTGATGGCTTTGCCTTTATCCGGGATTTCCCCCGCGCTTTTCAACCCTCCGCCAAAGTTTTTTAGTGCAGAAAATACATCCTTGATTTTGTCAGCAGTGGACTTTGGGCCGTCCTTCTTCTCCCCGCCGCCGATCTTCAGCTCCCCTATCGTTTCCGTGAGCTTTTTGACGGCGGCCGAGTTTTCCTGAAGTGCTGTAACGAGAGTGGAAAAATCAATCTTTCCGCCTAACGTTCCCCCACCTACTGCAACATCTACAGTCGCCGTCGCCCGGATAACCTGGGACTTCACGCGGTTGATTTTTTCCAGCAGGCTGTCCAGCCCTTTCGAGGCACTGTCCTTCAGCGCGATTTCGGGAACCATACGGGTTCTCCCGATCTTCAGCACCCGCCCCTGAATCCGTTCGAAATACCGCTCCATCGCCCGCAGCTCCCGGTTCGCCTTGATCACGTTTTTCGGATCAATGACGAGATTCAGCCGGTAATTTAACGTTTCTGCCATGAATTCTTCACCTCCTTAACCTTGTTTCATGGCTGCCATCTGTTCGATTTCTTCCTGGGAAAAAGCGAGCAGCAGCAGCCGCTCCCCGCGCGGGAGCCGCCAAAACTCTCCGGGACGAAGGTGATGCCGGGCCCACAGGTGGTACAGCATCGTCGTCATTCCCCCGGAGCCGATCAGTTTTTTAGGTCAGCGATCTCGACCCCAAAACCGGACAGCTCCAGCACCTTGTCGCCGACGGCGTCCAGCTCCCCGGCCAGCAGCATGCGGCGTACCGCCTGCTCCCCGCCCGACAGCTTCAATCGGCTTGTGATCCGCGGATCGCCCCAGCCGTTCAGCGTGAGCCCCTTCACTTCCAGCTTGCCGGTGGCTTCGGAGATAAGCAGCGCGTTGAACGTTTCGGTATCGACCTTTTCGTCCACCGCCCCCTTCACCGTCCGGCGGACCGTACACCGCTCACGGATGCTATCCACCTTGCTTGAGGTCAGGCCGTGCAGTACGATCTGCATATCCAGGCGCTTGATGCGCACAGTCTCCTCCGGCAGCTTCTCCGCCGCCTCAAACAGGCTGTCCAAAATTTGTTCCTCGCTCCAGTTATCCTGCAAGCTCATGCGTCTTCCTCTCCTTCATTTGCTGAATGGTTTATATCCCTAAAGGGATGATGTTGAGAGTTTTACTCCTTGAAAAGAGGACTTACTCCACCTAAGGCACGATTAAAAGCAAAAGTGCAGCTTCATTTCCGGCCAACCCGCCATTTCGCGAATTCCACCAGAAGTCAGTGCACTTTTGCATCTATATTCTTCTAAAATGGTGACTTCGGCTGGATGAAGTACACTTTTGCAGTTTGGCAGCTTTCTCCGAACTCCTTAGTCTGCCGTGATCGGGTCCAGCAGCTCGTACCCTTCAAAGGTAAACGCGTTTCCTCCTGCACTTCCTCGCCGGCGGTCCAGTTAGCCAGCTGGATTTTGTCAGGCATGCAGCGGATCAGGCGGACGCGCTCATGTCCGTAGGACTCGGGATCGTCCAGCTTGGAGATGATTTCAAACTTCGTGAAGCCGCGGTTGATCATATCCGAGGTCACTTTGTAGCCGCTCATCGTGCCGGTTCCTTTTTTGCTACCGCTTTTGTGGACCGTCCAGTCGCTGCCTACCAGCTTGAGCTCGCGTTTTTCGATTTCGACGCTGGCTTCGAGCTTGTTAATGTGCGTCTGCCATACACCATCGATATAGGCCTGGCCGTACGTGCCGAGAATGACTTTTGAAGCATCCAACATAGGGGTTCCTCCTCAGAGTTATTCAAGTTTTTTTCATAGCTTGCATGNGTTAAAAAAAGACCGCGGCTCTTCCATCACTGCACGTAAAAAGTGCCGAACAGCTGCTCCATCACGTCCGTCAGCTTCACGTTCCACTGCAGGAACACCTGATCCGGCTCCGGCTGCTTCACCGCGGAATCGCCGTAGTAGGCCGGATCGAGGATGACGTCATAGCCATCCGGCTCAATGACGCTGCTCAGCGACAGCTGGCCGAGGTACTCCTTGACCGCGCCGATCAGGGCGAGGCGCCCTTCTTCCGTGTTGTTCACGCGGCCGATGTACGTCTGCTCCGCCGCCCGCTGCAGATCCGCATTAATCGCGTCCATGACGCGGATGGAACGGATCTTCTTCCAGGCGCTGCTCTGGCCTTCGGCCGGCGTCGCCAGCGTGTTAATGCCGCGCAGCGCCTTCACCTGGCGGCCGTCAAAAAAGAGCAGGAACACGCCGCTCTTCACGGCCTGCTCCTGCTCGGAGCGCGTCCAGCGCCGGGTAACGTCCTCGAACGGCGTGACCGCGTACGTCGCGGACTGGTTCAGGCGCTGGCCCGCGATCAGGCCGGCCACATAGGCGGCCGTCTGCGCGGAGCTGTAGTCCGTCCCGGACAGACGGACGCCGGTGCCCACGTTGACGATGCCCTCGTGGTTCAATGCCAGGGAGCGGGCCGCCGCCAGATCGGCCGCATCCCTCGACACGTCATCGGCGGCGCTGCCTCCGAAGACGGCCATGACGCCGCGGCCTTCACCGCGCAGCCGCTTGATCCAGGCGGCAAAGCTCTGCAGCAGCGCCATGTCGGCGGCATAGTCGAGCGCCAGCAGGTTGAAGTCCTGGCCTTCGGCGGCCTCCTGCATGGCGACGTAATCGGCGTTCGTCAGGCCGCCGATGCCGCTCGCGCCGCCGGTCAGCGCCAGTCCGCTGACGTCGGCCGGTACACCGCCGCCATCCACGACCTCGGCAGTGACCCAGTCATTGCCGCCGTTGATGCTCGCGGCCAAGGAAGCGGCCGTGCCGTCCGCGCCGGTGAAGGTGCCGAGCAGCTTGGCGCCTTCATACAGGCGCAGCTCCTTTGCGGCCGGATTGCCGAGCGCAGGCTGCACCGTCACGGTGAAGCCGTTGCCGCGGCTGCCCGGGTGCTTCGCCGTCAGCTTCAAGATGGCGGTCGGCGCAGCATCGCCGCTCTGCAGCGTCACGGCCGCCGCCTGGGCCGTATCGTCCGCCAGGCGGTAGGCCAGCAGCTTCTTCGGACCGCCGAGCAGCGCCAGATAGAGGGCCGGGTAGGCGGTCGCCCCATTTTCGCTATCCGCGGCAAACATCGCAGCAATCGCCTGCTCGCTGCCGATCTCCACGAACTCGCGGACCGGACCCCAATTGGCTTTGACCGGCACGATCACCGTTCCGCGGCTGCCGCCTTGGATGGCCGACGTTGCCGCCGCTTTAAAGTTCATATACAATCCCGGCAGCACCGGTTGATTTGTGCTTTCCCAAGTTCCACCTGCCATAAGTTAGACCACCTTCGCTTTCATGAATTGTTGGATCTTTCCTTGTACCTCGGCGATCGAAAAATGCTGACCGTCCGTGTCATGCATAGCACCTGCCACGACCTCTGCCCGGACCCCGAACAGCTCCTTGGCCTGCGCCTTCAATTCCTTCAGCTCATACCTCGGCATGCCGCTTCCGGCTTCCGGGGTTTTCGAAATTTTCTTTACGCCCATATCGGGCCACCTCATTTCATGATAGGTTGAACGGCAACGCGGCGGATCAGCGCCGCTTCCTCAGCAGGACGCATCCGCCGCTGCACCAGGGTCAGCTTAAGCTGTCCATCCAGTATGGCGTCGGCCTGCATATTCGCGGAAACTTCCGCTACCGACAGGTAGCGGCGTTCCCCGTCACCAAGCGGCAGCTGGGTCTGTGCCCCCAGCTCCTCCACCAATACGACCGAGGCATGATGCTCGGTCTCCGGGAACGGTGCCGCCAAATGCCCCACAAATGTTTTGCGGATCTCGTACATCGAAGCCCCCGCCATCTTCGTCTCACAGCCGGCCAGCCGCCACAATACGGCATGCTCCTCCCGGTCCGCAGGCCACGACGTTTCGTAGACCTGCCACAGGTCAGCCAGCTTGCCCCGTGTCCATCCCGCCAAGGCGCTGAGCCATGCATCCGGCGGAGCAGGCGCTTCGGCTCCCGAAGCCTCCGGCAGGTACGCACCGAACCTGAGGCACCGGATGATGCCGCCCGAGGCCGGATCAAGCGCGTCCGCTTCCGGAACGCCCAAGTAATGCAGCAGGATCGCTCCCGGATCCGGACCTGCTATTCTTTGGCGCTGCAGCCCCTGAACCAGCTGCTGTGCCCAGGCATCCAGCCGGGATATCCCGGCACTGCCGCTATACAGCTTCACGCGCACCACCTGCCGGTAACCCACCCAGGCCGACTTCCAAATCTCCTCGCCAAGGGTGAGAACAGCGTATGGCCCGTCGTCCCCTTCTGCTCGCGGCTGCACATCGTAGATCCGGCCTTCCAGCTCGGGAATCAAGGCAGCGACTGCCTGTTTAACGGCTTCCCTCATACTACAACCATCCGAACCGTTTCTTTTGCGTCACAGCCCCTTCCATTCTTTTGTGTCCGCTGAATCTGTATCAACTCGGCCCCCTCCTTTCTATCTGATCAAAGCCATCGGGCAATGAAGCGTCACTCGTCCGCAAAAAAACCGGCCCTTCCGGCCGGCTTAACATCCACTGATTGTGTTCGGTACGTCCCTTTGCTTCATTCCCGATGATATAATCTTACACCCCGGATTCAAAAACGCTGACGGCAGTTCGGACGGTTATCGGCGGAAAATAGTACGAATATATGTTCGTATTTTTGCATCCTTTTTATTCCAAATAGGAATGGTTAGGATCAGACTTCTGGGGCCGATTCATCCCCCGAAACTCCCGCTTCCCATTAGATAAAGAAAAAAGCCGAAGACCTCTCCGGTCCCCGGCTTGTCCCGCTTATGAGCAGGCTTTATTTGGAATTGCAGGCTTTGGCTTTTTGAAGCTCGGATAACGTCAGCAGCCCGCGGTCCGCAAACGCCAGCGCCATTTTATAGAAGGCTCGCGTTCGTATTTTCGTGTACGTGTCCTTACTGACCGGCGGGTCGAGCACGTAATTGTAGACTTTATAGTCGAAAACGTCGTCTTCCTTCATATACCGTTCGCGGATCAGCGTCTGTTCCCGTTCGCCAAGCCGTTCCACGATCGACTCGATCATCCGGCAGTATGCCTGGCGGGCCGCAGGCGCGTCCACATTGTAGATGGCGACCTGCGCCGTCTGGTCAGAGGTCACGTTGGTCGGTCCGTGAAACCGTTCGGTATAAGAGGCGGTAACGCTCGCTTCCCTGACTTCAAACGTAATCGTTTTATAGATCCGGTATTTCTCCAAAATCGCTTCAACGGCGGCCTGGGTCTTGCGGCGGTCCAGCTGCGGCAGCATTTGATCCATATTCAAACACGCTCCTTCATGGATGTTCACCTAAAAAACTGTGGCTTGTTCGCATTTTTGTTCGTATAATGATGTTAACATACCACTTTTTGGGTATCGCGTAAAACCCGGAAATCCCGGCTTAACCACCATTTCGCTCCGGATTCCTTTTTCTTTCATGCCATTTGGTAATTATAACATCATTTTCTTTACCTTTTGGCAACATTGGATTATAGTAACGGATAGAAATAGATCTACGTCATAGAGGGAGTGGCTAAACCGTGGAAAAAGAATTCGGAGCCGTACTTAAGAGGCTGCGCGAGCAGAAGGGCATGACGATCAACCAGCTTGCCGAAGCATCGGGCATCAGCAATTCGCAAATTTCCCGCATGGAGAACGGGATTCGGGGCGTGCCCAAACCGCCGACCATCCGGAAGCTCGCGGACGCACTGGAAGTTCCATACGGCGAGCTGATGAGCGCAGCAGGGTTTTGGGATCCAGACGGGGCTCCCAAAGGATTGCAGGAGGAAGCGCCGGCATGGGCGACCTATAAGGACAAGCGGGATTTCAAGAAAATGCTGGAGGAAGACGGAGAGCTGATGTTCGACGGAATTCCGCTGGACGCCGAGGACAAGCAGCGTATCAAGGATGTCCTCACCGGGCTGTTCTGGGAAGCGAAGCAGATGAATAAGCGGAAGAAGAAGGAGCCAGGTTCTCCGGACAGCCCCTCTTCTTCGTGATGGGTGGGACGAACAATCCACAACTTGCAGGTGAATCCTATGGATGAAATGATTCGAAAGCTAATCCGAAAATATAAGACCAGCTGCCCTTTCGAACTTTCCCGGTCCCTTGGCATTCATATCCGCTACCTGGATCTCGGCAAATCCACCAAGGGACTCTATTACCGGAAACTGAGACGGCGGTTCATTGTGATTCACAGCGAGCTGTCCCCCGAGTGGCAGCGGTTTGTCTGCGCGCATGAGCTCGGCCATGACCGGCTCCATAAGGGGATCAACCATTTTTTTCTGGAGGAGCATTCCTACTTTGCCCCCGGCAAGCTGGAGCGGCAGGCCAACCGGTTTGCCGTCGGCCTTCTGTCCGCTGGAACGGCGATACTGCAGGGCGAAACGGCTGAAACCTACTGCAAGCGTGTCGGCATTCCGCCGGAAATGCACACTTATATTCAACCTTAGGCCAATAAATGATTCATAAGTCTTATTTCACCATTCCGATAGTTTATTAGAATAATAGGGGTAAGGAAAATTTATCTAATACGATTTAGGAGGTTATGAGATTCATGATCACAAGGAAATGGTTCACCTCCCTTCTGTTTAGTGCGGTGCTGTTGGCTGGTTCGGCCCAGGCGGCAGCGGCGGCAGAGGGTACGACCGGGAGCACCCCGGAGCCATCCGCCCCGTCCGGCAAGCATATTACGATTCTGC
>NZ_PCZT01000005.1:34873-44756 GCF_002968895.1 Paenibacillus sp. AR247 | reverse complement strand
CACACCTAGATAAAGGCATACCAGAGTACAACTGCTGGCTTTATGCGGCCGGCCGGAAGCGTACGTTTACGCGTCCGTTCCATCTTCATATCCAGTTCACGATCATAATAATTGTTATAGACACAGGCGGAAGCCATAACCAGCATGGTTCCCAGTAGAGTCAGAATCATCTTGCCTATATGAATATCCCATTGGGATGCGACCCAGAAACCTGCAAATGCAGCAATTAAGTTAGACCGGAGAATACCGGGTTTAGTTAATGTGATAAAATCTTTCCAAGTTGCCGATGGATTGGGTGGCGTTTGATTGATGGAAAGCGCTGCGGAATCCGAAGGAGCTTGGTAAGTCAAGTGATTATCCACGCCTTAAGATCCTCCTTAGTTCTGTCATTATGGAGGAACTTGCCCTCCGCTATAAAGTTTATCATATCAAAAGGTAAAAGTGTTTGACAATCCTCTCCAAAATCATTCACCATTTTGACAATTTAGTGACACGTATTAGCGACACGTAATAGTATGGTCAAACACTAATAAATTCATCCAATATTGGGTAGTAACTATATTGAGGCATTCTGCCGGAAAGGAAATCAGCTTCCGGGTTTGTTACAATAGAATAAAGAACAACAAGAAGGAGACATGGTAAATGGATACTGCCACACATTTTGTGATTGGACTCAGCCTGGCCGGTCTCGCCTACGTCGATCCGGCGGTTGCCGCGAGTCCTACGCTTGCCGCCGCGGTGCTGCTGGGCACTGTCATCGGTTCGCAGGCTCCGGATTTCGACGGCCTGCTGCGGTTCAAGAGCAACGCCCTCTATGTTAAAAATCACCGGGGAATTACTCATTCCCTGCCGTTTCTCGTCATCTGGACCGCTCTGATCAGCGGAATCCTGTCCCTTCTGTTCAGCGGTGTCCCATCCGGGCATATCGTGCTCTGGACCGGCATCGCCGTCTGTCTGCACGTGTTCAGCGATCTGTTCAACACGTACGGAACCCAGGCCTTCAGGCCCGTAACGGAAAAGTGGATTTCGTGGAACATCATTCATATTTTTGACCCGTTTATTTTTACGCTGCACGCCCTGGCCGTTCTGCTCTGGAGTACGGGAGCGGTACATCCTGCACCGCTGTTCACTGTCGTATATATCCTGACGGTGTTTTATTATATTTGGCGGACCGGCGCCCATTCGATGCGCACCCGGGAAGTGATCCGGCTGGATGAGAGCCGTAAGCCGGGAGAACGTTACTTCGTCATTCCGACCATTTCCTATAATAAGTGGCATGTCGTCAAGTCCCATCCAGACGGCAGCTATCAGATCGGCGTACTGAACGGGCATACCCTCGAATGGAGAAAGCATGCCGTCACCGAGTCCCATCCGGCGGTCGAGCATTCGCGGAAGCATCCCGATGTGGAAGCCTTCCTGTACTTCTCCTCCTTCGCGGTGGCCGAAGTCGAGCCACTGCCCTGGGGCTATGTGGTCCGTTGGGCAGATGTGCGCTACCGGCACCGGAGACAGTATCCGTTCGTCGCTGTGCTCGTCATGGATAAAAATTNTCAGCCGATCAATACTTACGTTGGCTGGCTGAGCTGCCCCGTCCGGCAAGCATATTACGATTCTGCACACAAATGATATGCACGGCCGTGCGGTAGAAGCATCCCCTGAAATGGGATTTGCCAAGGTCACAGGAATCTTTAACCAATACCGCAGCAAAAATCCGGATACGCTCGTTCTTGATGCAGGTGATGCCGTACATGGTACGCCTTTTGCCACCCTCGTTCAAGGCGAGAGCATCGTGAAGGTCATGAACGAAATGGGTTATGACGCCATGGTTCCGGGCAATCACGAATTCAACTACGGCTGGAAGCATCTCGTGGAACTCTCCAAGGAGTTGAAGTTCCCGATGCTGAGCGCGAACGTCATCCAGTCTGACGGCACTACCCTCTTCAAGCCTTACATAATCAAGGAAGTCGACGGCGTCAAGTTCGGCATTATCGGCCTCAGCACGCCGGAGACCGCATATAAGACGAACCCGACTAACGTCACCGGGCTGAAGTTCGCCGATCCATCAGCTGAAGCCAAGAAATGGGTGAACGAAATCCGCGGGCAGGTCGACGTCGTTGTCGTAGTTGGCCACCTCGGTCAGGACAAATCGAGTGTCGACACCAGCCTTAAGGTCATTAAGGAAGTGCCCGGCATCGACATTTTCATCGACGGACACAGCCATACGGTTCTGGAAAACGGCCTGATGGCCGACAACAACACGCTGATCGCCAGCGCCGGTGAATACACGAAATACGTTGGCGTCGTCGATCTGTGGGTCGACAACCACAAAGTCGTGAAGAAAGAAGCCACGCTGATCGATGAGAAGGAAGCAGCCGATATCAAGGCCGACCCGAAGGTCGCCGATCTGGTCGCTTCCATCCAGAAGGAGCAGGAGCCGATTCTGAAGGAAAAAGTCGGCGAGACGCCTGTGAAGCTGGAGGGTTCCCGCGAGAAAGCGCGCACCGGCGAAACTAACCTCGGTGACCTGCTGGCCGATGCGATGCGCGATGTGAGCCAATCGGATGTGGCGATCACGAACGGCGGAGGCATCCGCGCGTCGATCGAAGCCGGCACAATTACCAAAGGCGACATCGTTACGGTTTTGCCATTCGGCAACCAAATCGTGCAGCTGAAGGTTAAAGGCTCTGATATTAAGGCAGCCCTCGAGAACGGCGTATCCGACTACCCGCAGTCCAAGGGAGGCTTCTCCCAGGTTTCGGGGGTGACGTTTAAGATTGATACGTCCAAGCCGAAAGGAAGCCGCGTTCACTCCGTGAAGATCGGCGATAAAGCGCTCGATCCGGACGCCACGTATTCGCTCGCGACCAATGACTTTATGGCTGTCGGCGGCGACGAATACACGATGTTCACCAAGTATCCGCAAGCCGGCATGTACGGCGCCCTGGACGAAGCCCTGATCAACTATATCCAGCAGGGCAAGCCGATTCCGGAAGGACCGGCCGGTCGTGTTACCGAAGGACCTGCCCCTGCGGCAACGACAGCGCCGGCACCGTCCGAACCAGCGCCAACGCCGGCCAAACCGGAAACGTCGGCGCCTGCGAAGCCGGCAGCGCCAGCCAAGCCGCAGCCTGAAGTCAAACCGGCCCCTGCTCCAGCCGCGAAGGTCTATATCGTCAAGAAAGGCGACACGCTGTACAGCATCTCGCTGAAATACGACACGACCTGGCAGACGCTGCGCGACCTGAATCACATCAAGAACGCCAACCGGATTTATCCCGGTCAGCAAATCAAGCTGCCTGCGTAAACCTTGACGGCAGCCTTAAGGAAGCTGCGAAACTCGGGAATGAAGCCCAGCATCCGGCTTCAAAGCACCATCTATCAGAACACAAAATCCCCTTGCCCAGAACGGGCAAGGGGATTTTTTCAATGATCCTGTACCATTAGATATACCAGCTTGAATTACAGCATCTGCTCCTTAATATGCGTCTCCGCAAATTTCGGAGGATTGAACCAGTCGCCGCTCTGTGCCCATGTTGGATCCAGCGGCACCCACTTGTTCTTTTCAGGCAAATATACTTCATTCCAGGCATGCGGTCCATATCCGCCCTGGCCGTCATAGCCTTGGCCGGTGACCACCTTAACCTGCAAGCCCTGGGACCGGGCCATCACTGCATACAGTCTGGCATAATCGATGCAGACACCCTTCTTCGTGTTGAACGTATCCTGCGGCGTCTGTTCATGCCAGATCCCTCGCTGCTCGTAATCATCTACCTTGCCGTAATCGTACTGCACCCGGGTGCCTACCCAATCATACAATTTACGCGCCTTTTCCTCGTCGGTATCCGCGCCTTTGACGATCTCGGCGGCGGCCGCCTCGATATCCGAAGGAATCGCATGGTCGATCACCTCGTATTTGCGCTGCATGATGCTGTTCAGCTCTTTTTCGACAGCTTTCGTGAATACCGGAAGCTTGTCTTTTACCAAGTGACCCGACAACGGCTCGATGACCCGCTGCGCCCCTTCTTTATAGATCGGCGACGCCTCCACGTATTGGGTAAACGAGGTGTGCGGATACAGCGATACGTACACGAACAGCAGCGCAACGACGACGATACACCGTCCTGCCCCGATCAAGAGGCCGATGCACGCACCGGCCAATCGGCTCAGCAGCGAAGCGGAGGACTTCCCGCCCGGGTTAAAGAGCGCGCTGCTCCCGCCGAAGATCAGCACCGTCAACCAACGGATCAGGAAACGGATGATGCTATAGCTCACGATAAAGATGACGGCGAACCGCATCAGCGGAAAATCGGCCATCGCCGTAATGAACGTATAGTAAATCTGCTCCCACATTTTCAAATCCCGGTTCGGGAGCTGGCTGGCATAATCGGCGAGCCATTCCTGAACTCTGGGTGATACCCACAAGGTAAAAGGAACCGCAAGCACCAGCCCCAGCAAAATAAAGACGCTTTCCCTCAGCAGGGACAGCAGCCTTCCCGCAGAGCGGGATGCGCCCCGGCCCCAGCCCTGAAGCAGGGACACCAGCAGGATCAGCAGCAGCAGGATGCTGATGATGTTAAATTCCTTAAGACTTTCTATCCATGATTGCAGCATAAGATGACCCCCTCCACGTTGGTGCATGGATTAAGTCCTTTATTTTCCATTTGAACCGCCCGCCTGGCTCTGGGATTCGGAGATAAACGATTTGACCGTGTCGTTGATCTTCCACTGCCCGAGGGGTACGCCGCGGAACGTGACATCCACTTTGTCGCTTCCCTTGGTTCCCTTCATTTCCAGGTTCGGCGTCGTGATCGTAAACGTTCCGTCCCCGTTGTCTGCATACTTGGCATCCTTGGCTTCCTTCATCATGACATCCATAGCCTCGTTCTTCAGCGTATCTACGGTCTCGTCCTTCACCGTCGTTACGACCTGATTGATCTGCTCCAGGGAAATGCCGCTGTATACGACAAGCGCCAGCACGATGATGATGACGAGCGCCCATTTGACCATCGTCTTGACCAGATTCAGGACGATAAACAGCACGACAAGGGCAATCACGATCACCAGCCAGTTTTGCTGCAGAAAATCGGACCATACCTGCATATCCATTTCAAAAACACACTCCCATCGACCTGAAGGGCTTAAGCCACCCTATCAAGTGATTTAGAAACTTCCATTCGATTATACATGATCCGGACATCGGCTGTCAGCCAGCCCTTAGACGGGGCTTTCCGTCGTTCCCGGGGCGTAGCTGCCTCCAATATCAAGAAATCCACAACCTGCCCGGCATACAGCAGTCCAGTCTTACGTCACCTGCAAAGCTATCGATTTGCCCGTCCCAAAAAAAGAGGGTCTAAGCCGCCAAGTAGAAACGTACACGTAGATTGATGAACGAATGGTTGTCTTATCCGTTGGCCAACCCCCCGTTCCATACCGAACGTACAGATGATAAATCTGCGAAAAAGGAGCTGCTCACGTGAAAACTGCTATTTGGCTGTACATGTTTTTGTTTCTCGCCTTCTTCGACCTTCACGCCCAGTACCCCATACTTACGCCATTCGCGGTCTCCTTGGGAGCAGCGCCGGTCTTTATCGGGTGGATGATGGGCATTTACGCACTCACCCATTTGCCCGGCAATTTGATTGCAGGTACGGTCATCGACAAGCACGGCAGCCGGCGCTATATCATTTTCAGCCTCGTATCGGCCGGCATCGTCCTCCTGCTGCAGGCGCATGTGCAGTACCCTTGGCAGCTGCTGGTCCTGCGGTCAATCAGCGGCTTTGTGCTGGCCTTCTTGTCGCCGGCCTGCCTTGCCCTGCTCGCTTCCCTGTCCAAAAACGAGGTGACCCAGGGCAAATATATGTCGGGTCATGGCGTAGTGCATACCCTGGCCTCGGTCGTGTCGCCGGCTGCGGGAGCCTTTATCGTGGCCAATACCGGTTATTCGACAACGTTCCAGAGTCTCGGGTGGCTGCTGATTGCAACCGGCGTCATGGCGGTCTTCAGCGTCCCGAAACCGGTCAAGGCGATGACGGATGCCCGTGGCGGTAATGAAGAAGCTGCAATGTCGTCTCCTGCCCCCAGCGTATCCTGGCGCTATTTTATCCTCCCCTTTGTCGTTTCCTGTTCCCAAGGGATCCTGTTCTTCGAGCTGCCGCTGCGCGATACCGGGGTGGAAGGCATTAAATCGACCGGCATCCTGTTTTCCGTCCTGAGCATCGGCGCCCTGCTTACGCTGAGTATGCTGTTTATCAACCGCTATTCACCCTACAAAAGGGTCATCGCAGGCGTTCTATTGATGGCTCTTTGCTTCTTTGGCATGGCCGCGTTTCCTCATGTGCCGCTGGTCGTCATCCTGTTTATTCTCGGTTCGGCAAAAGGCATCATCTTCCCTGGACTTGCCTCCATGTTTATTCAGCTCAGCGGCGGCAGCAAGCTGGGGAGGATCTTTTCGCTCCAGTCCATTGCCATGTCCATCGGCTCCTTCATCGGTCCGATCACCGCCGGCCAGCTGAGAGGATCCGTGTCACCGTACTACATTGCTTTTGTCCTCCTCATGGCGGGACTTATGATGATACCCATCAACCGCAAGGGATCTGCGCTTCACCCCCATATGAACGAGAATCCAGTGTAGTCATAAGCCTAAAAATCGAGAGATAGGCCTCTGCACAATAATTCCTGCACTCACCCACATAAGATGGATTGTGTTAACCGACCAGGCAAGAAAGAGGGGTGATCTCGATGGGTCTGTATTCTCACTGCGGCTGTGGTCCTGTAGTAGCACCGGTGGCCGCACCTGCAACCAAGGTAGCTCCCGTGGCGGCAGCTCCGTGTGTGCCTTACAGTAACGTAGGCGTCGTACTGGTACTGTTTATCCTGCTTGTCATCATTTTGCGTGCATTCTGGTGCTAGAACGGCGATCTTCCCATATTAAACGGTCTGTCTACCCTGCTGGACAGATCGTTTTACTTTTTTTTGCATGGCTTGCCGAAAACAAGCTACACTAGAATTACCCGGACCTAAGCTTCAACATTTCCCGGGGAATTTCGAGACAAACATCCTTCTCTTAGTCCGAGGTGAGCCACCATGCCGATTTATATTATTGTCGAGGGAAAAAACGACCGCAGTAAGGTCCGCCGCCTGCTGGATCCCGAAATTCAAATTGTGTGCACGTACGGAACGTTAAACACGACAAGGCTCGAGTCTTTGCGCAAAGAAATTAAGGACAGCGAGGTTTATCTGTTTATGGACAACGACAGCTCCGGCAAAAGGATTCGCGGCGTTCTCCGGGATGCCTTCCCGGATGCAGGCCACATCTACACAAGACGGGGATACCGGGGCGTTGAGGGCACACCGGATGAATATATCATTTCCCAGCTGGAAAAAGCGGGGCTTGAGGAATTTATCGTTTATCCCGATTCCTACACCGTATGGTCCAAAGATTAAAAAAAGGCGCCTACCCATCCGGAGCATGCCGGGGATCGTGGCGCCTTCCTGTTTGATTATTCCTTGGCCAACGCCTCAACGTCCTTGGCAAGGGATTCTGCCGTAACTTCATCCGTATTGTTGGCGTTATACAGCTTGCGGACCTGATTGTCCCGGTCGACAAGGGCGATAATGTTGGCATGGGAGAAGTTGTCCTTGTTGTCTCCCATAATGGCGATTTTGAACGACTTTTCGGCCAGATCGCGGATCTGCTGATCTTCGCCTCTCAGGAAGTACCAGCCGTTGTAATCGACATTAAACTTGTCCCCGAACTCTTTGATCTTTTCCCGGGTATCTACCTTCGGATCGAAGGAGATCGAGACGAACTCGGCGTCTTTGCCGAAGGTTCCGTCCTTGACGAGCTGCTTCTGCGTCTGCGACAGCATGAAGGTCGTTACCGGGCATACGTCCGGGCAGCTGGTGTAGAAGAAGTAAAACAATCTGACCTTGCCTTTGGTATCGTCCAGGCTTACCGTTTTGCCATCCACATTTTCAAACGAAAAATCTCCGACTTGGCTGATGACCGGCAGCTTCTCTTTGCCGAATCCCATGGCGTTATATACCAGGTACCCTGCTCCAATCACGATCACCACCAGCAAAATCCATGTCCATTTGTAGCGCTTCAACATCGAATTCGTTCCCCTCTCCCTAATCACGCTTCCTGCTGTCCCTTATGCCGGCGGACATCTCAGATGCCGCCCTGCCTCCCCAGGACTACAGGCAGTAGTTTGTTATGTAACACCGACGCGGGACCATCCGTCCTGGAGGCCGGGTGACCCGCTTATGCCCGGGTGAACAGGCTTTCATATCTTCCTTTTAAAAGAATCCCATGATTCCATGGGATTCTGGGTAAGAACTTAGTGAGTTGTGTTCAAAATCATTGCGATCAAGCTCAAGGTCAAGTAGTTTATCGAGAAGAAGAACGTTTTCTTAGCCCATGCTTCATCGTCTTTGGCGGTAAATCCCTTCATGCCATAATACAGCCAGATCAGAGACAGCAAGAGCGAAATGATCATGAAGTAAATGCCCACATAGCCGTATGCATACATTAATACCGGTACCGGAACCAACAATACCAGGTAAGGAATACATTGAATCTTGGTACGCTTAACGCCTTTGACGACCGGCAGCAGCGGGAATCCCGCCACTCTGTATTCTTCGACACGCCGGATGGCGAGAGCCCAGAAGTGAGGCGGCTGCCACAAGAACAGCATCGCAAACAGCAGAACAGCGCCCATATCTACCGTACCCGTTACGGCAACATAACCGATTACCGGCGGCATAGCCCCCGAAATCGCGCCGACGGAAGTACTCCAGGTGGACGTCCGTTTCAGCCACATCGTATAAACGACTCCATAGACGAACATACCGATAACCCCGAAGATGCCGGCCATAACCCCTGAAAAAATAAAAAGGTCAGCGAGTCCCAGCACACCTAGAATAAAGGCATACCAGAGTACAACTGCTGACGGATGCTGCGGGATAAGAGAGAATCACGGTAGTTGCAAGACAAAATCCGAAGCACCTGCGGCGCTCCGGACCTAAAATACTTTCCTGTATGGAACTATTTTCCTTGGCCGGAAAGTTGCTGCTCAGCCAATTGAACCAGACGTTTCGTAATGTATCCCCCGAGAGAACCGGTTTCACGGGAAGTGTAGTTGCCCATGTATCCGTCTTGCGGCATTTGAACGCCAAGCTCCTGAGCCGCTTCCATTTTCAATTGCTGCAGTGCAGCGTTTGCTTGAGGTACCACCAGATTGTTGGAACGAGATCTAGCCATAATAAGAGTCTCCCTTCAATTCTGCGTCTTATTGAAATGCAAGCTTGCAAGCTTAGTATGGCTCGCAGCGACACAGTTATACAAGAAAGTTTCTATATATGAAATGGAGGTTTTTGCCAATGAGTAAAGGCTTGTCTTTATGGTTTGCTGCCTCGTCCATCCTGCTTCTGATGGCATGCGCTATCTCCATCAGCTATAACGGCTGGGTAGCCGTGCTGCTCGGCATTCTCGCAATTCTTAATATCGGGTGGGGCTTTGTGGTCAAAGCCCGCAAGAACCGGCTTCAGCAGCCCGGCAACCAGTAATGCGCTAGGCATTGCTGACGCGGGGAAGTTATTTTTTGGCCGGGAGAAATCCCATTCTTTCTTTGACTTCGGCCACGGTGCGGGATGCCTTCTCCATGGCTTTGCCTGCGCCCTGCGCCAAAATATCATGAATTTGACCGGACTTGCGGATTTCGTCATATTTTTGCTGCAGCGGCTCGAGCGTCGCTACGATGACTTCTCCCAGGTCCTTTTTAAATCCGCCATACATTTGACCTTCGTATTTATCTTGAATTTCCTGCAGCGACATGCCGGAGCATTGCGAGTAAATACTCATCAAATTGCTGATTTCCGGTTT
>NZ_PCZT01000005.1:21724-34773 GCF_002968895.1 Paenibacillus sp. AR247 | reverse complement strand
TGCCGCCATCAGCGCGGGATAGACAAACAATCCGGCGCCTACGGAGTCCTTGCCGGCCGATTTGTCTTTAAACTGGGTCATACGTTCAAGCTCGCCCATCGAGGTGAGCGTCGTCAGCAGCCATCCCAGCTCGGCATGCGGCGGAACATGCGATTGCATATACACGTTGGCCTTATTCGGATCAATGCCCGCTGCGATAAACAAGGCGGCTACCGCCTCGGACTGCTCCCGGAGCGCCTCGGGTTCCTGGGGTACCGTAATCGCGTGGAGATCGACGACCATAAAATTGCACTGATAGTCGTTCTGCAGTTTTACAAAATTTTTCATGGCTCCGATATAATTGCCGAGCGTCAGTTTGCCGCTGGGTTGAATGCCGGACAGTACGGTTTTCATCAACAATCCCTCCAACTTTAAAAATGGTAAAAACAAAAAAGGCCCCACGCCCGCAAGGGACGTGAGACCGTGGTGCCACCCTTATTTGCTGCAAGCCGCCCATGTGGAAGCGACAACTGTCAGCCTTTCTGCTTCCGTAACGTGGAATCGCCGGCCGGTCTACGCAGGAAGTCATGGTTGCTTCCGTTCAACGCGGCACTCAAGGGTCCATTCGGCAAAATCGGCTCCACCGGTTCGCATCAACCACCGGCTTTCTGAAGGTTACGCCGTCTTTGCTTACTTGTCCCTGTCATCGTGTTTACATAATCATTGAAAGCCTTTTGCAATGCCTATGATAAAGCTCAGATCGTCGAATTGTCAAACCCCTTTTTTTACGAAACGCCATCAAATCTGTTATGATATGGGTTAGATATTTGAAGGCTAAATGAATTTAGAGGAAAAAGGAGCAACGATATGAAACAAGTGACCAAAGGGCAATGGAACGGATACGATACCTATATCCTGCATAGCCGTGAGCTTGAAGTCACACTGCTGCCATCGCTTGGAAACAATGTCATTTCCATTTTAGACCATACCCTAAATCGGCAGGTCGTTCGGAGACCTGATGACAACGATCTGGAATTCTACCTGCAAAAACCTTACCATTTTGGCATGCCGATGCTGATTCCCCCGGGACGGATCCGCGGCGGCCATTTTGAATACGAAGGCAGATCGTATCAGTTCGACCGGAACACCGCCGGTGACAACCATATTCACGGTCTCCACCGGACGCAGTCCTGGAGAGTCAGCGATATCGAAGAAGACGAAGAAGGCTGTGCAGTGACCTCGGAGTTCCTGACCTCGGACGATCCACACTGGATGGAGCAGTTTCCCGCACCGCTGAAGCTGGAAATGACGCTTCGCCTTCAAGGGTCCAAACTGACCCAACATTTAAAGGTTACCCACCTGGGGGACCATCCGATACCTTTCGGCATCGGTTTTCATACATGGTTTTTGCTTGACGGGCAGCCGGGAGAGTGGACGCTTACCCTGCCTGTAAGCGCGGAATATGCGCTGGATAAGGATTTAATTACGACTGGCGAGCTCCTCCCGCTTGGACCGCTCGATCAGCTCAATCAAGGACTCAATCTGGCCGGGACCAACTTCGACACTCCGCTCCGGATCGGGGAAGGACAGCCTGCGGAAGCCCTGCTGATGCGCAGTGACGGGTACGGACTGAAGTATTCTGCGGATCCGAAGTACTATAAGCATTGGGTTCTCTATACGAAAGGCGAAGCGGACGAGTTTTTGTGCATCGAGCCATATACCTGGCTGCCGGATGCGCCCAATCTTGCCGCGGGACCGGACCTGACGGGTCTGATCCGGATCGAGCCGAAGGCATCGGTCGAGATGGACCTGACGCTGGACATGGTCTATCCTTCTGAAGACCATTAAGCCGACTCCTTAGAATCAGGCATAGGAAAACGCGGATTTTCAAATTTACAAATAACAGGGCTGCATGCTGCTTGAAGCGTGCGGCCCTTTTTGCGTTATCCTCTATTTACCAATTTATATCTCCATTCTTGCTGCATGTTTTCAAATCTTTCGCACCATAATAACTCCATAAAGTTCAAAGGAGGTGACAAACATGGGTATGGGTCAAGGTCAAAACCAAGGACGCGGAAGCCGCTCGAACAACCTGGTGGTTCCACAAGCTAACGCTGCTCTTCAACAACTGAAACTTGAAGCTGCACAAGAGCTTGGCGTTCAAATGCCACAAGACGGATACATGGGCAACTACACTTCCCGTGAGACTGGTTCTTTGGGAGGTTACATCACGAAACGTCTGGTACAACTGGCAGAGCAGCAATTATCGGGTCGTTCCGGCCAATAATCTGCATTTGTATACGTTGATATCATGATGAGCCGGGCCCGGCGCGAGCCGTCCCCGCCTACAAAAGGCAGCCTCTGGATTATTCCAAGGGCTGCCTTTTTCTAATTATAGAATTTATAAAATTTTCAGCGGAGCTAACCATTCAATCATCGCAAGAAAAACTTCCGCTAAGCCTGGTCTGTCTTCTGTGCTAATCAAACTATTCGGATATTCATGGATAAAGTCATACTACAAAAGCAAGAAGGGATGATAAAAATAAGTCCACGACGAACTACGACAATTCTGTTACTGTTTCAGGATATGTATGTCTCGGATACCGGATCATCAGGTTAGCCATGTTATAGTTGGATTCCAAGATGGCATCCACCGCAATGAGCCCCTGCCGGATCGTAAATTCGTAGCTGATTTCACCGTGAGTCCAGTGGCGCTTGTATTTTAAACTTTCTAAAGCCATGAGACGAAAAGACGAGTACTGTACTGGAGTCAGTCCGGAATCCTGGGAATGAATTTCCCCGTTCCGTCCTTCCAGCGGATGATGCCGGATACCAAATTTACCAATGACATTATTTCGTATTTGCACAAACACCGTGCCGGATGATAGTCCTGACAGCTCTTCTTCCAGTTCCTTAAACACTAAATCCAATTGCCTTGCCAAAGATAACTGCTCGGTTTTGATCATCTTTTTCCCCCTCTCCAAAATTCGCCAAAACTCATAGGGCTTATGACTCATTATAAGACAGCATGTAGTATCATACAACAACATCAAACATAATTGGGTAATAATTCCTATTATTTTCGTTAAAGCAATTTTATTTTCGGCAACAAATCGCTATATTTCTGGTTATTTTGACAAAATGTGATTTCCCCAAGGACATTCCAAGAAGAGCGCGAAAAACCACGAATCCACTCCAATGAACGCTACCCCAAATCTATTTCGATGATCCCATCACCCAAAAAACAGTCGGCTTAAAGCGACTATTCCGGGCTAACGCGAAACCTGAAAAGAAAAAAGCCCGAGGGCATTTGAGATCCCCCAGGCTGACGCTACTCCCTGTTATCATCGACAGACACCCTTAGTGCTTCGGGTCCGGTCGGAACCCGGCTTCCGCCCTTAGGTTCCAGACTGATCACAATTTGGTCCGGGTCCATGGTCCCGTATCCGTAATAATAACCTTTACCCTCGGCCTTACCCGTCATCAGCATTCCCATGCTGACCGACCGTTGCTCATGCTGCAGCCATACCTGGTAGGCCTTTTCCTCCGGTGGCTGAAGGCCTTCGATCACGATCAGCATCTCACCCGAATCCCGGTCGATCCACACGCCTCCCGATCCGTGGAGCGGCGGAAGCGGCGGAATCCGGTACTGATCGTAATTGGCCGACTGCATAACAGCGATTTTGGATGTAAAGGCTTGATCGATAGAATCGGCGGACGGCATCTCCCGATGCTTGAAGGAGAACAGTCCGGCAACGACGCAGCCTGCAACAACCGCTGCCGCTGCGGCAGGTACAAGGTAACGCCGCCAGCGGACAAATCCTTTTTCCAGGGAACGGAGCCGGGCCAGAAGCCGCATTTTGCGGCCCAGACGGGCGGAAGGGCCAGGAGCTGCGGAAGAGGCCGCAAACGGGCCAGCTACCTCGCTGGAGGCCTGCCAATCCGCCTCTGATGCGGTTTTCTCTTCGGTACCCACAGCCCGTATCGGCGACTCGGGCAGCGACGTGCTCAACGCTGCAGCGGTTGGCTGGCTATCCAAAACCGAGGCTGGCTCGCTCATTACCGAGCCGACCAGCTCAACGGATTGCATCACCGTCTCCCACTCGGCAAGGCGCTCCCTGCAGTGGGGGCAAGCGGCGGCATGCTCCTCGACGAGGAGACGCTCCGGCTCTTCCAGCTGTTTCATCGCATAATCGACCAGCTTTTCCTCGGGCAGCACAGCACAGCCTTCAGGATTATTGCTCCCATTTTCCCGAATGGACAACCGCATGCGGTTCACCTCCCTCGCCGGCCTGGGTAACCTGGCCCTGTTCCAGTCTGCTGCGTAAATTCCGGATGCCGTAACGGATCAGCGACTTCACGGTTCCGACCGGCTTCTGCATCTTCTCAGCCAGCTCGCGGTGCGTCAGCTCCATCATATAGCTCCCGTAGAGCGCCATTCGCTGCATGGGCGGGATGCTGCGCAGCGCCGCCCTCACCTGCTCCTGATCCAGATGCCGGAACGCTTCCAGCTCCGCCGATTCCAACGTCCGCTGCCAGCGCATAACGGCCGACTCTTCCTGCGTCCGCTGCAGGGCGGCCATCCGCTGCTTTTGCCGGAGGCGGTCCATCGCCCTGCTTCGGACACGAACCGCCAGCCACGCTTCCACGCTGCCCCTTTCGGGATCGTAGTGCCCCGCTTTTTCCATCACTTCGATAAAAATTTCCTGACAGACATCTTCCGCTTCCACCCGGTCCTTCATCCAGTATTCCGCAAGCCGGTAAACCATCGGAGCAAACGCATCATAGAACCGGTCGAAAGCCGGAGCCGAGCCCTCTGCAATTTCCTTCAACCACGCTTCAGGACGGTCCTGCATGATGGAGTATCCCCCCTTATTCTCTTCATTCCCTTGATCCGGCCTGCCCCCTGCACCCAAGGTCCCGAAGAGAGCGCTGGCCGCCGTTTTTACAGCAACATTCTAGCAAAAGAATTTCGCGTTCGGACTCCCCTCCTCCGTGATTTTATCCCTTTTTAAGCAAATTTTTATCTTCTTTTAATCTTCCGGTAAATCCGGTGGCGGCCCTTCATTCGTATTCCAGATGATCACCAACACACATGAGGAGGGTTCTGTTTCATGACACGTTTCTTGAGGATCATCACACATGCCGGCCTGGCGCTGATGCTCTGCATCGGCTTCCTGATCGCCAGCACGGGAAGTCCGGTCCATGCAGCCGGAGGTCTGACGCTGTACACTACCTACACTTCCATTTCCGTGCCTCCCGGAGAATCGCTGAATTACAGCGTGGAGTTGAAAAACAACTCCGGCAGCGTCATTACAGCCCCGATATCCGTTACCGGTCTGCCCGAAGGCTGGACGGCCAAAATTTCGGGCGGCGGTTGGGACCTGAACGAAATTTCGGTTATGCCGGATTCATCGCAAACGATCTCCCTGGACGTGACGGTTCCGATGCAAATCGACAAGGGAACCTATCGCTTTACGCTGTCGGCGGGCAGCCTCGCGTCTCTGCCCCTTTCGGTCAACATCACGGAAAAGGGCACGTATCAAACCGAACTGACGACCGATCAGGCCAACCTGGAGGGACACTCCGACGCGACCTTTACCTATTCGGTGAACCTGTCCAACCGCACCGCCGAAAAGCAGACGTATGCGTTAACCGCCCAGGCTGAGAAGGGATGGGACGTAACATTTACGGCAGACAGCAAACAGGTCTCTTCCGTCGAAGTGGACCCAGGGGCTGACAAATCCATTACCGTTGATGTAAAGCCGGCTGAAAACGTGACGCAGGGTACCTTTAAAATACCGATCCGCGCTTCCAACCAGACAACGAATTCCGAGCTGGAGCTCGAAGCCGTCATTACCGGCAAGTACAGCATGGAACTGACGACGCCAAGCGGATTGTTAAGCACCGACATTAAGGCAGGCGGAGATAAAACCGTTGAGCTGCTGGTCAAAAATCCGGTACCGCCGACCTGACCAACATCAACTTCACCTCCACGGCGCCAACCAACTGGGAAGTCAGCTTTAANCCCAAAACGGTCGATAAGCTCGCCGCCGGCAAGTCCACACGGTGGAAGCCAAATTGACCGCAAGCGACAAAGCCATCGCCCTGTCAAAGGCTCCGTCCTGTGGGGCTGGATCGGCGTGCTGATCATCCTGGTCATTTTGGGCGGCATCTATGTACTCATTCGTAAATACGGGAGGAGATAACGTTGGCGGAGACAGTCATCGACATACAGCAGTTGACCAAAAGCTACGGCACCCATAAAGCCGTGGACCATCTGTCCCTTCAAATCCGCCGCGGGGAAATCTTCGGCCTGCTCGGCCCAAACGGCGCAGGCAAATCGACCACCATTCTGATGCTTCTCGGCCTGAGCGAACCGGACGGCGGAAGCATCAATGTGCTGGGGCTGGATCCGACGCGGCGGCCGATTGAAGTCAAACGCCGCGTCGGTTACCTGCCGGACGACGTCGGTTTTTACGAAGACTGGACCGGCCTTGAGAACTTAAAGCTGACCGCCCGCCTTAACGGCATTTCCGACAAAGAGGCGGAGGAGCGTTCGCTCTATCTGCTGAAGGAGGTAGGGCTGGAGGATGCTGCCCATAAGAAGGCCGGGAATTACTCCCGCGGTATGCGGCAGCGGCTCGGACTCGCGGACGTTCTGATCAAGCGGCCGGAAATCATCATCCTCGATGAGCCGACGCTCGGCATCGACCCCAAAGGGATCGATGAGCTCCTCGGCCTGATCCACGGCCTCAGCCGGGACCAGGGCCTGACGGTGCTCCTCTCCTCGCACCAGCTTCACCAGGTACAGCAAATCTGCGACCGCGTCGGCCTGTTCGTCAGCGGCAGGCTGCTGGCCGAAGGAAACTTGGAGACGCTGTCCAGCGTCCTGCTGACCGACACGCCGCTCTTGATCACCGCCGAGGTGGACCGGGCGGATGATGCGCTGCTGGCTGACCTTCAGAGCGTGGAAGGGGTCAGCTCTGTCCGGATCGCGAGCGGGGATCAAGACTCGATGAGACCGGTGGAGGACCGGACGCGCCTGGAGATCGGCGTCAACGCCGACTGCAGTCCGGAGATCGCCCGGACGGTCGTCGCGTCGGGAGCGGCCCTTTACGGGCTGCAGCGCAAGGAATACGGCCTGGATGAAATCTACCGGCGATATTTTGCGGGAGGTGAGGACCTTGGAAGCAAGCGTTCTAAAAGAGCAGCTAAATAAAGCCTGGGACACGGTCAGCACCCCGTTTAAGGACGGCATCGGCCGGTTACGGGGCACTGTTCCCTCCGACCGGGAGCGGTTCAACCGGGTAAATGCGAACCCGGCGGCATTCCGCGTCCTGGTGCGCAAGGAAATTTCCGATCATGTCCGGAGCTGGCGCTTCCTGCTGCTCCTGGCGATCATCTTCCTGACCTGCGTCGCCTCGCTGTATACGGCGCTGAACAGCCTGCAGGACGCTATCAAATCCACGGACGGCTACAGCGATTTCGTCATCCTGAAGCTGTTCACCACCTCCGACGGCACCCTGCCGTCGTTTATCGGATTCATCGGCTTCCTGGGCCCGCTGCTTGGCATCGGCCTCGGCTTCGACGCCGTCAACAGCGAGCGGAACAAAGGCACCCTGAGCCGCATCATGGCGCAGCCGATTCACCGTGACGATTTGCTGAATGCCAAATTTATCGCATCGCTCACCATCATCGGCTTCATGTTTCTCTCCCTCGGGCTGCTCGTGCTGGCCCTCGGTTTTCTGATCGTAGGACTGCCGCCGTCATTCGAGGAGCTGCTGAGAATCCTCAGCTTCCTGGTTGTCACGATCGTCTATATCGGATTCTGGCTGAACTTATCCATCCTGTTCTCGGTTAAATTCCGCCAGCCTGCCACATCGGCGCTCTCGGGCATCGCCGTCTGGCTGTTCTTCAGCTTCTTTTACGATATGATCCTGAATTTGATCTCCTCGGGCCTTGCGCCTAACAGCGACACGGCTTCGGTGGACGACATGGTCCACCATGTCAGCTTTATGCTCGGGCTGAGCCGGATTTCACCGTATACGCTGTTCAATGAGGCGACCTCGACGCTGCTGATGCCGACGGTGCGTACACTGGGTCCGCTCACGACGGAGCAGGCTTACGGCGCGATTGACAGCCCGCTCCCCTTCGGGCAGAGCCTGCTGCTGATCTGGCCGCAGGTCACCGGGCTGATCGCCCTGACGCTGGTCTGCTTTGCGATCTCGTACGTCATGTTCCTGCGTCAGGAAATCCGCGGACGTTCCTAACCTATGCCCCGCTTGATGCACTTTACGGAGGGCGGACATCGGACAAAAGCGATTCCATGTTGCTATCCAGTCCCACAAGAGTGCATTTAGCGGTCGTCTTCTTGCGATGCGATATAACAAGTCCGTGTCTCCCAAACTAATGTATCATCAAAAAAGCAGTCCCTTTGAGGCGTAATGAACCCCAAGGGACTGCTTTTTGTGTGGTGTGATCTATTCCACTTAACCGAACCCTCCGGCTGGATTACACCAGATGGTCGGTCATGGCCAGGAACTGCTTGACATCCTCTGCCGTCAGATCTGCCGCGGTCTGCCAGAAATCGCGGATCTGCCGCGGTCTGCCAGAAATCGCGGCCCGTCAGATCGGCGTTCAGGTGCTTCTTCGCCAGCTCCTCCACCGTCATGACGCCGGTATCGCGCAGCAGGGCGTCGTATTTATCGGCAAAGCCTGCGCCTTCCTGAAGCGCGCGTGCATAGATGCCCGTGCTGAACATGTAGCCGAAAGTATACGGGAAGTTATAGAACGGCACACCCGTAATATAAAAATGCAGCTTCGACGCCCAGAAATGCGGATGGTAAGACGACAGGGCGTCGCAATACGCTTCCTTCTGCGCTTCTTCCATCAGCGCATTCAGCTCCTGAACGCTGAGCAGACCGCTTTCCCGTTTCTCATAGAAACGGGTCTCGAACAGGAAGCGCGCATGGATGTTCATGTAGAATGCGACGCTCCGCTGGATTTTGTCTTCAAGCAGCGCCAGCTGCTCCTGCTCATCGGCAGCCGATTTCACCATCGCGTCCGATACGATCATCTCCGCGAAGGTAGATGCCGTCTCTGCAACGTTCATTGCATACCGCTGGTTCAAGATCGGCAGCTCGTTCATCAGGTGCTGGTGATAGCCGTGTCCGAGCTCATGCGCCAGCGTCGAGACGTTCGAAGCCGTTCCGCTGAACGTCATAAAGATCCGCGTCTCCTTGCTGAGCTTCAGCGATGTGCAGAAGCCGCCCGGACGCTTGCCAGGACGGTCTTCCGCCTCGATCCAGGACTTGTCGAAGGCCATCTCGGCAAAATCAGCCATGCGCGGGCTGAACTTGCGGAACTGCTCCACGATCGTTTCCGCCGCTTCCTGGTAAGAAATCGTGCCCGAAGACTTGCTGATCGGCGCTTCCACATCCACCCAGCTCAGACGGTCCTGGCCGAGCAGCTTGGCCTTGCGCTCCATATACTGCAGCAGCATCTGCTTGTTGTCCTGTATGACATTCCACATGGCGTCCAGCGTCTCACGCGACATGCGGTTGATTTCAAGCGGCTCCTTCAGCACTTCGTCCCAGCCGCGGCGTCCATACAGCTTCAGGCGGAATCCGCCGAGGTGATTCAGCGTATCCCCGCAGAAGTCGGCTTTGTCCGACCAGGCTTGCTCCCACTTCACGAACATCGACTCGCGAGTCTCCTTGTCCGGACTGTCCAGCTTATTGGCCGCCTGCCCGGCCGACAGCGACACGGTCTCGCCGTTTTCTTCAAACGGAATTTGGATATGGCTGACGATCGTATCATACATGCTGCTCCAGCCATGATATCCGTCAATGGCCAAATCGAGCGCGAGGCTCTCCATGTCCGGACTCATCATTTCGCGGGCTTGGTCGCGGCTCTCACTGAGGACGAAGGCCAGCTGCCGCACCTGATCGCGGCCGATCCACTGCGCGAACGTCTCATCATCGGTCGAGCGAAGAATATGGTCAAAGTCGGTCATGATTCCATTAATGAGCGCCCGAAGGTTCGCCAGGCGGCCGCCCAGCTGAACGGCCTTCTTATCCTGCTGGTTCTGTGCCTGCAGGCAGCTGACGAACGCGCTGGCTTCGGAGAGGCGGGCAATAGTGCCCTGCAGCGCTTCAATAAACCCGTCAAACGACTCGGTCTCTTTTGGGCTCGCCGGCGCCTTGGCTGCCTTGATTTCGCCCTGAAGGCTCTTCAAATCCTGCTCCAGGGAGTGAAGGAAGGTATCGAACTCGGCGGAAGCGGAGCCGCCCGGAAATACGGATTCAAGATTCCAAGTTAATTTCAGGTCTTTGTTCATGTTCGAATCACCTTTCTCATCATCATTTTTATTTTATTTGATTGGCCTCATGGTAAGGTGTATAACTATAAAGACGAAACCCTTATGTTTCTGCCCGGCAAACCGGGCTTATTCATACAGAGGAGGGATACTCACCATGAGACCATTGCAAATTTCACCGGAGACCGCCGTGAAACTATCCGAGAAGCTGGGGGTTCCCCTGGAACACCTGATGCACATGCCGCAGCATATCCTGCTGCAGAAGCTGGCGGAGCTCGCCAAGGAAGAAGCCGGCAAGCAGGACGGCGATGAAGGAACCAAATCATGATTCCGTTCTCCAGAACCTGGCCTTACGACAAAGTGATGGGCGATATTTATGTACATGAATGTCCGTTCTGCGGAGCGAACAATGTGAGGCTGCCCCTTAAGCCAGCTGAGCTTCGCAGCATTCATGAAGGAAAGAAAAAGCTGCTCGTCTTTCCCTGCTGCAACAACAGACTCCATATCATCGACACGGACAACGATTATTTGCTGTTCGACCAGGATATTCGCTGATCGAACCGGCTGATCTGCTCCGGAAAGAAAACACGCAAAGGCATGCCGTGATGAACACGGTCTCCTTGGCGTGTTTTTACGTTCAGGCGGGATTCATCTCGCCCGGCAGCTCCATTCGCTTGTCCAGCATCTCTTGCCGCAGCACGCCCCACTGCTCGCGTGAAGCGTGAATCATGGCTGAATCCACGATATGTTTATCATTGATGACTTTGGAGAACCACTTGACCGCCTGATGGAAATCGCCTGTCCGGCGGTTCAGTTCCCCAATCAAATAAAGCAAGCGCGCGTTGTTCGCTCCTACGCCTTCCAGCTCATACACCCGGATATAAGAATCCAGGCAGTATTTCAGAAAGCGCTGTTCCTGCTCCTCGTCGCCCTTATACCGGTAGAGCCAGGCAATATGGTGCAGAAGGCTTGCGATAATCCGATCCTTCTCTCCGATCGTCTGCGCGCACAGCAAGGCGAGCTTGTAGGTCTCAAGCGCAATTTCCCAATCCCGGTGTCCGCTGTAGTCCCGCTCGATCCAGCGCTTGCCGATTTTCTCGGCAAACTGCTTTTTCTGCACATCGCTCAGCCGTTCTGTTGAATGCTCCGTAGACGCAAAACCGCACTTCGGGCATACCCTGACCACATAATAGTCGGGATTCTCGTTGTTATAATAAGCACAAAAATCCGCATCCGTACGCACGGCCTTCTTAAAGCTCGGACGCACCCGTGACGTGGAAAATTGATGCTCGCAATTACAGCATACTACATTAATGGAGTAAAGAGGTTCCAACGCCACATCCATACATTCCTTTCATGCCCAGTGTCCTCATCGATGCTTGTCTCTTTCCGGGCCTTCCGCCGCTGCTTACTCGAATGAATCATCAAAATGCAAAGTACATATTATTTCCATTATATCAAAAACCAAAAACAAAATAACCCCACAAAGTGGGACCTGAGCTTTAAATCAGGGTCTCAGATCCTCTGCATGAGCCTCGCGGAAGGACAAGTCCCTATGCACAAAAAAAGGCGACTAAACGTAAGTTTAGCACCTTAGGACATCTTCAGTAACTGCTCCAATCCTCTTCGCCGGGATGGACCAGTGATTCGCGAATGACATACACGAAGGCGCAGACAAGGAGACCGGCGACAATACTCATGTTCTCATCACTCCATCCATATATTTTAAACTTGAAATGAAGTTAGTTGTTGTACTGTATATTTTACCATATCTCCACCAAAAATACAGCACTTATTGTAAACGCTTTCCCAACTTTTTTGTACTGTTTGTCCGATGACATTCATAAAATTTAGGAACATAGGTGTGATTCTCATGTCCCATATTCGGAAGGGAGGCTGCGAATTTGTCCGTAAAAAGGCTGGGTTTACCGCTCATGATTGCGTCTATGGCCGGATTGTTAGTGCTGATGCTGTGTTACCCCGGCCCTTATTTGGAATCCGCCCTGCGGGGCTTGGCCATTTGGTGGGACGTCCTGTTTCCGTCGTTATTTCCCTTCTTCATCATTTCCGAAATGATGCTGGGCTTCGGCATCGTTCACTTGTTCGGCACGCTGCTCGATCCGCTGATGAAGCCGCTGTTCCGCATTCCCGGAAGCGGAGGATTCGTAGCCGCGATGGGGTATGTGTCAGGCTATCCCATCGGGGCCAAGCTGACGGCCAAGCTGTGGGAACAGAAAATGCTCAACCGGGAGGAAGGCGAGCGGCTGGTGGCCTTTACAACCTCTTCTGACCCGATATTTCTGATCGGAGCCGTATCGGTCGGTTTTTTTCATTATCCCAAAATCGCGACCATTCTGGCGCTTTCCCATTACGGCGGCGGTTTTCTGATCGGCCTCCTCATGCGTTTCCATGGCAAACGGGGCTCGGTGACCGAAATTCCGGCTGGCGGAGCCCCGGTTCGCGGCAGCCGGCTGCGGCGGGCGTTCAACGCCATGCATGAAGCCAGAATGAACGACGGCCGAAGCGTGGGCGAGCTGCTTCAGCAGGCGGTCGAATCTTCGCTGAAGCTTATTATTGTCGTGGGCGGACTGGTTGTATTCTTCTCGGTATTTTTAGAGATACTTACCGAAGCGGGGGTAATGGCGTTCTTCTATCGTCTGCTGGAAAATGGCCTGACGGCGCTCCAGTTCCCTCCATCCCTCTCGGAAGCGCTCGTTGGAGGCTTATTTGAGGTCACCCTGGGCGCCCG
>NZ_PCZT01000005.1:17663-21624 GCF_002968895.1 Paenibacillus sp. AR247 | reverse complement strand
GGTTCCAACCGTCTTTATGATCTTTAAGCACCTCATAATTTTTCCGCCGATCAGAATCAATGAACTACCCCTGCCTTTCTGCCTGAGGTTATCGTATAATGGCGCCTATTTATGCTGTGCAGCGGATTGTACCTGCTCATGGGCATGGTAGGAGCTGCGCACAAGCGGTCCGGATTCCACGTGGCTGAATCCCCGCTTAATGCCTTCTTCCTTCAGAGCGGCAAACTCATCCGGATGATAATATTTAACCACATTTAAATGCTGCGGAGAAGGCTGCAAATATTGCCCGATCGTCATAATGTTGCAATCCACGGCGCGAAGGTCGTCCATCGCCTGCAAAATTTCATCCCATTCTTCGCCGACTCCCAGCATGATGCTGGACTTCGTCGGAATGTTCGGCTGCATTTCCTTCGCTCTGCGCAGCAGCTCAAGGGAGCGGTCATACTTCGCTTTGGCACGCACCCGATTCGACATGCGTTCCACCGTTTCAATGTTATGGTTCAAAATATCCGGCTTAGCGTCCATCACGGTCTTCAGGGCGTCCCAATTGCCCATAAAGTCCGGAATCAGCACCTCCACGCTGCACAGCGGCAGACGCTTGCGGACAGCCTTGATCGACTCTGCGAAAATAGACGCACCGCCGTCGGACAGATCGTCCCGGGCCACACTGGTGATGACGCAGTGGCGCAGACCCATGTTCTCCGCCGCTTCAGCGACACGTTCCGGTTCCTGGAGATCCAGCTCCGTCGGTTTTCCTGTATTTACTGCACAAAAACGGCAGGCCCGCGTACAAATATCGCCGAGAATCATAAACGTGGCGGTACGATTGGCCCAGCACTCATATATGTTAGGGCAACGTGCTTCTTCACATACCGTGTGAAGGGTCTTAGAGCGCATCATGCTCTTAATTTCCTGGTAATTGTCACCGGTTGTCAGTTTGATGCGAATCCAATCCGGCTTTGGCTCCTTGATGGTATTCGTAGGCAATGTTCTGACCTTCTTTCGCTATCATGGTTAGCTGCTGCATGTTCCATATTATATCATGAAATCAGCCAAAATACTTCCATTTCCAAGCACGGATAAATTCGAGGTTCTTGATTCACTCTAAGGCTATGTCGGTCCAGTCCGAATATTGAGCGAGGACTGCATCAAACTGGCAGGAGGTAGAGAACCGATGAAATACATTGTTCCGCACACACGGTGGCTCAAACGTTCGCTGACAGGTGTACTCACATCAGCGCTGCTGCTGGGCTGCTTTCACCTTCCCGGCAAGGTGGGCGCGGAGCCGGCGGCTCCGGAGCCTAACCAAGCCGCCAAATCGCTGGACCAGCTGAGCCGGACAGAAATCCTGGAGTCCAGAAAGTCACTCTATGCGAAGATCAGCAAGGCCACCAACATCCCTTGGTACAGGATTGCCGCGATCGACCAGTACGAACGGACCTTGACCAAAGCCCATCCAAAGGATCGCAAGCACCCGGAGCGCCTCACCGGCATCCTCATTACGGAACCGGCCTGGTCGGGAGTGTTCAATCCGGAATTGAACGATCATAACCCGCGGTCCATTTCCATCTTCGACGGGTACGGCCGCGACGGCTCCGGCGACGGATCCATGGTTTTGTGGCTGCTTTCCTCGTTTTGTTTTTATGGGAACCAGTGATGGGACGTTATACCGATGCGCCTGCTTTCGCAAGCCAAAACTTCGGCTTTCTGGCCTCGGCCCAAGGCATCCGGGACTGCCTCGTCCTGTTGTGCATCCTGCTGGCCGGGATGACGGTGCTCTCCCTTCTGATCAGCTGGATTCAATCCTTGTGGCGCGGCGTTCGCCGGACCTCCTGATCACGGAACATGAAATGGACGTTGTGTTATCCTCCGATATTGTTTATGATTCTTATAAACCCATTACAAAGGAGCTTACACCCTTGAGATACTATGTTCTGGATCGCGGGGATCAGTTATCCGTGGATTTAAGCGAGCAGTTCCATAAGCTTGCGGCGCAACGGGGATTTCAGCTGGATGCCGAATCACCGGAGATTGTCATTTCCATCGGCGGGGACGGCACCATGCTTCATGCCTTTCATACGTTTATTGACCATATTCCTGACATTGCCTTCGTAGGGGTTCACACCGGACATCTGGGATTCTATGCGGACTGGAAAGCGGACGAGCTGCCGCAGCTGATCGAACTGATGAGCTCTGCGGCCAATTCGGGCTCCATTCGTCCGCGAATCGTCAAATATCCGCTGCTTGAACTTGAAATTCATAGAAAATCGGGCAACGCTTCCTATATCGCCTTGAACGAGTTCACCCTGAAAGGCGTCGACGGAACGGTAGTGGCCCAGGTGGACATCAACGACCAAACCTTTGAAATGTTCCGCGGCGACGGGATCTGTGTCTCTACGCCATCCGGAAGCACGGCATATAATAAAAGTCTTGGAGGCGCCATGGTACACCCGACTATCGAGGCGCTGCAGATCGCGGAGATCGCTTCGATCAACAACCGCGTCTTCCGGACGATGGGATCGCCCCTTCTGCTGCCCAAGCACCATCACTGCGACATTTTCTCCCGTAAAGAGCAGCGGCTCTTACTCTACATCGATCATGTCAACCTGCAGGTGGACGACCTCATCTCGGTTCGCTGCCAGGTCGCCAAGGAGAAGGTCAGCTTTGCGAGATACCGCCCGTTCCCGTTCTGGAACCGGGTGCGGGAAGCATTTCTGGGATAGATCAGCATCAAGACTTTATGTGCATGACAAGTTGCATAAGAAAAACGTCTATCGACGTACCTTCAAAGAAGACAGACCGCTTCTAGAGGAGGTTTTTCTTGCGAGATCAGGAAGCAGAAGCTCCGAAACTTATACTTTCTGATCTCATAACAAAAAGCGGCTCCTATACGGAACCGCTTTTTGTTTTCTCTTTGGGCTGCGACTCCCGGCTCTTCTGCAGTACAAAGTACGCGCAGCCGAAGTTGCAGTATTCGTTAATGTAATCCATCATACCGGAAATGGCTGTGTCTTTGGTTGCTTTGGGATGCTTATCCCGGTAAAACCCTTTAAGCCGGAGCTGACTGTAGCCCCAATCGCCGACAATATAGTCGTAGCGGTCCAGCACTTCACTGTATCGTTCACGAAAGGCTTCAAGGTTCCAACCGTGCCTTCCCTCTCCCCATCAGCAATAGCTACTCGTACCGGAGCGACCTGGGGAAGCGGGCGGAGCTGGGGAGGTTACCGGATCCATGAAGGCACGGACATCTTTGCGAACTATGGGGTTCCCGTACGAAGCACCTGCTATGGCGTAGTTGAGCTCAAGGGGTGGAACCCGTTCGGCGGTTGGCGCATCGGCATCCGGGATTTGGATAACCATTACCATTACTACGCTCATCTGCAGGGGTTTGAAAAGTCCATCAAACAGGGGGATATCGTCACACCAGGACAAACGATCGGCTGGGTCGGCAGCTCCGGCTACGGGAAACCCGGCACGCAAGGTAAATTCCCTCCGCACCTGCACTACGGCATCTACCGTGACAGCGGCCTGGTCGAATGGTCGTTCGACCCTTATCCATCCCTCCGGCGCTGGGAAATGGAAGAGCGCAAAGCGCTGAAACAGAAAAAGGGATCCTCCTGAACCGCGTGTTCGGGAGGTCCCTTTTTCTTATCGCTATACCAGGGCCGTTTAGTGCTTCCCTGCCTCCCCCGTTACCCGCCCGTCGAATCCGTTGTTCCGGGGTTTTCCCCTCCCGGATGGATGCTGGGCGGGGTAACGGCCGCCGGGCTTCCGCCTTGCTGGCTTTGCGCTCCGGCTCCGGGCAGCGCGATGCTTGGCGCCGCGGCCCCGTTCTCCCCAACCGGCGTGCCCTTGCTGTCGTAATAATACATCGGCACGTTGCCGACGACCATCAGGTAGGAGACCGGAATTTCCGTATCGACGATTTCAGGTTCCATGTCAAACGGCACAACGACTCCCA
>NZ_PCZT01000005.1:16225-17563 GCF_002968895.1 Paenibacillus sp. AR247 | reverse complement strand
AAAAATGAGCATCCCGTATCCTTTTCCCCCTGTTCAAACGTTATCTCTATAGAGGCCTCTACAGGAGTGTGATTAACATGTTAATCCGTCAATTCCATGACACCGGATATCATCGCGAGGATATTTCGGAGCTGTACCCAAGTTTGAAAAAATTCTGCCTGAGCGTCACCCGCAACCGCTGGGATGCCGAAGATCTGGCACATGACACCATCGATAAAACGCTGCGCTTCTGCCTGAAAGACCCGTCATCTCCGCGGCAGCCCAGCCTGCCGCTTATGATGACCATTGCCCGCAACCATTGGATCGATCTCGTCCGTAAAAGGTCGCGTGAATCGGCCGAACCGATGGTTGAGCCGCAATCGACCGATCACCCGATCGATACGCTTCTGTCCGGGCTCGACACCTTAATGGAGAAGCTGACGCCAAAGCAGCTGCTGGTGTTCGTGCTGAAGGACGTGTTTGAGAGCCGGGTGTCGGATATCGCCAGCATGCTGGAACTGAATGAAACGACAGTCAAATCACTGCTGCACAGGGCGCGCCGCAACATCAGCGGAGACACCGGCGAAGCCATTTCACCGGACCCGCACTGGAAGGACGTCGAGCAGGAGGAGTTTCGCCATATCCTGCTGACCGCCATCCGGCAGGAGAAGCCTGAGTTGCTCCAGCGGCTAATGGAAGCTCTGCAGCCGGCAACGGACCAGGCCCCAGTGGTCGGTTTCAGCCGGACACGGATGTCCTCCGGAACGGGTATGTCCCTGCGCTGTGCGGCGTAGATCCTTGTGCCTTCCCATATAAAGGAGGCCATGAACATGAACACAATTCCTTACGTTGTGGAACAAAGCCGGCTTGGCGAGCGTTCCTATGATATTTATTCGCGCCTTTTGAAGGACCGGATTATATTTCTCGGTTCCGAAGTGAACGACGTGGTGGCCAACAGCATCATCGCACAGCTGCTGTTCCTGGCCGCCGACGATCCGGAGAAGGATATATCCCTGTATATCAACAGCCCGGGGGGCTCTACCTCGGCAGGCTATGCCATTTTGGACACGATGGACTACATCAAGCCGAAGGTCACAACGATCTGCATGGGCATTGCCGCATCCATGGGTGCGGTGCTCTTCCTTGCCGGGGAAAAGGGCATGCGTTATGCCCTCCCCAACAGCGAGTTCATGCTGCATCAGCCGCTCGGCGGTGCCCAAGGTCCCGCAGCCGATATCGATATCACGGCGCGCCGGATTTTGAAGCTGCGAAGCAAGATCAACGATTTTATCGCGGAGAAAACCGGACAGCCGCTGGAACGCATTGAGAAGGATACCAATCGCGACTTCTTCCTCACCG
>NZ_PCZT01000005.1:11459-16125 GCF_002968895.1 Paenibacillus sp. AR247 | reverse complement strand
GTCCTGTACCCGGCTCTCAAACCTGTACGCCCTTTTCCATGACGGGTTTTCAGAGCTTGCAGAACCTGCTTAATCCTATTGGCCTGCATTTTATTGGCTTTTCATTCTAATATCCAGGTCGGTCAGCTGCAAATTTTCATTTCGTCTGCCATACTTGTATGGTAGTATGGAAGTGTCAGGAGGTATCCATGAAATGGATGAAACTATGCTCCAATCCGGTTCAGCCGGAAATCTCGTGTACCAACAGCCCAAGCAGCAAATTGTCAGTCTGGAGCTTCCCCCGGGTACGGCCCTGTCCGAGAAAGAAACGTCCCTGACCTTTCACGTCAGCCGGACGCCGGTTCGGGAGAGCTTCGTTCGCCTGGCCCAGGAAGGCCTGCTGCTGGTGCTGCCTCAAAGGGGACCCTGTCTCGCTGATCGATCCGGACATGGTGGAGGAAGCCCGTTTCATGCGTGAGCAGCTGGAGAAGGCCGTCATCCGTCTCGCTTGCGAGTCCTTTCCCGCAGACAAGCTGCAGGAGATGGAGAACAATCTCGTGATGCAGCAGGAGAGCATGAAGCAGCTTGACGGCAAGCGAATGTTTGAGCTCGACGAGGCTTTTCACCGAATCCTGTTTGAGGGTGTCCGGAAAATGGGCACATGGAACGTCATTCAGCAGATGAACGCGCATCTGAACCGCACCCGCGTGTTATGGCTGTCGCTGGATCCGCACTGGGGGAACCTGTTTGAGCAGCACCGGGAAATGATCCAAGCCATCCGCAGCCGGAATGCGGACCTCGCCGAACGGATCATGAAGGAGCATCTAACCCTCAGCATTTCGAACCTCCCGGTCCTGAAACAGCGCTACCCGGAATATTTCAAGTAAGTCATGCTGGCCTGTGTAGCAAGGCCGCCGGAGCATGCCATACCGGTACCGGCAATGGTGCCGATGAAATGGCAGCAGCTTCTTTCTGCAAAACAACATAATGACAAGGCGGTGTATGGGATTGCGTATGGTATTCCGTTGGTTCGGCGAAGGCAATGACACGGTTTCGCTGGATCATATCAAACAAATTCCCGGTGTCGAAGGGATCGTGTGGGCGCTTCATGACGTCCCGGCCGGAAACGAATGGCCGATGGAGAAGATCATCGCTGTTCGGGATCAGGCTGCAGCACATAACCTTCATATTGACGTGGTGGAAAGCGTTAACGTCCACGAGGATATTAAGCTGGGGCTGCCGACCCGGGACAAGTATATCGACAATTACGTCAAAACGATCGAAAAGCTGGCGCAAGTCGGCGTGAAAGTGATTTGTTACAACTTTATGCCGGTGTTCGACTGGGCGCGGACGGAACTCTACAAGCGGCTGGAGGACGGGTCCACGGCACTCTTTTTTGAAAAATCCAAAATCCACGGCATTGACCCGTTCGACCTTGTGCAGACGATCAACCAGAACAGCTCCCTGACGATGCCCGGCTGGGAACCCGAACGTCTTGCGCATCTGACCTCCCTGTTTGAGGCCTATCGGAATGTGACGTCAGAGGACCTATGGGACCATCTCGCCTATTTCCTGGAGGCAGTCATTCCAACTGCGGAGCGCTGCGGCATTACGATGGCCATCCACCCGGACGATCCGCCATGGCCGATTTTCGGGCTGCCGCGCATTATTACTGGCCAGGACAGCCTGCGGCGCCTGCTCTCCCTTGTGGACTGCCCGTCCAATGGCATTACGCTGTGCAGCGGCTCCCTTGGGGCCAATCCGGACAACGACATCATCGCCATGATCCATGAGTTTGCGGACCGGATTCCTTTTGCCCATATCCGCAATGTGCGCGTGTATGAGAACGGCGACTTTATCGAGACTTCGCACCGGACGCAGGACGGCACCGTCGATATCGCGGGCATCGTCAAGGCATATCATGACACCGGCTTTACCGGTTATGCCCGCCCGGACCACGGCAGACATTTATGGGGCGAGCAGTGCCGGCCGGGATACGGCTTGTATGACCGCGCCATGGGCATTATGTATCTCTGGGGGTTGTGGGACGCCTACCAGAAGCTTCAACCTACCGCAGAAAAGAGGGATACGCATGAAAGCATTGCCTAACCACCCTGCCCTGCACGGAAAAACAGCCGTTGTTACCGGCGGGTCCGGGGTTCTCTGCAGCGCCATGGCGCTGGAGCTCGGACGCCAAGGGGTAAAGGTCGCGATTTTGAACCGGACGGCTGAAAAGGGCGAAGCCGTTGCCCGGCAAATCCGCGAAGCGGGCGGTCAGGCGCTTGCCGTGGCCTGCGACGTGATGGAGCCCGGCAGCGTGCAGGCGGCGGAGCGCCAGGTCCGCGAGGCCTTCGGCCCGTGCGACATCCTGATTAACGGAGCGGGCGGAAATCATCCCAGTGCTAATACGACGGAAGAGATCTATAAGCCGGAGCACCTTGGACAGCCAGGGATCACGACGTTTTTTGATCTCAGCATCCAGGGATTCCAGAACGTGCTCGGCCTCAATATGATCGGCACCCTCATTCCGACCCAGGTCTTTGCCGGGCAGATGATCGGCCGTCCCGGCGCGGTTGTGCTGAACATATCCTCCATGAGCGCACCGAGTCCTATGACCAAGGTGCCCGCATACAGCGCAGCCAAAGCAGCGATTAACAACTTTACTCAGTGGCTGGCGGTTCACCTTGCCGAATCGGGCATCCGGGTCAACGCCATGGCCCCCGGCTTTTTCCTGACAGAACAGAACCGAAAACTGCTGACGAACGAGGACGGGTCCCTGACCGAACGTTCCCATAAAATCATCAGCCACACGCCGATGCGCCGGTTCGGCGTTCCGGAAGACCTGCTGGGTACCCTGCTCTGGCTGGTGGACGACACCACCTCGGGCTTTGTCACCGGCACGGTGGTGCCCGTTGACGGCGGATTTATGGCCTATTCGGGCGTGTAACGCAACGCAAAAAAGGCAGCTCCGCATCGCACACCGAGCGGAATTGCCTTTTATTTTTATATTCACGAGCAGGCAGGTTCAAGCAAAATGCCGCTGCCGCATCGCCTCGAACAGCATCAGCGTCGAAGCCATCGCCACGTTCAGCGACTCGGCCTGTCCCCGCATCGGAATGATGAGCGCGTCATCCACCAGCTGCTGCGCCTGCTCCGATACCCCTTTGGCTTCGTTGCCGACGAGCAGCCAGCAGGAGCCCTGCCGGAAATCGTAGCTGTAGCACGTGTCCTGCGCCTGCAGGCTGGTGCTGATCACCCGCACGCCACTCCGCTTCGCCTCCGGCAGGATCTCCATCAAATCACCCTCCACCACGGGTAAATGGAACAGCGACCCCATGGTCGAGCGGATCGTCTTCGGATTGTACAGGTCGGCCGACCCGCGCCCCAGAATGACCCCGTCCGCCCCAGCCGCATCGGCACTGCGGATGATCGTCCCGACATTGCCGGGATCCTGCACGCCGTCCAGGATGATGACCAGGCTGCTTTCCCGGCTCATCAGGGCGTCAAGCCCTGCCGCGGACTTGGGCTTCCGGGCAACGGCAAAAACCGGCTGCGGCGTTTTCGTATCCGTACACTTCGCGATTACCGCAGGCGATACGCCGATCCACTCCGCAGATTCCCCGCCAGCCAGATGGGCAAGCTCGGACGGAACCCCCTGCTCCAGGTCAAAAGCGACGCACTCCAGGTCTGCCCCGGCCGTCAGCGCCTCCTGCACGAGATGAATGCCCTCGATGATATATTTATGCTGCTTGTCCCGGTGCTTCTTCTCGAGCAGCTGTGATTTCGGATAAGCCAGCTCCAACTTGGTCAAATCGCTTTTTTCGCCAACGATAACGAGTACGTCGTCTTCGCTCAGCGGGGCGTCGGCATACGGCGAAATATCCATCTTCGTGCCGTGCTTGATCGCCATGACGTTGCAGCCGAAGCGGGCGCGAATGTCGAGCTCCCTCAAGTTTTTGCCGACCATGTCCTGCGAAGCCTTTAATTCCAAAATGCTGTAGTCTTCGGAAATTTCGATGTAATCCAAAATATTCGGCGAAGTGAGATGGTGGGCGACCCGCATACCCATATCCCGCTCCGGAAAAATCACTTTATCGGCGCCGATCTTTTGCAAAACCTTGCCGTGCAGTTCATTTTGCGCTTTGACGATAATCGTTCCGACCCCAAGATCCTTCAGGATGAGCGTCGTCAAAATACTGGATTGGATGTCTTCGCCGATGGCGACAACCACCACGTCAAAATTGCGGATGCCCAGGGCTCGAAGCGCCTCTTCATCCGTTGAATCCGCTGATACGGCATGCGTAACCATATTTGATACCGCCTGGGTGCGCTGTTCATCCGAATCGATGGCAAGCACGTCAAACCCCATCTCGCTCAGTGTGTTTGCAACACTGGAGCCAAAGCGCCCCATACCGATGACGGCGTACTGCTTTTTCGCCATATGTTAACCTCCACGACTATAAGAAGTCTATCCTGATTATTATATCACAGCGGGTGAGAAACTTGAATTTTGCCACCCGCCTCGGGGCACATTACTAAAGAATATCATTACAATTCAGACTGAGCCCTGGGAAGCAGAACTGCGTCCGCACGTTATATGGAAGCGGGCAGCTCTGATGTGAAGGGTTCAAACTTTTTATCCTGGAGGGAAAACGATCATGTCAATTCTTCTCGACCTGCGCCAAGC
>NZ_PCZT01000005.1:0-11359 GCF_002968895.1 Paenibacillus sp. AR247 | reverse complement strand
GAAGGATCCGTCGACGGTCCGGAGCAGGCGCTCCCCGGCTTGGGAGCGATCTTTGAGATGATGTGGAAAAATATCGACACAAAGCAGCAGAACGAGCTCGTCCATGTGGCTCATGAGCACCTCAAGACGATTAAGCCGGGGCCATTGACTTAACAAAGACGCCTGTGCTTTTACCGCAATGACAAATACCCCTCCGCTGGGAAACAGCGGAGGGGTATTTCCTATATTACAGAAGCTTCAGCAGACTTAAGGAGCGGTCTCCAAAAACTTCGCGGTCGGATTTTTTTCCATCGCGGTCCGCATCGCATATTCGTTTTCGAACAGTACGACATAGTTGCCCTTCTTATCCTTCACCAGCGTCGAGTTGATGCGGAATTTGCTCGGATCGATCTGGTCGTCCACGATCCAGCGGGCGAACTGGTACGGCATCCGCTGCAGCTGCACATCCACGCCGTACTCGCCTTTCATCCGGTATTCGAATACTTCGAACTGCAGCTGGCCGACAACGCCGAGAATCGTATCGTCGAAGCTGACTGTATGGAACACCTGAATGGTCCCTTCCTCCGTCAGCTGGTCGATGCCCTTCTGGTACTGCTTGTGCTTCAGGGCGTTCTTGACCGTCACCTTCGAGAAAATCTCCGGCGAGAACGTCGGCAGCTCGTCAAAGACGATTTCGCTGCCTTGGCTCAGCGAGTCGCCGATCCGGAAAATGCCCGGGTCAAACAGCCCGATGATATCGCCAGGATACGCCTCATCGACGATGTCGCGGTCCTGTGCCAGGAACTGCTGCGGCTGCGACAGCTTGATGTCCTTGCCGACCCGCACATGCTTGACGGTCATGCCGCGCTGGAACTTGCCGGACACGATCCGCATGAAGGCGATGCGGTCCCGGTGCGCCGGGTTCATGTTCGCCTGGATTTTGAAAATGTATCCCGAGAACTTCTCGTTCGTCGGCTCGATCAAACCAGCTGTGCTGCGGCGCGGCTCCGGCGGCGGGGCCAGCTGCAGGAAGTTCTCCAGGAACGTCTGCACCCCGAAGTTGTTGATCGCACTGCCGAAGAACAGCGGCGTCAGTTCACCTTTCTGTACCTTTTCCAGGTCAAATTGGTCCCCCGCCACGTCCAGCAGCTCCAGGTCCTGGCACAGCTGATCGTGTAGGTAATCCCCCGCCATTTCACGGATAACCGGGTCGTTATAGTCCTCCACCTTCTGTACCTGAATGGTCGAATGGTCGTTCCCCTGGAACAGCTCGACCTGATTCTTCATGCGGTCGTAGACACCGCACAGTTCGCGTCCGGTCCCGATCGGCCAGTTCATCGGCACGGAGCGGATGCCAAGCACCTGCTCCAGCTCCTCCATCAGGTCGAACGGACTCCGGCCTTCCCGGTCGAGCTTGTTAATAAACGTAAAAATCGGAATGCCCCGCTTCGCGCAAACCTGGAACAGCTTGATCGTCTGGGCCTCGACCCCTTTGGCCACGTCGATCAGCATGACGGCGCTGTCGGCAGCGGTCAGCGTACGGTACGTATCTTCACTGAAGTCCTGGTGACCTGGGGTGTCCAGAATGTTGATCCGGTGTCCGTTATAATCGAACTGCATCACCGACGAAGTAACCGAAATCCCCCGCTGCTTCTCGATTTCCATCCAGTCACTGGTCGCGTGCTTGCTCGCTTTGCGCGCTTTGACTGTACCAGCCAGCCGGATCGCGCCGCCGAACAGGAGCAGCTTTTCCGTTAATGTCGTTTTACCTGCGTCCGGGTGGGAGATAATCGCGAACGTCCGGCGCTTCTCCACTTCCTGCTGCAGCGTATCATCTATCGCTTTGCTCATTTCACTATTCCCTTCATCACTAAAGTCATGTCTATTATTGTATCACATTCTCTACGCAAATCACCCCCATGCAGAGGCTGCATGAGGATGATTTCATTTCAGGCTATGTCTTTAGTGAAACACAAGGCAAGCACCGGTACAACGGTTTTATTTGCCAATCTGCCACACGACGTTGTCCTCTTCCTGGCCGTTCACCGGCCACCAGTGGAAACCGTCCGCTTTCAGCAGTTCGTCCGTTTCCTTCGGTCCCCAGGACCCGGCAGGATAATAAGAGATATCGCCCTGGTTTTGCGCCCAGGCTTCGGCGATCTTATCGACGAAGGACCAGGCCGACGCCACTTCATCCCAGCGGGTGAAATACGTTGATTCGCCGCGGGCTGCATCATGCAGCAGGCGCTCATACGCTTCAGGCGAGTTGATGCCGACCATGCAGCTCTGGCAGAAGTCCATCGCGAGCGGCTCGATTTCATTTTCGGAGCCCGGCTTCTTCGCGTTGATCTTTACGTAGATGCCTTCCATCGGGTTCACCCGGATGACCAGCAGGTTCGGTTCGAGCTTGTATTTTTTACCCAAATAAACGTTGTTCGGCATGCTCTTGAATTCCACGACGATTTCCGTCGTTTTGACCGGAAGGCGTTTGCCTGTCCGGATATAGAACGGTACGCCCGCCCAGCGGAAATTATCCACGAACAGCCGCGCCGCAAAATACGTTTCCGTATTGGAGTTCGGGTCGACCTTGTCCTCCTCACGGTAGGCTGGCAGGTCCTTACCACGGGCAGAGCCCTTGATGTACTGGCCGCGGATGACGTTCTTCTTCACTTCTTCCGCTGTCTCGTAAGGCCGGAGCGAACGGAGCACCTTCACCTTCTCGTCGCGGATATCCTCCGGCAGCAGGCGGCTAGGCGGCTCCATCGCGATCATCGTCAGCATCTGCAGCATATGGTTTTGTCCCATATCGCGGAGTGCGCCGGCATGGTCGTAGTACCCTCCGCGCTCTTCAACACCGACGGTTTCGCTCAGCGTAATCTGAACGTTGGAAATGTGCTTGTTGTTCCACAGCGGCTCGAAAAACGCGTTGGCGAACCGGATGACTTCGATATTCTGCACCATTTCCTTGCCCAGGTAGTGGTCGATCCGGTAAATTTCTTCTTCTTTAAAGACCTGCCGAATCTGTTCGTTCAGCTCTTCAGCCGATTTCAGATCGTAGCCGAACGGCTTCTCGATGACGAGGCGGTTCCAGCCTTCGGCATCCAGCATGCCGCCCTTTTGCAGGTTAAACGATACGCTGCCGAACAGCTCCGGTGCCAGGGCCAGGTAGAACAGGCGGTTGCCCGGAATGCCGAACTGCTTCTCCAGCTTCACCGTCTGTTCGTTTAGTTCACGGAATCCGTCGACGTTGTTGATATCGAGGGACTTATATTCAAAATGCTGCGCAAACGTCTTCCAATTGTCGTTGTCCTCCGCCTTGTAACGGCAAAATTCCTGAATCGACTGGAAGATGTCCTCACGGAACTCCTCCTGGGTACGCGGACGCCGCGCGACGCCGATGACCGCAAAATCCTCGGCTAATTTACCTTCACGGTACAAACTATAAATGGCAGGAAACAGTTTGCGTTTGGCCAAATCCCCGGTTGCCCCGAAAATAAAAAATACAGCACCAGGTGTTTTGAGTGCTTCAAGATTTTGATTTTCAGTCATGGCTCCTCATTCTTTCTATGTCGTATTTTGGTCTCTTCAAAATCCCGATTTTACACCATAATTTGGTGGCATAAAATGATTGATGTCATTTTAGCACATTCATCAGCATGATGCTATCCGTTTAACCTGGTGGTAAATCAAAAATTTCTTTCTGCGTGCTGGGCAGGTCTAATACTCAATCGTAATGACCGGAAGCCCGATCGTCACCCGGCTGCTGCCGGTCGATTGATCCTCATGGACCGCCACCTGCATGTTCAGAACCTTCCCTCCGCTTTGGATGCCGGACCGCAATGAAGGCACCTCGTAAGCGTTGCTGACCGTAGTCGCATCCTCGTAGGATTCTGCTTTTGTCGCCGCCATATTTCTGAAAATGCCATCCTCTACCGCTTTCATGGTCGATCCGGCAGGATGCTCCCCTTTAACCGTTCCCTGCAAAGAAGCATTCCATTCAGCATCGATGCCGTTTTCGTGCAGTACCTGTCCGTATTCCGACTGGAGTTCGGTCAAGGCGCTCAGCTGCTCATCACCAGCCGCCTCCAGTTGAATAATAATATAACTGCGATCTTCTGAAATCTCCTGCCAGTTAAACCGCACGTTAACGCCATTTTTCGTATCCACGACCCGGTACGTCAAGTGGCCGCCTTCCGTCAGCTGCTGTACTCCCGGCAGATTCAGTGATTGGGACAGCCCCTCGGCCGCCTCGTACGCATCCTGATTACCGCTCGCTTCCCAGTCTCCCTGCCACTTCACAACCAGACGCTGCGGCACGTCTACCACTTCATTTCCCAGCTTCAAGAGGGTGCGCAATTCTTCCGGATCCTGATGGGACGGCGCCGACGTCTGATTCGCGCTGTACCACAAATATCCCATCCATACTAAAGCCGCTATGCATACCGCCAAACCTAAACCTGCCCATCTCCGGACTGCCATCATCCCTCATACATCCCTTCACCAGGAAATCTATCAATCTACTAAAAGGATGTCCGTTTCCGGGGCGATTATACCTAAAGCCGCACGATAGGCGAAATTGGGTGAATGACCATAGCCGCGTCCATAGGCCGTGAATACACTGGTTAATAAAAATGATAAGGGAGGTTCGCACACTTCCATGATCCCTATTTACCCATTAACAGAAGAAAATATTCGGCAGCACTGCGGCAAGATGGTCGCCGCCTGTATGTATGACGGCAGAGTATATACCGGAAAGCTCACTGAGTGCAAAGACGGCCATATTATACTGAACGGGCCGGAAGGCACCCAGCTGCACGGCGCCAAAGTAAAGGGCGGCCATAAAAAACGCGCAAAGGGGCCTGTAGCCAAAGCTCCGGAAAAAGCCACCGTCCGCGCCTTCTATCCTTATTATCCGTATGGCTATGGATTCGGCTTTGGAGCTGGCCTGGCGCTGAGTCTGGCCACCCTCGGGCTGCTGTTCTTGATTTAGCGGTCTTCAAAACTTACACATTCTGATCTCTAAAAAAGCCCCTGGAAGCTATCCGCTCCTCAGGGGCTTTTCCTCTGCTATGGATTCAATTCAACTATTCCGCCAGACCGTTCTTGTAAGCGTAGATCGCCGCCTGCGTGCGGTCGTCTACGCCCAGTTTCGCCAGGATGTTCGTCACATGGAACTTGACCGTTTTGATTCCAATGATGAGGTCATCGGCGATTTCCTGGTTGGACTTGCCCTGCGCCAATAGGCGGAGCACATCCATTTCGCGGTCGGTCAGCTCCTTGTGCGCCGGGGCCTCCACCTCCGGATGGCGGAACCGGTTCATCATCTTGGAGGCGACCTGCGATTCCAATACCGATTGTCCGCGCGCCGCGGCGCGGATGGCGTCGGCGATTTCGCTTGCGCGCGACGTCTTCAGCAGGTAGCTGAATGCGCCGGCCTCGATAACCGGGTACATTTTCTCGTCGTCCAAATAGCTTGTCAGCACGATCACCTTGCAGTCCGGGTACAGCTTCAGCAGCTGCCGCGTCGCCTCAATTCCGTCCATGCCCTCCATCACCAGGTCCATCAGGACGACGTCGGGTTTGTATTCCCGGGCAAGGCGGATACCTTCCTCCCCGCTGCCTGCCTCGCCGACGACTTCGATGCCGTCCTCAGTCCCCAGCACAGCCGCCAGACCGATCCGCACCATCTCGTGGTCATCGACGAGCAGCACTTTAATCATGGGTGTTTCCATTTCCAAGATCCTCACTCCCTGCTTTGTCTTCAGATACAATCGGCACGGTAATTTCGATTCGCGTACCCTTGCCGGGCGCCGTAATGATCTGGATCGATCCGCCGATTTCGTTGACGCGTTCCTGCATATTTGAAAGGCCGTAGGAGGCCTGTTTTGTCTCGTTTAGTTCAAAGCCCTGGCCGTCGTCACGCAGCATGACCCAGACCGTGTCTTTCTTTTGGTGAATCCGGATTTCCATCTTATCCGCTTTGGCATGCCGGAGCGTGTTAGACATCGCCTCCTGGATGATGCGGAACAGATTGGTTTTCGATTCCTTTTACCAGGTGGATGCCTTTGTCCATTTCAAACACGATTTCCATCGGGACCTTCACTTTGAGCTCTTTGACCAGCTCGCCGAGGCCTTGCTCCAGCGGCTTGCCTTCCAAATAGACCGGCCGGAGATGCAGCAGCAGCGCCCTCATTTCCGACTGGGCCACAGCGGCCATCTCTTCAATGAGCGCCACCTGGCGCTGGGCCTTGTCAAAATCCTTCTCAAGCGTCCTCCCCACGGCCGTCGCCGTCATCGATATCGCAAACAGCTGCTGGGATACCGCATCATGCAGCTCCCGTGCCAGACGCTGGCGCTCCTCTACGATCGCCGATATCCGCGCCTGCTCGGCCAGCTGGGCATTGTTCGTGGACAAGCGCTGAAGGGAGTTCACCTGCTCCTCCCACTTTTTGCTGATGCGCCCAAGCTGCTCGCCAAGGCGCCCGACCTCGTCGCTGCCAAGCTCCGGCACGGAGCGGGCGACGTTCCCTTTTTCCCAGGAGAGCAGCGTTTCCCGCAGCCGTTCCAGCTTCATTTTTACCCGGTAGCTCTGATAGAACCCGAAGATAGCTCCCAGACCGATCGGAACCAGGATCAGCGTAGCACCGGCCTGCAGCGTTTTTTGCCAAGAATCAAACGGGGCCAAATAACCATATGTATAAAGTACGTAAAAAATGATCAGGAGCATAACAAAAGAAAGAAGGGCCCCCTCGCCCATGCTCCGGGAGACCATATTAGCCGGTTTTCGGGTTTTCATCAGGGAACCCTCCTCCTATGACAGATCAATATCAACATCTCCTACCAGGTAGGAAATATGGAATTTAACTTTGTATTCGCTGGTCTCATAATTAGGGGATTTCCAGTTCAAACGGTTCATCAACCCGTTATCCCGGTGCCCTCTGAAATCGATCGCGCCGAACAGGACGAACACTTCAAGCTCCACCCCGTAATACTCCGGAATTTTGATGTCCGTATCCCCCATGATGCCTTGAAACATCATCACCGTACGGTGTTCCTCGGGGATCGCAAGCGACAAATCCAGATCGGCTTCATTGATGACATGCCAGACGCTCTGGCTTCTCATAGCCCAAGGGACCTGGTCCCAATTGTAATGCCCCGAAAATCCCTGCTTCTGCAGGTACCCGTCCCGGTTTTGTACCTTCCTTGCCTTTACAAAAAACCATCCCAGGGAGATCAGCGCAATCCCCAGCACGATCAGCAAATGATCAATCAGCAGCAGGATGGCTCCGATCGCCACGAGACGGTAGCCTCTCTTCACTTTTCCGCCGCGAATCGTATAAATTCCCATGAGAATGAATAAGAGGGCGACGATGGTAAAAAAGCCGACCCACCTGCCGAAGAGCATGAGGAGGCCGATCCCGATGAGAATCAGCGCAATGAAGCGATTTCTTTTTTCCATGCCGCACCTCCTTATGATGTCTTGGTTTATCGGAAAAGTAAGACCGGAAAAGCCATAGGGTTGTGACGGGCACACTCCTTATGGCTTCACCGGGATCCAGGAAGATGTGAATGAGGTCTCGCGCCCTTATTCCATTCTTCCTAGCATATCATATTGTCCGCAGAATTGAATACTTATTCTTTATTCGATTTGGAAGGAGCGGCAGCCGTCGGGTTCAGCTTGCTTTTCAGCGCGCTGAGCTGTTCTTCCACCTTCAGCTGCTTCTCCGCATCGACCGGGCTGGTGAAAGCGGATGTTTCCGGACGGTAAGGGGCACGCATTACATCAGCTTCAGCTTCCATTTGCATGATCTTTTCTTCCATGCGATGGAATCCAAGGGACGCGCTGCCGCTTTCGATCGTATGCAGGCTGCTGATTTGAGACATTTGCTTTTTGGCTTTCGCCATTTGAGCACGGGCTACAAGCTCATTGCGCTTGTTGCGCATTTTGTAGAACTCGTCTTTCATGTCATGGAGCTGCTGTACCAGTTCTTTGGCTTGCGCCTCGGATTGAGCGTGCAGTTCTTGGTACTCGGACAGTTTTTGGTCAAAATAAATCTTTTCCTCGAGCAGCTTGCGCGCTACTTCTTCCTGGCCGTTACGAAGTGCCAGTTCAGCTTGAGCCTCACGTTGGCAGGCCATCTTCACGGCTTCTTCCACGCGCTGCTTCATGCGGCGTTCATTGGCCATTTGCTTCGCTACTGTAACTTCCGCGTCATGGATTTCTGCCTCCATATCGCGCAGATACTGGTTCAGCATAATTACTGGATCTTCAACTTTATCCAATACCTCGTTCACCGATGCTTTCGTCATATCCTTAATTCTTTTAAATACTCCCATGTTTTACACTTCTCCCTTCTCGTACTTAGATAATTTTTTTTTCAATTCCTCAAGCTCTTTCTTCATGGCTTTCTTCTCGATATCTTCCATCATGGCGTCCAGGTCGGATGCGGAAGAGCTGTATCCGCCCGGTCTGCCTCCGCCGTATGGCGAACCGTTGTATTTGGCTCTAGGGTCAAAAGATTGGGCACCATAAGCGCCGTTGCCTTGCTGACCGTTGCCGTAGTAGCTGCCGGACCCCATACTATTGCCGTAGTATCCGCCCCCAGCTACCCCCGGCCCGGTCCATATGGATTAAAAGGTGTCGTTGGTTCTTTAGGGATGACCAAAGCCGCGATAAAGTAGATGAACAGCGTGGTCCCGCCGGTAAATGGGATACTGATCAAGAACAGGATCCGCAGCAGCGTGGAATCGATGCCCAAGGTATCGGACAAACCGCCGCACAAACCGGTGACCATTTTATCGCGGGTCGATCTGTATAGCTTGCTCATGACGTTACTCCTTTCCGCTGTTGTTCAGCTTTTCCTTCAGGCGGGCCAGCTCCCTTTCCAGCACGCTGGATACCGTTCCGCTGGCTTGCTCGAACAGTTCCTGACCGCCGCGGCGCAGGTCGCGCAGACTGCGTGCTTCAAATTCCCAATCGGAAATGCGGTCTTCCAGACGGTTGAACATCTTGGGAACATCCTGTCCGCCAAAACCTTCCATGCGCTGATTCATCCGCTGCTGAAGTCTGAGGGTTTCCATCCGTGCCGCGTAGTATTGACGTTTGCTGTACACGGTTTGGTACTCCAATTTCAGGTCGTTCAGCTGATTTTCCAGCTCGGTGAGCGACTGGCGGGTTGTATCCAGCAGTCCTCCGTATTGCTCGAGCTTTTCTTCATAGATGATTTTTTCCTGCAGTGCGAGCTTGGCTAGATGATCCTCGCCGGCCTTCAGAGCCAGCAGCGCCTGCTCCTCACGCTTTTCCTTCATATTGGATGCCTGATCCACTTGCTGCTTCAGCTGTCTCACATGAGCGGAGTACTGCTGAACGAGCTTCTCGGCTTCCATAATATCGTCACGCGTTGATGCCAAAAACTGATCGATCAACCGTACCGGGTCCTGACTTTGTTCCAAACGTTCATTTAATGTCGCTACGGTGATATCCCGTACCCTGCGAAATACGCTCATCTGTTTTTGCTCCCTCCTTATAAGCTGTGATCGCCTATTCGTTTGATTGTATTTATTGAAGGTAATTCTTTGTTACCGTTACATCCACTTCGACGACTTCTTACCTTTCAGCAGCATAATCCCGAACACTACCAGGGCAATTCCCAGCAGCGGTCCGATGATCCAGGACAGCTTCGCCAGAAGTCCCATGACACCGAATGCGAGGATAATCGTACCGATGACCACCTTACCTCTGCGAATTCCATAATAGCCGAGCACGATCATCAGGATCGGGAAGATCAATCCGATCAGCCTGCCGAATAATGGAGCGAATACTCCCAGGAGCATCAGTGCTCCGATTGCGATCAATACGATCGCCCAACCAGAAGTTTTATTTGTTCTCATGCATTGTCACCGCCTTTCGTTTGTATCAACCTTATGACTCTATTTTAGGTTCAATCCGGGTTTTCCAAAACGGACCCCAGACGGTTTTTAATCCTAGACCTAAGTCGGGGGAAGGCTCGGACCTTAGACGAAGCAAGCTTTTTCTGCATGTAACACGCTTTGGGAACTTTAATGAGCAGTTTACTTATACAATGCTTGGGATAGGAATCGTTGGAGGCTCTGAACAAGGGATTTAGCACTTAGCTAAAGAAACATTGAGCCTGTTTAGCCCGGGTAAAGCCGGCTGGAATGGTTTATCAACTTTAAACAAGGATGGGGAAAACGTTCAAAGGGAGTAATGGTAGAACGAACGGATTGATCTGAGGATCTTGTTCAAGGCTGTTGTACACCCTCTTACCCCCATCTTACGAGGGCACGTCATATAAAGAGAACACCTATGCAGATAGGACCTACATAAAACAACATGATACGAATTAAACGCCCTATAGCCATACAAATAAACGCAATACGAATTAAAATGGCCACCTTTCTGCGGGATATCATCAGGTGGCTGATTGGAAGGAGGAGTGCAATATAATGGGAGGAGAGACTAACGAACGACGAACGATGGCTCGGTTTACAATGTTAGTCTATACAAGAAAAAGCCTTGGAAAGATATCCAAGGCTTTTCTCTATGATGCCGGTGAAGGGACTCGAACCCCCACGGTTTCCCTCACGATTTTGAGTCGCGCGCGTCTGCCAATTCCGCCACACCGGCATATTCTGTTAAAAAAATGGCGCGCCCTAAGAGATTCGAACTCCTGACCTTTTGATTCGTAGTCAAACGCTCTATCCAGCTGAGCTAAGGGCGCATATGAAATTAATGGAGGCGCCACCCAGATTCGAACTGGGGATAAAGCTTTTGCAGAGCTGTGCCTTACCACTTGGCTATGGCGCCGAAATCAAATGGAGCGGACGACGGGAATCGAACCCGCGACCCTCGCCTTGGCAAGGCGATGCTCTACCGCTGAGCCACGTCCGCTTAAACTGGCTGGGGATATAGGATTCGAACCTATGCATGACGGAGTCAAAGTCCGTTGCCTTACCGCTTGGCTAATCCCCAACAAGATTGTCATTATAAGTTATGGGGCGATCGATGGGACTTGAACCCACGAATGCCGGAGCCACAATCCGGTGCGTTAACCCCTTCGCCACGACCGCCATAATAAAAGATATGAAGCTGTATTTCGAATGGCAGGGGCAGCAGGAATTGAACCCACACTAACGGTTTTGGAGACCGCTGTTCTACCTTTAAACTATGCCCCTATAATAAAACTGGTGGAGGCTGATGGATTCGAACCACCGAACTCGTACGAGAACAGATTTACAGTCTGCTGCGTTTGGCCACTTCGCTAAGCCTCCATATGGTGCCGGCGAGAGGACTTGAACCCCCAACCTACTGATTACAAGTCAGTTGCTCTACCAATTGAGCTACACCGGCTTTTATGCT
>NZ_PCZT01000045.1:0-6786 GCF_002968895.1 Paenibacillus sp. AR247 | reverse complement strand
GAGGAACGTATCAAAAAACAAAAAGGAGCTTTGGCAAATGAAAATAAAGATGGTGATGTTCACTATATTTTGTGTTTTTCTACTTGTTCCATCAGTTGCTTCCGCTGCAGCGGCCAATGGTAATGTCGGATACGGAGAAGCTACCCCTGGGCGAATCTGGGCTTCGTTAGATGCGATGTTGGGCTTGATCGGCGCGATCCTCGGCGGGCTTTCTTTGGCTCGCTCCGCAGGTCGATTCGGTAAGGGCAGTGGAAGGCGCGGGGCCATCGTGTCCGCAGTGGTGGGGCTGATTGTTATAGCCTACGCCCTGCTGCACTTGACCATTTTTACCGGAGATTTCGGAACCGGCAGTGGGCGGGCCGGAGCCATCATTGCCATTGTAATGGGGCTGGTCAGTATCGTCCTTGCCGGGCTGACTTTGGCTCGATCCCGCCATTCGGGCTGATGAGTAATCGTTAAATACCTGATTTCGGCCGACCTGGACCGCTGCAAGCGGTCCAACAAAAGAAATGCAATAAAGAAAAAAATGCTCTCCTTATTGTATAAGGGAGCATTTTTATTGGCGAATCTTTAAACAATTGCATTCAACATCTGAGATGCTGTGTGATGAACAGTGCAGCACGGTCCAGGGCTTGATCGGCTTCATCAAGAATACCTGTGAACGCCTGGAACACATGCGGGACGCCGGCGGTAACGTCAAGGATGACATCGACGCCTGCTGCACGTGCACGATCGGCTAACTGCGTGGAATCGTCAAGAAGCAGCTCATTGGTTCCGACCTGCAGCAGGATCGGTGGGAATCCGGTAAGATCGGCGAACCTGGCGGGGCTTACGAGTTCATGATTCTGATCCTGTCCTGCGAGGTACATCTCGTCCGTCAATGCGAAGCCCTCACGGGTGAAGAACGGATCGAGCCCCATTTTGCTATCCATACTTGCTCCGGAATGCGTCTTATCGAGTCCCGGCGAGAACGTCACTACCGCTGCTGGCATTGGCAGGCCTGCGTCCCGTGCCATCAGGCAAGTCGAGACAGCAATACCGCCGCCGGCGGAGTCGCCGGCAAACGCAATAGATGACGCCTGGGCTCCATTGTCCAGAAGCTCACGATAGGCTGCGAGAGCATCCTCAAGAGCCGCAGGGAACGGATGTTCAGGGGCGAGGCGATAATCAAGTGAGACGGACCGGATACCGGTCTTGTCGACCAGGTTCGCGGTAAGGGACATAGCGGTGTACGGGGAACCCATAATATACGAGCCGCCATGGAAATAAAGAATGATTCCTGGGCGGGTATCCTGTGCAGGGTCAACGATCACACCGGGCCGATTACCAATGGTCGTCGGCGTGGTCCGCACGCCCGCTGGTACTAACATAGTTGCCATCATGGAAGCGAAGTTCGCGCGCATCTCCTCGACGGTTTGCGGCTTGGCGGGCTTAGGACGCCGCAGCATTTCATCCAGTTTTTTACGTTGTTCTCTAGACATATGAATAATCTCCTTCTCTTTTTTTATATCGCTTTCTACCGTAAATCTCTCCCAACGATCCGGCGTATTCATAGTGTATAATATGAATGTGACAGAACTTGTCACTATAATCTTTTGGGGGTGAATATTTATGGGGAAGTCGAGGCGCCTGATTGAACTGATGATGGCGGTAAATCGAATGCGGAAATTCACCGTCAAAGAGCTTGCCGAAGAATTTGGTGTGTCTACCCGAACCATGCTGCGCGATTTGCAGGAGCTGAGTGGAATGGGAGTGCCTTTATACTCTCAAGTTGGTGCAGGTGGGGGATACCATGTTCTGACAGAGCGAAGCCTTCCACCGATCTCATTTACGGAAAATGAGGCATTCTCCATGTTTTTTGCTTCCCATGCCCTTCGACACTTCAGCTCGCTGCCTTTCGAGGCATCTGCAAAATCCGCACTTCGAAAATTTTACAGGTATTTACCGGAAGATGTGAAAAGTCAGATCGACGAGATGCGAAACCGAATTGACTTCTTTACGCATACACGCCCAGAACGAGCTGGCTACCTCGAGTTATTGCTCCAAGCATCCATTAGAAGGTTGCCCGTAACCATCAATTATGGAATTCGAAAGAATGTTACCAATGAAAGAACGATTCAACCCATCGGTATATATGCCCATGAGGGATATTGGTTTTGCCCAGCTTACTGCTATTTACGAAAAGCTTTCCGATTATTCCGGGTAGATCGGATAGGGTCAGCCGTCTTGGCGGATGCCGAAGCGTCAACGCCTACAGTGGATGTTTCAGAGGTAGATTTAACGAACTGGGGGCCTCATTTCTACAGCACTCTGGAAAGCGTAGATGTTAAAGTGAAACTAACGGCAAAAGGGATTGAGTTATTCCGAGAAAAGAGCTGGATTTTCCCTTGGGGAGAAGTACATAGTTCCAATGACGGCACAGGCATACTGGAAATGGGTATCTTCCCGTCCGAAATACCATTCTTTGCTGATTATTTTTTTTCGTTCGGTGCTGAAGCGGTCGTGCTCCAACCGGAAGAGCTAAGAGAAGCGGTCAGAACAAAGCTGGTCCGTGCTCTCGAAGAGTATAAAGTTTAAAACTGCTAGTCTCCCGATTTCAAGTTTATTGGTGGATTTAGATTTCTTTCGCAAGTTAGATGCGGAGAACATTCCGCATGTTCTCTCACCCATTGTTCCCTGTCCACGGCAATCGATAGAGGTTTGTTGGCCGACTGGTGCATATGGGAATTGTGAGGGTTCGCCCGCAATTATAGTATAATAACTAATATGAATAACTGGAGAAAGGGGGAGGACCGTGGCAAGAACGAAGGCTTTTGATACGAATGAGATCCTTCATAAAGCTATGAATATCTTCGGGAATCGCGGCTATGAAGGCACCTCGTTACCGGATTTAATCACTGGACTGGGCATTGCCCGTCAAAGTATATACGATACGTATGGAACGAAGTGGGAGTTGTTTTTTGCAGCAGTCAAGCACTATATGGATCAGAAGAATCAGGAGCTGAGGAAGCATTGTGAAGGGCCTGGAACGGTGGTTGACAAGGTGGAGCTCGTCTTCACTACCATCATTAAGGTCCTAATGGACCCCGAACAGCGCCTGCAATGCTTCATTATTAGCAGCGCGATCGAGCAGGCCCCTCACCATGAGGAGCTGGCTGCTTATTTACAGGCGAATACCGAACTGTCGGAGCAGATCTTTTACACGATGCTGGAACATGCGGTGACAGAAGGGGAAATAGGCACGGAGGTGAACATCCGAGACCTTGCCCGTTTCCTCGTGCATGAGCGGATCGCTCTGATAACGTCAGCCAAGCTCGGAATGGATGAGCCGAAGCTGCTTGGCATCATGCAAATGGTACTGTCCGTCTTCCGGACGATGCAAGGCAGCTAAACGGTAAGTCTCTCATATAAGTGAATCCCTGAACCCAAAAGGCTCTCCTGTGGTCATCTTAAACGATGATGACAGGAGAGCCTTTTTTCTCAAAGTGCCTTTTGGATATCCGTTGAAAACCATGCCTTGTTCAGCGAAATGAATTGTTCAAGGGAACGCGGCTCTCGCCCGGTTACACGAAGTACCGTGTCTGTAACTTGATCCTCCATTCCTTTGAGGCGGATATCGACATCCATACCGGCCAGGTATTTGGCATAGCTTTCCGGCAAGCCGGAGGCCTTATGCCGCTCTGTAAGTTGCTCTGGTGTGATATGGATATGCTTGGCGTTCAGGCCGGTAACGCTGCGAATGACTTGGGCCACATCGTCATAAGCGAGGGATTCCGGGCCAGTAATGATAAGCTCCCGGTTATAGGACTCCTTGTCGGTTAGGGCATGGAAGCCTACAGCTGCAATATCATCGGCGTCGACGAAACCTACCCTGCCGTCTCCAGCTGCAGTATAGATGTGCCCGCTTTGGCGCAAGGAGTATCCGTGCCCGTGTCCGGCATTCGTGAAGTTCTGCATGAAGTAGGAAGGGCGCAGTACGGCCCATTCGGGGGCGTGCTCACGAAGATAATGGTGAACGGCGCCGAAGACGGGGCCATTTTCCGGAATCGAGGCACTGGATAACAGGACGAAGCGCTTAACCGAGGCGTCAAGTGCTCTGCGGATAAAAGGAATCATGACCTCTTCAGGGTGCATACTTGCGGGTGCAACCAAATACACGGCATGAACTTCCTTTAGGAGGTCATCGTGGTTAGAGTCATCAAACCAGTCGAACGGGACGTGTTCACCCATTTTTTTATCCCCAGGCTTGGGTATACTGCGTCCGGCTCTTCGAACCAGGTAGCCTTGACTGTCGAGCAGCTGTGCAATGCGGGAGGAGGTATTGCCCTCTCCTCCGGTTAGTAGAATGCGCGTGAATGATTCATTATGCATACGGTTATCTCCTTCAGTTCTAATAATTGTCTATATCTTACGCTAATGGATTCCAGTAGTCCTGATAATGGACAATCTTTCCATTTAGAACTTCGACTACGGATATATAGCTTTGCTCATAAGGTCTGCCTGTGACCAGGTTTTTGCCGCTCGCCCCGAACTGAGCGAAGAACACCGGGGAGCCGGCCGCTACATGAATGACCGGTGAAGTGAATGAGGTGATCTCAAGCACCTTCCCTAACTTCTCCAAATACTCCTTTAGCGCGGCTTTTCCCTTCAGGCGTTTAGGATTAGGTTCCTGAGCATAAGGAAATTCGAAGACGATATCTTCAGCAAACAAATTGATAAATGCAGCATAATCCTTACGAATATAACGGTCTGCGAAAAGATGAATGAGCTGCTCGGCTTGCTCGTGTGACAAGGTACTCATTTCTGCTGCCTCGCTTTCTTGATGGAATAGGTGTCATAACCCAATGATGGATGGGCTAGACTCACTATATCACTTTCCGGACTGAACAGTCAAATATATTCGGACCAATCGATCAAAAAAAGTTCGGGCTGTTCGGACGGTTTTTTGTGCTTTCGCTAAAGTGTAATTTTTAACTTTTAACTGGCAGGAAAATGACAGATTTTAATCGGCATAGTAGAATAATAGAGAAATCATGTTTACCAGCAATGAACGGTGTAAAATTATGTCGAGAGAGGGATTTGACTATGTCGGATCAGCATTTGAAACCGGATTCGCAAGAGAGCCAGGTTCAGTCCAAGGAACTGCTCGATGCGCTGATGGCTTTTAAAAAGGGCGATTTTACATACCGCATGCCATACGATCAGACGGGCATCGCTGGAAAAATCGCAGACACCTTTAATGAGATCATGGAAATGCAGGAGAGCCTTGTGTCCGAAATCGATACCGTTGCCAGGGTTGTCGGTAAAGAGGGCAAGCTGTCGCGCAGGTTTTCCCATAAAAATACCGGCGGGTCTTGGGAGGCGGCCGTAGAATCGTTAAACGGTCTTGTCAGTGACCTGATCCAGCCGACCAGCGAGATGGTGCGCGTGATCAACGCGGTTGCCCAGGGCGATCTGCGGCAAAAGGTGGATCTGGAGTTTGAAGGGCGGCCGCTGACCGGCGAGTTCAAAAAATCCGCAAACAACATCAACAAGATGGTCAACCAGCTGAGCAAGTTTGCTTCCGAAGTGACCCGCGTAGCCAAAGAGGTGGGGACCGAAGGCATTTTGGGCGGTCAAGCCGATGTTGAAGGCGTCTCGGGGACATGGAAGGATCTGACCGACAGCGTGAACGGCATGGCGGCCAATCTGACGAGCCAGGTCCGCAGCATCGCCGAAGTGACGACGGCAGTGGCCAAGGGCGATCTCACCAAGCAGATCACGGTCAATGCCAGCGGCGAAATTTTGGAATTGAAAAATACGATTAATACGATGGTGGAACAGCTGTCGACCTTTGCGTCCGAGGTCACCCGTATGGCCCGCGAGGTCGGCACGGAAGGAAAGCTCGGCGGGCAGGCGAACGTCAAGGGCGTGTCCGGCACGTGGAGAGATTTGACGGAGAGCGTCAACGACATGGCCACGAATTTGACGGATCAGGTCCGCAATATTGCGGTCGTTACGACGGCTGTTGCCAACGGGGATTTATCGAAAAAAATTACGGCCAACGTTCAGGGTGAAATCCTGGAACTTAAAAATACGATCAACACGATGGTGGACCAGCTGTCCATGTTCGCTTCCGAAGTGACGAAGATCGCCCGCGAAGTCGGCACCGAGGGCATATTGGGCGGTCAGGCGGAGGTAAGCGGCGTAGCGGGAACATGGCGTGACTTGACCGAAAGCGTCAACTCCATGGCCAGCAATCTGACCAATCAGGTTCGCAACATCGCAGAAGTGACGACAGCGGTGGCAAAGGGCGACCTGTCCAAGCACATCACGGTTAACGCCAAGGGTGAAATTCTCGAGCTGAAAAATACGATCAACACGATGGTGGATCAGCTCAGCACGTTTGCGTCCGAAGTTACCCGCGTGGCCCGCGAGGTCGGAACGCTCGGCATGCTCGGCGGTCAGGCGCGAGGTGAAGGGCGTGGCCGGCACGTGGCGCGGATTTGACCGAGAACGTCAACTACATGGCCTCGAACCTGACGAATCAGGTGCGCAATATCGCCGTCGTGACGACGGCGGTGGCGAACGGGGACCTGTCGAAGAAGATCACCGCGGACGTGCAGGGCGAAATCCTTGTAGCTGAAAAACACGATCAACACAATGGTGGATCAGCTCAGCACGTTTTGCATCCGAGGTTACCCGCGTCGCCCGCGAGGTCGGCACCGAAGGGAAGCTCGGCGGACAGGCCGAGGTCCGGGGCGTCGGCGGCACGTGGAAGGATTTGACCGAAGGCGTCAACAACAT
>NZ_PCZT01000044.1:0-3367 GCF_002968895.1 Paenibacillus sp. AR247 | reverse complement strand
CGTTGTGCGAACTTTATTAAGATATCTGCATCATTAAGTGTTCCTAGTACGGGTTCTACCCCAAGTTGTTGGAGTGCAGCTACTTTTTCCTGGTTGCGAATCAGGCCGTATACGGTGTGTCCTGCGTCGACCAAAGTCTTTGCAACTGATCCACCGATATAGCCTGAAGCACCTGTTATAAATACTTTCATCTATACTCCCCCATCCTATTATTATTCAGCAAGGATTGGGTTAGGAATTACACCTAACTCGTTACATCCCTTCGTCTATGACACGGAAATATTATATAAGCTGCTTGACCTGTAAAACAAAAGTAAATGAAAAAGTTCACTATTTGAAACTTATTAACAGCATACCGTCTAAACTCAGTCCTACAGTTAATTTTGGGCTGACAATTTCTAATCAACAAAAAAAAAGCCGTGCAGCGAACGCTGCAGGCCTAAATCGTATAATCATGATTTTTCAAAATCCTACTTAAAAATTGTCTCGTACCTCGTTCCCTGGGATTGCTGAAAATATCCTTCGCGGACCCTTCCTCAACTACTACGCCGCCATCCATAAATAAAACCTTAGTACCTACCTCTTCAGCGAAAGCCATTTCGTGCGACACTACAACCATCGTTGTGCCTTCCTTCGCTACTTGCACAACTTCCCCCACCAAATCCGGGTCCAATTCAGAGGTAGGCTCATCTAATAAAATCACTTCGGGATTAACGGCTTGTTGTTGTCGTTACGTAAGCTCCTAAAGCCTTTGCTATCTGAATTGCTGTCGTGCCGTTCCCGCCGCCTCCGCCTGATAGCAGTACATTCTGCCCTTTCAATGACTTGTCCAAATTCCACTAATGTTTGTAAAGCCGTAAAGATACAAGAGGTAAGGCTGCCGCTTCGGCATAATTTAAGTCCTCTGGCATCAAAGAAACGAAGCGTGCCGACACTCCTTAGTTACTATTATGAGGTTGAAAAGTAGATCTTGTGTTGTTCTATCTAGATTGATCGTTGTTCTTCTCCAATCTTCTGTTTGAATTGTAAGTATTTCGTAAACCTGAGTAATTATATAATCAAAAAAGTCGCTTTGATTCTATAGTTTCTAATAAGTGCTTATGCATGGATGGGGTGTAAAGACTAGATCAATAGTTTTCTTTATTTGAAACTTTCTAACTTATTTTGAATTCCCCCAATGAATTACTTAAGATGAGCCATATTACCAGTATTTCTCCATATTTCAGTAACACAAATATGTCACTTTAGGAGTGATACATGACGAAAATAATTGAACATTTGGTAAGTTCTGTGACATTCCGGCTAGACATTAGTATCTGAATATAACTTAGGCATCGGGACATAAAATTTGTTACTAAGGGGTGCACTTCATGACTGTCATTACAATTTGTGCGATTCTAAAAGCAAAATCTGGTCAAGAGGAGCGGTTACACGATGAGTTACTCAAACTCATTGAACCGTCACGTGCTGAGAAAGGCTGTATACAATATAAGCTGCATCAATCCATCGAAGAGAAAGGTACATTTGTCTTTTATGAAACTTGGGCCGATGAGAACGCCATATCTGAACATGTAAATACTGAGCATTACAAAACATACCGAAAAAATATTGAGACGATTATCGATACAATGGATGTGTATCGTTTGCATAATCTGGAATCATAATATCTAAATAAATCAATTTTTAATAATGAGCATTACTTTCTTTAGTCGTTAATATCAATGCATTTCTCTCGTAAAAAGTTTCTATTATAGAAACTTTTTTTCTTTATTTGAACTTTATTGATACCTAGCTTAATATTAGCCTACATAAAGGAGGTGAATGTATGAATTCAAAAATCATTATTGCACTAATCTCCCTTGCGTTAAGTGCTTTTGCCATTGGAACAACGGAATTCGTTATTGTCGGTATTCTACAAGAGGTGGCCACTGACCTCGGGATTACTGTAACGCAAGCAGGAACACTGGTGTCCGGATATGCCATTGCCCTTGCCATTGGAACACCGATCGTGGTAGTAATGACCGGAAAGTTGCCTAAAAAAGGATACTTGGTGTTCCTTATGATCGTGTTCACTGCAGGGAATGCTCTGGCAGCTGTAGCTCCGACCTATTCGGTCCTGCTCTTGTCTAGGATAATTACAGCTGTTTCTCATGGTGTATTTTTCGCTGTTGCAGCTACAGTTGCAGCCGATATGGTCCCGGCTAATAAAAAGGGCACCGCCATTTCCATTATGTTCACCGGGTTAACCGTGGCCACCATTCTCGGGGTTCCACTTGGAACGTATATTGGACAAGTATATGGTTGGCGGATGTCATTTGCCGTAGTCGCTGTATTAGGTCTAGTCGCATTGTTGGTCAGTCTAGTAGCCGTAGAAAAAGTCCCACGTTCAATGCACTCGCCGAGCTTGAGAGATGTAGGAAGTTTGATTGCTAACCCTAGGATCATTACTGCTTTGCTCATGACGGTACTCGGTTTCGGTGGCACTTTCGCCTTATTTACGTATATCTCCCCAATCCTTGAAGAGATTAGCGGGTACGCAGCTTCGTCTATTTCATGGCTGCTGCTGATTTATGGTATTGCCGTGGCAATCGGGAATATCGTCGGGGGAAAATTAGCAAATGGACATCCTGTAAAGGCACTCCGTTTCGTATTCTTGTTTCAGGGCATTGCCTTACTGCTGCAAATCTGGCTACTTCCCAACAAGACGCTCACCATCTTTTCCCTGATAATCATCGGCTTGTTCGCATTTATGATGTCTCCCGGCGTACAGGCCTATATTCTAATGCTTGCAGAAAAGTTGGTACCTTCTGCGAAGGATGTCGCTTCAGCATTAAATATCTCTGCATTTAATATTGGGATAGCCGCTGGTTCAACATTGGGTGGGCTTGCAGTAGACCATATGCATATTATGGACACGGCTTGGATTGGTGCAATTATGGCGGGATTCGCCTTTTTACTGGCAGTAATCAATTACAGAATGGACAAAAAACAGAAACTTTTTATTGAGGAGAGAGGATAAATGAATTTGAATGAATTAGACCTTTTGGAGAAAGAATTGGAATTTACAACTTTTAGCCATCAAGATGCACTTGCTATTGGGAACCGGATTGTGCAGTATGCCCAAGAAAACAACGTGGCTGTAGCCATTCATATTGAACGTAACCGAGTTCCTGTGTTTACTCACTTGATGGATGGCACCTCAGAAGAAAACTACACGTGGTTGTTTCGCAAAAAACGGATCGTTGACCACTATAACCGCAGTTCTGCCTACATCGATGAGCGCTTTACCCAAAGTGGTGCTTCGCATGCAGAACACTCCCTGCTTTCTACTGCAGAATATCAGGCGGTGGGCGGTTCTATTCCAATC
>NZ_PCZT01000043.1:0-3417 GCF_002968895.1 Paenibacillus sp. AR247 | reverse complement strand
AGCTCAATGCGAGCCGTCCCCTCATCGTCTTCCGGCAATCGGCCGCAGGTCGGACATAGCGGATCGGGCAGAAAGAAGTGCGACGAGCTGTTCATCGTACGCAGATCGATCAAGTATATCCGGCTTTCCGTCTCCGGCTCTCCACCCTCCAGCACCTTCACGGCTTCTGCCGCAACAAGGCGCGCCATCTGCAACAATCCCGTGCGAGATGCCCAAGCGTCCCGGCCGATCCCCCCTTGCGATGCCAGCATCTGCTGTAGGCCCCACGATTCCCTGCGATCACTTCCCGCCAGCAGGAACCGGGTATCCGCGCATTGCGAGCATCCTTGCCCCTCCGGACGAACCAACGGACCGACAATCCCTTCTCCGAATGCAACAAAGCCGCGAAGCCAGGGTGTTCCCGACTGTCGGAACCGTTCCTCCGCCGCAAGATGAACAGAAGGATCCCAAGCATCGTTCAGCACCAGCGCCAAGTCTCCCGTTGCCGCCTCTCCGGAATCCATGCTCTCCTGCCGGAACAGCCGATAGCGGCCATCGGCAGACAATTGCTTGATTACCAAATCCGCGAGCTGTCCTTCCCCGATGACCGTCACGATTGCGCTCAATGCGTCTCCTCCTCTCTCAGCGACACGCCAAACACCCCTGCCAGTTCTTCTTTCATAAACGGTTCTATCGATAAGTCAACGACCGCGATCCGCTTATGGTTCGATTGCAGGATCTGCCTGACAGACTGCAGCATGATGCCGGATTCCGAATCATCGAAACCCGGGATCGTCAGGCTCTGCGGTAAGACATCTTCAACCTTGACCGAAGAACGCTCCAGGATTTGGCCTTGAATGTCCGCCGCATCATTTTGAGTTTTCATCAGCGCCTGTCGGAGTGCTTCACGCAGCGCCATTGTGCGGTTGACTCCGACTCCGCCGAACCAGTACCCGTTCGTACCGACCCAGACGACCGGGAAACCCGACGCTTCTTGACCCAATCCGATTACCGGGGCTTCCTGCATCGTAGATAATGCGCGCAAATAATAGCGGCAAATATCGTCCTCAACTCCGCTTAGCTTGATTGGATAAACGGAGGGCTCGCTGGATTCGGAACGACTTCTCAGCTCCTCGAAGAGACATTTCCGCAGTCCGCGGAAGACCGCTTCTGCTACGGTCTCTCCTGCTCCGATCCCTACATATCCATGCGGCTGCGAGTCGATCGGGCTGGCGGAATCCGGCTGCGCAGGTCTGGCTGTCTTCAGAACCCCGGCCAGTCGCGACACGTACGCCTCGATGCCGGCCAAGCCCGCTTCCTTCCTAGCCTCATGATGCGTCATTCCAGAACAGACGATCAGCGGCAGCAGATCAGCGGGGCCTTCCGACAGCGGGTCGACAGCCTGAACGCGACACTGGGAGAGCGGAAGCTGCTTCGAGTCCCCTTCCTCCCACAAGTGAAGAATGCCGGTCTCCGCCGAAGTCAAGCGATGGAAATAGGAGAAGAGACGTTCCGCATTCTGCCTCTCTGTTCGCTGATCGATTGAATGGTCGAACGGATCCGTAGGCTCGGCCGGACGAAGACCCCTTACCAGCGGATGGGGAAGTAGCGAATGCCACCCGCCTTCTAATGTTTCCGGATTCAGCAGGAACAGTTTTCCGTTCAACTCAGAAACTGGCACGCCCGAAACGGCCTTGAACCATTCGAATACGACCACATTCGCGAGCATGGCTTCCGACGTAGTAGAGACGGGGGTCGGCCGATCTGCATCGCCAAGAGCGGTTCGGTGAATCCTGCGCCATGCCGATTCGAAGCAGACGTCCGAATCCGGGTGCACCAACGGTCCTGCTATGCCCACCTGCCGCAAGTAGATGGCAGGCAGCAGCAGCTTCTTCGCGTCCCTGCAGGCCGCATGAAGCGCTCTAAGCTCTCCGGGATCGTCATCCTGAGCAACGTAGAGAACGGAATCCGCCTGCCGCACGACCTCAGACCAATCGAGGAAGCCGTCATTCGACGGAAAGATCTCCTTGACTTCAATCTCGGAGTCCGTGAGACGCGCGGCCGCTGTCAGCTCTGAGATCCGCTGGCGATCCGTGGTCGCCGGGTTCAGGATCAACATACGAAACCGGGGCAACCCAGATTCCAACAAAGCCGCAACGAGCGAGACAAAGATCGGGCCGGAACCAACCACAATCGGATTAGCCTCGCGATAGGTTTGAAAGCGGTAAGCGCCCTCCCCCGCCAAGCTGTCCAGAAATTCGATCTGTGCGTCATATTTCCGTACTACCGCTTCCGCAAGACTGTGTGGGCGGTCTTGGCTGGAATCCCGGACAAAGCCGTTATTCAGCAGTACTTCCACGATTTCATAAACCCGTACCTTGTACGGTTCCGGCAGCCCGTCCGTCAGATCCGCCATGGAATAATCCCCGCTCAGCATCGGCATCAATTTTTCGATCCACTGGTCGACCATGTCGCCTTCCATTCGGAACGAACCCGTATTGTTGCGAAAATAGACGCCTCCATTCGAATCGGGGAGAAAGAACGTATCCCCTTTCACTTTCAGACGCATAGAAGGGTTCAAGTTTTTATTCCTCCTTAAGGTTTTGCCGGAGGCAAAACCGCTTCGTAAGTAAAAGACTAAGCTTTTGCCGGTGATAACCGCATTGCACACACCTTCGGTTTTCCCTCATTTTCAAGTTATGTAGAGCGTTTTGTCCGTCATGCCTAAAACAAAAAGGAGCAAGCCCCTGCAAGACGCGATATCTGCAGGGGCATACCGTTTTGCGGATCGCCAAGCGAGCTTGTTGGAACTCAACGGCAGCGGGCGCAGCCTCCGCAACGTGCGCAGCCTCCGCAGCCTCCGCAATTGAAGCAGCTACTGCAGCGGAAACAGTTACCGCATGAACAAAACCCGCCGCATGCGCCGGCGCAAAAAAAGCAAACACCAACACATAAGCGGGAATCCCCCGGACAGTTCTGATATTGCGCCGACGTAGGGGTCATCCCCGACGTATTGAATTGGCCGACATTCAAGTTTTGCAGACCTTTCTGGAATTCGTTCATTTAATACCCTCCGTATCATTCATTTCACTGTCCCTGCACGGGACAATCGTTATACGAGAATGTTTGGATCTGGATCCGAACCGGCATACAAAGCCCATCCGCCCTTCTCGACAAAATAATTTATGAAATTGGATCCGCTAGTGTTCCTATGACATTTGCCTACGAAAAAATGGTTACGGCAAGATACTAATGATAACCCCGAACTCTACCATGAGTTTTCGGGATTTCGATCCTTCGGACTGCCTTCTCGAAGTCCCCCGCGTGGATTCACTACTATAAGCAAAACTGCCCGTTAGTTAAATCTGAAACATGCAGTAATGTCCCGTTCATGCAAGGTGTTGTATTAAGCTAACGGAAAATCGAGGCACCAAAAAA
>NZ_PCZT01000042.1:0-2001 GCF_002968895.1 Paenibacillus sp. AR247 | reverse complement strand
AACGATCGTCATCGCGATCGTTTTTCCGTGGCATACGGCAACGTGAGCAAAGAGACCGAAAAGGAGAGCCGCACTTATGTGGAACAAGTGGTGGATGGCATGACGACCAGACTCAAAAATATCGAGCTGATGCTTGCCGGCCAGACCGTCAACAACGATGCTATTAACGATTTCTTTAACGGGAGCGCAAACGCTTCCGGTCTCGTCAATTACAAAGCTTCTAACGAAATTGCCAAAATGCGCAGCAACCTGCTTATCCAATCGGTAATTTTTACCGATACAAGGACGGGCTCGTACTGACGGGCGGCTATGCCGCGCCAATTGACGACTTTACGGACAAGACCTTTATCCAGAGCGTGCCAAAGGCAACACAAAACCGCTGGTCACCGATTCGGCTCTACAGCGAGTTTCCTTTAATCGATCCGCCGGAGCGGGTCATTTCGATTGTAAAAAATTCCCGCGGCAACGAAGGCATCATCGTGCTGAACGTAAAGGTGGACAAGCTGCTGTCCATGGCCGGCAGCGCGGGCAGCGGACAGCGCTCCTTCTTAGACATCGCCGACGTTCAGGGCAGCACGGTCTTCTCGAATGAACCCGCCGCGCAGAAAACGAAGCCGACGACTTATCTGGAATCGGATTACATCGGGCTAAAATACGCAAGCGGACCGGTTACCCCGGATCTGTTCGGACAAGCCGCGGTCCGTTCGCTCGCACCGCTGTCCATCCTGATTCCTTCCCTCCTTGCCATCCTCGCTTACATTATGTTCGTCACCCGGAGGAATTACCGTCCTATCGAAAATATCGTGCGCCGTATATCTGACTATCGGCATGAAACGAAGCCAAATGCCAGCGACGAATTTTCGATTATTGAGCAGGTCTTTGACAACATGCTTGGCCGCATGAATCTGATCGACCGTCAGGAGGCAGAAAACGCGATCATGCGCCGCAAACGCTTTTTCTATGAGCTGCAGGAGGAAGACACGGCTTTCACCGCGAGTGAATGGGAGGATTATGCCCGGCTGTTCCGGATGCCGGAGAAGGGCGGCGGCATCACCGTCGCGATCGTGGAAATCGACAAATACGTTCCCCTGATGCGCGGAGACCGCCAGCAGCTTCTTGAAGCCAAGCACCGGTTGGAAACGGAGCTCGGCAAGCGCCCCGAGCTCGCGGCTATGGTTGCCGGCTCGGATTGGATTGCCGGCGGCCGCTTAGCCCTGCTGGTTAACGCCGGAACGGACAGCTTCTCCGGTACGATCGGCCCGGACGCTTTAATGGACGGCTTGCGCAGTTGGGTGCAGGACGCGTTCCCCTTCTCGGTCACGATCGGAATCGGCTCGGTCGTTGACGGCCTCCCAGAAGCCAAAACCTCCTTCCGGGAAGCACTTGCCGCCCTGCAGTACAAAATGACGGCCGGGAATAACCGGGTGATCGTCTATTCGGAAATAAAAAACAGAGAAAACCGAGTCGACACGGATTACTATAAATGGGCGGAAAATTTGATTCATCATTTCAGGCTGCCTGCGCCGGCATGGCGGAACGACCTTGACCGGATTTTCGGCCATTTGGAAGAGCGCTTGCTGAAAGAGGAAGAACTGCGGCTGCTTCTGAACGATCTGACCCACCGGTTCGCAAGGCTTATCGAGGAACTGCCGCCGGCCCTTCAGGAGCTCTGGCATGCTGTTTCCTACTCCAGCATGGCCGGGGCGCTTCGGGAAACAGGGTCGGTTGCGGAAATCCGCGAGTTGTACGAGTCGCTGATCGGGGAGCTGTACGATCAGTACGCTGCGATCCTGGATAAAAACAGCACCAACCCTGTGATCTACGAGGTCAAAAAATATATCGAAGACCATTTTGCGAACCCCGAGCTGTCCCTGAATCTTATTAGCGACCGGTTCGGCATGAACGGAAAATACGCGAGCCAGCTGTTCAAGGAGCAGTTCGGCGTCAAATTCGTCGATTTCCTGATTGGGCTGCGCGTTGAGCGGGCACAGAAGCTACTTC
>NZ_PCZT01000041.1:0-1373 GCF_002968895.1 Paenibacillus sp. AR247 | reverse complement strand
AAGCCGTTCGAAATGAGGCTCGGACATGGAGCAAAGAAGCGACGATTCCATCGTTTCAATATAAACCTTCCTGGTACCGAAAGAGAATGAATCTAACTCTCCGAATATATTTCCTCTTGTGAGAATGCCAAGCGTAAACTGTTTTCCGCTGTCGTTCAGTTTATAAAGTCTAAGCTTTCCCTCCTTGACGAAATAGAGGCCCTCGAGCGTGGAGTCCGGGGTTTGGACCAATGTATTTTTTGTGATCCAATTGAAATGATGGATGGTATCTAACTGATCGATGTCTCTTATCTCTTCTCGGGACATTTCTTCAAAAATGCTGATTTGAGATAAATACCAGAGCTTGTTCATTGAATATCGTTCCTCCAAATTGTATTAGCCTGCGGGATACGGATACTTGACTAATTGGTATGAATCCGAATGGCTGTTTCGTAAAGTTTTAAATGCTGCAGTAGGTTATCCCAAAACCAAGTCGCGCAATGTTTTCCTAGACCATACCTAAAATCGGCTTCCGAATCGGCGAAGACACAACCAAGAAAACGCGCTCAGGAATTCGACATCTCCTAAGGCATGGCAAAAGGGATAAGTTTTATTCCTTGCGTATTCCACATGAAACAGCTCAGATTGACATTTTCCTTCGGAATAGTCATTTTTGCGTTTAAATCATACCTGTATTGTTCCAGCATAAGATCATCTTCGGTGATTTCGGTGTTACTATTATAAGCCCTCAAGATTAAAATATTTCGTCTAACCCGGACACCATAGCTCCCACAGCGATTCTGGAGTCTTGAGGATCAGGCAGATTTATCGCATACGTTATCATGATGACAGTGGTAAAACGCGATTATTATTTTTTCATGGCTGCCTGTTTCTTGCATATTAACATCCGGCCGAATCGCTGTAAGTAATCTACTTTACATTGTTCTGCCGGTTTACACATTTCCAAAGGCATCTCTGCAGTATAAGGTCAATTCACCATATAAACGCAGATCAAGCTCGGTCAAAGGATTGAGCAACTTGAGTAATCAGGGACCGCCTTTAAGAGGGAATCAGAAATGCTTTCAAGGCCATGGTATGAGATGTACCGAGGTAAGGAGCGAAGAAGATGATTTCATTTGGGATATCTTTAGTTCAGGCCGTCGATGTTGAGTATGCCTAAAACATGTATAAAATCAATCTGGATAATCCAGAATAAAGGGGCTGCAACTATGTGAAAATAAACATAAGGTAATTTTTTATGGTAAAGACAATAAACATATATAAAAGACTCGTCTGGATTGGCGCAATTATCTCGGCTTTAGCTTTTTTCATTAACGGGCGAACTTTTTTATCTGGTATTTGTGGTGATAAATATCTTGGAATTGATATTTGTG
>NZ_PCZT01000040.1:0-1797 GCF_002968895.1 Paenibacillus sp. AR247 | reverse complement strand
CTATCCAATGGAACGAACAGATCAAGCAGAAGATGTTCGGGATCTCCTTCAAACAAAGGGTCCGTTTGGCATTTATCATGATGATAACGCTTGCAGTCGGGACGGTCGGCATCGCCTCATATGGGATAGCCGCGAGAGAACTGCAAAAGAATGCCTTTGCGTCCAGCCAAGAAACGGTGAATAAAACAGCCCAGATTCTGGACGACAAGCTGTACAGTATCTCGACTTCCGTTCGTTCGCTAATGCTCAGCGATGCTTTTAAGCAGATGATGTTGGATGTCCAGAGCAACACCATCGCGAACTATTACGTGCATCTGTCGGAGCTTCAATATGTATTGTCGCAGGTTACATTCAACGAACCGCTGATTGAAAGCATATTGATTGCCACCCCAATCGGCGACTTTTACCCCGTATCGCAGCGTCGATCTCAGACCCAATCCTTTTACGAATCAAATTTTTATTATGACCTCAAAGACAATGATGGTGGATTGTGGGTGAAAGGTCACACGGATAAATTCTTCACGGGAAACAGCAGAGTCGTCTCCTTCATGACAAAGGGTATGCAGGGGAATATCACCAGTACAAACGTATTTGTCGTGGTCAATGTGAATGAGAATGGCTTAATCAACACGGTGAACAAGCATACCTCCAATGACGATGATGATTATTTCATCGTGGACTCCCATGGGGAGGAAGTCATTCAAACAGCCTGGTCCCTGCACCATCCGTTAAATAGGGACGAGCCGTTTCTGAGAAGCATTACTGAAAGCAGCCAGGGATCCTTCTTTCATAAGTTCGATACAACTGATTACCTGGTCAATTACACCAAGTCCTCCATGGTACCGGACTGGCGATTGTTCGGTATTCAGCAGAAGGACAAGCTGCTGTCGCAAATGAACGGCGTCAAGCGCACGACCATCCTGACTTATGGTGATTCTTTCTTCTGCTGTCATGGCTCCTATCCAGCAAGCTAACCTCATTGCTTCTCCTTCCACTCTTCAAGCTGCAAAGGCTGATGAGAGAGGTAGAGGACAACCGCCTGAACGTCCGGTTCTCAAGCCGCTCTAACGACGAAGTTGCCCAAGTCGGAAATCAGTTCAACCGGATGCTTGACGAGATCAATCGCCTGATCGACGATGTGAGGGAAAGCGAGGCGGGTAAGCTCAAAGCGGAGATGCGAGCGCTGACGGCCCAGATGGAGCCGCATTTTCTATATAACACGTTAAATACAATCTATTGCAAATCGGTTTTGGGTGAAAACGACGACGTCAATGAAATGATTATGGCCTTATCCCAAATGTTCCAAATCGGCTTAAGTGGGGGAAAGGATTGGAATTCACTTGACGATGAGCTGTCCCATGTTCAGCAATATTGCGCCATTCAGCAGAAGTGCTATGAGGGCCTGTTCACATACGAGATTAAGGTGACGGATGAAGAGCTTCTGCGAAGTCCTCTACCCAAAATTTTGCTCCAACCCATCGTGGAGAACAGTATCCAGCACGGCTTCGAGGATTTCACCTCCGGAGGTGAAATCCGGATTGGTGCAATCAGGGATGGGGATCGGCTTCACCTGACGATCGAAGATAACGGCAAAGGGATGGACGTAGACAAGGTAGAACAGGCACTGCTGTCGCCGTCTTCAACGAAGAAAGGGTATGCGCTGAAGAACATTAAACACCGACTGAGCCTTTTTTACGGAGAAGAGGCAAGGATGGTCTTTTCCAGCACGCCAGGCGAGGGCTCAAGAACAGACTTGTGGATACCGATGACATCAGGGGAAGGTGGATCGAATGAGAG
>NZ_PCZT01000039.1:0-4544 GCF_002968895.1 Paenibacillus sp. AR247 | reverse complement strand
CCTAACAGTGGTCACAACTGTTATGGCCGACAAGACCGTCCCAAGACCAGCGCGGGATTTGGAGACCTTCTGGCACGTCGTTGGCGGAACCTGGATATCCGGCCATCGTGGTGGTTGTGACCCAAGAAAAAATAGTCATGCAGTACCTGTCTTAGTTGGTCGTTGGTTGCCAGGCCCACATCGACCAACGCTTGATCAAAACAGATAATAGCTCGTCGGTCCATATCCTTGTGAGGACCGTTACCACTGTGTAGGCGAACCACGGTGTTTTCATCACCATATTCCTCGGTGTAACGTTGTGGACCACCCAAAGCCTCTGCCCAGTACGCCGCCAGCCGCTCCGTGTGTTCAGGGTGATAACCATGACTAAACGCATGGCTTACCAGCTCATCCTCCAGCACCCGAGCGTGCCAAGCCGCCGCCAACTTGAGCAAGCCCTCGTAACCACCAACTGCCTCATATACGGTCTGCATGTCATCATCTCCTTGGAAATGTTCATGTTCTAAAACACAGTTCTAGAAGGAACACTGTTGCGCTCTACTGCCCGTTAGCATGGAGACGGCAGCTGGACTCCCTGGCCGGCTGCCGCGCTGACTTTATTGAGCTATCATTCCATGTTAGTTCAATTAAAGGCTGCCGTTTAAATTCGCGGCAGCCTCGTTAATATCCTTTATTCAACTATCGTTTCACGTTAGCGTAATGTACCCTTTCCTTCAGGTTAAGATATCCGCTAAATATACGCAGAAAACAGAGTGAATAAGAATAGTCCTATAATAATAACAATAAATCCTTCAAACCTGGAAAATAATAGAGCGGCGTTACTTCGCTCAACATTTTTGAAATTCCAAGCATTCCTTACATACCAAGATGACTTTGGAAATAGAATATCCATAATACCAATGACAATAAACAGTAAAGAAAAAAGTTGTAAAATTATTTTCATGTGGCACCTCCTGATACCCTGTATTGTATATATATATTCACTTTCCGCCTCAAGTATCATGCCCGTTAGCTCCATAAACGTCGCCTGGTTCGTCAATAGCCGCCCATACACCGCTCGGTGGATGGACGGCAGCCAGTGCAACGGTCTACATGCGCCTAATAAGCTTTGAAAGCGACGAAAATCGAACCGATCATCACGACAATGCCGCCGACCTTGCTAATGAAATAATAGAAGTCACTCGGTTCGGGGTTCTCGTACATGAGCCGCTGTGGAGATAGACGGAACATTAAATTCTGGAAGGCTTGGTACCGGAAGCTGCACCAACCAAAGATCAACAAGCCGAGGGCAAGAACCAGAAACCCTGGCATGCCTCGTTTGACATGATAATCGGAGTAAGCCGCGCTTACGAGCGCCGACGGCGGAAAATCTTCTTCCCCTTCCTCCTTGATCCGCTCGCCGTTGACGTACGTCTGAATAACCATGACGATATCGCCTTTGTCATCGTAGCTCAAGAGCATGCCGTTATTATCCTCGACGCTGTAGACATGGCCGTTTGGATAGGTCACGCGGAACTTGGTCGAGTAAGGGACGCTTTTATCCGCAATCGCATAGGACTGCTCGCCGATGATCAAAGTGCGGTGCAACTCGTCGTCGGTGCGTACTTGGATGGGACCGGCTGTGCTGCTATGATAGGTGACTAGACTGTCTTGCTCCCTTGAGAATTTGTATGTATCCTCATTCAGGTAGAAAACGCGGTCCGTGAAATAGGGTCTAGAAAAAAAGCCCGTCAAGACGGACACGAGGAGCACGGAGACGAAGAAAATAGAACTAGGTGTTATCATTTTTCGGAATAAAACCGCTCGGGTAGAAATATGCGCTCATCCTTTCTGCTTTATCCCTTTTACGTCCTAATAAGAGGGGCGGTTGCAAGCATTTATGCAAGGATATAACGTGCTACGTTTTACAGTCAAGCTTACGGCAGCTGACCATCATGCCCAGCTGCCATCTTAAACAAATGTCTCCTGATAGCGTAACATAAAGGGTTATGGCAACTGACAACTAATTATTCTGCTTCCCTTTGTATAACTTATCAATGAGTATCATCACAATATGTATTATTGTGATGATTGCGGAAAACTGAATGGATTTTACAAAACTCATATTCACAAAGTAATAACTCATAAGAAACATCGCACAAAAATAAATACCCCAACTAAGAATTGGTTTCATTACTCGACTCAGCATCCTCATAAACAAATTTTACTATTAACCTCAACTTCTGTATTCGGCATAACTGCCCGTTAGCTTAATAAAGCTGCCGATCGGCGCCGGCAGCTTCTTCAAATGTTTGTTTATTCAACTATCGTTTCCCGTTAGTTTAATGCCAAAAAACGCTATTAAGCACAAATTGTGAGGTCAAAGACTAATTGATGGGGAGGGCCTTCCAGTACTTCCACGCTTTTAGATAGCTCTCTAAATCATGCGGATGGAATTGAATACAGATACCAATACGGCAATAAAGTTGAAAGATAACTTCTTCAATAAGCCTTGATCTCTCCAAAGATTCATGATTCAGCAAATTGAATGCAGGCAATATGGTTTCTAGGTTTAAATCTTCTGGAGAGGAACAAAAAGCATACGTAAAATCGTATAACAAAGGGCCAATCATTGGCGAAGGGTCGATAACACCAACTAATGAGTGTTCATGGAATACAAAATTATGGACACCAGTATCTCCATGGAGCAAAAATCTTGCTTCATTCTCCGCACTTTTGGATATTCTTTCAAAAATGGATTCTAATCTGTAATAATCCTCAATTGGTAAAAGGGTTCCCCAATTATTTCTCGTATCTTCTAAACTCCGAATGTTCCATTCGCGCCAGGATTGAACCGGTGCTCCCAGTCTTCCCCACTTGTCTGTATGTAGATGTTTTTCGTAATGATTGAAGAGCTCTCTCACCAAAGTTGTCAACCAATTGATTTTTAAACCTCTGGCAGTATGAGTTGTACCCGCAATGTATGAATACACGATATACTCTTTTGCAGGATCAGTATAGAGAATTTTAGGCAAAAGATTAATGTGCCGATGTGTATTAAGAAATTGTTCCGCCAAGATAATTTGGTTCGAGTGATCTATTTTTAAAACGTATTTTGATTCGCTGTGCTCTGAAAGAATATAAACCCGCCCATCTGTAGAACCAGTCTTATTTTTGGTTGCAATAACAGTGTTATCAATTAAGCCTTTTTCATGAAGATCTTGGAGGATACTGTTTATATCTACTTGTTCAAACATACAATTTCCCCTTAACTATCGATTAGACGAATATTTGACTAAATAACTCTTGATAAAATTCCCTTTTTTATAACTTCATCTATAAAGATCGTATAGTTGACCAGGAGGAAGTTCAAGGTAAAGTTTTGTTTAAATTAACTATCCTGCCCGTTAGTTTAAAAGGCAGACGGCTTTTGGGGCGGCTGCCTTCAAATTCTTTATTGAGTTATCGTTTCCCGTTAGTTCAATGTCTACAAACCGCCTCTGGCGACTAGGCTCGTCCAAAAGCCTGGAGCAATTTTAATTCGATCCGTAAAACGAGCGTTTATGGCTGCAGATCACCTGAGACAATATCCAATTGCAAATGGTCCACGGAGACCGTGGACCATTGCTTCTTCTGATTATAGTCTAGCCGTCGAGCAGCGTCATCTGTTCTTTCATATAACGCGTGCCGTGAACGACATTCTTGGGGCTGACCTGATCGATTCGTTCGAGGTCCTCCTTCGTGAGAAGGATATCAGCCGCGGCTGCATTTTCCTCCAGGTACTTGATACGCTTCGTACCCGGGATAGGCAGCGCTCCGTTGGCAATCGTCCAGGCAATGGCCAATTGGGATGGTGTACAGTTCTTCTCCATCGCGATCTCCTTAATCTTGTCGACAACCTCAATGTTCTTCCGGAAGTTATCTCCTTGGAACCGCGGCATCCATCTGCGAAGATCGTCGGCGGCCAAATCCTCGAAAGTGCGAAGCTCGCCGGAGATAAACCCCCTGCTCAGTGGACTATAGGCCACATGGGTAATCCCCAGCTCTCTTACGGTAGGGAGTATCTCCTCTTCGATGTCACGGCTCCAAAGCGAATACTCACTCTCTAGCACGGAGATCGGATACACGGCGTGAGCGCGGCGAATGGTGGAAGCGGAAGCCTCAGACAGGCCGAGCGCCCGAACTTTGCCTGCCTTGACCAAGTCTGCCATCGCTCCGACCGTCTCCTCTATTGGGATTTCCGGATCGACGCGGTGTTGGTAGTATAGATCGATGTAATCCGTATTCAAACGGCGAAGGCTATCCTCCACTGCTTTCTTAACGTAATCCGGATGGCCACTGATGCTCTCGTAATTTGGGGTGTACGAGAACTTGGTAGCGATAATGGCTTTCTCGCGGCGCCCTTGAAGAGCACGGCCGAGCAGCTTTTCGTTATGCCCGTTCCCGTACACGTCCGCGGTATCGAACATCGTGACGCCTATGTCCAAAGCGCGATGGATCGTTTGGATCGACTGTTCGTCGTTAGTCCCCCCGTAAATGCCTGGAGACATTCCCATAATTCCCAG
>NZ_PCZT01000038.1:0-5408 GCF_002968895.1 Paenibacillus sp. AR247 | reverse complement strand
CAAACTGTTTATATCAGATGAGTAGCTTTTTGGTTAAGATAGGTGCAACTGCTCCATGATCGCCGAAGTGACATTGAATCAACTTATTCATGTATTTTTGCTGAACAATACCACAGTATCCTGCAACACCTGCAGAAATAACGGGTTTTGCACAAGCCAAAGCTTCAAGTGCAACACGCCCCGTTCCTATTACGACATCTGCGGCAAAGTAAGCAAGTTGGATACTAGACATTGGGGGACGAATGATGACAGCTGTTCGACCAAGACGATGATTGGCTTTAGCTGCAAGCTGATTCAAATCAGTGCGGCGGGATCCGGGACCAACTAAAACAGCTATAAACTGACTATTATTTTTAGCAATTCGTTCTGCTGCTTGGATCACTTTTCTAGCTATGGGATATTTATCAGATGAGAATCTTCCAGCGTACACAAGAATTTGGGCAGTTGATGGTAAATGAAGAGCCTTTCTCGAGTAATTTTTATTCAATATAGGACGGAACGTTGCTGTTTCAATCCCATTAGGGATCATCCTGATCTTGTACATAGGAATTTTATGATTTGCCAACCACTTGGGGAGCTTGGGTGAAACCGCAATCACACGTTTTGACATTCTTGCCGCAGCTAATAAGGCATCCTGGCGATGATAAGTGCCATGTACGGTAACGATCAAAGGAATGTTTTGTTTTTTGGATAAGGCTGCTGCGAGTTTAAATGAGTTGGAGTCATGAGCGTGGATTAGATTGTATCTTCCTTTAACAATGATCGAAGACAAAAAGGATACCTTTTCGGATTTCTTCCCAGTTGGCAGTATATGAAGCGAAATCCCCGCTTTTTTAAATGAGTCAGTAAGAGGTCCTCCTTTAGCTGCAACAGCAACCCGGATTCCACGAGTTAGTAAATATCGGGATAAAGAAAGAATATGTTTTTCTGTTCCCCCAATATTCAGCCGTGATACCAACATTAAAATATTCATTCTCACTCCCCCCTAACTACCGAATCTTATCCTTTTCCCGAGTTAATAATCTTAATTAGAATATGTCACTTGAGTGATGATGGCTTCGGACTAGTGCCCTTTTCATGAACCTAAGAAGAGAAGGTACTGAAATAAGTCAGGGTAGGAGTAGATTCAACTCCCCAAAATATTATGAACCTAGTGAAAGGCACAATCAAAGCAGTTTGAATTTATATATAGTAATATCACCTTTTAATATTATTTTTAAATCTCTATTAAAAAGCTGCCAATCCAATGTGTACCCCATTAACGACCATTGGAATTTCAAGTGCAGCCTTTTAATGACATATTTTTGTTGTTTAATTGGGAGCTTTATGCGTAATGAGTAGCTTGCAGAGGACCGAAATATTTGCTGAAACCTTCCAGCCTGTACTTTTCCAAAATGCAATAGGGGTGGTGAATCTTATGCTGACAGAAAGACAAAAGCTCGCCAAAGGCACACCATTTGAAACATGGCTTCACCTGTTCCATGGGGAACTCCCTGGTCCGACAGTTATGATTGTGGCTGGCATCCACGGCAAGGAAGTGGGTAGTATTCGCGCAGCACAGAAATTGGTCAAGCAGCTGAGAAATCAGGAGTTGACAATCATTAGTGGGAGTCTGATTGTAGTCCCTGTTGCAAACCAACCTGCTTTCAAGAAAAGAGTCCGGGGCACGCCGGACCTGAACCGTACATTTCCACGCGGGCAGAACCGAAAAGCAACACAGGAGATGTCCCGCGCTTTGTTTAGTATTATGCAAAAATATAAACCAGCCTGGTATCTGGATCTTCATGAAGCAAATGGTTTATCATCAAAAAGCAAAGATGTACTAGGTCAGACGTTAATCACGAACCCAGGAAACGCTTCTATTCCCATTGTCCGGAAGATTATCAAACAGATAAACGGGATTGTTACTCGTCCTTCCCACCGGTTTCACATTCGGCTGCACAAACTTAAAGGCTCTTCTCGTACAGCTGCGGCAGAGCGAATTTATGCCAATGCGGTAACAGTCGAAACATGCTGGAGCCTTAAAATGAATACAAGGATTGAATATCAGATGCAAGTGGTACAGCACTTCTTACGTGAAGCTGGTCTGATGAAATCTTGATCATGAATGAGGGTGCAAATAGGGTCACGATTCCTAAATACAATGAAGTCTATCGGGGAATCCATCACTACCGCGTTAGGGCTTCTGAAGATGTTTAAGCCGCTGATATTGTGGCTTTTTTTATTGGACTTAAGGATATATTGAAGCGACTCCAAAGAAAATCACGGTTTTTTATTGCAAATTATGATCTGAAAAATGAAGGAATCCAGATCAGTCTTAGGCCCATGCATACACATTTATTAACTAACCAAAATGATCGGGCAACATAATATGTATTTAGAACTCATCGCTTAGGAGGGGGAAAATGGGGGACGAGAGTAAACTAAAAATATGGGTCATGACAAATGAGTTTGAACCTGAAATTGTAGGAGGACTAGGGATCGTCGCTACCCAGCTCACGAGAATGTTGAGCAAACTTGGTGCAAAAGTAACGGTTCTGTGCCCCGGGAATTCGGATCGATTAACGACATCAAATACTTATGGCAATTTGCGCATTCTCAGATTTCCCAAAAATTCAAAGTATTTTAATCGAGCCAAGCATTCATTTATAGCCGAAGTCATCATAAAGAGCGCATTCGCTAAGGGGGGAGGCAAGCCTGATATAATTCATGTGCATAGTACGGAATTTGCGTATACTGCCAAGGCAGCAGGAGAGCGATTTGATCTCCCTATCGTCTACACCTGTCATTCATTGGCATCACAAGGCATTTCTTCGCTTCCTGGTAAACAACAGACCACACTGATACGCGCTGCAAATCGAATTATTGTACCGAGCCGCTGGCAGGCCAAAGTAACAAGGAGGCTTTATCCTCGAATTGACGGAAATAAGATGATCGTTATCCCCCACGGCGTTGTTCCTGTCACGAAGGGTTCAACAATAGGCTTTTCGCATAAATTGCTTTATGTAGGAAGATTGATTCCATCAAAAGGAGTTGAGCCCTTAATTAAAGCTGTTGGCCTTTTAGCCCAGGAAAATAGCAAAATCCATTTAACTATTGTTGGAAGCGGTAAAGCGAGTTATAGGAACAAGCTGCGCTCCTTGGCAAAACAAGCTGGGGTCGAGAAGCGAATTCGTTGGGCCGAAAAAACCCCACACAAAACAGTTCAACGGATGTACGGTTCTTATGGAGCCGTAATTAATCCTAGTAAAAAGGAATCGTTCTGCTTGGTCGCACTGGAAGCTATGGCAAACGGCGTTCCGCTTATTTCTACAACATCTGGGGGCATGAAGGAATTTGTAACCCCCCAAAACGCCAAAATCATTCATTCAGTTGATACCGCCCATATTGCCCGAGCCATCAAGGAATTTTGGAATAACCCAGAACAATCAAGAAAGCGAACAATCCATGCCCGTACTACTGCAGCCCAGTACAAATGGCCTGTAATAGCCAGGAAATACCTTTCAATATTTTCGGAATTGAAGCGGGGGAAGACATAGCATGAGTGAATACTCTACAACCCATGTTAAAAAGATAGTGAAACAGTTTGGGATCAAGGCAAGTGCACAAAAACGTATCCGTGAAGGAATATATCAAATTGTGACTGCGGACGGGCGAAAATACAGCTTGAAGCGTATGCCTAAACAGATTGCGCGGTTACGATGGATTGATCGAATGTTAATGCACGTCCAGCGTAACGGTCCACTCCTTGCTTGGCGTAATCCCCAAACCCCGGAAGGTCGAAAACCTCATGCAATCTCTCAGAAGGGGGAGCTCTTCGTACTGACGCCTTGGATTTACGGGAGAGAACCTTCTCCGCGTTCACTTGCGGATATGCGGTCATGTGGCATCGCATTAGCCAGGTTTCATAAAGCAGGGCAAACCGCGCTTAAGGGAGAAATTTCCCAAAGCGAGATCGGGACATGGTATTCCAAACTGGATAAACGGCAACGATATATTCAAAATAAGATTTCAAAAGCAAAAACAAATAGCTTTAGTGTGCCTATTAGTCGATTTATCCAACGGCATGGACCAGAGATTCTGCGTTATGCAAATCAAGCAAAAGCATTGCTGCGAAGCAGCAGATATGAGGTTTACCGACAAAGTCCCCGACAATACGGAGTCTTGTGTCATGGGGATGGTGGGCCGAGTAATTTTATTATGATTGATAAAGGGACGTACCTTATTGATTTCGAAACCTTGCATGTCGATCTTCGCGCTTATGACTTATATCGGGTTATTTATAATTCCAGCAAAGATTACCGTTGGGATTTTTCGATCGCAAAAGCAATTTTGGATGGTTACCGCAAGGTAGCGACCTAAAAAAATGGATTATGAACTTATTCGTGTCTGGTTACGATTTCCGTTTACGACTTATTTAGTGCTTTCCCCCTTCAAGAGAATTCCGTTTACAGAAAGTCGGTTACAGTGGGCACTTGAAAGTGAGCGGAGAATCAGCTCATTCCTAAAAAAATTAGAAGAATATGAAACGAGACATTGCTCTACACGAGGACATTAAAGACGTAGCGAGCCTAGAAATTTTTCATGATGCCAAATATCAATTAAACTCAAACATGAAAATGTGCTTGCTTGACGATGAATTACTAATATTGGCACAGCGGCTTCCGTAATTTCACTTGATAATAGTAAGCCCCAAAGCGTATCTCCTGAATTTCACCCTAGCGTAGCGGTCAGACGATCATACGGTAGTGAAGATGAACAGCGCCGCTTCGGAAGCGGCGCTCACCAAGCAGCTCGAGCCGCATGCGGAAGTTGTCCGGCAATGCTCGCTGTCTCCCAGTACACCATCGACTCGTAGATTCGACTTCCGCATAAGTAGGTGCCAATTGGCCGCTCGAAGTCCGTCCAGAACGCAAACACCTCGTCATCGGAGATGGTCCCATCGATGTTGCCGTGCTCGTCCTCAATGTAACCGTCCAAAGATACGTTACCAGCGAAGATATTAATACATATTGGAAGTATTCTACCCTTAGCTCAACAAATAAAGGTGGCCCCCGCGCCTTCGCTTGGGCTACGTCCTCCACACATATTGCGTTTCCAATTCCTAATAAAAGACCTGCGCACGGAGAATGTAAGCGATGCCGTTATGGCAACGCTTTTTGATTGGGTGGATTTTGAAAAAAACGCCGAAAAGTGGATACAAGAATATCACAATAAATAATTGTATAATTTTAACAGGTTACATTTTTTTAATTTTTCTATTGAATTTTATATTTCTGTAGTTTATAAATGATTGAGTAGGGTTACGTGTCACTTGGCTCTTGGGCCACAACAAAATCTTTTCTCACTTTTTAGGGAGGTACTTTATGAATAACAACACGAACAACATCAAGAGAAGCCGAATCGTC
>NZ_PCZT01000037.1:0-3333 GCF_002968895.1 Paenibacillus sp. AR247 | reverse complement strand
CAAGGCAACAAAACAAACCTTTGACGACAACCACTTGTTAAAGGAACATCTGAATGTGATCCGTCAACAAGGGTACGCTATTGATGATGAAGAAACAGAAGTGGGTTTACGCTGCGTTGCTGCACCGATATTTTATAATGACAATGTGATTGCAGCGTTGGCTGTATCCGGCCCTGCCGCAAGATTAAGCCGAAAAAGAGATCGGGCAGTTAGTAAAAAATTGAGGGAATGTAGCGCTAAGATATCCAGTCTCCTTTAGTATATTTACTAACTTGTTCAGACTGTTGTTACCATAAAAACTTCCTAATTGTAGAGTACGTAATTACAGCATCTTTCAAAGGAGCCCCTGAATCTGGAGGCTCCTTTTGGTGTCGTGAAATAAAATGGACTCTCCCCACCTAAAGGACGAATAACAAAAGGCTACATGATTGTTTCTGTATCAGAAACATTTAAGGGTCATTTTGTTTGTTTTCAATTCGTTGAGTATGATTAACGAGAATGTTCACATAATCCTTTTCGGGAGTGGATCACATGAATATTGAGCAATTGGAGTATCTGGAACATTTGGAGTATTTGGAAAAGGAACTTATACTAACAGATTTCACAAACGATAATGCTCTGGAATTGGGATTGATTATTATTAATCTTGCGAAAGCACAGAAAAACCCAGTAGCTATTCTAATCGAACGAGACAACGTCCCTATTTTCACTTATCTAATGGAAAATGCATCTATTGAATGCATCCCTATGTTGTACAGAAAAAAAAGGATCGTTGATCAATATAACAAAAGCTCCGCCTACATTTCATGTTTTTCTCCTTTAGAATTTAAATCACTTGGGGGTTCGTTTCCGCTTCGTATAAAAAATGTCGGAGTGGTTGGTTCCGTTTCGGTCGCTAGCTATTCTGGCATTATAGACCATAATATTACCGTAGAAGGATTACAGCAATTCATACGTTTTTACGAGGACTGATTTTCTTATGTTTTTTGATTAAACTCGATGAATTTCGTCAACTGTTCACGGTTTGGTGTCTCCACATCCCCCTCCGATGATTGCCATTGAAGCTTACGCTGCAGACCTGGGCATGATCATTCTTTACTCGTTCCTTGTCCGTATTCCTGCAGCGATACTTGCCGGGCCGGTGTTCGGTAAATTCATTGGGAAACGGATACGAACCGAGCCACCTGAAGAGCTTGCCGAGCAGTTTTCAATCAAAACCGAATCGGGGACTGCCCGACTTCGGCATCACTTTGTTTATGATCCTCTGCCGGTGGTTCTAATGCTTATCGGCTCTGCAGCCGATATTATCGATCCGGAGTCCACAAGCTCCATATCTGTAATCTGCAAAATTATTGGTCATGAAGTCGTTGCACTGCTCATTGCTGCGGTCTTCTCATTCTTCTCGCTTGGATTCGCTCGAGGCTTTCACCAGCGAATGTCTCGCTCCGATCGCTCCGATCATTCTGATCATCGGCGCTGGCGGTGCATTCAAGCAAGTTCTGATTACTAGCGGTGTCGGCAATGCCATTGCCGAAATTGCAACCAGTGCAAATATCAATGTTATCCTGTTTGCTTGGCTTGCCTCTGCACTCATCCTGGTCGCAACCGGTTCGGGGACCGCTATCTGGTAGCGCCGTTATTTTGTTTAGTCGGGTCAATTGGTATAACGTCTACAACTTCATTCTCGCTTGCCCTAGAATCTCACAGCCATAGCGGCCATAGCTGGAAGTGCGTCTGCGCTCCTGGGCCTGTTGCCGTTCCTGCTCGGGGCTGCCATATCTCCGCTAGTCGGTATCGCTGGAGAATTTACTGCTATTACTATGGGCTTAATCATCCTTGTGTCCAGTTTACTCGCGCTTTTGGCATACTACGGCCTGCGTAAATGTGGATTCCTAAAAACCGTGGAATTACTGAGGTTATTGTTAACCTTGAAGTTCATTCACGTCGTATCGTGACCATTATGCAAATTTTCTTTCAGTGCTTCACTTATGATCTTCGTCATGGGTAAATTCCGAAGTTTAATATGATAAGCCAGGTACAGCTCATTGGTCACCTTAAAACGAGGAAATATTATTTTTACGGTTTTATTATGCAATGACTTTTTAAGCATATACGTTGGTAGTGCACTGATTCCCTCCCCATGTTCTATTGCTGTCAAAATCGAATGAAGATCCGGAAGAACGTGCTTGATTTGCATATGCGGCCTTTTCTTAAAGTGTTCTCTCCAAAATCTTCGTATGATCGGCAGATCACTACCATAACTGATCCAGTCTTGTGAGCACAACCAGGCTTCAAAACGTTCGCTATCTTCAAAATCGATTTCTTCAAAGTTATAAGGTGCAACCAACACAAACTCTTCCTGAACATAATGGATATATTCGATACCAGGGGCAGGGATTTTTTTGACGTTATAATCATGTCGAGCTTTTCTTCGATTAATAACTCAAGAATATCGGAGGCAATCCCAAAAGTCGCATTAATCCGAAACGGAAATTCTCCCAAATGGGGGGCTAAATTCTCACGAAAATATTCATGGGCTGTACCAATCTTAACCATAGGGATAGTTAAAGAAGTGTCCATCTTGAATTTTTGTGTAGTTTCTTCCAAGGCTTCGATCAACGGAACCACTTGTGTGTAAAGTTCCTTCCCTTTTTCAGTGGGGACCATCTTTCTTGTGGTTCTGGTAAATAATTTTTCGCCAAGTTCGGCTTCCAATGCCGCAAGATGTTGGCTCATTGCCGGTTGAGTCATTAGCCTTGTTTTGGCTGCTTCCGATACTGATCTATGTTTATAGATGCTGATAAAACTTCGGTACCATTCAAAATCGACCATTGCTTCATCCCCTTTAGCTATGGAAATATGAAGAAGGGTAAGCATAGCTTACCCTTACCGTAAATCAAGCCTTAATACTCTTTTTCTGTTGTTGAGCACCCCATAGCGTAAATACAATTCCGACAACGGTAACGATGGAAGCAACCCAAGGAACAGCAGCTAGTCCTCCCCCAAATTGTACATCTATAACCAAGCCTCCGACATATGCACCAAGCGCATTACCAAGGTTAAAAGCTGCAATATTTAAAGTCGACGCAAGCGTTGGAGCTTCTTTGGCCGTATTCAGCATGTGGAGCTGCAATCCCGGTACTGTTCCAAAAGCAGCTATTCCCAATATAAAGATAGTGATCAAAGCAGGCACTTTATACTGATCCGTAATTGCGAATACTGCCAAAACGATGGCCAACAAAACGAGTATCCCAAGGAGAGACGGCATTAATTTACGGTCAGCCAGTTTGCCACCAATGATATTTCCAATCGTGATTCCGGCCCCAAACAAGA
>NZ_PCZT01000004.1:107742-147957 GCF_002968895.1 Paenibacillus sp. AR247 | reverse complement strand
GGGACTATCCGAACAACATACGCTGGAATAATAAAAGCGGCCCATCCGGCCGCCTTTCTTTTTTTATATTCACTTCCGGGCTTGCTATAATCATCGCTTAAATGTCCTCGGTCTACTCCGATGGGATTTTTCCCTTTACCTGCTTTAATGTCGCTACGATCAGAAAACTGACGATTACCAACAAGAGCCATGAACTTACTTTTCCAAGATGAACGAGACTCCAGGCCTCGGCCTGGTTAGGGTATTGCCAGGCGCCAAAGAACGTGGCGATATTTTCTGCGATCCAAATAAAAAATCCGATAAGAACAAAGGACAGGGCAAGCGGCATACGGTAACGCGTTCCGTTCACCTCATATTGAACCCAGGACCGCCAAAAGACAAGGATGACAAGCCCGGACAACCACCAACGGACATCAATCCAGAAATGGTGTATGAAAAAATTCAAGTAGATCGCAGCCGCAAGGGGGACAACGACCGCAAACGGCGGCCAATTCACCAGTTCAACCTTGAGTCTTCTCCACGCCTGGCAAAGATAACTCGCTACGCTGGCATACATGAACCCGCTGTATAAAGGGACTCCGAATATTTTAAAATATCCTTCTCCTGGGTATGACCAAGAGCCCATATGTACCTTGAAAAGTTCAAGAGCCAGCCCGATCAGATGGAACATCGTGATCACCTTGAGTTCGTCCCGTGTTTCGAGTCCGGAGCGAACCATCCACCACTGCATCAGGAGGCAAATGATCAGCAGCCAATCATACCTGGGCAGAAAGGGGAGGGGGATGATTTTCGTCAAAGCCAAGGAGGCAAAAATCACGACCGGGAACAAACAGGATAAAGCCTGCTCCCAACCGAATCGAACGAGCTGCTTGAACGCTCTGATGACCGGTGACTCCATCATTCGGCTATGATCCATCATGTTCTTCATCACTCCGATACTCTAAAATGTCTCCGGGTTGGCAATCCAACGCCTTACAAATCGCCTCTAACGTCGATAATCGAATCGCTTTCGCCTTCCCGTTCTTCAATATAGACAGGTTAGCCATGGTGATTCCTACCCGTTCCGACAGCTCGGTTACGCTCATCTTCCTTTTCGCCAGCATTACATCGATATTGATTACGATAGCCATTGTTTTCACCTCAGACCGTTAAGTCATTTTCCGATTTGATATCGATCGCTTCTTTCAAAAGCCTCTGAAGAACAGCAGCAAAGAAAGCGATCACCATGGATGCAAAAATAATGACTAGTCCGATTAAAATGACACCGGGAGCGTCGTCTGCCTCCGCAATCAGATATAGGAGGGGCAAGCCGGCCACATACAAAATACTGATGGCGACCGCACAGTATTTGATATTCTTTAGCGCTCTTACGGACAACTCCGAGAAGGCTTCATTTCTGTCGATATAAATCAACAGTCTAAAGGATTGATACAGAGCGAGGTAAAAAGGGACTGCCGATGCATACAAGTCAACAAACACGAGATATTTGAGATAGGCATGATCCGGATACAATTCTGCTGCGAAATTCGCGATCCCGGGCACCACAAAGATGCACAAAGCAAGGATCGGCATTCCGATCAGAAACACAGCCACCTTTAAGAAGAGAGTCGACACCCGTTTCATAAAAACACCTCTTAATCATTATTGTTCCTCGAATTTAGCACATCATTTATCGTTTTACAATAAATAATTAATGAATAATATTATCATTTTGTTGTTAGTCGAGTTAAGGATCTCCTCGAACGATTGATGTATAACAAAAAAAGCCATGTTTGCTCATGGCATCTTGCTGGCGGTTATTTGAGCCTCCCATATTGCTTTGCATAAGATAGGGTTCGATGGTATAACTTTTTGTCTTTTAAATGTTTTAGCGGATAAATTTGGGGCCGTGTATTGACCTCCAATATCCACAGCTTCTCCTTGTTGTCCACCGCTACATCCAAACCCAGTTCCTGAAATCCTTTGAGATGGCGGTCAAAATTTTTCGCTACCGAAACTCCTAACTGCTTCAGCGCTTCTTCCGTACTTTGAATGGAGGCCGAATGAAATCCCGCGCCTGTCAGCGTTGGCTGAAATAAACCGAGGCTTCCGCCCTGGTTATAGTTCGTTGCAATCTTTCCAGGACTCCCGATCTTTGCGAAGACGGCCGTACTGATCCACTCTCCTTTTTTCGTTTTCTGCACCATCACGCGAATATCGAACAGCTTTCCGTTCGTTTTAGCTAATTGGATCCCCTTCTGTAACAAATACGGCCTTTTGTTAGAAAAGCGGGAAAGCATATGATATAGCTCGTCAGCTGTTGAAAAGAAGGATTTCTCTTTCTTGAATTGGGTTTGGTATCCATTGTTTTTTTATTGATCCGAATGATGCCCGCCCCGCCGGAACCATGCGTTGGTTTGAAGTAAACGGTTGAATATTTGGAGAGCATGGAGAACAGGTTTTTTCTATCAAAAGGTTCCGTGTGGGGGACATGTTTCCGTAAATCGCCCTGCTCTAATAACCAATTCGTTTTCTTCCATTTATCGCTGATCGAGCTGCTTTTGTACTTAGCCATACATACCACCACCTTCCTGACCTAACATATGAATGTAGAGATGTGCTTGCAACGATATCTGTCTATTGTGGCGATAAGAACGGAAAAAGCTAAAGTTCTATCAGCTAGATAGATTGAACTAAAGTTTTCCATTGAACTTCCTGTTATAACGGCCCAATATGGCCTTATAACATTCATTTCTTTAGTTCATTCTATATAGCAGATCAAAAAAAGGCGGCTCATCCGCCGCCCCTTAGCCCATTATATTAAATGGCGTTCTTTAAAAATCCGTTTTGCCTCGAATACCGCGTTCAGCACCCGGGGAAAGCCGGTGTACGGCGCGCATTGGATGATGGCTTCCACAATTTCGCCTGCGGTCAGCCCGACATTCAGCCCGGCGTTGATGTGCACGTTCAGCTGCGCTTCACATCCCCCTTGCGTCGTCAGGGAAGCGATCGTAATCAGTTCGCGCTGCCTCAGGTCCAGCCCCTCCCGTGAATAAATGTCGCCAAAGGCAAATTCGATGACGTATTTCCCTAGGTCCGGGGCGATATCGCTGAGCGAGTCTATAACACGCTGCCCGCCGTCGCCATCGACTTCCAGCAGCTTTTCCCATCCGCGTTCGTAACGTTCGTTTGTCATTGTTTATGACCTCCTGAAATGATGTTTTAACCGCTTCGTGAGTTATATGCTACAGCTTTGAGCGCGCTCTAAAGCAAGACTTTTTTTGCATGGAACTTTACCATTCCAGGGAAACGCAATGGATTAAAGCAGATCGAAGCAAAGGGCCCGCTGTGCAGGGGATTTAGTGATATAATGCAGCCATGGAGAACCAATACACGATTCAGCAGCTTTCCCAAAAAACCGGTCTGTCTGTGCATACGCTGCGTTACTACGAGCGGATTGGCTTGTTGGAAGGGGTACCCCGGGATGAACACGGCTACCGCCTGTACCGGGAGTCAGATTTGTTATGGGTTGAATTTTTGATGCGGTTAAGGGGAACGGGAATGCCGATCAGCGAGATGAAGCGGTTTTCGGACCTGCGGAGCGAAGGCGATTCCACGATAACGGAAAGGCGGGAAATGCTGAGGCCCACCAGGCGCACATTCATGAGCAAATGCGGGTGCTCCGGGATCATTTGCGAAGTATTGACGATAAAATCGATCATTACAAAGGTATGGAAAAGAAAAAAACCAGGCGGTGCCACCCCAAGTGCCGTCCGGTAAATGAGCAAGAAGAGGCCGCGTTGGCCTCTTTTTGTTGTCTGCACCATATCCTTCATTCCGAGGGAAAACACTAAATCTCATTCCTAGGTAATACGCTAACGGAAGTTCTTAGGCTCCCTTTGCGGCGACTCCCCATTTGCCTCCTAAACCCTTAAATCACCTTTGTCCGTCCCGCATCCGTGCTCGTCTTAGTCTGCTGCGGATACAAACGATATAAATTGTTTTATACAAACTTAACTAAAATGGTTAATATCAGTTTACATAGTTAAATCTACGCGCTATAATCTCCTTGTAAATGAGAAACGAGGAGGAATTGGCATGAAATCGATTTTAATTACGGGTGCTTCATCAGGTATTGGAAAAGCGGCGGCACAGTTTTTTCAGCAGCAGGGGTGGAATGTCATTGCGACGATGCGTTCGCCGGAACAGGAAACCGGACTGCGGTCCTTGGAGCGGGTGCTGGTGACCCGTTTGGATGTGGAGCGGAAGGATACCATCGAGGCGGCGGTAGCAGAGGGGATGGACCGGTTTGGGCGGATCGATGTCCTGCTGAACAACGCGGGTTATGCGGCATTCGGCGCTTTTGAAGCGGCGACGGACGCCCAGGTACGTAAACAGTTTGATGTCAACGTCCATGGTGTGATGCAGACGACCCGGGCGCTTCTTCCTCATTTCCGGAACCAGGGCGGCGGAACGGTGATCAACGTCTCGTCAGCCGGCGGCAGGGTGGCTTTCCCGCTGCTGTCGTTGTATCACGCGAGTAAGTGGGCGGTGGAAGGCTTCTCCGAATCGCTCTACTATGAGCTGGCTGAGCTCAACATCCGGGTGAAGCTTGTGGAGCCGGGCAACGTGGCGACGGATTTTACCGGACGTTCGCTGGATGTGCTGAAGGACGATTCGCTGGAGGCGTACGCAGCCTATACCGGCACCGTTATGAAAAAGCAGCTGGAGAGCTTCGAAACCCAGTCATCCACACCAGGGCACATCGCAAAGACGATCTACGAGGCGGCGGTCGATCCTTCTCCCCGGTTCCGGTATATCGCCGGTCCGGACGCCGAGTTCCTGCTGGATTTGCGCAGCAGGGTGCCGGAGGAGGAATTTATGGCCGGTATTGCTCAGCAGTTCCGGTGATAGGGGGCTCACCCCCGAGCGCTGAAGTATGGGTTTCGTTACGGCTTCTTCGAATCAGCTAGATAACCAAAAGATGCGTGGCGTAAGGAGACACGCCTCTTTTTTTGTTTCCTCCCACAAGCTGGGTATTTGTTAAGGTCACGAGCGAAGGCGTTGTGCTGGTGCGGTAACCGAAGGAGAAAAAATTGGCTAAGCAGCAGTGAGAAGCAGATAGAGGCGTTTTAGCAGCTACCCCAAGAGGCAGCAGTCCCCACCACCTGAACTCCAAAGAGGGAAAGCATATGGGGTGGAAAGTTTACGTGCCGCCTTTGAAGCCGTGTTCCCACCTCCTTATCTCATCAAGGAACACGGCTTCAACAGCGGCTGGAACCCCAAATGCGTCCCTCCCCCGAGCGCTGAAGTATGGGTTTCGTTGCTGCTCCTTCGAATCGACCCAATAATCCCATCACAGATGCGGCATAAGGGCTTCTGTCCTTTTTATCAATCAACGCCCCCAACCTTAAAAAATAACCAGCCCACCCCTGTTCATGCCAAGCATCCCCCACCCCTCGGCCATTACTATGAAAAATAAGCACAGCCATACGACGTGCGTAAAAGGAGGACCGATATGTCGACGATCAAAACGGAAGCGGCCGAGCTGACGCCCTCAAGCGTGGTCCGAAGGCCGGGAAGGGGCGGCGGACTGATCCACCTCATGTGGAAGTACAAGGCGCTGTACGTGATTTCCCTTCCCGGGATCGTGTACTTTCTCATCTTTAAGTACATTCCGCTGGGCGGCTCGATCATCGCGTTTCAGGATTACAACATTTTTAAGGGCTTCACGGGCAGCGAGTGGGTGGGCTTCGCCAACTTTACGATGATGTTCCAGCATTACGACTTTTTGCGGATTTTGAAAAATACGCTGCTCATCGGGCTCTACGACCTGATCATTGCGTTTCCGGCCCCGATCATTCTGGCCCTGCTGCTCAACGAGCTGAGGCTGGTCGTGTTCAAAAGGGTCATCCAAACCGTGGTGTATATGCCGCACTTTCTGTCCTGGGTCGTCATCGCCGGCATGTCCGTGGCCATTTTGTCCCCATCCACGGGCATCTTGAACCAGCTGCTTGGACTGTTCGGCATCGAGCCGGTGTACTTCCTCGGCGACAACGCCTACATCCGCAGCGTACTGGTCGGCTCAGGCATTTGGCGGGACATGGGATATGGTACGATCCTGTACCTGGCCGCCCTGGCGGGAATCAATCCCGACCTGTACGAAGCGGCCCAGATCGACGGGGCGAACCGGTGGAAGCAGACGCTCCGGATCACGCTGCCGGCGCTGCTGCCGACGATCATGATTTTGTTCCTGCTGCACATCGGCAAGTTTCTCGACTTCGGCTTTGAGCGGGTGTGGGTGTTCCTGAACGCGCTCAATATGGAAAACGGGGAGATTCTCGACACGTACATCTACCGCTCCGGCCTCCTGTCGCAGCAGTACAGCTATACGACGGCGGTAGGCTTGTTCAAATCGGTGGTGGGGCTGGTGCTGGTCCTCATCGGCAACCTGCTCAGCAAGAAAACGACGGGCGAAGGCCTGTACTAGAAGGGAGGAACGACGGTTGCACCGAATGATGTCTAAGAGCTATCAACTATTCAACGCGTTCAACATCCTGTTCATGTGCCTGCTCGGGCTCGCCATGTTCCTGCCGTTTCTGAACGTCATTGCCCAGTCCTTCAGTTCGTCGGAAGCGGTCACGTCGGGCAAGGTAACGTTCTGGCCGTTGGACGCCACGACGATTAACTACCGGTACGTGTTCAGTGACGCGTCAATATGGCGCGCGTTCGCGGTATCCGTCTTCATCACGGTGGCCGGAACGTTGATCAATCTGGTGGCGACGGCAACGCTGGCTTACCCGGTGTCCCGCGAGGAGTATGTCGGGCGCAAGCTGATCATGCTGATGGTGCTGATTACGATGATTTTCAGCGCGCCGCTGATTCCGAACTTTTTGCTGATGAAAAATCTGCATCTGATGAATACTCCTTGGGCCATGATTTTGCCCGGCGCGATCAGCGCGTTTAACTTTTTCGTGATGCATTCGTTCTTCAAGCAGCTGCCCGCAGAGGTCATCGATTCCGCCCGCATCGACGGCTGCGGGGAGGTACGTATCCTGATGAAGATGGTGGTGCCGCTCTCCAAGCCGGTGATGGCCTCGCTCGGTATTTTTTACGCGGTAGGACATTGGAACGCCTATATGAACGCACTGTATTACATCGATCAGCCGAAGTGGTGGCCGCTGCAGGTGCTGCTGAAAAAGATGTTCGAGACCGACGATCTCAGCATCGACCCCGGCGCCTCGCAGTTCAGCGAGCTGGCGTTTACCTCCCCGGAGGGAATCAAGATGGCGACCATTGTCATCGCGACGCTGCCGATCATTTTGCTGTATCCGTTCCTGCAGAAGCATTTTGTGAAAGGGCTTACACTCGGTGCGGTCAAATCTTAAAAATGAACTACCCGAACTGAAGTTGTCACCTCACGGTCGGGTAAACGTTAACGATACAATCAACTTGCCAAATCCAACAAAGAGCATACACAAGAGCAATCAAAGCGGGGAAAGAGGGGATACGATGAAAAAATGGGTAAGCCTGATGCTGGCCACCGTAGTGACGGCATCTCTGCTCGCCGGGTGCGGCGGCAAGGACAATGATTCATCCGTCAGCGGCAAGGATGCGGGGACGAGCACGGAGGATAACGGGGTCACCAAGTTTTCGATTTCGCTGCGGACGTTGAATTTCGGCCATGTGGAAAAATCGCCGGACATCAACGCGGATAAGTGGGTGAAGAAGCTGGAGGAGCTGACGAACACCGACATGGACATCCGCTTGGTTCCGCACAGCGAATACGACCAGAAGATGGCGCAAATGTTTGCCACGGGCGACATTCCGGACGTGGTACAGGGCCAGGGCGGGGTAACCGGGAAAGAGATGGCGGGGTCGGTGGAGGCGGGGGTCTTTATGCCGCTGGACGACCTGCTGCAAAAATACGGGCAGAACCTGCTGCAAAAAATCCCGAAAGAAGCCTGGAATCGCATGACCTATGAAGGTAAAATCTATGGTATTCCGGAGTGGCTCGGCAACCCTTCCCGCCGCGCGACCTGGATCCGCAAGGATCTGCTGGACAAAGCAGGCCTGCCGGTGCCGAAGACGATCGACGATTTTATGGAAGTGCTGCGCGCTTTTAAAAAGATGGGCGTCGAAAATCCTTACATGGGCCGTCAGGACTTCAAATATGCGGATACGGTCTTCGGAGCGTACGATGTTTTCCCGTATTTAAGCCAGTTTGAGGAAGTGGACGGCCAGGTGCAGCCCAAATTTTTCGATGCAGACAATATGATGAAAGCGCTGTCCACCTACAAAACGATGTATGACGAAGGGCTGATCAACAAGGAATTTGCCACGATCAACCCAACGACGTTCAAGAACACGATCCTGTCCGGAAAAGCCGGCATCTGGTCGATGAACGCCAACGAGCTGCTCCAATGGCAGACCCAGCTGCAGGATACGGTTCCGGACGCGAAGCTCGAGGTGATCCCCTCCCCGACAGGACCGGACGGCAAGGGCGGATATTATTTGTATGGTGACGTAAACCGTTCTTATTTCATTAATGCCAAATACGAACATCCGGAGAAAATCATCCAATTCCTCGACTGGATGGTATCGGATGAAGCCGAGAAGTTTTTTACCTTCGGTGTCGAAGGCGAAACGTACACGATGGACGGGGACAAAATCAACTACAAGCAGCCGGCCGACTCCAAAGCGGTTGACGAGGAGCGCTACCGCCAATCCTTCCTGTGGCTCGTGCAGGACACGACGTACAACAAGGGTTCGCTCAGCCTGACGGAAGACGGGCGCAAGCTGATGGGCGTGTTCGATAACATTCTGGCGAACGAAGGCCGTGACGGCATCGAATTCGACCCCAGATTGGAAGCGCTTAAAAAGAACCCGGACATCACCCCGCTTTCAGATACGCCGCCGCCTGTGCTCGTGACCCACATGGTCAAAATGGTCTACGGCCAGGAGCCGATCGAAAATTGGCCGAAGGTGATCGAGGAATGGAAGTCCAAGGGAGGCAGCGCCGTACTGAAAGAAGCCAATGAACGCTACCAGAAAAAAGAGGGCATCTTCCTGCCGCGGAAGTAGGAATTGGCGGTTGTTCACCTGCTAGAGATATTGGGGCGGCGACCCGCACCGGTTCCCGCCGCCCAGAAATGAATCCTGAATACGAAATCGAAAGGAGCTCTTGAGGATGTATCGGATTTTACTCGTTGACGATGAACCTATGATTCTGAAAGGACTAAGCGTATTCATTCAGCAGTCCGGGATCCGGATTTCATCCATCCGGCTCGCCGCCAACGGGCGCGAGGCGCTGCAGGCGATCGGGGAGGAGCTCCCCGATTTCGTGTTTACGGATATCCGGATGCCGGTCATGGACGGCCTGGCCCTGTGCGAGGCCATCGCCAAGCAGGAGTACCCGGTGCAGACGGTGGTTGTATCCGGTTATGGCGATTTCTCCTATGCCCAGGCCTGTATGGCCTTCGGCGTCAGGGAATATCTGCTGAAGCCGGTGGCCAAACGGGAGCTTGCAGATACGCTGCGGCGCCTGGTGCAGCGTGCCGAGAAGCAGAAGCCGGCCTCCGCCTACCTTTCCGTCGCCAAAATGGATGCGTGGCTGGAGCGGTTTGACCAGGCTATCTACTATATGAACCGCAGCCAGGTTCAGGAGCTGCTGGAGGAGTGGCGGCAGGAGACTTCCGCTTTTCAGCTTCAGGAGCGGCAAAAGGCCGAAATGCTGGAGGAATTTCACGGCCTGCTCGTTAAGAAGCTGAGAGCCAGGGAGATGAACATCGAACTGGACGACAGCCTGGAGCTCAGCCCGGACTCCACCGGGGAGGAGGCCTTCGGACGGTTCGCCGAGCGGATCGGCCAGACGCTGGACCGCCTGTACCGGAAGCGGAAAGGGAAATGGAAAGACCCGATCGAGGAAGCCAAGCATTACATCGAGCGCAATTTGGCCAGCGAGGTGTCGCTGGAGGAAGTGGCGGATCAGCTGGGGCTTCATCCGAACTACTTCAGCGTCATGTTCAAGCAGGCGACGGGAGAGACCTTCGTCCAGTACCGCACGAAGCGGCGCATGGAATACGCCAAGCGGATGCTCGGCGAGGAATCGCACCGGATCACCGACATTTCATATGCGGTTGGATATGCCGACCATTCCAACTTCACGAAAACCTTCAAGAAATACGAAGGCATCTCGCCTTCGGAATACCGGCAGCGGCTGGGGATCTGACATGTTCCGCAGAAGCATCTCCCACCGCATATTCGGCTACTTCATGGTACTCATCGTCATTTCCTTATCGGTGGTCGGCACCATCACTTACGTGCAGTCGTCCAAACTTCTGGACCGCCAGCTGGAACGCTACCTGTCCCAAATGATCACCCACGCGGCCTATCATACGGACTTGTACCTCCAGACGTTCGACAATGCCAGCAAAATCATCCTGTCCGACCCGGACGTTCTAAAGTTCATGGAGATGGATCCGGACAACAGTTTCCAGTATTACGAGCTGTCGCGGCGGATTCAGAGCAAGGTGTTTGATTCGGCCTTTATCATTTATCCGCAGATCGAACTGATTTACGTCATTAATCAGGACGGCAAGGCGATCACGACGAAGGACATCATCCAGGATGAGGTCAAGGATTATAAATCGTATTATCGTTTAATCGAGCAAAATATTCCGAAGGACGGCCTCGGCGCAATCATCAACTCGGCAGCGGTGGATCCGGGGGAAGAGCAGTACATTACGTTCATCCGCCGCGTGCGCGGGCTTCTGTCGCACCAGCCGCGGGGCATCCTCGGCATGAAGCTTAACACCAGGGAGATATCCAAGCTGTGGGGACAAATGGACCTGGGGGACAAAGGCTACTCCTTCATTGTGGATAGCAAGGGCAATTTCGTCGATAAGCCGGAGGACGCCGTCATCCAGGAGTTCATGGACGATGAGGTCAAGAAGAACCTGCTCAGCGGGCAGGGCACCTTCACGGCCGTCGTCAACGGGGAAAAGCGGATGTATGTGTCGCAGCGGCTCAGCGCCGCCGACTGGCAGATGGTCATTTCGGTCCCGGTGAAGGAGCTTCGTAAACCGATCATGAACATCCGCTATACGACGGTCATTGCCGGCTTCATCACGTTAATTGTCGCGATGTGGATTGCGGGCCGGTTCGGCCGGTCTCTCGTGCAGCCGCTCAAGAAGCTCGTCCGCAATATGCGCATGATGGAAAAAGGCGAGTGGAAGACGATTGAGGGTGAGGAGCAGCGCCAGGATGAGTTCGGGTTCCTGATCTCGAGCTACAACCTGATGCTGACGCGGCTGTCGGAGATGATCGAGCGCGTGTACGAGGCGGAAATCCGCTCGCACAAGACGGAGCTGAATCTGCAGAAAATCGCGCTGGAGCAGCATAAGGCCGAATTCCAGGCGCTGCAGCTGCAGATCAATCCGCATTTTCTGTACAACACGCTCGAGACCATCAAATGCTACGCCGTCGTCCAGGATTCTGAAGAAATCATGGAAATGGTCGAAGCGATGGCGGCCATGCTGAGGTATGCGATTCAGACGAACCTGTCGGAGATTACGGTCGTCGATGAGCTGAAGCATGTGCTGAATTACATGACCATCCTGCAGTACCGGACCCAGCGGCAGTTTGAGCTGGACGTTGATGTTCCTCCAGATCTGCTGCTGCACAAGATGGTTCGGCTGACGCTGCAGCCGCTGATCGAAAACATGTTCCAGCATGCGTTCCCCGATGGGATTCAGGATCATCACCGGATACGGATCGGCGCGGAGGTCCGCGAAGGAGGGTTCCGGCTGACCGTGCAGGATAACGGCGCCGGCATGACGGAGGAGAAGCTTCATTCGCTGCGCCAAAAGCTGGAGCTGAACCGGCTCGCGGAGTCCGATTCGGGCTCCCTGTACCACAAAGGCGGGTTGGGCCTCATGAACGTGCACCGGCGGATTCAGATGGTCTATGGAGAAGCCTACGGATTGACGATTGACAGCGCTTTGCATCACGGAACGACGATTCGGATGTCGCTGCCGTTCGACGGCAGCATCACTTGCATGTATGAGGAGGAGAACGTGGGATGAAGATCGATTTACAGGGGAGAATGGCGCTGGTGACCGGCGCCAGCTCAGGCATCGGCCGGGAAGCGGCCAGATCGCTCGCGGCCGCGGGAGCCGCGGTGGCGGTTCATTATAACCGGGGCCGGGAGGAGGCGGAAGCCCTAGCGGCGGAAATCGCCGCGTCGGGCGGCAGGGCTGCCGTTGTCCAGGCCGACGTCACCCGCGCCCCGGAACTGACAGCGATGATGGACGCGGTAGAGCGGGAGCTGGGCAGCCCGGTGGACATTTTGGTGAATAATGCGGGCCACCTGGTGAAGCGGGTACCGAATGCCGAAATGACCGAGGCGCATTATACGCACGTCATGGATGTCAATTTCAAATCCTGCGTATTTTTGAGCAAGCTGGTCATTCCGGGCATGGCAGCTCGAGGCGGCGGGTCCATCATCAACATGACTTCGGTCGCCGCCCATGACGGCGGCGGTCCGGGGGCATCGGTGTATGCGGCCAGCAAGGCGGCGGTCATTTCCTTCTCCAAGGGACTGGCCAAGGAAACTGCGCCGCAGGGCATCCGGGTCAACTGCGTTTCGCCGGGCTTTATCGGCCGGACGGCCTTTCATGCGACCTTCACCTCGGATGAGGGACGGGCCGCCACGGTGTCCAAAATCCCGCTCGGGCGGGAAGGAACGCCGCAGGATGTTGCCGATACGGTGCTGTATCTGGCTTCGGACCTGTCCCGCTATCTTACGGGCGAGACCATTGAAGTGAACGGCGGCTTGTTCATGCGGTAAGGGTTTCGACTAAAGGCAGTAACGGCCAAAGGACATTGCCCTGGAAATATTTTGAATGGAAATGGACAGCTGAGCTGAAATGATACTAAAGATGAACAACAGACGACGGACAAGGAACGTGATATAGGGGCACAGTGAGATAAGGATCAGGATCAGGACTAAAAGCTTACTACAGCGTCACCCAAACTGGAGGGATACGGACAATGGCAACGGCAAACGGATTGTATCAGCCGCAAAGCGGCGATTTAACGGTGCAGTATGCGCCTTCGGGGCAAACGGAGCTGATCGAGAACCCGCCGAGGTTTACCTGGATCCCGGCGAAGCTGGAAGATGACCGGTACGTGCTGGAGGTGTCGTCAGTGCCGGATTTTACCGGGGATACGACCCGAACCTACGGGCCGGTCCCCTACAATTTCTTTACGCCTTCCGAGGCCTTGGGGCCGGGAACGTATTATTGGCGGTACGCGCTGCTCGAAGGGGAAGGGCCGGAGGCACAGCAGTCCGAATGGAGCACCGTAAGAGAATTTCAGGTGCCGGAGGGACTGCCGGAGACGGGGCTTCCATCACGGAGCGAGCGCTACAGCCGCGTACGCACCGGTCATCCCCGGCTGTGGCTGCAGCCGGATGAGCTGGAAGCGTACCGCGGCACAGTAAGGGAGGATGCGGCTAGCAGCGGATGGAAGGCCTTCTTCGAGCAATCTGTCAAGTCTTGGCTGACCCGGGAGCTGATAGAGGAGCCGCAGCCCTATCCGGACAACCGCCGGACGGCGGCGCTGTGGCGCGGAAGCTATTTGGCCTGCCAGGAGGTACTGTACGCCATCCGGCATTTGAGCGTTGCCGGTGCCGTGCTGCAGGACGCCGAGCTGCTCGCGAAGGCGAAAGCCTGGCTGCTGCACGCCGCGTCCTGGGACCCGGACGGCCCGACCAGCCGTGACTATAACGACGAAGCGGCATTTCGGATCGCCACGGCGCTGGCCTGGGGTTACGACTGGCTCGACGGCGAGCTGACGGAGGATGAGCGGGAAGCGGTGCGGGAGCCGCTGCTCGCCCGGACCCGGCAGGTGGCGTACCATGTGGTCCAGCGCTCGAAGATCCATCATGTCCCTTATGACAGCCATGCTGTCCGCTCCTTATCCTCGGTGCTCGTGCCCTGCTGCATTGCACTGTTCGACGAGGCGCCGGAGGCCAGGGAATGGCTGGACTACACGGTGGAGTACTATTACACACTGTTCTCTCCATGGGGAGGTAAGGACGGCGGCTGGGCCGAAGGGCCCCACTACTGGACGACGGGCATGGCTTACCTGACGGAAGGCCTGAACCTGCTCAAAAACTTTTCGGAGCTCGACGTGTTCCGGCGACCTTTTTTTCAGCGTACAGGCGATTTTCCCCTCTACTGCTACAGTCCCACCACGTCGACGCGCACGGCCTTTGGCGACAACTCGACGCTCGGGGACGACATCATCAAAAAGGTCGGCTACAACATGCGCGAGTTTGCCGGCGTGACCGGAAACGGATGGTACCAATGGTACTTCGACCAGCTGAAGGACGCGAATCCGGAGGCCGACCGCATGTTTTACAACTACGGCTGGTGGGATTTTGCCTTCGATGACCTCGTGTACCGGCACAATTATCCGCAGGTTGAAGCGGTAGAGCCTTCCGGCATCGAGCCCGTCAAATGGTTCCGCGACATCGGCTGGGTGGCGATGCATCACCGCCTGCACGATCCTGCGGAGCAGATTTCCCTCATCGCGAAGAGCAGCCGGTACGGCTCGGTCAGCCACAGCCACGGCGATCAGGGCGCGTTCCTGCTGCACGCTTACGGGGAGCCCCTGGCCATTGAGAGCGGGTATTATGTCGCGTTTAACAGCTCGATGCATTTGAACTGGCGCAGGCAGACCAAGTCCAAAAACGCCGTCCTCATCGACGGGCAGGGGCAGTTCGCCGGCATGAACAAGGCGCTGAACCTGGCGGCCAAAGGGGAGGTCGAGGACGCCTGGCATGACAAGGGCGTATCCTACACCCGATTGAATCCAACCTCTGCTTACCGGGAGCATGTACCGTATTTGATGCAGTATAAGCGCGAGATTTATTTTGTGCAGAACAGCTACTTCGTCATCGTCGATTCAATCGACCTGGAGCAGCCGGGACGGGTGCAGTGGCTCTTCCACACGCTGTACGAGATGGATCTGAAGGGACAGTCCTTCCACGTGAACGGCAAGAAAGCTCTGATGGAAGGGCGCTTCATCTTCAGCACGTCCGGAGAGCTTGCGCTGTCGCAGACGAGCGGATTCGAGGGCGTGGATCCAGAGGAAATCGCCGGGCTAGATACTCACTGGCATCTGTCGGCGGAGACGAAGACTGCGTCCTCGCATCGGATCGCCACGCTGCTCGTGCCAAAGCGGCTGGATGAGGGCGGCAAATACATTTCTTATTTTATGGACGATCAAGGATTCAGTTATAATTTGTATTTGACGGACAACGGGCAAACGCAGAAGATCGAAATCGCGAAGGCGTTTTAGTTTATGAATTGACAAGCATAAGGAGGCGGAACAAGCGTGAGCAATATCGGAGTTTGGGAGGACGCGGAGCCCGGCGTAAAACGCAAAATTTTGCAGCCGGGGGCGTCGCTGATGATGATGGAAGTACATTTTGAAGCCGGTGCGGAAGGATATGAGCATGCCCACCCGCATGAGCAGATGTCCTACTGCCTGCGGGGGCGCGTTGAGTTCACGATCGAAGGCAAGAAGACGGTCATCGCGCAGGGCGAGCACATCGTCATTCCGATGGGAGCCAGGCATGGGGCGAAGGCGCTGGAAGCCAGCGCATTGCTGGACTGCTTCACGCCGCTGCGTGCCGACTTGATCAAGTATTGATTGGCGGCAGGGCGGTCGCTGCTTCAGGTTCGTTTGGACGAAGTTAAGCGTGGCCAAGTTAGTACCATGAAGAAGTACCGTGACTGTACCATGACTGCCTTCACAAAGGCTGTTCCTAGACTGCCTCTCGGCACCTTTTGGACGTTGAACTGTCCAGATGGAAGCCGCAGGGCGGTCTTTTTTGTGCGGGACCACAGACAGTGGCGTTGCTATAATAGTTGGACTAGGGAAAATAGCTGCACAAGTGTACTTATGATGATCAGTCAGGCAGGGTATAGATGGAGTAACTGGAAAAATGGCAATTTTCATGTGAAATGTGATCTGCGGAAAAGAGATCAGATTGAGAAAAGGAGGAACGACCATGATTATCGGTGTTGTTTCGGATACGCACTTAAGAGAAGGGCGAGTACAACTCCCCGCAAAGCTGACGGAAGCGTTCCGGGAGGTTGACCATATTCTTCATTTGGGTGATTGGATGACCCTGGAGGTGTACGATCAGCTGTCGATATTAGCTCCTGTGGACGGCATCGCCGGAAATAATGACGGGTACGAGATCATTGAGCGTTTTGGCGAAAAAAAGATACTCTCCTTTGAAGGGGTACAGATCGGGCTTGTTCACGGACATGAGCCTTATTCATCAAGAATAACCACTCCGCAGAAGGCCAGGAAGGCCTTTGAGGGCGAGCCGGTTTCCTGCATCCTGTTCGGCCATTCCCACCAGCCTTACCTGGAGATGGACGACGGCGTGCTGATGTTTAATCCCGGTTCTCCTACGGACAAGCGCAGGGAGAAGCTGTATTCGTTTGGACTGCTTGAAATCAAAGGTGGCCAAGTCTCCCCACGGCATGTGTTTTATGAGGATAAAGGATAGGGATGCCCCGCAATGTTCAGAATTGGTATAGAATCAAGCGGTATACTCATTGAAGCGTTGTACGAAGAGGGAGGTTATGTGTAATCATGAAAATCATTAGTCATTTTCAGGACGCAGCGCAAACCAGACACCGGGGAGTCGAACCCTATTCGCTTCAGGAAGTTCGGCTCACACCCGATATGAACATCGAATACACCCGGGGTTTTTACGTTCATCACAACGGCGACTTGATTGGGATCGTGGCGACGGCGGAAGGACCGGTTTTCTTTCACAACCAGGACAAATATCTTCTTCAGGAGGGCTGCTACTCCTTTTTACTGCAGAAAAAAAATACGGAGAACATTTTCTTTTTCGAATGGCAGGGGGCTTGTGCGTTAAAAATCTCGTATACGCCCGTTCTGATCAACCATGGCGGAAGATGGGTCGACGACCCGGTGTGGGATTTTTTCAGCTGGCTGACGAAGGCGGTAAGGAAAAAACGGTTCGCCGGATACTATACCGTGAAGGAAATTTCCTCGCTGCTGGGCAATCGGGAAAAGGCTGAACTAGGGCAGGCATCGGCTCAAATGCGTGCATAAGAAATGATGACATTCTTTCCCAAATAACGCGGGTCAAACCTTGAAATAGCATACGTCTCTTTAAGAACCGCCTGCTGCGGTTCTTTGCTGTGGCTCATAACGAAGATTTGCGGGCAGCCTTCACGTTATCGGTTGGCGGCAGTATATTATAGAAAATTACCAATCCCGTAAAACGGTATGCGAGCAGCTTTAGCCATGTTTGCGCTAGTACTTCTTTTCACTGTGCTGAACTACACAAAATAGGTTGCCATCCGGATCTTCAAGAACAACATAATCAGCATGGCTGGGATATCGCCAAGGGTAGCGGCTTGCTCCCAATGTCAATAATCGTTCAACCTCTTCATGCTGGTTATCAGTATAGAGGTCAAGGTGAAACCAACTTCTTCTCTCTGCCGGCTTTTCCCGCGCTTGGAAGGATAAATTGGGTCCGCCTCCTTTAGGATCACATAGTACTATTCAGTCGTCGGTCCCGGGTTCCCGGGGCACATAACCGAGTGCGGATTTCCAAAATGCCACCATCCGATCAAATTCATAACAATTAATGACGATCGACCCTATCTTCATGGCCCTAACCCATCCTTTACTAGAGTAATGTCATGAGCTTCAGCTAAACTGCTTCTTCACGCGGCGAAATCGGTCAGACCAACCGCCTCATAGCGGAATTTTCGTTAATGCGCGCCAGCAGCCCGGCACCGATTGCCTGATGCCCTCGACGATCAGTATACGGAACCATTCTTATATTTTCAATCTGAATCAGCTTCCCCTTAATCCCCTTTGATTTTCGTAAAATAATCGTTAAGAATCCCCAGGTATGCCCGCCTAAAGTATTGCGGGTGTGCGCGCGAATACGCTATAATAGCGTTAAATACGGTTATGGAAAATGCAACCATTTCCATGGACTAAGCACATTGAACGTTTGAAGCCGCGTCGTTATGCGGTTGATTTACCGCTTTATGCGGTTCGTGTATCGGGGTATGGCGCAGTATGGTAGCGCGCACCCTTGGGGTGGGTGAGGCCGTGGGTTCGAATCCCGCTACTCCGATATTTCCCTTATGTATCAAGCTGTTTGTCGAATTTGTTCCTTTTAAAAAAGGTAGTAGTCGTATTCAAAAACGATTCTGATGTTATAGACCACTTCCCACTTCTGTACCTATTACAAAGTGAAGGAAGTGGTTTTTGTGTTGCTAAAATTTGCAATTAAGGACTTTATGGAGGACAGGGAGTTAAAGAACATTTCCAAATTTACCGAAGATCGTTACTCAAGGGTATTAAACGAGTTACAGGCATTTTTGTCGGTAGAAGAGATTCAAAACGTTGAGGAAGTAACAACAAATATTATCAAAAAGTATTTATTGTATTGTCAAAATGAGAAACAGAACAATCCTACAACCAAAAATACTAAACTAAGAGTAATCAAATCATTTTTCAATTATATGGTTGAGTCAGGATATATTGATGAAAAGAGGAATCCATGTAAGAAGGTAAGTTACGCTCGAGAGGACATTCAGATAGAAGTGTTTCAGGACTATCATATTAAACAAATGCTTAATTATTATCGCAAGCTAAAAGACCGTACTAAATCTTATTATGCTTACCGAGATCATACAATGATACTGTTTCTATTGTCTTCTGGTTTGCGGTGTGGTGAACTAAGCAACTTGAAATGGCGTGATGTTGACCTAGTAAATCAAACAGCTACCGTGTTCGGAAAGAAGCGGGAGCAGTCGTCTATTCCCCTTGTGGAGAAGATAGTAAAGGAATTGTCTGAGTTTAAAATGTATTGTGACAAACACTTTAAAGATGAGCCAGAGTTTGTGTTTCCAACTCAAGCCAATAGACAGATGACACCAAATGCCATTAAGTGTGTATTCAAAAGACTACAAAAAGATTTAGGTTTCAAAGATGTCCGGCTCAGTAGTCATACATTTCGCCACACCATGGCGCATCGAATGATTATGAACGGTGCTGACGTTTTTACATTACAGAGGATGTTGAGGCATACTGACCTTAACATGAGCAAAAGATATATCGCCCTCTGGGGGACTGCTTTGAAAGAGCAGAATGACAAATATAATCCACTAAATCATTTGGATATCTAAAAATAAACTATGCTTCTTTATTTCTGTTTCAAAAAAATAATACCCAGAGTTGATTCTTTCTACGTCTGGGGTAATATCGTCTTTTCAATCTGTCTTATTAAAATGTTGCCCTCAAGGGGATTTTTTTCTATTCCCGCACCTATACTATTCGATAAATATTTACTGATCGGGCCGTCGATTAGCCGAATCTTTTATACGTTCATCAGGTAGATGAGTTTTCTTTATCATTGAACAACTATTATGCTGAAGTACTGACAGCGAATTCAACAATTACGGGTATAGTTAGCTTCACTCACAATGTACAGTTAATAAACGCGGAATATTTCTAATCGCTTGGAGTGTGTCGCTATTCTTAGATAAATAAATTCGGAGGAATAAAATGCCACAAAGAAAAACGATCGAAGATATGCATGCTCTAGCAGAAGCAAGAAGAGGAAAATGTTTATCAACGGAGTACGTCAACGTTAGGGTGCCGTTAAGGTGGCAATGTGCTAATGGACACACCTGGGAGTCGAGTCCAGTTAATATTATGAATGGTAATTGGTGTTCTGTCTGTAGTAATCGGAAAAGGCTCACAATAGAAGCTATGCATAAGTTGGCTGAATCAAGAGGTGGAAAGTGTCTTTCTGCTGCGTTCACTAATAATAAGGTACCATTAAAGTGGGAATGCTCTGACGGGCATACCTGGGAAGCAAGACCGGATAACGTGAAAAACCAAGGTCATTGGTGCCCAATATGTATGCGAGGTGAACGCCTGACCATTGAAGACATGCAAAAGGTGGCAGAAGATAAAGGCGGGAAGTGTTTATCAACTGTTTATGTTGATAGTAAAACTAAACTCAAATGGCTATGCCAAAAAGGTCATATTTGGGAAGCAGCCCCAGCACACATACGAAATAGTGGCAGCTGGTGTCCTATCTGTGCAATAGCCAAGATAGGTGATGCTAGAAGATTAAGTATCGATGTGATGAAAGAGCTTGCGGAATCAAAAGGTGGAAAATGTTTATCTGATTCATATAAAAGTGTAAGCACACTAATGACGTGGCAATGTGAGAAAGGCCATATTTGGAAAGCGACTTCAAATAGTATAAGGAGCGGTTTCTGGTGTCACCATTGTTCTGGGCGGTATCGCTACACCATTGAGGACGTCAAAGAGTACGCCAAATCAAAAGGTGGTCTGTGCTTATCAAATTCATATGAAAATAATAGGTCAAAGCTTAAATGGCAATGCGCAGAAAAACATCAATGGTCAGCCTCTTTTCATGATATCAAAGTAGATAATACTTGGTGCCCTCACTGCTATAAATTCTATAGTGAGGATAAAGTTAGATTCATATTTGAAACACTGTTTAATTGCCCCTTTAAGAAAAACAGAAAAGCTCTCAGTGACAATTTGGAGTTGGATGGGTTTAATGAAGAACTGCAATTAGCATTTGAATACCACGGCATCCAGCATTATAAACAGGATTCTTTCTTTTTCAAAAGCAAAAAAGAATTTGAACAGCGAAAACAATTAGATAATTTAAAAGAACAACTATGCTTGCAAAAAGGGATCAAGCTAATTATCATCCCGTATGATTCTTACAGTAGTGACGATTCATTATTACAATATATCGTTGAACAACTAAAACGCTCTAACATTGAAATTAAATTACCTATACTCAATTTTTCGTTTGATGATTTTTACAAGAGTTCTAAAGTTCTCGAAGAGCTTCGCTCATTAGCCGAATCGCGTAATGGTAAGTTACTTTCCAATCATTATATTAATGATAAGTCAAAAGTTAGGTGGCAATGTGCAGAAGGGCATATATGGGAAGCGATACCTAATAATATTAAGAATAACAGTTGGTGTCCCTACTGTTTGGGTTTAATGAGAAAATCTATACAAGATATGCACGAGCTCGCTCAATTCAAAGGTGGTAAATGTCTTTCAACAGAATACAACGGAAACAAGGAAAAACTTATGTGGCAATGCTCGAAGGGACATATATGGGAAGCCATACCCGGAAGCATTGCAGCTGGTAGATGGTGCCCAGAGTGTAACGGCAAAAAGAAAATTACCATAGAGGAAATGATGAAAATTGCGGAAGAGAAGGGCGGGAGGTGTCTCTCAACGATTTATTACACTGATAAGCCGTTGAGATGGCAATGCTCAAAAGGACATGAATGGGAAGCAAAGTCTCACAATGTAAAGAAAGGGCAATGGTGTCGTAAGTGTTCTGGACATCAAAAATTGACTATCGAAGAAATGCACGATATAGCAAAATCAAGGGGCGGGAATGTTTATCAGATCAATATAAAGATAATAAGACTAACCTTAGATGGAAATGTTCAGAAGGGCATGAATGGGAAGCTTCTCCCAACAATATAAAAAGCAAAGGGCATTGGTGTCCGAAATGCTCTAAGAATCGTGGCTTTAAGTAACGCGGCAGCATTACGTTTAGAGTTCATTTGTATAACTAGATTGAATACAAAATGAGTATGAGTCCATGACACTGTCATGGGCTTGTCTGTTTGCTCTCAGGCGGACGGGAAATGTGGCAAGGCGAGTCGGAATGACGAAGTTGCATTGTTGCATGGTAAGAAAAGTAAATCGATCTGAGAAAGCTATAAGAGCGTCAAAATGCAATGACGGTGATTTTACAGGTATTGGAAAATGTGAAAAGTCCAATAGTAACAAATTTTGCCCCTCTTATATAAATAGAAATATTATATATATAATATACTAATATAAAATAGTACTAAATATAGATAATATCTAGTTATATAGGCGGTGCAAAATTTGTTGCTTTTAGGTTTTCACTGTTGGTGTGATATTTTTGATGTAGTGGCTATAGCTATATATGGTGTAAATCTCCTGAGCTCCTTTCCTACAGAACTATTACGTGAAACTTCTCTATAATTTATCTTACCGATACGAAAGCCATTATCGCATCTATACTAACTAGCAGAAAGAACTTTCTATATTCAAACCTTAAAAAAATTCTAAAACATTAAAAGAAGTTTTCGAAATATTGTTTGTATTCCTTTTCTTTGCTTCGATTAATACTATAACTTTATAAAACACTATTTCCATAATCACAATTATGGGAAAAAACCTATTCACAGGGGGGATGGTTTACAGTTGAAAAGCAAAGATTTCATCTGTAATAGCGCCGTAACACATATTCTCAGATTCCCGACATTGATTAATGAGCGATATCTATATGCATTTAATAATTTTCTGCCAACTATTATTAGGTATATTGATTGAAGTATACTTATTGATTCAGTGATAAAGCTTTCGGGTATCATGGACAAGAATTTCAACCGCGTTTTAAGGTTTGAAACCTTCTAAAGCTTTTAAAAAAATTTAACGAGGTTAAAACGTTTTTAAAGCTTTACAACATAACATTTGACCACATAATCACAAAGATAGTAGCTCCCTCTAAAGAACACATCAAATTTAATTACCTTACTTTTTGGCGTCTTCTAGCCATCTCAGGTTTAGCGGAGTAGGGGGTGCCATTCTAATATAAAATTGCTATAATAACAGTGGGATTTTTTAGGAGATGGGGGGGTCTACCATATGATTCTGTCTGCACTTGTTAAGCAATACGAAAAAATATGGCTAGTTATGAAGAATGGAAGTTGAGTGATTTTCGAAGGAAAGATAAAAGTATAGAGGAACACATCAAAGATGCAGTTTGGGGTTATTTACCTGACCGTAAACGAGACTCCCACCAAGTGCAACTTGATAAAGATGTACTTGAAGAAGTCACCAAACAGTTGCTTGACCAAGCGGTAATAAATCAACTTAATCAATGTAAAAGCTTTGATGAGATTCTTGTTGTCATCTACTGCATAAAAACAAAAGGTTTTGGTGCACTATCAGTATATGACACGGCATTGCGCCTTGGAGCATATTATCATTTGTACCCAGAAGTAGTTTATCTACATCGCGGTGCAGAAATTGGGGCGAAAAGGTTATTGAAGCTAACTTCAACAGATGAGAGAATAAAATATTTTTGTGATGACTTTAATTATCCATATCTACAAAAAGATCACTTCCCAATGGAATTACAAAACTTGACCGCCCATCATATAGAAAATTTTTTGTGTAGAATGCAAAAACAGTTTACTTAATAGTCTAAGGTAGGGTGAGTAACAAACAACAGCCGGCCATTGGTTGCTCACTCATATCCATTTGAGTCCTACTTTGAAACTAAATTTATATAATCATAATTTTGGGGAATTTTGAATCATAGGTGAAGGAAAGTTTATTAACTGGAAAACTAATCTTTTTTGAATTTGCCCCGAAACACCCTCACAGAAATCCCACCTTGATCTAACAACGATACGATTCCCTTTCGCAGCCGCGATAAGTCACTATCGTGTAGATGACACATTTTATTGTTTTTTTAGAAATGATAACAATGCGTCATGGTTATGTAGAAACGCTTTATAACCTTTCAGAATTTTGAAAGCTTTAAAAAATCAAAAACTTTTTTAAAGCCTTTTAAACGCTTTTAAAGGAATCAAGTCTAGTGCTTTTTAACCTTTAAAAGAGATTTTAAAGCCGTTTAAACCTTTTAAAATAATACTGTATTGCTGTGTAAGGTAACAGTACATGATCTAAATACAAGGAAATAGTAGTAATGGAAAGTGAAATTTCTAAAATGTACGATTTGCGGTATATATAGAATATATATTATAGATAAGTCTAATACAGTTGTATTTATATATTACATATACACCGCAAATCGCACGTAATTGATTTTACACCATCATCCCTGCCAAAGTGCTTAACTTTTTAAGCTGCCATCACTTAATTAGTTAAGAAGACATTTTTGAGGGGGAGTTTCAGAATGCAATTTGAGTTTAGTGTAAGGCAAGGATACCAGTTGTTAAGGAAGCAACAGAAGATAAAGCTAAAAGAATTGGCATCTAAAATCGGGGTATCAGTTCCTATGTTATCAATGTATGAGAACGAGATTGTGAACCTCCACAAGGAAAAGGAAAAACAATATCGAGATTATATTATTACTGGGGTTGGCAACGAGGAGAGTGATTCATTTTGAGCAAGACATTAATAAGTGAATATTTTTATTGTTACTCAATACCCTTGTTCAGGTTTCTTAAAATGGACAAGGGTATTTCTTTTATTTGTTATGCCCTTCATGATAAGACTCCTATGTCCTTCTGGTTGTTTGAGAAAAATGATGAATTAAAGAGAGCATTGAAAGAATACCAGTATAGATAACGTACGTTATTAGTGAATATATAGAGGTGGTTGGTTTGTCTATTAAAAGTGGTACTTACTATAATGAAAGAGAATTGAGAACTATTTTAGATGTAGATAGAGAAAGTAAACAAAGAATATACATGCCAAATGAGCTTTTTAAGGACTTGGTTAATAGTGAAGACTTCAAAGCACGAAAGGCAAATGCAACCCACATTGCATTTGCCTTTTCTTATCTTTATTTAGCCTCATATATGTATAGATACGCTCGTTTTACTTATTATGAAGACTACTTTGGAGAGAGTTTCATTGATGACTCAGTTATATATAAGATTTGTAATATTTCGCCTGACAGTAGAGGTGCAGCGGGTGTTAGTTATATCACTAAAAAAGATGGGGTGCTGAATAAACTAAACTATATAAGAAAAGAAAGTGACTACCCAATTAGATATAAGTATGAAGAGGATATATCTGGAAATAAAAATTACTCTGAGGTTTATTGGAAAATGCTATCGGATATTAAGGATGAATTACCTAGTGATGTGAAACTTTCGCGTGCAAGAAAAATAAACTTTCCTGTTCGAGCCATATATTTCGATGAAGAGAGTGAAAATAAAGGTATAGAAAATGGTTATTTCTTTATTACTGCAAATACAACTGAAATAGATATAAATACATTTATATTTTGCATGAAGCACAGCGACATAGGAGTTGTTGGGTTTTATTTGTATTCTTTCTTAAAGTGTATGAATGGTTACTTCCGAGGTGAATATAATAGCTCCATTGAACAATTAGTTATTGACACTGGTATTAAGAGTACTAAGCTTTCCGAGGTTATTAAAACTCTAGAAGCACATAACATGATAACTAATACGCACAACACCTATGTACCTTTTTTGCCTCAGGATAAGCATATTCCAGCGAATGGTTACAGGACGCTAGAAAGAAATCAATTTACTGATTTAAGAAAGGATGTAGCTGTACGGAAAGTTATGAGTCAAGCGACATATGAAAAGAAAGGAGGAAAATATCTATGTGATAGTTCATCAATTGAAGAAGACGATGATGACCAACTAAATGATATTCCCCTTCTAAACAGTACTTTCTTTGGCACAAATTTACAAGAATCCATTTGATGTGGTAACGTTACTTAATAATGCCCTTGAGAAAGAGGAGAGTATTTATGAAATTCTTTTTAGATCGGATTTCACAGAAAATACCCGTACGGTTTTACCAAGCAGAGTAGCTACTTAGCTACTCTGCTTTTTTATTTGGTGAAATCGGCTCGGTACTTTCTCTGGCATCCGCTGAGGGGGGGGATGTAGCAGTGATATGAACTGATCACATAGAAACTGAAAACACCAGTCTGAAGGGTTTCAATGTCCGAGAATTCAATTTCAAATATTATTCACAGCGATAATCTTGATTCAATGATTGGAAGGGAAGTAAAAGTAGAGGTTAAGGGCATCTTACCGCTGGAAAAAGGATGGACTCGTGAGTACAGAGAGTTTGTGATAGCTGTCGAAGCTAATAAAGATCAGAGCGATTACAAAGTTTATCTTCTCTTAAAATATAAAGGTAAGAGGAGAGTAACTGGTTATTCACGATTCCATTCTCAAGCACAGATTACTTCAGTTGAAAAAGGAGAAGTGATTGATATTCATCATTTGGAAGTTCAAAGGTTGCTGAAGTATCTTAGACTCTAAATTGAATGGATATTTTATTTAGAGTATTTAAAGAAGAGGGAGAAGTAGCTATGAAAAAAATAGATCGAATTTTCGGATAGACAAGAGAAATTGTGTGGTACAAAATCAAATATTTCCTTCTGTCATAACTGCAATAGTGAAAAAGTGCTGTATCAAAAGTTGGAACTCCCTTTAATCACCAAAAATAAACGTTTTAAGAGTGTTAAGTTAATCGCTGCTATTTGTTCAAAATGTGGTGAAGAATATATTAACGGAAAAGTGATTAGGCACATAGCAGAAATCACAAAGTTAATTAATGATTACTATAGTGAAGAAGGTAATTATGATATTGAAGTTAGTCGCTGTGATATTTGTGGAAGTAACGATATTAGTAATGTTGAGTTTGAAGTATACCTTATTTCAAAAGACTCAAGAATCATTTCTGTTGCTATACAAGAGGATTATTGTAAGGAATGCAACGCAGTTTATTATGCCGATGAAAGTGATCAGTTAGCTATGCAGCATTTAAGGTATTTTTTCCTAACACAGTGATTAAAGTGTCTGATAAAATTTGACTCTATAGACCTGTTTGGAAGAATTGTTTGACAAGTTCAAAGCATGAATTTACTTTTTGAAAATTTTCTGATTTATATATTTCCTTATGATTAGTCAAAGAAAGGGTCCCAATGAGAGAAGGGCAGATATTACATGAGAAGCTTAACCGGCTTTTAGAGAGTGTGAAGGTGTTGAGTGACAACATAAATTCTGCTGTGTCGTACCATGATGAACGACTTATAGCAATAGAAAGATTGATGTGGAAAATAGAAAGGAAGTTAATAGATCAGGAAAAAGTCTTGGATTTGTTATCGGAGAATAAATTAATCGATAAATTGGTAACAATGAAATACTATCAGGATAAAATTAATCCCATACACTTGCAAAGCAAAGAGTATCAGAGCGAATCAGTCAAAACAACAATCGATGATAGTGATGAAAATGAATAGGGAAATATGTATCAAATTGCAACTGTGTTCCTAAGTCTTGATTCCATTCAATTTTTTAAAGTAAAATTATTAAAGAGCCGAAGTGCTGGATACACTCCGACTCCGCACATGTTCTAACCGCGTAAAAGACGGTTGGCTATGCAAAGGTAATACGATCAGAAGAAGTAGACCGCTACCCCTGTACAGGACGGTCTACTTTTTCTTTTTTATGTAGGGAATCTATAGGTAATACAAATTGGAGTTTTGATTTCAGTTTATAAACGTATACCTTTAAGGACATTTCAAATGCATTGAGATTCGTGTTTGTATAGGTATATATATCCATTAATAAACGTTTGTAAATTATTGTATGCTTTTATAAACGTCAATGATATAATTTAAGTATTACATACAAAGAGGGATGCTCTAATGACAGTTAAAACATTTGCCTATATAAGAGTTTCTACAAAAGACCAGAACCCAGACAGACAGTATAATGAGTTAAAACATCTTGGTGTGAATGAGCGGGATATATTCATCGACAAGGAAAGCGGTAAGGATTTTGGCAGACCACAATATCAAGCTTTAAAGCAATGCCTACGTCAAGGTGATTTGTTGTATGTCAAATCAATCGACGGCTTTGGACGAAACAGCAAGGAAATAAAAAAGGAATGGGAATATATTACCCAAGTGATTAAAGCAGATATTATAGTGCTCGACATGCCTTTACTGGACACTACACAACATAAGGACACACTTGGAACATTCGTGAGCGATTTGGTGATGCAGGTATTATCTTTTGTTGCAGAACGAGAGCGGGAGAATATTAGGCAAAGGCAGTCAGAAGGGATAGCTGTTGCTAAGGCAAAGGGAAGGCATTTAGGACGACCTCAAATGAATTTTGATTCTTTAACGAAATCACAAAAGGCAATTCTGGAATCTAATTATCCCAAGTGGCAAAGCAAAGAGATAACAGCAGTACAGTTTATTGAAATGTTGGAGTTAAAAAAGAATACGTTTTATAAGATAGTTAAAGAGTACAAAACAAAAATCAGTCAAAACAATAAACAATCAAGATAACTAATTTTTTAGTATTCCAAGTTTCCATGCAATTATTAATGGATACGGGGATATAAGACATAGTTGATAAATAAGTTGATAAATATATTCTGAATAATAGGGTGTACATAATGGAAAAAGATAGTATGGAAAATGTGAATCACAATTATTTAAATAGATTTTTTACAAAGAAATTTCTAATTGACAAAATTTGTTCCGAAGAATTCGTATCGGATTTGTTCATAAACGAGTTAGAAAAAAATTATAAACTATTAGATTCGGAATATCGTAACGAGTTTTTCTATAAAAGCATACTTTTCAATAGATACATTATAGGAAAATATAGTTTGAGAACTTCTACAGCCCTTAGTGAAATTGTTATTGATAACTCAAAGGCTGATTTTATTGTGTTAAATCATTCAAACGGTTATGTATATGAAATAAAAACTGAGTTAGACAATTTTGATAGGTTGATATATCAGTTGAATGATTACTATAAAGTTTTTAGTATGGTAAACGTTGTGACATCAGAAAAAAACTACTATCCAGTTTACAAAATACTTAAAGAAATGAATCCCAATGTCGGAATAATTGTTCTGACTAAGGACAAAAGATTAAGTGTGAGGAAAACATCTATTAGAGATGATAAGGCACTGAATCATGAAGCATTATTTAAATTACTGCGAAAAAAAGAATATGAAAAAATCATCTGGTATAAGTTTGGTTTTATTCCTGACGTAAAACCAGTACATTTTTTTAGAACATTATTAGAACTATTTAAACAAATTGACATAATAGAAGCGCAAACACTAGTTTTCAAAGAGTTAAATAGCAGGGAAAAATCTGGTACAATTGAGATGGTTAAGTATTTACCGGAATCAATAAGGTGGTTAGTGTATTCAGGGAAATATAATGAACAAACATTGCTCTCTATTTGTGAAAAACTTAATCTAAGAGGTGATATCCATGTACTACCCAATAATAAGAGGTAGACAATATGATTTACTTGCTATTAGAGAATTGGCGGTTAATGAAAGATTAAAGTCGACATATTACTCCAATTATTGAGCCAGTTAAACTAAATTCTACGCTAATCTCTACTTTAGTTGGAATTGCAAATGCTCAAAACAGTGCCGTAGTTATATCAAATCCTAAAGTGGGTTCATTTTTGGGAGAGTTAGAGATTGAGGATATTAAACATAAGTTCATAGAGCTCACAAAAGAGAATAATGTTACTATAGCACACCACTTCAATAAAAATTCTGTGGAACAAATACGCGACATAATTGAATCCTATGAAGTTGAATTAGATGATATTGTAGTTATACATAGTGAAAAGAAATTAGTTAATTTGTATAATGATATATTCGAGGAAAAAACTCCAATGCTAAATTTGATTCCATTAGATAATGCTTTCAGAAGACAATTAAACGGGAAAAATTTAGTTGGATTAGACGACAAGTTCAATAAATTATTAAGGAATGCAGATTATTTAGATAATGAAAATGAGTTTTTTTCAGAAGAACATCTGTTCTTTGCAGAGGAAGGGTATATTGGGTTTTCAGATTATTCTGTAGTTGGGGCGGAATTTAATGAAGGTGGATTTGCTCCATATGCTGTGGCAATTCATATTGTATACCCAAACGAAGAAAACGCATTAGAAATAATGCATTTTGTTTCAGATTCCAATAAAGATACTAGCGACCCTGCAGGCAAATTTTCTGAAGCATTAGATAAATTAATTGTGTGGTACAAAGATTATTCGCATAATGCTTATATGGATACTTTGGCTATGCAGATATTTAAACGACACTATGATGAAGGTACCTATCCAGGTTTACCAACTCTAAAAAAATTAACGATAATGCATCATTTAGAAGTCGTTGGTAATCTTTTGGAGGGACGTTAAATGAACTGTTGCGAAAAATGTTTTACGTCTCAGGAGTTAAAAGGCATTATTAAAAGTTTAAATAAGATAGACAATTGCTCCTTTTGTGGAAGTAATCAAGTATATGTCTATGATTTATTAAACGACTCTGGGATTGATGAATTATTTAATGGAATTTTGAGTATCTTTAAACCAGCATCAGAATTATTACCATATGGATACTCGCGGTATCAGTTGGTTAGTATAAAAGATGAATTTGAGAAGAGATGGAATATTTTTAATGGATTTGATAATCACAAAATACATAGGTTTTTAGTTCAACTATTGTCCAGTAAATTTTCTGATAAAATTCCATTGCTAGATAATCAAGTGGGTGTTTTGGAGTGGATGAATGATAAGTACCTAAACGAAAATTCAGTCTTGAAAGGGAAAACTTGGGGAGAATTTGTTGATTACATAAAACATGAGAATCGATTTCATACAAATCATGTAAATTATGATGTGTTAAAAGATTATTTATTGAATATTACAATAACTTTAGATGTAGACACATTTTTTCGCGCTAGGATTTCAAATAGTGAAGAGTTAACTCCTGATAAGATGGGGGCACCACCCAAAGAACGGGCGACAGCTGGACGGGCGAATTCTGAAGGCATCAGTCATTTGTATTTAGCAAGTGACACAGCAACTGCTGTAAGTGAAATAAGACCAAGTAAAAGTGATTCTATTTATGTGGGTAAATTTCCACTAACAACAAGTATCAAGGTAATCGATTTTAGATTATTGAAAAACTTGGATGTGTTTATCTTTCCTGACCCTGTTAGGTATGCTATAAATTTAGAAACCTTCAACAAAATGAATAATGCAATTTCCAAACCAGTTAGAAGTGGCGATAGTAAGTTGGATTATTTGCCTACTCAATTTATTGTTGACTTCATCAAGAGTCTTAATGAAATTGATGGGGCAGGATATGAAGGTATTATTTTTGAAAGCACGTTAAGTACAAGTGGGTATAATTTAATGCTTTTTAATCCTACTATTGTTAATTGTGTTCGTATTGAAAAAACGCAGAGTAGAATCACTCAATTATGAGACTGTACAAATGCATACATGAAAAATAGACTATTGTTTCAAATGAAAAATCTCTGAATACAATCTGGGGAAATCCAAGTGTGTTCAGAGGTTTTTTTACACTTTTCAGCTTGAAATCATTATTCTAGCCCGCTTCAATTGATACATAAAATAGCACAATAATAGACATGTAATGACCAAAAATTGAAGCAGGTATGGGTTATGCCCGTACTTACTCCTATACCGTAGGCATCCGCGCGGTTAACCTCGATCGATGGGCATGACCACCGACTGGGCCCGCATTCCGTGGGACGTACTGGAGAAATTTCGGTGCGTATCGTCAACGAGGTGGAAACGTCAACCGCGCCGTGTACGATATTACTTCCAAGCCGCCGGCCACGATCGAGTGGGAAAAGATATTACAACTCTTGATCTAATTAGAGAAAAAGCATCAGTAGTTCCAGGACTGATGCTTTTTTTACGTCAAAATACGGTTTTCCCAAAGCTAAAGCAAGGCTAACTAGCCTTTATGATGGAACGATTGTCGGTCACAATGGTTGTTTATGATAAAAACATGAAATATTTTCGATCCTTCTGTGGTGGAGGTCGTGAAATTATGATTTTTCGACCACTTTACACATAATTACGACCACTTTATAATAATAAATAATTACAGCAAGTGAGAAGTGGTCATATGCTTGGAATCGTTGAATTATAAAGGATAAATGCATCCAGCACTGAAAAATACATATCGCATATATCGGGGTATGGCGCAGTCTGGTAGCGCGCACCCTTGGGGTGGGTGAGGCCGTGGGTTCGAATCCCGCTACTCCGATATTTCCCTTTACCAGCGCGGCGATGCCTGGGCATCGTCATCATATACGGTGTAATTGAGAACCATTTCAGTTGTTATTTCATACAATTGAAGTGGTTCTATCATTTATTGCAAGATTTGCTAAGAAATCCATAGGAAAACGGGGGTGCCGGAGATGATGATTTCAGAATGCAATCCCGGCCAATTATCGCACGAGCAAATTACCGCACTGCTGTACAAGGGAATTTCCGACGACGGTCGGCCAGGCGACTGCATTTTCGTGTTCGGAAGCAACAAGGGCGCAAAGTACCGCGTTCCCGCAGCGGTTCAATTATACAAGGATGGCCGGGCACCGATGATTCTTTTTTCGGGAGGTACGATCTGGAAAGGGCAGCCTCTGCCCGAAGCGCTGATGATGAAGGAAAGGGCGGTGGAACTGGGGGTCCCTGCCGGACAAATTCTGGTGGAGCAGGAGTCGCGGCATACGAAGGAGAACGTGCTCGCCTCGCTGCTGGTCCTGGACCGGGCCATTTCGCTGCACGGCATCCGCCGGATTCTGATCGTTACTTCCGCATACCATATGCGGCGGGCGTACTTGACCTTAAAGACGTACATGCCCTCCTGGATCGAATACTCGATGTGTGCCGCAGAGGATGCGTGACCCGGGAGGACAACTGGNGGTTGACGCCGAAGGGTTCAACCGGGCTTCGAATGAAGCCGGCAAGCTGGTCCGGTATGTGCAAAACGGAATCATTGCGGACGATATGTTGGATTTGGGATAGTTCCATGCTTTAGTAAAAAAAGGACAACGGCAGCGCTGAGCGGTTCAGGCGGGCCGTGTCCTTTTTCTTTTTTTTCGAAATATCCGCCTCTTGTGTAAACGGCAGGATGGCGAGCAGTCATTTTCCCTTAAACTGCGCTCTCCATTTCCGCACTCGGTGTTTCATGTACCGCCGGTTTGGCCCGCCGCAGCGCATAGAACAGCAGTCCGAATACGAGCCAGCCGCCGCCAAGCAGCAGTGAGGAAACGTCCAGAAGGGTGACGAGGTACAGCACGAAGCCGGCACCGAGTAGCGGGCACAAAAGACGGAAAATGAGGTCTTTGGGAGTGCGGCCCTTTTCGCGGACGATGTAGTGGAAAATCACCGACAGGTTGACGAACAGGAACGCCGTCAGCGCGCCGAAATTCACGAATTTGATCGCCGTTTCGAGGCTGATGAACAGGGCGGACAAAGAAATAACGCTGGCCAGCACGATATTGAACACGGGCGTACGGAACTTGGGATGGATGGAAGCGAATGTTTTGGGCAGGAGAGAGGTTCTTCCCATGACGAACAGCAGCCGGGTGACGGTTGTCATGGAGGACATGCCCTGGGACAGAATGGAGAAAATGATGACGAACGTAAACACCGAAGCTAGCACGCTGCCTCCGATGGACTGCATCAGCTCAAAGCCGGCGGAGTCGGCGCTCGCAAACGAAAAGGAAGGGTACATTTGCTGGATTAAATAAGCGGTGGCAAAATACATCAGCCCGGCCAGGATGACAATGACCATAATGGCACGGGGGATCGTCTTCTTCGGGTCTTTCGTTTCTTCGGCCATCGTCGTAATGGAGTCAAATCCGAGGAAGGAGAAGCAGACCAGCGAGGCTCCGGCCAGAATGGAAGAGAACGAGACACCCTTTCCTGCGGCAAACGGGTCGAGTCCCGCGGTAATCCCGCCTTGCAGCGCTTTGTATACCAGGAGCGCACAGAAGCCTGCGATAAACAAAATTTGCATCAGGACGAAGATTTTGCTGACATTGGCCGATGTTTTGATGCCAATGATATTGATCGCCATGACGACAGCCGTCAGGAGGATGATCCAGACCGCCGACGGTACAGATGGGAACTGCGCGTTCAAATTAATTCCGAACATGAGCACAGCGATAATGCAGGAAAATAATAGTCGAGCAGGACGCCCAGCCCACACAAAGCCGAGAAACGGTTCATCGCTTTGGCACGTAGGTGTAGGCCGAACCGNGACGGGGAAAGCCTTCGCCATTTGCCCGTAGCTTGCCGCCGTGAAGACGATGGCTACAAACGCGAGCATGTAAGCGGCCAGGAGCATGCCTCCCGAACCCTCGTGAAGCACGCCGAAGCTGGTGAAAAAGATCATGGGCGACATCCAGGCCAGGCCCATAGTCACGACATGGGACAAGGATAAATCTCTTTTTAATGTTATGTTATTTGACATATGACATTCCTCCTCCAAAGGGATAAAGCAACTGACGGCGATTCGATATGTCATGACATCTCACATTTTTGCAGGCTATTTCAGAAAAATCAAGTCTTTTTTCTGAGTTTACATGCAAACATATGTTTTATTATGGCCTATAACCTCACATTAAACCGCCTTTTACAGCTAAATATCCGCATTTTCATATTTTTTTTTTGTAAGTTTTTATTGCATACTGCCAAGAAATCATGTTAGTATTCTTAACATAAACAACCGCATACGAAATGTCTTCTAGGGTTCCGGGTCGGTGAAAGTCATCGGCTGGCTGGTCCGAGAGAAGGCGCACCGGGGCAGCCTGGTGTACACGGCGGGAAAAAAGCCCGGGAGAATCTATCAAAGCACGCTTTGATGTTTCTCCCGGGCTTTTTTTAGTTTTTTAATTTGGCAGGTTTGGGGCTCACTGGCGTTTATGTCCGGCCAGCAGCAGGCCTGCTCCATAGGAGGAATGAAAATGACAGCAAGCTTTTCGATTACGATGGGACCCGGCGGCAAATGGTCCGCCTATATCGGCAAGGGCAAGTCGGTCACCTTGACGGCCGCGGGCGATTCAGCGAATGTGTCTGCGCTGCTGTATCATGCGGCGTATCCGTCGGAGAGGTACAACATGCCGGATTCGCTCAAGGCGCAGCATACCGCTTTTTATACGGCGGGTCACGTGCTGATGAGCGATCAGGGCCGCGTCCTTGCATCCATCATTGAAGATACTGCCGGCTGGCATGATCCCCTTGGCGGATACACGACCCGTAAGGGAACGGACGGCAAGTATGGTCCGACTTCGTACCAGCAGGAGCGCAACGCCTGGCTGCGAAGCGGCGAGGAAAACCTGACGGTGGAGCTGTACCGCCATAACCTGACGCCGCGGGATTTAAGCGCGCCGGTGAATTTCTTTTCGAAAGTGGTATGCGAGCTGGACGGGACGATGAGGTATGTTCCCCAGCCAACCGATGGGCGCTTCGTCACCCTCCGGACGGAAATGGATGTGCTGCTGGTTGTGTCAAACACGCCGCATCCACTCAACCCCTCGGCGGTGTATCCGGGGGCAGCGGTGGAGATCCGTATTACGGATGCCGCGCCAATGACGGAAGACGATCTGTGCGTGAACCACTGCGGTGAGAACCGACGAGCTTTTGAAAACACATGGAATGCCTATGCACTCATGAAAGGGGCGAATTGAAAATGAGCACATTTCAAGCGGTGGCAAGCGAACGAAACGCGGCGGATGCCGTGTACAACCACATCATAGCTGCAGGAGAGGGCTGGATTTATGACCTGTTCCCCGGGCAGGTGCTGCGTATCGTCGATGTGGAGGGCAATCAGGCGGTGGACACCCTGTTTTATTCCAAGGAAGATCCGGGCGATCATTACAGTGCGGTCCGTACGATTACCCGTCAAAATAACATTTATCTGACCACAGGCTCGGTGCTCGTTGCCGAATCGGGGCGGGAGCTGCTACAGATTACGGCCGACACCTGCGGCCGGCATGACACGCTTGGCGGTGCCTGCTCGGCCCAGAGCAATACGGTGCGGTATTCACACGATACGCTCCCGATGCATAACTGCCGGGATACCTTCATGCTGATGCTGTCGGGCCGGGATGAATACACGAAGCGGGATTTGGCCCCGAACGTCAATTTTTTCATGAATGTGCCGGTGACGCCGGAAGGGGAGCTGACCTTTGCGGACGGCGTATCCGGACCAGGACGTTACGTCGAGCTGACGGCGCTGGCGCCGGTCACCGTCCTGATCAGCAACTGTCCGCAGCTGAACAATCCTTGCAATGCCTATAACCCGACGCCGGCGCAGGTGCTGGTCTGGAATGCGGAAGGAGGCGAAGGCGATGTTTAAAAAGGTGCTGATCGCCAACCGCGGAACGATCGCGGTACGAATTATCCGGACACTGCGCTCTATGGGTATTGCGTCGGTGGCCGTGTACACGAAAGCGGACCGGGACAGCCTGCACGTGGAGCAGGCCGACGAAGCCGTGCTCATCGGGGATGGCCCAGCAAAGGAGAGCTACGTGAATGCCGAGCTGATCCTGCGCACGGCTCTGGACACCGGAGCGGACGCGGTGCATCCCGGATACGGCTTCTTAAGCGAAAACGCCGGATTCGCTAGAGCCTGCGCGGAGAAGGGCATCACGTTTATCGGGCGTCCCCCGGGCATATCGAGCTGTTCGGCCTGAAGCATACCGCGCGCTCGATGGCCGAGCAAGCGGGGGTGCCGCTGCTGCCGGGCACAGGGCTTATTTCGTCGGTGGACGAAGCCGCCGGGCAGGCTGAAGCGATCGGTTACCCCGTCATGCTCAAGAGCACGGCCGGCGGCGGAGGCATTGGGATGCGTATTTGCAGCGACGAAGCGGCGCTGCGGGATGCATTCGAATCCGTGACCCGGCTGGCGGCGGCGAATTTCAATGACGGGGGCGTTTTTCTGGAGAAGTATATTGAGCGGGCGCGCCACGTTGAGGTGCAGATCTTCGGCAACGGCGATGGCGAAGCGGTCGCTCTGGGCGAGCGCGACTGCTCCGTTCAGCGCCGGAATCACGGAACCGGTGCGCCGGGAAATGCATGAAAGCGCCAGGCGTCTTGCTGCAGCCGCAGGTTACCGCAGCGCCGGCACAGTCGAGTTTTTGTACGATCCGCAGGAGGAGAAGTACTACTTCCTGGAGGTGAACACCCGGCTGCAGGTGGAGCATGGCGTCACGGAGGAGGTGCTCGGCATCGACCTCGTGGAATGGATGGTCCGGGAGGCGGCAGGCGATTTGCCGGGGCTGGCACAGCGGGTGCGTGAACCGGAGGGGCACAGCCTGCAGGTGCGTCTGTACGCGGAGGACTGCGTCAATGCTTTCCGTCCGGCGGACGGCCGGATCGACGCGGTGGTTTGGCCCGAACGCGCAAGGATCGAGACGTGGATTCAGCCTGGCCTCGAAGTGACCACGCTCTATGACCCGATGCTGGCCAAAATTATTGTCCACGCCAAGACGCGGCAGGAAGCCGTCTCCCTGATGATCGCGGCGCTGCAGGCGCTGCGCGTGTACGGTGTGACGACAAACCAGTCTTATATCGAAGCTTTTCTGGATACCGAAGCGTTCCGCGAAGGGCGGGTCTATACAAACATGCTGGCCGGTTTTGAGCCGGTCGAGCCGGCGATCGAATTGCTGGACGGCGGCGTTCAAACCACCGTACAGGACCTTCCGGGCCGAACGGGGTACTGGGATATCGGCGTACCTCCGTCAGGGCCGATGGACCGGTTGGCCTTTGCCATCGGCAACCGGCTGCTCGGCAATCCGGAGGAAGCGCCGGGCCTGGAAATGACGCTGCGCGGAGGAAGCTACCGCTTCCGCGGCGCCATGCGGTTCTGCCTGACCGGGGCCGATATGCAGGCGGAGCTGGACGGCCAACCGGTGCCGGCGTACACCCCGGTGACGGCGTCCGCCGGCTCGGTGCTGACCCTGGGCGAAGCCGCCGTCGGGATGCGCGCTTACCTGCTCGTCACCGGCGGCCTGGATATGCCGCTGACGCTGGGCAGCGCGTCGACGTTTACGCTCGGCGGCTTCGGCGGCCATGCCGGCAGCGCGCTGCGGCCGGGGGCGGTGCTCCGGGTCCGCAGCGACTCGCCGGACCGCCAGCCCGAGCCTCTAAGCTTCCTCGCACCGGCATCGCAGCCGGCGCTGACGCGGGAATGGACCCTCGGGGTCATTCCCGGACCGCATTGCACCGCCGAATACCTGCTCCCGGCGTATTTGGACCAGCTAACCTCCACGGTGTGGGAGGTGCATTTCAACAGCTCGCGCACCGGTGTTCGCCTGATCGGCCCTGCGCCGATGTGGGCCCGGGAGGATGGAGGCGACGCCGGGCTGCATCCGTCGAACATCCACGACAACGCCTATGCCGTCGGCGCCCTGGACCTGACGGGCGACATGCCGATTCTGCTCGGACCGGACGGGCCGAGTCTCGGCGGGTTCGTCTGCCCGGTCACGACCGCGACGGCGGAGCTCTGGAAAATCGGGCAGCTCCGCCCGGGCGATCAGGTCCGTTTCCGGCTGATCACTGTAGAGGAAGCCGAAGAACTGAGAGCAGCCCAGGAGGTATTTCTGCGTGAGCTCTCCGGCGGAGTGTCTATGCCGAAGCTGCCTGAGCTTCCACATACATCCCGAGGCAACTATATGCCGCTGCTTGCATACGAGGAAGAAGGGCGGCGCTTTCCGATTGCGGTGCGCTGCTCCGGGGACGAAAATATTTTAGTGGAATACGGGGAACGTGAACTCGACCTGCTGTACCGCTTCCAGGTGTATGTCCTGATGCAGGCGGTTACGGACAGCGGAAGCATCCCGTATATCGAAATGACGCCGGGCATCCGTTCCCTGCAAATTCATGTAGATGCGGCCCGTATGTCCGTGAAGGAAGCGGCGGCGAAGGTGATGGAGATCGACCGGACGCTGCCGTCGCTCGATTCCATCGAGGTCCCTTCCAGGATCGTCAAGCTGCCTTTATCATGGGACGATCCGGCCACAAGGCTGGCGATCGAGCGCTACCAGCAAAACGTGCGTCCTGATGCGCCTTGGTGCCCGAGCAACCTGGAGTTTATCCGCCGCATGAACGGGCTGGGCTCGATCGAGGAGGTGGCGGAAATCGTTTTTAACGCCTCCTATCTGGTCATGGGGCTCGGGGATGTATACCTGGGAGCGCCGGTTGCGGTTCCGCTGGACCCCCGCCATCGGCTGGTGACGACCAAATACAATCCGGCCCGCACCTGGACGCCGGAGAATGCCGTCGGCATCGGCGGAGCCTACCTGTGCGTATACGGCATGGAAGGCCCAGGGGGCTACCAGTTCGTGGGGCGCACGGTACAGATGTGGAACAAATTCCGCCGGACGGCGAACTTTGAGCAGGGGAAGCCGTGGCTGCTGCGCTTTTTTGACCAGATCCGCTTCTATCCGGTGTCGGAGGAGGAACTGCTGCGAATGCGGGAGGACTTCCCGCGCGGGGAGTTTACGGTAGAGGTCGAAGAAACGACGTTTAATCTCGGCGAGTATCTGGCCTGGCTGGGCACGATCCAGGAGGAATCGGCGGCATTCCGGACATCGCAGCAGGCTGCGTTTCAGCAGGAGCGGGCGTATTGGAAGGAGCTTGGCATCGCGGAGCATGTATCCGAACCGGAGGCAGCCGCGACCCAAGAGCAGGGGGCGCTCCCGGAAGGAAGCCTCGGCGTGAACAGCTCGATGTCGGGCAGCGTCTGGAAGGTGCTCGTAGAGCCGGGCCAGGAGGTCCGCAAGGGCGAGACTATTATAATAGAAGAAAGTATGAAAATGGAGTTTTCCCAGCCTGCCCCGTTCGATGGCATCATTGCCTCCGTCTTTGTGGCGTCCGGCGATCAGGTGCGGGCAGGCGACCGCATTGCGGCGATCTATCCGGTGGAAAAGGAGGCGGCGTCATGAGCATTCAGGCGGTTCCTTTCGAACTGAGCATCTATGCCCTCCAGCAGGGTTATCGGAGCGGCAGCTTTACGCCGCAAGAGGTGATCGCGGCCATTATCGGGCGTGCGGAACGGGACAGCGGGATGAATATTTGGATCTTGCCGCCGGAGGAGGAACGAATTGCTCCTTATCTCGAAGGGTTGAAGGTGCTGGATCCGGCGGTCTGTCCGTTATGGGGCATCCCGTTTGCGGTGAAAGACAACATCGACGTGGCCGGCTGGCCGGTCACCGCGGCTTGCCCCGACTATGCGTATGTGCCGGAACGGCACGCGCCGGTGGTGGAGCGGCTCATCCGCGCCGGTGCGATTCCGGTGGGCAAGACGAACCTGGACCAGTTCGCCACCGGCCTTGTCGGCACGCGCAGCCCCTACGGCGAGACGCATAATGCGCTCCGTCCGGAGCTGATCAGCGGCGGCTCGAGCTCCGGCTCGGCCGTCAGCGTCGCCCGCGGGCAGGCTGCGTTCGCCCTCGGCACCGCACGGCCGGCTCGGGCC
>NZ_PCZT01000004.1:103328-107642 GCF_002968895.1 Paenibacillus sp. AR247 | reverse complement strand
GCCGGCTTCATCGAGGCGCATCCCGGGTCGTCGTTTCCGGTGACGGAAACGATTCTGCGTCGGGGGCCAAGGCCGAGTATACGGCGGCAGCCCTCTTCCGCGCCCAGCATCGTTTGGCTGAGATTCGCAGGGCTGTCCGTTCCTGGCTGCGGCAAGCCGTGCTGGTGCTGCCGACCTGCGGCGGCACTTGGACAAGGGAGCAGGTCGGCGCGGATCCCATCGAAACGAACAGCAAGATGGGCATCTATACGAACCACTGCAACCTGCTGGATCTCAGTGCGCTGGCGATTCCGGCCGGGCAGGCAGGGCCCGAGCTCCCCTTCGGCGTGACGCTGTTTGCGCTTCCTGAAGAAGAAGCGAACCTGATCGAGGCCGCGCGCATCCTGTTGCGGGTGCAGGACACCATCCGTGTCGCCGTCTGCGGACTGCATATGCGCGGCATGCCGCTGGAGCCGCAGATGACGGGGCTCGGCGCAGTATTTGCGGAAGAGGCGCAAACCGCCCCGGTGTACCGGCTGTACAAACTGGAGACCGATCCGCCGAAGCCTGGGCTGGTACGGACGCTTCTAGGCGGGGCGCCGATCGCGGTGGAGCTGTGGGATATGCCGGTGGAGTCTTTCGGCAGGTTCACAGCCTCGATTCCCGCGCCGCTCGGGATCGGTCGTGTGGAGCTAGCGGACGGGCGGAGCGTCCCGGGTTTTGTCTGCGAGGCGTACGCCGCAGAAGGGACACTGGACATTACCGCGTCCGGTGGCTGGAGAAACGCGATGGCCGAAGTATAATTTTTTATGATAGAAAGTCAGTCAGCCAGTCCGGTCTCAACCGGTTCTGGCCTTTTTTTATGGCAACAAAAACTGCGAGTTTGTTACGAGCATACTTCAACTCTTTTTCCCAAACGGCTCAAATAGCAAGCACGATTAAAGCATGGCCCTCCGCCTCCTCGGAAATGTATTGACAACATGTGGAAGAGGGGATAGATTGAACTCATAAACACGTGTTTATGCCCAAAGGCGTTATTTTTTGGATGGCGAATGCCGGATTCGCGATCGTACATACAGGCATGGTGAAGCAGAGCCCACGGATACTGCAGCTTGCGCCGCCTTTTGTGAACACGTGTTAATGAATTTGGAGTGTGCAGGATGAGGAAGAACGACATCAATAGCATCGAAATCGCCAGAATCGCAGGCGTCTCGCGAAGCACCGTCAGCCGGGTGATCAACAATTACCCAAACGTGCCGCAGGCTACGCGGGAGAAGGTCATGCAGGTCATCGAGAGATACGGCTATTCTCCCAATTTCTCGGCACGCATCATGACTGGTATGAAAACGCTTACGATTGGTCTGTTCCTGATTTCGCCGGAGGCGATTCACGACACGCTGACCCACGCGCTGATCAGCGATGTGATCGAGAGCGCGTCCAGCCGCGGCTACTACGTCCTGACCCACATTATCCGGAGCACAGGGGATATGGAAGCCGTCCGAAAGGTGAAGGATACGTTTTATCAGCGGCGGATTGACGGCGGCATATTTATCGGCGCGGCGAATCATGAACCGTTTATCGAGGAGCTCATTGCCAAAGGATTTGTGGCGGGAATCGTGGACCAGCATCTGGAGGGGCGGCTGGAGCCGAACCGGGTGATCTGCAATTTTGACAACAAGCTGGGCATGAAGCAGGGAGTCGATTACCTGGTAGGCCTGGGGCACCGGAACATTGCGTTTATTGCGGGCGATCCGCTTCGCTGCTCCGGTCCCGAGAGAATGGAAGCTTTTCAGGATGCAATGGCGGCTCACGGCCTAAAGGTGAACCCGGACTGGGTCCTGCCATCGGATTTCTCCGAACGAAGCGGATACGAGTCGACCGCGCGCTGGCTTCAGAGCATCCCAGACCTGCCGACGGCCATTTTCGCCTGCAACGACAGTGTGGCATTCGGAGCGCTTCGAGCCTTGAACGAGGCCGGGCTGCGGGTACCTGAAGACATCTCCCTGATGGGGTTTGACGATCATCTCTTGAGCTCGCGCATTCAGCCGGCGCTAACCACGATACGCGTGAACTTTTCCGAAATGATCGACATGCTGACGCGGCAGGTCATCGAAACCATTGAGGACGGTACGCAGCTGTTCAAAAAATACGTGGGGACCGCGGAGCTGGTCATCCGGAACTCGTGCCGGAAAGTCTAATTTAAACAGTAAGGATGAAATGTGCGTCGGATTAAGTGTTTGGCGGGAACAGAAGAGGGAATCTATTGGCTGCTTAGGGTTCGTAGTAAAAAGCTTTTCCAATTCAGGGCTGTTAAGGAGGATTTTTATATGACGGCAGGCGCATTAGGAACCAAGCTGGTTACACAAATTGGGATTGTCGTGAAAGACATCGATACCGTTTCGCAGAGCTATGCGGAGTTTTCTGGGGGTGGAACGGCCGAAATGGTCCTGGACGGACACCGTGGATGTCGCCCAGACGGAGTTTAACGGGCAGCCTTCGGAGGCGCGCGCGAAGCTGGCCTTTTTTGACTGCGGGCAGCTGCAGATCGAGCTGATCGAGCCGGATGAGCATCCGTCGACTTGGCGTGAGTTTTTGGATGAGCATGGTGAAGGCGTGCATCATATCGCGTTTGGAATTCAAGGAATGAAGGACAAGATCGCCGTTCTGGAAGGCCGCCACATGCCGCTGATTCAAAAAGGCGAATACACCGGCGGGCGCTACGCATACATCGACAGCAGCAACGAGCTGAAAGTTCTGATCGAGCTGCTGGAAAACGATTAATCCGATAAGCAGGTGAGGTGCTGAAGCTATGAATATTTTGATTACGGGATCGGCCCGGGGGCTTGGCTTTGAAACAGTCAAAGCAGCGCTTGCGCTTGGGCATACCGTGTTTGCAGGCGTGCGGGATATGGAGCGTCATACCGAGTCGCTTCGTGCAATGCGTGCAGTCCATCCGGACCGGCTCACGCTGATCGCAATGGATGTCACTGACGAAGAAAGCGTGAAAAACGCCAAGTCAGCCGTGCTGGAGCATACGGATGTGCTCGATGCCTTGATTAACAACGCAGGCGTGCTAATCGGCCGCGAGCATAAGCTGGAGGAGCTGGATTTTGCCGATATGGAACAGTCCATGCTGGCGAACCTGTACGGGCCGATGAAGGCCGTGAAGCATTTCCTTCCGCTGCTGCGCAGGAGCGCCCAGCCATGCATCATCAACATCAGCTCGGAGGCCGGATGCTTTGCCGGGGCCTACGGCGGGGATTATCCTTACGCGATATCCAAAAGCGGGCTGAACTACTTTACCGCCCAGCTCCGCAGGGAGCTGACGCCTCAGAACTTTGCGGTTTATGCTGTACATCCCGGCTGGATTCGGACTCCAATGGGCGGCGACCAAGCGCCGGGCGACCCGGCGGATACCGCGCAGGGCTTGCTGCGCATCGTGGAACGAACCGTCATCCCCGATCCGAATGCCTGGATGGTGAATCATCGCGGGGAAGCGATGCCCTTTTAACGGTCACGATCTTTGAACCACCGTATTGCTTTCGACAATAAGGAGGAAGCCACATGAAAACGATTTGGGCGGTTGTCGGCGACTTTTATCATGAAGCCGAGCCGGCGAAAAAGTCACTTGAACAAGTTTTGGAGCCCTTCTTGATGAATGGACAAACTGGGCTGCTGTACAAGGAAGTTTCCGATCTCGCCGCCGGGCAGCTTGGGCAGAAGCCGGACCTCATTATTTTATTTGCGGAGAACCGTCTGGAGCCGCAAAACGACCCGGAGGCAGCCTGGATGACCGAGGACATCGGCCGGCAGATCGAAGCTTATGTGAGTGGCGGGGGTGCCTGGCTCGCATGGCATTCCGGGCTGGCGTCGTATCCCGAGGACGGCGCGTATGTGAACATGCTGCGGGGGTATTTTTTGTCACACCCGAAGGAGCACAGTGAGGTGACCTATACATCGGTCGACGGATCTGCCTTGGGCGAGCTGGACGGTACGTTCCGGTTTAAGGACGAACACTACTTTGTCGCTTGCTCCGAGCAGGAGACCGAGGTGTTCCTGCGGTCTTCTTCTCGAGACGGCGAATCCATTGCCGGCTGGCTGCATCCTTACGGCGAGGGACGGGTAGCCTGCGTGACGCCGGCTCATCTGCCTGAGGGATTGCTGAACGAAGGGTTCATCCGGCTGATGCAGCGGGTGATTGCATGGAGCCTGGAGCTCGAAACGGTGGATGCGTAGGGAAGGAAAGTGGCCCTGAGGAGAAGCCGTTTCTGACGAAGGCGGGGCATATAAGCTTGTATAGGCCTGGATGCCTGAGTGACTGAGGATTCTCTTGGC
>NZ_PCZT01000004.1:94592-103228 GCF_002968895.1 Paenibacillus sp. AR247 | reverse complement strand
AGAGGTTTCGAGCATTTCTTGATCGTTTAGCCCCCGCACCGTATGCCCTCCCTGCACAACGCAGCGGAGGGGACGAAACAATTCCGGAGAAGCGGAGCGGTCGCCTGAAAGCTTTCCGAAGGAAAGCTCACTTCGAAAGCATAAGCAGTCCCCGAATTTTACCCTTCTATCTAATCCGCAAAAATTCGGGGGCAACAGCGATCGGAGGAATATTTCGTACACGGAGCGCCCATCGAAGCGCCAGCATCACTACATGCCGCATTTTAACAGCCCGCCCATCATCCAGAAGCGTTAATTCCCGCTATCAATCGGTAGATCGCTCTATAGCAAGCTGATAAAGCGCTTTCTATAATGAAGTCATACGGCTGGGGCGGAAGCGGATGCCAAGCATTCCTGATTTTGCCCGTGCAGCCAGAGACTTGCAGAGACAGGAGGAAAATGAGGCGAATGATCACAAACAGCCAAACGGACGCGGTCCAAGTCCGGCAAACCGGCTCCATGATCCGCGTATCCACGGATCAGGTGACGCTGGAGATCGACCTGGAACAGGGCCATTACAGCGCTGCCGGCGGTACGCTGTGGGACTGGAAAGAAATCCGCAGCGCCATCCGGTGGAACGGGCGTGAATACCATACGGGCAGCTACGACCGCCACAGCATGAATGGGGAGCCGGAGAGCATCAAGGATGCCTTCGGGACCGGCGTTCATTTAACGCTTGTGCATGAATTGGACATGCTTCCGACGCTGGAGCAGCATTTCTGGATTTACGAAGGTGTGCCGTTTTACCTGACGCAGCTGGTGGCTGTCCATAAGACGCGCATCCGTCTGAACCGGATGACGGTGCTCCGGTCCGGACAGCTGTCTTTTGGGCCGGCCGCGGACAAGGCAGACGAGCTTACGGTGCTCCGCGTTCCCTACGACAACGATAAGTGGGTGCGCTATGAGACACAGACGGCGCCGCTGCGCACCGAGAGCTACGAGGTTACGGCCTTGTTCCGGCCGCACAGCCGGCAAGGGATCGTTGCCGGTTCACTGAGTCATGACGTCTGGAAAACCGGCATCAAAATCCAGGGCGAACAGCCGGGAACACTGGATGAGCTGGAGCTGTACGCCGGCGCTGCCGGGGAAATGACCCGGGATTTTCAGCCGCACGGTTACGTCCATGGGACGCGCGTGGCTTCGCCGGTCGTATTCGTCGGCGGGTACGACGATTACCGCCGCGGCCTGGAGGCTTACGGACGGGCTAATGCTACTCTGTCGCCGGCGCTTCCGTGGGAAGGCGGGGTCCCTGTTGGCTGGAACAGCTGGTCTGCCGCGATGAGTACACTGGATTACGATCTGTACACATCAACGAGCGATTTTTTGAAGCGCGAAGTTCAGGCGGATGGCTTTCAAAATAACGACACGCTGTACATCAACTTCGACGCTTTCTGGGACCGCCTGACGGATGAAGAGATGGAGGATGCGCTGAACCGGGTGCGGCAAAACGGCCATAAGCCGGGGACGTACTGGACGCCGTTTGCCTTCTGGGGCAGTCCGTCCCAATTCGACAAGCCCGTGGAGGGAACGGATGGTGGGTTCACATACAGCGACATTTTGCTGCGGGACGCCGAAGGCGAAATCCTGCCGGACATCGCCGGCGGGCTGGCGATCGATCCGACCCATCCGGGGGCGCTGAAGCGCATCGATTGGTTTACGGACAAAATCATCCGGGAGGGCTTCGAGTACATTAAGCTCGATTTTATGGCGCACGGTGCGCTGGAGGGAAAGCATTACCGCCCTGAAATCACCACAGGCATTGCTGCCTATCATTACGGGCTGTCTTATTTGGCGAAAAAGCTGTCTCCGGAAGCCGCCGGAAAGCCGATCTTCATCAACCTGTCGATCGCGCCGCTGTTCCCGTATGCCTTTGCACATAGCCGGAGAATTTCCTGTGACGTGTTCGGCATGATCGGGGATACCGAGTACCTGCTCAATTCGCTTACTTATGGCTGGTGGATGAACGATACGCTGTACCGGTTCAACGATCCCGACCACTCGGTGCTGTACAAGAGCTTTAACCAGGAGGCCACCACCCGCCATGAAGGGCGGAGCCGGCTGACGGCATCCGTGATCGCGGGGACGGTGCTGCTGCTCGGAGACGACTTCAGGCAGGAAGAAGCAGCCTCCCGCGCCAAGGCTTGGCTGCGGAACGGCAGCATCATGGAGCTTGCGCGGAAGGGAACAACATTCGTTCCGGTGGAAAGCACCCTGGGCGGCCGTGCGGCGGACGCTTTTATGCTGGCTGATCCGGACGAGGAGGGGACGGTCTACCTGGCTGTGTTCAACTTCGACGGCAAACAGGCGGCGAACAAGACAGTCGCTCTGGACCGCCTAGGACTCGAACCGCCCGCAACTTACCGCGTAACCGACTTGTGGGAAGGGACCGAGAGTGAGGCCAGCGGGGAAGTCCGCTTAAGCCTTGAACCGTCGGAGTCCACCATTTTGAAGTTATGCATCCAACCCTAATTCAAATTTCAAGGAGGATTGAGGATTGCTGATGAGTACACGAACCCGGTTTATTCCGAAAATATTGCTAATGGTATGAAGCAGGGCAGCAATACGATCCNCTTCGACGACGGAGGCGGGAGTACTCGCCGGAGTATCGACCTGATCGAGCTGCGGCTGGCATCGGCCGGCGACGGCGTGCCGGACCATGACGGCAGCATTGGCGAACTGGGCAAACAGCTACATGTCACGAAGTACGGCCCCATTACGCTGACCGAGTATCAGCGCGGATTTAGTGTGGCCAATCCGTCATATGAGCTGCTGTACAACACTTCAACAGGCCTGTCCCAGTACAACTGGAACCAGAAGCCGGTGATCAAGGGTGCCTACAGCGAAATTCAGCTGGACAAGGCGGTGGCGAGCAAGGATTACGGCAAGCATACGTTTAAAGCCAAGGACGGTGTGACTCCCTTCCATGACGCCACGGGGGAAGGCATCAAGGTTACGGTCCGCAGCGAGCAAAAAGGACTGCCGGATCTGAGCCAGGTCTTTTACATTTATAACCATGGACCGTACGTGTTGACGGAAGTGACGGCTTCCCAAGCCGCCGGGCTGACGACCAACCAAATTGCACCGCTGGCCGTCGAGGCTCGGGGCGGCGTTGATATCGGCAGCTACGGCGACAACCGGGTGCTCGTGACGCCTTTTGATAACGACAGCTGGTCCCGGTATCAGGCGAAAAGTATCAATACCCGGTTAAATACGGATAACTATGTCAGTTCCGAACTAACAGCCATTTATGACAATACAAGCCGAAAAGGTCTGGTGGTCGGTTCCGTTACGCATGACACATGGAAAACGGGAATCCACTGGAGCGGCACCGACAATAAGCTGAACGAGCTGCGCGTGTACGGGGGCTTTACTTCCCAGGCTTCCACGCATGACAGCCTGCCGCACGGAAGCGTGTCCGGAAAGAGCGTGACTTCGCCGAAGGTGTTCATCGGTTTGTACGACGACTACCGTAAAGGCATGGAGGGCTACGGCCAGGTGAACGCCGCGATTGCGCCGCCGCTTGCTTTTAGCCAAAACATCCCTGAAGGCGTACCGGTCGGCTGGAACAGCTGGGGCGCTTATGCCGATCATCTCAGCTACGACAACGCGGCAGCCGTCTCCAACTATGTGAAGGAGCATCTGCAGAACAACTCATTCGAGAACAACGGGAACGTGTATATTAACCTCGATTCGTATTGGGACAACATGACCGACCAGCAGCTGACCGATCTCGTGAAGCTGATTCACGGCAACGGCCAGAAGGCAGGCATCTACTACTCCCCGTTCGTTTATTGGGGGGACAACATGGACCAGGCGGTCGAAGGGACGGACGGCAAATACAAGTACGGGGATATCGTGCTGAGGGATGCATCCGGCAGCGTTCTGCCGAAGCTGGACGGCGCTTATGCTGTGGACCCGACCCATCCGGCCGTGAAAGCCCGGATCGACTACTATATGAACCGTTTCAAAAAGGAAGGTTTTGAGTATATTAAGGTAGACTTCCTGTCCCATGGCTCTTTGGAGGGCCGGCATTACGATTCGAACGTGCAAACCGGCATTCAGGCGTACAATCAGGGAATGGCTTACCTGGATCAGGCCATTGGCGGCACGATGTTCATCAGCGAATCGATCGCTCCACTGTTCCCGAGCCAATATGCGCACAGCCGCCGCATTTCCTGCGACGTGGACGGCAGCCTGGGCAGCACGGAATACCAGCTGAACAACTTGACTTACGGCTGGTGGCAGAACGGGACGATTTATCATTACACCGACCCGGACTATATGACGCTGGTGAAGGGCGGCTCGTATGAAGGAGCGCAGACCCGTGTCAATGCGGCGGCCATTTCGGGTACGGTCTTCCTGAACTCCGACGATGTGAACGACCCGGCGGCACGCCAGTACATGGAGAGGTTGCTCACCAATCCGGAAGTGAACGCGCTGGCGGTGAAGGGCAAAGCCTTTAAGCCGGTGGAAGGAAATACCGGAACGAAAGCGGCCGACCTGTTTGTGCTTGAAGATCAAGGCACGTATTATCTGGCCGTGTTCAATTACACCCAAAATTTGGAGCAGCGTCAGATCGACCTGAAGCGTGCCGGCATTCCTGTCCAAGCGGGGGCTTCCGTTCAAGTGACCGACTTGTGGACCGGGGAAAAGGTAACGGCAGGTGCAACGCTGGACGTTACGCTGAAAAGCGCCGAATCCAAGCTGTATCAAATTAGTCCTTGAATTTGACTTTGCCCATAGGCTGGTTTATCTTGGGACAGGATGGGTGGTTTTCAGTCATCCACGACATTTACCTGATTCGAAGGAGGCGTCTTACTCATGAACAATCTGCAGTCCACCACAACCTTGTCCAGCGGATATGCCATGCCATGGCTCGGGCTGGGCGTCTACAAGGCACAGGAAGGCAATGAGGTCGTTAGCGCGGTGAAAGCGGCCATTGCGCACGGCTACCGCAGTATTGACACGGCTGCGCTGTACGGTAACGAAGAAGGTGTCGGCAAGGCGGTCCGGGAATCCGGCGTTCCGCGTGAGGAGCTGTTCATTACCACCAAAGTTTGGAATTCGGATCAAGGTTATGACTCTACCCTAAAGGCGTTTGAACAAAGTATAAGCAAGCTCGGCCTGGACTATGTGGATCTGTACTTGATTCACTGGCCGGTCAAAGGCAAGTATAAGGATACATGGCGAGCGCTGGAAAAGCTGCAAAAGGACGGCAGGGTCCGTACGATCGGCGTGTCCAACTTCCACGTTCATCATTTGGATGATCTGATGCAGGATGCCGAGGTGAAACCGGCCGTCAATCAGGTGGAGCTGCATCCGCTGCTCTCCCAAACGGAACTGCGCAGCTACTGCAAATCGCAGGGCATTCAGATCGAAGCCTGGTCGCCGCTGGCTGCGGGCCAGCTGCTGGACAATGAAGTGCTGGCAGGCATCGGCGCCAAATACGGTAAATCCACCGCGCAGGTCATCATCCGCTGGGATCTTCAGCACGAGATCGTGACGATTCCGAAATCGGTCAAGGAGCACCGGATCATCGAAAACGCCGATGTGTTCGACTTCGAATTGACGGCGGAAGAAATGCAGCAGATCGACGGCCTGAACCGGAACCAACGGACCGGCGGGGACCCGGATAATTTTAATTTTTAAGCAGCATCTATCAGAGCAAGTATGACCAACCCAATCGCGTATTCCGGCTGACCAGCGGATGCGCGATTTTTTATTCCTTCCCCGGACTCATATCCGGTGCAGCGGATTCAGCCGGTACTGGCTGGGAGTCGTGCCGTGAAAGCTGCTGAAGTGCCGGGAAAACGGGTGGATGGACGGGTACCCCAGCTTTTCCGCAATCGCCGTAATGCTCAGGTCGGTTTCGACCAGCATATGGGCCGCCCGCTTCATCACGAGCTGATGATGGTAGGCCTTCGGGGTCATCCCCGTTTCGCGCAAAAACAGTTCATGGAAATAGGTGCGTTTCAGACCGCAGAACCGGGACCAGGCTTCAACCGACTGTCCATGCTCCGGACGGCTGTTCAAATACTCCAGCAGGCGGACGATGCGGTAATCGCTCGGATGCTGCACGTTCACGGCGTTGTGCCAGGACAACATCCAGCCGTACAGAAAGCTGTTCACCGTTTCGCTGCGGTAAAACTTGGATTCGCTGTACATCCTGGCGATCATGGCGATTCCATCATACAAATGGGGATGGGCGCGCAGGGAGAAGACGCTCGGAAGCCGGTCCAGTTCATCGCAGGGCAGTTCGATAGACAATCGGTCAAAAAATGAAAGGCTCGGGCGCATGGATGAAAGACCGGCTCGGAGAGAGCGGGTTGGCGTCATCCCATAAATCGAAATACAGATTATACGAAGGCAGCGGATGGGACGGGCGGATGTGAAAAGCATGCGGCTGGCCCGGACGCAAAAAAATGAGCGTTCCCCGCTCGATCGGATAGTTGACCCCTTCGACCTCCATTTCCCCGGGGCCTTCATTAAACAAGTGAAGGGCATACACGCTGCCTGCGCGCAGATGCTCGTTGCTGCTGCCGTCGTACAGATAACTCATAGAGTCGCCTACGAATGGAGTTATCTCGGATAATGCTTTGTTCATATCATGACTCCCCCGCATTTAGAAAGTGTATGTTTGCTGATTCAAAACGATAGATTGGCGGATGAATTGATAAATCAATGGATGCGTTAACAAAGACGGATTATACATCAAAATGATACGATAAAATCAACGGTTCCGGAATAGAATTCAGTAAGGAAAGCGGATGAATTCGCAAATAAATTTTGGTGGAGGATATCGGATGAATGACTTGAAGCTTTGGTACGAGGGCCCTGCGGCAGGCTGGGCACAGGGGCTGCCGCTCGGAAACGGCAGAATAGGCGGCGTGATTATATCGGCTCCGCACAAGGAGGTTTGGAGCCTGACCGAGGTCACATATTGGTCGGGACAAGCGGAGCCCTGCCACGGCCGCTCCAATACGAAGCAGGATCTGGAGCGGATGCGTGGGCGCTTTTTTGCGGGCGATTATGCGGCTGGCGACAGGCTGGCGAAGGAGCATTTGCAGCCGCCCAAGCGCAACTTCGGCACGAATTTGAGCCTGTGCGACATCATCCTGGAGTGGCCTGCGGCAGCCTCGGAAGGGGAAGCGGAAATGCGCCGGGAGCTGGATTTGCAGCAGGCCGAGGCACGCTCCGCCGGTACAATGAACGGATACCGGTTTGAACGGGAGACGTTCATTTCCCATGCGGACGATCTGATGGTGTCCCGGTTGTGGACCGAGGACCCGGTGGGGCTAACGTTCACGCTCCGGCTCGAGGGCCGCACGGAGGAATTCGGCAGCGAAGCCCGGGAGCCGGACATGCTGGCCTTCGCCGGCAAAGCGGTCGAAACCGTGCACAGCGACGGAACGTGCGGGGTGTCCTGCAGCGGAGCGGTACGCGTCCAGGCCCGCGGCGGCAGCGTGCTTGCCTCATCGGGAACGATCCGGGTGGAGCGGGCGGAAGAGGTGTGGGTGAACACCGCTGTGCACACGGATTACCGCCAGCAGGACGATGCATGGAAGGAAGCGGGCTTCCGCCAGCTGGAGCGGGCGCTGGGCAAAGGCTATGACCGGCTCAAGGCGGACCATGCCGCCGATTACGGGCCGCTGCTGGAGCGGGTGCGGCTGGATCTCGGCACGTCAGCGGCGGCCGGCCTGCCGACCGATGAGCGGATGCGCCGGTTCCGGGCGGGCCATACGGATGATCCGGCGCTGTTCGCGCTCTTCTTCCAGTACGGCCGCTATCTGATGATCGCCGGATCGCGCGAAGACTCGCCGCTGCCGCTGCACCTGCAGGGCATCTGGAATGACGGCGAAGCGTGCCGGATGGGCTGGAGCTGCGACTATCATCTGGACATTAACACGCAGATGAACTATTTTCCGGCGGAAATTGCCAATCTTGGCGATTCCCACGAGCCGCTGATGCGCTACGTCCGGGAGCTGGCCCAGGCCGGCCGGTCGGCCGCGCGGCAGTATTACGACGCAGAAGGCTGGGTGGCCCACGTGTTCTCCAACGTCTGGGGCTTCTGTTCGCCCGGATGGGAGACGTCGTGGGGCCTGAACGTGACGGGCGGCCTCTGGCTCGCGACCCATATGATGGAGCATTACGAATACGGCATGGACGACAAGTTCCTTGCCGAAGAAGCGTACCCGGTGCTCAAAGCAGCCGCGGCCTTTTTCCTGGACTACATGACCGTGCATCCGGAATTCGGCTGGCTGGTGACCGGGCCTTCCAACTCGCCGGAGAACAGCTTCTATCCCGGGTCTCCGGAGGAAGGAGCGCAGCAGCTCTCCATGGGTCCGACGATGGACCAGGTATTGGTGCGGGATCTCTTCACGTTCTGCCTGAATGCAGCCCGAAAACTGGAGGTGGACGCCGAGCTGCAGCGGAAGTGGGAGCACGCCATCTCACTGCTGCCTCCATTGCAGGTCGGCCGGCGCGGCCAGCTGCAGGAGTGGCTGAAGGATTACGGTGAGGCGCAGCCGGAGCACCGGCATTTGGCCCATCTGTTTGCTCTGTATCCCGGCAGCCAGATTACGCCGCATCACACGCCG
>NZ_PCZT01000004.1:84312-94492 GCF_002968895.1 Paenibacillus sp. AR247 | reverse complement strand
GATTACGCCGCATCACACGCCGGCATTGGCGGAGGCGGCGCGGGTAACGCTGCAAAACCGCATGGAACGCATCGACCTTGAGGACGTGGAATTTACCGCCGCCTTATTCGGCCTCTTCTTCGCCAGGCTGCATGACGCCGGCCGGGCCAAGCATCATATCGCCCATTTGATCGGCGAGCTGTGCCTGGACAACATGCTGACCTATTCCAAGTCGGGGATCGCCGGGGCCGAAACAAACATCTTCGTGATCGACGGCAACTTCGGCGGGACGGCCGCGATCGTGGAGATGCTGCTGCAGAGCCATGCGGGGGAAATTCATCTGCTGCCGGCTCTGCCGGACAGCTGGCCGGTCGGGGAAGTTCGTGGGCTTCGGGCCAAAGGAAACATGGAAGTGGACTTGACATGGAAGCACGGCAAGCTTGTCCAGGCCCGGATACAGGCCTTGTCGGGCGGAACCGTTCAGGTATACTGCGGGGATCGGAGTGTGACGCTGAATTTAACCGCCGGCGAGGTGCATACGTTGGACGGAGCGCTCGCCGCGAATACGGCTGCCGGACGAACAAGCTGAGCCGCGCTGAGCTTCGGTGAACTTTAGGCATAAGGGCAACTGCAGCCGTACGGGCTGCGGTTGCCTTTTCTGTATCAACAAATCATGATGATTTACGGCCTCCTCAGTCCCGGTGAGCATGCATTCTAACCGCAAAACAGGGAAAAATGTACCTTTTGGCTGGAGAGTACCTATACAAATTTGCGATCAAGGCTTTATTATGGAATGTACGCTGCATGAGCAGGCCATACATCTTTCAACCCACAAAATGATAGCGCTATCAAAACAAGGGGGATATCATGCTGAAACGTTCCAGCGTTTTTCGAAATTTTCTGATTTCTTATATCGTCATTCTTCTGATCCCCTGTGTGGGCGGTTACATTTCTTACCTCACCTCGATATCCGTTACACAGTCCATCTCGATCGATAACAGCTTGATTCAGCTGGAAAAGAGCCAGGAGCTGCTGGAGCACCGGATGGCGGAGGTGGAAGGCATGACCCGGCAAATCGCCATCAGCCAGGAAGTGAATATGCTGATGAACGACCGCCATCAAGTGCAGGATGTGTACGGCTTGGTGGAAGGCGATGCGGAACGTGCTGACCTTTGGGCAAACTTTCTCGCGCGAGAACCGGGAAACGGGACAGGACGAAGAGGAGCGGATAACCGCGCTGATGGAAGAGCTGATCCAGCATCTGTTCCAGGAATACAAGGTTTCCATCCAGGCTGGTTTCGGAGAGTCCTTTGAGACGCTGATGGATGTGAGTCAATCGTTCGAGCAGGCCAAGCAGGCGCTGGAATATGCCGTGTTTGTGAACTCCAAGGGCATGCTGTGGAATCATGAAGCCCGCATCGAAAACACGACGTATTATTACCCGCTCGACGCGGAGCAGCGCCTCGCAAGTACCATCCGGGCCGGGGAAGAGGAGGAGGCCGGGAAAATCATCGACGGTATTTTCGAGCAAAATATCGCAAGGCGCGAATTGTCTGTCGAGATGAAGCATCAGCTCGTCGGCGAGATCAAAGGAACCTTCCTCAAGCTGCTCGATCAGAAGGTTTTCCAGGAGTCGAACATGCTGGAAACTGTGAAACGGAGAGTCATCGACATCGGCCCCGCCGAGCCGCTGGATTCCGTTCAGGCGGAAATCAAGAGCATTACCACCACGCTGTGCGGCTATATCGCTAACAAGAAAAAGGACTCCCATGCCAAACTGGTTCAACGGATGTACCAGTACACGGAGGAGATGTACGCCAATCCCGATCTGACCCTGTACCGGGTGGCCGAATATGTGGAACGTCCGGAAAAGTACATTTCTCAGTTATTTAAAGAAGTGACCGGGGTCAATTACTCGGACCATCTGATAAAGGTGCGCATGGAGAAGGCTGCTGAACTGCTTAAAGAAAGCAGTCACACGGTCGACGATATCGCCGCCCAGGTGGGGTACAACAGCTCCCATTCGTTCCGCCGGGCGTTCAAGCGATTGATCGGCGTCACGCCGAGCGTATACAGGCAAACGCTCGACGAATAGCACCAGCTCTTGTAAGCCGCAGGATCCGTTTGAGGACGATGCGGCTTTTGTGCGTGCGGAAGTCGAAGCGGAAATATGTACAGCACTTAGAGCGATGGACCCCCGAAAAAAGGGAAATTGGATGCAAAACGACCGAAGTGTACCTGTTCAAGCGCCCGTTTGATCCACTATGCTCAAGCAAGAAAGAAAACGCTGTCATTTCATCACGCATCCACGCTGATGGCATAGGGGGGGATTATTATTCTGAACAAGCAAGCCGCAATTCCAATGAAGCGCAAAAGCAGTACGCGCAAGGTCAGTTACTGGCAGATTGCCGGTAAAAGCATGAAGAAGCACTGGCAGCTCTATCTGCTCGTGATTCCTCCGCTGTTATTTTTCCTTATTTTCAAATATTACCCGATGCTTAACGCAGTCCTTGCATTCAAGGATTATAACGTCATTAAGGGGATTTGGGGCAGTCCATGGGTAGGCTTCAAGCATTTTGAGTTGTTTTTTAAAAATCCGCTGTTTTGGACTTTGCTCAAAAACACGCTGCTGCTGAGCGGTTATTTGATCCTTGCCGGATTTCCGATTCCGATTATTCTGGCGCTGATGATTAACGAATTGCGCGGGAAGAGATTCAAGAAGTTCGTGCAGATGGTCACTTTCGCCCCTTATTTTATTTCCACGGTGGTCATGGTGTCGATCGTTATGCTGTTCCTGTCCCCAAGGCTGGGCTTCGCCAACGTCGTCCTGAATTATTTCGGGCTTGAATCGGTGAATTTTCTGGGCGACCCGGGCATGTTCCGCTCCATTTATGTCTGGTCCGACATTTGGCAGACGGCTGGCTACAGCGCGGTCATCTATTTGGCGGCCCTTGCGGGCATCGATCCGACATTGTACGAAGCAGCCAAGGTGGACGGGGCTTCGCGGTTCCAGAAAATCTGGCACGTCGATTTGCCAGGCATCGTTCCGACTATCGTCATCATTCTGATTCTTAACGTCGGCAACGTCATGGCGATCGGTTTTGAAAAAGTATATCTTCTGCAAAATCCGCTGAATCAGGTGAATTCGGAAATTATCGCAACCTATGTGTACCGGATCGGATTGCTGAACGCAAACTACAGCTTTGCCACAGCCGTCGGCCTGTTCAATTCCGTCATCAATCTCATCCTGCTGCTGACCGTAAATGGATTGGCGAAGAGGCTGACGAACAACAGCATTTGGTAAGGAAGGAGCAAAGGTATGACCATTCAACTCGCAGGAAGAAAAGCAATCAAGGAGTCGAAGGGCGACCGCCTGTTTTTAGGCATCGTCTACACCATTTTGATTTTGGTCGTCCTGGCGGTTCTGTATCCGCTCGTCTACATCTTAAGCAGCTCCATCAGCAGTCCGGCGGCGGTCACCTCCGGTAAGGTATGGCTGTGGCCGGTCGACATTTCATTTGAGGGCTTCCGCGTGCTTTTCAGCAGGCAGGAAATTATGACGGGCTATTTAAACTCGATTATTTATACGGCAGCAGGGACCCTGATCAGCGTCACGCTGACGGTCATGATTGCCTACCCGTTGTCCCGGAGGTCCCTCTTCGGGCGGAACGTATTCATGATGATCATCACGTTTACGATGATTTTCAGCGGCGGGTTGATCCCCACGTATATGGTCGTTAAAGAGCTGCACTTGATCGACACAAGGTGGGCGCTGCTCATTCCTAACGCGATCTGGGTATGGCAGGTGATTATCGCCCGCTCCTTTTTTCAATCTTCGATTCCGGGAGAACTGCTGGAGGCTAGCGAAATCGACGGCTGCAGCGATATCCATTTTATCCGAAGCGTCGTGCTGCCGCTGTCCAAGCCGATTATTGCCGTTCTGGTGCTGATGTACGCTGTTGGGCAGTGGAATGCCTATTTCGATGCGTTGATTTATTTGAGAAGCGCGGACCTGTTCCCGCTGCAGTTAGTCCTTCGGAGTATTATTATCCAGAACAACAGCTCGGGCGGAACGATGGACGCCATGGCGATGGTGCAGAAGCAGCAGCTGGCCGAGCTGTTAAAATATGCGCTGATCGTGGTGGCGACCCTTCCGGTGCTTGTCATTTACCCGTTCGTGCAGCGCTATTTCGTGCAGGGGATGCTGGTCGGGTCGGTCAAAGGATGACCTTGAGGTGCTGATTTCGGCACGCCATCCTGATTCTTATTCCATTTCAAATGGAGGTGGTGCCCTTTTTTGAAAAGAGGAAGGCATAAGAAGCTTGCAGAACTATTAAAAAGGGAGCGATTCGATTGAAAAAGAGCCTAATACGAATGTTTATCCTGCTGATGGCCACCTTCGTAGTCATCAGCGGCTGCTCCGGCAAAAAGACAGATAGCCCGGACAGCGCACAGGGAGGCGTTACCGCAGCCGACGGGGGATCGTCGAAGCCTGTACAGGTCAGCGTGTTCGCTGTCCAGGAATCGGGAATCGACATTCCGACGAACAAGTTTACCAAATTCGTCGAGGACAAATTCAACATTCAGTTTAAATGGCAGATTAACCCTTCTGACGGAGCCAAGGAGAAACGCCAGATTTCGCTGGCAAGCGGCGATTACCCCGATGCTTATCTGCTGACAGCCTACATCGATGAATTTTCACAGGCTGACGTTCTGAAATACGGGCAGCAAGGGGTGCTGATTCCTCTGAACGATCTGATCGACCAGTATGGGCCCAACATCAAGAAGGCGATGGAAGAGAGTCCTGAAATGAAAGCTCTTGTCACGGCCCCTGACGGCAATATCTATGGACTTGGGGCTTATACCGAATGCTTCCACTGTTCCTATCCGAACAAAATGTGGCTCAATACGGAATGGCTGAAAAAGCTCAATCTTCAAGAGCCGAAGACCACGGAGGAATTCAGAGAGGTTCTGAAGGCTTTTAAGACGAAGGATCCCAACGGCAACGGTAAAGCCGACGAAGTTCCGCTCAGCGGTTCGACAGAGGACTTCGGCGTCCGCATCATTCCTTATCTAATGAACAGCTTTATCTATGACGATGACCGGAACTATTTGACGATGAGCAGCGGCAAAGTGCAGTCCGCCGCCATTACGCCGGAGTGGAAGGAAGGATTGAAATACGTCAAATCCCTCTATGACGAAGGCTTGATCGACCCGGGCGCATTTACGCAAAATGCTGAGGCCTTCAAAAAAGTCGGCGAAAATGCCGGTGCTGAAATTCTTGGCGCAGGAGCAGGCATGCACCCGGCCATCTTTGTCAATATCGACCCGGGCAACACCCGTTCCGCACACTACAACCCGCTGCCGCCATTGACCGGTCCGAACGGCGTTTCGTATGCCACGCATGATGCCGGGGGCGTCACTTCCGGAGCCAAATTCGTGATTACGAATAAAGCAAGCAAAGAAGCGCAGATCGCATTAATCAAAATGGTGGATTATATGTTCACGCCCGAAGGGCAAACCAATGCCGGAACCGGTATGAAGGGCATCGATTGGACGGATCCGGAGCCGGGAGACAAAGCGCTTGGTGAAGGCGTCAAGCCGATGGTCAAAACGATTCCGACGAAGGAAGGCGAGCAGCCGCACAATGCCGGATGGAGCGGAATGGGGCATTTCTACATGCCGAAAGAATACCGCGATACCTGGGTACAAGGCACCGATATTTACGCTTCGGACGGCTATGAGCGCAGACTGTACAACGCTACGCTTCTGTACCAAGGACATGAGCCTAAAGAAATTTTCCCGATTTGGTCCGTCTGGATCGATCCGACCGAAATCGACGAAGCCAGCATGCTGCAGACCAACCTGAAAAATTACATTGAGCAAAATGAACTGCAGTTCGTCACCGGCAACAAAGACCTGGACAAAGACTGGGACACTTATGTGAAAGGCCTGAAGGACCTGCAGCTGGACCGTTACCTGGAAATTTTACAGACGGCATATGATAAATTAGCAAAATAATACGATTTAACAAGGAACCGGTGGCTAAGCCTCTGCTGGTTCCTATGCGGGATGCCGGTTCTTTCATAGACTGGCATCTTCCGCATTTTCCTTTATTTTTGCAACACGGGCTGCGATTGTAATTTAATGATGGAGCAGACAATGCATCGAAAGGAGCAAGGCATGACTGATTTTCGAAATCCGGAGCCGGCCCTAGTCAAAATGATATCACTGGCGGACTTTGGCGACGCTGAGAACTTACAGGCCAATGCAGGGGCGGCCATGCGGCTTGCGCTCGAGGCAGCCGGTTCGCATGATGGCCCTGTCGTATTGGATATCCCACTTGGAACATATCATTTTTATCCGGAGCATGCCGTCAGGGCGGCTTATCATATTACCAATACGGCCAGTGAGGAGGAAAACCCCGACGTCACGAAAACGGTCGCGCTGCTGCTGAAGGGGCTTAGCCGGTTTACGCTGGAGGGGAACGGATCCCTTTTTGTGATTCACGGCAAGCAAACGATGCTGCTGCTGGACGGCTGCGCGGATATCGAAATCCGCAACCTGCGCTTCGACTATGCGATGCCGACCGTGACCGAGATGACCGTGGAGCGGCGCGGAGATCATGATCTCGACGTTTGCGTGCATCCGGATTCACATTATGAACTGGAAGACGGACATCTCACTTGGGTCGGTGAAGGATGGAGGTTCCGGGAAGGGCCGATACAGCACTGCGACATGGCCCAAAACACCACCTGGCGTGTGGAAGATTGGCCGTCACGGGCTGAACGCATTGAGGAAATCGGCAGCCGGCGGCTGCGGTTTCATTTTAGGGAGGATGCCGCTCCGCATGTTTCGCCTGGAATGACCGTACAAATGAGAGACGGTATTCGTGACCAGGTCGGCGTGCTGATCCTGGAATGCGAGAGGATCCGTCTGAACGGCATGGGCTTTCATTTTATGCATGGGCTGGGCATCGTCGGCCAGTTTAGCGCGGATTTGACCTTCGCCGATCTGGATGTGACGCCGCGCCCTGAGACGGGGAGAACGGTGGCGGGCTTCGCCGATTTTATCCATTGTTCAGGCTGCCGGGGCCGCGTCTCGATCACGGACAGCCGGTTTGCCGGAGCCCATGACGATGCGATCAACGTTCACGGTACGTACCTCTGCATCGTCGGCCAACCGGCGCCCGATCAGGTGCGGGTTCGATTCATGCATCCGCAAACGTATGGTTTCCGCGCTTTCTTTTCGGGAGACGAGATTGCCTTTGTCAATGCGCACAGTCTTGCGTCCTATGCTTTCGGGCGGATTGCCGCGGTGAAGATGCTCGACCCTCGCGAGCTGCTTCTGACATTGGAGCAGCCGACCCCAGCATCGATAGGGGCGTATGATGTCATCGAGAACGTGACGTGGACCCCGGAGGTTGTTATTGCGAGGAACCATTTTGCCAGAATACCGACCCGGGGCATATTGGTGTCGTCGCCGCGGAAGACAGTCATAGTGGGCAACAGGTTTGAACGTATGAACATGAGTGCCGTTCTGGTTGCAGGCGACGCGAATTCCTGGTACGAATCAGGTGCTGTCACAGATGTGCGCATTGCGGGCAACCAATTTATCGACTGTGGCGGAGAGGAGCATCCCGTGATCCGGATCGCTCCCGAGAATGAGCCTTCCGTGCCGGACGTGCCGGTCCACCGCAACATCCGGATCGAGGACAACCGGTTCAGAACGGCTCATGCCGTGCTGCTGTCGGCGCAAAGCACTGAAGGGCTTGCCTTCTGCCGAAACGAGATTTTGCTCGTTGGGAAGGATGGCAGTAAAAATGGGCTGTCTCCGGGCGGGCTCATTAATGGGCTGTACCCCGACGGACTTTTTAAGCTGGAACGCTGCAGCGGAGTTAATATGGCCGACAATTCGGTCGACTTCATGGTGGCTCCGACAGACGAATAGAACGAGGAATAAAGGAGATGGACGTCATCGACAAGAAAAGACTGATCGTATTTTTGGACAGTGGGGATACGCTGGTGGACGAGTCTACCGAGGTTCGTGACGAAGACGGAATCGTGGTTAGCGCCGACCTGATTCCGGGGGCCGCGGAGATGGTGAAGACGCTGCATTCGCTTGGCTTTACGCTTGCGCTCGTGGCCGACGGAGATGCACAATCCTTCAAAAACGTGCTGAGTCAGCACCGCCTGCACGATTATTTCGATGCGCTCATCATTTCCGAGCTGATCAAGGCCACCAAGCCGAGCCCGCGGATGTTTAAAGCGGCGATCGGCGCGCTGAACGGGTCCGAAGCGGATTTTGCCCGCACCGTTATGGTCGGCAACAATTTAAGCAGGGATATCAAGGGAGCGAACGCCCTTGGCATCATCAGCGTTTTTCAAAGCTGGACGCCAAGGTACCCCCATACGCCGGCAGACGAGTCCGAGCAGCCCGCTTATACGATCAGAGAACCGATGCAGCTCATCGAACTTGTCAACCGGCTGGAAATGGAGCTTGGGGCAGCGGAAACGGAAGGCGAGAGTTCCGAACCCCGGAAAGTACGGCAGGAGCGGCAGGAGCGGCAGGAGCGGCAAGAACGGCAAGAACGACAAGCTAAGGGGGCCGGGGACCATGCCGCATTCTAAGCCGATTCATGCGCATGCGTATCCCAAACCCATCATCCATACCCGGAGCGGTCTACCCGCATTTCAGGATAAGATACGCAAGGGACTGCCCGTAACCGTTGCTTTTCTTGGCGGGTCCATCACAGAGGGAGCGGGAGCTTCGGACGCGGATAAGACCAGCTGGCGGGGCCTGACGCAGGCCTGGCTCGAGGATCGGCACGGCGCCGGCCGGGTGGCCTGCATCAACGCCGGCGTCGGCGGCACCGACTCGACCTTCGGCGCGCACCGGCTGCAGGAGCATGTCCTGGAGCACGGGCCGGTCGATCTTCTGTTCGTCGAATTCAGCGTCAACGACGGGACGGACCGCAGCGAGTCGATCCGCGGCATGGAGGGGATCGTCCGCGGCTGCAAGCGGCGTTCGCCGCGGACGGACCTTTGCTTTGTCTATACCGCGGCAGACAAAAATTTAGGACCGGGCGTCCCGTTCAACATCGCCGCACACGAGGAGGTCGCTGCTTATTACGGCATCCCTTCCGTCAACTACGCCTCCGCCATTCAGCAGGGCATCGAGGAGGGGCGCTGGACATGGAAGGAACTCGCACCGGATGGCGTCCATCCGAATGACGAGGGCCACGCGCTGTATGCCGGCTTTGCCCGGGAATTCCTGGAGCCTTTCTTTGAGACAAGAGCGGATGCGACAGCTGAAACCGGGCTAAATTCAGGAAGCGGGGCGAAGATTGAGAACAGGAATGAGCCGGAAATCAAAGCTGAGATCGAGTCAGAAGGATCGGACACGGGATCAAGGGACACAGCCAGCGTGAAGGGGCAAGCCTCTAGCAACGAGAGGGATGTCCTTTCCCTCCCGCCTTTGGAGGCGGGGAATTACGAGTACGGACGGATGATCCGGGCGGACAGTATTTTAAGCCAAAGAGGATTTGACTACAACGGGCTTCAGCATAAGCCGGTCATGAACTGGCGCTATGATGACGGGCACTTGGAGGCGCTGAACGAAGGAGCAAGCCTCAGTTATATCGTGACTGGCCGCGGAACGGGACTTTGCCTGTTCATGGGTCCCGACTCCGGCATTCTGGAATACGCTGTGAACGGAGGCCCTTTTCAAGAGGTGAACCTTTTCGACGATTGGTGCAAGTTGGCTTACAGACCCGTGATCATCATGCTGGCCAGCGGTTCCGAACCGGCCGAAATGCAGGTGGAGGTCAGAAACACAGGACGAAAAGACATGGAGAGTCTGGGAACGCGACTGCAGGTGCTGAGGATTCTGAGCCATTAAAAAGGGCATAGCATGTCTCGCTCTGGTCGTAACACTCGTAACAAAAACAGCTGGGCCACGAAAGTAGTAAAACCACCTTCCAAAGAAAAACCAGCCAGGCCCCCGTCAGGGTTCCGGCTGGTTTTCGATGTTATTGACGTTCGGTGCAGGTCGCAAACGTTAGTATGTGCTGCACCTACGCTTCTTTACCTGGTTCACGACCTGGCGGGAATATTTCAGCAGCCCCGGGTTCCAGTGTTCGGACACGCTCCAGGTAAGCCGTCACCCGGCGGTCATCTTCATTGGGATAGGCAAAGCCGAA
>NZ_PCZT01000004.1:59219-84212 GCF_002968895.1 Paenibacillus sp. AR247 | reverse complement strand
CGTTCCAAGCATCTTCGTATTGGCCTTTTGGATAGGTGGCCAAAGCTGTTCCCAGCTCGATTCGGAATGTATCCCTTTAAGTACTTCCCGTTTTTGCCGGTGCTCACCGAGAACCTGGTAAGGAAGCCGGCCTGCCATTCGAGCATCTTGACCAGCATCTCCCGGATGATGTTCAAATGGTCGAGCGCATACAGGATCTCCTGTCTCCACAAGCCTTTGGCGACGTAGGGCGAGACCCACCAAAACTCGTTGCAGCAGTCGGCAAATAATTTAGCGGTCGGCTGCTGTACCCAATACCCCTGATCCGTAGGCTCCGCCAGCTGCGGCAGGCTCTGGTCTTTGTCGAGCAGCACCACGGCCAAGCGGTCACCGCCGTTCCAGTCATCCTTTTTATCGATCGGGCAAAGGGTCAGGTCAATCCGATTGCCATCCGTGAACAGCATAAGATACGGATAAAATCCGTCCATAGCCGGAGGAACGAGCTTCATCTCCTCCGGTTTTTGCATGACGATCCGGTCGCCGAATACGTTAACCCAGTCGGGATCCTGGATAAAAGACCCCACATCAGTCACGACATATACAATATCGTAATCCTGAAAAACATCCTTCGGCGCTTTCGGATTCGTGCGCGAGCCGTTCATCCCAACGGCCCGGATACGCTCGTCGCTTTTGGCTACATTCAAAATCAAATCCAACATTTCTCGTTCGCTTCTCATCCCGGGTACAGCCTCCCTTTTTTATATTAATTTGGAGTTGGGTCATGCTTACAAGAGGCGGTCCACGAATTCGGATGCTCCAGCGAACGACGAGTTCACGTTACAAGTGGTCAAGCAGCTTCTTCATGATGATTGTCCTCCTTTTTAGTGGTGGGTGCATCATCGTTAGAACGGAATTGTAAGGATCATGACAGGCGGTATGCCGCCCATACCATAATTACTGACATCTTACCACAATTTGGGGAGGGCGGGAAAACGTGCTGTTCAACTTGGGTGAATTTTCCTGAAGCAAATATCGGTAACATTCCGTTTGATAACCGGACCGTCGGGTGGTCAACGGATAGTCCAAAAATCTGGATTATATAGGGGACAGCTGAATGGTCTGTGATAAAGCGAGTTCACAGTTATTTAGACTGTCTACATATGATGAACAAATTCAGATTTTGTCTTTTAAATTGTGGACAGAAGTACATATCTTTTCCAAACTGTTGAGTTCAATATATAGTAAAAATATGTGGTAATAGTACTAGATACAGGGATTTTAGAGTCGATCCGCCAGCAGGAGAATGTAATGTATCGAGTCCTTCTTTTGTAAGACAAAGTATGAAATTGTCCATTGAGGAAGGACGGATTTGATCCTTACTGAGGTGGCCAAGAGGCAACTGCTTTTCATTTCACAATAAAAGGGGCCGGTCATGCAAACAACAGTTATTTAAATACATTTCGAATAGCTGCAGTATCGAAGTCGTTCGTAATTTTGTATGACCTAGATGCTTTTTTAGGCACGGCGGCGTTGTATTCGAAAGTATTTATATAGTCGTTGTCATAGAGAGTCAGCCCGTAAGCACTTCCCTTGTCCTTTGTTTTCAGGGTTATCCAGTAGGATTCGGTAAATTGAATGTCTGATGATCCGGACTTTTTTAATTTCGCCGCAGAAAGTGAGTTTAATATTTCATTGATTTCTTCCGAATTCGTTACATTTTTGGTGTGCTCACCCTGCTGATCGCGTTTGATGATTTCAATGGACGCAACACGGTTGGTATCGAGCTTATACAGTACAGCTTCTTGGAGCGTTAAAGTTTTTTGGTGAAAAGTAGAAAATCCCCAAGCCGACCACGATGAGGACTGCGGCCGCAAGGTATACGAGTCGATTCATCACTTTATCCCCCTTCGTTCTGACCAATCATGTAAAGTATGCTGCAGATTTAAAAATTTACTTTTACCCCCAATTCTATTAATAATGAGAGGCATAAATCAAGCGATAATTTGTTTCTATTAAATTAGGTTTAAATTAGGTTGCCTAAAGCAACCTAAGGAACGACCAATCGAGTCAGATCTGTTTCAGGGAAACACTCCATATGAGAAGCCTGCAGCCGTCGGCTTTTTTTAAAGGCGTGGTTGATTTCGGCTACTCGGAAATCCCGACCTTGGGGTTGAACATGCCCCCCTACACAAGCCTATCATACCCTGATATCCGAACAAGGATTTGCCGCTGCGCGTTCCTCCTTGTTCGGATAGTTCAACTACTCCGGTGGCGCGGTGCGCCTGACGGAGTAGTTGAATGAACAGGGGAAGCATGATCGAGAAGGTGATCGATATGATACGCATGTTCCAGGTGGCAAGCCTAACGGCTGGTGATTAAACTAAAGGGAGCGAATCCAAGATGACATGATATCTTTCAACTTTGCTCTATACATGGATGCAATAAAACAATGGCTTTAAGCAAATCAAAGCAGCCTGGCCAAAGGCCAGGCGCTGATCAGTCTATTCCTTCCCCATCGTGAGATGGGGAAGAGGCCCCTCCCACTCACGAAACGTCTGGGTTTCGCCAATCATCCCCCGGACTTGTGGTTTCCGAGTCCAGCCAAGTTCGCCGTACCAAAACACAAAGCAGCCTGGCCAGGGGCCAGGCGCTGATCATTCTCAAGCGAGTTCACGGTCAAAGCCGTCCGGAACGAGCCTATTCCTTCCCCATCAAGAGATGGGAAGGGCCTCACAAACGTGGAAGTCAACGGAAAAGTGGCTCCAAGAGGAGGCGGGGAATTGGGGTGGAAAGTCTACGTGCCGCCTTTGAGACCGGGTTCCAACCACCTTATCAATTCGAAGGAACCCGGTCTCAACAGCGGCTGAAACCCCAATCCCGCCCCTCCCACGCACAAACATCTGGGTTTCCTCCACTCACTCACCACTCGCACTCACTCCACGCGCCAAACGTCTGGGTTTCGCCAGCCATCTAGACAGCTTGGCCACAGCCAAGCCACTCACAAATACACGCTTCGTCGACATGCCACATTCGGTTTTGCCATCCCCGCACACACCCAGTCCTTCCTCAGCTCTTGATCGCCCCCATCATGATCCCCTTCACAAAATACCGCTGCACGAAGGGATATACGAGAATGATCGGCAGCGTGGCGACCATGGTCACCGCCATCCGGATGCTCTCGCTCGATACCGGGATGCGCTTGGAGCTTTGGGCCAGCTGCTGGGCGTCGGACATCATGCTGGCCGTCTGGAACTGGTTCAGGATCTTGACCAGCACGGCCTGCAGCGTCTTCAGCTCCGGCTTGTAGGTGTACACGTAGGAATCGTACCACGAGTTCCAGTGGCCGATGGCCAGAAATAGCCCGATAGTGGCCAGCACGGGAACGCAGAGCGGCATGATGATGCGGAAAAAGATTTGCAGGTCGTTCGCACCGTCGATTTTGGACGATTCCTCGATCTCACCGGGGATTTGCTCGATAAAGGTCCGAACCAGAATCATCAGAAACACGCCGATCAGGCCAGGGAAAATATACACCCAGAATGAATCGATCAGCCCGACGGATTTGATGACCATATAGGTCGGAATCAGGCCGCCGCCGAAATACATCGTGAACACGAAAAAGAAGGAGAAGTATTTCCAGCCGATCAGGTTCCGTTTGCTGAGCGCGTAGGCCAGCATGGAGATGCAGAAGATGGACACAGCGGTGCCGACGACCGTCCGCAGCACGGTGATTTTGATGGCGCTCCAAATTTCCGGGTTGCGGAAGATGGTCATGTAGCTTTCAAAGGTCGGCACGCGCGGCCAGAAATACAGCCCTCCTTTTAACGTGTCCGTCGCGTCGTTCAGGGAAATGATGAAGATGTTCCAGAACGGATAGAACGTCGCCAGGAAGATGATGGCCAAAAAGACGTACAGTGAGGCATCGAACAGATGCTCGGGGACCGTTTTGCTGTTTTTCATATCGTAAACCTCCCGGGTCGATTAGAATAAAGACTGGCCGTTGAGCCGCTTGGCGATGCCGTTGACGATGATGACGATGATAAAAGCGACGACGGAGCTGAACATACCGACGGCGGAGGCATAAGAGAACATGCCGTTCTGAATACCGTAGCGGAACGAATAGGTAGACAGCACATCGGAGTAGTCGCGCGTCAAATCGTTGCCGAGCAGGAAGTGCTGGTCAAAGCCGGCATTTAGAATGCCGCCGAGGGCAAGGATCAGCAAAATGACGATCGTCGGCTTCAGGTGCGGCAGCGTGATGTAACGGATCTGCTTGAAACGGCTGGCACCGTCGACCTTGGCGGCTTCGTACAGCTCCTGGTTAATGGAGGAGATGGCGGCCAGATACATGATCGAGTTGTAGCCCATGTCCTTCCACGTGTTGCCGATCGCGACGATCCACCAGAAGTAGGAGCCATGCTGCAGGAATAAAACGCTCTCACGCGTAATATGCAGAAACTTCAATATACCGTTGATTGCGCCGTCCGAGGACAGCAGCGTCACGATAATATTGGCCGCAATAACCCAGGAAATAAAGTATGGCAGGTACGATGCGGTCTGCACCGTCTTTTTAAAGCGAACACTGCGGATTTCGTTGATGGCGATGGCAATGAGGATTGGCATCGGAAATGAGAACAGCAGTGTAATTAAAGTCGACGCCAGCGTGTTGCGCATGACGATGAGAAAGTCGCCGTTGTTGAAAAAGTACTGGAACCACTTGAATCCGACAAATTCGCTGTGAAACAGCGTATGCCAGAAGCCGCCCAGCGTCGGCTGGTAATTGACAAAGGACATGTACAGCCCCACCATGGGCGTATAAGCGAAGATGAGCGCCCAGACGATCGCGGGCAGCATCATGAGGAACAGATACTTCTGTTGTTTGACGGTCACCCACAGCTTGCGCCGGGGGATCGGGAGCTCCGATCTTTTCTGTAAAGCCAGTTCGGTTTTCATAGGGGGCACCTCGCATCTTAAGTTAACTCAAATTATAAAACCCGCAAAAAATGAGTGTCGATACGCCATTGTAACGAAAGATGCTTGAAAATGACTTACATTTGTAAGGACCCGTAGTTAAGTAACGGGAAACCACTATAATAATAGAGAATGTAGATGCAGCAAAAGGGGACTGGAGGGGTAGACCATGTACAGCATTTTTCTGGTGGACGACGAAGAGCTGGAGCTTGAGATGATGAGGGACTATATTCGCTGGGAAGAAATGGGGCTCTATGTCGCAGGCACGGCCGTCAATGGACGGGATGCCGTGGAGAAGATCGAGGCGATCCAGCCCGACATTGTGCTAACCGACGTGCAAATGCCGCTGATGAACGGCCTGGATCTGGCGCGGCATATAAGGGAGCGTTATGACTGGATGCAGCTCGTGTTCCTGACGGGGCACGACGAATTTGAATACGTCAAATCGGCCTTGAACGTGGGAGCCGTCGGGTATTTGCTAAAACCGCTCGATCTCAGTGAAATTGTAAGCGTTATCGAAAAAGTAAAGCATCAATGCGAGGAAGTGCGGATGAAGAACCGTTCGATCCGCGTGACCCGCTCTCATATTTTGAAGGAGCTGGTCCATGAATCCGATGCGGAGCGCACCGGAAATCTGGCCGCCAGCTTTCGCCGGCTATCGCGCCACCCGGAGGGTCAGAAGTACGCATTGGCCATGCTGCAGCTGGACGGCATCAGCGCCGAGGCACAAAGCGTATCCGTGGAAGACGGACGCGACCAGGTGTCCGAGCTGATCGGGGAATGGCTGGCCGAGAAACGAATAGACGCCGACATCGTCCTGTTCAAAGAAGACGAGATGGGCCTATTTATGGACGCTGCGGCCAAGCCGGGTGAGTATGGTTGGAACGACCTGCTGGAGCGAGTTCGGCAATCGCTGCATTTTACGGTAACGATCGCCACGGCGCCGCAGGAGGAATCGTTGACGGGAATTCAGGCGCTGTACCGGCAAACACGGGTCATATTAGCGGAGCTATTTTACACGGGAAAGGGAAAAGTGATCGGGCCGGAGGACGTTCAGCAGTCCAAGGGTGGGGAGACGCCGGTGCTTGCGGAGAAGGAATGGATCGAAGCGCTGGACGGGCATGATCTGAACCGGGCGGGTGAGATTTTAAGTGAGCAAATCACCAAGCTGGTGGCGCTGAGGGTTGTGAAAAACGGGTGTGCGGCGCGGCCATCGGCTGGATCGAGCACCTGCTGGAGCATATTCACGAGCCGATTGCGGAAAGCCATAAGCGTGCGGAGCTGTATCATACCGTGTACGGCTGTCAAACCATTTACGAGATTGAAGCGCTGGTGATGGACTACGCCAAGCAGGCGGCGGACTCGGTCCGGCAGCGGTTTGCGGACAAGAACGCCAAGCTGGTGCATCAGGTGCGGACGATGATCGACCAGAACTTCCATCAGCCGATTACGATTAACAGCCTGTCGGACCAGGTGTACCTGTCGCCGAACTACCTGCGTTCCATTTTTAAAGAGAAAACGGGGATGACGATTCACGACTACCTGACCCAAATCCGCCTCGACAAGGCCAAGGCTTACCTGGCGGACGAATCGCTGAAGGTGCAGGACATCGCCCAAATGGTGGGGTACGAGAGCACGTCTTACTTTATTTCTTTATTCGTAAAAAACCAAGGAGTCACGCCGAATGAATACCGAAAACATCTCCTTCTGGGATAAACTCGCCGCGCGCATTCCGTTCACCCGAACGGGCAGGCTGGCCCGCCCGCGCCTGCGGCACAAATTTTTCCTCATCTTTCTGATCGTCATTATTCTGCCGTTCTCCATCCTGATCTATTATTCGTATACGTCGACTCGCAGCACGATTACGGAGCAGACCTATACCGCGCTCAATGTGACGTTGGCCCAGATCAACACAAACGTGGAGAAACGGCTGGAATATTACAACCAGCTGTCGAACATTTTGTACATGGATGCCCAGCTGCGCAATTATTTATCGACGGATTACGAGCAGGCCTTTTATTATTTGGATGCTTTTCAATATATCAACCGCACGCTGCCCTCGCTGGTGACGCTGAATTCCAACATTCAGAACATCACGATTTTTACGGACAACAAAACGCTGTACTCCGACGGCCAGTACGTGAAATATATGGAGGAGCTGCCCGCCGAAATCAAGGAAAAGGCGCTGAAGGCCGCCGGAAGTACCGTTTATACCCATACGGATGACTACACGGCGCCGGATGCGCATTTTACGCTGGCCCGTTCGCTGAGTTATTTCAGCCTGCAGCATCCCTACGGCATTTTAACGCTGGACATCAGCGACAACGAGCTGTATTCCCTCATTAAGATGGAAAACAACAACAAAAGCGTCTACATTATCGACGAAAACGGAAGGATCATCAGCACGGGGGATCAGAACCTGGCTTCCAGCCTGCTGTACGACCTCTATCCCATTCAAACGGAGCTGAGCGGGAAATCGGGTCATTTTGACTTAAAAATGAACGGGCAGGAGCGTTTTTTCACCTATAACAAGCTGAGCAACGGCTGGAGTACGGTCATTACCGTGCCGTATGACGAGCTGTTGTCCAACACGAACAAGGCTACGGGAAAAATCATCTGGTTCTCCGCGATTACGATCAGCATCGCCATTCTGCTGCTGTATTTCACCACCAAGGTGCTGACCAAACGGATCGAAGTGCTGCTGCAGCAGATCCGCAAAGTAGAACGGGGCGACTTCCGCCTCTCCATCAAACCGATGGGGCATGACGAGATCGGCCAGCTGTCCTTTGCCTTCAATAAAATGGCCTCAACGATCCAGAATCTGATCCAGGATGTGTACGTGAAGGAAATCGCCATGAAGGAGTCGGAGCTGAATACGCTGCAGGCGCAGATCAATCCGCATTTTCTGTATAACACACTGTCGTCGATCTCTTCGCTGGCCTTGAAAGAGGGGGCGGGGCAGGTCTACCGCATGGTCAACTATTTGGCCAAGTACTACCGGGTGTCGCTGAACAAGGGAAAGCGGATCATCCTGGTGGAGCAGGAAATCAATCTCGTCAAAAATTATGTGGCGATTCAGGACATCCGCTTTCGGGACAAGCTGCATATGCACTACGACCTCGATGAAGAGCTGTTCCAGCGGACGACGATCAAGCTGATTTTGCAGCCTTTTATCGAGAACTGCATCAACCACGCGATGTGGGACGAGTCGGGCGTTAACATTAACGTCAAGCTGAAGCGGAACGGGCGTGACATGCTGCTGCAGGTCATTGACGACGGCGCCGGGATGACGGCGGAGCAGTTGGACCAGGCGATGCAGAAGAGCGACAGTCCTTCCGGAGTTTCCGGATACGGAATCAAAAACGTGGATGACCGCATCAAGCTCACTTATGGCGGGGAATACGGGGTGTCCATGTTCAGCAAACCTGGAATCGGCACCGCCGTCACGATCCGGATACCGCTCGATCCGCCTCCGTCTGCCGCAAAAGCACCGGGATGAGGAGCCGCGTTGAAACGATGAAAGACGTTTTCCATTATGAATTGTAATATTGCGTTATAGCTAATTGAACTCCCCGTTTTTACAATTAGACATGTATTCGGGAACAAGAATATGACGACTTCAGAAAGGGGTTCAGGCAATGAAAACGATCAAAGGGATTCTCGCGGCAGCCCTCGTTATGACAGCGCTTACCGGTTGCGGCGGAGGAGGCGGCGAGAAAGCGGCATCCGGTGATGACAAAGGCGCGGCCGCGGACAGCAATGCGCCGATCACGCTGACGTGGTTCGATAAAAATACGGGGGATGCGTTCAACAACCCGGTGGCCAAAGCGATTACGGAAAAGACCGGCGTCACGGTCGAAATTCAGCAGCCGACCGGCAACCCGGTGGAGAAGCTGAACCTGATGCTGGCGAGCGGCGACCTGCCGGACGTCGTCATGCTGGACCGCGGCAGCGACATCATGAACAAATATATTTCATCGGGCGCGATTATCCCGCTGAACGATCTGATCGACAAGTACGGTCCGCATATTAAAGAAATGTACGGCGACACCCTGGCCAAAACGAAAAACGACGACGGGAAAAACTATTATTTTGCCAATTGGTACGGTCTGGAGAAATATCCGGTCTTCGGCTTTATGATGCGTATGGATATGATGAAGGAGCTCGGCGTCGGAGATAAAGTGAACAACGGCGAGCCGTTTACGGCGGAAGAGTTCGAGAACCTCCTGGTGAAGTTCAAGGAGAAATATCCGACGATCGACGGCAAGGAATCGATCCCGATGACGCTGAACGGCGAAAATATCGGCAGCGTATCCGGCACCTTCAAAGGCATGTTCGGCATGATGCCGTATTATGAAACGAACGGAGAGCTGAAGAAGGACATCCGCGATCCACGTTACCTGGAGATGGTGAAATTCCTGAACTCCTTGTACCGTAAAGGACTGCTCGACAAGGAATGGGCGACGATGAAAACGAAGCAGTTCGAGCAGAAGCTGGCGGGCGGCAACGTGTTCGCTACGGCCGAAGCGTTGTGGAACGTGGGCAACCCCAACTCGCTGCTGAAATCGGAGGCGTCCGATCCGGCCAAAGCCGACGAGCGCCAGTTCTATCAATATAAAGTGCTGGCTCCGGGCGTGAGCGCCGACCAGACGACGTACGGTCCGAAAAGTTCCCTGGGCTGGGACGGCGTAGCGATCACCCGCTCGAACAAGGATCCGGAACGCACGATGAAGCTGCTGGACTTCCTGGCCAGCGAGGAGGGACAGTACCTCCTGATGTGGGGCGTGGAAGGCAAGGACTGGGATATGAAGGACGGCAAGCATGTGCCGCGTCCGGAAGTACTCGATGCGTTCAAGAAAAACTGGGATGAGGCATCCCGGACAACGGGCATCCGCAAATGGACGTGGATGATCAAGAACGGGCCGGGCTCCGACGGCACGCCTTACGACCTGATCGGCCGCTTCCAGTCCGATCCGGTGACCGATCTGGCGATTAAAAACCTGGCCGACACCTCCTTTGACACCGCGCCGTACGACAACCTGGGACCTGCGGGCGGCACGCCGGAAGCAATCATGGATACGAAGGTCAACGATACGATCAACAAATATTTTCTGAAGATGGCCCTGGCTCCGACCGAAGAGCAGGTGACCGAGCAGTACAACCAAATGATGAAGGAAGTCGAGGCGGCTGGCCTCTCCAAACTGGAGAAAATCTACACCGAGAACTATAAGAAGCGCCAGCAGCTGTGGACGGAGTCTAAATAACGCAAGCGGGGGAGGAGAAGACGGCCTTTGTCTTTGGCCTCCCTTTTTTTGCCGGGGCGCAGGCCGTGATGGCTTGCACGCCCGAAGTTAGCGGGAAACGATCCATTTTCAAACGGTAAAGGATGAGGGACGATGGGAAATGTAGACATGCAGTTTGAGTTTGAGGAAAAAAGCCGGATCTTTACGATTCATACGAAGCGCAGCTCCTACGTGTTCGGGATCAATGAACGGGACCGGCTGCAGCATCTGTATTGGGGCGAGCCTGTCACGATCGACGACTGCGCGCCGCTGCTGCGAGGGCGGTCGCACAGCTCCTTTGACGCCGAAGTGGATATGGAGGCCGAGGAGTTCAGCTTTTGGGGCGGGGTTAACTATGACGAGCCTTCCCTGAAGGTGCGCATGCCGGACGGCGTCCGGGACCTTTCTGCCGGCTATGTGCGTCATGAAATCCGCGAGGAGGACGGCCAGCAGACGCTGATCATTGTGCTGAGGGACCGGGTCTACCCGCTGGAAGCCCATCTGCTGTACCGGGTCATTCCAGAATATGACCTGATTGAGCGTTCCGCACGCATCGTCAATACCGGCGGGGAGGACATCGTCCTTGAGAGCGTCCAGTCGGCTGCGTGGAGCCTGCCGGACCTGCGGGATTACCGGCTGACGCATGTGACCGGCAAATGGTCGGGCGAATTCCAGCTCCGCCGCAACGTGCTGAGCGAGGGGAAAAAGATGCTGGAGTCGCGCAGAGGCTTTACCGACAGCCACGCCAACCCGTGGTTTGCCGTCGATGAAGGCCAGGCGACGGAAACGGACGGCTGCGTCTGGTTCGGGGCGCTCGCCTGGAGCGGCAACTGGAAAATTACCGCGGAGAAAACGGTGTTCAATCATGTCCGGGTGACTGGCGGGATCAACGATTTCGACAGCGAGTGGGTGCTGGGAGCCGGCGAGTCGTTCGATGCGCCGTGGTTTGTCGGCGGGTACACGGCCGGCGGCTTCGGCGGCATGAGCCGGAATCTGCATCAGTACCAGCACGCGTACGTGCTGCCAAGCTCTGAGCCGCGCAAGGTGCTGTACAACTCCTGGGAGGCGACGTATTTCAACGTGAACGCCGCGGACCAGATGGCTCTGGCCGAGCGGGCGGCGCGGATGGGTGTCGAGCTGTTCGTCGTCGACGACGGCTGGTTCGGCAAGCGGAATCACGACCGGGCCGGACTGGGCGACTGGTACGTGAATAAGGAGAAGTTTCCGAACGGTTTGGGAGAGCTGATCGGCAAGGTTCACGAGCTTGGCATGGAGTTCGGCATCTGGGTCGAGCCGGAGGCGGTCAATCCGGACAGTGACCTGTACCGGGCGCACCCGGATTGGGTGTACCATTTTGAGACGCGGCCGCGGACGGAGCTGCGCAACCAGCTGCTGCTGAACATTTCGAAGCCGGAGGTCAAGGCGTATATCCTCCGGTTCATGACCGAGCTGCTGCAGAACCACCGCATCAAGTTCATCAAATGGGACATGAACCGCACGGTCACCGAGCCGGGGATGAAGGGCCATCCGCTGCACCGGCAGAAGGAGCTGTGGATCCGCCACGTCCACAGCCTGTACGAGATTTGGGAGGAGCTGCGGCGCCGGTTCCCGCATGTGGAATTCGAGACGTGCGCGGGCGGCGGCGCGCGGATCGACCTCGGCATCTTCCGGTATGCCGACCAGTCCTGGCCGAGCGACAACACCGACGCGTTCGACCGCTTAAGCATCCAGGAGGGCTTCTCGTACACGTATGCGCCGCGGATGATGACCTGCTGGGTGACAGAATCGCCGACAGGCATGAACAAGCGGAATGTGTCGCTGAAGTACCGGTTCCACAGCGCGATGATGGGCACGCTCGGCATCGGCTCCAACCTGAACGAGTGGAGCGACGAGCTGATCGAGCAGTCCGGCGAATTCATCCGCCAGTACAAGGCGATCCGCCCGCTTGTGCAGTTCGGCCGCCAGTACCGGCTGGCCGATCTTCAGCACAAGGGCGTCACCGCCGTGCAGTACATCGATGAAGCCGGCACGGACAGCGCCGTGTTCGCCTTCCTGCATTCGCAGCGCCTCGGCGAACCGCTGCCGCGGCTGCGCCTGCAGGGGCTGCAGGCGGACCGGGCATACGCCATCGAGGGGCTGCCTGGCAGCTGGAGCGGACGCGCGCTGATGAACATCGGGATTGAGCTGCCGCTGCGGGGTGATTTTGACAGCCTGCTGTACCGGGTGACGGCGGTGGAGTAGGCGGGTGGTGGCTGGTGGTCGGTAGCTGGCCGGCAGGTTATAGGCCGCCTCAGCTGATGGAGCTCACCAGCGGTAGTTTGCGAGCCGGTTCTGGGTCAAAAGGCGATGACCCATTCAGCCGCATGAACTGAAGAGAGTGGACGTAAGGACGCCCCCGGGGAAATTGCCCGGGGACGTCTTTTTCTTATAGGGCAGGACGTAGTGCTGAGCCGAGTTACTTGAGACAAAGAAGACACCTGGCTCCCCCATCTCATCCCTTCCGCGTCCCCCGGTATTCCGAGGGCGACTTGCCCATGATTTTTTTGAACAGGCGCGAGAAGTAGTAGGGGTCCTGAAATCCGAGCCGGTGGCTGATTTCCTTCACACTTTGCTGGGTGAGGTCCAGGTGCCTGCAGGCCAGCTGGATTTTCAGCCGCAGGTAGTAGTCGATCGGCGAATAGCCGGTCGCCTCCTTGAAGCGCTGGGTAAAATGCGGAACCGACACGCGCGCCTGAGCCGCAAGCTGCTTCAGTGTGACGGTGCCCTCCAGGCGGTCCATCATATACCGCACCGTTTGCGTGATATCGTGCTGGCTGTGGCGGAAAATCCCATCCTGCGGCTGCAGCCGGCACAGCCTCAAAATCGCCGCAAGGTGATGCGCCAGCTGCGATACATAAATGATATGGTTCAGCGTATATCCCTGCTCCAGCAGCGCATATCCTTCCTGGAACAGCTCCGTCAGCTGGCGCGCTTTGTCCGGAGGCAGGGTGACGGGAAGGGAGGCGGCGGTTTTAACCGGACGGGAAGGCGGCTCTGTCAGGTCCCCGCCGTCCGAGGTTCCCGGTGCACCCACGCCTAGGGCGGTCTTAACGTCTGATAGCCCCCCTATCGCGCCAGCGCTCGCACCGATATTCCATTCATCGGACTCGCTAACATGCGTAGTGGCTTCCTCGGCCTCTGGCTCATGCCCTGACTCGTGTCCTGACTCGTGCCCTGGACCGAGTCCCAGACTAAATCCCTCAAAAAACGCCTCTGTCTGCTCCCCCTTGAAATGCCACCAGTAAATGCTCCACGGATGCTCCTCTGACGAGCCATAGGCGTGGGGAGTCCGCGCGGGAATCACGACGGCCTGGCCCTGGCCGACCGGCTGCGCCCGGCCGCTTCCCAAGCGGTACCAGCCTTCTCCTTCCATGCAAAATATGACGATGAACGCTTCGCTGCCTTCGGGCCGCTCCCGGTAATGATGCAGCGCGCGCGGGAAGTATCCGGTATCGGTCACGTATAGGGGACGGACCAGCGGATGCGACGACGCCTCAATCAGAATATGATCCGGCAGGACGATGAGTTTCTCGGATTTGAATCCGTCGGGTTTTCGTATCTTTTCCATAGTATTTACTATGGTTTGGACCGTGTCCTTTGTCAATGGAAACCTCCCTCTCAACACGCCCTATCAACACTGAAAAATCATAATATAATCTATCATTCCCATGAGATCGTGAATGGAGGGCGTCGCCGCTTCCTTTTAAGATGAGGATAGAGTTTTGAAAGGTTCCCGAATGCAGACATCACCATTGCCAACTATACAAGCGTCCAAGCGAAAGAAAGGATGAGTCAGCATGGCCAAAGCGCCTGAAGAAGTAAAGGTATGGGAGGAGCGGGTGGAAATCCCGACTTACGAGGCAGGCAAGCCCGATCCGAACCCGATGTTTTTGGAGAAGCGAGTGTACCAGGGAAGCTCGGGACGGGTCTATCCGCTGCCGGTTATCGATAAAATTTACGACGAAAAAGTTTCGAAATCGTACCGCATCGTCTTCCTGGAAAACGAGTACGTGCAAATCCAGGTCATGCCGGAGATCGGTGGACGGATTTACCGGGCGGTCGACAAGACGAACGGGTACGACTTTGTCTATCATAACCAGGTGATCAAGCCGGCGCTGGTGGGCCTGGCCGGACCGTGGATATCCGGCGGGATCGAGTTCAACTGGCCGCAGCATCACCGCCCGAACACGTTCGGCGAGGTGGAGCATACGATCGAACGCAATCCGGATGGAAGCGCAACGGTATGGGTCGGGGAAATCGACCGCATGTACGGCACCAAGGTGACGACCGGCTTCACCCTGCATCCGGGCAAAGCCTACCTCGAAATTCAGGCCCAGCTGTACAACCGGACAGCGGCGCCGCAGACGTTTCTGTGGTGGGCCAACCCGGCGGTTGCGGTCAACGACCACACGCAGTCCGTGTTTCCGCCGGACGTGCATGCGGTGTTCGACCACGGCAAGCGCGACGTGTCCAAGTTTCCGATCGCCACGGGCACGTATTATAAAATGGACTACTCCGCCGGCGTGGACATTTCCAAATACAGCAACATTCCCGTTCCCACCTCCTACATGGCCTATCACTCGGACTATAATTTTGTCGGCGGTTACGACCACGGCGTCGGCGCAGGGCTGCTGCATGTTGCGAACAGGTATGTGTCGCCAGGGAAAAAGCAGTGGACCTGGGGACACGGGGAGTTCGGCCAGGCATGGGACCGCAATCTGACGGACGAGGACGGTCCTTACATCGAGCTCATGACCGGCGTCTACACCGACAACCAGCCGGACTTCAGCTGGCTCGCGCCGTACGAGGAGAAGAGCTTCAAGCAGTATTTTATGCCGTATAAAAAGATCGGTCTGGTCAAAAACGCCTCCATCGACGCGGCCGTAAACCTGGAGACGGCGGACGGGCAGGCATTAGTTCAGGTCTACGCCACCTCGGTGTTTGAACAAGCGCGCGTGCTGCTGAAGAGCGCCGGACAGATCGTTCTGGACAAAATCGTGAAGCTGTCGCCGAGCGATGTGTTCCAGGCGGAGGTGAACATTGGCGCCGAAGTCCGGGAAGAGGAGCTGCGGGTCATCGTACTGGACGTGGATGGAAGGGAGCTGGTCTCCTACCGGCCGATGCCGAAGATGATCGAGCAGGTTCCCGATCCGGCCAAAGCCATCGAGGCGCCGGAGCAGCTGCCTAGCACCGAAGCGCTGTATTTGGCGGGACTGCATCTGGAGCAGTACCGGCACGCAACCCGTGAGCCGGAAGCTTATTATTTGGAGGGCTTGAAGCGGGACCCCGGCGACATCCGGCTGAACAATGCTTACGGTCTGCTGCTGCTGCGGAGGGGATGCTTGGAGGACAGCGAGGTGTATTTCCGAAAAGCGATCGAGACGCTGACGCGCCACAACGCCAGGCCGTATGACAGCGAGCCGTTCTATCATCTCGGCCAGACGCTCAAATGGCAGGGCCGTCTTGAAGAGGCATACGCCGCCTTCTACAAGAGCGTGTGGACGGGAGCATGGCAGGCGGCGGGATACTTTGCCCTCGCGCAGATCGCCTGCGGGCAGGGGCAGTACGACGAGGCGCTCGAGCTGGTGGACCGTTCCCTGAACGTCCAGTACCGCCATTACAAGGCCCGCCATCTGAAAAGCGTCATCCTGCGGAGGTTGGGCCGCGCCGTAGAGGCCGAGACGCTCGTGCGGGAGACGATCCGCATCGATCCGGTGGAATTCGCGGCCCGTAACGAGCTGATCGCCGTATACCGCGAAACCGGCCGGACGGCTGAAGCGCAGGAAGCGCTGGACGGCCTGGCTAGCCTCATGCGCGGCGATGCGCACAATTACATCGCTTTGGCTCAGGATTACGCCGATGCCGGCCAATACGCGGATGCGCTTGAGGTCCTGGGCCGCATCGCAGCACCGGACCAGCCGGGTGTCTACCCGATGGTCCGCTATTATCAGGCGAGCTGGAGCCGAAAAAACGGACAGGATGAGCAGGCGGCCGCTTATGATGAGCAGGCTGCTGCGGCGGATCCGGCGTACTGCTTCCCGAACACGCTGCACGATTACGCCGTGCTTCAAGAAGCGGCGGCTCTGCATCCGGGAGATGCCAAAGCAAGGTATTACTTGGGCAACCTGCTCTATGACAAAAAGCGCCATGCCGAGGCGGCCGCGTGCTGGGAAGCTTCGGTGGCGCTGGACGGCAGCTTTGCGACGCCTTACCGCAACTTGGCGCTCGCCTATTACAACAAGCTGAACCGCCCGGTGGACGCGCAAGCAGCGCTGGAGACGGCGTTTCAGCTGAACCCGGCGGACGCGCGCGTTTTTTACGAGCTGGACCAGCTGTACAAAAAGATCGGCCGCCCGCCGGAGTCCCGGCTGCAGGCACTGGAAGCGCACCGCGAGCTGGTAGTGCTTCGGGATGACCTATACCTCGAATACTTAACGCTGCACAATACGCTGAACCGCCATGAGGAGGCGCTCAGCCTCATTCTGGCCCGCAGCTTCCATCCATGGGAAGGCGGGGAAGGCAAAGTGCCGGCCCAATTCGTGACTGCCCGTGTCGAAATCGCCAAAAGGCTGCTGAACGAAGGCCGGGCGGAGGAGGCCGCCGAGCAGCTGCTGCTCGCAAAGCAGTACCCGCTGAACATCGGCGAGGGCAAGCTGGAAGGCGTCCAGGAGAACAATATCGACTATTACCTCGGCGTTGCGTACGGCCTGCTCGGCCGGCAGGAGGAAGCGCAAAATGCGCTGCTGCAGGCATCGCAAGGGCTGGAGGAGCCGGCAAGCGCCATGTATTACAACGACCAGCCGCCGCACATGATTTTCTACCAGGGCGCTGCCCTGCGCAGGCTGGGGCGGGAAGCGGAAGCGCGGAGCCGCTTCAACAAGCTGGTCGACTACGGGGAAAAGCATCTGTTCGACCGGCCGCAAATCGATTATTTCGCCGTGTCGCTTCCCGACTTCCTCGTGTTTGAGGACGATCTGCACAAGCGCAACGAAATCCACTGCCATTACATGATGGGACTTGGGCAGCTGGGTCTGGGCCGATTTCGGGAAGCCGAGGAGCATTTCCGGCAGGCGCTGGCGCTGGAGCCGCATCATCAGGGGGCTGCGCAGCATCTTGAATTATGCCGCACAGGAATATGACGTCTCAGACCGAGGGGAAAGGGGGCGAAAGATGAGCTGGACACCGCACCAAATCAACGGCTTTAACGCCTGGACGGGAAGGACCTCCGCGATGGAGGTCACCCTGCTGCCGGAGCTCGGCAGCAAAATGGTCTCCCTCCGCAACCGCCTGACCGGCCGGGAATGGCTCGCACCGGCAGGCGGAGCGCTGGGGAACCGGGCTACGCCAGCTCCTTCGCGGACAGCGACGGAAGCGGATGGGATGAAATGTTCCCGAGATCAACGTATGCCGGTATCCGGAGCATCCCTGGAACTGGTCCATTCCCTGGAAGGCCGAGGGACATGGAGATCACCTATCATGCTGCGTGCACGGCGTGAGGATGCCGTACCGGCTCGAGAAGACGTATTCTTTTGCCGCAGAGGACCGGCTCCGGATCGACTATCAGGTGACCAATCTCAGCCCGTTCCCGTTCGCGTTCCTGTGGGCGGCCCATCCGCTGCTGCGGATCGAGGAAGGGATGCAGATCATCGTGTCCCGAAGGGTTGAGCGGGATTGCCGTCTCCTATTCGGAACGTGACAGGCTTGGGAAAAGGGGGGATCTGCTGGCGTGGCCGCAGCCCTTTTCGAACCAACCGGGATGCCGCCTGGACCGCACGGGACGCCGTGAAGAGCGGACGGCCGAGAAATTTTATTTTACGGGTGAGCTGCCGGAAGGAAAGGCTTCCGTTTATGATCCGCTCAAGCAGGAAGGAATCACCTTTACGTTTCCGAAGGAGAAGGTGCCTTACCTGTCGGTGTGGGCGAATTACGGCGGCTACCAGGGGCAGTATCATCTGGCATTGGAGCCGGCCACGGGCTTCTTGGACGACTTGGCGCATGCCATGAAGCGGGATGCCGCAGCAGCTGTCGTGGAGGGCGGCGGCAAGTATGGGTGGCATTTGGAAGTGAGCTGGATGGAAGCCAAGCGGTGAGAAGAAACGAAACCGGGTGGCTGAACGACAAACCGATCGTAATCCGGACCATTGCGGCAGGGGATTCGATTAACGGAAGCCCGGCGCCGAAGGGCAGCAGGAGTTCAGTCGATAGCTGCGGATTCCCGATCCGTGGATTTCCTTTGCGTCAGCCGACAAAAATCCTGCACCCTCTCCAGGGATGCAGGATTTTCTGTTTTTTTTATAGCTCAATGTATCTATGTCAAAATAATCGGCAGTTCCTTCAGCGCGAACATCATCATGCTGTCCATTCGCGCCAGCTCAGCGGAACGGTCGCGGCGGTATTCGGGAAAACGGGCAAGCAGCGTTTCGATCGCGATTTTGGACTCGAGGCGGGCAAGCTGGGAGCCGAGGCAGTAATGGATGCCGCTGCCCAGTCCCAGGTGCGGGTTCGGATTGCGGTGGATATTAAATTCCTCCGGACGTTCGAACACCTTCTCGTCATGGTTGGCCGACGCCATCCAGATATGGACGAATTGACCTACTTTCATCTCCTGGCCGCCAAGGACGGTATCCTGCTTCACGCGGCGGAACATGACCTGCACCGGCGAGAAATAGCGGAACACTTCCTCCAGCGCGCCGGGAATGAGGCTGCGGTCGGCAAGCAGCTGCGCACGGACGTCCGGCAGGGTGTCGATGCCGAGCATCGCCGAGGAGATCAGGTTGGTCGTCGTTTCGTTGCCAGCCACGAGGAGCAGGATGCAGAAGCCGATGATCTCGAGGTCCGTCAGATGCTCATTGTCGATTCGAGCCTCGACCAGCTTGGTGACCAGATCGTCCTGCGGATGGCGTCTGCGGTCCTCGGCAATTTCGGAGAAGTATTCGCTCATCTCGCGCTGGCACTGATAGAAATCTTCGCCGCTGTCTCCGACCAGGGCGTCGGACCAGGCTTTGAATTGTTCGCGGTGGTCCAGCGACACGCCGAGCATCTCGGCGATGACGACGATCGGCAGTGGGCTGGCAAAGTCAGCGATGGCGTCCATCCGCCCCTTTTTCTCCGCTTCGTCCAACAGCGAGGTGGTGATCGACTGGATTTTGGGAGCCAGCGATTCGATGACGCGCGGCGTGAACGCCTGGGTCACCAGCCGGCGCAGCTGCCGGTGCTTGGGCGGATCCTGCCGCAGAATGCTGTGCTCCAGCGGGTCCTCGGAGTCAGGGAAGGCCGACGAGGAAAAAATATCGTGATTCGTAAATACCGTCTTTACATCGTCATATCCGTACACGTTCCAAACTTGCCCGTCGTTGGACTGGACAACGGGGGAATCCCGGCGCATCTTTTTATACCATTCCAAAGGGAGCAGTCCATTTGCATTCCATTCCATGAAGCAACACCGTCGCTTTCTTTTTTAGATGAGAACAACCTAAATTTTAGGCAAAGCTGGCTTATCGATCATTGCGCTGGAGAACTTCCGATCCATGAGGTCTGTCTACAAGTAAACGAGGTTTGTCTGCTGGAGCTGATCTTTTTCTGGATGAGTTGATTTCCTAAATAAGTTCTGTGTCTCGGTCTCTCTGCTTCCTAAAAAGGTCTTCTGTTTAACACGCTGCGATCTTTTGAACTGACTGGTCAGTTTGATGTGGGCAAAAAAAGGTCCTGCTTAATCAAGCGACTTAAACAGACCTTCGGCGACGACCGTGAATACGAAGCTTTCCAGGTCTTCGCGGCTGTACTCTTCCTGGTGGCTCAAATAATAATTGCATGTGCTTTCCAGCATGCCGATCGTACTGGCTGCAGCCAGGTCCGCGTCGACGTCGCGCATAACGCCGCCCTCGCATTGGGCTTCTTTAAGAATGCCGGCCAAAAAGCTTAAATGCTCGCGACGGAGCTGCTTCAGTTCATCCAGCACATCGGGCTCAATGCCGTTGGAAATTTCGTTGAACACGATATGGGCAAAATGGCGGGAGTCGAGGAACAAGTCCAGATGGTGGCGGAGAACCCGAAGGATCTGCTCTTTGATCGGAAGCGCGGAGCTAAGGTCGGTTTTCGTCCGCTCCATGATGTCCTCGAATCCGGCTTTTACCACGGCTTTGAAGAGCTGGGACTTTCCCGGAAAGTTGTAGTACAAGGTGCCTTTGGCGACCTGCGCCTGCTGGGCGATCTCATCCATGCTGGCCCGGTGGTAGCCGTATTCGGAGAAGACGCGGGTGGCTGCGTGCAGAATCTTTTCTTTGCTCACGGTGGTGTATCGGTCCTTTCCATCTCATTCGTCGGTTGGACGGGATTAATCTGACTGGTCAGTTCAAAAACAACATAACACGCTGGGAATATTTAGTCAACTGACCCGCATCGATGGGTGGGGAAACGCCCGATTTTTAAAGGTATGAGATAGAATGAAACCTGATATGTTATACTGAGCATAAATTCAATTTAGGAGTGATCTTCTGAGAAAGAATAAATCCATGTCCTTTGACGATCTGCTGATGGAATTGAAAGGCCAAAAATCGGCGCAGGAAGAATCCGGCCGCATTGCCCTCGACAAGCTTTTAAACGGCTCGTTTATGCGCAAGCATTCGTCGTTTGCCAGCTTTCAGGAATTTTTGGAAAATGGCAATTTTCACGCGGAAACCCAAGAAGAGTTGAATAAAATACCGGATGAGCTGCTGGATCGGCATGTGTCCCGGCAGACCGACTTTAAGGATTGGAAAACCATGCTGGAACAAGCGAATGCGGATTATGCCGCGAATAACGGGTAGCCTATCCTGCGTTCGCGTGGATAGATCAAGAGAGGATCAAGCTTTGCGCTTGCTCCTCTTTTTTGTGGCATTCCAGCATGCAACTTCGTAGTGTTCAACTTAACTCTTTCTTAAGGATTGTCTTTAACTTCTCTTTCGTTTTGGCTCCTATACTGGGCTTACGATACAAGAGGAGGAATTCAATTCATGATGAAGAGTAAAGAAAAGCGGAGGTCCATAGCCTCCATATCCCGAAAAATGATACTCGTGCTGCTCCTGGCAGCCGTCTTCTCAGGAGCCTATACCAGCTTGGCGTCAGCAGCTCCCAAGCTTGAGACAGGCCGGGAGGATCAGATCGACCGGTTCATCGAGACCCGCATGCATCAGAACCGGATTCCCGGATTGTCTGCCGCGATTGTCCACGACGGCGAAGTCGTATACTCAAAAGGGTACGGGCAAACCGGAAGCGGTGCAGCCGTCACGCCCGACACGCCGCTTCCGGTCGCTTCCCTGAGCAAGTCGATCACGGCGCTGGCCGTCATGCAGCTGGTTGAAGCGGGGAAGATCCGCCTGGAAGACAAGGCGGCGGACCTTCTTCCGTCCTTCCGGATGGACGATCCGAGGGGGAAGGAGATCACGGTGCGGCAGCTGCTGAACCAGACGAGCGGTCTGGCCGATACCGTGTTTCCGGAAATGGCATTTTCGGCGCAGCCCGCTTCGCTCGGCGAATCGATCGCCCGGTTGAAAGGGGTCAAGCTCGCCAGCGACCCGGGAACGGCGTTTCATTACCATAACACCAATTATCAGCTGCTCGCGCTGATCGTGGAGACGGTGAGCAAGGAGCCTTTTCCGGACTATTTGCAAAAGCACATCTTTGCTCCGCTGCACATGGGCCGTACGACGGACGCCGCGTTGACCAGTTCCTTTAAAGAACCGGGCAACATGCTGCTCTATTGCCAGCCGGTCGCCTTGAAGGAACCGGATTGGTTCGTGGAGGGAGCCGCAGGGAATATCTCGACCGCAAACGATATGGCACGGTGGCTGATGCTGCAGCTCGGCGGGGGGACTTATGGGGGAACACGTCTGCTCAGCCCGGAGGGTATCGCTGCAATGCGCGAGGTTCCCGCCGGTGTGGAGAGCCGTTACGGTATGGGATGGACGGTGGACGGTGCAAGGTTAAGCCATAACGGCATTTTGTGGACGTATCAGGCGGATCAACTGCTGATGCCGGAGAGCGGCTATGGGATCGTCATCCTGTTTGGCAGCGGTTTGAATGCGCTGGTTAACTATGGCACCTTTGCTTCAGGCATTGCCGACATTTTGAGTGAGGAGGAGCCGCAAAAGTCAGCGATTTCCGTAGGCATGATCGAAGCGGGGATCGCGCTGCTGACGCTGCTGACCGTTCTGCTGTGGGTGCGGGGATTCTTTTTCCGCTGGAAGCGGTGGGAACACAAGGCCCGTCAGCGCCGCGTTTGGCTGACTTCGCTGCGGATGCTCGCCACCTTGATCCCGCTTGCGATTTTCATCAGCCTGCCGCAGATCCTGACCTTCGTTGGCGGCGGGAGAGTGCTGAAATGGGAGCAAATTTTCCTGCTGATGCCGAGCGTCGTGATTTGGCTGGCGCTGCTGTCGGCGTTTGGCGTGATCGGCTTCGTCCGCAAGGCCTTCTACATGGTTGCGATATTACGGGAACACCAAAAAGCCCAGGCCTAGTGCCTGAGCTTTTTTCTTGATGACATTTCCGAAACGTGAGCTGCTTAAGTCCAGCGGGCCGCCCACAGCTTCATTTCATGGCAGATGACATGCAGGTCCTGTCCCTTAGGCGTGAGCGAGTATTCCACCGTCACCGGTACGGTAGGGAATACTTCCCGCTCCAGCACGCCCTGCTCCTCCAAATGGCGCAGCGTACTGGTCAGGGCGCGGGGGCTTACACTGGGGATACGGCGCTGCAGTTCACCAAAGCGAAGAGTGCCGCAAAACAGCTCGCGGATGACGAGAAAGGCCCATTTTCCGCCCAGCACATCCAGTGTTTTTTCAATGTTGCATTCGATATGCGTCGGGTTTTTCGGAATGTAACTGCTCGCTTTTTTGACTGTTTCCATAGACTCTCCTCCTTATATGTATATAACTATACTCTATATAGTATCTACCCTTGATATAATTAAGTGAAAAACATTTCACTTCTTTAAATCATATATGAACTTTTATAGAATGAAAAGGGTAACAGGACAACAAGGAGGTAGATGGAATGAAATACCGGAGACTGGGAAGAAGCGGGCTTAAAGTCAGCGAAATCAGCTTGGGCAGCTGGCTTACATATGGCGGTTACGTGGAACGCGAAAATGCGGTGAATTCGATCAAAACGGCTTACGATTTGGGCATCAACTTTTTCGATACGGCGAATGTTTATGAAAAAGGCGCGGCGGAAGAGCTGGTCGGCAAAGCGCTGAAAGCGTATCCGCGCGAATCCTACGTGCTGGCGACCAAGGCGTTCTGGCCGATGGGCGAAGGCCCGAACGACCGCGGCTTGCGCGCAAGCATATACGGAGCAGGCGAATGCCAGCCTGAGGTGAATTCGATCAAAACGGCTTACGATTTGGGCATCAACTTTTTCGATACGGCGAATGTTTATGAAAAAGGCGCGGCGGAAGAGCTGGTCGGCAAAGCGCTGAAAGCGTATCCGCGCGAATCCTACGTGCTGGCGACCAAGGCGTTCTGGCCGATGGGCGAAGGCCCGAACGACCGCGGCTTGTCGCGCAAGCATATTACGGAGCAGGCGAATGCCAGCCTGAAGCGGCTCGGACATGACTATGTGGACATTTTCTACTGCCACCGCCATGATCCGGAGACGCCGCTGGAAGAAACGCTGCGCGCGATCGACGACCTGGTTCGCCAGGGCAAAGTGCTGTACGTCGGCGTGAGCGAATGGCAGGCATCGCAGATCGCCGAAGCGATCGGCGTGGCCGACCGTTATCTGCTGGACCGCATTGTGGTCAACCAGCCGATTTACAACATGTTCGAGCGCTACATCGAGAAGGAAGTCATGCCGCTCAGCGAACGCGTAGGGATCGGACAAGTGGTGTTCTCCCCGCTGGCTCAAGGCCTGCTGACAGGCAAATACACGTCGGCTTCCGACATTCCGCAGGACAGCCGCGCAGCGAAGCTCGATTGGATGCGCAAAGGCATCACCGAAGAAAAGATTGCCAAAGTGCAGCAGCTTGAAGGCGTGGCCAAAGAGCTCGGCATTTCCGTCGGCAACCTGGCCCTTGCGTGGATTCTGCGCAAAGACAACGTGGCCAGCGCGCTGGTCGGCGCAAGCCGTCCGGAGCAGGTGACGGAGAATGCCAAGGCTTCGGGCATCGTCCTGAGCGAAGACGTGCAGGAACGGATCGAAGACATTCTGAAATAATCGGACCGGCCAAGGGTTCGGCCAGGTTTGAACCGAAGCGAAGAGGAGGCGTTACTTGTGGCCAAAGTCGTCATTACAGGCGGAAGCGGCATGCTTGGACAGTGGGTCGTGCGTCATTTTATCGAGCAGGGGTATGAGGTGCTGAACGTGGACTTCCGGCGTCCCGACGAGAACCTTTGCCCTACGCTGGTTGCGAATCTTGAAGATTTGGGAGAGACCTATGGCGCGCTGGCCGGGGCTGATGCCGTCGTTCATTTGGCGGCGATCCCGGCGGCGCATATCCGCACGCCGGAAGTTACGTTCCGGAACAACGTCATGTCGACGTACAACGTGCTGGAGGCCGCCGCAGGCCTCGGAATCCGCAAAGCAGTGATCGCGTCCAGCGAATCGTCCTATGGCATCGTATTTGCAGTCAGTCCCTTAAGCCCGCAGTACGTGCCCGTGGACGAGGCGCATCCACAGCTGCCTGAGGACAGCTATGGACTGTCCAAAGTGGTCAATGAAATGACCGCCGACATGTTCCACCGGC
>NZ_PCZT01000004.1:44515-59119 GCF_002968895.1 Paenibacillus sp. AR247 | reverse complement strand
AACGTGGCCGCCGACGACTCCAGCATGGCGGTTCCGAGCCGCGAACTGCTGGCCGCCAGGTATCCCGGCGTGACGGACATCCGCGCGCCGCTGGCGGGGCATGAGACCCTGCTCAGCAACGAGAAGGCGAAGCGCCTGCTCGGCTGGCAGCCGCAGCACCGCTGGCGCGACGAGGTTGCGAAGCTTCGCTGAACGCAGGCCGCAAGCGCCTGCAGAAAGCATGGATGACAGAAATAGATACTCTTACGCAAACTCCAAACCAAGAAGACTCGGGCATCGTTCCGGAGTCTTCTGGTTTTTTTGTCGGTCATTTCCTGCTATTTTGCCTTGGCAGCGTCCTTCTGCAGTTCTTTCCAGGCGGCGACCGAGTCAGCGCTCGTATAGATGTAAGGGGTCTGGGGCTGGACAATTGGCGTGATTTGCGAAGCCTCGATCTCGATCAGATTCTTGCCCCCTTGGGACACGATCTTCAGTTTGCCCTGTACCTTGACCCAGGAATCGGCCGGCAGGGCCAGCTTCTGCTTGGGATCGACCATAATGCCGAAAGGGGTGGCGTCCGCCGTGCAGCACTGCACCAAAAAGCGGCTGACCGCGAAGGGGCCGCTCGCTCCGCCCGTCTGATCGCGATAGACGAAGCCGGATACGGCGATTTCCTTGCCTTCAAACTGCTCTTTGAACATCTCGATCGCCCCGAACGTTTCGGAGTAAATCGCCGGGTAGACCGGGATGACGGGCTGGGCGTACAGCAGTTTGGCGAGCTCGGCGAATTCCTTGGCATACGGATCGGAGGTCTCGAAGGTGACGGTCGTATCCCGATTTGTGGGGGCGCTGGTAATTGACTTGTTCGGCACCGTGGATGCGCTGGGAATAGCCTTCTCCGGCTCCATCGCGGAATAGGAGAGGGAGATGCCCTTCTTGGCGGCGGCGATGCTGCCGAGGGCCTTATCCGGCAGCAGAAACCCGAGCAGCAGCGGGAGTACGAACAGGCCGTACAGGCCGGTGCTTTTCATAAAGCCGGCGGGCAGGCGGTGATCGCAGTTGCACAGCACCTGGCTGCGTCCGGGGAGAGCGCAAAGGCGAGCCCCATCATGAACAGATACGAGCCCAGCGGATGGCCGCCGATGGCGGAGAGGCTTTCCCGGACCATAAACGTCTGAATGGCCGACGTCAGCAGGCAGCCGATGATCAAATATTTGCCCATGTCGAAAAACTCGTCCGACGTATGGACGAATACCGACGCCAGCCGGCCGCCACGTGCGGCATGGAGATGAGCATTCCCGCCGGTTTCCCGCTCTATCGACCATCTCACCGGCGATTTTTTTACCGTAACGTAGACGATGAGCCCGATCAGGAAAGAGACGGCGAAGGCCAGTCCCATCCGGGCGTATGCGAGATCCGGATGGCTGCGGAACGCCATGAAGGTGGCTCCGTAGACGACCGGATTGATGATCGGTCCGGATAAAATGAACACGATCGCGACATATACGGGCATGCCCTTATGAATGAGCCGGCGGACGAGCGGGATCATGCCGCACTCGCACACCGGGAAGATCACGCCGAGGAGACAGGCGAACAGGATGGCCGGAACCGGCTTCTTCGGAATCCAGCGCGACAGAACCTCGTCCGGCACAAACACTTGCAGCAGCGATGAGAGCAGCGCCCCGGCCAGAACGAACGGCAGCGCCTCCAGCAGAATGCCGACGAAGCTGGTTTTGAACGTGTCCATATAGACGTTATCCAGCAGCTCGATGCGCTCCGGCAGCCACAGGACGAGCAGGATGATCAGAAAGGCGGCGGGAAGAAGCAGCGGGACGATTTTAAAAGGGGAGAGGGTGGTCATGGCGGGATCAGCTCCTTCCACAGGAATAATGAAGCTTAACGAAACAGTTCAGACCAGCGTTCCTTCAGCCGCGCCTCGTTCAAATTCAGGCCGATCATGACGAGATACGGTGCGCCTGGGTAACGGGAGGTTTCCCAGAAGGTGTGCGTCCCGGCATACTGGACGAGCTGGACCGGTTCATGTCGGGCGAGCGCCACATGCCCCTTGGCACGAAGAAGCGCGTCTCCGCAATCACGAAAGAACGCCTCCAGCCGATCCCTGGACAGGGAAGCCTGGCTATGTTCTGCCGGGGGAAAGGTCAGCGTAATGGTGTTGACTTTGGAAAAAGAGGCCGTCTCGTCATGATGTTCATGCCCGACGTGGCCGCCATGCCCTTCATGCGCGTGGGCAGTGGCCGCAGATCCCGCACCGTGACCGTTATGGGCAAGGTGGTGAGCATGCGATGCGGCTGGGTCAACAGCTCCACCGAACCTGTGCTGCGCCTGGCTGCTCAGCGCCTCCTGCGCTGTGGTCTGTGCACCAGCCCAGACAGCAGATGCCTTGGACCCTTGGCGGCGGTCAATCCCTTCCAGCAGGCTGGACAGGTCAATCCGGCTATATTCTGTGTATACGATCGCAGCCTCGGGATTATGCTTACGGATCATGCTTTCGATCTTGCCGATCGTGCCCGGGGCGGCCAGGTCCTGCTTGTTGACTGCGACCAGATCGGCGCTTTCGATCTGCCTGCGCAGCGTGCGGACCAGCTCTTTGTCGGCGGAGAAGCGGCTGTTGAACTCCAGCACGTTCTCCGCGTCGAGCATCGTCACCGTATAATGGTGCCGTACCCGGCCGGCAAGCCCCGGCTCCAGAAGGGTGCGGCGGATTTCTTCGGGATCGGCTACGCCGGTGAGCTCGATGACGATGACGTCGGGCGACCGCTCCAGCAGGGTGGATAGACCCTGCGGCAGCTCGCTTTTCCGGCTGCAGCAGACGCATCCGTCCAGCAGCTTCTGCACCTGAACCCCCACTTGTTCCTCCAGAATCGTTCCATCCACATCCCGTTTGCCCAGCTCGTTCATCAGGATGCCGGGGGTCAGCCCCCGGGCCGAGCACTCCTTGAGCACGGACAGCAGCAGCGTCGTTTTGCCGCTTCCCAAAAATCCACTTAATATGATGACGGGCGTTACCATGTGCGATTCATCTCCTTTATCCTCGTTGTCGAATATAGAGCAGGCCCAGAGATACGGCCTGTACCAAGCGTGAATTTTTCTCCCATTTTATCTATACGTAAAGATTACGATTTAATGCCTATGAATATGGCGGTCCGGAAGGTGCTGATAGATTCAGAACCGCGGCGATTGATGCCATTACAGAGCAACCTGCTGAGGAGAAATCTGGAAAAGAATGCTATAGATCCATTCATATCCGGACCGAAGTCGTTTATGATAGGTTTATGTCAGCGACCAAGGATTTCCGGAGGAGGAAAAGGAAGGCATGAGCAAATTTGTCATTGGCATGGACCTCGGCGGAACCCGTATCAAATCCGCGGTATTTGACGCGGATGCCGGTTGGAGGATCGCCGCGGAAAGAATGGATGCCACCGAAGCGGACAAGGGGCCGGACCATGTGCTGAACCGGATGAAGCGGATCGTTCATGAACTGATGAAGGAAGCGGGAATCGGGCCGATGGACGTGAGCTGCATGGGGATGGGCATTCCGGGGCTCCTGGATCCGCGGGAAGGGCTGTCGATTCTGTCTCCCAACTTTCCGGAATGGGAAAATATCCACGTCGTAAACCGGATGCGGGAGGAGTTCGCTTTTCGGTTTTCATCGATAATGATGTTCGCGTCAACATGTACGGGGAGTGGCGGTTTGGCGCCGGCAGGGGCTGCAGGAACCTGATGCTCATTACTCTGGGAACCGGACTGGGCTCGGGGAATGATTTATGAGGGGAAGGTTGTCTACGGCACGTCTTCGAGCGCAGGCGAGATCGGCCACATGAACATGTACAGGGAAGGGCGGCCGTGCCGCTGCGGCAGTTCGGGCTGCCTCGGCCGCTACGTGTCCGCGGTGGGCATGGTCCGAACGTTTGCGGAAAAGCTGGCAGAAGGACGGAAGAGCGTCATTCAGGAATGGACGGGCAACGATAACTCGCAAATGACGGCACAGCTCATTTCGGACGCCTATGACCTGCAGGACGCGCTCGCTATTGAAGTCATGCATGAGACGGGAGAACTGCTTGGATATGGACTAGCGAACGCCATCAATTTGCTGAATCCCGAAATGATCATTGTAGGCGGCGGCATGGCCGCGGCCGGGGAGCGGCTTTTGCGCCCGGTGCGCGAGACGGTAGCCCGCCATGCGCTGCAGCTGTCCGCCGGTGTCTGCCGCATCGTGCAGGCCGAGCTTGGGGACAGGGCCGGGATGCTGGGCGCCGCCGTGTATGCAGATGGACGTTTGAAAGGAGGGAATTCATGGTCAGACAGTGGGCTAACAGGTTGATTATGCTGCTGGTGCTGGCTGCGGTCATCCTGGTCGTTATTTACGCCTTCGAGGGAAAGTTGTTCGGCCTTCAAGACAGGAAAGCGGAAGGGAGCCTGACGGTGGTGGAGGCGATTGAGAAGATCCGGGGCGAGGGATACGTGTCCTATATGATCGATGAGCGTCCGGTTGCTGACGGGGAGGTGGCTTTTTTCCTGCGGAAGACACCCAGCGGAGGATATACCATCGTTGCAGAATATGTAAAGAAAATCGAAAAAGGCTGGAGGTGGGGCTATGGGGGAAGCTTCGGAGCCTCCAACTATCACCCCGGGCTTTCCGACGCCGAGGCTCGGAAGGAGAGCTTTTTTGCCATGTACATGCCTGGGACAGAGGGCACGGAATTCGGCAGCTCTCCCTTTCCAATGTATTATGGCATCGCTCTGCATCCCGACATCAGCCGCATCGTGGTCAAGGACCCTACCGGCTATGAGAAGCAGGCGCAGATCATTCCCATCGAGCAAAACTTCAAATTGTTTTACGTGTTTTTGGATGCGTCACAGGGTACGAAGTTCGAAATTACGGGCTATGACCAGAGCGGAAACATCATTCGGCGGGTGACTCAGGACGAGGCGAACCCCAACAACACGGGGACGACACGAATCGATTAACCGTAATTTTACATAATCAGCCTTCCCAATTAACGGATCGGAAACAATCCATCGATAAGATGAAGGAGGAAAAATCCAATTCGAACAAGCCGGGAGGAGAGAAATGATGAGATTGGCGCTGTTGGGTGATTTGCATTACCACGAAATCGACGAGTCGGTACCGGGGCTGAAGGAAGCTCGGCGTGCATTCTATCAAACGGTGCTGGAGCAGTTTTTGGAGCAGGAAGCGGACCTGTATATTTCGCTGGGGGATCTCACCAACTTCGGCACGGCCTCCGAGCTTCGCGAAGTGTACGACCTGCTTCGCCGCCAGGACAAGACGTTCATACACGTACTGGGCAATCATGACTTGTATGCGCAGCGCAGAGCCGAGGTGCTGGAGATGACGGGCCAGGAGAGGTACCATGCCATCGACACGGATCAAGCGATGCTCGTGTTTCTCGACACGGCTAAGGAAATGGATTTTAAGGACTGGGGCGGCTGGCTCGATCCCGAGCAGCTCGGCTGGCTTGAGGAGCAGGTCGGACTGTCGGGCGACAAGCCGCTGCTCGTCTTCGGACATCACCCCGTATACAATACGACGGCGGGTTCGGAGAAGGATAAGGGCTCGATTCATCCCATCATCGACATGTGGAGCATTTTGAACCAAAAGCAGGGCATTGGCATCTATTTCAACGGCCATACGCATATGGACTCGATCGCCCATCGGCAGGACTGGTCGTTTGTGCAGCTGTCAGCCTGCCTGGATCAGCCGGGCTTCCGGATCGTCGATATCGCGGAGGACGCGATCCGCATCACACCGGTCGAAGTGATGGACCCGACGCTGCCGGATCACATGGCGCTCCTTCACCAGCATATGAAGCATTTCAGCCCGAATCCGGATGCCAGAGGGATGGAGGACGACCGGGCTCTGCTCGTCCCGCTGCCGATTGCGCCGCAAATCTGAATATAGAGTAATCACGACCTTCGTGAAAGGGAGGCTGTACACGCATGAATGACGTTATGACCCGGGAGCATTTTTTCAAAGGTCTCGCCAAGCATAAACGGATTGCCTCCATCAAAGACCCCCGCCACATTGAAATCGCCTTGAAGCACCGGGATGAGCTGAGCGGCGTCTTTCTGCTGATGGGCCATATCGGTGTCGCCAAAGGCTATGTGAACGTATTCCGGGAGCACGGTCTGCCAGTGTTCATGCATCTGGAAAAAATCGGCGGGCTCAGCACGGACCATTACGGCCTGGACTATTTGGCCAAGAGCATCCGCCCGGTCGGCATCATTTCGACCAAAACCAGCGTCATCAAAACCGCCAAAAAAATGGGGCTGCTCACGGTGCAGCGTTTCTTTCTCGTCGATAGCGAAGGGCTGGAGAACATCGCGAAGAGCCTGTCCCAGGCCGAGCCGGACATCATCGAGCTGATGCCTGCCCGCATTCCGGACATGATCCGCAGGGTGAAGAGCTTTACGGAAGTCCCGATCATCACCGGCGGCCTGCTGTATGAGCACAGCCACGCGCAGGAGTGCCTGGACCAGGGAGCGACGGCCATTTCCGCATCCCGTCCCGAGCTGTGGAGAAGAAAGATCATTTGATGTCCCGTTAATATTCCGCATAAACCGCGTTAATAGTTGTCCCTTATGATGAAATCGACAAGTAAATAGAACGGTTGGAGTTATGGAGAAACCTGATCTGTCGAGAGAGCGCTATGCCAGCGTTCCTGCTCGGCGGTATTCGGGTTTCTTTATTTTTTTGGCTGCAGCCGTCGTTGTACTGCAAACATAAACCAAATTCAAGGGTGGAGGAATCAATCGATGTTCAAGAAAAAGATCGCACTGCTTACGCTGTCTGCGGTAATGACGGGCATGCTGGCCGGATGCGGCGGCGGAGCCGAGAAGGCGGCCGGCAGCGAGACAGCGGAAGCGGCAGCGGCCAAGCCGGATAAAAAAATCGTCATCAAGTACTGGTACGCCTTCGGCGACAAGATCGAGGAAGCCAAGCAGCATATGGTCCAAACGTTCAATGAGTCCCAGGACAAGATCGAGGTGGTCGCCGAGCATCAGGGGAATTACGATGATCTTCATGCGAAGGTCCAGGCGGCTTTTGCGGCTGGGGACGCCCCGGCGGTCACGGATCTGGAAATTGCCTCCACGGGCGTGTTCGCCCATTCCGGCATGCTTGAAGACCTGACCTCATACGCCGAGAAGGACAAGGACCAGCTGAAGCTGGACGATTTTATCCCCGGATGATGGGGAACGCCTACGTGGACGACAAGCTGTACGGGCTGCCTTTTATGCGCAGTACTCCGATTATGTACAAGAACGTGACGATGCTGAAGGATGCCGGTCTCGATCCATCCGGGCCCAAAACGTGGGATGAGTTTGAGCAGTACTCCAAAGTGCTCAAGGAGAAAGGCAAGCTCGGCATGACGGTGCCGGTCGATATTTGGTTCTACGAGGCGCTGGTGGCCCAGAGCGGCGGCACGATGCTGAGCGAGGACGGCAAGAAGGCAACCTTCAACAACGCGGCCGGCGTGGCGCCGGTGGACTTCTGGAAGCGGCTGGTGAACGAAGGCCTGATCAAAATGCCGGTCGGCGACGAAGCCGGGGATACGGCGGACAAGGATTGGGCGAACCAAATTTCCGCGTTTAAGTTCGCCTCGACCGCCGGCGTGTCGCAAAGCCTGGAAATCGCCAAAGGCAACGGCTTTGAGCTGGAGACGGCCTTCATGCCGGCCAACAAGGATTACGGCGTGCCGACAGGCGGATGCCAGCTCGTCATGACGTCGAAGAGCAGCGCCGAGGAGAAGGCGGCGGCATGGGAATTCATGAAATGGATGACCTCCCAGGAAAACACGATTTACCAGCATAAGCATGTCGGATACCTGCCGACCCGCACGTCGGCGGTGGAAAGCGAGGAGCTCAAGGAGCATTTTACCCAGTATCCGCAGTATAAAGTCGCCGTCGACCAGCTGAAATACGCGAGACCGCGCCCGATGGAGAACGGATATCCGGAAGTCGCCAAGATCGTCCGCGATGCGATCCAGAAGGCGATTATCGATCCGAAGACGACGCCGCAGCAGGCGCTGGACGAAGCCGCGGCCAAGTCGGATAAGCTGCTTGGCAAATAAGCTTAGCACCTGTCAGGCAATGAGACAGACCCGCCAAACAAGGAGGCATTCGGCATGGCCCAAATCGAGCTGATCGGCATTTGCAAGAAATACAAGGAAGAAACCGTAATTCAGGACCTCAACCTGACGATCCGGGACGGTTCGTTTACCGTCCTGGTCGGGCCGTCCGGCTGCGGCAAATCGACGACGCTGCGCATGGTGGCCGGGCTGGAAAGACAGACCGCAGGAGATATTCTCATCGATGGCCAGCGCGTGAACGACACGCCGCCCGGCCTGCGGGACGTGGCGATGGTGTTCCAAAACTACGCGCTGTACCCGACCATGACAGTCCGGGGCAATATCGAGTTCGGCCTCAAAAACCGCGGCGTTTCCCGCAAGGAGCGGGAGCGCCTGATATCCGACATTTCGGAAATCGTCGGACTCGGGCCATACCTCGACAAGAAGCCGCAGAACCTCTCCGGCGGCCAGCGCCAGCGCGTGGCGCTCGCCCGGGCGATGGTGAAGCAGCCGAAGGTGTTTATCCTTGACGAACCGCTGTCCAACCTGGACGCGAAGCTGCGGAACCAGATGCGGACCGAGCTGATCCAGCTGCACGAACGCCTTGGCACAACCTTCGTCTACGTGACGCATGATCAGGTCGAGGCCATGTCCATGGGCGACGAGATCGTCGTCATGAACGAAGGGGCGGTCCAGCAGGCGGACTCGCCGATGAAGCTGTATGAGCAGCCCGCCAACCTGTTCACCGCCCAGTTTATCGGCACGCCGGCGATGAACATCATGAAGGTCGGCGACATCAAGGGGCTGCGCGTCCAGCCCGAGTCCGGAGCCTACCATGTGGGCTTCCGGCCGGAGCATGCACAGATCAATCCGGACGGACCGGTGGAAGGGCTTGTTCTCGAAGGAGACATCTTGACGCGGGAGAGCCTGGGGGCGGAGCACATCTATCAGATCCGTTCCAAGGCGGGAGCGTTCTTTGTCAAAACGTTTCTGAAGCCGCTGGTGACAGCGGAGCGCGTGCGCATCGCCGTACCGCACGGGCATCTCTATTATTTCAGCCTGAACGGCAGCCGGGTGCAGACGGCGGGCGCGGCGAACGAGGAGACCTCCTCGCAGCAGCTGATAGCAGGAGGGGTGTAGCATGACGGTCTGGGAACGGCTGCGCCCGTACAGCATGGTCGCGCCGGCAATTATCGTCTTTGCCATGTTTTTTATCTACCCGATTTTTTACATGATGTACTTAAGCCTGTTCGACTGGAACTTCGTCAGCCCGACAAAAACGTTCGTCGGCATCCAGAACTTCGTGGATCTGCTGTCGGAGCCGGATTTCCGCCAGGTGCTGTCGAACACGACCCTTTATACGGTGCTGACGGTTACGCTGACGACCGGACTCTCCCTGTTCATGGCGATCTGGCTGAACCGCAGCGGCTTCTTCTACGGCCTGGTACAGGGGGCGATCTTCAGCCCCCATATCATCTCGCTTGTATCGATTTCGCTCTTGTGGAGCTGGCTGATGGACCCCGAATACGGGCTCTTGAACTGGGTGATCGGCCTGTTCGGCTTCGGGAAGCTGGAATGGCTGTCCCATCCGAGCACCTCGCTGATCTCCCTGGTGATCGTGGCCGTGTGGAAAGGGCTCGGCTATAACACGCTCGTGTTTATCGCGGGACTGCAGAGCATCCCGCAGGATATTTACGAGGCAGCTTCCCTGGACCGCTCCAGGCCGTGGACAACGTTCACGCGGCTGATTCTGCCGATGCTGTCGCCGACGATCTTTTTCCTCGTCATCATCAATTTGATCGGGTCGTTCCAGGTGTTTGAAACGATCGCGATCATGACGCAGGGTGGCCCGGTCAACTCGACCAATACGCTGGTGTATTACATCTACGAGGCCGGCTTCCGCTTCTTCAAAATCGGGTATGCCTCAGCGGCCGGCGTCATCCTGCTGTTCATCGTCGGCATCCTGACCATCGTCTATTTCCGGCTGCTGTCCAGCCGTGTTCATTACCGTTAACCGGTAACGACTTCTGCTTCTATGATCTTAGAAAAGGGGGAAAACCGCGTGGAACCCGCAAACCGTGCCTTTGACGGGCATACCGTCGCCGTTCCCGGAGGACGCATGCTGGAAGCGCCTGGCAGACCTGCCCTTCTGCGCTCCGCGGCCGTCCTGCTGCTGAAGGCGCTGAACGTGGCGGCGCTGCTGCTGCTGGTCCTCATCTTTGCCATGCCGTTTGTCTGGATGCTCTCGACCTCCCTCAAAACGCTGCCGGAGACGATGATCTTCCCGCCGGAGTGGATTCCCCGGAATCCGGTATGGAGCAATTACGCCTCCGCGTGGCAAACCGGGCCGTTCCTGCATTACATCACGAACAGCGCCGTCATTTCGGTCAGCATTTTGCTGCTGCAGATGCTGACGATCATTCCGGCTGCGTACGCATTTGCCAGATACCGGTTTGTCGGCTCCGGCTTTCTGTTCAGCCTGGTCATGGTGACGCTCATGATCCCGACCCAGCTCATCTTTCTGCCGGTATATTTGGAGCTGAGCGCCTTCAAGCTGCTGAACACCCATCTCGGGCTGATCCTCCCGTTCGCGTCCAGCGCGTTCGGCATCTTCCTGCTCCGGCAGGCGTTCCGGCAGATCCCGGAGGAGCTGGTGGAGGCTTCCCGCCTGGATCAGGCCAAGGAATGGAAAATCATCGTCCGCATCATGGTGCCTATGGTGAAACCGGTGCTTGTGACGTTTGCCCTGTTCAGCTTCATCGCGCACTGGAACGATTATTTCTGGCCGCTCGTCATGACGACGAACGAAACGGCGCGAACGCTGCCGATCGGCATCGCCAAAATCCGCGAGGTCGAGGGCGGCGGCACCTGGAACATCCTGATGGCCGGCAACGTCATTTTGGTCGCGCCGATTCTGGCCGCCTTTTTCCTGGCGCAAAAGCATATTATTAAAGCGTTTGTGTACAACGGCGTCAAGTAAGAGGGATGCTGTGTGCCACATGTATCACAGTGACCATGAACGCAGGCTTACGTGTAAAAGAGCTGCTCCTTCGTCTATCGGACGATACGGAAGCGGCTCTTTGTATTTTCGGTGTATCCAACCTTTAGATATCGGGTGACTTTAGGCTGCGAAAATGGATCACGGCCGGCCGCTCAGCTCCTGTCACCTGGGGCGCTGCTTCACACGACATCTGCGGCAAGTATCGTAAGCGGGCCGTTTTCAGCGGCGATGTCCTGCAGATCATAGACCGAAATCGGGAACATCGGAATACCGACATAATAGGGTGTGATCGCGTACAATGGGTAAAAGAGCACCAACGCCTTGTCGGCGAGGTAGAAATCCTGGTTAGGCGCGACTGTGATGCTCCCCGCATCCAGTACCGGAAGATTCCGCTCCTGGACCTGCTTCTTGACGGCAGCGGTCAGGACCGCTTGGTAGGGGGAGCCCGGTTTGAATAGGCTGGACAAGGTGTAGGTATTCCCCGTTTGCATGGAAAAGGTCAATCCCTTGGCGATCGTGTATCCATGCGCCATCGGCGTGGAATAGGTGTAGTTGCTCAGCACCAGACTGAGAATGCTGCGCTCGTTCGTTTTGATCTCGAAATTTCCGGTCGTTTCCGGCTGGCTTCCCGTCTGGACCGCCTGCTGGGCGCGCTGCATGTCCTGGATCGTACGGATGATCGTGGAGTTGATTTTGTTTTCGGCCGTTTTGTCGGCGAGCCCGGTTACCTGCGGATAGTGGATCACCGTGCCGGGGGCCGTAAAGGTGACGGTATGGATGGTGACCGGCGGTACGTATTGAGGCATGCGGTTCGCTCCAATCGTTGAATGGTATACACCAGCCTATTCCTGGCCTGGGCGTTCGGTGACGGGAATGGAGCACGGGAGCTCACTTCCACCTGAGGTCAGCCGATCTAGTCGATATAATGTAAATACGAGAGCAGCAGTCACGCCGCGTTAAGGCGATTTTTCCGAACAGGTTCAGCATATTTAAAAAATATTCCGAGGCTCATGTAACCTTACGGATTTGATATTGCACTATAGGGTTGAAACCAAGATCAAAGGGAGGAGAGTGGGTGTGCGGCAGATCATTGAACAAGCCCGGCAGGGGGACGGGGATGCGCTAAACCGTCTCTTCCGGCAGTATTATGCGATGGCGCATACGGCCGCATACGGAAAGCTGCAGGATCACGATTTGGCGGAGGAAGCGGTGCAGGAGGCGTTTGCGGAAGCATTCGTCCACCTTAGCCGGCTGCAGCAAGCGGACGCCTTTCCGGGGTGGCTGCGGACGATTGTGCATCGCCAGTGCTATCGCTTGATTCGCAGAAAGCCGCAGACTTCCGCGCTGGAGGAAGGGGAAGTGACTGCACCCGACCAGCCGGATATCGGAGAGGTCGTGGCGCGGCAGGAGCTGTACCGGATGCTTCACGATTCGATCCAGGCCTTATCGCCCGGCATGCGGGAGGCGGTCCAGCTGTTTTATTTCACGGCTATAGTCTGCAGGAAATTTCGGAGTATGCGGCAACGCCGGTGACGACGCTCAAAAAGCGGCTGTTCGACGCACGCCGCAAGCTGAGGGGCACGCTGCCGGTCGCTGATTTCGCGCATGTATTCAAGCATTTACACGAAGGAGGAAAACGCATGCTGCATATTGTTAACGGCGATACGGTCGCCGAGACGCTCAAGCAGGGAGTCGTTCAGGGGGATATCCTCGTATGGCGCGAGGTATATTCGGAAGGCCCGGTGTTTCTGGAGCCGGCGGAATCGGAGAGCCGTGCGGTCCGCGCGGGATACCTTGAGAAAGACATGGGCATCCCGGCTGATGAATATATCCGGAACTGCGAAGAGCAGGAGCAAAAACTGGCCGGATTCCGGCAGTATGACGAAATCGTGCTGTGGTTCGAGCATGACCTGTTTGACCAAACGATGCTGTCTTATTTGCTGCACTGGTTTGGACGGCAGTCCCTTGGCGGGACGAAGCTGAATCTGCTCTGTATCGGAGATTATCCGGGAGTCGGCCTGTTCCGCGGACTCGGTCAGTTAACGGCCAGTCAGCTGAAGACGTTGTCCGGAACGTGGCATCATATCGGAGCGGAAGAGCTGAAGCTGGGGAGCAGGGTCTGGGAGGCATACACCTCACCTGATCCGATGAAGCTCCAGCAGCTATTGGAGGAGGATACCTCGGCGCTTCCGTTCGTGCGGGAGGCGTTTGAGCTGCACCTGTCCCGTTATCCTTCCGTTTATAACGGATTGGGGATCGTGGAGCAGATGACTTTGGAAAAGGTGAACGAAGGGATTCACTCGCCGCTGGACCTGTTCAGGCAGATCGGCGACCGGCTGCACGGGTTGGGCATGGGCGACCTGCAGTATTGGGATGCTCTGCGCAGCCTGTGTCAGGGCCCAAGTCCGCTGCTGACGCTGGAGGGGGCGGAAGCCTTTCCGGGCTATGCGGGACCTTCTCCGTCTTTCCGGGACAGCAAGGTCCAGATCACGGAATGGGGGGCCCGGGTTTTACGCGGGGAGGATTACCTGGAACGGTGCGGCATTGACCGGTGGTATGGAGGCGTTCATTTGAGCGGTGACCGTCCTGTGTGGCGTTGGGATCAGGATCGGAGAAAGCTGGTGAAATGCGGGGAGTAGGAACGGCCATCGGAGGCGAAATCCGGTCAAAATCATCGCTGCCATACAGTAAGATAGAAGGGTGAAGGGAGGTGAGAGAGGCCATGCTTTTGTCTAGGGAAATTCTGGAGTCGTTCGGGCTTCAAGGGGAGGCGGTTCCTCTCAAAGGCGGGCAAAATACATCGGTGAAGGTACAGGACGCGGTTCTCAAACCCTCGGAAAATGAACAGCATGACGAGTGGGTGCTTGGCATCATGCACGGTCTTCAGCCGCGCGGATACCGGGTATCCAGGCCGGTTCCGGCACGGAACGGGTCTTTTGTCAGCGATGGATGGACGTGCAGCCGGTTCGAGCCGGGCACGGAAGTACAAGGGGGTTTGGAACAAAAGCTTAAGGTCGCCCGGTTGTTCCACCGGGATCTGGCCAGCATTCCTTATGACGGGTTTTCGGAGCCGGACCATCCTTGGTCCCAGGGCCACCGGATCGCGTGGCAGATCGAAGGGCTCCCAGCCGGGTTCCCTTTCCCTGTGAGGGATTTCCTGGCGGGCCTGCTCGGAAAGGTCAAGAGAAGCGGGGAGTATCCCGTTCAGCTGATCCACGGCGATCTGGCCGGGAACATCCTGTTCGATGAGACCCTCGGTCCGCTGATCATCGACTTTTCCCCGACAGTTGCCCCGCAGGCGTATGCTGAAGCGATTCTTGTCTGCGACGGCATCGCCTGGCAGGGATGTCCGCTCTCAGATCTAGGTCTGCTGCCGGATGACAGCCACTACCGAGAAATGCTGTTACGGGCGGTCATCTTCCGCCTGTCGGTATCCGCGATATTTTGCGGGGAGGACACGGAGCGCTTTTTCACCGAAGTAGAAGCGTTTGGGCCCATCATCGAGCACCTTGCATC
>NZ_PCZT01000004.1:36674-44415 GCF_002968895.1 Paenibacillus sp. AR247 | reverse complement strand
ATGTGGAATCTTGCAGGATGAGCAGACGCCGTACTACCGGCCATAGGTTCAGATCATGACAAAGAAGCAGGCATCTTACCTGCTTCTTTGCTTTGGTGTACATAAGGATCTGGATCTGACTCTTTCTGTTTTTACTCATCCACGGGGACTTACTCGAATTGAACCTCCTGATCCAGAAAGATCTCCTTCCGGCTAAAATCCATAGGCTCTTCGAACGGGATCAGCGCAAAGTCCACAGTGTCCAGCTGCTCCGGCAGGCGCGGTTCGACGAGAAAGGACATAGAGCTGATCCCTCCACCACCGCGGGATCCGTTGCGCCCTACACTGTATTCCTTATCTTGGCTAGTAACATCGAGCTGAAGAAGAGGGCGGAAATCAGTGAATTCATCCACATTCTCCAGCTGTTTGATTTCGATATGTACAATACTGCCATGCTCATGCTGCATCGCATGGGTGATCCTGTATTGGTAGCCTTCCTGTACGGTCGTTTTCATAATCTGCAGGATGCCCTGCAGCTCGCCGGGACCGTCGGAGCGTGGGCGATGAAACCCTCCGTTAATCGAATGAAACAGCCAGTTCAAATAGGGAGGCTTCAAGCCGAAAATCTCTTCAAACTCCTTCATCACTTCCTTAGGCGGAAAACACCGGCGTCCTTTCGTCAGGGCTTTCCGGTGGTTGAGCAGCTCAATCAGCTGCGTATCGACCGCATGGATTTCCTCATCGTAATCATTGGGCACCGCCCGCAGTTCCGACCATCCCATGATCCAGTTCCTCCCTTATTGTCAATATACCATTAAAACATAAGTTTTCCTGATTATACCATGTACTGAAATCCGAGATATGAAAAAATATGGACAAGCAATAAAGCTTGGGACTGTAGCTCCTCTCCGCGATTGATGTATAGTGAACATAACATCATCAAGCGCTTGGCTTGGCCCAAGCTGGCGGACAAGGAGGATGAAGCGATTTTGCCTGAAATTAGAGGTTTTATCGGAACCCACGACAAGGACTGGGAGGACGAGCGGCAGTGGAGCCATCCCGATTTGGAAATCACCGTCGTGTTGGAAGGAAGCGGTCGCTTTGTTCATGAACAGGAAGAAAGGCGAATCGAAGCAGGGCATGTCGCGCTGATCCCGTCCTTATCCGCTCATTCTTTCCATGCGATGACCCCGATCCGGTTCGGGGTTGTGCTCGTTGACGGACTGCTGCCGACACATGTACGTGAGCTGTTCGAACGGCTGATTGTCCTTGGCAAACCGCGCATTATTGCCTTATCCCGCCTCGACCAGGACCGCTACGAGCGGCTGTTCCGGGAATGGCTGAGGAGCCGTTCGTCTACGCTGAAAGAGCCTGTCCGAAATGATTTGGCCTGGATCGAAATTCTGCTGCTGTTTTTAAACGAGCATTCCCACCCGGACCAGCAGTCGTTCACGGTATCGCATACAGGCGATTATATTCGCCGGCATCTTCAAGAACCTATCGTCATCGGCAGCCTCGCGGAGATGGCCGGCCTGTCGGAGGAAGGCTTCCGCAAACGGTTCTTCAAAGCCTACGGCATGACGCCCAAGCAGTATCAGCAAATGTGCCGCCTGGAAGAAGCCAAGTGGCTGCTCAGCTCGACGGACAAGGATATGCAGGCCATAGCCGAGCAGATCGGCTTTGCGCAGCTGCACTCGTTTTCGCTGTGGTTCAAAAAGGCCGAAGGCTGTCCACCGTCGGAGTGGAGAACGAGGCAGCGCCGCGACCATCATTGAGGCATCCAGTCCGGTTTTGCGTAAATTGTGGCGGGTTTCGATTAACGACTTTCTCCTGAAGCAGGGGCTATGATGAGGAGGAATCTTCCGCTTCCGGCAGGAACGCGGTGATACCTTGAAAGGAGAGAGCGGCATGAACGTGACGATCGGAACGAGGGAGCTAGCGATGGGAAGCCGGTATTTGACCGAGCTGAGAAGCAGCAACGATATTTTGGAGGACACGGATGCGCTGAGATTGCGTCTGGCGGAGGAGGGATACCTGCTGATCCGCGGATTTCACGAGCGCGAGCGGGTGCTGTCCGCAAGGGAGGAGTTTTTACGCAAACTCCAGGCCATGGGCAGATTGGAGCCGGGGGCTCCGCTGGACGAAGGGCGCATTTCCCAAGACAACCGCAGCATGATGTGGGGCGGCGGCGCGGAAGAGCTGCAGGCGGACTTCCCCCGATTTTTGGATGTGGTGAACCATCCTTCGGTCCTGGATTTTTTTTGACCGTCTGTTTGGCGGCAAATCGATGACATACGACTATAAATGGCCGCGGGCCGTAGCCCATGGCGGGAATACCGGCGCGCATTACGACGTCGTGTATATGGGAAGGGGCACCAAAAACGTATATACGATGTGGACCCCTTTCGGAGACACGCCGCTTGAGCTCGGAACGTTGGCCATGTGCCTGGGCTCCCAGCATTTCAGTAAAATTAGGCAAACGTACGGCGAAATGGATGTGGACCGGGATAATGTCGCGACAGGCTGGTTTTCCGAAGACCCGGTGGAGATCGTCGATACGTTTGGTGGACGATGGGCCACAACGTCTTTCGAAGCGGGCGATGCCATTATTTTCGGCATGTACATGATGCATACTTCGCTTAACAACATGACGGACCGCTACCGGATCAGCTCAGATACCCGCTATCAGCTCGCATCGGAGCCGGTCGATGAGAGATGGGTGGGCCGCAAGCCGAAAGGGCATTATGCATGGGGCAAAACGACGCCCAAGCCGGTCGCCGATGCCCGCAAGGAATGGGGCGTGTAAGGGAGGCAAATTGCCAAATCTAACAAATGTACCCCTCCCACCTGACAAAAAGACACGATTGCCCGGAAAATAAAGCCGTCCCCAACAAATGTGCAGGTACATGGAAACACCTGGCCGTTTCCCTTCCAGGCGCCGCAGTTTACAATGAAAGCGTTATATTCCTGGATAAAAGGAGAACAGCCATGAACTTTGACCTGAACGTAGTACCCTTCAGCCGCAGAGAGACGTTTTTGGCGGTATCGCTGCTGCCTGAGGGTAAAAATAGACCGGCCGGGCTGTACCTGCGCACCGTCCGGGGCGGGGACGACAAGTTCGGGGAAGCGTTCCGCATCGAGCTGCTGGATGACGCCGGTGAGCTTTTGCCGTTCAAGGCCGAAGCCAATCCCGCCTACGTGAAGCTAGCAGCCCTCGACAGCGGTAGTTATGCAGAGCTGTGCATTTCGGACAGCCGCACCGCGCGCTTCCAGACCAGAGGCTGCGGCATCCGGCTGACGTTTCAGCCGGCGGCTTACGATTATGCCTACGAGGCGGTGCCCGGCAGCTGGGAAGTGAACAGCTTTACGCACGAATGCCGGTTTATGCTGACCCGTCTCGCTGGCTGCATGAAGATGGAAGTGATATGGGACAAGATCAAGAGCTCGCGCATCGTGGCTGAGTTCAGGCCCGACGGTGCCGCGGGTACGGCCGAATTCGCTATTGAAGAGTTTCGCACCGTGTGGAAGCCGCGGCCGGCCTGGGAGCCCTTTGAGGCGGCGGTGAAGGAAGCCGAGGCCGAATTTGCGGCCTGGCTGGATCACAGCCTTACGGTGCCGGCGCGCTGGCAGGAAGGGCGGGAGCTGGCGGCTTACATTACGTGGTCGTGCCTCGTTCCGGCCGAAGGCTGCCTGACGCGCCCAGCGATGTACATGTCGAAGAACTGGATGACGAATATATGGAGCTGGGACCACTGCTTTAACGCCATGGCGCTGGTGCGCCACGATCCGAAGCTGGCGTGGGACCAGTTCATGATCTTTTTCGACCGGCAGGATGAGAGCGGGCTGCTTCCCGATTTTATCAACGACAAGTACGAGCTGTGGAACTGCAACAAGCCGCCGATCCACGGCTGGACGCTTGGCTGGATTATGCGCCAGACCGATTGGATCGGCGAAGCGCAGCTTCGGGAAGTATACGGGCCGCTGTCCAAATGGACGGATTGGTGGTTCCGGTACCGGGACGGCGACGGCGACGGCATTCCCCAGTACAATCACGGCAACGATTCCGGCTGGGACAACAGCACGGCGTTCAATAACGGCATTCCGGTGGAAAGCCCGGATCTGTCGGCGTTTCTGATTTTGCAGGCGGAGCTTCTGGCCGAGATTGCCGGGCTGTTGGGGAAGACGGAGGAAGCGGCGCGGTGGCGCCGGCTTGCCGGGGATACGCTGGACGCCATGCTAAGCCATTTCTGGAAGGACGGCCGCTTCACGGCATGCCGGTCAGGGACGCATGAGCGTTCGCAAGGCGACAGCCTGCTGCTGTTCGTGCCGATCCTGCTCGGTAACCGGCTGCCGGAAGAGATACGGACCGCGCTGCTGCAGGGGCTGCGGGAGGAGGGCCGTTTCCTCACCGGCAACGGCTGGGCGACCGAAAGCGTCCGCAGCCCGTATTACCAGCCCGACGGCTACTGGCGCGGGCCGATCTGGGCGCCGTCGACCATGCTGCTCGTGGAAGGCGCCGCCGCGGCGGGCGATACGGAGCTCGCCAGAGAGGTGGCGCAGCGGTTCTGCCGCATGCTGAACAAGAGCGGCATGGCGGAGAACTTCGACGCGCTGACGGGGGAAGGGCTGCGGGACAGGGCTTTTACCTGGACATCGAGCGTATTTTTGATCCTTGGACATGAATACGGGGAACTATAGCGGAATCATGCACTTCTTCGGAAGGGACTTTTTGGAAAAGTCCTCCGGGGAAGTGCTTTTCCCGTTTCTGAAAGGTGCCGGCTTCCGCAAACAAGGCGCTTGACCACGGATTTCTTGTAAGCGGTAACAATTGCGCGGTGAAAGGGCTCCGTCCCCTGTCCGTCCATGCTAGAATGCAGATAGACGACTACCGTGAAGAGGAGGGGATCCGCCATGAATATCCGCCGGCACGGACCGCTGCGGCGCTGGCTTCCGGCAGGAGCTTACCGCAGCATCCGGACCAAACTGCTCGTATGCTTTCTGATTGTGACGCTGATCCCGCTGCTCTCGCTTGGGGCGCTTTCTTACTACCAGTCCGCCAGGACGGTCAATTCCCAGTTCGGCCGTTACGGCGAGAACGCGGTGGCCCAGCTGCAGCAGCAGTCGGACTCCATGCTGGTCCGCATGAAGCAGATGAGCCAGACGATCTACTCGTATTTGCTGGATCCCGCACATGCGGACCTCGGGAGCGATCCGCCGGTCACCTACGGCGAAATTATGGAGAAGAACGACTTCGAATCCGTCCTGAGGTCGCTGGCTAACGACCAGACGGCCGGGATTTATATTATTACGCCTTCCGGCTATTACTACGGCGAAAATAACCTCGACGTCGGCAAGCTCGCCGGTATTCCGGCCTGGAAGAGCATGCCCGTCTCGAATAGCGGCCCTTATTGGCTGGGCTTCTACATGCAGAACCATGCGATATCCGCCTCGGAGCAAGCCGGCCCGGCAGTCCTCGGACTGGCCGTGCCGATCCGGAACCCGGGCGGCGCCCAGGACGGCAGTACGATCCTGATTGAGGAGGACGCCCGGGAGCTGCTGCGTATGTTCCGTCAGTTCGAGGAGGACACGAAGGCGCATCTTTCGATTCAGGCGCCGGACGGCCGGACCGTTTACGAAAGCACGGAATCCTTTACGCCGAGAGATAACGATATCATCTGGGACAAGACGCTGTCCGTCAACCATTGGAAGATCGAGGCAAGGCTGCCTGCCAAGGCGTTTTACCAGTCATCGGGAGTCATCCGGTCGAACACGGTCATCGTGGCGGTTTGGTCCTGCCTGCTTGCTTTCGGGCTGGCCTATCTGTTTACGTCCCGGTTTACGGGGCGCATCCGTTCCCTGAAGGAATCGATGCAAAAGGTCAGCTTCGGCAAACTGGACACACGGGTTCCGGTCGAAGGACGGGACGAACTCGGGAGCCTGGATATCAGCTTCAACCGGATGGTCAGCGGCGTGCAGTCGCTCGTCCAGGAAGTGGAGCGAAGCGAGCGCCTCAAGAAGGAGGCGGAGCTGAAGGCGTTTCATTATCAGATCAATCCGCATCTGCTCTTCAATACGCTGAACTCGATCCAGTGGAAGGCCAGGCTGGAAGGGGCGGAGGAAATCCGCCGAATGCTGTATCACCTGACGATGGTGCTGGAAGGCAACCTCGATATATCGCAGGAGCTCGTCACGCTGGAGCGGGAGCTGCGGATGATCGGGCATTTTTTGAAAATCCAGGAGATCCGCTACGGAGCCGTATTCCAGTATAAGCTGGACTGCGAGGAAGATCTGAAAAGGTTTGTCATCCCGCGGATGACGCTGCAGCCGCTGTTTGAGAACATCTTTTTCCACGGTTTTACCGATGGGGCCGGGGTCATCGAGCTGCGCGTCCGGGAGCAGGGGGAGGAACTGCTGCTGGAACTCAAAGACAACGGGGCCGGCATCAGCGAGGAGAAGCTTGCCCAGCTGCTGGCTCCGAATCCTGAGCCCCGCGGCCGCGGCGGTCTCGGCGTAAGAAACGCGGACCAGAAATTCAAGCTGCATTTCGGCCCGCGGTACGGACTTACGGTACGTTCAATCAAAGGAGAGGGAACATCGATACTGATTCGCTGGCCCAAAAAGGAGGAGCATCCGGATGGAGAACGCAAACAACCTGAAAGTGCTGATTGCCGATGACGAGAGCATCGTTCGCAAAGGTCTGAGATCGACGGTGCCCTGGGAGCGGTTCGGTATGGAGGTCGTGGCCGACGCGCCCAACGGGGCGAAGGCGTGGGAAGCCTTCAAGGAGCACCGCCCGGACATCGTCATTACCGATATCGTGATGCCGGAGATGGACGGCATCGAGCTGCTGCGCAGGGTCAAGGAGGCCGAGGAACGGACGAAGATCATCCTGCTCAGCTGCCACCGGGATTTTGAATACGCGCAGCAGGGCATCCAGCTGGGGGCTTCGGGATACCTTCTGAAAACCGCGTTTGAGGACGAAGAGCTGGAAGGGCTGCTGGAGAAGCTGCGGCGGGAGCTACAGCGGCGTCCGTCCCCGGCACCGCTGGACGGGGAGAAGCTGGAGGCGCTCCTGTTCGGCTGGCTCAGCGGCAGCAGCGGAAGATTTCCCGCCGAGCTGGAGCGGCTTCGCGCGGAGGCATGGCGTTTTGGCGGCCAGGACGTGCATGTGTACCTTGTCCGGACGGAGGGCTGCGGCATGCCGTGGGCCGAATGGCTGAAAGCGAAGCAGCTCGTACACAGCTCGGAAAATGAAGCGGTCATCCCCTATGGCGGTGACGCCTGCTATTGGATCGTGCCGGAAGGGATGAAGGAGGCGGCAAACAGCCTGCTGATCGAAGCCAAGGGCAGCCATAGCCTGCTGAAATGGTCCGCCAAGGGCCCCTTGGGCACCAGCAGCGGCATCGCGGAAGCGTTCCGCTCCCTGCATAAAGAGGCCGAGCTGGAACGGGCGTACGGCGTATCCGGCGGAGATTGGCCCGAGCCGATTCAAAAGGCGGTACGCCTGCTTCATGAGCAGCCCGGTTCCGACTGGTCGGCGAGCGAGCTGGCGGAAGAGGTCGGGCTCAGCCGCAGCCATTTTTCCATCCTGTTCAAAAAGACGGTCGGCGACAGCTTTATCGCGTTCCAATACAAGCGGAAGCTCCGGCTGGCCCAGGGACTGCTGCGGGATACGGACCTGACGATGCAGGATATCGCCGAGCGGACGGGGCTTGGCGACAGCAAATACTTCAGCAAATGGTTCAAGCGCTGCACGGGTCAG
>NZ_PCZT01000004.1:31355-36574 GCF_002968895.1 Paenibacillus sp. AR247 | reverse complement strand
AAAAAGACGCCAAATTGCCGATGAACACACGTTTTGAAACGCTTTCAAAAGCGTTACGATGAAAGCGGTTCAAAAATGAGATGCCTCATTCGCGAGAGGAGCTGACAATATGAAAAAACAGGTTTCACTTATCGTTCTTGCAGCGGCGTTGATGATGTCACTGTCGGCCTGCGGCGGCAGCGGGGGCAAGGCCGAAACGGCCGGCCAGGGCGGCGGTTCCGGATCGGAGAAGACGCTCCGCTTTGCCACTTGGGATACGGGGGATGCGCTCAAAATTGAGCAGGACATCGCCAAGAAGTTCGAAGAGAGCCATCCGGGCACGAAGGTGCAGGTGGAGGCATACGCGGACGGCTTTGATCAGAAGCTCGCCGCAGGCTTCGGCGCCGCCAATCCGCCCGACGTGATGTACATGTGGGATTTTCCGACGTACCACCAGTCGCTGGAGCCGCTGGACAGCTATGCGGATAAAGACAAGGATTTAAATATTGACGACTTCTACAAGGGCCTGTTCAATTACGGCAAAATCGACGGTACCTTGTACGGCATTCCGGCGGGCTTTACGACGCGGGTGGTGTATTACAACAAGAAGCTGTTTGATGAGGCGGGCGTGCCGCATCCGAAGGACGGCTGGACCTGGCCCGAATTCCAGGAGATGGCCGGAAAGCTGACGGACAAATCCAAGAAGCAGTACGGCTTCGGCGTCCGCGCGGAGAACGACACTTACGATCTGCAGGGGTTCGTATGGAGCAACGGGAGCTCGTTCATTTCTCCTGATGGCAAGACGATCGACGGCTACATGAACAGCAAGGAAACCGCAGAGGCGATCCAGATGTTCGGCGACATGGTGAAAAACGGCTCGGCCGTGCTGACCGGCGGAAAGGGGCAGCAGAGCGGCGACGACATTTTCAAGGCAGGCAAAATCGCCATGTGGGAAAGCGGCATCTGGCCGCTGGAATCATTCCGTCAGGCAGGGGTCGATGTAGGCACGGTTGAAATGCCGGCCTTCCCGGGCAAACCGGTCAAAGGCGTGCTGGCTGAATCGGCGCTGTCGATCGCGAAGGATTCCAAGCAGAAGGATCTGGCCTGGGAATTCATCAAGTTCTACGTATCCGATGCGTCAATCAAAATGCGGGTTGCCGACCTTCCGGTGCGGCAAAGCGTCGTGACCGAGCTGAAAAAGGACCAGGATCCGCTCTACAAGCCGTATTACACGATGCTGGAGCGTTCGGACAACACCCCGGCGTTCCTGCTGAATCCGAAGTGGAATGAGGTTAACCGGCAGCTCTCCGCCGCGGTGGAATCGGTCATGCACGGCAGCAATGCCCAGGATGTGCTGAACCAGGCCGTAAAGGACAGCGAGCGCTACATGAAATAATACCTGAAGAAAGAAGGTTTTTGAGATGGCTCAAACCTACCTCCACCCGGCACGGGAACAGTCAGCCGCCCTCAAGGCCTTGAAGAAACGCAGACGGGGTGGGGCTGCCCCCTACCTCTTCATTTTTCCGTGGATATTCGGCTTTCTGGTTTTCACGCTGGGACCGCTGCTGTTTTCGCTCGTCATTTCGTTCTTTGACTGGCCGATCGTCGGCAAAGTGACGTTTATCGGGCTTGGCAACTACGTGGAAATGTTTACCGACGATCCGCTGTTCTGGAAATCGCTGATGGTGACGCTGAAATTCGCCGTGCTGTTCGTGCCGCTGAACATCATTGTCGCCCTCGGGCTTGCGATGCTGCTCAACCAGAAGGTTCGGGGCAGCGCGATTTTCCGCACGGCGTTCTACCTCCCGTCCGTTATTTCGGGTGTGGCGCTGGCCATGATCTGGTCCTGGGTATACAGCGGCGATTACGGCATCCTGAACTACTTCCTGTCGATCTTCGGGATTCAGGGGCCGGATTGGCTGAACGACACCAAATGGTCGCTGGTCGCCATGGTCGTCGCGAGTTTATGGGGACAGGGCTCGATGATGCTCATTTTTCTGGCGGGGCTCAAAGGCATCCCGAAGGATCTCTACGAATCGGCCTCCATCGACGGCGCAGGCAAGCTTCGGCAGTTTGTCAGCGTCACGGTTCCGATGATCACCCCGACGATTCTGTTCAACCTGATCACGTCGATTATCGCGGCGTTCCAGCAGTTGACGCTGGCGCTGCTCCTGACGGGCGGGGGACCGATGAAGGCGACGTATTTTTACGCGATGTACATGTATGAGAACGCATTTAAATATTTCAAAATGGGCTACTCCGCCGCCAACGCCTGGTTCATGTTCCTGATCGTGCTGACGCTGACGTTCCTAGTGTTCAAGTCGTCGGAAGCGTGGGTGTTCTACGAAGGCGAAATGAAGCGCGGACCGCAGAAGAAGCCGAAGCCGGCGAAAGGAGGGAGGGTAGGATGAAAAAGACGCTGAGCTATCTTGCGCTGATCCTCTTGTCTCTGCTCTTTATCGCGCCATTGTTCTGGGCCATTACGACAGCGCTCAAGTCTCCGCAGGAACTGTACCTGTTTCCGCCCAAATGGATTCCGTCCGTCTTCCGGTTCAGCAACTTTGCGGATGCCTGGAATATTCAGCCCTTTAACCTGTTTTTGAAAAACACGCTGATCGTCACAGTGCTCTCCACCCTCGGCCAGCTGGTATCCTGCACGCTTGTGGCTTACGGCTTCGCCCGCTTCGAATTCAAGGGACGCAACCTGCTGTTTCTGATCGTGCTGGCCACAATGATGATTCCGTGGGAAGTGACGATGATCCCGCAGTATATGGAGTTCAATTATTTGGGGTGGATCAACACGCTCAAGCCGCTGATCGTTCCGTCCTGGTTCGGCTCTGCATACTTTATCTTTTTGCTGCGCCAATTCATCATGACATTACCGCGGGAATTAGATGAAGCTGCAACGATTGACGGGGCCGGCAAGCTTACCGTGCTGATGCGAGTGATCGTGCCTTTGATGGGGCCGTCGCTCATCCTGGTGGCGGTGTTCCAGATGATGAACTGCTGGAACGATTACCTCGGACCGCTCATTTTTCTGAACGACCAGACCAAATATACGCTGACGCTGGGCTTGTCGCAGTTCAAGGGCATGTACGGCGTCGATATGCAGTCCATTATGGCGATCACCTGCCTGATTTCCATTCCGCCGCTCGCCATCTTTTTCTTCGCGCAGCGCTATATCGTCGGAGGCATTGCGAGCACCGGCATCAAAGGTTGATGCTTCACTCGATCAAGTGATGAGACGCATCCAGAGAGAAAGGAAGGGAAAGCATGCACAACACGAACATACCCCGGGATTGGGACGACTTCGCCGTACTGGAAAAAAGCCGGATGAAAGGCAGAGCCTATTTCATCCCATATGCGGACGCCGAAGGGGCCTTGAGCGGCGACCGCGGAAGCTCGCCTTGGTTTCAATCGCTGAACGGCATTTGGAAATTTCACTATGCACGCAGGCCCGAGCTGGCGCCGGACGATTTTCGAGAAGAAGCGCTGGTCGGCTGGGACTGGGCGGACATTCGGGTGCCGGGTCACTGGCAGCTGCAGGGGTACGGCAGTCCGCATTATACGGACCTGGACTACCCGTTCCCGGTGGATCCGCCCCGGGTACCCAATGATAATCCAACGGGCAGCTACGTCCGGGAATTCGAGATGCCGCCCTATTGGCAGGGGCGGCGGATCACCGTCAAATTCGACGGCGTGGACAGCGCCTTCCATGTGTGGCTGAACGGATCGTTCGTCGGTTACAGCCAGGGAAGCCGGCTGACTTCGGAGTTTGACCTTACGCCTTATTTGCAGCCTGGCGTCAACCGTCTGGCCGTCCGCGTGTATCAATGGTCGGACGGCAGTTATTTGGAGGACCAGGACATGTGGTGGCTGAGCGGCATCTTCAGGGACGTCTACCTGATCGCCGAGCCCGCCTCGATCCGCGTCGCCGATTACCGGGTGGTTACCGAGCTGGACCCAAAGTTTGAGCAGGGGGTACTGAACGTTCGGCTTGACCTGGAAGGGGTTGAACCGGACGGAGGCGTCGCGCTGCGGCTGCTGGACCCTGCGGGGCAGGAAGCTGCCTCTGCTAATGAAGCGGTGCCAAACGGCTCCAGTACCTTGGATGTCCGCCTGCCCGTCGCTCATCCGGCTTTGTGGAGCGCAGAACATCCTGCACTGTACCATTTACTGATCATGGTAACGGACGCGCGCGGGAATCAGACCGAGATCATCGCGCAGCGGGTAGGATTCCGGCAGGTGAGTGAAAGACGGCAGATTCTTCGTAAATGGCAAGGCGATCCTGCTCAAAGGAGTCAACCGGCACGACCATCACCCGGATACCGGCCGCACCGTGACTTTGTCTACGATGCGGGAAGACATCCTGATGATGAAGCGCCACAATATCAACGCCGTCAGAACGGCCCATTATCCGAACGATCCGCGGTTCTATGAACTTTGTGACGAATACGGGCTGTACGTGATGGAGGAGACAGATCTGGAGACGCACGGGTTTGAGCCGCTCGGGAACATTTCGCGCCTGAGCGACGATCCCGCCTGGACGGAAGCTTATGTCGACCGCGTCCGGCGCATGGTGGAGCGCGACCACAACCATCCTTCCGTCATCTTCTGGTCGCTCGGCAACGAGTCGGGCTTCGGCTGCAACTTCCGCGCCATGTCCGAGTGGTGCAAGGCGAACGATCCGACGCGCCTCGTGCATTACGAAGAAGACCGGGAGGCGGAAGTATGTGACGTCGTCAGCACGATGTATTCCTCCGTCGAGAAGATGGAGGGCTTTGGGAACCTGACGGACCATCCGAAGCCGCATATTCTGTGTGAGTTCGCCCATGCGATGGGCAACGGACCCGGCGGGCTGCGGGCGTATTTCGATACCTTCGAGAAGTTTCCCCGCCTGCAGGGAGGTTTCGTCTGGGAATGGATCGATCACGGCCTGCGCAGACGCACGGCCGACGGGCGTGACGATTACGCCTACGGCGGCGACTACGGCGACGTGCTGAACAACGGAAACTTTTGTCTCGACGGCCTGATCTTCCCCGACCGCACGCCGGTCGCCTGGATTGATCGAATCAAAAAAATCATTGAGCCGGTTCGTGTGGAGTGGGCGGAAGTCAGGCCGCATCCGTATCACGAACAAGTATGACTTTTATGACGCTTGAACATCTTCAGGCGGATTACAGCGTGACGGCCGATGGCCGTACCCTGCGCAGCGGTGTGCTGACCCTTCCGGCCGTGGG
>NZ_PCZT01000004.1:27197-31255 GCF_002968895.1 Paenibacillus sp. AR247 | reverse complement strand
GCCGTGGGGCCGGGGGAATCGGGAGAGCTCGCGCTCCCCTTTGCTTGGGACCGTCCTGAAAGCGGTCTGGAAGCCGGGACGGAGCGGTGGCTGAACGTCGGCTTCACGCTGGCGGCCGACTGCAGCTGGGCGGAGCAGGGGCATGAAGTCGCCTGGGCGCAGCTGGCACTGCCGGCTGTGGCTCCGGCAGAGGCGTCACGGCACCAAGCAGCCCGGTCCGCCGAGAATGCGAGTCTGCGCCGGGACCTATCCGTTCAGGAACGAGGGCATGCGCTGATTCTGGCAAGCGACCGGCTCCACTTGGAAGCGAGCAGCCTTGAACCCGGCATCACTCCGCTTCGGATGAACGGCAAAGAGCTGATCCGGCGCGGACCGCGGCTGAATTTCTGGCGCGCGCCGATCGACAACGATATGTATGTGCTGGCGGACTGGCGGAAGGCGCACCTGGACCGGCTGACCGAGCGGGTGGACGATTTCCGCTGGGAGCGGCTTGGCGCGGACACGGTCCGGCTGGCCTGGTCCTCGCGGATCGCGCCGCCGGTATACGACTGGGGCTTCCGCTGCGAGACGTCGTACACGGTGACGGCGGACGGGCTTATCATCATGGACGTGGCCGGATCGCCGATCGGCACGCCGCCGTCCATGCTGCCGAAGATCGGGCTGCAGCTGCAGCTCCCGGGGGATTGTGAACGGGTGGCCTGGTACGGCCGCGGTCCCGGGGAGAGCTACTCGGACAGCAAGGAAGCCGGCCGTATTGGCGTGTACCGGAGCACGGTGGACGGCCTGTTTACACCGTACGTATATCCGCAGGAGAACGGCAACCGCACCGATGTGCGCTGGGTTTCGATGGCGGACAGCTCGGGGCTGGGGCTGCTTGCGTCGGGCTCGCCCGTACTGGAGTTCAGCGCAAGGCGGTACACGGATCAGGATCTGGAGCAGGCGCAGCACATGACAGAGCTCAAGCAGCGCGACTATATTACGCTGAACCTGGACTACCGGCAGAACGGGCTCGGCAGCAACAGCTGCGGTCCGGCGCAGGCGCCGGAGCACGCGGTGAAGCCCGAACCGTTCCGGTTCCGGATGCTGCTGCAGCCGTATATGGCGGAGGACCAGGCGCCGGAGCGGCTGAGCCGGCAGATGGCCTGGGAGGCCGCACGATACCCACTTAAGGAGGAGAACGATGATGCTTAATACACAGGACGTTTTGAACTTGTCGGGAAAAGTGGCGGTCGTAACCGGGGGAGCCTCCGGCATCGGCCTGGCCACCGCCGAGCTTCTGGCGGGCTTCGGCGCTCACGCCGTGCTGATCGATATCAATGAGGCGGCCGGGGAGGCGGCGGCCGCAGGCATCCGGGCCGAAGGAGGCTTGGCCACCTTCCGCCGCTGCGACGTCACCTCGGCCGCGGACTGCGAACGGACCGCGGGAGAAATTGCTGCCGATCTGGGAGGCATCCACATTCTGTTCAACAATGCGGGCGTCATCCGCCGCCAAAGCGTGACCGAGCTGGAGGAGCGGGATTGGGACCTGGTACTCAACGTGTCCCTCAAAGGCGTCTATCTCCTCTCGAAGTACGTCATTCCGGTGATGGAGCGGTGCGGCGGAGGCAGCATTATCAATACGGGCTCCGGCTGGGGTCTTAAGGGTGGGGACCGCGCTGCTGCCTACTGCGCCGCCAAGGCCGGCGTCGTAAACCTGACGCGGGCGATGGCGATCGACCACGGGCCGGCAAACATCCGCGTTAACTGCGTATCGCCCGGCGATACGGATACGCCGCTGCTTCGGGACGAAGCTAAGCAGCTGCAGCAGGACGAGGCGTCGTTCCTCGTCGCCTCCGCCGGGGGACGTCCGCTCGAGAGGCTCGGCACGCCGCGCGATATCGCGAATGCGGTGCTGTTTCTCGCGAGCGACCTGTCCGCCTGGGTCACGGGCAGCGTGCTCGTCGTCGACGGCGGCGGGATCGCCTAACACGAAGCACGTATCGATTTTTTCAACCCTATACAACAATCCAATCATTTCTTTAGTTCATTCTGTACAGAACGGAGGCGTTTACTTTGGCAGAACACAGAATGTATGCCCATCCTTATATACCGAATACCGTCCCGGAAGTCCGGGACGCCATGCTGCGGGAAATCGGACTGACGTCCATGGACCAGCTTCATGACGCCATTCCCGATCACCTGAAGCTGAAGCGGGAGATGGACCTCCCGCCGGCCATGAACGAATACGAGCTGCGCCGGCATATCGAAGGTGTGCTCGCCAAGAACAAGCACGGCGCGGATTACCTGAATTTTTTGGGGGCGGGCTGCTGGCAGCATTTTATTCCGGCGGTATGCGACGAAATTAACCAGCGCTCCGAATTCGTGACGGCTTATGCCGGCGAGCCCTATGAGGATCACGGCCGCTTCCAGGCGCTGTTTGAGTATCAGAGCCTGCTGGCCGAGCTGGTGGATATGGACGTCGTTAACGTTCCGACCTTTGACTGGGCGCAGGCGGCGTCCACGGCAATCCGCATGGCCGGCCGCATCACCGGGCGACGCACCGCTTTGATTCCGCGCTCGGTCGATCCGGATAAGGTCGCCATCATCCGTAATTACTGCACGCCGGTCATGGACATCCGCATGGTGGAGATCGACCCGGCCACCGGAAAAATGGACCTGGCCGATCTGGAATCCAAGCTGGACGGGGACACCGCAGCCGTTTATTTTGAGAATCCCGGGTATCTCGGCATCATCGAGGACCAAGGAGCGGACATTTCCCGCCTCGCCCATGCCGCTCAGGCATTGTCGATCGTCGGCGTGGACCCGATCTCCCTCGGCGTGCTGGAGCCGCCGGCCCGTTACGGCGCGGATATCGTCTGCGGGGACCTGCAGCCGCTCGGCATGCATATGAACTATGGCGGGGGACAGGCCGGATTTATCGCAACCCGCGACGAAGAGAAATTCGTCATGGAATACCCGTCCCGGCTGTTCGGCATCGTTCCGACGGAAGTGGAGGGCGAGTACGGCTTCGGCGACGTTGCATACGAGCGCACTTCGTTTGCGCTGCGGGAGAAGGGCAAAGAATCCGTCGGCACGCAGACCGCCCTATGGGGCATTACGGCCGGCGTCTATTTGGCCCTGATGGGACCAAACGGCATGCAGGAAGTGGGCGGAACGATCATCCAGAAGGCGAAATATGCGGCCATCCAGCTGTCCGGCATCCCGGGCGTATCGCTGCGCTTTGGCGGCACGCCGTTCTTCAAGGAGTTCGTTGTCGACTTCAACGGAACGGGACGCACCGTGGCCGACATCAACCGCCGGCTGCTTGACGAAGGGATTTTCGGCGGCAAGGATTTGTCGGCAAGCTATCCCGATTGGGGGCAGTGCGCCCTGTACTGCGTCACTGAAATTCATACCCAGGCCGACCTGGACCGCCTGGCCGGAGCCGTCCGCGCCATCGTAGGCGCAGGTGCTTCAGCGGCCGGAGCATCAGGAGAGGAGCAGACGCCATGAAAAGGATTGTCAGGGACCGGAAGGTCCGCCAGTTCCACCAAGCCAAATGGGATGAGCCGGTCATCTTTGAACTGCACCGGGCGGGAGAGCGGGGCGTCATCCCGCCGCAGGCCGAACCGGCCGTTGCAGCGGAAGCCGGCGGCGTGCAGGACGCCATTCCGGCGAACATGCGCCGCAGCCAGGCGCCTACCCTGCCGGAGATCGGGCAGGCCAAGGTGCTGCGCCATTACCTGCGCCTCTCCCAGGAGACGCTGGGCTCGGATTTGAACGTCGAAATCGGGCAGGGCACCTGCACGATGAAATACATCCCGCGGATCAACGAAATGCTGATCCGCAGCCCCCGCATGACCGAGCTCCATCCCCTCCAGGATGTGAGCTCGGTACAGGGCATGCTGGAAATCTACCACAGCCTGGACCTTGCGATGCGTGAGATTTCCGGCATGGACGCCTTTAGCTTCCAGCCTAGCAGCGGCACCCAGGCGCTGCTGGCCATGGCTTCCATCGTGCGGGCTTACCATGACTCGCGCGGGGAGGGAGAGAAGCGCGACGAGATCATCACGACGATC
>NZ_PCZT01000004.1:12533-27097 GCF_002968895.1 Paenibacillus sp. AR247 | reverse complement strand
AGGCGGCGACCGCTGCCGTCAAAGGCTACAAAATCATCACCCTTCATCCGGACGAGGACGGATTCCCGGACCTGGAGAAACTGAAAGCTGCGGTCTCCGAACGGACCGCCGGCTTCGTCGTGGCGAACCCGGAAGACACCGGCATTTATAACCACCGGATCCGCGAGTTTACGGACGTGGTGCATGCCGCCGGCGGGGTCTGCTACTACGACCAGGCCAATGCCAACGGCCTGCTCGGCATTACCCGCGCGAAGGAAGCGGGCTTTGACATGTGCTTCTTCAACCTGCACAAGACGTTTGCCGCGCCGCATATGTGCGGCGGACCGGCCACCGGCGCGCTCGGCGTGACCGATGCGCTGAAGCCGTTTCTGCCGGGACCGCTGGTGGATCAGGCGGCGGACGGGAGCTATGTCCTGCGGGAGCAAGGCGGCAGCAGCATCGGCAAGGTCCGCAGCTTCCACGGCGTCGCCCAGACGGTGCTCCGCGCCTACGCGTGGATTCTCAGCCTCGGTGCGGAAGGACTGAAGGATGTGGCGCAGACCGCTGTGCTGAACAATAACTATCTGTACCACAAAATCCTGCAGATCCGCGGGGCAAGCGCGCCGTACATCAAGGGCCGACGCCTGGAGCAGGTCCGCTACAGCTGGAAGCAGCTGACCGACGAGACCGGCGTCACGACCGAAGATATTACGCGGCGGATGTGCGACTTCGGCCTGCATTACTGGACGTCCCATCATCCGTACATCGTGCCGCAGCCGTTTACGCTCGAGCCGACCGAATCGTACTCCAAGGAAGATCTTGACGAGTACATCCAGGCGCTGGAGCATATTTCAAATGAAGCGTACACGAATCCCGAGATGGTCCGGACGGCTCCTCATGCCAGCACAGTTCACCGCAACGATGAATCGTCCCTGGACGATCCGCGGCAGTGGTGCATTACCTGGCGCGCCTATCTGAAGAAGACCGAACCGTCAGCAGTGAAGTAACCACAAATGAACTTGTGAGACCAAGGCCACAGCCGAACCGATGGCTTTGGTCTTTTTTTATGGACTTGGCCCAATATAGTCTTCTTAGACATAATTGGGCGGCTGGCCAAGCCGGATCCGGGGGAGGAATAGGTCTTCCGGTTCCCTTACGCTCGGTATCCAAAAAACACGAAAAATTTGGAGAAGGAATAACCCTTTTTATAGAGAACTATGCTTGTATAGTCCATAAAACAGCCAAAGATGGACTGCATTATTCACAGCCAAAATAACCAAATATTTGGAGGAGTGATCGAGGGTGAAGGAGAAGGTGCGTGTTGGAATGATCGGTCTCGGCGCACGCGGCATGGGGCTGCTGAGAGGAATCATCCTGCATATGGAAGATGTCGAGGTTGTCGCGGTTTGCGACCTGTATGAAGACCGCTGCGAGGAGGCGGCTGGCTATGTCCAAGAGACAGGAACCGCCAGACCGCTGGTAACGACCAAATATCAGGAAGTTGTGGCCCTGCCGGGGCTGGACGCCGTTGTCATCGGCGCATCCTGGGCGGACCATATTCATATTGCTACGGCATGCATGGAAGCGGGAATCTACGTGGCCAGCGAGGTGGGCGGCGCCTATTCGGTGCAGGAGTGCTGGAAGCTGGTGGAGACGTACGAGCGCACCGGCGTACCCTGCATGATTATGGAAAACTGCTGCTACGGACGCGAAGAACTGATGGTGCTGAACATGGTCAAGCAGGGCGTATTCGGCGACATCGTTCACTGCGCCGGCGGCTACCATCACGATCTGCGCGAAGAAATTGCCTACGGCATCGAAAACCGGCATTACCGCCTGAACAACTATATTCACCGCAACTGTGAAAACTACCCGACGCATGAGCTCGGACCCATTGCTCAGATCCTGGGCATCAACCACGGCAACCGGATGGTATCCCTTGTCTCCATGTCCTCCAAGGCTAAAGGCATGCATGAATACGTTGTCCGGGAGAGAGGCGCCGATTCGGCACTTGCCCAGACCGAATTCATGCAGGGCGATATCGTCACCACCGTTATCAAGTGCGCCCATGGCGAAACGATCACGATTACGCTCGACACGACGCTTCCCCGCTATTACTCCAGAGGGTTCACGGTCCGGGGCACCAAGGGGATGTATGTGGAGGAGAACCACTCCATTTACATCGACGGGCAGCATGACGAGCACCACTTCGACTGGAAAAGCCAATGGGGCAACGCCGATTCCTTCCGCGAGCAGTATGAGCATCCGATCTGGAAGAAATTCATCAGCGAGGGCGTGAAGGGCGGCCACGGAGGCATGGATTGGCTGGTCTACTCCGAATTTATCGAATGCGTGAAGAACGGCACGGAAACGCCGCTTGATGTGTACGATATGGCAGCCTGGATGAGCATCTCGGCCCTTTCCGAAGAGTCGATCGCGCTCGGAGGGCATCCGGTGGCGATTCCGGATTTCACGAACGGGAAGTGGATGAGCCGATAGATTGATATAGGATCTTTTTTGAAAAATTTACCTGCAGCCATTTCGGAGAAACTGTCCCGAATGCACAGATTACGGGCGCTGGCGATTTTTTCTCGTCTTACGGATGGGCGTGCCTATCCCACTATCAACAATTTATTGAAAGCACTTTCACTTCATATGATATAATGCAATAAAAGCAGACATACCTAATATATCAATCACTTCCATCGATTGCATCGCTAAAGCGTAGCAGCCGCATACCCCAAGGTCCTTTCCCTGTATATTATTAGTTCATAAGGAGACGAGTCCGTACGATGTTTAATGTTCTTGTAGTAGACGATGAGCATGTTCAACGAGAAGGCATCAAGGATTTGATATCAGAATACCGGTTCCCGTTCCACGTGCTCGAAGCCGAGAATGGCCGCGCGGCCGAAAACATTTTGAACCGCCACCCGATCGATATTCTGATTACCGATGTCAAAATGCCGCTGATGAGCGGCCTCGAGCTCGGCCGACTGGCGAAAAAAACGCAGGACAACCTCAAAATCGTCATCTGCAGCGGATACGACGAATTCGAATACGCGAAAACCGCCATTAAGCTGGGCGTCGTCAACTATCTGCTTAAGCCGCTTGTGACCGAGGAGTTTTTGGAGGTGATGGAGGAGATTACGCATATTCGCCCCCATGCCGGCGAGCCGGAGGTGGAATCGGAGGAATCGAAGGTGATCCGCCAGGTGAAGGAGTTCGTGAAGGATCACTTTCAGCGCGACCTGTCATTGACGGAGGTGGCCAATGAGGTGTATCTGTCCCCTGGATACTTGAGCATTTTGTTCAAGAAAGAAACCGGGATGAACTTTTCCAAATATTTGACCGACCTTCGCCTCCGCAAGGCAGGCCATCTGCTGCTGCACTCCAATATGAAAATTAACGACATCGCGGCGTTTGTCGGCATCGACAACACCTCTTATTTTTGCCGGCTGTTCAAAACCAACTACGGCGTGAGCCCATTACAGTATAGAGAGAGCGGGAATGTCCATGCTTCACTGGATCAAGAGCAGGTTCAATGATATCCGGTTCCGCAACAAGCTGCTGCTGTCCCACCTTTTTATTGCGCTGATTCCCATTCTGCTGCTCGGCGTACTCGCTTTTATCCAATCCTATCGCATCCAAATGAAGGAGCTGAAGAGCGAAGCTGCGGCCAGTCTGGACCAAGTGGCGAACATTCTCGATTATAAAATCAACCGCTACAACACGCTGAGCGAATTTATCGTGCTGAACCGCGACTTTTCGAAACTGTTCACCCGGAACTATGCGGGCAACTACTTCGAGATGTTCCTCGATTTTCGGGATATTATGGATCCGCTCATCTCCAATACGAAAACGATGGACGACAATATCGAGGGCATTACGTTCTATACGTCCGGGGATTTGCTCGGCATCCGCGACAACATTTTGCCGCTCAGCGATTTGAAGCAAAAGCCGTGGTTCGACGGGTACCGGGGCAGGCATTGGGTGGTGGACGGCAGTCACGTCTACCTGGTGCAGGAGCTGATCAGCAATTTGAAGGACAGCAACTACATGGTGATCTCGGTCAATTACGACAGCATTTTCTCGGATATGGACAAGCTGTCGGATCATATTACCGTGCAGATCGAGGGTCCGCAGCACCAGCCGATCTTCCGTGAACAGAAGGCGGACCCGCCCGCTCAAGGGGCGACCCGGCTCGACCGGACGCTGAAGAGCAACGGATGGACGATCCATTATTACCTGTCCAATGCGAATGCGTATGTCAACGCGCTGACGTTTTTCAAAATCACCCTGCTCGTCATCGCCTTAAGCCTGCTCGTCGCCTTTTTCCTGATTTATATCGTGTCGAACAACTTCACGAGGCGGATCATCCATCTCAAAAACAAGGTGGACAAGGTGGAGCAGAACAACCTGGACGTGGTCATCCAGAGCTCCTCCCGGGACGAATTTGGGGAACTGACCAACGGCATCGGCAGGATGCTGGGGCGCATCAACAGTCTGATTCACCAGGTGTACCAGGCGGAAATCGCCAGGCAGCAGAGCGAGTACCAGCGATTGATCAATCAGATCAATCCCCACTTTCTGTACAACACGCTGTCTTTTATACACTGGCGGGCCAAAAAGAGCGTGACCTGGAAACCGGGTACATGGTATCGACGCTGGCCAAGTTCTACCGGACGACCCTGAACGGGGGCAGGGATATGGCGACGGTTGCGAACGAAATCGAGCATATCCGGGCGTATCTGGACCTGCAGCTCGTCATGAATGACGGGGACTTTGACGTGGAATTTCAAGTGGATGAAGATACGGCGGATTTGAAAATCATTCACTTCGTGCTGCAGCCGATCGTGGAGAACGCGATCAAGCACGGATTCACCTATCCGGAGGCTGAGGAAACTCCGCGGATCGTCATTGCGTCGCGCCGGCAGGAGGGCATCCTGACGCTGAGCGTAACGGATAACGGCGTCGGTATGACCCCTGTCCAGGCCGCCAAGCTGCTGTCGGCAGAGAACGGGGGAACCGGCGTGAAGAACGTCAACGACCGGATGAGGCTGTATTACGGGCTGCCGTACGGCCTAGCCATCGACAGCGCCCCCGGGATGGGCACGACGGTCACCCTGACGTTTCCTGCGGAGCCGGCGGACACGGCGCCGAAGGGGCTAGTCGAGAGCGCGGCTGCCGGTCCATAGAGGGCGGAGATCAGCGGTAGCGAATGGGGCGTGTATCCGCTTCGAAGCGCCATTGGCCGGCAGGCGATCCTGTTTTTTAGCGCGCAGAAGGAAGAGCCGGCTTCCGTATGGAAAGAAGGTAAAGAAGGAAAGAACGCATGAGGAGGAAGAAACCATATGTTTGAACATTTGGTCTCATTTAAATTTAACCGCATTCTTGAACCGGAGCTGGAGCAGGAGCTCCTCGGGCTACTGCGGGGGCTGAAAGATCAGATCCCCGGCATCGTTGACCTCACGGCCGGCGTCAATGAAACGGAGGAGACAGAAAACATCCACGGGTTCAGCATCGGGCTTCGCGTGACTTTCAAGGACCGCGAATCGCTGCAGGCCTATGGGCCGCATCCGGCGCATCAGACATTTGTCCGCAGGCTCGATGGCTTGATCGAGCAGGTCGTGGTGGTGGACTATCCCGTTCAAGGCTGAGCATCAATAATAGTCGAGGCTGTGTGAAGCCGGCAGTCGTGCTGCCTGCTGGCATATACCGGGGTATTCCTATTATTGCTCAACGTCTGGCAGCTGCCGCCAGAGTCATAGAGCGTTCCTTCGGGGCGCTCTTTTTGTGTGTCGAATCCGCCTACGGGGCATTCATGAAAAAAGTGACACAGAACGGAAAAATGTGATATATACGATTTTTTTGCAACCGCATACAATTTTACTTGTACAAGGAATCGACAAGAGAGGGGTTCAAAGGGATGAACAAGCGAAAAATATCGTCGCTGCTGGCCGTCACGTGCATAACGGCGCTTATCGTCAGCGGATGCGGCGGCGGAAGCGGCAAAGCGGAGGACAAGGTTGTCAGCGAAAAGGACTACGAGCCGTACAGCAAGTATGAATCCCCGGTGGAGTTTACCATCGGACGCAATACGAGCCATACGAACAATCTGCCGAAGGGCGATTCGATTGAAAACAACATGGCGACCCGCTACGTCGAGAGCAAAGTGAACGTGAAGGCCAAGGTAGCCTGGGAGACCGACGATATGGACCAGAAGCTGTCCCTGTCGATGACGACCGGTGAGCTGCCGGACGTGATGCTGGTCAGCCGCACAATTTTCAACCAGCTCGTGGACAATGACCTCATTGAAGATATGACAGAGGTATATGAAAAAAACCGCCTCCGAGGGCGTCAAAAACATTTACTCTTCTTACGGGGATCTGCTGCTCGATCAAGTGAAAGTAGACGGCAAAATCATGGGCCTGCCGATGACGAATATCGGCAACCAGCATCAGCTGCTGTGGATTCGCAAAGACTGGCTGGACAAGGTCGGCGGCAAGCTGCCGCAGTCGGTGGACGATGTGTGGAACCTGGCTAAAACCTTTGTAGAGAAGGACGTCTCCGGAACCGGCAAGACGATCGGGTTCGGGATGAATCAGGATGCGATGAATTTCTCGCCGATTTTTGCAGCTTATAATGCATTTCCGGGGCAGTGGATCAAAAAAGACGGCAAGGTCGTGTACGGCTCCGTGCAGCCCGAAATGAAAGAGGCGCTCGCTGATTTGGCTCAGCATTACAAGGAAGGGCTGATCGACAAGCAGTTTGCGGTCCGCTCGGACGAAGAGAAGGAAGCGCTGGTCATCAACGGCCAGGCTGGCATGCTCTTTAACCCATGGTGGATCGGATACACGAATTACAAGGACTCCATCAAGCAGGATCCGAAAGCCGAATGGGTGGCGGTATCCGCACCTGTAGATGAGAACGGCAAATTTAAAACGATCCGGCAGGACCCGGTCGGCGGAGGCATTGTCGTTGTGCGCAAAGGCTACCCGCATCCTGAAGCGATTATGAAATCGATCAACCTGACGACGGACTTCCTGTACTCGCTGACGGACGACGCCGTCCAGTACAAGAAGGAGCATGCCAGCGAAGGGCTGACCGACCACAGCCGCTGGAATAACGAGCCGACACAAATTCCGATGCAGGTGGACTATGACGACGTGCTCAAGCGGTATTACGACGACATCATGAAGGCCGACAAAGCAGGCAGCGCCGACGGAATTCAGGAGGACCGCGTCGTGTCCTACGAAGCGTACCAGGAGTTCAAGCAAAAGGGGACTGCGATCGACGCCAATACGTACGGCGAATATCTGTCCCGGATCGAGGGGCAGCGGGAGGCGAACAACCCGAACCTCGAAGTGATTCCGGCCGGCTTCTACGGCACGACGGAAACGATGAAGCTGAAATGGGCCAACCTGCAGAAGATGGAGCAGGAAATGATGCTGAAGATCATCATGGGACAGGCCGGCATCGACGCTTTTGATCAATTCGTGTCGACCTGGAAGAAGACCGGCGGCGATGAGATCACGCAGGAAGTGGAAGAGATGAGCAGCAGGTAAGGCGGTTTCGAGGCTTGTACGCAAACGTCAGGGGGCCCGGCTTCGGTTTGGCTCCCTGCGTTGTTCATAGGGGCCGATTATCGGCCCAAGTCAATACATCCTGGATAAATGGAAGTGATAAGCATGTCTTCGCTGGAAGCAAGTCTCAATACGGAGCGGCAGGTTTCGGGACGAATACGGAAGAAACGGAAAGCCTTTCATGAAATGACGTATCACTTCATGCTGCTGCCGGGCATGGTGCTGCTGTTCATTTTCTCCATCGTCCCGATGTTCGGCATCGTGATGGCCTTTCAGAAATTCATTCCGGCCAAAGGCATCTTCGGCTCCAAATGGGCCGGGCTGACCAATTTTACGTATATGTTTCAGCTGCCGGACGCGAAACAAATTTTCGTCAATACGCTGGTTATCGCGGTCGGAAAAATCATACTGGGGCTGATCGTGCCGATCGTGTTTGCGCTGCTGCTGAATGAAGTACGCCTCAAGGTGTTCAAAAGCACCGTGCAGACGATCGTGTACCTTCCCCACTTCATGTCCTGGGTCGTGCTCGGCACGATGATGACGATGATCTTCTCTTACGACGGCATGGTGAACAACGTTCTGCAGCTCTTTGGGATGGATAGAATGATGTTTCTGGCAAGCAACACCTGGTTCAGGCCGCTGCTGATCGTGACCGACACCTGGAAGGAGTTCGGGTACGGAACGATCGTCTACCTGGCCGCCCTGACGGGCATCAATCCTTCGCTGTACGAATCGGCCGCTCTCGACGGGGCAAGCCGGTGGAAGCAGACGCTGAACATTACGCTGCCCGGGATTTTGCCGACGATCATCCTGCTCGGCACGCTGAGCCTGGGCAATGTGCTGAATGCCGGTTTCGATCAGGTGTTCAATATGTACAATCCGCTGGTGTATCAGACTGGAGACATCATTGACACGTTCGTGTACCGGATGGGTCTGATCCAGATGCAGTATTCGTTTGCCACTGCGGTCGGCTTGATGAAATCGGTCATCAGCTTCGTGCTGATCGTCGTGTCCTACAAGCTGGCTTCCAAATACGCCGGTTACCGGATTTTCTAGAAAGGGGCGCTGATTTGCATGATACAATCAAGAACGTTCGGGGCGCAGGCTTCCCGCTTCCTGATCATCCTGGTGCTGGTGCTGATCGCCTGCCTGTCCCTTGCCCCGATCATCAATACGATCATGGTGTCGGTGAGCAGCAGCACGGCGGTCAACGCGGGTAAGGTGTATTTTCTCCCGGTAGGTATCAACTTCTCCTCTTACGTTAAAATTTTGGACGACGAGAAGTTCTGGAGGGCTTTCCTGGTGTCGGTGGAACGGGTCGCCCTGGGCGGAGCTATCAACATGCTGCTGACGGTTCTGATGGCGTACCCGCTGTCTAGAACGGCCTCGCAGTTCCGGGCCCGCAACGTCTATATGTGGATCATCGTGTTCACGATGCTGTTCAGCGGCGGCATTGTTCCCTGGTACATGGTCATCAGCAAGCTGGGAATGATCAACTCGATCTGGGCGCTCGTGCTGCCCGGCGCGGTACCGGTCTTTAACGTCATCCTGCTGATGAACTTTTTCAAAGGGATTCCGAAGGAGATGGAGGAGGCGGCCTTTATCGACGGGGCGGGTCCGCTGAAAATTTTGTGGCATATCTTCATCCCGGTTTCCATGCCCAGCTTGGCGACGATTACGCTGTTTGTCATCGTGGGCCACTGGAACAACTTCTTCGACGGGATCGTGCTGATCAACGACAGCCATAAAATTCCGCTGCAAACGTACCTGCAGCAGCTGAGCTTGACGCGGGACCAGATGCAGAATCTATCGGTCGAACAGCTGCAGCAGTACAACAAGATTTCCAACACCACGCTCAACTCGGCCAAAATTCTCGTATCCATGATCCCGATCCTGCTGATCTATCCGTTCTTGCAGCGGTATCTCATTCACGGCATCGTGCTGGGGTCGGTCAAGGAATAGGCGGGTCCCGGATAGGCAAAACATGACAGCGACGATAAAAGATGGGGCTGACCGCGCAGCTTTTGCAAAAGGCTGCGCGGTCAGCCCTGTTCGGCGTTTGCCGGGAATGGCCGGAAGGGATGCGAATGCGATCCGAATAACCAATTGTTGACTTCAAAAATGAACTTATGTTATATAAAAATAAGAATAATTAGCACTCATTATGTTTGAGTGCTAAGATACTATGTTCGTTGAGGGGAGTATGCTAGATGGCCATGAAAGAGTTTAAAGCCGAGTCGAAACGACTGCTTGAAATGATGATCAACTCCATTTATACGCAGCGGGAGATTTTTTTGCGCGAACTCATCTCCAACGCCAGCGACGCTATCGATAAAATCTATTATAAAGCGCTAACAGACGACCAGCTGGTTTTCAATAAAGACGATTATTACATCCGGATCACGCCGGATAAAGAAGCCAGAACGCTGACAATTTCCGATACGGGCATCGGGATGACGCAGGAGGAGCTGGAGAATAATCTGGGCGTCATAGCAAAGAGCGGGTCGCTGGCCTTCAAGAATGAGAACGAAGCCAAAGACGGCCACAACATTATCGGCCAGTTCGGGGTCGGCTTCTATTCGGCCTTTATGGTGGCGGACCGGGTGACGGTCATCACCAAGGCGCTTGGCTCCGATACGGCGTACAAGTGGGAGTCTGCGGGAGCGGACGGATATACGATCGAGCCTGCGGCAAAGGATACCGTGGGTACGGAAATTACTTTGAAAATCAAAGAAAACACGGAAGAAGACAATTACGATGAGTTTCTGGAGGATTACCGCCTCCGGACGATTATCAAGAAGTACTCGGATTTCATCCGGTACCCGATCAAGATGGACGTCACCGGACACCGGCCGAAAGAGGGAGGCGAGTTCGAGGAATACAGCGAAGAGCAGACCGTGAACAGCATGGTTCCGATCTGGCGCAAGAACAAGGGCGAGCTGACCGATGAGGACTACGTCAACTTTTATAACGAGAAGCGCTACGGGTTTGACAAGCCGCTGACGCATGTGCACATCAAAGCGGACGGCGCCGTTGTGTACAACGCGATCCTGTTCATTCCGGAGCACACCCCGTTCGATTATTATACGAAGGAATACGAGAAGGGGCTTGAGCTTTACTCGAACGGCGTCCTTATTATGGAAAAATGTGGCGACCTGCTCCCAGATTACTTCAGCTTCGTCAAAGGGATGGTCGATTCCGAAGACCTGTCGCTGAACATTTCCCGAGAAATGCTGCAGCATGACCGTCAGCTGACGCTGATCGCGAAAAATATCAAGAGCAAGATCAAGAGCCAGCTGCAGACGCTGCTAAAGGATGAGCGCGAGAAATACGAGAAGTTCTACGAGGCGTTCGGCAGACAACTGAAGTTCGGCGTGTACAACAATTACGGCGCCGATAAGGACGTGCTCCAGGACCTGCTGCTGTTTACCTCTTCCAAGGAGAAGAAGCTTGTAACGCTGGACGAATACGTATCCGGAATGCCGGAGGAGCAGAAATATATTTACTACGCCGCCGGCGAATCGGTGGAGCGGCTTGAGAAGCTGCCGCAGACGGAAATGGTGGCCGATAAGGGTTACGAAATTTTGTACTTCACCGACGATATCGACGAATTTGCCATCAAGATGCTGATGAAGTACAAGGACAAGGAATTCAAGTCGGTATCAAGCGGCGATCTCGGTATCGAGACGCAAGCGGACAATAAAGATGAAGCGGCAGAGACGGAGAGCAAGGAGCTCTTTGAGGAGATGAAGAACATTCTCTCGGGCAAGGTGAAGGAAGTCAAGGCTTCAAAACGGCTGAAGTCCCACCCGGTCTGCCTGTCCACGGAAGGCGACTTGTCGATCGAAATGGAGAAGGTGCTCAAAGCGATGCCGAGCGGCCAGGACATCCAGGCCGATAAGGTGCTGGAGATTAACATTCACCACGAGGTGTTCCAGTCCCTGAAGGATGCTTATGACAAGGACCGGGAGAAGCTGGGCCTGTACACGAACCTGCTGTACAACCAGGCGCTGCTGATCGAAGGGCTGCCAATCCAGGATCCGGTCGAATTCACGAACGATATTTGCAAAATTATGGTGTAAGCCAAGCTCCTACCCGACTTGCGGCAGATGCTTGACAGGCGGTACAACCCGGCCTGCCGGAGTTTTGACCTCCGGGCCGGGTTCCTTTTTTTGCCGGAGGGCGGGCTGCGCAGCGAACATCGTGTATAATGGTAGAAGGGCGCAGGGTGATGCCTTAACCGGTCATGCTGCGCATGCTTAATAACGAAGAAGAGGTGTACATGTTGGAAGACCCTACGTTACAACTGGAACAAACAAACATACAGCACGCCATCATCGGCGAACCCATGACCAGCTTGTCCGAGATTTTGCTGAGCCTGACCAAGACGAGGCTGTCCGCGCTGGCTTCCGTCCACAGCATCACAGGTCGTTCCAAGATGAAGAAAGAAGAGCTTGCCGAAGCGCTGTCGGATTACGTCACGAATACGGAGCATTTGACGTCCATGCTGCTCCAGATGGATGGTGCCGAATGGAGCCTGTTTGAGACGCTCCTTCAGGAGTCTTCCGTTCAAGATAATACGATTCCATACGGGGATTATGCCTTTTTGCTGGATCGCGGGCTTGTATTCAGCTTTTTTTCGGAAGGTCAGCTGCACCTGATCATGCCGGAAGAAATAAGGGACGCCATCCGCAAGGCTGATCTGCCTGCTTTGAAACAGCAGCACGGCCAGCACCAGCTGGCTTATCAATATATTGTTGCCGCATCCCATTTGTACGGAGCGGTTAAGCTGGACAAGCTTCTTGAGATCTACAACGCCCAGAATGAACAGGCGCTGAGTTCGGAGGAGCTTCTGAATGAAGTGAATGAGGCGATCGGCCGGGGCGAGAACTTGCTCCTCCACGGCGGATACATCGTGAACAGCTATCTGCTTCATGATCTGGACGAGCAGAAGATCAACGACTGGATCGCGAAGGTCGAAGGGAAACCGTATTACGTTCCGGATCAGGAGGAACTGCTCCGTTATACGGACGAAACGTACTTCGAAATGACGCCGCAGCTGTCCGCGCTGCAGCAGTACGTGCTGCGGGAGCTGTGCAAGGACCAGGAGACGGTGGAATACCTGATCGACGATCTCCAGCTGGCGTGCGCCAAGGGTTCGTCGATTCAGGATCTGATCTACGAATTCGAGAGCCGCAAAATCAATTTCAAAAACCCGCTTCAGGCCCAGCAGACGATTCAGCTGCTGACCGAAGTCTATAACCATACCCGGATGTGGGCCAATAACGGGTTTACCCTGGTGGAGCTTCAGGCCATTGCCGATGGTGTAAAGCCGGAGCTGGTGAAGCTGGTGAACGTTTCCGCAGCGGATACCGTGCCGAAGGTGGGACGCAACGAGCCGTGCCCTTGCGGCAGCGGACTGAAGTACAAGAAATGCCACGGAAAATAAACGCTTTTGGCTCTATTTATCCTATATAGATCATCAACTATAAGGGCGGCAGTCCGGACATGAACGTCATGTCCCGGGCTGCCGTTTTTGCGTTTCCTTCTTTCTATATGATCCAGCGCCAATGGATTGATTCCGAACAGACAAAAAGGCTGTCCCCCAGGTGAAGTCACCTGATAAGGAAGCCTTTTTTAGTACAAACTGAGTCTGGAAGCATGGTACGTCTATTGAATTGGATTTTCCAGCAAACAGATGAATGAAACGCAAAAAATCCATCTAATTTCAACTAAACTCGCATGATCCTATCATTTACGCCTCGCAGCCTATCGTATTGTCTTTCAGCAAATGCCCGTAATTGGCTTTGACGAACTCGAGAACCTTGTCGTAAATGATACGATGGCCGTCCCGGTTCGGATGGATGCCGTCGGAGCAGATGAATTGGGTAAAGTCCGGATGGGCGAGAAAAGCACCCCGCACGTCGATGTATTTGGTCTTCGTCAGCTCGGACACCTTGAGAATCGTCGAATTGTAACGCTCCTGCCACCAGTAGATTTTGGTGACGCTGCCGAGAAACTTCATGATGTTTCGCTCCGCTTCGGGGTTATCCTGGCTGACCCACTTGAAGTATTTATCCGCGTTGAGGGGAGGGAGGCTCATGAGGACCGGTGTAATCGACTGGCTTTTCAGAAAATTCACCGTATCCGTCAGCATTTTCTCAAACAGCGTAAAATCCGTCTTGGGACGGTGCTCCGCGTCCGGATTGCTGGCAATTTCACTCCAGTTAAAATCGCAATCGTTGCCGCCGTATTCAATCAGCACCATGCTGGGCTTGCCTTTCAGAATTTCTTTCTTCAGGCTGCCGATGCCCTTCATCAGCGTATTGCCGAATCTCGCCGTGTTTTTCACGGCTCCCTTTAGTTTGTCCTGAAGAAGGGATACGTAATTATCCTCAAGGATGACATATTTGCTGCGCGTTTCATCATACACGACCCCCTTGGAAATCGAGTCCCCGGAAACGATGTACGTGGCGTCCATTCCGGTCTGCAGTCTGCTGTCGCTCATTTCTTCACCTCTCCCTAACCGTTCAATTCCTTTTATTGTAATCCAGCGTTTCGCCAAGCGCAAATGATGTCGCTTTCACTTCTGAAGGGCGAATTGGTTTTGGTGGATAATGGACAATATGGTACAGTTATAGGCAGAAAGGAGTGATTAAGCATGGCCGTATCCATTCAAATTCAGCAGACCCCGAACCCACATTCACTTAAAGTCAATGCGAGCCAGAGCCTGTTCGAAGGACCGAAGAGTACCTCACTGAAAAAAGGGGACGACACCGACCATCCGCTCGCCGGCGCGCTGCTCAGCATCGACGGGGTGGACAACATCTTTGGCATCGGGACGTTCGTCACCGTCAGCAAAATGCCGGATGCCGATTGGGAGAACATCGTTCCGAAAATCGAAGAGGCGTTTACTAACGTTTACGGGGAATAGTGACCGAATAATAGCCACAACCACAGCCTCCGCACGTGCATGACACATAACCGAATGGCATGGCTATT
>NZ_PCZT01000004.1:9488-12433 GCF_002968895.1 Paenibacillus sp. AR247 | reverse complement strand
GAATGAGCTGGCCGAAGTATGGGTAGCCTACCTTGCCTTTGACTTCGAAGTGCTGTTCGCCGTCCCTGTTCACCAGGTAGACATGGTCGCCGCGCGGATCGCGGGCGATGTCGATGATTTGCGCAGCTCGATATAGCCTTCGGTGCCGAGGATGATCGTCCGGCCGTCACCCCAGGTGCCAAGACCGTCCGGCGTAAACCAGTCGACCCGGAAATACTGGGTGGCGCCATTGTCGCCTACCAGGGTCGCGTCGCCGAAATCCTCGAGCTCGGGATAGTCCGGGTTGTTGTAATTCGCTACTTTGCTGTGCAGAACCTTGGCGTCCTTGCAGCCGGCATAGAACAGGAACTGTTCGATTTGGTGGCTCCCGATATCGCACAGAATGCCGCCGTATTTATCCTTCTCAAAAAACCAGTCCGGACGCGACGGCGCATTCAGCCGGTGCGGGCCGAAGCCGGTCACCTGGATGACGCGGCCGATGGCTCCTTTTTGCACGAGCTGTCCGGCATAGACCGCTGACTCCACATGAAGCCGCTCGCTGTAATAGACGGCGTATTTTGGCCGGTTTCCTTCACCTTCCGGCGCGCCGCTTCCAGCTGGTCCAGCGAAGTGAACGGCGTTTTGTCCGTAAAATAGTCTTGCAGCCCAAGAGCACAGCGTTCGCTTGGCACCGCGGCTGCGGCCACCAATCGGACCTCCGGATCCCCGAGCACCTGCTCAAGGCTGTCCGCGATCTGGACCTGCGGGAACTTGTCGGCAAAAGCCTGGCTTCTCGCCGGTTCCGGATCGTAAACCCATTTCAGCGTCGCCCCGGCTTCGATCAACCCGTTGCACATGCCATAAATATGCCCGTGGTCCAGGGCCGCCGCCGCAAACACAAACTCGCCCGGTTCAACAACATGGTTCGGTTTGCCTTCCGGTGCGTAGTTCATTCCGTCTTTATTTTGTGCGGTCATGAAGGTCACATCCTTTCGCGCATGAGCTGGGCGAATTCCTTCAGCAGCTCACGCGACGTGTATTGTTCGCTGAAATCCTCGATGCCCAAGTAGCCGTCATAGCCGACGGATTTCAGGTCATTGAGCAGTGAGGTGAAATCTACGATGCCTTCGCGCATCGGCGCCCATTTCGAACGCCATTTGACGGTTCCGTCTTCACGCGTTCCCTCGCGAACCCACTCGGCGTTTTTGATGTGAACGTGGGCGAGGTAAGGACCGAGAAGCTGAAGGCCCATCCGGGAATGCTCGAAGCCTTCGTGGATCATGTTGCCCGGATCGTACAGGACGCCGATATGGTCCGGGCTGCAGTGGCTGACCAGACGGTGGGCGAGACCGGCGCTCGGCGCGATCGTGCCGTGATGGGTTTCGATGATGCCTTTGACACCGTATTGCTTGGCCATTTGCTCCGCTTCTTTTAAATAACGGAGTGTCTTGTCGTACAGCTCGTTGTAGTCTGCGGTCCCGTTATACCCGGCCACACCGAGGCGGATCATTTTCGCCCCAAGCTGCTGGGCCGTCCGGAACACATGCTCCGTATCCTTCAGGTCCAGATGGTTCAGATAGGGAGTGATGCTGACGACCTCAAGTCCCTGCGCAAGGGCCAGGTCTTTGAATTGCTGCATTTGGTCCGCGGGAAGGGAGGGGTCGATCGAGCACAAATTGTTGCTCCAGAACGACGGCTTCTCGCCTGCCGCACCTGCGGGAACTTCCTTGAAGCGCCATTCCACGCCGTCCAGTCCGGCTTCCTTGGCGGCCAGTACAAGCTCTTCAGGGGTCAGATCCGGGGTGACGACGGTAAATACCGATAGTTTCATAGGGCGATTCTCCTCTTATCGAAAATGGGATATCTATCAGTGAGTTCCGGATACGTCCAGCACCTTACCGCCGGCGGTTTCCTTGCGGAACGTCGAGTTTTTGATCTTCTCCTGCAGCTTGTCGTAGAACAGATCCTCGTCGAGCGGAAGGTCCACCCAATCGTCTGTCCACGCCGACAGATGCATCGCGTTCGAGATCGTCAGGCCGCGGATGCCTTCTTCGCCCGGGGCGATCAGCTTCTCGCCGTGCAGCAGGGCATTGGTGAAGTTCTGTAAAATCCCGTTATGCTGAGGGCCGTGTCCCCCATGCACCGGAATGTCGCATTTCCAGCATTCCGGCTGGCCGAATCCGCCTGTATATTCCGCGTTGAACTGCGGCTCAGGCACGCGCAGGCGCCAGAAGGTGATTTTGTCGTCTTCGACGACGATTTTGCCGTTATCTCCGGAGAGCTCGAACCGGTTCGTTCCGGGTGCTTCGCCTACGGTGGTCACGAATACGCCGGTAGCTCCGTTTTCATATTCGACATATGCGGTGACGTCATCTTCGACTTCAATATTGCGGTATTTACCAAAGTGGCAGAACGCACGCACGCGCTTCGGCATCAGGCCGGTCGTCCACTGCCACAGGTCCAGCTGGTGCGGATCCTGGTTCAGCAGCACGCCGCCGCCTTCGCCGGCCCAGGTGGCCCGCCACCCGCCGGAATTATAGTAGCTCTGCGAGCGGTACCAGTTGGTAATGATCCAGTTGGTCCGCTTGATATTGCCCAACTCTCCGGACTGCACCAGGTCGCGCAGCTTGGTATACAGCGGGGAAGTCCGCTGGTTGTACATGATGCCGAACAGCTTGCCCGATTGGGAAGCGGCCTCGTTCATTTCTCGAACCGCCTTGGTGTAGACTCCGGCCGGTTTTTCGACGATGACGTGGTAACCGTTCTCAAAAGCCTGGATCGCCAGCACCGGATGATCATAATGCGGAGCGGCGATCAGGACGGCATCCATCGCTTGCGAAGCGAAGAACGCCTCCGGTGTGTCGAACTTTTGCACCGATTCCGGCAGATGGGCCTGTGCCCACTCCAGACGGGCGGGGCTTGTATCGCAAATCGCCGTCAGCTGCGCCCCCTTGATTTTATCCACC
>NZ_PCZT01000004.1:0-9388 GCF_002968895.1 Paenibacillus sp. AR247 | reverse complement strand
AGGCATGTAAGCCATTACATCTCCCTCAAGCTTAGCCCGAATGGCATGGGAAGCAAATGGCTAAGATTAAGAGGGTTTTGCACAAAATTAAGGTGTTTTCGTAAAATGGGGATGATACAATGGCATTACATTAGACGACTATTTTCTATATAAGGAGGGTCATTTATGGCACAGGCCATGCAGCTCGGCGCACGGCTGCCGGAAGGGCTTCGGGTACATATCAGTCACGTCCAGCTCAAAAGCGGCTTTCCCGACTGGAACCGGGCCGAAGTCGCCCCGAGCTTCCACCGGCTCTATTACATTACTGAAGGCGAAGGATCGGTCGTCATCAACGGCGTGACCTATTACCCCAAGCCGAACCAGCTGATGATCATGCCTGCGGGGACGAGCCAGACGACCTACACGTCCAAGGAAAATCCATACACGCGGTATTTCTGCCATTTTGACGCCCAGGTAGGGGAGTGGCCCTTGTTCCATGCAGACAGCAAGCTCTATATCAGCGATGTCGGCGACCCGGAGTTTATTCGAAGTACTTTTAACGAGATGATCGGCCAATTTCAGGCGGGAGGTCCTTTCGCGGCCCTGCGCATGCAGGCGGGCCTGCTGCACATGCTGGCCTGCTGCCTGGAAGAAGGGGGATACACCGACTATTGGATCGATTTCATGCACCATACAGAAGGGAACAAGCTGGGCGGTGTGCTGCAGTACATCCATGACCATCTTCATGAACCGATGGAAATCGAAAAGCTGGCCGAGATCGTCCATCTGCATCCGAACTACTTTATCCCTTTTTTAAAAAAGCGATGGGCTGCACACCGATGCATTATGTCCAGCGCAAGCGTATGGAGGAAGCCAGACGCCTGCTTTCATTTACGAACGCACCCGTAGCGGACATTGCCGATCAGCTCGGAATGCAGCTGTCGCACTTTTCCCGGCAGTTCAAGGGGCATACCGGCATGTCGCCGACGGAGTATCGGGCGTGCACGCGGTAAGAATTATCCGATAGCAAGGAAAACCCGCCTGCTCCTGCAGACGGGTTATTTTTTGCTCCGGTATACGCGCTCGGGCCGTCCTACGACCCCATAGGACAGGTCGGCATAGACAATGCCGAACCCGACGAGATGCTCCAGATATCTCCGGCTGGTCGAGCGGCTGATGCCGATCCGTTTGGCCACTTGATGGGCGGTTAGCCCGTCGTTCACCGTCGAAATGGTTTGAACGACCTTTTCAAGCGTCAATTTATCGATGCCTTTGGGCAGGAAAACGTCGGCCGTATTCACAGGAAGCGGCTCCGCTTTGACGGGACCTGCGAGCAAGCGGTCTACATCGCTCTGGCCGATGCTGCCAGCCGTATCCAGCCGGGATAACTCCCGTTGAAATGCGGCATAATGCAGCAGCGTTTCCTTCAGCCTGTCGAAGATGAGCGGCTTCATGAGGTAATCGAACGCACCGCTGCGGATGGCTTCCCGGATCGGTTCGATTTCCCGGGCGGCGGTAATCATGATGACATCCGTGCTGCGGTAGTGCTGGCGGATGAACAGCAGCAGATCCAAGCCATTGGCTTGAGGCAGGTAGATATCCAGAAGCACCAATTGGGGCTCCAGGATTTCCAGCTGCGATTTCGCCTGCATTTCATCCGTGGCGATGCCGACAACTTTAAATCCCGGAACTTGTTCTACGAATCGCCTGTTTATCTCCGCGATTTTGGTATCATCCTCCACGATTAACACCTCAATCATTGGGTTTGGTTCGGACATTTCCATGAGAATGCTCCTTTCTGAATAGACCGGGTTGTTTGGGGATCGCCACCGTAAAGACCGTACCGCCGCCCGCCGTATTCCGATGGAACGTAATGTAACCGCTTAACTTATTGACCGCATGAACGACAAGGGCAAGCCCGATCCCGCGGTGTTCCCCCGGTTTGGTAGAGAAGCCCTTTTCATAGATCGTTTCTCCGATATCTTCCGGAATGCCGATTCCGTTATCCTCGCATTCGATGATCAGGTCCTCACCCAAATCTGTCAGGAACAGCGTGACTTCGCCTTTGGATTCGGAAAAGGCTTGCCGCGCAAGAACGGCTTCCATCGCGTTGTCGATCAAATTTCCGATAATGGTCACGAGCAGGCTGCGGTCCATATGGTCCGGGATGTCAGTGAACGTGCTCTCTGGATCAATCTCAAAGGAAAGCTTCAGCTCTTGGGCGTGATTGTACTTGCCGATCAGCAGCCCGCCGATGACCGGGTCCGGGATTTCCCTCATCACAAACTGAATCAAATGCTGGTGGACGTTCACTTCGCGGTTGATCAGGTCCACCGCTTCCTGGTAAGACTCCAGCTGGATCAGACCGGATATGACATAGAGCTTGTTGGAGTACTCGTGCGTCTGCGCCCGGAGCGACTCCGCAAAACGCTTGACCTGGGACAACTCTTCGGCCAGCCGGTATAATTCCGGCTTGCTGCGGAAGCTGGAGACCGCCCCGGTTAATTGATTGTTCATATCCATGATAGGAAGCCTGTTCACGATCACTTCATGGTCGCCGATCAGCATCTCCCGGTCGAACTCGGCTTCGCCGCTCCGGACTACCTCGAGCAGCCGCGTGTTCGGAAGGACGTCCTCAATATGTTTTCCCATGATCGCTTCATTCTCCGACAGATTCATCAGCTGAAGAGCGAAACGGTTAGCCATCGTAATGAAGCCATCCCGGTTAATGGCGATAATTCCTTCGCGGATCGATTCCAGGACCGCCTTTTTCTCTGTATACAGCGCCCCGATTTCCTTGGGCTCAAGTCCATGAATGGAACGTCTGACGCTGCGTGCGATCAGTACGGCTCCGCTTGCCCCGACAGCCAGACCGACCAACGAGACCAGCAATATTTCATTTTGGTACACGTCGTTTATCCGGTCAATGTTGTCGGTCAGAAAACCGACAGACACGATGCCGATCACCGTCCCGTCATCCGCAATAACAGGAGCCTTCCCGCGAACGGAAGGCCCCATGGAACCGGTGGCCTTGGACACGATCGAATGTCCCGCAAGTACCGGACCGTTGTCGCCGCCGACCATCGATTTGCCGATCCGGTCCGGCAGGGGATGCGAATACCGGATGCCTTCGCGGTTCCCTACAACGATATACTGGGCGCCGGTTTTGATCCGGACGCTTTCCGAAATAGGCTGGATTGCGGCCGAAGGATCCGGCTCAGTAAAGGCTTTTCTAATCTCCGGCAGGATCGCTAGAGTTTCAGCTACTTTTAGGGCGCGCTGACCGATCTGATCCTCGAAAATGTTTGTGATCACGACATAAAAAATACCGCTTAAGCTGAGGATGATAAAGGCAATCAGGGAACAGATGATCCAAATCAGTTTTGTCTGCAGCCGCATGTTGTACCGTGCGCCCCTCCGTTTTTTGCTTTTATTGTAGCATAAAGGCATTGAAAGGGCTTTCATATTATCGTGAACAAAATGAACAAAATGCCCATAATCGTGTTTTTAGATCTTATGTGCTTAACATTTGCTAAAGCTGCCGCGGGTGATATGCTGAGAACCACAAAAAGAAAGCGCATACATTGCGATGACACCAAGTTGATAAGGGTTTAGATGAACTTTTCGAAAGGGGTATCCAGATGAATAAAAAAATGATGAGCAAAACCTGGAAAGTGATACCTGCGGCCATTCTGGCGCTTAGTTTGGCGGCTTGTGCCAACGGGGGGAGCAGCAAAAGAGGGGACTTCTGCCAAAAAATCCAATTATCCCGACAAAGCATTAACGCTCGTGGCCCCATCGGGTGCGGGCGGGGGATGGGATATGACGGCCCGTACCATTGCGAAAGTATTGACCGAGACAAAGGCTGTCAGCAAAGCTATTACGGTTGAAAATAAACCGGGCGGAGGCGGCGCCGTGTTTATGGCCGAGTACGCGACCAAGGACAAGAAGGATGACTACAAATTGTTTGTCAGCTCTCCGCCGATCCTGATCAACAATTTAAAAAAGGAGGGCAATTCGCCATATGGATATCAGGATACGACGCCGCTGGCTCAACTGACAAAGGACTATGGCGCCATTGCCGTAGCGGCTGACTCGAAATACAACGATCTGAAGTCGCTGCTCGATGATTTGAAAGCCGATCCGACCAAGTTTACGATCGCCGGCGGATCGGCTCCCGGCTCTATGGATCATCTCGTATCCATTCTGCCGGCATTCAAGTACGGGATTGATCCCAAGAGCGTCAAGTACGTTTCTTACGATGGGGGCGGCGAAGCCATTACCGCACTGCTTGGCGGCAACGCCGATGTACTGGGTACGGATGCCTCGTCGCTTGACCAGTATTTAAAGGCCGGAAAAATCAAAGTGCTCGGCGTGGCCGCACCTGAACGTCTGGGAGGAAGCTTGAAAGACGTGCCGACGATGAAGGAGCAGGGAATTGACGCGGAATTCCTCATTTGGCGGGGGATATTCGGACCCAAGGAAATGAGCGCTGAAGCGAAGAGCTATTGGGATCAGGCCATCCAAAAAATGACCGAGACGAAAGAGTGGGCGGCCGAGATGACGGCGAACAACTGGGAAAGTGATTATAAGAACAGCGACGATTTCAAGGCTTTCCTGGCTCAACAAAATGATCAGCTGAAAGAAATGCTGACGGCACTCGGCATGCAGAAGTAACGGCTTAGGCCGTGCAGTGGCAGGGAAAGGGATGTGTACTTCCCTTTTCCCTGCCTGAAGAGGAGGCGTGAAGACTATGAATCATTCATTTGACCGCTATGCCGGCATCGTATTTTGTGCGATCGGCATCGCTTTTGTCATCGGAAGCACCAGCATATCGACAAGCGCCTATGGCAGCAACGTTGGCGCAAACATCTTTCCGATGTTTCTCGGCGCATTTCTTTCGCTGATGAGCATCAGGCTGATATATGAAACCTTCCGCAGGCAGCAGAAGCAGCAAAATCGGGAAAAGCTCGATTACAAGCGTTTCGGTATTATTTTTACGGCCGCCGTGCTGTACGCCCTTTTCCTGGAGAATATCGGATTCGTTATTTCAACGTTCCTGTTCCTGATGATCGGCTTTCAAACGATGCAGCGGGGCCGGATCTGGATATCGGTCGTGATCTCCGCCTGCTTTTCTTACGGTGTGTATTATCTGTATGTCAACGTGCTGGATGGTACCCTGCCCGGTTTTCCATCTTGGTTAGTCTTATTCTAGGGGGTTAAACAATGAGCACAGTTGAATATTTGCTGCATGGACTTGGGACGGCAATGCAGTGGCATAATCTGGTCTTTGTATTTTTTGGCGTCTTGATCGGCACCGTCGTTGGCGTGCTGCCAGGCATCGGTCCGATGAGCGGCGTGGCGCTGCTGATTCCGATTACCGCAACCATGACATCAGGCCTGAGTCCGGAAGAAGCGGCTACAAGTTCCATTATTCTGCTGGCTGGCGTATATTACGGCGCCATGTACGGCGGGTCCACGACCTCCATTCTGCTCAATACGCCGGGCGAGTCCTCGTCTGTCGTCACGACTCTGGACGGATATCAAATGGCGAAGCAGGGACGGGCGGGTGCAGCGCTCGCGATATCGGCCATCGGTTCGTTTGCCGCAGGCATTATCTCTTTGGTTGGACTCATCTTCCTGGCCCGCCCATTATCGGCTGTTGCTATCAAATTTGGCCCCGCCGAATACTTTTCGCTGATGGTGCTTGGACTCCTTGCGATCAGCGGCCTGGCCGGCAAATCGATGGTCAAGGCGCTGATGATGACGGCACTCGGCCTGCTTCTGGCGACGATCGGGATCGACAGCGTATCCGGCGTAGAGCGGTTTACCTTCGGGATTCCGGAGCTTTATCAGGGGCTGGAATTTTTGACGATCGCAGTCGGCATGTTCGCGGTAGGTGAAGTGTTCAAAACCATTTTGGAACGGGACCATAACGACGGAGAAATCGCAAAAATCAGCCGCATTCTGCCAACGAAGCAGGATATGAAGGACAGCGCCGCACCGATCGCGCGCGGTTCTATTCTTGGCTTCTTTATCGGTCTGCTGCCAGGAGCAGGAGCCATTCTCGCGTCCTTTTTTGCATATATTGTTGAAAAAAAGATCAGCAAGCATCCCGAGAAATTCGGGAAAGGCGCCATCGAAGGCGTAGCGTCGCCCGAATCGGCAAATAATGCGGCTTCCGGCGGGGCCATGATTCCACTGCTCAGTCTTGGGATTCCGTCTTCCGGTACGACGGCCATTTTGATGGGTGCCTTCATTATGTACAATGTGCAGCCGGGCCCATTGCTGTTTCAGGATCATCCCCAGCTGGCCTGGGGCGTAATAGCCAGTATGTTTGTCGGCAACCTGATGCTGCTGATTCTCAACATGCCGCTCGTCAAGCTGTTCGCCAAGGTGATCGAGACGCCTGCCAAGTACTTGATCCCTTTAATAATTGTCTTTTCGGTCTTCGGAGTGTACGCCGTTCAGTATTCAACGTTCGATCTTCTCTTAATTATGGGCTGCGGTGTGGTCGGTTATGTATTGTCCAAAAACGACTTTCCGCTCGCTCCCCTCGTCCTGGGACTTATTCTTGGACCGATGATGGAAAATAATATGAGGCGCGCACTGACGATTTCCAACGGTGATTTTATGATCTTCCTCCAGAAGCCGGTCTCCCTTGTGTTTCTGATCATTGGACTGCTGTGGATTACGATTCCGTTAATCCTGAAGCTGAAAGGCAGGAGAGTTCTTGTTAATGAGGAAGGCTAGGAAAGGAAACGGCACTTATGGATATGGAGTGGTTACTTCTAGGTCTATTAAAAATTATCGTCATTAATATTGTGCTGAGCGGCGATAACGCTGTCGTTATCGCTCTCGCCTGCAAAAACCTGCCGCCCGAACAGAGGAAGAAGGCGGTATTCTTCGGCAGCTTCGGAGCGATTGTGCTTCGCTTCGTACTGACCATTGCCGCCGTTTGGCTGCTGCAGATACCTTTTGTTCAATTGACAGGAGGCATACTGTTGCTCTGGATTGCGCTTAAACTCATGCAGGGTGAAGCCGAAGGGGGGAAGCTTGAAGGAAGCACCCGCCTGGCAAAAGCCATTAAAACGATTATGATCGCCGACTTGGTGATGAGCCTTGATAATGTGGTGGCCGTGGCTGGAGCGGCGTCAGGAAATTATCTCTTAATTGCCCTTGGACTTGCCGTCAGCATTCCGTTGATTATTTGGGGCAGCAGACTGCTGATGACTCTAATGAGCCGTTTTCCGGTTATCGTTATTGTTGGCGTTGCTCTTCTCGGGTACACGTCGGGTGAAATGATTCTAAAAGAAAAGAGGCTGGCCAATATCACGGATGCCTTGCCTCATGCGCTTCACACGATCATTCCACTGGTACTCGCCGTTGGGATTGTCCTGGCAGGCAGACTGCTGCAGCACTACCGTCAGATGCATGAATCCCGGACCGATGCAGGTACAAGTACCCCACAAAGATAAAGAACGGAGGTAAACACATGGGTGGTTTGGAGACCAAGGCAATTGTGGATATTAATCAGACGGCTAACCGGTTTACATCCAGTATCGTGCTTAAGGCCGGTGGCCGGGCGATCGATGCCAAGAGCATCCTCGGTTTGAGCTTTTCGCTGTTGAGCCGGGAACAGTATCAGCTTGAAATTTAAATGGACAAGGCCTCGGCAGCGTTTGGAAGAATTGCCATGGCTATCGGGGATTCAGGAGGAGATATAGTAGCTATTGATGTCAGCGGTACCGGTAAAGTAACGACGATCCGGGACCTGACGGTTAACATTACGGACACGGGGGCGAAGGATTTAATTGTCCGGGTGCTGAATAAGCTGCCCGGCGTGAAGGTTTTGCAGGTTTCCGACCAAACCTTTCTGATGCATTTGGGGGGCAAAATCGAAGTGACGCCGAAAATGGCCATCAAATCCCGGGATGATCTGTCCCGTGTCTATACACCCGGCGTTGCCAGCGTATGTATGGCGATTCATGAGGACCCGTCCCGTGCCCATACCCTTACCATCAAACGAAACACGGTTGCGGTGGTGTCGGACGGGAGCGCCGTGCTTGGACTCGGGAATATCGGCCCATTCGCCGCCATGCCCGTGATGGAGGGAAAAGCGATGCTGTTCAAGCAGCTCGCGGGGTGGATGCCTTTCCCATCTGTCTGGACTCGCAGGATACGGAGGAAATCATCGCGACGATCAAACGGATTGCTCCCGCATTTGGAGGCATTAATTTGGAGGACATTTCGTCTCCGCGCTGCTTTGAAATCGAGAGGCGGCTGATCGAGGAGCTGGACATCCCTGTGTTTCACGATGACCAGCATGGGACGGCCGTCGTGCTGCTGGCGGGCCTTTATAATGCAGTGAAATTGGTCGGGAAGAGACTTGAGGATTGCAAAATCGTTCTGTGCGGCATCGGCGCTGCCGGCATCGCCTGTACCAAGATCCTTCAAGCCGCCGGTGTTACGCGGATCGTGGGGGTGGATCGGGAAGGTGCCATCGTCCGCGGGAAAGAGTACACTCATGATGCCTGGCGTTGGTACGCCGAGCATACGAATCCGGACAAAGAGTCGGGAACCTTATCGGACGTGATTGTGGATGCTGACATTTTTATCGGTGTGTCGGGTCCCGGGGTTTTAAGTCGTGGGGATATCGGCAAAATGGCTCCCGATCCGATCGTCTTCGCGATGGCAAACCCAACCCCGGAGATTGCGCCGGAGGAAGCCGAAGGGATCGTCCGGGTGATCGCTACCGGAAGATCGGATTACCCGAACCAAATAAACAACGTCCTTTGTTTTCCGGGATTGTTCCGCGGCGTGCTCGATTGCCGGGCCTCCAGGGTGACGGAGGAGATGAAGATTGCCGCCGCCAAGGCCATTGCTTCCGTTGTCGGGGAGGATGAGCTGAACGAGCAATATATTATCCCTAGTGTCTTTAACCCCCATGTAGCAGAAAAGGTAAAAGAAGCCGTGGTTCAGGCAGCTTATGCTTCAGGTGTAGCTAGAAGAAGGGAGCGCGGTTTCTAAGCGATTATCGATTCCAGCTTATATGTATTGCGCGGCCGCGAGCGATCGCGGCTTTTTGTATAGTGGGGTACATGATGAAGTCGAAATCCCCAAAGAACGAATTCCTAACTTCAAATACTATTGCTATTTAGCTGGCTGGGAGGTGGACAGTAGAACATTTTAGTTACAAACTCAATTTGAGTTCCGTGTTATAAGGCGACCATGAAAATGGAATATTTTTCAGCTTGTTAAAAAAGTACTGACGTGGTACATTATAAATCCGGCCGCTGATAAGGCGCCGGCAAGCAAAAAAGAAAATTAAAAAAAGCTTGCAATTAAGAAGTGAACATGATATATTATAAGAGTTGCTGCTGAAACACTGGGCGGTAACAAAACGAAG
>NZ_PCZT01000036.1:0-1919 GCF_002968895.1 Paenibacillus sp. AR247 | reverse complement strand
TATTCCCCCATCGTTCCGTTCAGGAGCATGGGGGATTGTCTGCATTCGTCTATCCCACAAGGAGCTGAGTAATGATGAACAGACTCATCGAGGCAGCGATGAAACGAACGGTGCTGATTCTGATCCTGCTGGCGATCATCTTGGCTTGGGGGGGAGTATCCGCTTACCGTATGCACCGGGACTACCTCCCGCCGATCAACAATCCTACGCTCATGATCACGGTTCATGCCCCCAGTTTCCTGGCCGAGGAGATCAAACACGCCGTGTCGAGGCCGATCGAGCAGGCGGTCCGGGGCGTGGAAGAGCTGCAATCGCTGGAGACGAACAGCTTCAACGGCGGACTTCTGATCAGCTTGTATTTTCCCTTGAATTACACCATGGATCGTGCCGAGCGGGACGTAACCGATGCTTTGCGGGATGTAGCTTTGCCGGCAGGCGCGGGCGAGCCGGCCGTCACCCGCGTCAGCACGAGCTCTTTTCCGATCATGAGGCTGACCATTACAAGCCCTTCAGGAAAAGTGAATGAAGATACGCTGAGAACGACCATTCAGGCCCAGATCGCCGATGAACTGCTGCATACACCGGGCGTAAGTGAAGTCCGGGCTACCGGCTCCGCGAAGAACGGCTATGTTCTGTCGGTTCGGATGGAAGATCTGGCCAAGGCAGGATTAACGGTCGATAACGTCAGGCAGTCCCTGGCCGGGGTAAGTTTTCCTTCGGTCCAAGGCAAGCTGACGGACAGCGTCATGTCCATTCCTCTTGAGGCTTCGGGCTGGAATCCGAATGCGACGGATTGGATGGACCTTCCTATCCAAGGAGCCAACGGGCAGAGCGAGCCTCTTTCCTCAGTTGCGGCCTTGTCACCCTCCCTGGTCGACAAGCAGACGATCTCCAGAACCGGAGGTGCTGCGAGTGTCGTGATGGATATCCTCAAAAAACCGTCGGCCAACATCACGGAAGTATCGGAGGACATTCGCAGCCGTCTCTCAGGCATGACCGGTTACCCGCCGGAGGATGTGAAGCTTTCCGTCATGTTTGACCAGGGAGCGCAGGTTCACTCTTCCCTGAACAGATTATTTCGGGAAGGGCTGTTAGGATGTTTATTTTCCATGGTCAGCGTATTTCTCTTTTTCCGCAGCATCCGGTCCACGCTGCTCATTGCGCTGTCGCTGCCGATTTGCATTCTGGTAACCACGGGGCTGCTTCACGTGATGGGATTCAGCCTCAATATTCTCACCCTTTCGGGACTTGTCGTAGCGATGGGGCGGGTGATCGACGACACAATCGTGATCCTTGACAATATCCACCGCAAGCAGAGCCAAGCCAAATCTTCATCTTCCGGGCGGATATCCGAAGCGGCCAAGGAAATGCTGCCTGCCATCGTATCGTCGACGGCAACGACCGTTGCGGTGTTTGTCCCCATCGCTTTGGTCGGCGGGATGATTGGTGCCGCGTTTTCGGGGTTCGCATGGTCGGTGGTTATTGCTCTGCTAACCTCTCTGCTAGTAGCGGCTTTGGTAGTTCCCGCCTTGTATTATGTATGGCAAAGAGACCGACCTAGCGCTTCCGGCGCAGCCTTCGAACCCGTTACCCGGCGCGTCCTGCAGTGGGCCTTCCTCCGGAAAGCGCGATTGATATCCGTCTTTGCCGTGCTGCTGGCAGGTGCCATCGCCGGAGGGTTCCTGCTACCGGTAAACTTTTTACCTGCCAATTCCACGGGCCAAATTAACGTCCAGCTGGAATTTCCCGAACGGACGACGTTGTCTCAAGTGGATGCTGCTGTAAAGCGTATGGAACAAGTTCTGGCCTCGGATACTGGAATTTCCACTTATTCTTCGGTACTGGGCTCCACTTTCACGCCTCAATTCGACGATGTGTTTGACGCGGGCGGGGGGTGGATCCAAGGCGACAATATCGCC
>NZ_PCZT01000035.1:0-1030 GCF_002968895.1 Paenibacillus sp. AR247 | reverse complement strand
AGCAGCGGAGCCTATGAAATGACCGATGAGCTGAAGGCCGAAGGCGAGGGGCGGCAGAGTCTCTTGTGGAACTGGGTATTACGGAACAATTCCAATACATTCAACACCTACAAGTGGAGCGATCCCACATGGGCCAAAGAAATGGAGCAATCCATTGATAACGCTGGCAAGTATCCGTATAAGAACGCAGCCGATGCCTATTTGTTCTCGTCCAATACGTACTTGGAGAAAGGGACGGCGCTGGACGACAGCTTCCACAAAACCGTCATTGAAATCATCGCAGGCAAAAAGCCGGTGGAGAGCATCGATGAAGCGATCAAGGAATGGAAGAGTAACGGCGGAGACCAGATAATCGAAGAAGTGAATGCCGCATACACGGCGAATCCATAACGTTCGCCTGAAGGTCCCGGGCGGCTGAGGCCGCCTGGGGCCGTTTATTTCCAGGCTGGCTTTACAGCGAGTTGGAGGGTTGAAGACATGAAAGCGTACTGGAAGAGGGCATTTCCGATTTATCTCATGATCCTACCGGGTCTGCTCTATTTTATCATTTTCAAATATATCCCGATGTTCGGGATCTCGATCGCCTTTATGAAGTATAGTCCCTTTAAGGGAATAACGGGGAGCGAATGGGTAGGTCTTCATTATTTCCGCAGATTATTTGCCGAAGGCGACTTCCTGCTGATTCTCAAAAACACGCTGCTGCTCAATCTGCTGGATGTGCTGTTCTTTTTCCCGGCCCCGATCCTCGTTGCCCTGCTGCTGAATGAAGTGAGAGCCAGACGGATCAAGACGGCGGTCCAAACCATTCTGTATGCGCCCAATTTTATTTCATGGGTCGTGATCGTCGGTATTACGATCGTGCTCTTCGCCACCGGCTCCGGAGGCATCAATCAGCTATTGGAGGATTGGGGGCTGGGCCGGATTGAACTGATGACGGATCCCAGCTATTTCCGGTGGGTGTGGCTGTTACAGAACATTTGGCAGGGGGCCGGCTGGGGAGCGATTATATTTCTGGCGGCTCTATCGGGCA
>NZ_PCZT01000034.1:0-7833 GCF_002968895.1 Paenibacillus sp. AR247 | reverse complement strand
CGAACTGCATCCTTTTCCCCATTTAAGACCCCGTAACCACCATCTGTATTAGCGCGATATCGGTTCTTTTTTATTATATCAATAACGGTTTCATGAAGCTCTATCTGGCTTTTTAAGCCTTTAGTGATTCCTTCCTGCCATTTAGCGAATGCTGGAGCTTCTAAGTGAGAAACTTGTCGCCATGTTAATGGGCGAACCTCCTCATTTTCATATACCGCCAGAATCATGCAATCCCCTGTCTGTATGAACTCTACACTATCATTCTGAATACGAACGATTGCCAATGCCGCTCCCCAAAGTTCTTCCTTTTTCTTCAGATCAATATTAGCGAGCACCATTTGTTCCATAAGAAGATCATTCACCTCAATCATGTGGTCCATTAAACTTCTAGGATCAGTAACAGACTCGAAGTAGTTTTTTACCAGATTCGCGGCAATAAAACCGCCTGCCTCCTTTTTGGTGTTTAGATAGGGTACCAAGGAAGATACACCGTCCAAAGCTCCATACAAATTTGCTTTCGGATGCATTATAATGGCATCCTCATTTAGTACCCCAACGCCTTTCCTGGTGATCTCCTCATAAGTAACAAACAAGTTGTTCACTCCTTACTCATATTCTTTTGTAATATCCTCAACCTATTTTACCATTTCTCCTATTACCAAGTATTGTAACTATCCTGCCCGTTAGCTTAATGAATTAGTGCAGTGAAAGATGCTTATCTAATCGGTAATCGGATTATGTTCTTGTCCTTTACGGCAATCGGTACAAGTTCTTGTCTTTTCTTCGGGACAAGAACTTGTACCGATAAACAAAAAAACCGCTATAATAGCGACTTTCGATGGGACTTTGTTCTTGTCCCTCGACATCATCGTTGGTATAGAATCATCCTGGATTACCCAAAATAAAAAAGGGTAAGCTCCTATAAGTTGGGTGGTATCTTCATTCTCCCCTTCCCGGCCGTCTGTTTGGGCGGCCTTTAAAGTAGATAAACCAAAATATACAAAAGGTGAATTTTAATGGTAAAGACAATAAATACATATAAAAGACTCGCCTGGATCGGGGCTATTGTCTCTGCATCGACTTTTTCATTAACAGGTGATTTATTTTTCTTAATATTTGTAGTGGCAAATGTCGTGGGGTTGATGATTGTGCCTAAATTGCTTTCACGAATAGAAAAGTAACACTGCTCTCACTTTACTTGCCACCATAAAAGTACCTGCACTTGTCATTCATGGGATGGACGATCCCCTGTTCGTCCAGGCGTGTGGCGAGGACACGGCTTCGGCCATCCCTGGTGCCGAGCTCATGTTGGTTGACGGCATGGGACACGACCTGCCGCACCAACTTTATGAAGTGATTGCTAATGCCATAGAGCGAACGGCTCGCAGTGCCCGATAGAACGAGTAGACCCAGGGGCGCAGCGCTGATCAATTTGCACCCTTGAGGGTGGAAACAGCGGAACTCTTGGAGCGGTTGTTATAACAGTTTGTACATTTATATGGTAACAAACGAATAAGCGCCAGTTCCATGATCACATCGTGAGCCGGCGCTTTTTTTGTATTCGTAAGGCTTTACTATTCGTGCGTACAAATATGGCATTTCTTTCATTCAGCTGAGACCGGAAGCGGGTTGCCAAAGAAAAAAGCCGCCAGTTGGCGACTGAATTAATGAGTATAGCATAAATCTTCGGCCCGTATGACGACTCCCCTTCTAGACTCCTCGGCATTCCCGGATTATGCGGTGCCCGTTAGGTATATTGAAAAATTCCGTTTTCAGCCTTTTCAAAGAGTCTTCCAAGGCCTAGCTGATATACAAGACTCCACGACGTGATATTTCATGTACGTAAAGTTCATCAATTTATGCTGCCGGATTCATGTGAACCAGGTGTATAAGCAGAGTCATACTTAACTCGAGCCTCTACAACTTGAGTGTAATTTTCTCTTCCCCACTGCCTTAACTCTTTCATCGGCTGAAGCAATGTTTCCCCTAATGTTGTTAGTGAATACTCGACACTTAGAGGTACAGTAGGAGTAATGTGTCGTTGAACCACTCCATCACGTTCCAGCTTGCGCACCGTCTGGGTAAGCATTTTTTTAGATATCCCCTCCACCCTCCGAAGCATTTCTCCATATCTGATTTTACCGTCTTCCATGGCATATATAACAAGAGCTGACCACTTGTTAGAGATAATGTCAAGAACTTTGCTATAGCCGCAATTGGATAACGAAATATCAGATTGCTTAGTTGTTGATGAATGTGCCAAACAGTTCCCCTCCTATGCCCTATGAAGTTCCCTGGACACTTTAAAGTGCCTGCTTATATCATTTTATTTTTTGTACTACTGTATGTCTATACCAGTACTGAGCCGCTTTAGCTAAATCTGCCATAGCAAAGACACTTCTTAAAGGCAAATACGAGTGTTCCAACAGCAACAAGATGCGCTTCCAAAAGGGGTTACCTTGTACTGGATTACTTCGATGGGTGGGTAATAAACATGACAAATATTATAAAAATGCATCCTAAGCTATATGTATTGGATAACGGTCGAATGAGCATGGACAAAAATTGGATCATCTCCATGCACAATCCAGCAACAATTAATAATCCGAATGCCCAGACACAATTTGTGGAGTTCCCAATTTATACAGTATTAATTGATCATCCTGAGGGGAAAATCTTGTTTGATACAGCCTGCAATCCAAACTCAATGGGCGCTCAAGGGCGATGGGCACAATCGACCCAACTGTCGTCTCCATGGGTGGCAAGCGAGGAATGTTACCTGCATAACCGATTGGAGCAGCTTACGGTTAGACCCGAGGAAATAAAGTATGTTGTTGCCTCCCACTTGCATCTGGACCATGCTGGATGCCTCGAATTGTTCACAAACGCGACCATTATCGTCCATGAGGATGAGTTTAATGGAGCACTGCAGACCTACGCTCGCAATGAAAAAGAAGGAGCCTATGTGTGGGCTGATATTGACGCTTGGATCAAAAACCAACTGCAATGGAAAACGATCAAACCGGGAGAAGACAATTTGGATCTGGTGGAGGGTATCAAAATCTTGAATTTCGGAAGCGGTCATGCATGGGGAATGTTAGGTCTTCAGATCGAAATGCCAGAAACCGGCGGAATCATTTTAGCTTCCGATGCCATTTATACCGCGGAAAGTTTTGGTCCTCCGGTCAAGCCGCCTGGTATTATCTATGATTTGATCGGCTATCGAAATGCAGTAGAGAAAATCCGTACATTGGCTACCCGCACGAATTCCCAAGTGTGGTTCGGGCATGATATGGATCAATTTAAAACTTTGAGAAAATCTACTGAAGGATATTATGAATAACTCAATTTTCGCACAGCGGAAAAATAGACCTGAAGGCTTGTTCCTGAAATGTTAATGTATATTGAAATACTTTAGCACATTAGAGCCGCAACGGCTATCTTAATGGCAGAGCGTCGATTGACTGATCAACAACCGTGCGACCGCCAGTGAAGATTGTAACCTATTATTCAATTAACGGGAAACAATAACACAATAAAAAACAGCGGTGGTCCATGACTTATCTTCTCGTCCAAGGCTTACCGCTGTGGTTAGTCCAGAACTTTACCGTCCCGGACTAACCCTGTTTCAGTTATTTGGGTCTCTAAATGCATTAGCTTCGCATTAATATAGTGTGTTTCAATTTCTTCCCGGTGCGAATGTCTTTTCGTTTGAATGCCATTCTTAATGTTGAGACAACAATATGATTTACTTGCTGGCAAGGGTCTTTTTCTATTTGCAAAAGTCTCGTTATACATCATGTATCAGACTAGAAGTGCGAAATATGGCATACGAATCTCTCTCTTTCCACGCATTTTATCCATTAGCATAATCTGTTACTCAGGAAAGATACAATGGATAATTTGATTTTAATTGAAGTTACCATCTGGATATTACCACACTCTACTGCTCGTTAGCGTAATGAAGCTGCCGATCAGCACCGGCAGCTCTTCCTGTTCGTTATTCAACTATCGTATCCCTTAGGCCCCGTCCAAGCTACAGTTTTCTTTTCGCGAAGGTATTGACTCGCCGTTCGAAGGAAGTGTGGGACAGATTTGAGCGGACTAGCAAATCGTCGTCACCCACACTGCAATTGAATTATCGATATTAGCGTTTGAGAAAAGATATTAATATGTAAAACTACTAATTCGCCCTATTTCTATAAGATAGTTAGCAGCAACCTTTCTTAACGAACATAATTCAATATTAAAGTAATTAGTCGACGTTTGATGTTGATAATAAGTTGAAAGGCGCGGGTTACAAGGCTTGTATCCGCCAAAAAAGCGTCAAGACAATAATGTCTCGACGCTTTTATGCTGCCTTTTTGCCTTTAAAATTATTGAATTTCTATAAGAATAAGAGCATTTTCCTCTTAATTCACTTCATTCTCGATCTAACGATAACATTTATAGATTCGTCGATATTTTTGTCTTCGTATTCACTTTAATTCAAACTCCATAAACACATCTGCTCTTACATAAGGCATAGGCCCAATTTGTTGAACAGGAACGTGCTTGAAACCAACCGATTCGTAAAGATGAACAGCGTTCGGCAACTTGGTGCTACTGCCCAAAAAGAGCTTTGTTGCGCCAAGCCCGCGTGCACGGTTAATGGCGGCATGGATGATTATCCGTCCGTATCCGCGCCCCCGTGACTCGGGTGTAACGCTCATCTTCGAGAGCTCGAACACACCGGCGCCTTTCGGAACGAGTGCAACGCAACCGATGATCGAATCACCATCTCGCGCGATAAGCACGTCTCCTCCTTTGTTCACGATGTTCTCCACTGGGTTATTGAGGATAACCCGGTCCTCCTCTTCGATGGTAAAGAGGAGGGCAATCCATTCCTCGTTAAGTGTTTTGAAGGCTCGAGCCTCATCGGGTGTCTTCATCGAAGTAATCGTGAGCACTGTTTCAAGCATGCTATGTTTCCTCCTCTTGAATGTTTGATTTCTAGTATAGAAATATCCAAACGATTGATCAATTTCAATAATTCAATTATTATCATTGATAACATCTATGATTGACAGTCACAGCCCAATCAAATGTCTAGTAAGTAATTGGCAAGCCTATCAAACCGGAAGTGCGCGCCGCATCATGCATTACACCAATTCCTTTATTTATTCGGAATATTTATTTCCGTCGCCGCCTGAAATGAAAAAATCCTGAAAAACTGCCTTTCAGGACTTTTTCATTTCACCTTCATTCTTTTGATACCAGTTTACTCCAAAGACTAACCAACTTCATAACTACGTCGCTTACATTTTTCTGCTACTTATCTTATCGGTAATCGGCTCATGTTCTTGTCCATTACGGCAATCGGTACAAGTTCTTGTCCTGGGCTCGGGACAAGAACTTGTACCGATAAAACAAAAAAGCCGCTAACATAGCGACTTTCAATGGGACTATGTTCTTGTCCTTAGACACTTTTTGTATATTAGCTATAATCTGTATTATACACGTAATTCACTGGAATTACCCGAAAGTTACCGGCTTTCCAACTTCGACTCCGTGGAAGTCCTGGGCCCGAGCCACGTGCTTAGACTTAGCGATATCCACCCCGACTATGAGAGTCGTTGATGTGATTTGAGTTATTCGCTCGTTTTGAGTAGAATTCATGTTGTATTCTCCTTGGTTTTGTTTTGGTATCCTTCGCTGGCCAGCTACCGGGATCCAAAACAATTTTACCAAGGCACTTTTACAATCACAAGCAGTTTCAGAATAAATTAAGGAGCCTTAGTCCGGTGAAGTATCGAACTAAGGCTCCTTAGTGCTCTTTTCATTGTTCCCGCCTAGGAAGGACCCAGGTGGGGCGCGGGAAGTGGCAGGTGTAGCCGCTCGGATAGCGCTCCAGATAGTCCTGGTGCTCCGGCTCTGCTTCCCAGAAGTCGCCGACCGGCATCACTTCGGTGACGACCTTGCCCGGCCACAGACCCGACGCGTTCACGTCGGCGATCGTCTCCTCCGCCACCTTTCTCTGCTCGTCGCTCGTATAGTAGATCGCCGAACGGTAACTTGTGCCGATATCGTTGCCCTGACGGTTCCGCGTCGTAGGGTCGTGGATTTGAAAGAAATACTCCAGGATGCGCCGGTAGCTCGTCTCCGCTGTATTGAAGACGATTTCGATCCCCTCCGCATGAGTGCCATGGTTGCGATAGGTCGCGTTCGGAGTGTCACCGCCAGTATAGCCGACGCGAGTCGAGATGACTCCGGGAAGCTTGCGGATCAAGTCCTGCATCCCCCAGAAGCATCCCCCAGCGAGTACAGCGCGTTGATGCATGTTAAACCTCCTCAACTTGATTGGGATATTTACCGTGGCATTATACCTGTTTACATCAAAATTATTTTGCCTTTCCCCAATAAGAATATTCATCTAGTTTATGGAATGGACGCTCATACCTGGCGCCGACAGCCAAATCCTTTTAAAGATTTTAAAGAGCGCTGTTTAATTACGTTGGTTGCGTACGGCCACCGGCCGCCAACCCGATCATGCAAACTTGTTGAAGAGAATCTGAGTTGGCCGTCCACTGCCGGAACCTATGTCAGAAAAAAATTACTGTGCCGTAAATTGCATGAACTTAAGAAAAAAATAGATTGTCAAAATCACTAGGCATATAGTAACAGTAGCCGCGAATGTAAATCGAATCACATTCTGATTGTCAAAAACCCAGCCGCTGAACTTACGCATAATATTTCCTCCTTCAAATGTTTTGGCAGCCTCCTGAACGAAAATGTCTGATCCTAAAATAAAGTATTCCGTAGCTTCGTCAACCATTTACTGTGACCAGCCTATGTAATCTAGGGTGGCGGCCTGATCCTAATTGAACATCATCATGAGCGTAACGATGTCGCGAGCGTGACAAAAATTTCCGGCCGATCCTGGACGAATATATCAAAGACATGGATGATGACGAATACCTTATCGCTTTCCCTTTCTGCCGATCGGTCGCCATGCCGCCTATAAAATTCTTCGTGATGAGGGGGATGACGAGACTGGCAAAGTTAATTATATTGTTGAAAATAAATAAGCCGCGGTTTACGCGGCATAAGTTTGGTATAATGTTTTTCTTTCTTAATAAAGGTTATGCCCTATCCAACTCAGTAGTGGCTCCTCTTTTGGTTCCCAACCCAATAATTTCCTCACATTCACCCCACGAACACGGCTATTGGAAGCGAGGGATGACCGTACCCAATCCCCCAGCTCAGCAATTGCGTCGTTAACCGACCAACTTATTGTTTTGCCTTGATAACCAAGGGCTTCGCTGATAGCTTTTGCAATGTCTCCGAAGGAATCCTCCCCGTTTTCAGCGAAAAAATAAGAAGCCGACGGTGCTTTCACAAGAGCCAACAGGTAAAGCTGTGCTAAATCTTTAATATGAACGTTGGACCAGCGGTTAACACCTTTTCCGACATGGACGCCTGCCCCCATTTCCTGAGACTTACGAACAAGTTGCGGCACCTGAGCACTTTCTGCTGGCAATCCAAGTGCTTTTCCATAAATCATAGAGGGAACGATCACAATACTTCTGACCCAATCATCAATGCCGGCCCTGCGGACAAGTTTATCAATATGGGCGCGATACGCCCGGATATCCATTGGAACAAAAGGAGTTTCCTCGTCATATTATTTTTTCACTTATGGTATCGCCAAGGGCATCATCGCCAATAACGCTTGATCCGGACGTGTGTATAAAAGCCTTTCCCGTACCTCGCAATGCCCCAATAATCGTCACCACAGAGGCCAGGTGATCTGCGTTAGCAGCGTTAATGACAGCATCACTACGTTGTGCGAAC
>NZ_PCZT01000033.1:0-6070 GCF_002968895.1 Paenibacillus sp. AR247 | reverse complement strand
TGAGAAGGAGAGAGAGCGAATTCGACGGAACGGAAGGAGTGCAATTGCCAAACAGAACTACACTGAGCGTGCAAAATTTATGTTATCGGCCTTACGAAAGAAGGGACTTCTAAAGTGAATCCTGATCGTAGGAAGGTGTGGAATCGGCGAGTAAAAGTAGCTTATCTTACTTTTGATGATGGTCCTTCAAAAAACACGAAACAAATTTTGGATATTCTGAGACGCTATGGGATTAAAGGAACCTTTTTTGTATTGGGAAAAGAAACTCCTTACGGATTGAATATGTATCGAAAAATAATCAGCCAAGGTCATGTGTTGGGCAATCACACTTATTCTCATGACTATGCCAAGATCTATGCGAGTAAAAAAGGCTTCTTTCAAGATTTTGACCGTTTGGAGCGGCTGCTTATAAAGTCTGTTGGATTCAAACCACGATTATTTCGGTTTCCAGGAGGCTCCAACAATCGGCTGATTCCCAAAAAAAGGTCTCCCAGCCTAATACGGTCTATTAAAGCCGAGTTGAAATCTAGAAAATATAGATATTGCGACTGGACGATCGATTCGCTGGATTCTTATCCTATCCGGCTGTCTCCTAGACAAATTTCAGATCATGTGCTTAACGAAAGCCGGATAAGCTCCAGTTGCATCATATTGTTTCATGATTTTGCAGACAACAGCACCGCTGCCTTGCCTGTTATTATCGAGGGCCTAAGAAGGCAAGGGTTCAGGTTCGGGGTGTTGTCGCTCAAATCATACAATTTTCAAATCCCGGAGGGTCAATAATGAAAGTTTTATTTCTAGAGAACCACCCGATGTGGATCCACGGGCTCCCGAATGGATTCAGGGATCTAGGGCACAAAGTGAAAATTTCTGGCACTCTGACGAAAAATAAGCTGCCTCATCTACTCAAAACGTTTAAGCCGGATCTAGTTATCAGCATGGGATGGACTCCTGAACATGCGGAGTATAAGCAATATTGGATGCGCAGATACGTAGCATCAACAAAAATTCCGCATGTGTACTGGGCCACGGAAGACCCTACTCACCATGAATCTTTTACCCTTCCTTATGTGCGTACGGTCAAGCCCGATTTCGTATTTACCATCTGTCGCTCCATGGTTAGAAATTATAAAAAAATGGGGATACAGGCCGCTCATATGGATTTTGGATACCATCCAAAGGTGCACAAAGAATGTAAGGCTGTTAAGGGTTTTAAACGCGATATTGCCGTAGTGGCTAACGGATATTCCCGGATCTTAAAAATATACCCCAAACATTTCGGCATTAAATCGATCAGACATCTCATTCGTCCTTTAATCCAAGACGGTAAAAGAGTCGATTTCTGGGGGAAACAATGGGAGTCGATGAAGCCTATTCTTGGAAGCCGTATTCCACGTAAATGGATACACGGTTATTTGCCTTATCCCGATGCCCATAAAGTATATAACTCGGCGAAGATTGTTATCGGTCCTCAGAATCAGCTCACTCAGGTAACCCAAAGAACCTATGAAATTCTTGGATCGGGAGGTTTCCTTGTTACAAGTGATACACCTGAAATACGCAGGTTATTTAAACCAGGTAGGGACCTTGTCGTTTCCAACTCGGCGAAGCAGACCCGAGACCTGGTTGCCTATTATCTAAAACATCCCGAAGAGCGCGAGAGGATTCGGAAACAAGGTAAACTAGCGGTCAGGAAGCATAGCTACTCACGTCGTGCCCAGTATATGATTCGGCAACTGCGAAAGTATAAGATCATTTAAAACACTAACCGGCAAGGAGGAGCCTTCCCGAAATGGATTCGTGGGATGTTCTATATCGCGTAGAGACGAAAAAGAAAGTGGTTGCTTTAACATTCGATATCGCTAACGGACATAAGGTTCCTCTGCGTATGCTATCTCTGCTGAAGGAACACGGCGTCCATAAAGCGACCTTCTTCATTACAGGCATTTGGGCTGAAACCCATCCGCAAATTGCAAGAAAAATTCAGAAGAAGGGCTTCGAGATCGGCTCTCATGGCTACAGGCATAAAGATTATAGGTGGCAAAATAACGCTTGGATTGAGCAAGAGGTTAATAGGGCCGGCAAAGCTATTTTTCAGGCGACAGGTATAAGGACGAGGCTGTTTCGCCCGCCAGGCGGGGATATGAACCCGCGTGTAGTCCGTAAGCTCCGCACTTTGGACCAGTTGATAGTACACTGGGATGTGGACTCTTTGGATTGGAAATTGACAGACATCTCTATGATTGTGAGAAGGGTTGTACCCTACGTGCGTGGAGGTTCAATTATACTGCTACATGCTTGCGACCCCTGGTATCAAAGCTTAACTGCGCTGCCGTTGATTGTAAGGAAACTACGAAAGAAAGGTTTCCGATTTGTCACAGTTTCGGAATTGATGAGGTTGCAGCGGCTAGAACACGCGGCAAGAGGTGGTTTGCGATGAAGGTGAAGGGGAAATTCAATACCCGTTATGAATCGGAAGCAGTATCGGTGATTACCTGCACGAATCGTCCTAACTACTTCAAACAGCTGCTGACTAACTATACTCGTCAGAAGTATAAAACCAAAGAACTGATTATTATATTAAATAACGACTCAATGAACTTAGCGAAATATCAGAGCATGTGCAAATCACGAAAAGATATCTCGATTTATCAAAGGCCTGCGAAGAAAGAGCTGGGCTCTTGTTTAAACGATGCAATCCGTAAGGCCCGTTATGAATTTATAGCAAGGTTTGACGATGATGACTACTATTCGCCGTATTATTTAAATACGATGATGGATGCGTTAGTCAAATCTAAAGCCGATATCGTGGGAAAAAGAGGGTGTCTTGTCTATTTAGAAGCGGATTCCGGGCTATTTCTTCGTTATCCGGAGGAGCAAATGCGTCATGTGAAGCAAGTTTCGGGTGCAACACTGCTATGCCGTAAGCAGATATTCAATAAGGTTCGATTTCGTTCCGTATCACTGGGAGAAACCGTAGGATTTTTGAAACGCTGCCACAATAAAGGTTTCCGAATATATTCAGCGGATTGTTACCACTATGTCATTCAGCGACGTGCCGAAAAGAAGAAGCATACCTGGAAGATTAGCGACCAAAGATTAAAGTCTCAAAGCAGGAGGATCAGGCTCTGCGGCTCGGATTACAGACGTTATGCCGTGTACAAGGACTAGGCAAATACATGACGGCCGATCCTCATTTTAGGCTTTAATCTTCGTATCCATTGGGAAGTTGATTTATCTGGGTTAAAAAATAAAGGCAGCCTTTAGTCGGATCCTTCCCATTTAGAGCGTCTCGTGCAGCCTTGTAGGCGATTAAATTGGGTTTTAGCCAAAAGCGTCCATCACCGATTACAGCAAAAGCGAGAGGCTCGATAATAACCCTCACCAGCGTATTTGGAAAATCGGAAGATGTGAGACGATTCAGTACGACGGCTCCAACAGCAACCTTACCGTTATAAGGTTCTCCCACAGCTTCGCTGTAGATCACTCTGGCAAGCAGATTCAAGGTAACATTCCCTTGCGTCAACTGCTTTAATCGTGGAATTGTTTTACGGGTGAGTTTGCCGGATGAGTGGATATGGAAGTCATGCTGGAAGGCTAGGAGCATGGCTTTCAATGACTTACCTTCATACCCTAATAGTGATAAACGCTCGCGAAGGTCCACTATTATGCCTCCTTTAAACAATTTTAAAATGTGATGAATGGGTGGGTGCTAGTGTTCCTGTCTCTATTATGTATATGCATCGATATAGAATTGGTTTGTCAACAATGACCTATTAAAGGCTCCTAAGGAGGGATAACATGCGTAAACCCATCATAGCCATTACGGGTAGCGCAGGGAAAACGACCACCAAAGAGATGCTTGCTTCGATTCTCAAACAGCGGTGGAAGACCTTTAAATCGTTTGAAAACGGCAACGACACCTGGTATACCTCCCAGTACAAGAAGCAAATCAGATCAGCGGATCAGGCAGTTGTACTGGAATATGGGATGAAGAAGAAAGGGGATATCACAAAACACTGCCGATTGATTAAACCGTGGATAGGTATCATTACAAATGTAGGTAAAGCACATATCGGGCACTTTAAGAACGGTCTGAGGGGAATAGCAGCCGCAAAATCTGAACTGATTCACGAAATGGATCCTTCCGGTGTTCTATTTATAAACCGGGATGATAAGAACTCCAGATTATTGCAGGTCAAAGCATTTAAGGGGAAGGTATTTACTATTGGAATATATGGTCCAGCAGATTACCGTGCAGTGAAGGTAACTTATACAGCTAGCGGCGCTAAATTCAGTATTCGGCTTAGAGGAAAGATGAAAGTGTTCTATATTCCATGCTATGGGGAATGCAATGTATATAATGCTCTTTTCGCAATAGCCGTATCAAATCATCTGGGATGCAGTGTCTCCCAAATCAGAAAAGGTTTGAGACGGATGGAGATGCCGTATGCACGCTTGTCAATAAAGAAGATGGCTAATCGAATAACCATCATTGATGATAGTTTTAATACCAAACCTGAATTAGATCCTGCTGTGAATGTTTTGCAGCACCATGGGTGGGGTAACCGTCGGAAAATAGCCGTATTGGGCGATATTCAGGACCTTGGCAAATACGCAAAATCCATTCATCTTGCACAAGGCCGCAAACTTGCAAGGAAAGGGTTGGACCTGCTTTACACATATGGAAGGCATTCCAGATATTTAGGAATTGGGGCAATGAAATTGGGTTTGCCGCGTGATAAGTTTAAGCATTTCACAAACGTCGCTGATTTAAAAGGACAACTTTCTAAGCAACTTCGGCCGGGAACTGTTTTTTAGTAAAGGGATCAACAAACGGGCACAAAGTTAAATTGATGCATGTAGTTGAATGGATGCTTCAAAAAGCTTAAAAATGAAGAAGATTTGGGCATAGCCTTCTTGCGCAGCGGTGTAAGAAGGCTTTGTTGTATGGGGGACTTTGGCTCTGTCAAGATCATGCAAACTGCCGGGTGTGTGGGACCCTTATTTCAAGATAAGGGGAAAACAAGGGGATACTTGGAGACGATTACCACCGCCTGTATGTAAGACGACATGAACATACACGCTTAAAAGCCGCGTAATAGTGGCTTTGTTTGTTTTAACGATATATGTTCTTGTCAAAACCCGACGTATCGTTTGCCGAAAAAGATAAGACCAGGTATGGTTAGCCGTAATAGATACGGATTCTCATTACAGATGCAGTTTTTAGCATTTTATAATACATGCAATATCACTTTCTTGACTTGACAACAAAATACTTACACCATAAACTTACAATGTAAACTTATGGTGTAAGTATTTAGGTACAAACAACACAAGGAGAAGTATATATGGAAAAAATAGATCGAAAACGATCTCTAACTCGGGAAAAGGTACTAAAAGCTGCTGTACAATTGATTGATCAAGAAGGTTTAGAAAATTTTAGTATGCGGAAACTGGGATTAGCATTAGGCGTTGAAGCAATGTCCCTTTATAATCACATCGCAAATAAAGAAGAGTTGTTTGATGGAGTTATTGAATTTCTTTTATTACAAATACCATTCCCAGAAACATCAAATTCGTCGCCGTATGATGATTTATGGGTATTTGCACATGATTTTCGTAATGTCCTACGTGCACATCCACGTGCACTGCCTTTGTTTGCATCACGTCCATTACGAACTCCTGCATCCCTGTCCATTTTGGAACGTCTCCTTGCTACTCTCCAACGTGCAAATATATATGGAGCTCACGCGATCTATGTATTAAATGGTATGGTTGGTTTTATTATTGGTCATGAGCTACTTGATGTAGGTTCAGTCCTTTTTTCCGGCATGAAGCCAGAAGGGTCTGATTCAAAATTGTGGCAAGATATTCCCGGAAACAAGTACCCCATTCTACATAAATTGATGTCAGACCTTGAATACGGGAATCCAGATCAACAATTTTCCTTTGGTTTACAAGCACTTTTGAAAAGGTTAAATGAGTAGATGACTCAGCTTTCAGTATTCCACCCCAAAAATATCACTAGAGAGATTTGATTTTGAATAATGGCGTTGCTATTAACCTC
>NZ_PCZT01000032.1:0-8691 GCF_002968895.1 Paenibacillus sp. AR247 | reverse complement strand
CCACACCGCGCCGATGATTGACAGCAGCGAAAGCGGGGCGACAAGATTCCGGTAATTGCGGATCCCGAACACATTGGTCAGGCAGAGGGCCAGCAAAAACAGGCATACGGCCACCTTTACGAAAACACCCGATACCCAAATCGCGAAGACAATGGCTTCCAGCCGTTCGAAGGAGCCCTGAATGCCAATATACTGAATCAGAGACAGAAACGAATAAGTCAGCTTACCGGTAATAGGACCAAAAATCATGACCGTCAGCAAATCGACAATGACGATCAGCCCAACGATACCGAGAAGCGCAAGCATTCCGGCCTTGCGTGCCTCGCGGCGTTGTTTCAGAAACGGAATCAACCATCCGATCAGAAAAACTTGGTTGATGTTTGCCGATAGGGGAAGGGACCCCTGCAGCACCGGCACGAAACCCTCCCCCATCACTGGCATCAGATGCGTCACGTTTGTGTCCTGCAGTGCGAGCATAAAGAGCGGCACCAGAACCATGAAGATGAGCAGCGAGAGAAAGATGTTGCATCTACAGATCACTTCGATTCCCGCATAGACGGCGAGTGCGCTAAGCGCCACGATCGTCAGCCCTCCGACGACGGACGGCGTTCTCGGCAACAGAAATGTATTGATAAACCGCGAGTGTTCATTGATGGAAACTGTGACTAACGAAAACCAGTAATAGAAAAAAAAGAGCCCAAGCCCTTTTCCGAGCCATTTGCCCACGATCTTTTCGCCGTATTCCAGGATCGTAAGACCTGGATAACGATTTCCAAGCGCCGTCATAACCAAAATATTGGTGACCCCGAGCAAGGCGCCCGGAAATACCGCCAGCCAGGCGTTTTGCCCAGCAAATGCGGCCGTAATTCCGGGTGCGGGAATGACAAGCGCGGGAAACACAAATGTAAACAGCAGCAGGCCAAGCTGGGTTCCGGTGATTTGTTCAGTAACTTTCATTCGGCTCTCCTCGTCAAGGGCAGTGGACTTTGTTTCTAGTTTCTCCTTTATTCTGGAAGGCCATACCACTTGCGAAGAAGCCGCGCTATTGGAAGACCGCCGGACAAGCGGTCTTCACCGAAAAGTGCGAACTGACGATGGTCCTTTAAGGATTCCCTATAATGAAATTGAATTTGTCGAACGCCTAATAACTCTGAATTGATTAAGGAGGACCGCCTAATTGGCGTTTTTTTGATGATTTTTGTATACGTGGGGTTGTTTCATTAAAAGTATATGAAGAGCTTGGGCTCATCGAATAGTTAAATGAAAATAGTGGATTTTTGGATAGTGGTAAAAAGGCTTCAATGAATTTTTTGCCCCTCCACCGGTTAGATTACATTCGTACTGTTCTATAAAGGGGGTGAAGGAGATGACAGTTTCTTCTCAGGTCAAAACAACACTTGCTTCCCTAAAAAGTGCCCAAGCTAACTTGGAGACTTTTGCTCTTAGCACACAAAACCAGGAAGCGAAAAACTTGTTTACTCAGGCGGCCCAGCAAACTGGCCAGATCGTACAGCAGGTGGAAAGCCGGGTTCAACAGCTAGAAAATGAGGAACCTCAATACAAGGGGTTTTAGGATTGTATTCTTTGTTGCAGTGTAAAATTAAGCTTAGGTGATAGATCATTACCAAACGCGGCCCCCCATCTTGGGGGGATAATGTTATCATTTAAATACTTATATCATCACGCTGACTGATATATGACACCACCTTTGACGCTACTCCACTCCATGGATCCGAACCTAAGACCGTGACTGCAACGGGTAAAAGGTGGTTCGCAGAGGCTTCCGCTGCCTAATAAAACGACAATTCCAAGAATCCCGAAGTGAGAGGTGACCATGATTCCAGGGGCCCTCTCCGATAAATAACTCACTTATTTGGGGTAACAGTCTCAAAAAAATCCCATGAGGTAGACCTTCGTGTCCATCCAACCGCTCGATTCAAAACGCTGAATATCAGTGCCGAAAACCCTCTCAGGTTACTTTTCAGGATAGTGTCCTTTAATTCAATTAGAGTCTTGATTCGCCCCTAATATCCTGGCAACTGTGCGTAGACTGCTTTCAATCCTTTCAGGTACTGCATGAAAAGGATGCTACATTCTTAGCTGCGTTTCATTGATGACGGTAAGGTCAATCGGTCCAAGTCCATCACACTGTTACCCTACCTTCAATCACTAATGTAGCTATAAAAATCATTCCTGGTTAGCTCATTTCAGGCTGATTATACTTGGATTCGACATTACGAAGGCTACCGAAACAGTCGGTAGCCTTCGCTTTATTTTATATTTACTAAACTCATAAGGATGTAACAAATTGCTGCTGCTGCCAGGCTTGCTGCTACGGCTGAAGCCGATCCTGAACTTGACCCGCTCACGAAAAGCTTGCCAGGTCCATATGGATTCAATACATATCCGCCCCTGGAACTGTATCCAGCTGGCATCCGATCGGACATAAAATTCGACCACTCGGTCATGTTTGCCTTACCCAGAAGTGCCGCGCCTGCAGTGCGGAGCTTTGCAGCTATGAACGAATCTTGAAGGGCAAATGACTCAGCCAAGGCGATTGAACCAGCACTCGTGTGCATCCGGTCGTGAGTATTGATGTTATCCTTGAGCAGGATTGGTATTCCATGTAACGGTCCCCTACTGCCTTTTGTATTTCGCTCAAGGTCAAGATTCCTTGCTATTTCAAGTGCATCTGGATTGATCTCTAATACGGCATTAATCAGAGGATTATACCTATGAATACGTTCGATATATGCAAGTACGAAGGCTTCGGATGTACACTCACCCGATGACATTGCCTTTTGCATGCTCACCAAGTCGGCTTCCTGAATCCAATCTTGTAAGTTGATGCTCATATATTAACATACCCCCGGAAATGGAAATTTTTTGGAAAACAGTAATATGTTATCATGCTACCTTACCATGGGTATAGGTAAAGTTTTGATTAGTTAAGAAAGTATCGGTTGGACATCGCAGTAGAACTTGTTTTTTCCCGAACTTTAATGTTGTAACTAAAGAAATCTACCCGTTCATTGAAGATAAATTCTCTCCGAGCCTGCTCGTTAGCTTAATTAACCTGATAATGTAGTAATGTTATTGGGCCCAACTTCGCTTTGGATAATTGTTATCAATTACGGTAATCCAATTACAACAAGATCCTTATTACTTTAGCAAAAGTTTTCAATAAAAATTATTAAACAATCCTGCCCGTTAGCTTAATGACCAGTAACATATGTGTTTGGGTACTTGAAGCAATCCGCGTAGAATTTCAACACTTCCAAATAAAACGATCAAAGTTCCTCATTATCCACGTACTTTCAACACCTCTCATACATTTCCCCAAGAAAATTTTTCGCCGTCACTTATGGTAAGGTTCACCGCGCTGTCCCTCACCCTGTGTATGCCCTGGCATTTCATAATACATTTCGAATTGAGGACCCTCAACCTGTTCGTATCCAGATACCGGAAACAACCACTCGGTATATATTCGTTCCCATAATTTTTGTAGCTGGAATGGTTCTAATTCAAGTACGGCGCTCAGTTCTTGATGATTATATATAGTTAATTCCTATTAATATAATACATTTTATATATTAGAACTATAACGCTTTTGTGTTTTAGAATAAGTTAACAATATTCTAATGGGGGTAGATGCATGAAGGATTCTGCTGATCAAAGTTTGGTACACAATGAGTCTTATCTCTCCATCGTACTTGTAGCTGGAACAGGTATGTTTCTTACGACCTTAGACTCAGGAATACTTAACGTTGCTATCTCTTCGCTTGTTCAAGAGTTTCATTCTTCTGTCACGACGGTAGCCTGGACCATTTCTCTTTATACGATTGTCATTTGCAGCTGTATTGTAGTCTTCGGTAGGCTAAGCGACCGTTATGGACGTTTAAAAATCTACTCAATGGGATTAGCGTTATTTGCGCTTGCCTCTATGTTTTGCGCCTTTTCAGAAACAGTTATGCAGCTGATTTCATTTCGAATTTTACAAGGGATAGGGGCTGCCATGCTTCAGGCAACTTCAGTTGCCCTAATAACAACCTTAGTATCCCCTAATAAAAAGGGTGAGGCATTAGGGGCTCTAGCGTCATTCTTTGGTTTAGGGCATGTCCTCGGACCTGTGGCGGGTGGAATGATCTTATCGACTGTAGGCTGGAAATGGCTTTTTTTAATGAATATACCCATTTGTCTCCTTTGTTTACTTGCATGCCGATCTGTCTTAAAAGGAAAAGGATCACCAATAAGTAATCATCAGCCGTTAAATTTGTCCGGCAGTCTTTTGCTGTCAGCCTCCATTTTTTTTCTTGTTTATGGATGCTCTCAGCTAGAATCTCTTCATCCCCGTACATATATTTACATTCTGATTTTTGCAATCCTTATGTTCCTGTTTATTCAAAGAGAAAAAAGGGTAGTCAATCCCATTGTTCCCTTATCGTTATTTAAGAACGGGTTCTTCACAATCTCTCTATATGCGATTTTTTCATATGGGGGTGTTACACGCCTTTGTATGGTTGTCGTACCCTATTATTTAGAAAAAGAACGCGGTTTTGTCCCTTGGCAATCCGGCATAGTGAATTTGTTGTTACCCCTGGGCATTGTCCTGACTTCTAGTATAGCCGGCAGGCTGATGAGGAGCTGGGGCACGTTTCGATTAATGATAGTTGGACTTTGCTGTATGTTCGTTCCGCTACTGATTCTTGCTATTCAACACCTGAACTGGCACTTAACAATCGTTTGCTTCATGCTTTTTGTTTATGGTTTAGGCGCAGGGCTTTTCCAACCCTCAAATATAGCGGCTATCATGGAAGCCGTTGGACCAGCGCATCAAGCAACAATTGGCTCTGTCCAAAGACTTGTGCAGAACGTTGGAATTTCATTGTTCACTGCAGTTACAGCCGGATTCCTTCAATCCTCCACTCATGGTGTATCGTTAGGCTCACGCAACTCTTTCTACTTGGCAGCTGCGGTCACTTTCTTAGGTATTTTGGGGTTTATCATAGTAAAACAAATTTGTAAAATCATACAAGAAGTAAATAAGGCTCAGCAGAGGATGAGACTTATTACCACTGACAAAAAGGAGCAACGTCAAGAGCATCAAAGTGACCATGATCAAACCATTTAGAAAAATGATGTGCATATTAGAGCACGTCCTAATTTCAGTTACTTGATAAATCCATTACATATTTATCTATATAAAGTTGCGCTACTCTACCCGTTAGTTGAGAAAAAGGCGGCCGAACAAAAAGGCGGCTGCCTTCAAATGTCTTCATTGAGTTATCGTACCCCATTAGTTTAATCATTTATGAGTCAGTCAGCTAGTGATTACACCCACCATTCTTTCTAGAGCAATGGCAACACCATCGTTGTCATTTGAATCGGTTACATGGGCTGCACGATCTTTAAGTTCAATAATCGCGTTTCCCATTGCGATCGGGAATCCGCACATTTGGAATAATCCTAAATCGTTATAATCATCCCCGAACACCATTGCATTTTCCGGCCTCACCCCGATTTCAATTCATCCAAGACCCATCGCACTGCTTCTTCCTTTGAAGCTGATTTTTGCATGATTTGAATCAATACCCCTCCATCGGTTGCGATGACGTTCACATGGTCGCCGAATTGCTTTATTAGGTCGCTCCTAGTGCTGAGCCCTTTGAATCAATATTTTGGTTGGGGAGAGTAAACTGATGAAATCGTTATCCATAACCTGGGGAGTCGGATCGTTCAAACGGAGACCGAACTGAGCTCGCTGCGAGTCGGGAATCGGTGTACACGCATACCACGAATCATTAACCTCATATGAAATTAACGATTGAGGAGCATGTAATTCGATGAACTTGTTAATCTGTTGGCAAATCTCATTTGGGATACTAATGTGCAGCTGAGTTTGCTTAGAATTGCATTTCCAGATCTAATACAATTGCTTGTATGTCCGACATCTGCATCTCTCCTCAAAGTGATTCTTCCAATAAAAACCTATTCCCAGAAAAGATGCTAGACTCATTATTTACATACTATTGAATTATTCTGCCCATTAGCTTAACAAAAACAGCACCCAATTACTTACCTGTTGCTTTTTGTCGTCTTGAAACTATAAATTCTTTTTATTGTAATCCCTCCCTTGAGTATTAATGAAGTTCACATATTATAAAACGGAAAGGAGAACTAATTTGTTACGTAAACCTGCCCGTTAGCTTAATGAGATTGCATGGATGTTAGATACTTATCTTATCAGTAATCGGCTCATGTTCTTGTCCATTACGGCAATCGGGACAAGAACTTGTACCGATAAAACAAAAAAGCCGCTAAAATAGTGACTTTCAATGGGACTATGTTCTTATCCTTCGACACTTTTCTCGTAAAAAAACCAGTTGCTCCATGAGGAAGCATGCTGGTTTTCATTCCATTCATCCTCAACCAATTATCAAATGTAGTCAGCTCCAACGGATTAGATGTCACAATTTTACGCATTTTTTCTATATTCACTTTCGTATAAATCGTTGCTGTTTTGGGAAATGCGTGCCCTAATAAATCCGCTATAGCTAATAAATCTGCTCCCTCACCATCATTGTATTATACTTCTTGATAATGAGATGTTGTTCAATATAGAATGCTGACATTGCATACATCTATTTAACAGCATTAAAGCTAGTCATTGGCAATATCGGTAGTTCAGAAGCATTTTAAAGCCAACGGTTTAAATAATGCCACCGATATTGTAACCTCCATTGCTGCAAAGAAGAAGCCTCTGATTTATAAAAAGCTGAGTATACTCTCAATAAAACGAAAACAAAAGGCCGGGAAACAAGTCCCAGCCCTTTCATCTTACCAGTGTTTTTTCTTGTTTTTGATACTGACGTTCGCCAGGTTAATTGCCAATGCATTTCCACCTGCTTTTGCTGTAGCGGTTTGAGTAACACGGACACTATTTTTACGTTTAGCTGAATGTTTGAACATACATATCACCTCCTTTCAATATATAAAGGGGTGAAGAATCAGACAATTCTATCTTTTATGAGATTTGGAAATTCGAACGTTCGCTGAGTTGCTTGCCAGCGCGTTTCCTCCCGCTGCCTTCGCAGTTGATGATTGGAAGATTTTCACGACGATAAATTGATTTCTTCCAACTCGATGTTTGAATACTTTGACATTTGATCGAACCATTTTCGCCCCAACTCCTTTCCTCTCTTCATGCTAATAACCTATGTTTAGAGTTCCTATGGAGTCACGGCAAATAATGGAGTAAAAGTGTGGATATCGCTTAACGGATTCGTCCTCAGAATATATTAGCTTGGCTTAAGATGGTTTACTCGTAAATAAGCCGGCTAATGGCGTAAATTGATAATCCATCATCAATTACGGCTAACCATATTTGTTCTTGTCTCTTTCGCTAAAGATATATGTTCTTTTCGTCGGGGTTTGACAAGAATATATTTAAAACAAAAAAAAGCCGCAGCTACGCAGCTATTAAGCGTGTGTATGTTCTTGTCGTCTCTTACAATCCTATGCCCCAATGCTACGCGACAATTTTACGCCTATGTTCTTGTCATCTTACAAGAAACCATAAACTTTACTCGGATGCTATACTGCCTAAGCCTTGTATACTTGAAAATTGAGGCGCTAAAGCCTGGCCCCTTTGTACTTAAAGATCCTGCACAGAGTTCTGAAGACTAGAAACAAAAGATTTTACGAGTGTTTTCGCGGCGGATTCACCCTGTCTCTTCGTAGACTTCTCTTCTCGCTGTATCTTGAACGCTTTCTCCTAAATCCATAAACCCACCTGGAAAACCCATTGACCATTATCAGAACGTTTCTGCATCAGTACTCGATTTTTTATATCAAAAACGAATGCACCCGCAACAACCATAATAACCTTCTCGTTTCCTACCATTGACCTTAAATGTTGTATGTAATCCATTTAAACACCCTCCATTTTAGTAAACTCCTTATTATTGCATTTCTAGCCATCAGAAATAAAACTTAAATCATAATAATAGTTTACATTTTGTGTATTAGATGTAGGATGGATTTTTGTAACCTGTGCATGGAAATATATTAGAAATCATTACATTATCCTGCCCGTTAGTTTAATGAGATTGGCTGGAAACAATGTCAATTACTACTAATGATTGCATAATATGGATAATGCTTTAATATTCATTGATACTCCTTAGTGGTTGTGAAGAATTAGAATCCTACACAATTTTTTGTCGTCCCTTCTCCGATTACCTGAGCCGTTCCGAAAGACTCGATTCCCTTCGACATCTCGAGTTCGCTGAGCTCCGCTTAACCCCTTTACGTTCCAGCGGAGGCTAATCACAGCCAAGTCCGCGTCGGACGGGTCCTTCCAGGTTACTGCAAGCAATCGGTATGAACAGGTATTAACGAAAGGCTCGAAACTGCCCTAGGGGGGATGACGTCCTACGCTTGTTGCACTTCGGTTCCCCGCACCCGGAAGGCATTACTTAATCTTTTGAGCGACTCGCATCCCAAGTAAAACAAATTCGGTACCGTCTGAAAAAGTAGAGAACACAACAGGTAGCCAATTCTCCCCAAAGAATGCAGCGAATGCTGTATCGGATACTGGTACGAGATTCGTCTCTAGCGGAGGTGCAAATCCTTTCATACCATCAACAAATTCCCCTACAAAGTATGGTTTACCGTTTCGTTCTGTGATGG
>NZ_PCZT01000031.1:0-500 GCF_002968895.1 Paenibacillus sp. AR247 | reverse complement strand
GCTCAGTTTTGAGAGAGCAAACCTCTTTCAAAACGCGTTTGGTGGCGATAGCGGAGGGGTTCCACGCGTACCCATCCCGAACACGACCGTTAAGCCCTCCAGCGCCGATGGTACTTGGACCGAAGGGTCCTGGGAGAGTAGGACGTTGCCAAGCGCAAACCCTTATGGGTTTCAAATGAATAATTCCCATACACGATATGGGCCCTTAGCTCAGTTGGTTAGAGCGCACCCCTGATAAGGGTGAGGTCGGTGGTTCGAGTCCACTAGGGCCCACCATATAAACTTCATTCAAGTGTAAATCACTTATTGGGGTTATTTATGGGGCTATAGCTCAGCTGGGAGAGCGCCTGCCTTGCAAGCAGGAGGTCAGCGGTTCGATCCCGCTTAGCTCCACCAATTAACTTTGATCCTTGAAAACTAGATAATGAAACGAATCTGCGTTTTAGAAATATCCTTTTAGCTGAACTTGTGTCACAACAAGTAAAGTTTTAAAAGTAGCA
>NZ_PCZT01000030.1:0-893 GCF_002968895.1 Paenibacillus sp. AR247 | reverse complement strand
TATCAGCAGCTCCTGCACGAACAAGGAATTACCTCCAACCATAATGCGATCCTTGCGGCAAGGCTTTCTTATTTCCTGGATTTGAAGGGACCTGTGCTAACGGTCGACACTGCTTGCTCATCCGGACTTGCCGCCGCACATCAAGCTTGCCTTAGCCTCCGCAGCGGCGAATGCGATACCGCTATTGCTGCAGGCGTGAATTTGATGCTTACTCCTGCTCCATACTTGGCGATGAGCAAGGCCGGTATGCTCTCCAAAGACGGGAAATGCTTGACGTTCGATAAGCGGGCGAACGGCTTGGTTCCCGGAGAGGCGGTTGCCGTTGTCGTACTGAAAAGGCTCTCCAAGGCGGAAGAGGATGGAGACCCGATCCTGGGTGTCATCCGCGGCAGCGGAATCAATTACGACGGCAGAACCAACGGAATTACTGCACCGAGCGCGGTTGCGCAGACTGAACTGATCCAGTCGGTGTACGATCAGGCCGGGATTCATCCGGAGCATATCGAATATATCGTCTCGCACGGGACAGGAACCAAATTGGGGGATCCGGTTGAGGTAGGCGCGTTGCAGGAAGCATTTAGACGTTACACGGATCAAAAAGGCTTCTGTGCCATCTCATCCAACAAGCCTCATTTTGGACACACGTTTGCCGCTTCCGGACTGGTCAATCTGATTCATTTGGTTCAGGCGTTCCGTCATGAGCTGATTCCTGGCAGCACACATTTGGAGCAGGGTAATGATTTTATACAGTGGGAAAACAGTCCCGTATATGTCAGCAGGGAGAGTGTCCCCTGGCCGGAAACGGAATCCGGACGCTTGGGTGCGGTAAGCGCCTTCGGCATGAGCGGCACGAATGTTCACATGGTTGTTCAAAGCTACGCTTCATGCCCTGA
>NZ_PCZT01000003.1:46997-62994 GCF_002968895.1 Paenibacillus sp. AR247 | reverse complement strand
TAAAAGCTTTCTGAAAGAAAGCTTGCTACGGAAGCATATGCTTAAATAATTCGCGGATTCGTTTCGTATCTAGTTTTCAAGTGATCAAACACTTGAACGTTTGGTGGCGATAGCGGAGGGGTTCCACGCGTACCCATCCCGAACACGACCGTTAAGCCCTCCAGCGCCGATGGTACTTGGACCGAAGGGTCCTGGGAGAGTAGGACGTTGCCAAGCGAAGGACCACTGTTGATAACATCGACAGTGGTTTTTTTGTTCCCTCACTCCTGTTGATAAGGGGCTTTTTTCATCCACAGCCCCCAATGTTTTTAACATTCCTTCATCTGAATTATGCACAGATAACGTTTTCGACTCTCCTTTCGCCAAAAAACCATCCACAAATACACAAAATGATCCCCATAACCCACAGATGATCGTGAATAATCACGAAAAGATCCCATCTTTATATAAGTTGTCCCCAGGTAAACAGGATAGATTGCAGGATGGATTGACTTTGCACACAGGTTTTGCCATACTCGTCTTTGAATTCAATGATTGTCATGACGATGATAGTCTGACTGAATTCGCAGGCACATCCTTAATAGGCGAGGTGGAAGCATGGAAATCCGGAATTTACGGGAAGATGAATTTGAGCAAAGCACTCGGCTAAGCGAATATGCTTTTCAATACAAGATGACTCCCGAGCGAAAGCAGCTGGCCAAAGAACGATTTAAACCTGAGCAGGTGTGGGGCATTTTTGACGAAGATGAGCAACTGGCTGCTAAGCTGGTGTTAATCCCGTTTACGGTATCGGTTCAAGGTGAGAGTTTTCCTATGGGCGGGATTGCGAGCGTTTCCACATGGCCGGAGAACCGAAGGCAGGGTTATATTAAGCATCTGTTGACGCATGCGCTGCAGCAGATGAATGAGAACGGGCAGGTCTTTTCCATGCTGCACCCCTTTTCCTACCCGTTTTACCGGAAATACGGCTGGGAAATGTTCAGCGAGTACAAGAAATATGTCATTTCTACCGATAAATTGCCGGCAAAGGTCGCCACTGAAGGTGCGATTCGGCGGGATATCAACGACGTGGATGTTCTGGATACGGTCTATTCTGCATTTTCCAAACGTTATAATGGATTAATGGTTCGGACGCGGGAATGGTGGACCCGTTCGGTATTGGATGAGGATGGACATACCGCGGTATATTATTCGGCATCAGGTGCGCCGGAGGGATATGTTCTTTATAAGGTGGAAAACAAGGAGTTCACCATCGATGAACTCGTTTATGTCACGGATGAGGCACGTCGTGCGCTATGGACTTATATCGCCAATCACGATTCAATGGTGACGCAGGTAATCGTCAATTTCATGCCGATGGATGACAGTCTTACATATCATTTGGCCGATCCGCGGATTAACCAGGAGATTATTCCATATGGGATGGCCCGTGTCGTAAATATGAAGAAACTCGTCGAAGCTTATCCTTTTACAGCCTCCAGCGAGGGGGGATCCGAGCGTCTAACTATTCAGCTGACGGATATGTATGCACCTTGGAATGAAGGCGTTTGGAGCTGGTCGTTCTCATCGGACGGAACCGCATCGGTTTCTCCATTGGATTCATCTCAAGAACAGCAGGAAGAGATCCTTAGCTGCGACATCCAGGCACTGACCGTCATGCTGTCGGGGTTCAAACGGCCGGCTGAACTATACCAATCCGGACGAATTGCAGGCAGTGCGAAGGCAGTGAGTATCCTGGAAGCGCGGATCCCCGCCCGACAGACCTTGTTTATGGACTTCTTTTAATTATGGAATAAAATACCTTGCTGTACAATTCTATTGAGCCGGGATCCGGTCAGAATAATAGCCCTCTGCATACGTTGCAGGGGGTTATTTCGCATCGGGGCGGTATAAAAAGAAGGAGAACGTCAAAAATGAAGATACACCCTCTTGGCAAAACGTGAGAATATGTTATAATTTAGATCAAAGAAAGTCAAAGTCAACGTAAATTCAAATGTATGTTTGTTTACGGTTGAACTCACAATAGTGAATGCGCAAGGTTTAGATCAGTTATAACATATTCACCGGGTTAAGATCCAGATTCGAGCCCACGACCATTGGTTAAGTTTAGAGAAGATGGTATGGGTATGCGAACGGACTAACGAATGACCATGAAGGTCTTGACGTTTTAACGTAATGGAGGATGAACAATGCGTAATATCTCTGATATTATTGAACAATATCTGAAGGGTATTCTGCATGATAGTCCCGAAGGAATGATTGAAATTCAGCGCAACGATCTGGCTGATCAGTTCTCATGCGTTCCATCCCAGATCAACTATGTGATCAGTACACGATTCACGCTGGAAAAAGGTTATCTTGTGGAAAGCAAGCGCGGTGGCGGAGGGTATATCCGGATTCAACGGATTGAACTCCCGCAATACTCGGCGCTTCATACGCATCTCCACCAAACGATTGGGGAACGCATCGATCAGAACGTGGCCGAAGGGCTGATCTATCAGTTGGAGGAGGCACGCATCCTTAGCAAACGCGAAGCGAGCATTATGCGCGCCGCGATATCCAGAGAGTGCCTGATGATCAAGCTTCCTTACCGGGATGAGATACGTGCTCGGCTGATGAAGGCGATGCTGATTTCTTTGTTAGGCAAATAGGCTTACGGAGAAAAAGGAGGTACATCGGTATGCTTTGCCAAGAATGTGGTAAGAGACCGGCGACTCTCCATTTTACCAAGATTGTGAATGGTGAGAAGACGGAGTTTCATTTTTGCGAATCCTGTGCCCGGGAGAAAGGGGAAATGATCCCCGGAACCTCTGGCGGATTTTCTATACACAGCCTGCTGTCTGGTCTCATGGACATTGACATGGCCGGCAAAGGGGCGGCAAGCAGCGCCAAGGCTGCTCAATCGCTGAGATGCGAAGAGTGCGGGATGACGTACTCGCAGTTCAGCAAGATCGGCCGGTTCGGCTGCAGCTCCTGTTATAAGTACTTCGGCAACCGCCTGGACCCTCTGCTCAAAAGAGTTCACGGCAGTACCGTACATGTCGGCAAGCTGCCCAAGAGAGGCGGCAGCAAAATTCAAGCCAAACGGAAAATCGACGGCTTGAAGCTCGAGCTTAAGCAGCGTATTCACGAAGAGGAATTCGAAGAGGCTGCGAAGCTGCGCGACCAGATCCGTACGCTTGAGAAAGAATTGTCGGAACAGTAAAGTTCACTCGAAGGAGGAGGAATGCGTGATGCCAAATCTCCGGTTTACCGAGAAAGCGCTGAGCGATTGGATGCGCGGCCAGGCCGATGCTTCCGAAATCGTCATCAGCAGCCGGGTTCGGGTTGCGCGCAACCTGCAGCATCTTCCTTTTCCGCTATTGGCCACCCGCCAGCAGTCGGAGGAAGTGCTCAAACGTCTGACGGGTATTCCCAGTGATCACCTTCAGTCTTTTGGAACTTTTTATACCGTGGAGCTCGACCACATCGATCCGCTGGACAAAAGGGTGCTGGTAGAGAAGCATTTGATCAGCCCCAATTTGGCGAATGAATCTCAGAACGGCGCGGTGATCCTCAGTGAGGACGAATCGGTCAGCATTATGATTAACGAAGAGGACCATCTTCGCATTCAATGTCTATACCCCGGTTTTCAAATCCGCCAAGCCTGGGAGAAGGCCTCGAGCATTGACGATAAATTTGAGGCATACATCGATTACGCCTTTGACGATAAGCACGGGTACTTGACCAGCTGTCCAACCAATGTGGGCACAGGCCTGCGGGCTTCGGTCATGATGCACCTCCCGGCGCTGGTGATGACCCAGCAGATCAACCGGATTTTATCCGCTGTTTCACAAGTTGGGCTCACCGTTAGAGGAATTTACGGGGAAGGCAGCGAAGCAATAGGTAACCTGTTCCAAATTTCGAATCAGATTACCTTGGGACAGACCGAGAATGAAATCATCGACAACCTCCACAGCGTCGTGCTGCAGATAATCGAGCATGAGAAAAATGCACGCACGCGGCTTATGAACGATTCCAGACTCCGCATTACCGACCGCATCAAACGGTCCTACGGGATTTTATCCTACGCGGAAGTGATGGATTCGAAGGAGGCGGGGCAGCGTCTCTCCGACGTGCGCCTTGGGGTTGACCTCGGGATTCTCGAAGGACCGTCCATTTCGGTGATGAATGAACTGAATGTGATGACCCAGCCGGGCTTCCTGCAGAAAACCTACGGTCACGATATGAACACTGAAGAACGCGATATTTACCGGGCGAAGCTCATCCGGGAAACCCTCGGAAAGCGCTGAGCCTTTATGATATACAGCTTTACGATGAAGGACGCAAGTGGAGAAGCGATGATAAAACTCATGGAGGTGCAGGAGATATGATGTTCGGAAGATTTACGGAACGTGCGCAGAAGGTGCTCGCATTGGCACAAGAGGAAGCGGTTCGTTTAGGGCATAACAACATTGGTACGGAGCATATTTTGCTCGGACTGATCCGGGAAGGGGACGGCATAGCCGCTAAAGCTTTAATCGGACTCGGACTTGGCCTTGAAAAAATCCAGGATGAAGTGGAAACGCTCATCGGACGGGGGCAGGAACAGCCGACGAATATCGCTTATACCCCTCGCGCCAAAAAGGTAATTGAGCTGTCCATGGACGAAGCGCGTAAATTGGGTCATACGTATGTGGGCACAGAGCACATCCTGCTCGGCCTCATTCGCGAAGGCGAAGGCGTGGCCGCCCGTGTGTTGAATAATCTCGGCATCAGCCTGAACAAGGCACGCCAGCAAGTGCTGCAGCTGCTGGGCAGCAGCGAGGCTGTATCCAGCCATCACGGCAACCAATCCAACGTCAGCACGCCGACGCTCGACAGCCTGGCCCGTGACTTGACTGCGATTGCCAAGGAAGGCAACCTGGATCCGGTCATCGGCCGCAGCAAAGAGATCGAAAGAGTTATCCAGGTCCTCAGCCGCCGGACCAAAAACAATCCGGTGCTGATCGGTGAGCCGGGGGTTGGTAAAACCGCTATCGCCGAAGGCCTGGCGCAAAAGATCATCAACAACGAAATCCCGGAAACGCTGCGTGACAAACGCGTCATGACGCTGGACATGGGATCGGTTGTAGCCGGTACGAAATACCGCGGTGAATTCGAGGACCGCTTGAAGAAAATCATGGATGAGATCCGCCAAGCGGGGAACATCATCCTCTTTATCGACGAGCTGCATACGCTGATCGGTGCCGGCGGCGCGGAAGGCGCCATCGACGCATCGAACATTCTGAAGCCGTCGCTTGCCCGCGGCGAGCTGCAGTGCATCGGTGCCACCACGCTGGATGAGTACCGCAAATATATCGAGAAAGACGCCGCTCTGGAGCGCCGTTTCCAACCGATCACGGTGGATCAGCCGTCTCCGGAAGAAGCAATTCAAATTCTGTTCGGCCTGCGCGACCGCTACGAAGCGCATCACCGCGTGAAAATTACGGATGAGGCGATCGTGGAAGCCGTGAAGCTGTCGGACCGCTACATTTCCGACCGGTTCCTGCCGGATAAAGCGATCGACCTGATCGACGAGGCGGGCTCCAAAGTAAGGCTTCACACATACACCATTCCGCCGAATCTGAAGGAACTGGAAAGCCGGCTTGAAGATATCCGCAAGGAAAAAGATTCGGCTGTGCAAAGCCAGGAATTCGAGAAAGCGGCAGCCCTTCGCGATACGGAGCAGAAGATCCGCGAAGAGCTGGACGTTACAAAGAACCAATGGAAAGAAAAACAGGGCCGTACGGACTCCGAAGTGACGCCTGAGGATATCGCCCAGGTTGTGGCCAGCTGGACCGGCATTCCGGTCAGCAAGCTGAAGGAAGAAGAAACGGAACGCCTGCTGAATATGGAGACAATCCTGCACGAACGTGTTATCGGCCAGGAAGAAGCCGTCAAAGCGGTCAGCCGCGCGGTAAGACGTTCCCGTGCCGGTCTGAAGGATCCGAAACGTCCGATTGGATCGTTCATCTTCCTTGGACCTACGGGTGTCGGTAAAACTGAGCTGGCCCGTGCTCTAGCCGAGGCGATGTTCGGCGACGAAAATGCGGTAGTCCGTATCGACATGTCCGAGTACATGGAGAAACACTCCACGTCCCGGCTGGTCGGAGCGCCTCCACTCCACGTCCCGGCTGGTCGGAGCGCCTCCGGGATACGTCGGCTATGACGAAGGCGGCCAGCTGACCGAAAAAGTACGCCGCAAGCCGTACTCGGTCGTTCTGCTGGACGAAATCGAGAAGGCGCACCCTGAAGTGTTCAACATTCTGCTTCAAGTGCTGGAGGACGGCCGTCTGACCGACTCCAAGGGCCGCGTGGTGGACTTCCGCAACACGCTGATCATTCTGACCTCCAACGTCGGTGCGGAAGCGATCAAGCGGAACTCCACGATGGGCTTCACGGCAGCTGCTGACGCCGGGGCCGATTACAACAACATGAAAGATAAAGTGATGGGAGAGCTGAAGAAGAGCTTCCGTCCAGAGTTCCTGAACCGGATCGACGAAATCATCGTCTTCCACTCGCTCGAAGAGAAGCACATCGCCGAAATCGTGACGACGATGACCGAAGAGCTGCGTAAACGCCTGCGCGAATTCGATGTCGACTTTACCCTGACGGATAAAGCCAAGGCATTCCTTGCGAAAGAAGGCTACGACCCGGCATTCGGTGCCCGTCCGCTCCGCCGGGCGATCCAGAAGCATATCGAGGACCGTCTGTCGGAAGAATTGCTCACGGGCCATGTGTCCAAAGGCGACTCGCTGATCATCGACGAAGAGGACGGCGCGCTGACGGTCAACAAAAACGAAAATGTATCGGCCAATACACAGTCGTAAATGAGCCGGTGACTTCATACGAAGCCTGAAACAACAAGGGATTGCCCCGCCGGTTTTTATGGACCCGGCGGGTCGGTCCCTTTTCTGTTTGTTTCGCAGTGAAAAATCAATGTAAAGTTTTTGGATAGACTTTACGATAAATCTTAATAAATGGTAAACTTAAAATAATGCCAAAATTCTGAGGTAACGACATAATTAGACAAATTGGCGGCAGCAAAGGAGAGAGCATGGCCAAATCGAAAACGAAATTTTACTGTACCGAGTGCGGCTATGAAGCTGCCAAGTGGTACGGAAAGTGTCCGGGCTGCCAGGCCTGGAACTCGATGGTAGAAGAAACGGAAAGCATCATCAAGACGCAGGGGATGAATTCCCCGCTTTTTCATAGTAAAGAAAAGCCGCTTTCGATCATAAATATAGAGAGCAGCCAGGAAGCAAGGGTGCTGACCGGGATCGGCGAGCTCAACCGCGTTCTGGGCGGCGGGATCGTTCCCGGATCGCTCATTCTCGTCGGGGGCGACCCCGGCATCGGCAAGTCGACCCTGCTCCTGCAAACGTCGCACGCTCTGACGCAGTCCGGCCTGCGCGTGCTGTACGTGTCCGGTGAGGAATCGGTCCGTCAGACCAAGCTCCGGGCGGACCGCCTCGGCGCCCTGTCGCCGGAACTGTATGTTCTGTGCGAGACGAATATGGATCTGATCGAAGAGGCGATCGAGAGTGTAAAGCCTCAGTTTCTGGTGATCGACTCCATCCAGACGGTCTACATTCCCGAGGTGACCAGCGCGCCGGGAAGCGTGGCGCAGGTCCGGGAATGTACGGCCCGGTTTATGCGGGTAGCCAAGGGGCTCGGCATCGCCACCGTCCTTGTGGGGCATGTTACAAAGGAAGGGGCCATCGCCGGACCGAGGCTGCTGGAGCATATGGTGGACTGTGTGCTTTATTTTGAAGGCGAGCGTCATCATACCTACCGGCTGTTAAGAGCCGTTAAGAACCGCTTTGGATCGACTAATGAGATCGGCATTTTCGAGATGAACGAGGTCGGGCTGGTCGAAGTAGGGAACCCGTCGGAGCTGTTTCTGTCCGAGCGCCCGCTCGGCGTGGCGGGATCCACGGTCGTGGCCAGCATGGAGGGCACCAGACCCGTCCTGGTCGAGCTTCAGGCCTTGATCTCTTCCACGCATTTTCCGTCACCCCGGCGCATGTGTACCGGGATCGACCATCACCGGATGGGACTGATCATTGCGGTGCTGGAGAAGCGGATGGGCATGTTCCTGCAGAATCAGGATGCGTACCTGAACGTGGCAGGGGGCGTCAAGCTGGACGAACCGGCAGTCGATCTGGCCATCGCCGTCAGCATCGCCTCCAGCTTTCGGGATATTCCGACAAAGCCGTATGACGTCATGTTCGGCGAAGTCGGCCTGACCGGCGAAGTCCGGGGCGTCTCCCGTGTGGAACAGCGCGTCCGGGAAGCGGAGAAGCTGGGGTTCAAGCGGATTATTTTACCGGAGAAAAGTTTGAAAGGATGGAGGCACCCCAAAGGTATTGAAATCATCGGAGTGAGTACCGTTGCAGATGCACTAGCGGTCGCGTTAGATTAGGGGGCAAATGAAGATGAAAGAACCGAGCCAATTGGAGAAAATGAACGATTTATTGAAGCTCGTGGCACCCGGCACGCCGTTTCGCGACGGCCTGGAAAACGTGCTGCGCGCCAAAACCGGGGGACTGCTGGTGGTCGGCTACAGTCCCGAAGTGATGGAGGTTGTGGACGGAGGCTTCTCCATCAACTGTGATTTTTCGCCCAACTACTTATATGAGCTGGCTAAGATGGACGGGGCCATCATTTTGAGCGAGGACCTGAAGCGGATTCTGTATGCCAACACCCAGCTGATTCCGGATTCATCCATTTCTTCGATCGAAACGGGGATTCGGCACCGGACAGCCGAGCGGGTCGCCAAACAGACCGGCAAGCTGGTCGTGTCGATTTCCCAGCGCCGGAACATTATTACCTTGTACCAAGGGACGCTCCGCTACGCGTTGAAAGAGATCGGCGTCATTCTGACCAAAGCCAATCAGGCGCTTCAGACGCTGGAGAAGTACCGGGCGGTGCTGAACCAGTCGCTGACAAACCTGTCGGCTTCCGAATTCGAAGAGTTGGTCACCGTTCCCGAAGTGGTCAACGTCATTCAGCGCGTGGAGATGGTTCTGCGCATCAAGATGGAAATCAAGCGATACATCAACGAGCTGGGGAACGAAGGGCGCCTGATCAGCATGCAGATGGAAGAACTCGTAAGCAACATGGAGGAAGAAGCCTGGCTCCTGTACAAAGACTATGCCCGTGACGACAACGATGAGAAGATCCGCGAGATGATCGCCGGACTGAAACGGGCGACCGACGACGAGCTGCTCGATATCCACTATGTCGTCCGCCTGTTGGGATATCCGTTGTCGGCCGCAACCTCAGAAGAGTCTGTAGCACCCCGTGGTTACCGGATCCTCAATAAAATTCCACGTCTGCCGAACGTCATCATTCACAACCTGGTGGAACGCTTTGAACGGCTGCCGCATATCATGATGGCTACGATCGAAGAATTGGATGAGGTGGATGGAATTGGCGAAGTCAGAGCCCGCAATATTAAAGAGGGACTGAAACGCTTGCAGGAACAAGTATTCATTGACAGACAAATTTAAATGCCATACAATCAATGGATGACATGGGGGTACTACGATATTTGAGGTGAGAAAATGTTTACGAAATCAATTCCGAACATGTGTACCTTGGGTAACTTGTTTCTCGGAATGGTAGGGATTATGCTGGCCCTCGACAACAAGCTTAGCTTGGCGGCCATCATGATTATCATTGCAATGCTTCTCGACGGATTGGACGGCCGGGTGGCCCGGGCGCTCAATGCACAGAGTGAGTTGGGCAAGGAACTGGACTCCCTCTCGGATGTAATTTCCTTTGGTGTTGCACCCGCTCTTATCATGTACATTTCTTGTTTCCACGATATGCATCACGCGCTGATCTGGACGGTAACCGCCGTATTTCCCATGTGCGGGGCGCTTCGGCTTGCCCGCTTCAACGTCCAATCAGGCAGCCCGGGATACTTTATAGGTCGAAGGCGATGATGTACGCGCCGTTCGTCATCCTTGCCGCAGTTGCGGTCGCCGTTACGTTCCCGGATCAGCTCTCCAAGCTGATTTTCCTGCCGCTGGTGCTGTATGCCGCTTACGGTGTGAAGGAGAACGTGAGAAGGTTGTCGCGGAGACGCCGGCGCCATCGCGAGCAGTCCGATAAAGTGTTCAACGACCACTCCTCATAAACGACGTCCTGTTTAATAGAACGGGATGCAAAAAATAAAAAGCATTTATTTCCTGCCCGGAGCAGCGAGATAAATGCTTTTTTTGATGTATAAAAAATCTTGTCGTCTATGACATGTTAAACAGACCGAGGGTAGAGCATTTTTGCGATTCCTTCCGGACCACTTCATCCATATTGATATCGAGCAGATTGCACAGCGCCGACATATAGAACAGGTTCCGCCCGAGCTCGGTGCTGATCACCTCGCGACAGTTCTCGCACAGCTCCCCTTGGACATGGGTCCGTACCGTTTCCTTGGCTTCCTCGAGGTTCAGTCCCGGAGCAAAGGTTTGTTTGGTGGCATGAAGTTCAATACAACCGCAATCCGTAATCGCCTTGGCGACGGACCGGTTAACGGAGGCACTGCTTTGTCCATTCTTTGACAATACATCCAGCAGACTGCGGTGACGGAGCAACAGTTCGGAAACCTGATCTTGAAAGTCTTGTAAACTTGGTGTGCCCATGTAACCTATTCACCTCTAACCTCTAGTTTTTTGAATTGAACTTATTATATTCCAGTCAATTCCCCATTTTCAACCAAAAACGAGACTTCTGTAGGATGGTACAAAAGAAAGGTTCAGCCGTCCAATAAAAATTGGAATATACAGGATTAGGTTGCTGCAAAATGGACCATACTGCTAATGAAATCTGCAACTATTAAAAATATGGATTTAAGGAGGTGAGGGAACTGATGCTGAGGAAATCGATCACGGCATTTGCCGGATTATGCGGGGCATGGATCGGGTACTCGCTGCATCATGCAGCAGGCTGGTCGTTCCCTGGAATTGGAATCGATGATTCGCTGTGGGGCAGCCTGATGTTCGCTGTGGTTGGCGCAATTTTATTTATGTTGATTGGTTCCCTGTGTGCTCAAGCTGTATCGTATCGTCTGCATTCGTTTATCGCTTCGTTCTCGAACACGCCGATGAATGAACTGGCGGCCGGAGCGTCGGGTCTGATCGGAGGACTGCTGCTGGCTCTATTAATCTACCCCAGCCTTGCCTGGATTGGACATGCCGGGGATTTGCTGGCTGTCGGCGTGACGTTTGTGTGCGGTTATATGGGACTCCGGATTGGCTTGGAAAAGAAAGAGGAGCTCGCTTCCCTGTGGACTTCCGGCAAATGGAGCCGGGGCGAGCTGCCGGAGGAACGCCGGATTGAGGAGCATAAAATTCTTGATACGAGCGTCATCATCGACGGTCGGATCGCGGACATCTGCAAAACCGGTTTTATCGAAGGAACGATCGTCATTCCCGAATTCGTACTGGAAGAGCTTCAGCATATCGCGGATTCCTCGGACCTCTTGAAGCGCAACCGCGGACGCAGAGGACTCGATATTTTGAACAAGATCCAGAAGGAGCTGGATGTCAGGGTGCTGATCTATGAAGGGGATTTCGAAGAAATTTCCGAAGTGGACAGCAAGCTGGTGAAGCTCGCCAAGGTGCTGCAGGGCAAAGTGGTGACCAACGATTTTAACCTGAACAAGGTATGTGAGCTGCAAGGCGTATCCGTACTGAACATTAACGATTTGGCCAACGCCGTGAAGCCGGTCGTCCTGCCGGGGGAAGAAATTATGGTGCAGGTGATCAAGGACGGCAAAGAGCATGGCCAGGGAGTGGCTTATCTCGACGACGGAACCATGATTGTGGTTGAAGGCGGACGCGACTATATAGGCAATATGATGGAAGTGCTGGTAACGAGCGTGCTGCAGACCTCCGCGGGGCGGATGATCTTCGCCAAACCGAAACTGTTGGAAAAAGCCCAGTAAACGCGGTATGATGGGGGTATACTCTTTTTCGGTCAGTTGTTGAGGAGGCTTTGCATCGACTTGGGCACAGAGAATCAGGTGGGCGTCATTGTGGTATCCGCGGGCCGCGGCTCCCGGATGGGGACGCAGGAAAGCAAGCAGTACCTTATGCTTGAAGACAAGCCCATCATTATGCATACGCTTGACATTTTTGAACAAATGCCGCTGGTGAAAGAAGTGGTCCTGGTCACCGGTGCGGACGATATTCCGCGCTGCGAGCAGTGGATCCAGGATTACGGACTTGGTAAAGTAACCAAGGTCATCGCCGGCGGAAGCGAAAGACAACAATCCGTATACAACGGCTTGATGGAAATTGGCACAGAATGGGTAATGGTTCATGACGGGGTTCGCCCGTTCGTGGAACCTGAACACATTGAGGCATGCTACCGGAAGGCGCTCCAGGAAGGAGCGGCCGTGCTGGCGGTGCCGGTGAAGGATACCATCAAGCAGGTGAACGATTCGGGGACGATTCTGGCGACCCCTGATCGCCGGAGTCTGTGGGCCATTCACACCCCACAGGCTTTTCGTCTTTCCGATTTGAAAAGGGCTCATGAACGCGCCGCAGCGGACGGCTTCGCCGGCACCGACGACTCTATGCTCGTGGAGCGGCTGGGCATTCCTGTGGCGGTTGTGGAAGGCAGCTATACGAATATCAAAATTACGACGCCGGAAGATTTGGAGTACGCCGCATTTATGCAGAAACGCAAGGGAGAGAAAAAGGGATGATACGTGTAGGACAAGGGTTTGACGTTCACCAGCTGGTGGAGGGCAGGCCGTGCATCATTGGCGGAGTCACGATTCCGTACGAGAAGGGGCTGCTGGGACATTCCGACGCGGACGTGCTGCTGCATGCCGTTGCGGATGCGATTTTGGGTGCGCTTGCGCTGGGGGACATCGGCAAGCATTTTCCCGATACGGATCCGGAATTCAAGGACGCGGACAGTTTGAAGCTGCTGCTGCATGTATGGGGCCTCGCCAAGGAGCGGGGATACCGCCTGGGCAACATCGATTCGACCATTATCGCCCAGCGTCCGAAAATGGCTCCTTATATTCCGCAGATGGCTGAAGTCATCGCCAAGGCGCTGGATGCCGACGTGACGCAGGTCAACGTGAAGGCGACTACGACGGAGCAGCTCGGATTCACCGGCCGGGGAGAAGGCATTGCAGCCCAATCGGTTGTATGCTTGATCCAAGATGTGCTATCATCTTGAAGGATTTAAGCTGGAATAGGGTAAAGTATTTCTGAACGGACTTTATTGATCAATGATATGACGGAGGGGATCAGGATGAGCAAAGTGCGCGTACGTTATGCACCGAGTCCAACCGGACATTTACATATTGGCAATGCCAGAACGGCGCTGTTTAACTATTTGTATGCCCGCAACCAGGGCGGAGAGTTTATTATCCGAATCGAAGATACGGACGTGAAGCGGAATATCGAAGGCGGCGAAGAAAGCCAGCTGAAGTATTTGAAATGGCTTGGCATGGACTGGGACGAAAGCGTCGATGTGGGCGGGGCGTATGGCCCTTACCGCCAGACCGAACGTCTGGACATTTACAAGAAATACTGGCAGGACCTGTTGGACCGCGGCTTGGCTTACCGCTGCTATTGCACCGAGGAAGAGCTGGAGAAGGAACGGGAAGAGCAGATCGCCCGCGGCGAGACGCCGCGCTATTCCGGCAAGCACCGTGACTTGACGCCTGAGCAGTGCCAGGCATTCGAAGCGGAAGGCCGGGTGGCCAGCATTCGCTTCCGGGTACCGGACAATAAGACGTACACGTTCAACGATATAGTCAAAGGAACGATTTCTTTCAATACCCAGGACACCGGTGACTTTGTCATTGTGAAAAAGGACGGCATTCCGACTTACAACTTCGCGGTGGTGCTCGACGACCATCTGATGGAAATTTCCCACGTCCTGCGCGGGGAAGACCATATTTCCAACACGCCGCGCCAGCTGATGATCTACGAGGCGTTCGGCTGGGAGCCGCCGCAGTTCGGTCATATGACGCTGATCGTGAATGAGAACCACAAGAAGCTCAGCAAGCGGGATGAATCGATCATCCAGTTCATCGAGCAGTACGACCAGTTGGGTTACCTCCCGGAAGCGATGGTGAATTTTATCGCCCTGCTGGGCTGGTCTCCGGAAGGCGAAGAAGAGATTTACAGCAGAGAAGAGCTGATCAAGATCTTCAATCCGGACCGCCTGTCGAAGAGTCCGGCCGTGTTCGATCAGAACAAGCTGGCTCACCTGAACAATACGTACATTAAGAATGCCGATACCGACCGGATTACGGAGCTGGCGATTCCGCACTTGCAGCGGGCGAGCCGCCTGCCGGCCGAACTGGATGAGGAGCAGAAGGCATGGACACGAAAGCTCGTCGCCCTCTATCAGGAGCAGATGACAGCCGCATCGGATATTGTCGATCTGTCGGAGGTGTTCTTCCGCTCTCATCTGGAAATCGATCAGGAAGCCCTGCCAGTACTGGCTGAGGAGCAGGTACCTACCGTATTGTCCGCGCTGCTGGCGAAGATCGAAGCTTCGGAGGAGTATACCGCTTCGCATATTGCCGCGCTTATCAAAGAGGTTCAGAAGGAGACCGGCGTGAAAGGCAAGCAGCTCTTTATGCCGATCCGCGTCGCGCTGACCGGCCAGATGCACGGCCGCGATCTGAACGAGACGATCTTCCTGCTGGGCCGCGGACGCGTTATCGAGCGGCTGAAATCGCAAATTAAGGGAGCATAAGTGGATTCTTTCTTGTAATCACGGCATATTCTAACCCATAAGCTCCCTGAAACACTTCTTGTCAGTAAGACGACTTATCGGCTATAATTACAAGCAAAATCAATTCGGCCCCGCTGTTACTGGGAGTGCCGAATGATCCAATGTGCGATCAGCGAAGATCAGGAGAAGTACATTGATCACGCCATTGACAGAGAGGGTGACCGCAAGGGAGGCGCAAGTTTTCCTTTAGGCTGGAAGTTACCTATTGGCCGGCAGTGGAAATGCACCTGTGAGCTGCATGGATGAGCGGAGGAGGATCTCCCCCGTTAGACTGTGCCGGACGTCCGCCGTTATGAGGACAGAAAGTGGGGCTTTTCGTTTGCGATGCAGTCTGCCGGAATTATCGGCGGGCACGTCAGCAGCAAGGCCCAAGCAGAGTGGGACCGCGCGTATAACGTCTCTGCAGCATGATGCTGCAGGGGCGTTTTTTGTTGAAAGAATCTTCGCTGGGCGTGTTGGGCTTCGATGAACAAGCGTCGATGATCGCTTTTGTTGTCAGGACGAGAAGGGGTTGTGCCTCCACGTAACGATGGAGAACAGAAGAAGCAAAGAGGGGAACGGATATGTTCAAGCAAATGAAATCGGATATCCAAACCGTATTCGAGAATGATCCGGCGGCCAGAAGTCTGTTCGAGGTCATTTTCACCTATTCCGGACTGCATGCCATCTGGGCTCATCGGGTTGCGCATGCACTGTACAAACGCCGGTGGTTTACGCTGGCGCGCGTGATTTCCCAGGTCAGCCGTTTCATGACGGGGATCGAGATCCATCCCGGAGCGAAGATCGGCAAGCGCCTGTTCATCGACCATGGCATGGGCGTGGTCATCGGGGAGACCTGTGAGATCGGGGACGACGTCGTCATTTACCAGGGCGTTACCCTCGGGGGCACCGGGAAGGAAAAAGGCAAACGGCATCCGACCATCGGCAACAATGTCGTCATTGCGTCAGGTGCGAAAGTGCTGGGTTCGTTTACGGTCGGAGACCAGTGCAACATCGGAGCCAACTCGGTCGTTCTGAAGGAAGTCCCCTCGAACAGCACGGTGGTGGGCATTCCGGGAAGAATCGTGAAGCAGGACGGGCGCCGGGTGGACCGTCTCAGCCACCAGCTGCCTGACCCGATCGTCGATTCGCTGCGAAGCATGCAGCAGGAGATCGAACAGCTTCGCGGTGAATTGGAAAGACTACACACGGAAAACAA
>NZ_PCZT01000003.1:46025-46897 GCF_002968895.1 Paenibacillus sp. AR247 | reverse complement strand
GGAGGAAACCCCGGCTGGAGCACGTTCGAAATAAAGAAGCAGCGAATTTCATGGATGAAAGGAAATGTGGATATGTCCCTTCAAATTTATAATACGATGATCCGGGCGAAAGAAGAGTTTGTGTCGAAGCAGCCGGGAAAGGTGAACATGTACGTGTGCGGTCCGACCGTATACGACTACATTCATATCGGGAATGCGCGTCCGATGATCTTTTTCGACGTCGTTCGCTCATATCTGGAGCAGATCGGCAACGAAGTCAATTACGTGGTGAACTTCACGGACGTGGACGACAAGCTGATCCGCAAGGCCGAGCAGATGAACAGCACCGTGCCGGTGGTGGCGGATACGTTTATTAAAGCGTACTACGAGGACCTCGACGGGCTGGGCATTCATAAGGCGACGATCAACCCGCGGGTGACGGAGAACATGGATAACATCATCGCCTTTATCAAGGAGCTGGAAGACGAAGGCTTCGCTTATGAAAAAGGGGGCGACGTCTTCTACCGGACCGGCAAGTTTGCGGGTTACGGCAAGCTATCGCATCAGAAGCTGGAGGAGCTGCAGTTCGGCATCCGGATCGGTGTCGACGAGCGGAAGGAAAGCCCGGAAGACTTTGTGCTTTGGAAGGCGGCGAAGCCGGGAGAGATTTACTGGGCTAGCCCTTGGGGCGACGGCCGCCCTGGCTGGCATATCGAATGCTCGGCCATGGCCCGCCGCTACCTTGGCGACACCCTGGATATCCACGGAGGCGGACAGGACCTGCAGTTTCCGCATCATGAGTGCGAAATTGCGCAGTCGGAAGCTTTGACCGGCAAGCCGCTCGCCAACTACTGGATGCATAACGGGTACATCAAGATCAATAACGAGAAAAT
>NZ_PCZT01000003.1:44704-45925 GCF_002968895.1 Paenibacillus sp. AR247 | reverse complement strand
GTCGAAATCGCTCGGAAACGGCATTTTGGTCAAGGACCTGCGTGCCCAATATAAAAAAGAAGCGATCCGCTATTTCATGCTGTCCACGCATTACCGCAACCCGCTCAACTTCAACAGCGAGACGATGGATCAGGCGATGAAGAGCGTGGAGCGGATCGCCAACGCCGTCACGAATATGAAGCACCGCCTGGATACGGTGGCTCCGGACGGAAACGGTCCGGTCCGCGAATCCGTGCAGCAGAAGCTGGATGTGATTCTGGCTTCCTACTATGAAAAAATGAACGATGATTTCAATACGCCGGATGCGATTACCTCCGTATTCGAATGGGTCAGTGAAGCCAACCTGCTGCTTCAGGAGCCTGTGGCGAACCCTGCGGAACTGAAGGCGATGCTGGCGGCTTTTGACGAATTGAACGCGGTGCTGCGGCTCTATTTCGAGGAAAAGGCCGAGCTTCTGGACGAGGAAGTGGAGCAGCTGATCGCCGAGCGTGCCGAAGCCCGCAAGAACAAAAACTGGGGCCGCGCGGATGAAATCCGCGACGAGCTCGCGGCCAAGGGAATTCTGCTGGAGGATACGGCGCAGGGCATGCGCTGGCGCCGCAAATGAGCGGGGCGGACGGCAACGAACTGCTGCCGGAAAGTGCGGGAAGCTGGATGTTCAGCTACCCGCCATCCAAGCCGGCCCGGCTGATTCCGCCGATCGTCTTGGCTTATATTGGCGATGCTATCTATGAGGTGGCCATCCGCCAATATTTGATTTCCAAGACGAACCTGCGGCCCAATCAGCTGCACCGTTCGGCGACCGGACTTGTCTCGGCCAAGGCCCAGAGCCGGATTATCGGTGGGCTGGAGGAGATGCTGACCGAAGAGGAACGCGACGTGGTCCGCCAAGGCCGCAACGCCAAGTCGGGCACCGTTCCGAAAAATGCCGACGTGCTGGAATACCGGCATGCCACCGCGTTCGAATCCCTGATCGGATACTTGTACTATACCGGGCAGTTCGAGCGCATGCAGGAGTTAATCGACACAGGGATCAAGTTCATAGAGCAGCAGCCCAAGAAGAAATAAGACGGCAGGCCATCACAGGCAATAAGAATCAGGAGGAAAATCGATGGAGGAAGAAATCATTGCCGGGAAGCATTCGGTCACCGAAGCGCTTCGATCCGGGCGGACGATTAATAAAATATGGATTGCGGAAAATGCCCAAAAGCATCTGACGCA
>NZ_PCZT01000003.1:34510-44604 GCF_002968895.1 Paenibacillus sp. AR247 | reverse complement strand
CTCCGGACCGCAGACTGCACCGGCGTTCATGGGGTAATCGTGCCGAAACGCCGGTCGGCTCAGGTTACCGCGACCGTGTCCAAGACGTCCGCCGGCGCCGCCGAATACGTCCTGGTCGCACGCGTAACGAACCTGGGGCAGACCATTGAGGAGCTGAAAGAGAGAGGGATTTGGGTCGTCGGTACCGACGTGTCGGCTTCCTCCGAGATGTACGACACGAATGTGTTTGACGGCCCCGTCGCCGTGGTTATCGGCAACGAAGGGAAAGGCATGGGCAGACTGATCCGCGAAAAATGCGATGTTTTGGTGAAACTCCCCATGAAAGGTCAAATCAACTCGCTTAACGCTTCCGTGGCCGCGGGAGTCGTGATGTACGAAGTTGTGCGCCGGCGCCGCACCCAAGGTTAGCCGGAATGGCGGCTTTGCGCGATGTACTTCTGGTCGATGGCTATAATATGATCGGCGGATGGCCGTCCCTTGCAGAGCTGTCGCAGATCAGCATGCAGGAGGCCAGGGACGAGCTGCTGGCCAGGCTGGCCGATTATCAGGCCTTTTCCGGAAGAAAAGTGATCGCGGTATTTGACGCCTACCGGGTGCCGGGGCTGGGCAAATCCTTTTCGCAGAGCAAGGTCCAGGTGTACTTTACGAAGGAGAAGGAGACGGCGGACGAATGCATTGAGCGTCTTGTTGGAGAGCTGACCCGCCGGAGCAGGCAGATCTATGTGGCGACCAGCGACTTGATCGAACAGCATGTCATCTTCGCGCGGGGAGCGCTTCGCTTGTCCGCCAGGGAGCTGCTGATCGAAGTGGAGAACAGCGAGCAGATGATCCAGAAGCGGATCAAGGAAGATCAGGCCAGATCGACGCGGAATACGCTGGACAGCAAGCTGTCGCCGGACATCCGCGAAATCTTCGAACGATGGCGGCGGGAATAGCCAACTTTTGTATGAAATGACAAATTTGCAGCTCTTGACAATTTTTCTATCGCTGTTCTTTTTTGGATAATCCGTGGTTGACGGCTTGGAGAGCATCATTTATACTGTTCGTATATTTCACGAGTAACGGGTACCTTGCGTTGCAGCCGGGGGGTTTCTTGGTGAGCGTCGACCTTAAAGAGTTAATGTTATCTGATTATGATTACAAGACGGATGAGGACGTAGTCGAATATTTCCGCGAGGGTGACAGTGAAGCGCTGGAGTACTTGATCAACAAGTACCGGAATTTCGTGCGGGCCAAAGCCAGATCTTATTTTCTGATCGGCGCCGACCGCGAGGATATCATCCAGGAAGGCATGATCGGTTTATACAAATCGATCCGTGATTTCAGAGGGGACAAGCAGTCCTCGTTCAAGGCTTTTGCCGAGCTGTGCATTACGAGGCAGATCATTACGGCGATCAAGACCGCGACGAGACAGAAGCATATCCCGTTGAATTCTTACGTGTCGTTGGACAAGCCTATCTATGATGAGGATTCCGACCGTACGCTGCTTGACGTGATTTGCGGCTCGCAGGTATGCGATCCGGAAGAGCTGATTATTAACCAGGAAGAGTTCGTCGGACTCGAGGACAAGATGTCCGAGATTCTGAGTGACTTGGAGCGCAAAGTGCTGATGCTGTATTTGGATGGCCGCTCCTATCAGGAAATTGCGGTGGATTTGAAACGGCATGTGAAATCGATCGATAATGCTCTGCAGCGGGTCAAGCGCAAGCTGGAGAGATATTTGGAAGTTCGCGACAATTGAACAGACGCTAAGGTGAAGAAAGGCTCGTAAGGAGTCTTTTTTTATTCACACCGGAAGTGCCGAGGTTTAACCTCTGGACGAATGAATCATACTGGTAAATGAATGCAGGCGGCTTATGATGAGAAAAAAGGCTTGAAACGACAGGGAATCGTGGTTTTTAAACGCGTATTGACAAGGCCATTCTTTCGTTGACATGGTTTGACCCTTGTGATAAAGTGTTTTAGGTAGGCCTAAATTCGCGTGTTTTAATGAATGAGAGAGCAAAGGCTTCGGCACGAGCTTAATCGTTCATTTCGCAGGAACGGTTTTTTTTCTTTTCAGCGATGAAAAGTTTAGGCTGTTTCCTACTAGGGATCAATATTGACTCTTCTGAAATAGAAGGACGTCTTCGGGAGGTGCACAGCATGCGGGTAATTATCACTTTGGCTTGTACGAATTGCAAACAAAGAAACTATACGACGACCAAAAACAAGCGAAATCACCCCGACCGCATGGAGATGAAGAAATTTTGCAAGTTTTGTAACGAGCAAACTCCTCATCGCGAAACCAGATAGTTTTTTGGAGGTGTAGTCGGCGTGAAAGGTTTCAAGTCTCTGTTTTCCTTTTTCTCTGAAAGCTGGGCGGAACTTAAAAAAGTTCGCTGGCCTAATCGTAAAGAGTTGACGAATTACACGCTTATCGTACTTGGCACCATTGCGATCGTCACGATTTATTTTTGGGTTCTAGATATCGGCATTTCCGCTGTGATCGAAGCGATTATTTAAGAAGGGTCCCGGGTGGCTTGATATGGAAAAAAGATGGTACGTAGTTCATACCTACTCTGGGTATGAGAATAAGGTCAAAGCCAATTTGGAAAAACGCGTTGAGTCCATGGGCATGGAAGACAAGATTTTCCGCGTTCTTGTTCCGATGGAAGAAGAAGTGGTAAACAAGGACGGCAAGAAAAAGGTCGTCATGAGAAAGGTTTACCCCGGATATGTCTTGGTGGAAATGATCCAGACTGACGATTCCTGGTACGTTGTACGCAATACGCCAGGGGTTACGGGATTTGTCGGTTCGACGGGTTCGGGTTCCAAGCCGACGCCTTTGCTTCCGGAAGAAGTGGAACAGATTCTGAAGCATATGGGTATGGAAGAGCCGAAGCCGAAGATCGAATTCGATATTAAAGAATCCGTACGTATCAAAGTTGGTCCTTTTGCGAATTTTGTTGGCTCGGTAGAAGAAATTCTCGTCGACAAGAGCAAGCTGAAGGTACACGTCAACATGTTTGGACGGGAAACCCCGCTTGAGCTGGATTATACTCAGGTGGAGAAGATATAAAGTTCTTCAGGTTTCTTGTGGGAGGGCTTCGAGGCCCGCTAACCACTTTTGAAGGAGGTGTCTTACATGGCAAAGAAGGTAATCAAGGTTGTTAAACTGCAAATCCCTGCAGGTAAAGCGAATCCGGCGCCGCCAGTAGGTCCAGCATTGGGTCAAGCAGGTGTCAACATCATGGCATTCTGTAAAGAATTCAACGCTCGTACCGCTGATCAAGCTGGTCTGATCATTCCGGTTGAAATTTCGGTATTTGAGGATCGTTCCTTTACGTTCATTACCAAAACTCCACCGGCTGCAGTTCTGCTTCGCGTAGCTGCCAAAACTCCACCGGCTGCAGTTCTGCTTCGCGTAGCTGCCAAAATCGAGAAAGGTTCCGGCGAACCTAACAAGAAGAAAGTCGCTACCGTTAAACGCAGCACTGTCCGTGAAATCGCTGAGCAAAAAATGCCTGACCTGAACGCAGCTTCCGTTGAAGCAGCTATGCGTATGGTTGAAGGTACTGCGCGCAGCATGGGTATCACAATCGAAGACTAATCCGGTTTTTCTTGCGACACCCGGCCTATGAGGCCGGCACATGTGGGAGGAATATCCGCTAAAACCACAAAGGAGGAACAAACATGGCTAAACATGGTAAGAAGTATGTTGAAGCTGCCAAGCTGATCGACAGCGAAGCAGTATACGAGCCAGCAGAAGCTGTAGAGCTTGTGAAAAAGGCTGCGACTGCCAAGTTCGACGAAACCGTTGAAGTTGCAGTTCGTTTGGGTGTTGACCCACGTAAACAAGACCAAGCCGTTCGTGGTGTTGTTGTCCTGCCTCATGGCACGGGTAAAACACAACGCGTATTGGTATTTGCGAAAGGTGACAAAGCGAAGGAAGCGGAAGCGGCCGGCGCGGATTTTGTTGGCGATCAGGACATGATCAACAAGATCCAACAAGGCTGGTTCGAATTCGACGTCTGCGTCGCTACACCTGATATGATGAGCGAAGTCGGTAAACTGGGCCGTCTGCTCGGTGGTAAAGGCCTTATGCCTAACCCTAAAGCAGGAACAGTTACGTTCGATGTTGCCAAGGCTGTTCAAGAAATCAAAGCCGGTAAAATCGAATACCGTCTGGACAAAGCAGGTCAAATTCACGCACCGATCGGTAAAGTATCCTTTGATGCGGCCAAATTGAATGAGAACCTCAAATCTCTCATCGACGCACTCAACCGTGCTAAACCAGCTGCTGCAAAAGGTGTTTATCTGAAGGGGATCGCCGTATCCTCGACGATGGGACCAAGCGCACGCGTGAATACAGCAACCTTTAAATAAGTTATCGTTGACTCGTTCTGAGTTATCTGTTACTATATAAAAGTTGTTGTTTAGGTCCTTGTGACCGACCACTAAAGTTGAATATGCTTACCGTAGACAGTAGGTGCCTAAGGGCTTAATTTCCTACCGAGGTGTTGTGATAGAATATATATGATTTTCCTGCGCTTTGCCCGGACAATCATCATTCATCAGGCCTTCGTAAATCTACGGAGGCTTTTTACTTGCCTATGAAATCGGAGAAGCCAAGAGTACTCAGACTCGAAGCGGACTCCGACGTAGATCGAACTGGCGGCCGGCAAGTCCGGCTGGACAGTCATTGAAACTTTCAGGAGGTGTAGACATTGGCAAACGCAAAAGTGATTCAAGCGAAACAAGAAGCTGTAGATGCGGTAACTGCGAAATTGCGCGAAAGTGCAACGACAGTAGTGGCTGACTACCGCGGATTGAACGTTGCCCAAGCTACCGAACTGCGTAAGCAGCTTCGCGAAGCGGGTGTTGAATTCCAAGTGTTGAAGAACACTTTGCTGCGCCGTGCGACTGCCGCTGCTGAGCTGACTGAACTGGACGAAGTATTGACCGGTCCAACAGCTATCGCATTCAGTGCAGAAGACGCCGTAGCACCAGCTAAAATCCTTAACGATTTTGCTAAGAAGAACGAAGCTTTGAAACTGAAAGGTGCCGTGGTTGAAGGCCGTGTAGTCGGCGTTGACCAAATCAAGGCGCTGGCAGAACTGCCATCCCGCGAAGGTCTCCTTTCCATGCTCCTCAGCGTGCTTCAAGCTCCAGTTCGCAACTTCGCGCTTGCAGTTAAGGCTGTGGCTGAGAAAGAAGAGCAAGGAGCGTAAGCTTCCCGTTCTGACAGGTTAAAAGCAAACAAAAAATAATTTTATTATAAAATGGAGGTTCAACCATGAGTAAAGAGCAAATCTTGGAATCAATCAAAGGTATGACTGTTTTGGAACTGAACGACCTGGTTAAAGCAATCGAAGAAGAATTCGGCGTAACTGCTGCAGCTCCAGTAGCTGTAGTTGGTGGCGGCGCTGGCGCAGCTGAAGCTGCTGAGCAAACTGAATTCGACGTAATCCTGGCTAACGCTGGTGCTTCCAAAATCAACGTTATCAAAGCCGTTCGCGAAATCACAGGTCTTGGCTTGAAAGAAGCTAAAGAACTCGTTGACAACGCTCCAAAACCACTGAAAGAAAAAGTTGGTAAAGAAGAAGCTGAATCCGTTAAAGCTAAATTGGAAGAAGCAGGCGCTACTGTAGAAGTGAAGTAATTCCTTCTCAGTTGAAGCACATAGCAAACCCCTTGATCATTCAAGGGGTTTGTTTTGTAAAACCGCATCCCTTGTGACTAAACGACTAGAACCAGGGGATCCTGTGTAATGAAACCAAGGATTCGGAGGGAAAGCATGTCACAGCATTACTATTCCAACCAGCCCGAAGCCGGACATGACCGGCGGAGTCTGGAAGAGCGACTGCGGGGTGCAGTCTACAAGTTCACGAGCGATGCCGGGGTGTTTTCCAAGAAGGGAATTGATTTTGGCAGCAAGGTACTGATCGAAGCGATGGATATTCCGCAGGGGGCCGAGGTTCTGGATGTGGGCTGCGGGTACGGTCCTATCGGACTGGTGGCGGCAAGACTGGCCGGGGATGGGCATGTGACGATGCTGGATGTGAACAGCCGTGCAGTGGAACTCGCCAAGGAAAATGCCAGGCTGAACGGAATTACGAACGTGACGATTCTGGAGAGCGATCTGCTGCAGCAGGTAGAAGGGAAAGCCTTCGATGTCATCCTGACCAATCCGCCGATTCGTGCCGGCAAGGAAACGGTGCATCGGATTTTCGAGCAGGCGTATGAGCATCTTCGTGAAGGTGGATCCTTGTGGATCGTGATTCAGAAGAAGCAGGGGGCACCATCGGCAAAGGCGAAGCTGGAGAGCTTGTTCGCACAGGTGGAGGAAGTCACCAAGGATAAAGGGTACCGGATTTTTAAGGCTACAAAATCTTTTCAATAATATGCAATAGGACTATTGACTTGAAAAATCATGTGTGATATTATTATAAAATGTCAGTATTAGGATAGGCTTCTTGTCTTTAGTTGGCTGAAATGTCAATAGTTTTTATGCGGAGATATGCATAAAATAGGGCATGTCCACGTATAATATGTACATTTTGGGCAAATCTACTGGATATGAAGTCACTTCTATGTTTAGAAGGCAAGACCATGGATAAGTTGCTCTTTGTTCGAAAGCATTCGGGTAAGGGCTTTTCTTTATTTGTGGATGAATCCTCTGCATGAATCCATTATAAGGTTCCAAACAGAGGTTCGCAATCAATTTTTAAAGTGAGTAGACATGAGGGGTGAGTTAAAGTTGGCAGGACATCTTGTTCAGTATGGTCGACGCACTCGGCGAAGTTATGCACGAATTAATGAAGTACTTGAGATTCCGAACCTGATCGAAATCCAACAGAAATCATATGAATGGTTTTTGGAGGAAGGATTGCGCGAAATGTTCCAGGATATCTCGCCAATTCAGGATTTTACGGGCAATTTGGTGCTGGAGTTCATCGACTACAGCCTGGGCGAACCCAAATACACCGTCGATGACGCGAAAGAGCGTGACGTGACGTATGCGGCACCGCTTCGGGTGAAAGTACGGCTCATCAACAAAGAAACCGGAGAAGTCAAAGAACAGGAAGTATTCATGGGAGATTTCCCGCTGATGACGGAGACCGGTACATTTATTATCAACGGTGCAGAACGGGTCATTGTCAGCCAGTTGGTACGCTCTCCTAGCGTCTATTTCAGCACGAAAGTCGATAAAAACGGTAAGAAAACCTACACTGCAACGGTGATTCCAAACCGTGGTGCCTGGCTTGAACTGGAGACGGATGCAAAGGACATCATGTATGTCCGGATCGACCGTACCCGTAAAATCCCGGTTACCGTTTTGCTGCGGGCGCTTGGTTTCGGCAGCGACGCCGAAATTTTGGACCTGCTCGGCAACGACGAATACATCCGCAACACGCTGGACAAAGACAACACCGATTCCACGGAAAAAGCGCTCATCGAAATTTACGAACGCCTCCGTCCGGGCGAGCCGCCTACGCTCGACAATGCGAAGAGCTTGCTGGTAGCGCGCTTCTTTGATCCAAAGCGTTATGACCTGGCCAATGTCGGCCGCTATAAAATCAATAAAAAGCTGCATATCAAGAACCGTCTGTTCAACCAGCGTCTTGCTGAATCGCTGATCGATACCGATACCGGTGAGATCATTGCCGAAGCCGGACAAATGGTGGACCGCCGTCTCCTTGACGAAATCCTGCCGCACCTGGAGAAGAATGTCGGACACAAGACGTACCATGTTGCCAATGGTGTGCTTGATGCCGATGACATTCCGATGCAAAGTATCGACGTATTCTCCCCGATCGAAGACGGCAAGGTCGTCAAAGTGATTGCGAACGGTAATATTGATAAATCGGTTAAACATATTACGCCTGCTGATATTATTTCCTCGATCAGCTACTTTATTAACTTGCTGCATGGCATCGGCGACACGGACGATATTGACCACCTCGGTAACCGTCGTCTGCGTTCGGTCGGTGAACTGCTGCAGAACCAGTTCCGTATCGGTCTGTCCCGTATGGAACGTGTCGTACGCGAAAGAATGTCCATCCAGGATGCGAATGTCATCACGCCGCAAGCCCTGATCAACATTCGACCGGTTATCGCGTCGATCAAAGAGTTCTTCGGAAGCTCCCAGCTGTCCCAGTTTATGGACCAGACCAACCCGCTTGCTGAACTGACGCATAAACGCCGTCTGTCTGCACTCGGACCCGGCGGTTTGACGCGTGAGCGCGCGGGCTTTGAAGTTCGTGACGTCCATCACAGTCACTACGGCCGGATGTGTCCAATCGAGACACCGGAAGGTCCGAACATCGGCTTGATCAACTCCTTGTCTACGTTCGCACGGATCAACGAATACGGCTTTATCGAAGCTCCGTACCGTTGGGTCGATCCGAAGACAGGTGTTGTAACAGATCAGATCGACTACCTGACAGCTGACGAGGAAGACAACTATGTGGTCGCACAGGCAAACGCGAAGCTGAATGAAGACGGCACGTTTGCGGAGGATATGGTTATCGTCCGTTACAACAAGCAGTCTGACAACATCTTGCCGATGCCGAGCGAACGCGTGGATTACATGGACGTTTCGCCGAAACAGGTCGTGTCGGTCGCAACGGCGCTCATTCCGTTCCTCGAGAACGATGACTCCAACCGCGCCCTGATGGGATCGAACATGCAGCGTCAGGCTGTGCCGCTTCTCGTGCCTAAAGCTCCGCTGGTTGGTACAGGAATGGAACACAAGTCTGCAAAGGATTCCGGGGTATGTATCGTTTCCAAATATGACGGTGTAGTTGAACGTTCTTCCGCCAACGAAATCTGGGTGCGCCGCATCGAGACCGTGGACGGCAAAGAAGTCAAAGGCGACATCGTTAAACATAAATTACACAAATTTATGCGTTCGAACCAAGGCACATGCATCAACCAGCGTCCGATCGTGAAGAGAGGCGACGTCATCAAGAAGGGCGACATCCTCGCGGACGGACCTTCGACGGAAATGGGCGAGTTGGCTCTTGGACGTAACGTTGTCGTAGCATTCATGACCTGGGAAGGTTATAACTACGAGGATGCCATCCTCCTCAGCGAGAAGCTGGTGAAGGAAGATGTGTACACTTCGATTCACATCGAGGAATACGAATCCGAAGCGCGCGACACCAAGCTCGGACCGGAAGAAATTACCCGCGATATTCCGAACGTCGGCGAGGAAGCTCTTAAGAACCTCGACGAGCGCGGCATTATCCGGATCGGTGCCGAAATCAGCGCCGGCGACATTCTCGTCGGTAAAGTTACACCGAAAGGCGTAACGGAGCTGACGGCGGAAGAGCGCCTGCTTCACGCCATCTTCGGTGAGAAGGCGCGTGAAGTGCGCGACACTCCCTGCGCGTACCGCATGGTAGTGACGGGATTATCGTGGACGTCAAAGTGTTTACCCGTGAGAACGGCGACGAGCTGCCTCCTGGTGTAAACCAACTGGTTCGGGTGTACATCGCTCAGAAGCGTAAAATTTCTGAAGGTGACAAAATGGCCGGACGTCACGGTAACAAAGGGGTCGTGGCCCGAATCCTGCCGGAAGAAGATATGCCGTTCCTGCCGGACGGTACGCCGGTACAGGTCGTACTGAACCCGCTGGGGGTACCTTCCCGGATGAACATCGGGCAGGTTCTGGAAGTCCACTTGGGCTTTGCGGCCATGCGTCTTGGTATTCACGTGGCTACGCCGGTATTCGACGGTGCCAATGAATATGATGTATTTGACACCATGGAAGAAGCCGGCATGCAGCGCAACGGTAAGACGCGTCTGTACGACGGCCGCACGGGCGAGATGTTCGAACGTGAAGTTACCGTCGGCGTCATGCACATGATCAAGCTGGCCCACATGGTTGACGATAAAATCCATGCCCGTTCAACTGGACCATACTCGCTCGTTACGCAGCAGCCTCTGGGTGGTAAAGCCCAGTTCGGTGGACAGCGCTTCGGTGAGATGGAAGTTTGGGCGCTGGAAGCATACGGCGCCGCATATACACTGCAAGAGATCCTGACCGTCAAATCCGACGATGTGGTCGGCCGGGTGAAAACCTACGAGTCCATCGTTAAAGGCGA
>NZ_PCZT01000003.1:29335-34410 GCF_002968895.1 Paenibacillus sp. AR247 | reverse complement strand
GAATCGTTCAAGGTTCTGATCAAAGAGCTTCAATCCCTCGGTATGGATGTTAAGATCCTGAGCGGTGACGAGCAGGAGATCGAGATGAAAGAGCTCGATGATGAAGACGAGGCAGCCGGCGATAAGCTGAGCCTCAACCTGGAAGGCGAAGAAGTCGGAGTGGATAAAGACCGTGTGAAGGCGGGCGGGGATACCGTCCGTCCTCATTCACGGTTTAAATCATTAGGACTAGGTTAAGGAGGGTTGCTCCTTGTTGGACGTTAACAATTTCGAATTCATGAAGATCGGGCTTGCATCCCCGGAGAAAATTCGTTCATGGTCCCGCGGAGAAGTGAAAAAGCCGGAAACCATCAATTACCGTACGCTCAAACCGGAGAAAGAAGGCCTGTTCTGCGAACGGATTTTTGGACCGCAAAAAGACTGGGAATGCCATTGCGGCAAATATAAGCGTGTCCGTTACAAAGGCGTAGTCTGCGATCGCTGCGGCGTAGAAGTTACCCGCGCGAAGGTGCGCCGCGAACGGATGGGCCATATTGAGCTGGCAGCTCCTGTATCCCATATCTGGTACTTTAAAGGCATTCCGAGCCGTATGGGTCTCGCTTTGGATATGTCGCCAAGATCTCTGGAAGAGATCATTTACTTTGCATCTTATGTAGTAACCGACCCTGGAGATACGCCTCTGGAGAAGAAACAGCTTCTGTCCGAGAAAGAATACCGCAGTTACCGTGAAAAATACGGCTATGGTTTCCAAGCGGGCATGGGTGCTGAAGCGATCAAGAAGCTGCTGCAGGATCTCGATATCGAAAAGGAACTCGAGTTTCTGAAGGAAGAGCTGCGCACGGCTCAAGGCCAACGCCGTAATCGTGCGATCAAGCGTCTGGAAGTCATCGAGGCTTTCCGCAACTCCGGCAACAAGCCAGAGTGGATGATCATGGACGTATTGCCGGTTATCCCTCCGGAACTGCGCCCGATGGTACAGCTGGACGGCGGACGTTTTGCAACGTCTGACCTGAACGACCTGTACCGCCGCGTGATCAACCGGAACAACCGCTTGAAGCGTTTGCTTGACCTGGGAGCTCCGGACATCATCGTTCAGAACGAAAAACGGATGCTGCAGGAAGCGGTTGACGCCCTGATCGACAACGGCCGCCGCGGCCGTCCAGTGACTGGACCAGGCAACCGTCCGCTGAAATCCCTCAGCCACATGCTGAAAGGTAAGCAAGGACGTTTCCGGCAAAACCTGCTCGGTAAACGCGTTGACTATTCCGGCCGTTCCGTTATCGTCGTTGGTCCGTACCTGAAAATGTATCAGTGCGGTCTGCCGAAGAAAATGGCGCTGGAACTGTTCAAGCCGTTTGTCATGAAAGAACTTGTAAACAAGGGCCTCGCCCATAACATTAAGAGCGCCAAACGTAAGGTTGAGCGCGTAAGTCCGGAAGTCTGGGACGTTCTCGAAGAAGTCATTAAAGAGCATCCGGTTCTGCTGAACCGTGCCCCTACGCTTCACCGTCTCGGTATCCAGGCGTTTGAGCCGATCCTGGTAGAAGGTCACGCGATCCGTCTGCATCCGCTCGTATGTACGGCTTACAACGCCGACTTCGACGGTGACCAGATGGCGGTTCACGTTCCGCTGTCCGCAGAGGCACAGGCTGAAGCCCGTATCCTCATGCTGGCATCCGGCAACATTTTGAACCCTAAAGACGGTAAACCTGTCGTAACTCCTTCGCAGGATATGGTTCTCGGATCTTTCTATCTGACCATGGACAACAAGGAAGAGAAAGGTTCCGGCATGATTCTGAGCTCCGTGAACGAAGCCGTATCGGCTTACCAACGCGGAACCGCAGGTCTGCATGCACGGGTAGCCATTCCGGTAAAAGCGCTCGGCAAAACGAGCTTTACCGACAAGCAGCAGGACGCAATGCTCTTGACGACCGTCGGACGCATCATTTTCAACGAAATTTTCCCGAGCAGCTTCCCGTACATTAACGAAGCAACCCGCGACAATCTGTTCAACGGAACGCCGGAAAAATATTTCGTCTATGAAAAAGGCGCGGACATCCGCGAGCGCATGTACGACCTGCCTATAAGCAGCGCTGTTGGTAAAGAGTATCTGGGCCAAATCATTGCCCGCTGCTTCGAGATTTACCATACGACGGAAACTTCCGTTATTCTAGACAAAATCAAGCAGCTCGGCTTCACGTATTCGACACGTGCCGGCGTAACCGTTGCGGTATCAGACGTTATCGTTCCTGATGAGAAACAGGCGATCCTGAAGGAATCCGACGAGAAGGTTGCAGTCGTTACGAACCAATACCGCCGCGGCTTGATTACGAACGAAGAACGGTACGACCGCGTTATCGATATTTGGTCCAAGGCGAAGGATGACATTACGGACATCCTGATGAAATCCATGGACCGCTTTAACTCCATCATGCTCATGGTTGATTCCAAAGCACGGGGTAACAAATCGCAGATTACTCAGCTCGGCGGCATGCGGGGTCTGATGGCGAACCCATCCGGCCGGATCATCGAACTCCCGATCAAGTCCAACTTCCGTGAAGGCCTGACCGTCCTCGAGTACTTCCTGTCGACGCACGGTGCCCGTAAAGGTCTGGCGGATACCGCGCTGCGCACAGCGGACTCCGGTTACCTGACACGCCGTCTTGTAGACGTTGCCCAGGACGTTATCGTCCGCGAAGAAGACTGCGGTACCGATAAAGGCTTTACCGTCAGCCGGATTCAGGATGGTAAAGAGGTTATCGAGGATCTGTATGACCGTATTGAAGGACGCTACTGCTTCGAGACGGTTCGTCATCCGGAAACCAACGAAATTCTGGTTAACCGCAACGAGCTGATCGATTCGGATAAAGCGAACCTGATCGTCAACTCCGGCGTAACAAAACTGCAAATCCGTTCGGTACTCAGCTGCCGTGCTCGTCACGGCGTATGTAAGAAGTGCTACGGACGCAACCTGGCCACAGGCAAATTCGTGGAAATCGGGGAAGCTGTCGGCATCATCGCGGCACAATCCATCGGTGAACCAGGAACCCAGCTTACCATGCGTACGTTCCATACCGGTGGTGTCGCAGGGGACGATATTACCCAAGGTCTTCCGCGTATTCAGGAGCTTTTCGAAGCCCGGAATCCGAAAGGTCAAGCAACCATTAGTGAAATCGACGGCGTTGTGAAGGAAATCCGCGAAGCGAAAGACCGTCGTGAAATCGAAGTCCAAGGTGAAGCGGAAACGAAAGTGTACTCCGTTACCTACGGTTCCCGTCTGCGCGTAAGCGAAGGTCAGGAAATCGAAGCCGGCGACGAGCTGACAGACGGTTCCATCGACCCGAAAGAAATGCTGCGCATTAAAGGCATCCGCGGGGTGCAGAACTACATTCTGCAGGAAGTACAGCGCGTATACCGTAACCAGGGCGTAGAAATCAACGATAAGCACGTCGAAGTAATGATCAAGCAGATGCTGCGTAAAATCCGTATCGTCGATGCGGGAGATACACCGCTTCTTCCTGGATCATTCACCGACATTCATGAATACGAAGCAGCGAACAAAGAAGCAATCCTGTCCGGAAAAGAGCCTGCGGTGGCCAAACCGGTTCTGCTCGGTATCACCAAGGCTTCCCTGGAGACCGATTCCTTCTTGTCCGCGGCATCCTTCCAGGAGACGACCCGCGTTCTTACCGATGCGGCGATCAAAGGCAAGGTTGACCAGCTGCTCGGCCTGAAAGAAAATGTCATCATCGGTAAATTGATCCCTGCAGGTACCGGTATGAACCGTTACCGCAGCGTCAAATTCGATGATCCGAACATCGAAGATCAGGACTCCAAGGAGCTTGAAACGGCAACAGTAGAGTAATAGACTGCTAAACAGGCGGTTTTGCGCGGAGGCGGCATGAAAAAAGGCTGCTTCCGCGAAAACTTTCCTGAAACATTCTTGACATCGCCTAATGCAAGTGCTAATATAGCAAAGGTGCGTGAGTAGTTAAGTACCCCTGTGCTTTTGGAGGAATCGCAAGATGTCTAATGATAAAGGATTACAGGATGCTCATGTCAAGATCGGTGCCAAACAAACGATGAAACTCGTAGAATTGGGCCAAGCCGCCGAAGTGTTTGTGGCGGAAGATGCGGAACACCGGCTCGTTTCAAAGGTTGAAGCTCTTTGCACTAAGCATGGAGTGAAGATCACCTATGTGGATACTATGCATCAATTGGGTAAAGCATGTGGAATTGAAGTGGGCGCAGCGATGGCCGCTATCGTTAAATCATAGTTGTAAGGAACGTTTTTGTTGGAGAATCAACAGAGTTCTTCCGGCAAAGACTTTTCATTTGTTCTTTTATGAACCGCCTGGGTCTGTGGACTTAAAAAGAGGTTTGTAATGAGGATAAGTATTATGGGAAGGGGGTGGCTAACATGCCAACAATTAACCAGCTAGTTCGCAAAGGACGTCAAGCTAAGATCTACAAGTCGAAGTCCCCTGCATTGCAGAAAGGATACAACGCTCTGAAGCGTGAAGAGACAGGACTTAGCGCTCCTCAAAAACGTGGTGTCTGCACCCGTGTAGGTACAATGACTCCGAAGAAACCGAACTCCGCGCTTCGTAAGTATGCCCGTGTTCGCTTGACGAACCGCATCGAGGTGACTGCTTACATTCCGGGGATCGGACACAACCTGCAAGAGCACAGTGTGGTATTGGTTCGCGGTGGACGGGTAAAAGACCTTCCAGGTGTTCGTTACCATATCGTTCGCGGTGCGCTTGATACTGCAGGTGTGAACAACCGGATGCAAGCTCGTTCCAAATACGGCGCGAAACGTCCGAAAGCTAAAAAATCGTAATTGATTCTATAAGATTTCAAGACTTAAGAAAGGGGGATATCCATGCCACGCAAAGGTCCAGTTAGTAAGAGAGACGTATTGCCAGATCCGGTGTACAACAGCAAACTGGTTACACGCCTTATCAACCGCATCATGCTGGATGGTAAAAGAGGTGTTGCCCAAAGCATCCTTTACAATTCGTTCAAGCTGATTCAAGAACGTACAGGTAAAGATCCTATGGAAGTGTTTGAAG
>NZ_PCZT01000003.1:26276-29235 GCF_002968895.1 Paenibacillus sp. AR247 | reverse complement strand
GAAGTAAAACCTGAAAGACGTACGTCTTTGGGATTACGTTGGCTCGTGAACTACTCCCGCAACCGCGGTGAGAAGACAATGGAAGAGCGTTTGGCGGCTGAGATCATCGACGCTTCCAACAACACAGGCGCTTCCGTTAAGAAACGCGAGGACACTCACAAAATGGCTGAAGCGAACAAAGCGTTTGCTCACTACCGCTGGTAGGATTCGGCTCAATAAATTACACTTCAATTTTGAAGGGAGACTATTTTCATGGCAAGAGAGTTCTCCTTGAAAAATACACGCAACATCGGGATCATGGCGCATATTGACGCTGGTAAAACGACCACCACAGAGCGGATCTTGTTCTACACAGGCCGTACGCACAAAATCGGTGAAGTTCACGAGGGTGCGGCTACAATGGACTGGATGGAGCAGGAGCAGGAGCGCGGGATCACGATTACTTCCGCTGCGACGACCGCTTCGTGGAAAGGTCACCGCGTTAATATCATTGACACCCCAGGGCACGTTGACTTCACGGTTGAAGTTGAACGTTCCCTTCGTGTATTGGATGGGGCAGTAGGTGTTTTCAGTGCGAAAGAGGGCGTTGAGCCTCAGTCTGAAACTGTATGGAGACAGGCTGACCGCTACGGCGTTCCGCGGATCGCATATGTAAACAAGATGGATATTATTGGTGCCGACTATCTGAATGTCGTTAACGACATGCGCGATCGTCTGCAAGCGAACGCAGTAGCGATTCAATTGCCGATCGGTGCAGAGAACGACTTCGTGGGCATCATTGACCTGGTTGAGCAAAAAGCTCATATGTACAAAGACGACCTGGGTCAAAATATTGAGGTGGTCGACATTCCGGCCGAGTTCCAAGACAAAGTCGAAGAACTTCGCGCTGAACTGATCGAAAAAGTCGCAGAACTCGACGAAGACCTGACAATGAAGTATCTGGAAGGTGAAGAAATCACTGTTCCGGAACTGAAAGCAGCCCTCCGCAAAGGGGTTTGCGAAGTTAAGATCTTCCCGGTTATCTGTGGTTCCTCTTACCGCAACAAAGGGGTTCAGCTGATGCTGGACGCTGTTATCGATTATCTGCCAGCTCCAGTTGACGTACCATCGATTCAAGGTCACCTTGAAGACGGTACGGAAGTTGAGCGTCATTCTTCCGATGAAGAACCGTTCGCTGCTCTGGCGTTCAAAATCATGACAGACCCTTATGTGGGTAAACTGACATTCTTCCGCGTATACTCTGGTATCCTTCAATCCGGCTCTTACGTATTGAACGCTACCAAAGGCAAACGCGAACGTATCGGACGTATCCTTCAGATGCATGCGAACAGCCGTCAAGAGATCAGCGAAGTTTACTCCGGTGACATCGCGGCTGCCGTAGGCTTGAAAGATACTGGTACGGGCGACACACTCTGCGACGAGAAAGCTCCGGTTATCCTGGAATCCATGAACTTCCCGGATCCGGTTATCGAAATCGCGGTTGAGCCTAAAACCAAAGCCGACCAAGATAAAATGGGCGTTGCTTTGGGCAAATTGACAGAAGAAGATCCTACGCTGCGTGCTCATACAGATGAAGAAACTGGCCAAACAATCTTGGCTGGTATGGGTGAGCTTCACCTCGACATCATCATTGACCGTATGCGTCGTGAATTCAAGGTAGAAACCAACGTGGGTAAACCACAGGTTGCATACCGTGAAACCTTCCGTCAAGCTGCACGCGTTGAGGGTAAATTCGTTCGTCAGTCCGGTGGTCGTGGTCAATACGGTCACGTCTGGGTTGAGTTCGAACCTCTCGAAGCAGGTACTGGCAGCCAGTTTGACAGCAAAATCGTCGGTGGCTCTGTACCAAGAGAATACGTCCAGCCTGCACTGAATGGTATCGAAGAAGCCATGAAGAATGGTGTTCTTGCCGGCTTCCCGCTTGTAGACATCAAAGCTACAATCGTAGACGGTTCCTACCATGATGTCGACTCCAATGAGATGGCGTTTAAGATTGCCGGTTCCATGGCGCTTAAAGCGGCTAAAGACAAGTGTAAACCTGTCCTGCTCGAGCCAATCATGAAAGTCGAAGTTACGGTGCCTGAAGAATACATGGGCGACGTAATGGGTATGCTGAACTCCCGCCGCGGACGTATCGAAGGTATGGATAACCGTTCCGGCGCTCAGATCATCCGTGCGAAAGTGCCTCTTTCCGAAATGTTCGGATACTCGACGACACTTCGTTCCGGTACCCAAGGACGCGGCGTGTTCTCCATGGAACTCTCCCACTACGAAGAAGTTCCTAAGAACATTGCTGAAGAAATTGTTTCGAAGTCCAAAGGATCTGACGAGTAATTTCTGCTTTTGAGTTTTAAACCCTGACCGGTACGATTACATCCAGAACTGCTTGCATAAACACCGGTCAGTTCAAACATAAAACCTATATTCAATCCATTTAAGGAGGAATTGTTCAAATGGCAAAGGCTAAGTTTGAACGTACTAAACCGCACGTTAACATCGGTACTATCGGTCACGTCGACCATGGTAAAACAACTCTGACTGCTGCTATCACGACTGTATTGTCTAAAACTTACGGTGGTGCTGCAGTAGCATTCGATCAAATCGACAAAGCTCCAGAAGAGCGCGAACGCGGTATCACAATCTCCACTGCACACGTGGAATACGAAACACCTAACCGTCACTATGCACACGTTGACTGCCCAGGTCACGCCGACTATGTTAAAAACATGATCACTGGTGCTGCTCAAATGGACGGAGCGATCCTGGTTGTATCCGCAGCTGACGGCCCAATGCCGCAAACTCGCGAACACATCCTGCTCTCCCGTCAGGTAGGCGTACCTTACATCGTTGTATTCCTGAACAAATGCGACATGGTTGAAGACGCTGAACTTCTTGAACTGGTTGAAATGGAAGTTCGTGACCTGCTGAACGAATATGAGTTCCCAGGCGACGACACTCC
>NZ_PCZT01000003.1:22128-26176 GCF_002968895.1 Paenibacillus sp. AR247 | reverse complement strand
TGAGTACATCCCTCTTCCAGAGCGCGACACTGACAAACCTTTCCTTATGCCAGTCGAGGACGTATTCTCCATCACTGGTCGTGGTACGGTTGCTACAGGCCGTGTAGAACGCGGAACTGTTAAAGTGGGCGACGAAGTTGAAATCGTTGGTATCGCTGAAGAAACTAAGAAATCCGTCGTTACGGGCGTTGAAATGTTCCGTAAATTGCTGGATTCCGCTCAAGCTGGTGACAACATTGGTGCCCTGCTTCGCGGTGTAGACCGTAACCAAATCGAGCGCGGTCAAGTACTTTGCAAACCGGCTTCCGTTAAACCGCATACTGAGTTCGCTGCTCAAGTATACGTTTTGACAAAAGAAGAAGGTGGCCGTCATAAGCCTTTCTTCACTGGATACCGTCCTCAGTTCTACTTCCGTACAACGGACGTAACTGGTGTGGTTAACCTTCCAGAAGGAACTGAAATGGTTATGCCTGGCGACAACATCACTGTAACCGTTCAACTGATCGCTCCAATCGCGATTGAAGAAGGAACGAAGTTCACGATCCGTGAAGGTGGACGTACAGTAGCTGCTGGTGCCATCGCAACAATCAGCAAATAATTAAAAGGCAAATTGCCTTCTATATAGCAACGATGTGCTGGAACGAGTAACGCTGTGTTGTAAACGCAAGAGATACAGAGGAATCCTCTCCTGGCGGGAGGATTCCTTTTTCTTTATATATAGGAAGAAAAGAACAACAACGCTTTTCATTAAAAGCTTGCATTATGCCCATTCTTTATATATAATAGTGAATGTTGTTCTGAGACGTTGCGATGATGTGAGAGGTTACTGACACACCCGGCCCCTTTGCCATGGAGCGGTGGGTTAGAAAATTTTCACGGAGTATGTCCGATACCAAATTGGGCGATAGAAGGAGGGACTAAAATGGCAAAGCAAAAAATTCGTATTCGTTTGAAAGCTTACGATCACAGAATTCTTGATCAATCCGCTGAGAAAATCGTTGAAACTGCAAAACGTTCGGGTGCTGGTGTATCTGGACCGATTCCGCTTCCAACTGAGAAACAAATCATTACTATTCTCCGTGCGGTACACAAGTATAAGGATTCTCGGGAGCAATTCGAAATGCGCACACACAAGCGTCTGATCGACATTGTTAACCCAACTCCACAAACTGTGGATGCTCTTATGCGCTTGGACCTGCCGTCCGGTGTAGATATCGAAATCAAATTGTAATTCGAAATGAATTAAGACGGGAAAAGAGGTGTCAACATGAAAGGTATCTTAGGAAAAAAACTCGGAATGACTCAAGTATTTACTCCAGAAGGTAATGTAATTCCTGTGACGGTTATCGAAGCAGGTCCTTGTGTTGTTCTGCAAAAGAAAGATCTTGAGAACGATGGCTACGAAGCTATTCAAATCGGTTTCGCCGATAAGAAGGAGAAACGTGCAAACAAGCCAGAAGCAGGACATGCTAAGAAAGCTAACACTGCACCTAAGCGCTACGTTCGCGAAATTCGCGGTGTTGACCTCGGAGCATTCGAGGTTGGCCAAGAACTGAAGGCGGATGTCTTCGCAGAAGGCGAATTTGTTGACGTAACCGGTACTTCCAAAGGTAAAGGCTTCCAAGGCGTTATCAAACGTTGGGGACAAAGCCGCGGACCAATGGCTCACGGCTCGCGTTACCATCGCAGACCGGGTTCCATGGGCTCGATCCAGGCTAACCGTGTTCCTAAAGGAAAGCGTCTGCCAGGTCACATGGGTAATGCTACAGTAACTGTACAAAAACTTGAAGTTGTTAGAGTTGACGTTGAACGCAACGTATTGCTCGTTAAAGGTGCTATTCCTGGACCTAAAAACAGCTTCGTTAAAATTAACGAAACGGTGAAGAAATAATCACCTAAGGAAAGGAGGAACACATAATGCCAAAAGTAACTCTGTTTAATGTCAGCGGTAGCGAAGTAGGAGAATTGGAACTGAACGATGCGGTATTTGGCGTAGAGCCGAACGTACACGTGATGAACCAAGCGGTATTGCTGCAAAGAGCATCTTTGCGTCGTGGTACACACAAAGTGAAGGGCCGTTCTGAAGTACGCGGCGGCGGACGTAAGCCTTGGAAACAAAAAGGAACCGGCCGTGCTCGTCAAGGTTCGATCCGTTCACCACAATGGAAGGGCGGCGGTACTGTATTCGGTCCAACACCACGCAGCTACTCGTTCAAGCTTCCTAAGAAAGTTCGTCGTCTGGCTATTAAATCTGCATTGTCTTCCAAAGTGATCGCTAACAATCTGATCGTTCTGGACCAACTCGCTCTGAACACGCCTAAAACAAAGGAATTCGCAGCGATCCTGAACAATCTGAAAGTAGAACGTAAGGCCCTGATCGTAGCTCCTGGCTATGATGATAATGTGGCTCTTTCCGCACGGAATATTCCTGGCGTGAAATTTGTTGCAGCAGACGGCATTAATGTTCTTGACGTACTTCTGTACGACAAACTGATCATTACGAAAGAAGCAGTTCAGAAGGTAGAGGAGGTGCTCGCGTAATGAAAGATCCTCGTGATATTATCAAACGTCCGGTGATCACTGAACGTACGGCTGAATACATGGGCGACTTGAAGTATGCCTTTGAAGTAGATATCCGTGCGAACAAGACCGAGATCAAACAAGCTGTTGAATCGATCTTTAAAGTGAAAGTAACGAATGTAAATACAATGCGCGTCCCTGCTAAGCCGAAACGTTATGGCCGCTACAACGGTTATACAACCGAGTGGAAAAAAGCCATCGTAACGCTGAGCAAAGACAGCAAAGCGCTCGAGTTTTTTGAATCTGTAGAGTAAGGAGGAAATCACGTGCCTATTAAAAAGTATAAGCCGACATCCCCGGCTAGACGTAACATGTCCGTGTCTACTTTTGAAGAGATCACGACAAATCAGCCGGAGAAATCGTTGCTTGCACCGCTCAGCAAAACAGCTGGCCGCAACAACCAAGGTAAAATTACGGTTCGTCACCACGGCGGCGGACACAAGCGTAAATACCGTATCATCGACTTCAAACGTACGAAAGACGGCATACCAGGTACCGTTGCTACGATCGAGTATGACCCGAACCGTACTTCCAATATTGCTCTGATCCACTATGCAGACGGAGAGAAGCGTTACATCATCGCTCCTAAAGGTCTGAAAGTGGGAGACAAGATTGAATCCGGTCCAAACGCCGACATCAAAATCGGTAACGCACTTCCAATGGAGAACATTCCGGTAGGTACTGTTATCCACAACATCGAACTGCAGCCTGGCAAAGGCGGACAATTGGTTCGCGCAGCCGGTACCGAAGCTCAGCTTCTTGGTAAAGAAGATAAATACGTATCCGTACGTTTGTCTTCGGGCGAAGTTCGGAGACTGCTTAAAGTTTGCCGTGCTACAATCGGTTCCGTTGGTAACGAAGACCACGAGCTGATCAAAATCGGTAAAGCTGGCCGCAGCCGCTGGCTCGGACAACGTCCTGAAGTTCGCGGGGTAGTTATGAACCCTAACGATCACCCTCACGGTGGTGGTGAAGGCCGCGCTCCAATCGGACGTAAATCGCCAATGTCTCCATGGGGCAAACCAACCCTTGGTTACAAAACGCGTAAAAAAGGCAAAGCTTCTGACAAATATATCGTTCGCCGCCGCACAAAATAATGCACGCTGTGCATAACTTTGTGAAGTGCCGAAAGTAACGAGAAGATTGGATGAAGGGAGGATTTTATAGATGAGTCGCAGTTTGAAAAAAGGGCCTTTCATTGACGGGTACCTGCTGAAAAAAGTAGAAGTGATGAACGAATCGAACAAGAAGGCGGTTATCAAGACTTGGTCCCGTCGCTCTACGATTTTTCCCACAATTTATCGGTCACACGTTCGGTGTATACGACGGGCGCAAGCACGTTCCGGTATACGTAACGGAAGACATGGTAGGACACAAGTTGGGTGAATTCGCTCCAACACGTACCTACAAGGGTCATACGGACGATGACAAGAAAACAAGAAGATAATTTCTAAGCTCTTTGTTTGAG
>NZ_PCZT01000003.1:0-22028 GCF_002968895.1 Paenibacillus sp. AR247 | reverse complement strand
GATCTATTCGGATTGCTCCTCGTAAAGTCAAGCTCGTTGTTGACTTGATCCGCGGTAAGCAAGTTGGTGAGGCCATCGCCATTCTCCGCCACACTCCGAAATCGGCTTCCCTGGTTGTGGAGAAGCTGCTGAACTCAGCGATCGCCAATGCTGAGCATAACTACTCGATGGATATTAACAGTTTGGTTGTGAGCCAGGTTTTCGTTAACCAAGGCCCAACAATGAAGAGATTCCGTCCACGCGCCATGGGTCGTGCGAGCCGGATCAATAAACGCACCAGCCACATTACTTTGGTGGTATCTGAAAAATAAGGAGGGATAACGTGTGGGCCAAAAGGTAAATCCAGTCGGACTCCGTATCGGGATCATCCGTGATTGGGAATCGAAATGGTATGCTGGCAAAGATTTCGGTAATCTTTTGCTGGAAGATGTCAAAATCCGTGAATACCTGAAAAATAAATTGAAGGATTCTGCTGTTTCTCGCATCGAGATCGAGAGAGCGGCAAATCGTGTGAACGTCACTATCCACACTGCGAAACCAGGCATGGTTATCGGTAAAGGTGGTTCCGAAGTTGAAGTACTTCGCAGCCAAGTTACGAAAATTGCAGGCGGTAAAAAAGTTCACATCAACATCTCTGAAATTAAACATGCTGACCTGGACGCTGTCCTGGTTGCAGAAAGCATTGCTCAGCAATTGGAACGCCGTGTTTCTTTCCGTCGTGCTCTGAAACAAGCGATCCAAAGAACGATGCGTTCAGGCGCTAAAGGAATCAAAACTCAAGTGGGCGGACGTCTTGGCGGCGCCGAGATCGCTCGTTCGGAAGGCTACAGTGAAGGAACTGTTCCACTTCATACGCTTCGTGCTGACATCGACTACGGTACGGCTGAGGCGCATACAACTTATGGCCGTCTCGGCGTAAAAGTATGGATCTATCGTGGAGAGGTTCTTCCTACGGCTAAGAAACAAGCTGCTCAGGAAGGAGGCAACTAATCATGTTGGTACCAAAACGTGTAAAACACCGCAAGCAACAACGCGGTCACATGAAGGGTATGGCAAAAGGCGGAACTGAACTGAACTTCGGTGAATTCGGTTTGCAAGCACTGGAGCCAACTTGGATCACGAACCGTCAGATCGAAGCTGCGCGTATTGCGATGACGCGTTACATCAAACGTGGCGGTAAAGTATGGATTAAGATTTTCCCTGACAAGCCGATTACTCAAAAACCTCTTGAGGTTCGTATGGGTAGCGGTAAAGGTAACGTTGAGAAATGGGTCGCAGTTGTCAAACCAGGCAAGATTATGTTTGAACTTGGAGGCGTGTCTGAGGAAATCGCTCGCGAAGCGATGCGTCTCGCCGCTCACAAGCTGCCGATCAAAACGAAGTTTGTGAAACGTGAAGAATTGGGTGGTGAAGCAAATGAAAGCTAATGATCTGCGTAACTTGACCACTGCAGAAATCGAGCAAAAGATTGCGGGCTTTAAAGAGGAACTCTTTAACCTCCGTTTTCAATTGGCTACCGGACAGCTTGATAACCCAACTCGGATCCGTGATGTACGCAAGGAAATAGCTCGTGCTAAAACCGTCATCCGTGAAAGAGAACTTGGGATTAGTTAATAGATCACAGCCGTGCTCGTCTGTAATCAGGAAGGAGGCTAACTATGAGCGAAGAACGCAATGCGAAGAACGCAATGCTCGTAAAGTGCAAATCGGTAAAGTTGTCAGTGACAAAATGGATAAAACCATTGTAGTAGCCGTTGAAACTTACAAAAAGCATGATCTCTACCACAAGCGCATTAAATACACGAAGAAATTTAAAGCGCATGATGAGAACAACACAGCACAAATCGGAGATACCGTTAAAATCATGGAAACTCGTCCACTCTCTAAAGACAAACGTTGGAGACTGGTAGAAGTCGTTGAAAAAGCGGTTATCATCTAAAGATAGAGTTAGTTTTTCCGAAAGGAGGAAATTTCAATGATTCAACCATTTACACGTCTTCAAGTAGCTGACAACTCTGGTGCGAAGGAACTGATGTGTATCCGCGTGCTGGGTGGTACGGGACGTCGTACAGCAGCCATCGGTGATTTGATCGTTTGCTCCGTCAAACAAGCAACACCAGGCGGCGTTGTCAAAAAAGGTGATGTTGTTAAAGCTGTTGTGGTTCGTACGAAGCGTTCTGTACGCCGCAAAGACGGATCTTACATCTCTTTTGACGAAAACGCAGCGGTTGTTGTTAAAGAAGACAAAAGCCCGCGCGGAACTCGTATTTTCGGACCAGTGGCTCGCGAACTTCGCGACAAAGATTTCATGAAAATCGTTTCCTTGGCACCGGAAGTAATCTAATAGCTGACCGAAAGTGAAAAAGGTTCTGGAATCGCACAGCAACAAACTGCACGTGAAGAAAGAAGATACGGTTATGGTCATCAGCGGTAAAGACAAAGGCAAAAAAGGCCGTGTCATCGCAGCGTATCCTCGTGAAAACCGTGTGCTTGTCGAAGGCGTGAACATGGTGAAGAAACACCAAAAGCCGAACCAATCCAACCCTCAAGGCGGAATCATCGAGCAGGAAGCACCGATCCATGTATCCAACGTGATGCATATCGATCCGAAGAGCGGCAAAGTAACCCGTATCGGTTACAAAACGCTGGATAACGGTAAAAAGGTCCGTGTTGCGAAGAAGTCCGGAGAGGTTATCGACTAATCGAATCGTTAAGAAAGGAGGTTCATAATTCATGGCAGCAAGAATGAAAGAACGTTTTTTGAATGAAGTTACTCCTGCTTTGATGCAGAAGTTCAGTTATTCTACGGTAATGCAGGTACCTAAAATCGAGAAGGTTGTCATCAACATGGGTGTGGGTGATGCCGTATCCAACTCGAAAGTACTGGATGCCGCAGTTAATGATATGCAGCTGATTGCTGGTCAAAAGCCGGTAATTACTCGTGCTAAAAAATCCATCGCCGGATTCAAACTGCGTGAGAATATGCCGATCGGTGTGAAGGTAACACTGCGCGGAGAGCGTATGTACTACTTCCTGGACAAATTGTTCAACGTTACCCTTCCACGTGTCCGTGACTTCCACGGCGTGTCTACCAAAGCATTTGATGGACGCGGCAACTACACGCTTGGCCTCAAGGAACAGCTGATCTTCCCTGAGATCGAGTATGATAAAGTTGATAAAGTCCGTGGTATGGATATCGTTATCGTAACGACGGCTAAAACTGACGAAGAGTCCCGCGAGCTGCTCGCTCAATTGGGAATGCCTTTTGCGAAGTAATTCGCAAATCCATTTCTCCGAAAATTTTTAGGAGGTGTCAGGCTAAGTGGCAAAAACTTCGATGAAAGTAAAACAACAACGTACGCCTAAGTTTAAAGTGCGTGCTTATACACGCTGCGAACGTTGCGGTCGTCCACATTCGGTACTGCAAAAGTTCAAAATTTGCAGAATTTGTTTCCGTGAATTAGCTTATAAAGGCCAGATCCCTGGCGTGAAAAAAGCAAGCTGGTAAGAAGTTTACAATCGGGAAGGAGGTTCACACAAAATGACTATGTCTGATCCAATTGCAGATATGCTGACTCGTATTCGTAACGCCAACACTGTGCGTCACGAAACGGTTGAAATGCCTGCTTCGACGATGAAAAAACAAATCGCTGACATTTTGAAGCGTGAAGGTTTCATCCGTGATGCAGAATATATCGATGACAACAAACAAGGGATTATCCGTGTTTTCCTGAAATACGGTGCCAACAATGAACGCGTCATCTCCGGTTTGAAGAGAATCAGTAAACCAGGTCTGCGCGTGTACACGAAGAGCAACGAAATTCCTCGTGTCCTCGGCGGTTTGGGTATTGCGATTATCTCCACATCCAAGGGAGTTATGACCGACAAAGAAGCTCGTCAATCCAAAGCTGGCGGAGAAGTTGTCTGCTACGTTTGGTAATACACGTCACAGAACAAGGAGGTGCAACACATGTCCCGTATTGGTCGCAAACCAATCGCAGTACCAAGCGGTGTGGATATCACACTGAACAATTCCGTTATTACGGTTAAAGGACCGAAAGGATCTTTGACTCGTGAACTTCATAAAGACATGAAGGTAACGGTAGAAAACAACGAAATCGTCGTTGAGCGCCCATCCGACAACAAAGCGCATCGTTCGCTTCACGGCACGACCCGCAGCGTTGTCAACAATATGGTGAGCGGAGTAACAGAAGGCTTTTCGAAATCTCTGGAATTGGTTGGGGTCGGATATCGTGCAAGCAAGTCTGGAGATAAGATCGTCCTGAACGTTGGTTACTCTCATCCGGTTGAAATCACTCCAGAACCAGGTATCGAGTTCGAAGTGCCTGCAAATACGAAAATCATCGTTCGCGGTATCGACAAAGAGCGCGTAGGTGCATACGCCGCTAAAATCCGTTCCGTTCGCGAGCCTGAGCCTTACAAAGGTAAAGGGATTAAGTATGAAGGTGAGCGCATTATCCGTAAGGAAGGTAAAGCAGGTAAGAAGAAATAAGCGATTATTTCTTAAGCCTTCTTTACCCCGTGCGTCTTAAAGTGAAGCTGTCATGGCAAAACTGAAAGGAGTGAAAGGGAAGACATGATTACAAAAGAGGATAAGAACAAGGCTCGTCTCAAACGTCATCTGCGTGTACGCAAGAAGATCCAAGGTACTGCTGAACGCCCACGTTTGAACGTATTCCGTTCTTCTAAACATATCTACGCTCAACTGATCGACGACGTAGCTGGCGTAACCATCGTTTCTGCATCTACTGTTGATAAAGAAATTAGCGGTTCCGTGAAAAACGGCGGCAGCGTTGAGGCTGCTCGTCAAGTCGGCGAACTCGTTGCTAAGCGTGCGAAAGAAAAAGGTCATACTTCGATCGTATTCGACCGCGGAGGATACCTGTACCATGGACGGATTCAAGCTCTGGCTGATGCAGCTCGCGAAGCAGGCTTGGAATTCTAAGAATTTCTAAAAAGGAGGTAAACGACTTGCGTGTAGATCCTAACACTTTGGAACTGACTGAAAGAGTGGTTAATATTAACCGCGTTGCTAAAGTAGTAAAAGGCGGACGCCGTTTCAGCTTCAGCGCGCTGGTAGTTGTCGGTGACGGCAAAGGCTGGGTTGGTGCTGGTATCGGTAAAGCAGGCGAAGTTCCTGACGCCATCCGCAAAGGCATCGAAGATGCTAAGAAAAATCTGATTCACGTTCCTCTCGTTGGAACATCAATTCCTCACCTGGTCACTGGCCACTTTGGTGCTGGACGCGTTCTTTTGAAACCAGCGTCTGAAGGTACTGGAGTTATCGCCGGCGGTCCTGTGCGTGCCGTACTGGAGCTGGCAGGTGTAGGTGACATCTTGACAAAATCTTTGGGTTCTTCGAACTCCATGAACATGGTCAACGCGACTTTGGAGGGCTTGTCCCGTCTGAAGCGTGCTGAAGATGTAGCCAAATTGCGTGGCAAATCTGTCGAAGAGCTGCTCGGTTAAGGAGGGAATGTCATGGCTAAACTTCAAATTACCCTCGTCCGCAGTTTGATCGGCCGTCCTGAAACTCAGCGCACGACTGTAAAAACTCTCGGCTTGCGTAAATTAAATTCGACGGTGGTTCATAACGACAATCCTGCAATTCGCGGAATGATCAACAAAGTGAGCCACTTGGTATCTGTTACTGAAATTGAAGGTTAATCTTGCAACAAGATTAACCTAGAAATATTAAGGAGGTGCAACGAACGATGAAGTTACACGAACTTTCCTCAGCTGCTGGATCCCGCAAAGAACGCAAACGTGTTGGCCGTGGAACAAGTAGCGGTACTGGTAAAACATCTGGCCGTGGTCACAAAGGTCAAAACGCTCGTTCTGGCGGCGGTGTGCGTCCTGGCTTCGAAGGTGGGCAAAACCCATTGTATCGTCGTCTGCCGAAACGTGGATTTGTAAATCCTACGCGGAAAGAGTATGCGATCGTGAACATCGAGGAACTGAACAGCTTTGCAGAGGGTACTGAAGTAACTCCTGAGTTTTTGGTGGAAAGCGGCGTCGTGAAAAACACGAAGAGCGGCATCAAAATTCTTGGTAATGGCGAAGTAACCGTAAAATTGACTGTAAAAGCAAACAAGTTCTCTCAATCTGCGGTAGAGAAAATCGAGGCTGCCGGCGGTAAAACCGAGGTGATCTAATGTTTAAGACCCTGAAGAATATATGGCGGGTTGAGGACCTACGCAAGAGAATCTTGTTCACCTTGTTTGTACTGATCATTTACCGTATCGGTTCATTCGTTCCTGTTCCAGGCGTTGATAAAACGGTCCTGGAGCAAACGAATCAGCAGGGTAGCGAGTTGTTTGGTCTCTTAAACACGTTCTCGGGAGGAGCGCTTCATCAGTTCTCCATCTTTGCCCTCGGGATCGTGCCGTATATTACCTCGTCCATCATCGTGCAGTTGTTGTCGATGGATGTCGTCCCGAAACTTGCCGAATGGGCTAAACAAGGCGAGCACGGGAAGAAGAAGTCAGCGCAATTGACACGCTATGGTACGATAGTATTGGGCCTGATTCAGTCGTTTGCGATGGCCATCGGTTTTAACCGGTTGTACGGTACGCAAATGATTCCTAACGCCACCTTCGTGGATTACCTGCTCGTTGCGATCGTATTGACCGCAGGTACTGCATTCCTGATGTGGCTTGGTGAACAAATTACTGAAAAAGGAATCGGTAATGGTATTTCCATTCTGATTTTTGCAGGGATTGTCGCTAACATCCCGATGTATATCCGGAGTACAGCGAGTTCCAACTTTATTCAAGATGGTCAGGTATTTATGAATACACTCAAGACGATCATCATACTTATTGTGATCGTGGCGATTATTGCGGGTGTCATTTACATCCAGCAAGCGATTCGTAAAATTCCTGTGCAGTATGCAAAACGTGTGGTAGGCAACAAAATGTACGGCGGACAGAATACGCACATTCCGCTCAAGATCAATGCTGCGGGCGTTATTCCAGTCATCTTCGCCGTATCCCTGCTGCAGTTCCCTACCATTATCGCAGGATTCTTTAACACTTATGCTTGGGCCCAATGGATCCAAACAAACTTGCGATATGATTACCCTCTTGGTATGGTGCTGTATGTTCTGATGATCATTGGTTTCACTTTCTTCTACACATTCGTGCAGATGAATCCAAACCAAATGGCTGATAACATGAAGAAAAACGGTGGCTACATTCCTGGCATTCGCCTGGTAAAGCGACTGAGAAGTACCTGACCCGCGTAAGTCCTGGTAAAGCGACTGAGAAGTACCTGACCCGCGTAATGCCCGGTTAACGATGACCGGCGCCATCTTCCTGGCCGTTATTTCTCTGCTTCCGATTGGTTTCGGTACGCTTGCCGGTCTGCCGAACTCGGTGAAAATCGGGGGAACTTCACTGCTCATCGTCATCGGTGTGGCATTGGATACAATGAAGACCATCGAAAGTCAATTGATTAAGCGCCATTACAAAGGCTTTATCAATAAATAGTAATAGGTCCCGGTGAAGTCCATTGAACTTCCCGGTGCTTATTGCGTTGTTTCTTGTAACGGTAGTGTTTGGAGGGAGAGAGAAACGTGAACATACTATTCATGGGACCTCCTGGGGCAGGTAAGGGAACACAGGCGGAAGTCATTGTCAATGAATTCGGCATTCCCCATATTTCGACAGGCGATGCATTTCGTTTGGCGATTAAACAGGGAACTCCCATCGGGAAGAAAGCCAAAGAATACATGGACCAAGGACTCCTGGTACCGGATGATGTAACGATCGGCATTGTTGAAGAACGTCTGCAGCAGTCCGATTGCGAAAAAGGTTTTTTATTGGACGGCTTTCCAAGAACCCTTTCGCAAGCGGAAGCGCTGGATGAAATTCTTAGCAGACTGAACACGAAGCTTGATCATGTCATCAACCTGAAAGTGGACCGCGACAAGCTGATGGCGCGCCTTACGGGACGCCGGATCTGCAAGAACTGCGGTGCGACTTATCATGTGATTTTCAACCCGCCAAAACAGGAAGGTGTATGTGATAAATGCGGAGGCGAACTGTATCAGCGCTCGGATGATAACGAAGAGAGCGTAGGTACCCGCCTGGACGAATATATCAACAAAACAGCACCGCTCCTTACGTTTTATGAGAACAAAGGTCTTTTGCGTCAGATCGATGGGGATCAGGAAATCGGTACGGTATCCGATGAAATCGTATCGGTACTGCGAGGTTAATTGTAATGATCATTTGTAAGTCCGAAACGGAACTTGGCTTTATGAGGGAGGCCGGACGGATCGTTGCGGAAACGCATCGCCTCATGGCCAAACACATCGAGCCGGGGATCACTACCGGAGAACTTGATCGGATTGCAGACCACTACATTCGCAGTCAACATGCGCTGCCGTCTTTTAAAGGCTACAATGGTTTTCCTGCCAGCATTTGCGCTTCAGTCAATGATCAATTGGTGCACGGATTTCCCGGCAAACGCAAATTAAACGAAGGCGACATTATTACGCTAGACATCGGTGCGCAGTACCGTGGTTACCATGGAGACTCCGCTTGGACCTATCCTGTAGGGAGCATTTCGGAGGAAGCCCAGCGTCTGCTGGACGTCACCGAAAGGTCTTTATATGCAGGCTTAGAGCTTGTCAAACCTGATGTGCGCCTGTTTACGATCTCGCATGCCATTCAACGCGTGATTGAAGATGCCGGCTTCTCGGTTGTCCGGGAGTATGTCGGGCACGGTGTTGGGGCAGAACTGCATGAAGAACCACAAATTCCGAACTTTGGCACGCCGGACCGAGGGCCTCGGCTTAAACCCGGCATGGTGTTGGCGATCGAACCGATGGTCAATGCCGGATCAAGGTATGTTAAGACGCTGGAAGACAACTGGACGGTCGTTACGGTTGACGGCTCCCTGTGTGCCCATTTTGAGCATACGGTGGCTGTGACGCCGGACGGCATGGAGATTTTCACAAAACTGGATGTGTAGGTGATCGTTCTTGAGCAATCAAAGCAGCCCACAAATCGGTCAAATTGTGAAGATCCTGAAAGGCAAGGATGCCGGACAGCTCGCCGTGGTCGTATCCATAGCTGACAGCAGATTTGTGTATATAGCTGACGGGGACAAACGAAAGTTTGACCAGTGCAAGAAGAAGAATCTATTGCATCTGGAACCCCAAAAGTTTATCAGCAGTGAGGTTGTTGACAGTTTAAAAGAAAGCGGTCGGGTCACAAACGGAAAGCTGCGTTATGCAGTGATGAAGTTTATGAAGTCCACCGAATCCCAAGCTGAAGAGAAAGGAGACTGACTGTGGCCAAAGAAGATGTTATTGAAGTGGAAGGCACGGTTCTTGAACCATTGCCGAATGCAACGTTCAAGGTCGAACTGGAGAACGGTCATCAGATTCTTGCCCATGTTTCCGGTAAGCTGCGGATGCACTTTATCCGTATTCTGACAGGCGACAAAGTGGTCGTTCAGTTATCGCCTTATGATCTAACCAAAGGTCGTATAACTTATCGTAAATAGCAATTCCGTTTCCTTTAGGGGAAACGTTCAGGATGTTAAACATCCCGTTTGCAGCAATTAACGTAGTGAACATTTTATCCGGACCTGGTCCGGTTGACTCCGAGTCATCCTACGAAGAGAGTTTTGCTTGGCAAAACTTTAGGGAGGTAATGAACATGAAGGTAAGACCTTCTGTAAAGCCCATGTGCGAAAAATGCAAAGTCATTCGTCGCAAAGGTACTGTAATGGTTATCTGTGAAAATCCGAAGCACAAACAAAAACAAGGTTAAGAGAAGGGGGTGTAGCGTAAAATGGCTCGTATAGCTGGTGTGGATTTGCCACGTGACAAACGCGTTGAGATCGCCTTGACTTATATTTTCGGAATCGGTAAAACGACTTCCCAGAAAATTCTGAGCGAAACAGGCATCAATCCGGACACTCGTGTTCGTGATTTGACGGAAGATGAAGTCAGCAAATTGCGTGAAACGATCGACAAAGGGGTTAAGGTTGAAGGTGACCTGCGTCGTGAAATTTCCTTAAATATTAAGCGTCTCGTTGAAATCGGATGCTATCGTGGTGTGCGTCATCGCCGCGGTCTGCCGGTTCGTGGACAACGTACTAAAACCAATGCTCGTACACGGAAAGGCCCTCGTCGTACTGTAGCGAACAAGAAGAAATAATAAGGGGGGATAAAAGACAATGGCTAAACCGAAAAAAGTCGTACGTACTAAACGTCGTGACCGTAAAAATATTGAATCTGGCGTGGCTCATATCCGTTCCACGTTCAACAATACGATCGTAACGATCACGGATCCTCACGGTAACGCAATTTCTTGGGCAAGCTCCGGCGGCCTCGGATTCAAAGGTTCCCGTAAATCCACTCCGTTTGCTGCGCAAATGGCTGCTGAAACAGCTGCCAAAGCTGCAATGGAACATGGTATGAAGGCAGTTGAGGTTATGGTTAAAGGTCCAGGTGCAGGCCGTGAAGCAGCGATCCGTTCTTTGCAAGCTGCTGGTCTGGAAGTCAACCTGATCAAAGACGTAACTCCAATTCCTCACAACGGTTGCCGCCCGCCAAAACGTCGTCGTGTCTAATTGATAGTCAACCTGGGAATGTGGTATAAAACCGGCACAATCTGCTAATAATGGTTGTTTAGGCATACTACATGGATACACTTGAACAAGGTGACAGTTTCATATAGGAGCGACGTTTGAAGGAGGGGTACTTGCGTGATTGAAATCGAAAAGCCGAAAATTGAGACCGTAGACGTCAGTGAAGACGGAGCCTATGGAAAATTTGTGGTAGAGCCGCTGGAACGAGGATATGGAACGACTCTGGGGAATTCACTTCGCCGGATTCTGCTCTCCTCGCTGCCTGGCGCGGCCGTTACATCTGTTCAGATTGACGGTGTGCTTCATGAATTCTCAACGGTTCCGGGCGTCATGGAAGACGTAACGGAAATTATTCTGAACCTGAAGGCTCTTTCCCTGAAAATTCATTCGGACGAAGAGAAAGTGTTCGAAATCGATGCTGAGGGCGAAGGAGTCGTGACGGCAGGAGACATCCGGGCGGACAGCGATGTGGAAATTCTTAATCCGGACCTGCATATTGCTACACTGGGTCCTGGATCGAGACTCCATATGCGTATTTTTGCTAACCGCGGTCGTGGCTATGTCCAAGCAGATAAGAATAAACGTGATGATCAACCCATTGGCGTCATCCCGGTCGATTCTATCTATACCCCGATTAGCCGCGTGAATTACGGCGTGGAGAATACGCGGGTTGGTCAAGTGACCAACTACGACAAATTGACGCTTGAAGTATGGACTGATGGCAGCATCAGACCAGAAGAGGCGGTTAGCCTCGGCGCCAAAATTTTGACCGAGCATTTGATGCTGTTCGTGGGTCTCACGGACGAAGCAAAAGATGCGGAGATCATGGTCGAAAAAGAAGAAGACAAAAAAGAAAAAGTGCTTGAGATGACAATCGAAGAGCTGGATCTCTCCGTACGTTCTTACAACTGTCTCAAACGTGCCGGTATCAATACGGTACAAGAGCTGACCACGAAAACCGAAGAAGATATGATGAAAGTCCGCAACCTGGGCCGCAAATCTTTGGAGGAAGTTCAAGAGAAGCTCGAAGAGCTCGGTTTGGGACTCCGTACAGAAGAATAGCATCTTAGGATTGTTAGCGAAGGAGGGGAAAACATGGCATACCAAAAGTTGGGCCGCGATTCCAGCGCACGTAAAGCTTTGTTCCGTGACCTGGTAACCGACCTGTTCTTATACGAGCGTATCCAAACGACAGAAGCGAAAGCGAAAGAAGTTCGCACGATCGCTGAAAAGCTGATCACGAAAGCAAAGAAGGGTGATCTTCATGCCCGTCGCCAAGTGGCAGCATTCGTTCGTCGTGAAACGGTAGATGGGGAGCAAGACGCAATCCAAAAACTGTTCAGCGAGCTGGCTACACGTTACGCTGAGCGTCCAGGCGGATACACACGTATCCTGAAGCTCGGACCTCGTCGCGGTGATTCCGCGCCTATGGTTTATTTGGAACTGGTTGACCGCGCGTAAACTGATGAGGATGAGGAAAGGGTGGAAGGAATCCATGATTCTGATCAAACCCTTTTTTTCACTTCTAGGGACGTGTCTAAGGAGCTCCTGAAGGGAGCTTCTTTTTCTGAAAAGAAGCAGCCGGTTCATCCGAGCCAGAATACAGGAACGGCTCCGCCGTGATATGCGGTGGGGCCGTTTTTGTGTAAAAATGCCCGAATGGATAGGATTCCCGTTTATCGGGAAACCATGCGGTATCGGATTCAGGAGGTTTAAGAAATGCGCAACCTATGCATGAAGGTCAGTTATGACGGTACAGATTACTGCGGGTTCCAGACCCAGCCGGACGGCAGCACGGTCCAGGATGCCCTGGAGAAGGCGATCAAGCTGCTGACAGGGGAAGAGGTCAAGATTCACGCTTCCGGGCGTACAGACGCCGGTGTGCATGCTCGCGGCCAGGTGTTTAACTTCATCACCTCTTCCGATATTCCCGTCGAGCGTTGGTGCATCGCCCTCAACTCGCGGCTCCCCCAAGACATTATCGTCTGGGAGGCGGCGGAAGTTCCGCTGGAGTTCCACTCCAGAAGGTCGGCCAAACGGAAGACGTACCGGTATACCATCAATGCCAACCAGTTTCCGGATCTGTTCCAGAGACGAACCCAATTCCATCATCCCGTCAAGCTGGACATTGCGGCAATGGCGGAAGGATTGAAGCATCTGATCGGGACTCATGACTTTACTTCCTTTGCTTCGCGCCATTCTACGAAACCTTCCCATATCCGGACGTTGTATGAGGCCGAGCTCGTGGTAGATGATTCCATGTGCCGTCCAGGGACTCGGGATCAGGGGCTAATCCATATCTACGTCACAGGAAGCGGCTTTCTTCAGCATATGGTCCGCATTATCGTGGGGACGCTGCTGGAGATCGGGAAAGGCCGCAAGAAGCCCGGAGATATGCCGGCGATCCTGGAAGCCAAGGACCGGTCCAAAGCGGGGCCTACAGCCGTCGCCAAGGGACTGATTTTATGGAACGTCGAGTATGAAGCGGCTAATGAAAATAATTTAAAATCAGCTTGCGATTTGCCTGGCGATACTGTAGAATAAAAGTTGTGTTTTCTTAATGGCTTTCCCACAGCCCCAGTTAAGAGATTCACATTCCTAACATGAAAATTAACTTTTTAACAATGACAATTGAACGAAGATAAATGATTTTCGGACGAAACCAAGGAGGAACTATTCATGCGTACGACCTATATGGCCAAGCCAAATGAAGTAGAGCGCAAATGGCACATCATTGATGCCGAAGGCAAAACGCTCGGACGTCTGGCGAGCGAAGTAGCGGCTCTGATCCGCGGCAAACACAAGCCACAATTCACCACTCATGTTGACACAGGTGACTTCGTTGTCATCATCAACGCTGAGAAGATACACCTGACAGGCAAGAAGCTTCAGAACAAGAAATACTACCGTCACTCCCTGCATCCAGGTGGTTTGAAAGTGACAAACGCTCAGGATCTGCTGAACAGCAAGCCAGAACGTGTATTGGAATCCGCTGTTCACGGTATGCTTCCTAAAACTCGCATGGGCGAGAAAATGAAGCTGAGACTGAAAGTATACGCAGGTACTGAACATCCGCATGCAGCACAAAACCCAGAAGTTTACGAACTTCGCGGCTAATTAAAAGGAGGACAGTTTCATGGCACAAGTACAATACTATGGGACAGGTCGTCGTAAACATTCGGTAGCTCGTGTTCGCCTTGTACCGGGTGAAGGACGCATTGTCATTAATAAACGTGATATCAACGAATACTTCGGTTTGGAAACCCTCAAACTGATCGTAAAACAACCACTGACTTTGACTGAAACGCTGGGACAATACGACGTGCTCGTTATTGCCAACGGCGGCGGCATTTCCGGCCAAGCCGGAGCCATTCGCCACGGGATCTCCCGCGCTCTGCTGAAAGCAGATCCGGAATACCGTCCAGCTCTGAAAAAAGCAGGCTTCCTGACTCGTGACCCACGGATGAAAGAACGTAAAAAATACGGTCTCAAAGCCGCTCGTCGCGCGCCACAGTTCTCGAAACGTTAATATTTACTTTTATGTACAAATCGCCCTGGCCATTACTGGTCTAGGGCGATTTTTTGTTGTCTTTAACGTAAGGGACATCTCGCTCCGCCCTTAGTACTCTCAGCCGTTTTATTGGCTCAGCACGTTTATCGCGTCGTCCAAATTATGAATATCCCCCACGGCCGACTTGTGAAATACCTCATTGTGACAGGTGGCGCATTCCACATGAATGTTGCAGTAGTCCAGGCCATCATCATTTTTACCGTCCGTCCACCATACATTGAACTGATCGGATAGCTGGCTGCAGGTCTCGCAAAACAGCGGCCCGCTCACATTTTTCAGTTGATGCGAAGATACGATCACCAAGAACACTCCTTCCCAATAATCTAGTGTATATAGCCCAATGTTGCTGTGGCCCGATGCCCTCTGTACACAGCGGCGTATACAGCTTGTCAGCCCCAAATCCCTTTACCGGATTAGTATGTCATCCCCAAAAGTACGTTTATGCATAGGGGAATGCGAAGAAATTGGCATATGAGCCCCTTATTCAAAATCTTTATTCCAAAATGATAAAAAATACGGCGAAAAGGAATTGACAACCAGCAGTTTTACTTTATACTTGTGATTAATCATATTATTTCAGTAGGGATTATTGTGAATTACAAACGATACTTTTATTCAGAATGGAGGCATCTGGTATGAATTTGCTCGAAAAAGAACAATGGATCCAGAAACAAGCCGAAGAAATGGAACATGCTACGGCTGAAGAATTGATCCGACTTGCGGTGGAGACATTCCCGAACATTACGTTTGCCTGCAGCTTTGGTGCTGAAGACGTCGTGCTCGTTGATATTTTGCAAAAGGTAAGCCCATCGACCGACATCTTTTACCTCGATACCGATTTCCACTTTAAAGAAACGTACGAAACCCGGGACCGCCTGGCCGCCAAATATGGCATTGAGTTCGTAAGAGTATCGCCGAAGCTGACACCCGAAGAGCAGGCGGCTGCCCATGGCGAAGAACTGTGGAAATCCGATCCTAACGCATGCTGCAACATCCGTAAGGTAGAGCCTTTGACCCGGATCTTGTCCCAGTACGACGCTTGGATTACCGGCATTCGCCGCGATCAGGCGCCTACCCGGGCTAACGCCAAGAAGGTGGAATACGACAACAAATTCGGACTTGTTAAGTTCAACCCGCTGGCTGACTGGACTTCCGACGACGTATGGCACTACATTCGTGAAAACCAGGTATTCTACAACCCGCTTCACGACATGAACTTCCCGAGTATCGGATGCATGCACTGCACGCGTGCAGTTGCCCCTGGAGAAGATCCTCGTGCAGGACGCTGGGCAAACAGTGACAAAATTGAATGCGGACTTCATAAGTAATAAATAACGGACCAGAAGAAGGGGAGCGAAAAGATGACAGCGATTCAGCCTCACGGAGGTACCTTGATTAACCGTATTGCTGAAGGCCAGGCCAGAGAAGAGCTGCTGCAAGCTGCGGCCGGTTTTAAACAGATTCCTGTGAATACTTGGACGATTTCGGATATCGATCTGATTGGCGTAGGCGCTTTTTCCCCGCTGACGGGTTTTATGAATGAGCAGGATTACCAGTCGGTCGTCGACCGCATGAGGCTGGCGGACGGCACGGTATGGAGCATTCCGATTACGCTGGCTGTGGACGATGAGAAGGCTGCGGAACTCGCCGTAGGCGACAAGGCAGCTCTCGTAGGAGCCGAAGACGGGGTGGTGTATGCCGTCCTTGATGTCGAGAGCATTTACAGCGTCGATCAGACCGCTGAAGCCACCAAGGTATTCAAGGCAAGCGATTCCGAGCATCCTGGCGTTAAGAAGCTGTTTGAGCGCCCGTCGAACTATGTGGGCGGAAGCATTCAAGTGCTGAACCGTCCGAAACCGGCCAAGTTTGGCGAGTTTTATTTTGATCCGGCGGAGACGCGTCGTATTTTTGCAGAGAAGGGATGGAAGAAGGTTGTCGGCTTCCAGACCCGTAACCCGGTTCACCGGGCTCATGAGTACATCCAGAAGAGTGCGCTTGAGATTGTCGATGCGCTGTTCCTGAACCCGCTCGTTGGCGAGACCAAGTCGGATGACGTTCCGGCCAACGTCCGGATGAAAAGTTATCTGGTCCTGCTCGAAAACTACTACCCGGCCGATCGTACGTTCCTTGGCGTGTTCCCGGCTGCTATGCGTTATGCCGGCCCGAGAGAAGCCATTTTCCATGCGATGGTCCGCAAAAATTACGGCTGCACCCATTTTATTGTCGGCCGCGACCATGCCGGCGTAGGCGACTACTACGGCACCTATGAAGCCCAGGAAATTTTCTCGAATTTCACGGCAGAAGAACTCGGCATTACTCCGCTGTTTTTCGAACACAGCTTCTTCTGCAAAAAGTGCGGCAATATGGCATCCAGCAAAACCTGCCCGCATCCGAAGGAAGATCATTTGACCTTGTCCGGTACGAAGGTACGCGGCCTTCTGCGGGACGGCGTCTGCCCGCCACCGGAATTTACCCGTCCTGAGGTCGCTAAGATTTTGATCGAAGGGATGTCCGCACAAGTATCTTCATAAAGTACTATTTGTCCACCTCGCCCCATATAGATGTGTAGAGTCGATATGGGGAACGGAGGTGGATTTTTTATGTCCAAGCAGGGACGAAAGAAACAGGTGCTGTGGATCCGGGTAAGCACGGTCAAAAAAGCGCTGATCGGCCTCTGCCTGCTGATTGTTTTTATTGCGGTGGCCACATACCAAATACCTGCCGCAAAGACGACGGGTTCCCTGGGCCTGCCCCTGTCGGGGAAAGTAATCGCACTGGATGCCGGTCACGGCGGGCCGGACGGAGGTGCCGTCAGCAAGCAGGGCGTAATCGAAAAAGACATTAACCTGGCGATCGCCCTATATCTGCGCGACTATTTGCAGCAGGCGGGTGCGATCGTCGTGATGACCCGAGAAGGTGACTACGACCTGGCCGGCGATACGAGAGGGTACTCCAAACGGAAGACAGAGGATTTGAAGCAGCGGGCCAAGTTCATTGAGGACAAGCATGCGGATCTGTTTTTGAGCATTCACATGAACAGCTTTCCGTCGAACCGATACCGTGGCGCCCAGACGTTTTATTATCCGAATCATCCGGACAACGCAGGACTGGCTGCATTAATTCAGGATGAGATTAAGCGGAACCTCGAAAATACGGACAGGGTGGCCAAAACGGTGAATACGGTATATCTGCTTCAAGCGCTGAAAATGCCTTCGGCTCTGGTGGAGGTAGGATTCCTGTCCCATCCGCAGGAGTCGGAGCTGCTCAGGGATGAGAGCTACCAGCGCAAGGTCGCCGCATCGGTCTACAAGGGGGTTCTCCGGTATTTGTCCGGCGAGAAGGCGAAAGTGTCGTCAGAAAATCCTTGAGAATGGTATAATAGCACCTGAGGCTTTAGATGGAACTTAAGATGAATACTATAAAGCAGAGGTGCTGCCAGCATGTTATCACGTGAGCAAGTGCAACAGCTATTACAGCCAATCGTCGAGCCTGTCACAGGGAAGAGCCTGATTGAGCTGCAAATGATAAGAGATATCGTTGTGAAGGAAAGCCGGATTTCACTATCGGTCATCACCTTAGACAAGCGTGAGGATTACGCCAAGGCGCTTGAGAGTGACATCCGGGGACGGCTTGGGGGCGCAGAGGGTGCGGAGATTCACATCCGGATGCGGGAGGCTAACGAGCTGGAACGCGAGAAAATATTAGGCGAGTCGGCGCGCATGCGCCAGGAGGACGAGGATAAGCTCGTCAAAGGACATGCCGCCGGGCTGGAGCACAACCAGCTGCTGCAGGATCCGAACGTCCATTTTATCGCGGTAGCAAGCGGTAAGGGCGGCGTCGGCAAATCGACGGTGACCGTCAACCTGGCTGCAGCCTTGGCCCGTATGGGCAAGCGCGTAGGGCTTATTGACGCCGACATTTACGGCTTCAGCGTGCCGGATATGATGGGGATTGAAGAGGGGCCGGTGGTAGAGGACAACACCATCATCCCTGTGGAGCGCTTTGGCGTGAAGGTGATGTCGATGGGCTTCTTTATCCGTGAGAACAACCCCGTCATTTGGCGCGGTCCGATGCTCGGCAAAATGCTGCACCAATTTTTCGGCGACGTCGGTTGGGGACAGCTCGATTATATGCTGCTTGACTTGCCGCCGGGAACGGGCGATGTGGCCCTTGACGTTCATCAGATGCTGCCGCAGAGCAAGGAGATCATCGTCACGACACCGCACGCTACTGCTGCTTTCGTAGCCGCTCGTGCCGGAGCCATGGCGCTTCAGACCAATCATGACATTTTGGGCGTCGTCGAAAATATGGCTTATTACGAGTGCTCAGACTGCGGCAAGCGGGATTACGTATTCGGACGGGGCGGAGGCGGACAATTGGCGGAAACGCTTCATACGGAATTGCTGGCGCAGCTGCCGCTTGGAGCGCCGGATAACCATGTCTCCGAACCGGACTTCTCACCGTCTGTATATAAGGCGGACACGCCGACGGGTCAGATCTACAGTCAATTGGCCGCATCGATTGTTGCCAAGTGCGAGCAATAAACCATTCATTTGCTTCATCACAGCAAAAAAAGCCCCAATCGGGGCTTTTTTTTATGCCGTTAACTTCCTCCACCGCCGCCATCGCCGTTTTCCTTGCTGCCGCCTTCACTGCTGCCTTGGTCCCCGCCTTCTTGACCTTTACTCCCGCCTTTCTTTTGCGATTTCTCGACTTTAGGCTGGAGTTCTTGGGTCACGACATCCTTCAGCATGTTCATGACTTCTATTTTGAACAACGGGTTCTGCATGGCTTCCTGCATGACGGTCATTGACTGCTTGCGGTATTCAGGAGTCTTGGTAATATCCAGGAACATTTTCATGACTTCGGGTGACTTCATAATATCGGCGACGGATTGCTGATAAGTAGGATCTTTGATCAACTGCATATGCAGCTGCTTGTTCTGCGAGCTGATGGCTTTGGCGAAGTCCCCGGCAAACTGGGGATCCGTCATGATCTTTTCAAACTCTTTCTTGTACTCCGGAGCGGTAATGGTGTCTTTAACGGCCGTCCGGATTTGCTCTCCGGCTTGAAGGGACATCATCTGCATACCGAGCCCCGAACCAGAACCGGAGCCGCTGCTGCCCGAACCGCTGCCGCCGCCTTTCAGGGCATCCTCGACGGCTTTCTTGCCTTCATCGCTCTTCAGGATATCGACAACCATCGTTTTCATCTCTTTATAATCGCTCTGGGGCGGGGCATAGCTCTGTTCCGAACCACAGCCTGTCAGAGCCGCGGAAATACCGAGAAAAAGCGCACATAAACCGATAACCGGCCACTTCATCTGTGTTGTCCTCCTTTGCTTCAGATCCTGTTTGTAGTATGGCATCCGAAAATTCGAAATATGTCGAGGCATGGATGGTTTTTTATTGTGAACGTTGGTAAAATAAAGTCTTGGGGGTGCAGAATATTTGAACTTAAAAAGATGGATGACATTATTTTGGAAAACGCTGCTTGCCGGCTCCATAGGGGCGATTGTGGCCGGGGTGCTGCTGCAGTTTGGAAGCGGTATAATTAAATTTAAGGGGCCAGCGGATTACTTGTTTTATCTGGTCATTTTATTCGGGTACGGCCTGATGGTCAGCGTCTATTCCCAGCTTGGCTTCTTCGCTTATATGATTTTGAATTACACAGCCATCGGGGTGTTCCCTAAGAAAGTATGGCAGTACATACAGCTTGTCCTCGCGGTTTTGGCGCTGCTTGAAGTCATGTTTTTCCGCTCCTTCGTCGGGAAGGAGAACAGCCAGCTTTCCGACTTGGTTGTCGGCATATCGATCCTTGTCGTAGCCATTGTTGTAGCTTATTTTAAGGCGAAAGCGACCAATCCGACGGCTTGGATACCGACAATCTTCTTCATGACGGCGATCACGATCGTGGAGCTGGTGGGAGGACTGAAAATCGGCGTCAACAACGCCACAGTCTTTATTCTGGTTCCGCTGATCGTCTGCAATGCTTACCAAATTTTAATCCTTCATAAAGTGTTGAACGCAAAAAAGAGCTAAGATCCTTAGCTCTTTTTTCTCTGCTTATCATTACATGCCGGCTGCGTCATCAATGGCTTGCTGCATCGCCGCTTGGTCGTGAATCTCTTTTCCCTTGGTATCCGCTTGGCTGAGCAGATCGGACACGGTTACGAATTCGTATCCCTGCTTGCGGAGCTCATCAATAATGACCGGGAGCGCTTCATGGGTCTGCTTGACTGAGTCGCTCGCATGGAGAAGCACGATATCTCCGGGGTGGGCCTTCGACACTACGCGGTTAACGATATTTTGCGCACCGATGTTTTTCCAGTCCTGGGAATCGGTATCCCACTGGATGACCTTATAATTTAGGCTGTCTGCGATCTTCAATACCCGCTTGTCAAAATCCCCGTTGGGGAGGCGGAGGAGATTGGGTTCCTTGCCGGTCAAATCGGTTAATATAGAATTGGCGGTGATCAGCTGCTTGCGAATTTCTTCGTCGCTCAGCGTGCTGTAATTCACGTGCTTGTGGCCGTGGCTACCGATTTCAAACCCGCTGTTTTTGATGTCATTTACGATATCCGGATGGCTTTTTCCCCAAGGGGAGGATATAAAGAAAGTAGCCTTCTGCACATTCTTGTCCTTCAGAACCTTCAGAATGGGCTCTGCCCGCTTTTCCCCCCAGCTGATATCAAACGTCAGGGCGATCACTTTCTTCTCGGTAGGGACGCTGTAAATGGCTGCTGGAGCCCCCTCAGAGAATACCGTGATGTTGTCGCTCTCGACATAGATGATACCGATGGCAAAATTCATATGCTCTTAAGCTCCCCTTTCCGTACATCAGCATTTTGCACTGTCGTCCGTTATAGCAAAGGGTTTTTATTAATAGGCTGTAATGATCCCCTTTAACGAATCTCAGGAAAAATGCTCATGTAAAGCTTGTTTACTTCAATGTATGCTCGTACTTGGGACTTATTACTATGAGGAGGTAATCGTTTGCTTCGTTTGAGTACATTTATAAGAGACTTGATGTCGATCAAAAAAACATTGTTGTTTGCCGTATTGCTTTTTGCTGCTGGAGTGGCGGCCGGGTGGATCAGTACCGGGGCTTTGGCCGAACTGGTGAACCAGCAGCTAAGCGGGTTGAGGGAGGTCAGCGGTAATCTGCAGAACTCTAAGCATCCGCAGTGGAGCTTCTTCGGATTTATTTTTCTCAATAACAGTATTAAAGGCGTTCTGATCATTTACTTGGGTCTTCTGGTGGGAATACTGCCCGTGATGTTTCTGCTGGTTAACGGAATGGTTATAGGTTATTTGGTACACAGTTTAAGCGCCCAAGGAGAGAGTATTGCCGATCTAGTCATCAGGGGGCTCCTGCCGCACGGAATTATTGAAATACCGGCGATTATCATCGCTTGCGCCTACGGCATTAAAATGGGAAGCTGGGTCATCAGCGGAATTTATCCGAGAAGGAGAGCATGGGGCAGGGAAGGTGAGGGAGTGCTGCGAAAATCGGTTACAGCCGCCTTTTGGGTCGTCATCCTGCTGTTTGCTGCCGCAATTATTGAAAGTACCGTTACCTATGCCTTGATGCAGAATTAGTATTTTGTAAATTGCGATTCATAAATTTCCCAAAAGTTGAGCATAACAGTAAGACGATAAAACCATTTCCGTTCCGATTATGGACGTTCAGGTATAAATCTACAGGGGGGCCAGTTCTAATATGTTGGGTATGCTATTTAACGAGAAGGAATGTAAGGAATTAGATTATGTGCTGCGGAAGGAGCTGGACGAGATGCTGTTCGACTTAAGCGATCAGCGATTGGATC
>NZ_PCZT01000029.1:0-889 GCF_002968895.1 Paenibacillus sp. AR247 | reverse complement strand
CTGTAGTATATATAGTAAATCATTTCTTGGATATGAGCTTCTGGATTTAATTAAATGTTTTGTAGANGTTTTCTGGAAAGAGTCATNTTTTAAATGAAACTTTCCTATATGTTGGCTATTAACGACATCAATCGTTTCACCATCAATGTAGACTGGCTGTACACCACGTTTATTATAGACTCTTAAGTTCTGTATTTTTTCGCAGTTGTACCCTTTTAAGTGGTTGAAAAGAATATCAAATTTCTTTTGAAAATGTTGCGCATCCAATCTATGTGCCGATGATACAGTTGCGAAGCTCGTTTCAGAAAATGTATTTTTCTCAAAAACCAGTTTATCTAGCTCCAATTCCTTCTCTAATATCTGTTGAGCCTGTTTATAGTAGGATTTGGATTGTTTATTTTTATAAATTGCATTCTTAATCAATATATCAATCTCTGATTCCTGTTCAGTTGAAAATATTGGAACTTTAATATGGATCAGATCTTTTAGGATTAACCCCATTTGCACAGCACCGCGAGTATTTCTCTTGATTTGAAGTTGTCCATACTTAGACAACAAAAAAGCCGCTAAAAAGTATGGACTTGATATCCCCCTTTCTCTCAATATAGCAATTTTACAACTTCCTGTGGCCATTTCGATTGTTTCCGGTACAATAGAAAGACTACCAATGGTACCCACAATAGATAACAAGACATCTCCAGGCCTGAAATGAGACCTCTGCATTTGTCTAGAGCTAAAAATAGAATATGGGATTCTAACAGGAGATGCATTCTCAAGAAAGAAATCATTAATATCCTTTCCACGATAATACGGCACTCCTTCAGATTCATCTTCTGTAAAATATCGCGAAACTTCCAAATGGTTTCCATCAGAAACACTAAAAAGATAT
>NZ_PCZT01000028.1:0-1421 GCF_002968895.1 Paenibacillus sp. AR247 | reverse complement strand
CTTCTCATCTCTCCCATTTTCTGAAATTGTTACGGCGGAACGGAAATCCCGCTCAGGCATTTTCACCGTCAAATGACTGAATCGCGCACACAAAGTTCCATTTGAATCATATAGGTCCAAATCAATCGTCCGCGTCTCACTGAAACCGCCATCCTGTTCGCTTAGCGAGACGTAAACCCACATGGCGTGGGCACCCGTGTCCTTGATTCGAATTTCTGCAGCGGTGATCGGAAGAGAAGCCGCACGAAAGCGAATCGGTTCGCCCAGCGGATTCACCGTGGTCCAATCGATCGCGCAAGCTAGCTGAAGGGCTTGATCCAAAACGATGGGATGAAGCACCATTCGGTGCTCTTGGTCATTCGTCAAGCAGTCAGCCGAAATTTTAGCCAGCGCCTTCCCGTCTCCGCCCCATACGCTCTCGATAATCCGCTGTTCGGGCGCATAGCGGATATCGGATGTTTCAAATGAACGGTACCACTCCTGTTTCGTCCAGGTTTGGATGGAGCAGCGGGCTTGAATCGTCGAAAGATCTGCGCGCTCTTCCGGGACCGTCTCCCAAAGAACCGACCCTTGATTGAGTACGACGGGCTCGGGCTCGGTACTCTCAGCCAGCGGCTGTGCCCGAATTTCATAAGCGAGGGTCTGGTCCTCTTCGGCAAACAGCTCCAGTTCCAAGGTGACACCATCCTGCACCAGATCTAGCGGTTTGGACCATGCCACGCCCCTAAGAACGATGTCCTCAGCCGGCAGTTTCAAACTATTGGACGACAGCGCGGCACCTGCTCTCGCCATTTCCAGGCATGCTCCTCCAGGAAGACGGTAACCTCCTTTTTCCTGAAGCTTGATCAGGTAATCCTCATCTCCGGTTATGAGGGAACGGAATTTTACACCGGACAAATCAGATACATTGTCGTGCAGCAGCGGGTGGCGCTCTAAAGGAGATCCGGATGGATGATGCAGTCGCCGCGCTGCTTCCCGTTCCTTGGAAGTTTCCGAAATCCAGTATCTTCCTTTTTCGAATGGATACGACGGAAGCGAGACAACGGTATGCCCGGTCCCTTGGAACAAAGCCTCGATATCCAGAACATAGCCTTGTACGAAAAGCTCTGCTACGGCCGTCAGGCGTTCCATATACTCGTCCGGATCATGAATGCCCTGCAGCTCATGGATGCATTGATTTCCGTATCTTTTTAGAGTCAGCCTCTCGCTGCGTTCGTTTTCCTGAAAGGAAGCCGTAAAGACTTGCTGCTGCAGATGACCACCTGACAGCCACCCATGAAGGAGTGATTGTAGCTCTACTTCCGATTTGACCACACAGGCAAACCTATGGTTCAAATGCTTTCTCCCCAGCAGCAGCGTGTAGCTGATGTCGGCAAGCGGCGTTTTTTTGTGCTCAGCCATGAAGTCCGACAGCTGTCGAA
>NZ_PCZT01000027.1:0-1430 GCF_002968895.1 Paenibacillus sp. AR247 | reverse complement strand
TGCCCGATCTCTTTACGCGCAGGTGAAGGATATCGCCGTGAAGCCGAAAGACATTGACCGGGTGAGAATACGGGCTGTAGCGAACGATATCATCATCGGCCTGCTTGGTTTGACTGTTGTGGACTAGAACAATCGGTGGAGTCTAACCTGAAGCCCAAGATAACTCGGGTCATAGGTCATCGGCAGCTAAATCCGGCAAGCATGCCGCTTTATGCTGTGAATTTCCGGGCGCTAGCCCGGTTTTTTGCTTTGTTCAGCTTGAATGTTACAGCTGCCAGCTATCTACCAATGGGCTTACGGAGTCTGCTTTGCCTTACCGAAATGATGGCGGTTACAAAAAATCCGCTGCAATTCCAATTTCATATCATTGAATCCAGAGTGTATGTGGTAACATTAGGAGAACATACAGTTAGTCGGGAGGCATGTGCAACGATGACGAAGCTATCCAGTTGGGCAAAGACGCTGCTGTCGACGACGCAGGCCAGGCTGGTTTTTGTCCTTACGATTGCGGTTTTTGTAATCATACTGGCGGTCAGCCTGACCTCGTATTACACATCCAAATCGGTGCTGCAGAGTGAACTTAGCGAGATGCATCATCAACTTCTGAGCGATAAAATGAACTTTATCGAAGGCTACATCCAGGACACGGACAGCAGTGCGATCAAACTGGCGCTCAACAACGGGGTTTACTGGTATTTAACGGAGGAAGCGCAGGCGTCCCAGCGTGATATTAAACAGCTGACCGATTACTTGAAATCGATTGTCGTCAATCTGCCCTATTTAGAAAGCGTATACATATATAATATGGACACCCGCAGCTTCATTGCGTATCCGCAGGGATACAGCTCCAGGTTCAGCACATTTCCGGACTCGGATTGGATCGGAGTCGAAAAGGAGCTGAAGGAACAGCCCATGCTGGTGAAATCAAGACAGCTGTCCGCTTCTTCGGATCATGAGGGGCGAAGCCAGCTGACTTATTTCCGTAAAATCGTGATTCAGGGGAAGACCCGAGGGCTGATCGCCATGAACTTCAACAGCTCCGTGCTGTTTTCGCAGATGCACCTCAACAGCGTCTCGCCGATTAGCAATTCCCAATACATCCTGGACAAAAACGGAAATCTCGTCTACGCGCTTGGAAGCCATCTGATTGACGAGCAGGCGATCCATCAAACGATCGGCCGTCTTGACGATAAGCTGTATGGTGATTTCAAACATGAAGGCAGGCGGCTGCTGCTGACCTATAATCCGTCGCCGATCACACAGTGGAATTACGTCTCCATCGTGCCCCAGGATCAGGTGCTGGCCAAATCGAAAACGATCCGAACGGTCGTTCTTCTCGTTTCTTTCGTTACACTTGTGCTCGGCGCCTGGCTTATTTTTCATATCCACGCCGTTTCGTTCCGGCCGATTCGCAGAATGAGAAAGCTTCT
>NZ_PCZT01000026.1:204537-206489 GCF_002968895.1 Paenibacillus sp. AR247 | reverse complement strand
GCATGTATTAGGCACGCCGCCAGCGTTCGTCCTGAGCCAGGATCAAACTCTCCAAGAAAGTTGGAAGAATCTGCTCACCCGAAGGGAGTAGCTTTCCAACGAAAGTTTGTGACTCATTTTGAATCTGACGAGATTGATTTAATCTCAATCGCTCCGGTCATAAGACCTTCGCGTTTATACTCACTCGTTGTTCAGTTTTCAAAGATCAAACTTCGTTTTGTTACGGCCCAGTGTTTCAGCAGCAACTCTTATAATATATCACAGATTCGATAGATTTGCAAGACTTTTTTGAAGAAGTTTTTTTCTATCATATCTCATTTTCCCCGACCTGCTAACTCGTTAACTCGGCCGGACTTATAATTTATCACAGTTCCCACTATTGCCGCAACACACAAAATATTCCATCGAATATTCATACTATACTTTTACCCACAACAAAATAAATTCTAGCATATTTCAAGCATCTTTTTCATATATTCATACTAGTTCTTTTATAAAGTTAATACAGCATTCATAGAGTTCAAACCGCCATTAAGCGGAAATGCTCTTGCTGAAGAATGGTTACAATGATACGAACCTTGAACTCAATTTAAAGCAGGCATTCCGACGTTCACCTCGAAATGCCTGCTTCTGCTCAAATTGACCTGCTATCATCCATTAATCCATGGGTTTTTACGCGGTCTGTCAGCAACTGTGCTTTTTCTTTCCTTTTTAGCGGCGGGAGCTTTCGATTTATTAACCTTTGCTTTATCCTTCGGGTCGCTGATCTTTTTGGATGCAGTCTCATCAGCCGCAGGCTCAGACTCCTCTACCTCGGATGTCTCATGGACCGCCGCCTCATTGATGGTAGCTGTCGCTTGGGTCTCCTCTTCCCCAATCGGGGCTGGGTAGGCAGGCGCCGGGTTACGGTCCCAGTACGCCGCGTTCTCGGCGGCCCCTACAAAAGGGGCGTTGGGCCCTGCATGATCATAGGCTCCCAGCGTCGAGGGAAACCCCATTCCATAAGGTGACGGGTAGCACCAATCATATGGAGTGGGATAAGCATGATGCGGATAGGCGTATGCCGGATCCACTTCTGGATAATGTGTCATCGGTGCGTAACGGCCGGAGATACCATCGGCATTTGGTTCGGATAAGCTTCGGCTGGATATACCATCGGCATTTGGTTCGGATAAGCTTCGGCTGGGGATACCATTGGCATTTGGTTCGGATAGGCTTCGGCCGGAGATACCATCGGCATTTGGTTCGGATAGGCTGCTGCCGGACTTACTTGAGTATTCGGAAACATGGCATTCGCGTTTGGATATGCTGCTATCGGCTCACTATAAGGCTGAGCGTAGAATGGATCCACTCCCGAATACGGGGATACCGCTCCTTGGCACCCACATGGGCTATACGGCGCAATTCCAGCGTGTACCGGATGATAAAACGCCGGCTCTACACTGTGCGGAAACGCCTCATTTGGCTGGTAATGGGCCGGCCCTACATGGATAGGCTCATAAGCGACCGGATGCTCGTGATTTTCCCAATGCGGCGCATAGGCAGGGGACACACCTGTCGGAAAAGCGTTGGGGGTCGGTTCATACTCGGTACCCTGAACGATTCCCGGATAATACGGTGTTTTCTGCTTGTTTTCTTGCATGGCGTGCTGCAGGTTTGCGTTCTCGGCATTCGGCATGTCGTGATAGGAAGCCACTTCGTGCACGGGACCCGGGTACTGAATAAAGAGGTTATGCGTAACTTCGCTGTAAATGGTCTCTTTGCTGTAGGTCGGCTTCTTCTCGGCTGCCGGCATCACGTTCGGTTGATTTTCCACCGCAGGCATGATATTAGGTTTGTTCTCCATGATAGGCATCACATTGGGCTGGTTTTCGGCAGCAGGCATGACGTTAGGCTGGTTTTCCGCTATGGGCATCACGTTTGGAAAGGTGTAATTCGGCGAGGTCATTTCG
>NZ_PCZT01000026.1:179678-204437 GCF_002968895.1 Paenibacillus sp. AR247 | reverse complement strand
CGGTATGTTCGGCAGCTCGGGAAGCTGCTGCGGCAGCACCTGGGCATTGTTTTCTTCCTTATTTTCTTCCATAGGCGCGGTAAGCTCTTCTTTATTCGGCTTTTCCGCCTCTTCCGGCTTCACATTCTCCTCAATCGGTGCCGTCAGTTCTTCTTTGGGACCGGTATATGTTTTGTTGCCGGGGATCGTTTTGGCATTCGCATTCCCGTCTACACTCTCGGCTGTAACGCCACCGACTTTAGGAATGTTGACCACTTCCCCTACAAGGAGCGCGTTCGGATTTTTGAGCTGCGGGTTGGCGTCGATCATATCCTTGAGCGTCACACCCCAGGCTTTGGACAATTTCCAAAGGCTGTCTCCCTGCTTGACGACATGCTTATGGATGATTTGATCGTTGTTTGGAACCTGTATCGGTTCCGCAGGAATTTTGACTTTCTGTCCGACCGTAAGCTGGTTTGGATCGGAGATTTGCGGGTTGGCGTCGATAATTTTTTGCAAAGGAACACCGTATTTTTTCGAAAGCTCATATAATGTGTCGCCACTTTTAACCATGTGTATTTTCACGCGGCAAATACCTCCTAAACTTCTTGTAGGCGTGGGTTCGCCTCCATTCGTTACTACATCTTATGCAGGGGATAGGCGGATGACATCCCTTTAGACAAAAAAATCCTTCCACGAAGAAGATCGTGAAAGGATTTTAGAGAAAAACAGGTCATAAAAAGGCTGTCGGAATCAGGATTCCCAAACTTTGTAGCCATCCTGCGTAACGATTTTCCGGAATTCTTCAAGAAGCTTCAAAGTGACCGGTCCAGCCTGTCCCTGTCCGATGACGCGTCCATCGATTTCGCGGGCGGCGATGACTTCGGCAGCGGTTCCGGTAAAGAATACTTCGTCGGCAATGTACACGTCGTGCATGCTGAACGGTTCTTCCTTCAGCTTGTAGCCCAGCTTCTCACAGAGCTCGATAATCGCCATGCGCGTAATGCCTTCCAGCGCTCCAAGGTAGCAAGGAGGAGTGTAGACGACACCGTTTTTAACGAGGAAAATGTTGTCGCCCGAGCCTTCGGTCACATATCCCTGCGCATTCAGCATGATCGCCTCGTCTGCTTCCGCGAAATTCGACTGGATTTTGACCAAAATGTTGTTCAGGTAGTTCAGGGACTTAATCTTCGGATTCAGTGCATCAGGCAGGTTGCGGCGCTGCGATACCGATACCGCTCTCAGTCCGTTCAAATAGGCTTCCTCCGAATAAATCGCCAGCTGCTCCACGATAATAAGAACGGTTGGCTTCGGGCAGCGTCTCGGATCTAGGCCCAGGTTCCCCACACCGCGCGATACGATCAAACGGATATACCCGTTGCGCATATCATTCCGGCGAATCGTTTCCGCCATGGCGTCGCGCATTTCCTCGAAGGACAGCGGGATGACTAAATCGATCGATTTGGCGGAATCATACAGGCGGTCCAAGTGCTCTTTGCATTTGAAAATGTTGCCCTCATAGATTCGGATTCCTTCAAAAATGCCGTCCCCATACAGGAAGCCGTGATCAAACACCGAAACTTTCGCGTTTTCTTTCGTTACAAATTCTCCATCTAAGTAAATCCACTGTTCTGACATCTGTTACCGCACCTCCGAATTTTGTTCCTGATCCTGATAAGTAAAGCTCGGGTAAGATCCCAGCACGCGTACCTGGCAGCCCAGCGCTTCGATCTCGCCGAAGGCCGCCGTCAGCAGCACCGAGTCCACGGATTCGAGCACATCGATATAAAAGTAATAGCTTCCCAGCTTTTTCTTGGTTGGTCTGGATTCAATCCGCGACAAATTCAAACGCCTCCAAGCAAAGGCTGCAAGCACCTGATGCAGCGCTCCCGCAAAATCCTCGGGCAGCGTCACCAGCACGCTCGTTTTTTGCTGTTCAACCGGCCGGTTGAGCGGCGGAAGTTCCTCATGGCCGATCAGTACGAACCGGGTAAAATTGTTGTCATGATCGGTAATGCGTTTGGCCAGCACGTCGAGCCCGTGAGTAGCCGCTCCGAGTGTTGTGCCGATGGCGGCCCAGCCTTTGCCCGGATTGGCTTTGACGATGCCTACGGCTTCGGTTGTGCTGCCTGCGTTGATCAGCTCGGCCTGCGGAGCATGCTGGCGGATAAACTGCTGGCACTGGGCCGTGGCTACAGGATGAGACAAAATTTTCTCAATCCGGCTGTAATCGATCTCCCCTGTCTCAGACATAAACTCCTGGCGGTCACCGATCAAATTCTGGATCGACGGATAGACCCACTCCACCCGCATCGGAATGTCAACTTCATTCACCAACCAGTCCATATGCAGGCTTACCGAGCCCTCAATCGTGTTCTCAATCGGAATGACGCTATAATCGGTTTTTCCCTGAGCCGTCGACAAAAATACGTCGGAAATCAGCTTATGATAGACCAGCTCCACCGGCTCATCCCCGAGCAAATACGCGACGGCCTCGTGCGACACCGACCCTTCCGGCAATAATGCAATTCGTTTCATGCGCTTACTTCCCCTTTACCATATCCATAAATGAACGGGACGGCATCCCGGAAATCTCAACGACTCCTTCCACGTCGGGAAGCAGCCATTTGGCGGATGCGTTGATGCCCTCAGCCCTCATCGTATTCAGGAGGAAGGCTTCCAGTTCGTTCTTTCTGGATTGTTGGCGGTCCACCAAAGCGAGCAGCGTAGGACCCGCACCGCTCAGCGCAACGCCAAGCGCGCCGTGATTCCCCGCTTCCTCCAAAATCCGGGTCATGCCCGGAATGAGGGGAGCCCGGTACGGCTGATGCAGACGGTCCGACATCGCATTGCCGATGAGGTCCATCCGGCCGCTGGCCAGCGCTCCGACCAAAAAGGAGGCCCGACATACATTATACACCGCATCCTTCCGGCTGATATGATCTGGTAAAACTTTCCTGGCCTCTGAAGTCTGCAGCTCAAAATCCGGGACGACGACCAGCACTTCCATATCTTCAGGCGGATCGAAGCGGATGCATTCGGCATGAACACCGTCCCAAATCGCTGTAATGATGCCGCCATACAGAGAAGCCCCGACATTATCGGGATGGTCTTCAATCCCTGTGGCCATATCAAACAACTCCGCTTTGCTCAGCGGTGACCCGATGAGTGCGTTGGCCGCAGCTAATGCCCCGACAATCGCCGTGGCGCTGCTTCCCAGCCCACGGGTCAAGGGGATATCGGAATACATGGATATTTCGAGCTCGGGCACTTGGACTCCCGCCCGCTCGAACACCTGCTGCGCGACTTGATACAAAAGATTGCTTTTATCCCGGGGAATTCCCTGCATTTCGTCTCCGTACAAATGAAATACGGTCTGCTCCGCTTCCTTCATCTCGATCCAGGCGTACAGCGACAAGGCCATGCCCAGCGTGTCAAAGCCCGGCCCGAGATTCGCGGTACTGGCAGGAATTTTCACCCGTACCCCGTCAGGCTGAATCATACCCGCTCCTCTTCCAGCTTCGCGATCGCCTCCATAACGGCTTCCTCCGTATCCGGAACGACGATAGGCTCGGCGTTGACCGTTTTCAGCGCCACGTTCGGGTCCTTCAGTCCGTTCCCGGTCAGGACGCAGACAACCGTCTCTCCACCTTTGAAAAATCCTTCGCGCTTCAGCTTGTACACCCCTGCTACCGATGCGGCGGAAGCTGGCTCGGCAAAGACGCCCTCACGTGCGGCAATGGTGCGGTATGCGCTCAGAATCTCTTCGTCAGTGACGTAATTGATCTGACCGTTGGATTCCTCCGCCGCAGCAACAGCGGTCTTCCAGCTGGCCGGGTTGCCGATCCGGATGGCAGTTGCTACCGTTTCCGGCTCGAGAATCGGCTCGCCCTTCACGATGGCCATCGCGCCTTCGGCTTCGAATCCGACCATGCGCGGCAGCGAGGAGGCTTTGCCTGCTGCGTGGTATTCCTTGAAGCCTTTCCAGTACGCGGAGATATTGCCTGCGTTGCCTACAGGAATGGCAAGCACGTCCGGCGCTTTGCCCAGCTGGTCCACCACTTCGAATGCGGCCGTCTTTTGCCCTTCAATGCGGAAAGGGTTGACGGAGTTTACGAGCGTGATCGGATGCTTGGCCGTAATGTCGCGCACGATCTCCAGAGCCCGGTCAAAGTTGCCTTCAATGGCAATGACCTTGGCACCGTAAATCATGGCCTGTGCCAGCTTGCCGAGCGCAATGTTGTTGTTCGGGATGAGAACGATGCAGTTCAAGCCACCGCGCGCCGCGTAGGCCGCCGCTGCAGCCGAGGTGTTGCCCGTGGAGGCACACATGATCGTACGGCTGCCTTCCTCCATAGCCTTGGCAACAGCCATGACCATGCCGCGGTCTTTGAACGAACCGGTCGGATTCAGCCCTTCATATTTAAAATAAAGATCGAGTCCAAGCTCCTCCGACAAATTTTCGGCACGGATCAGCGGGGTGTTGCCTTCCTTCAGCGTCAGGAGAGGCGTATTGTCGTTCACGGGTAAATATTCCTTGTACGTTTGCAGTAAACCTTGGTATGGCATCGTAAAACTCCTTTTCTGTATTCGAGGTAGTTATTTGAATGGGCGGGGTTACCCCTCAACCCGGTATACGCTCTTGATTCTGCGGATGACGTCCAGCCCTTCAAAATGCTGAAGCACCTTATCCATGCTCGCTTTGTTGGCTTGATGCGTCACGATGATGATCTCCGCTTCGGGATTGTGCTCGTTCGGCTGCTGTACGACCGATTCCAGGCTGACTCCGAATTCGGCGAACACCTGCGTAATTTTGGCAAGAACACCGGCTTTGTCGTCAACGTGAAGCAGGATAAAGTTTTTGTAACTGATCTGTTCATCGGTCTTCAGCTTCTTCGGCTTGTAAGGAACGATCGCTTTCAGGCCGTTGACGCCCAGTCTAAGGTTTTTGATGACAGCCATCAGGTCGGCCACAACGGAGGTAGCCGTCGGCATTTCGCCGGCGCCGGCGCCGTAGAACATCGTCTCGCCGACCGCTTCCCCGTACACGTATACGGCATTGAAGACGCCGTTCACAGCGGCGATCGGGTGCCCTTTGCGCACCATTGTCGGCTGCACACTGATGCTGAAATGATCGTCCTGCCGGTCTGCAATGCCAAGCAGCTTCATTTCGTAGCCAAGGCGTTTGGCATACGTAATGTCTTCCTTGGTCACCTGCGAGATGCCGCGCACGCTGACGTCCTTCAGCTCGATGTTGGAGCGGAAGCCGAGCGTACCCAGAATCGCCATCTTGCGGGCGGCGTCCAATCCTTCGACATCGGAGGTCGGGTCGGATTCGGCATAACCCAGTTTTTGCGCTTCCTCCAGCACATCCTCATAGGACGCGCCTTCCTGGCTCATTTTGCTCAAAATATAGTTAGTGGTACCGTTCACGATCCCCATGATCTTCAAGATGCGGTCCGAAGAAAATCCTTCGATCAGCGTCCGGATAATCGGAATGCCTCCCGCCACACTCGCCTCGTAGAAAACGTCGCACTGCTTCTCCTGAGCCTTGGCCAAAATCTCCGCTCCGTGCAGCGCCATCAGGTCCTTGTTGGCCGTGACAATATGTTTGCCTCGCTCCAGCGCCTCCAAAATGTAGGACTTCGTCTCATCAATGCCGCCCATCACTTCGACGATGACGTCGATTTCCGGGTCACGGATCACATCCCACGGATCTTCCGTCAATTTGCCTTGATCAACGGCCACACTGCGCGTTTTCCCGGAGTTCTTCACCGCGATCCTTTCGATGATGACCGGAGAGCCCACCTGGCTGCTCAAATCCTCCTGATGGCCTTCCACGATCCTGACGACTCCCGTACCGACCGTGCCCAGACCCAACAATCCAACTTTAACCGGCTTCATTCTCATACCTCCCGTGAATCTCCAAATAACATTCTTTGTCTTCTGTGACACCAGGCACGGACTTACCCCTGTCCGATCAAATTCGCCCGCTTGACTCCCGCTACGTCGCGCATGCCTTCCAGCATGTCCCCAAGCTCGTCGCCAAGCCGCGTCACCTCGACGGATATCACCACGTTCGCCATCCCCTGCAAAGGAATGCTCTGGTGAATCGTCAGCACGTTTCCGCCATAACCGGCCACCGTGCTCAGCACTTTCGACAGCATGCCCGCCCGGTGCTCCATATCGATGGAAATCGTCACGATCCGCTCGCGCTCCAGCTGGTTGATCAGGTGGATTCCGTCTTTGTATTTATAAAAAGCGCTGCGGCTCAACCCGACTTGTTCCACGGCTTCATGAACCGTCTTCGCGTCCCCGGCCGCTAGCAGCTGTTTCACCTGCATCGTCTTGACAACGGCTTCCGGCAAAATGTCTTCCCGGACCAAATAATAGCGTTCTTTCACGAACGTCCTCTCCTCAAAGACTGATGTATTCATATAGTGGACATTATATAGGAACCCTTGCCTGACGGTCAATAGTCCGACGCCTTTTTAATCTCCATCATACAAAAAAATGCCCGCCATGTAACGTAAAATGTCAGAAACAAAAGGGGCAGCAACAAAAAACCGGACGCCGTATACGAAATATACGGTGTCCGGTTCTTGTATGTTTAATAGTAGCTGCTGCCTTCTACAAACTCGAATTCAAAATCGCCGATTCTCACAATGGTGCCCTCAACGGCACCGCGTTTGCGAAGCTCATCGTCGATCCCCATATGGCGCATCGTCCGCGCAAGTTTCAGAATCGCTTCATGCGAGTTCATCTGCATGCGTTTGAGCAGGCGCTCAATTTTGACGCTGTGGACCACATAAGCCTCGTTGTCTCTCGTAATGGTGAACGAGTTGTCCTCGGTCTTATCCAGCTTGTACACTTTTCTTTCGGTGATTTCGGGTACTTCTTCCAGCGCGGCTTCCACAGGAATCTGGTCCAGCAGATCCGCCGCACGGTAGAGCAGCTCCTGAACGCCCTGCCGGGTCAGCGAGGAGATCGGCATGATCTCCAGGTCAGGTCGGTCCTTGCCGACTTTTTCACGGAATTCGGCCAGGTTGTCCTCCGCTTCCGGCATATCCATTTTGTTCGCTGCTACGATCTGCGGCCGCTCGGCCAGGGTGGCGTTGTACAGCTTCAGCTCGTCGTTGATTTTGACCCAGTCCTCGTATGGATCCCGTCCTTCGGATCCCGCCATATCCACCACATGGATAATGACGCGGGTCCGCTCTACGTGGCGGAGAAACTCATGCCCGAGGCCGACCCCTTCATGAGCACCCTCGATCAATCCCGGCAGATCGGCCATGACGAAGCTCCGGCCTTCCGCGACCTCCACGACGCCGAGGTTCGGCGTAATCGTCGTAAAGTGGTACGCCCCGATTTTCGGTCTCGCACCGGAAACGACCGACAAGAGCGTGGACTTCCCAACGCTCGGGAAGCCGACCAGACCGACGTCGGCCATCACTTTCAGCTCCATCACCACATACCGTTCCTGGCCTTCCTCCCCGTGCTCGGCGAGCTCGGGAGCCGGGTTGTTCGGGGTGGCAAAACGGATGTTGCCTCTACCGCCGCGGCCGCCTTTGGCAACAACCACCTGCTGTCCATGATGCGTCAAGTCGGCAATGACTTCGCCCGTATCATCGTCAATCAGCACGGTACCCGGCGGAATACGGACGATCATGTCCTCTGCCCCTGCGCCATGCTGGCTCTTGTTGCGGCCCTTCTCGCCGCGTTTGGCTTTGAAATGGCGCTGGTATCTGAAATCCATCAGCGTGCGCAGACCTTCGTCCACACGGAAGATGACATCTCCGCCCCTGCCGCCGTCACCGCCGGCAGGCCCGCCTTCCGGCACGTATTTCTCCCGGCGGAAAGCCACCAGGCCGTCACCACCGTCGCCGCCTTTGACATAGACTTTCGCTTTATCTACAAACATGACTTCACCTTCCTCATGCTCCACACGGCACGCGCAATTCAAATGAAGCCTGAGTCGGATCGATCTGCTCTGCTTTCATTTTCTTGCCTAGTACCACATTATATATTTGCTGCCGAAGCAGTTCCGGGTCCCCAAGGGAACCTTCTTCCTCAAATCTTACGATCAGCTCCGAGCCTTCCTCATAAAGGCTCAGAAACAGTTTGCGGGACTCGCCCCGCGAAGACTTGCTGCTGTATTGATATGCCCGGATCGTTTGGATGACGGCCAAGGCCAGATTGGCCCCTTCTTCCTGGCTGAGGTTGTTGATCAACGTCATCTGGTCATCCACGTGAACGTCCAGCTCCAAATTGCTGCTGGTACTGCGAAAAGACTGAAGGTAGAAAATAAGCGAAGGAATGCCCAGCTTGGCTATTTTGCTTTCGACAGCCATCTGTTCCTTTATTCTTTCCACACATTGAACCGCTTTATCACTTTTTCCGAGCTTGATATAACCATACAAAATTTGCAAATCGTTCATCCAGTCATGGCGGTGATGGTTGAGCGTACGGATGGCCGTCTGCTCCAAACTGCGGACTACGGCATCATGATGACGCGAAGTACTCCGGCGAATCTGCGCATATCCGAGAAAAAGCACCGCTAATATCCACAGCGGAAGGATCATGTACCAAATCCATGAACCGCCACGGTATATAAATACTAACGGAATCACGATTGAAATGACCGCAGCAGCCATTATGCTCTTCCCAAATTTCATAGCACTCCCCGTCCCCGTCCCACACATGAGATAGTTAACATCATTGCCCAGTATACCATAATTGTCCAGTTATGTTCATATCAATAATAGACGGCCTACAAAATAACCCCACCAAGTGGGGCTTTTGCTCCAACGCATATTCAGCTGATGTGCAGGGGGGGACTCCCAAGAATATGCTTTAATTCAAAAAGAGCCCCCGGCAAGCATTGCCGGAGGCTTCTTGTTCATTCTGCGTTCGCAGACAATTAAGCTTCTACTGCTGCCGCTACAGGAGCGACATCCACAGGATAAACGCTCACTTTCTTGCGGTCGCGGCCCCAACGTTCGAATTTCACAACGCCGTCCACTTTAGCAAACAGAGTGTCGTCTTTGCCGATGCCCACGTTCGTACCAGGATGAATTTTCGTTCCGCGTTGGCGAACCAAGATGCTTCCGCCAGTAACGGTTTGGCCGTCAGCACGCTTAACGCCGAGACGTTTCGCTTGGCTGTCGCGTCCGTTCTTTGTGGAACCAACACCTTTTTTCGAAGCGAACAATTGAAGATTCAGCTTTAACATGTTGTCTCCTCCTTCTGTTAGTAATGTACTTCTTGTATTTGAATATACTTCCCGTATGATTCTGCTATGGAATTCAGCATAACCACCATCGATTCCAGCAGCAACTGAACCTGTTCGTGCACGCCTGATTCCTCCATCGAAGGAACGTCCGCGCTCAGAAAACCGTTGTTCATTCTGCTGTCCATGACCGTTCCGGTTAATGCTTCCACCGAATTGACCGTTCCCACCGTGACCGCCGATACTCCGGCGCATACGATGTCTTCTCCGGCCTTCGCGTAGTTCGCATGCCCCTTCACTTCAAAGCCACGAATCTTGCCGTCTTCCCGGCGTAATATCCGTACGTTAATCAATTAGCGCACCTTCTTACGCTTGGATCTTCTCGATCGTAACTTTTGTGTATGGCTGACGATGACCTTGCTTCTTGTGGTAGTTCTTCTTAGGTTTGTATTTGTATACAACAACCTTCTGGCCCTTACCATGCTTCTCAACTTTAGCGGTTACGGATGCGCCGGCTACGACTGGAGTTCCTGCCACCAGACCGTTGTCACCGGATACGGCCAATACACGGTCGAAAGTTACACTTTCGCCATCGGCTGCGTTCAGCTTCTCGATGAACAATACGTCGCCCTCTTGAACTTTGTATTGTTTACCGCCTGTCTCGATAATTGCGTACATTTGCTTGCACCTCCTCATGTCTCAGACTCGCCTAATCCAGGTGGCCTGCCGTCTTCAACAGCGGCACTTGTAAACCCGACCGGAGCGGTTACAGCATGTGACAAGCAATAAATACTGGACACATACTCATAGATATTAACATATCTGTCCATCATAAGTCAATGCGCGCTCAGAAGGTTTATTTTCCCCGTTCCGCCGCATACTTCGCATGATTTGGAAAACATGACAGCCGTGTCCTCTCTTACTTTCTTCCGCGTAAGCTCCAGCAAACCAAGCTTGCTCCAGCCGACGACATGGCTTTTGGCCGGTCCCGGCTCATGCCCGCCTCCAGCCGGTTGACAACCTCCTGCCGGTTCTTCTCCTCTTCCATATCGATAAAATCGACGATAATGATGCCGCCGATGTCGCGGAGACGGATCAGCCGGGCGATTTCTTCAGCCGCCTGCAGATTGGTCTTTGTGACCGTCTCTTCCAAATTGCCGCCGCCGGTATATTTCGCCGTATTGACGTCGACTACCGTCAGCGCCTCGGTCTGGTCCAGCACGATCGTGCCTCCGCTCTCCAGCGTCACCCTGCGCGCAAAATCCCGCTCCAGCTGCTCTTGAACGCCGTGGGCCCTAAAAATGTGCTCGTGGCCCTGGTGCATCCGAACGGGCCGGTGTCCGCCGTGAGCAATCTCCTCCAGAAACAGCTCGGCTTCTCTCGCTTCCGGCCTGCTGTCAATCCAGAGCTCGTCCTGCTCCGGATCGAACACGTCGCGGATAAACCGCTGCACGATGCTGAGATCCCGGTGCAGCAGGCACGGTGCCGCGCAGGCGTCGGCTTTCTCCTGAATGCTTATCCACCGCTCCCGCAGCGCGTTCAAATCCCCTTCGATGGCATCCGGATGCTCATCCTCGGAGACGGTCCGCATGATGACGCCCTCTCCGCTCCTCCGGAGGGAATCGCCCAGCACCTTCAGCCGGTTCCGGTCATGCTCCCGGTATACCTTCTTAGAGACGGCCACATAATCCGCATGCGGCATATACACGATCCATCTGCCCGGAAGCGAATAATGCGTCGTCACCCTCGGGCCTTTGCCGCCAAGCGGCTCCTTCATCACCTGGACGACGATTTCCTGCCCGACGCGCAGCAGCGATTCGATATTCGGCTTGTCCTTCGGCTGCTTCTCCAAATGCGGATGCAGTACGTCGTCCACGTATAAAAAGGCGTTTTTTTTCTGGCCGATATCCACAAACGCGGCCTGCATGCCGGGCAATACGTTGACGACACGCCCTTTGTAAAAGCTCCCGACCAGACTGTGCCCCTGGCTCCGCTCGGCAGCGAATTCCACCAGCTTGCCTTCCTCCAAGAGCGCCATCTGGGTCAGCTTCGGTTCGATGTGAACGATCATTTGTTTCATGGCTTCACCCCTGCCAGAAGACATATCTTTTTCATTGTACCATGAAATCTCCTTTAAATTAGCTCCATCCCTGAGTTAGGAGCAGCCCGCATTCACACCTTTTTCACGTTCGTTGTTCCTTGCGTATTTATATCCACGAAGTACGATCTGTCGCAAAATAAGCAGAAATAATGCGCTGCTCGGGAAGCACGGCAATGATTTTTCCGCGCTCGTTCATCACATAAATAAGATGGTATTTCTCTCTTTTTAATAGACGCAGGATACTGTCCAAATGTTTCGCCGGATCGGCAACGATGGGCTGCGCGAGTTCCCCGTCCGCTCTGGATCGGGTGTACATCGATTCACGGTGCATGAGAAATCTTGTAAATCGGTAAGGCAGGTTCCGGTAGTCGACCCAGTTCGAGTACAGCAGAAATATACCGATTAACAGCAGGTTGAGCTGAACGCTGCCCTTCCCTTGAAAAAGCGGTGCCAGCGCGCATATAATGACGATCACGCTCGCCCCAACGCTGATCCTCGAGGACCACAGAAGCGTACGGTGATAAGGGAAAAACAAGCTGGCAGCCGACTGTAATATTTTCCCTCCATCAAGGGGTAAAATCGGCAGCAGATTAAACAATGCAATCATCGCATTGCCATAAATTACATAAGACAGAAAGGCGCCATCCCCCCAGCCGGCCAGACGGAGGAGCAGCGCGAACAGGATCATCATTCCGTTTTGCAAAGGCCCCGCTGTCGCGATGACGATTTCCTTCCACGCGGACAGCCGGCCCTGATCTTCGATTTCCACCACCCCGCCGAACGGGAGGAACTGAATCGAACGGATGCGCACGCCGTACATCAGCGCAGCCCCGGCATGTCCCAGCTCATGAATGAATACGATGACAAACAGCGTAATTAGCTCGAGGAAATGCCCGGTAACGACCGAAAACAGCATCAGGATCACGAAAAACGGGTGCAGCGACAGGGTCATTCCGCGAACGTTAATCAATCGGGATCACATCGGCCGGATCCACATAATGGCCCCCTTCTTTGACCGCAAAAAACAGGGTCGGCGTCTCACCGTCACTCCCCTGTCCGAGCGACCCGACCGGGTCTCCGGCCTCAACCCAATCGTTCTTCTGCAGCTGCGTCTCCTGCAAATGGCTGTATGTCGCAACCAGGCCGCCGGAGTGCTGGATGGTCACCGAGAATCCGGTTTCCGGCGAATCCGACACTTCCATGACACGTCCCGTTTCTACACTTTTCACCTGAAGCGCCGTGCTTGAAACCTCATCCGGAGCAATTTCCACTCCTTTCAGGTTGACGGCGAAGGCCTGTACGATTTTACCTTCGATCGGGGGCACCATCGATTTGGATGCATCAACTTTCAATGGGGACACCGGATCCTGTTTGAAAATAGGGATAAAAGAGGGAGCTTTCCCGAAGTATGTTTCATACCAGGCTTCTGCAGCCTGAAAATCCATTTCCCGGTTCAGCGATTGAACGACAAAGCTCTGCACTTTGCCGCTCCACGGCTGGTTGATCGGAAAGTGGAACACGCCCCACACTCCCGCAAACACGATGGCGCTGAAAACAGGCGCCACATGAAGCCGGAAACAAAGTGGTGCTTTCTATGGAAGGGGCCGCCGGCCTGATAACGATCCTTTTTCCACTGCTTCTCCGGATCGGGCTCGGGCACGTAGCTTTCGGTCAGTTTGCCCCGGCTCCACAGCCTTGGCTCGTCCTGTACAGGCAATGGTGAAGGCTCCGAGGGCGGCTGGATCGGCATCGTTTTTGACAAATCGTCTCTGGTCAGCAGATCGCGGATCCGTTCTTCTCTCCGCTGTTTGATGGAAGATTTCATGTCCACTTGTGCTCATCCCCTTTTCGAGGCTTGTTTTATACCAGTTTATGTGGGAAAGTCCCGTTTTTAGAACAAGCCTGTTCCACCATATGATTCCATAGCATTGGCTATTGGCGTTTCAGGGCCCTCGGTGATCCAATGCCTATTCACACAATTACGGAACGCAAAAAGCAGCCCCGGGACATTCCCGAAGCTGCTTTTGCTTCCATTCCTCACACCTTCTGAATTTTTGGCGGGACCGGGGCGGCGCCCGACGACTTCCTTTTGCTCAGGTCCAGTTTCTTCTGCAGATAGCCCAGCACGAGGTCCGCCACAATCGCCAGCAGCGCCGCAGGGATGGCCCCGGCAAAAATCCGCAGCGAGTTGTTGCTGTTCAGGCCCGCGTAAATTTCCCGTCCCAGACCGCTGCCGCCGACCAATGGCGCAATCGTCACGACACCGATCGCTATGACCGCGGCTATGCGGATCCCTGACATCAGGTAGGTCAGCGCCAAAGGGAACCGGACTTTATAGAGCAGCTGAAACGGACTCATGCCGATGCCTCTGCCGGATTCCATGTAGCTCGGGTCCACCTGCTTGAGCCCGACGTACGTATTGCGGACGATCGGGTTGAGCGAATACAGGAACAAACCGACCATCACCGTCTTCATACCCAGGCCGAGCCACAGCATCAGGATGACGAGCATCGCCAGGCTGGGGATGACCTGCAGAATGTTGGTGATGAACAGAATGACCTTCGCCGCCCAGCGGCTTCTGGAGCACAAAATACCGAGCGGTACCCCGATGACGATCGCAAGCCCCAACCCGATCACCACCATCAAAATATGCTGGATGAAATACTCCCATAATAGCCCGCTGTTCCGCGAGACATAAGATACGAAATCCATAAACGTTAGCTTCTTCTCGTCCATGCTAAACCTCCTCTAGCTCTTGATCAAACCCTTCTCCTTCAAATAGGCAATCGCGACTTCCCGCTCGCTTTTCTTCTCGATATCCACCTGGTAGTTCAGCGAAATCATCGTGTCGGCATCGATATGCCCGATCAACGGAGCAATGGCGTCTTTGATTTCAGGATGCTTTTGGAGGATGTCCGTCCGGATCACCGGACTCGCGTCGTACGGAGGGAAGAACTGCTTGTCATCCTTCAGCGTCTGCAGCTGATAGGCTTTCAAGCGGGAATCCGTGGAATAGGCAAGCACGATATCAACCTGACGGTTCGCCACAGCGCTGTACACGAGGCTGATCTCCATCGGGAACACCTGCCCGAAATTGATGCCATAAGCCTTGGAAAAGGCCGGGTAACCGTCCGCTTCCCGTTCCAGCCACGTCGTATCAACGCCGAGCTTCATGGACGCCATATCCTTTTTGACATCCGAAATCTTCTGGTAGCCCTTCGAATCGGCGAGATCCTTACGGACCGTAAAGGCATACGTATTTTCAAAGCCTAACGGATCCAGCCAGGTAAAATGAAAGTACTTGTCAAACCCAGTCTTGGCTTCTTCGAGCACCTTCGCCCGGTCCTTGGTCTCGCTGATCGGAAAATGGTTGTTGAAAATTTCGCCCGTATAGAGCGTGGACATTTGGATGTCGTTTCTTTTCATCGAATTGATGACGATCGAGCTTGAAGCCAGGTCGGGAATGATGCCGACGCTGACGTTGGTTTTTTCTTCAATCAAGGCCTTGTACATTTCGGCCAAAATTTTCGTTTCGGTGTAGGTTTGGGTTCCGATGACCACATCCTGCTGGATCCCGCAGGCCGAAGTGATGCCAGTTAGAAAGATGGCACAGCACAAAAATAACGACAATTTGAACGTTTTCAGTTTCATCACGCCTCCTCGGATCAGTCTAAAGGGCTTCGTCAGCCTTGTCATACGGCAGCACTCCGGGTTTGACGGTAGCGCCGGGTCAGCCAGCCTTCCAGCAGCCCCAGCAGGCCGTCGGCCACCAGAGCCAGCACAACTGCGCCGATGCCACCGATAAAGATCATTTCCGGCTTGTTGACGCCAAGTCCCGAAACGATCAGCTGCCCGAGTCCGCCGGCCCCGATCAGGGAAGCAAGCGTCGCCCAGCTGATGATATACACCGTCGTGATCCGTATGCCAGACATGATATAAGGAAGCGATAAGGGAAGCTGGATTTTCAGAATCGTCTGGGCTGCACTGTATCCCATGCCTTTTGCGGAATTCAGCACGCCTTTATCCACTGACTGGAATCCGTCGTAAGTGTTCCGCAAAATCGGCATGAGGGAATACAGCAGCAGCGCCAAAATCGCCGGCTTCACGCCGATGCCAAGCAGCGGAATCAGAATGGCCAGCAGCGCCAGGCTCGGGATCGTCTGGAACAGGTTGGCGATAAAAAATACGACGCTGTTGATCCAGCCGACCCGGTTGTATACCAGCAAAATGCCGACAGGGACCGCAACGATCGTCCCGAGGATCACCGCGGAAAAGGAGATGGTCAGATGCTGCCGGAGGGCCAGCAGGATATCCGGGTACCTTTCGGTGATAAAGCTCCAAAATTCATTCACACCGGCTCCCCCTCTCCGGCAGGCTGCGGAGGAGCGAGGTTCGGATACACCTCGGCCAGATGCTTGACGACACTGCCCCGGGTAACCAGACCCAGGAACCGGTTATTTCCGTCGACCACCGGGATATTGCTCAGCTGGTGGCTGTCCATGAGCTCAATGGCCTGGGGCAGCGTACTCCCCGAAGCTACCGAGAAGCGGACAGGGACCATGACGTCGGCAACCGTTTTGCCCTCTTCGCCGTACATGTCCAGCACCCGGTAAATCGAAACCGCGCCCTGCAGCTGCTTGTTCCGGTCCACGATAAACAGGGAGTCTACACGCTTGGACTCCATCATTTTGATCGCTTCCGCCAAGCCTCGATTCGGGAATGCCGTCACGGGATTCGTAATCATAACGTCGTCGACGAGAGGAATTTCATAGGAAAGCTCGTTTTCGCTCTGCAGCCGTTTCGAGCCGATAAAGTTGCGGACGAAGTCATTCGCCGGATGGCGCAGGATCGCCTCGGGCTTCCCGGTTTGCACGATTTGCCCGTCCTTCATCAGCACGATCGTGTCCGCGATTTTGATCGCTTCGTCCATATCATGTGTCACGAAAATGATCGTTTTGCTCAGCTCCTGCTGCAGCCGGATAAGTTCATCCTGCAGCTGCTCCCGGCTGATCGGGTCCAGCGCCGAGAAAGGCTCGTCCATCAGGATGATATCCTGGTCGGCCGCCAGCGCCCGGATAACCCCGACCCGCTGCTGCTGCCCGCCGCTGAGCTCGGAAGGATAACGGTTCCGGTATATGGTATGGTCGAGACCAACCAGGTCGAGCAGTTCGTTCACTTTCCGGTCGGTTTTCTCTTTATCCCACTTTTTCAAATGAGGGACGACCGCCACGTTTTTGGCGATATTCATATGAGGGAACAAGCCTACACTCTGAATGACATATCCGATGTTCCGGCGCAGTTCCACCGGGTTGAGCCCGGAGATGTCTTTTCCGTCGATCAGTACTTTTCCTGAGGAAGGGGTGTTCAGGGCATTGATCAGCTTCATGGTCGTCGATTTGCCGCAGCCGCTGGGGCCAATCAAGACTGTAATTTCCCCCTTCTTAAACTCCAGGTTGATGTCCTTGAGGGCATGAAACCCGTCATCATACACTTTGTTACATGATCCAGTACAATCATTCAATCGCTCCTTTAGCCAGCTGTATTCATAGTATGTGGAGCATTTCGCATATCATCCGCCATCCGGCGCAAAGACATGGTCCGTCCGCAAATGGGAGCGGGCTCATCAAAACATGGCTTCAAATCTTCAAGTATCCGAGCTTGTTTCATAAGATAGGCTCACGGGCCTGTTATGTAGTGGAAAAGCGGTTTTCCTAACGGGGAGTTAAAGGAATCATCCATATACGGCGTGAACGTTGCCATATGCAACGAATGGATGAAGCTAAGCATCCGTGCATCCTTAGTTTCTCGCGTTCAACAGACATGCCAAACTGCAAATAGACAAGCCTAACTCTTTTGGACCTGGAAGGAAGATTGGCGAAATGCGACTGTGGATCCGATTCCAAGCAACAATTTGGGACCTCCTGCCTGGCTGGCTCACAGCAGGTTTTAGTTTATTACCCATTCTGCTGCAAAATGAAACAGGTGGGGGGCTTTTTTAAAAAAAGAAATGCAGCCACTGCACCACCGTCTCCCGATCCCGTATGAAACGTCCGCCGTACTATTTTTTCGTTCCCCGGGTCCAGAATCCCCCATGCAGCATGACAGGCTCGGTGACGACAATGAATGCCTTCGGGTCAAGCTCCAGTATGGAGTTGTAGAGCTTCTTCTGGTTTTTCCGTTTGGCAAGCACTTCGAAGACCAGACGATGGCCGTCGCGGCCGCTGCCGATCCAGGAGGTGACGCCATACCCGATGTTGCGCAGCGTGTTGGCCATATCGCTCCCGGGATCATTGACGATGACCTTCATCGTAATATAGCCGAGCGCAATCCGGTTTTCGATCCACGAGCCCACCAGAACGCCAAGGCCGTAGCCCACGGCATACACGATCAGGGACAGCGGCTGATTGACATACTTCAGCACGATGCTGAGTCCGAGCACATAAATCGTAATTTCAAACATGCTGAGCACCGCGGCCAAATACTTTTGGCCTTTCAACGTCAGGATCATGCGCAGCGTAAAGAAAGAGACGTATACGATTTGGATAACGAAAATAAAAATCAGTATTCCGAGCATAATAAGCACCCCTTGTCTATTCTCAGGTTGTCTTTGTAGTAACTTAACCCAATTCGTCAAGCCTCTATTCACGCCCGGGATGGATGATTGAAAGGAAATGGCCTATACATCAAGGGGATTTGGAGGAGATGATGCGGAGCTCAAACGCAAAAAAAGGGATGAAGCCGCTTGGCTCCATCCCTTCTCTGTTTAGAATAATCCATCGTATTCCATCCCTTCTCTGTTTAGAATAATCATCGTATAAAGAATCCGGTCATCCCATTCCGAACAGCTTTTTGAACCGGGTGAACATGCTTTTCTTCTGGTCCAGCTGCATCAGCGGCACCGTATCGCCCAGGATGCGCCGCGCAATGTTGCGGTACGCGATCGCGGCCCGCGATTCCGGGTTCATCACCGTGGGTTCCCCGCTGTTGGCTGCCTTGATGACGTACTCGTCATCAGGCACGATCCCGATCAGATCGATGTTGAGCACCTGGAGCACATCCTCTATGTCGAGCATGTCTCCGGATTTGACCATATTCGGCCGAATCCGGTTCACGACCAGCTTGGGCGACTCCACGGCAGAGCTCTCCAGCAGCCCGATAATACGGTCGGCGTCGCGAACCGCGGCGTTCTCCGGCGTGGTAACGACGATCGCCTTGTCCGCTCCGGCAATCGCGTTCTTAAATCCCTGCTCGATGCCGGCAGGACAGTCGATAATAACATATTCGTACTCTTTCTTCAGCTCAAGAATAATATCCTTGACCTGCTCCGGCGACACCGCGTTTTTGTCCTTGGTCTGGGCGGCCGGAAGCATATACAGCTCGTCAAAGCGCTTATCTTTCACCAGCGCCTGGTTCAATCGGCAGCGCCCTTCCGCCACATCGCATAAATCGTAAATGATCCGGTTCTCCAGGCCCATCACGACGTCCAAATTGCGCAGGCCGATGTCGGTATCGACCAGGCACACTTTTTTGCCAAGCAGCGCAAGCGCGGTTCCGATGTTCGCCGATGTGGTCGTTTTGCCCACACCGCCTTTACCGGAAGTAACGACGATAGCTTCTCCCATGTGTTACACCCCTTTAAACACGTTAAAATCCCGCCGTATCCGGACAATATTGCTAATTTTATCGATTTGCATGGCTCCGTCGCGCAAAAACGCAAACTCCATGCTCGTCTCCCGAATGTTCCATTCGTCCGGAGGCCGGCTGATTCTTTCGGCAATCCGGAGCTGGGTGGGGGCAAAATAGGAGGCTGCAATGATCGCTTCCTCATTTCCCTCAACGCCTGCATGGGCCATTCCACGCAGAGCCCCCAATATATAAATATCACCCGTGCACAGAATGCTTCCGCCCGGGTTCACGTCACCCAAGAACAGCAGGTCCCCGTGATGATGCAGCACCTGGCCCGATCGGACCATTCCGCTCATGACCGCATAGGCCGGCTCTTTCCCGGGTTCGTTTTCCCCCTCAGGCATCTCCACGGAACGGATCAGCAAATTTCCCTTTTGCTTCAAGATGTCCAGCATGGATTGTTTCTGGTCTTCCGATATACGCCTTGACCCAAGCTTTACGTCTACATGAATAATCGGTCCGGTCAAAATATTTTGATGAGTATGCTCCAGCTTATACCTCAGCTCACCCAGCAGTTCCTCAAATTCACATTCGTCATCGAGCAGGAAAACCAGGCCATCTTTGATGCCCTTAATCGTCACATGATTCGATTTGACTGCCATGCCTGTCCCTCCCATCTCTATACATTTCGTTCCCGGATGCATAAGTTCCTGCCTGATTATGCAAATTGTAAGGGCGGTTTACGCCGCCTTTTCCATTTTTGCGCGTTTACCAAGCTTCTCGAGCTGCTTGCGCAGCGGAACATAAATGATTAACCCGAAAACGAAATGAACGACCAGATCGGGCAGAATATGGTGCAGCAGGTTCCAGTTATACGGAACGGCCGTGAGCGAGAACACCCGGTAGATCCCGTACAATAGGCTGTCAAACAGCAGACTACCCAAAATGATGACCGTCATCATAACCGGCATTTGGGCGCGCGGCATCCGAAAAATAAAGCCCATAATATAAGCCGTAACCCCCATAACAAAGGAATACGTGCCAATCATATCCCCGTAAAAGACGACGTCATGCAGCATGCCGAATATGATCCCGAGAACGAGCGCGGTATGACGGTGATGATATACCGAAACAAATAACAGGACGATAAAGACCAGATTCGGCGAAATGACGTTCTGCCAGGAGCCCGGCAGCAGCCAGGGAACGACCGTCCCTTCGAGAAGAAAAAGGACGAACAGCAGCAGGATCAGCACTTGCTTGCGGACCATTATTGCGGTACCTCCGGTTGAGATACGACAAATAGCATCTTCCAATCCTGAAACTCCGCCGCAGGCTCAATAGTAGCCGTCTTCGTCTTCCCGAACGGGCTGACCTGTACCTTGGTGACTTTGCCGATGATCAGGCCTTGCGGATACTTGCTCGGATCTCCTGAGGAAACGATGGTATCCCCTACCTTGATCGGATCGTTCTCTTTGATCTGGGTCATCTGCAGGGTCTTGCTGACCTCGTCATAACTATCGATAATTCCGAAAACCTTATGATTGCTCAGCGCCGTCGCCGAAATGCCGTTGGAATTCGGGTCCTTCTCATCCATCGTCGTAATCAGCTTGACTGTCGACGTGAAGTTGCTGACATGGCTGATGACCCCGACAAGGCCTTCGCTCGAAATGACGGACTGGCCGACCTTTATGCCGTCCCGCTCGCCCAGATCAATGACAAGGGAGCGGCTCACCGTGTCTGAGTTGACGCTAACGACCTGGGTAATATGATAAGTATAATTGTTCTGCTCTTTCTGGGCATCCGTAAAATGCAGCTTTTCTTCCAGTTCCTTATTTCGCTCTTCCATAAGATTATATTGGACCTTATCACGCGTATAATGGGCAAGAGCAATCTTGAGCTCCTCGTTTTCTTTGTAGATGTCCCGCATATTGGCAATATCTTTAAACAAGCCCGCTATGTAACCAGCGGGCTTATAAAAGATATTTTGGGCAAATCCGACCGTATCCCTCAGAAACTTCTCGGGCCAGGATAACGAGGCCCGGGGCCCCAACGTAAATCCCATGAGCGCAATAAACATAACCAGAGCAATCAGTATAACAAACAATCGCTTATTGCCGAGCAGTTTAAACAGTTCTAACACCCTCTAACTTACTGATTTCTCTCCCATGATCAGGGGTGACCCGCCTATAAGTGCTTAACGTTTGGAACGCACGGCCGAACTGCTGCGGGATTTGAATAGATGAATGTTCTCGAGCGCTTTGCCCGTACCGATGGCGACGCAGTCCAGCGGATTGTCCGCCACGATGACCGGCATGCCGGTTTCTTGTGCGAGCAGCTTGTCCAAGTTGCGCAGCAGGGCTCCGCCTCCGGTCAGGACGATACCGCGGTCCATAATGTCGGCGGCAAGCTCCGGCGGACACTTCTCCAGCGTTACCTTCACCGCTTCAACGATCGCATTGACCGTGTCAGACAGAGCTTCGCTGATCTCGTCGGATGTGATGGTAATCGTCTTCGGCAAGCCGGTGACGAGGTCACGCCCGCGGATTTCGCTCGTTTCCACCTGTTCCAGCGGCAGCGCAGAGCCCACTTCCATTTTCAGCTGCTCCGAAGTCCGTTCCCCGATCATTAAATTGTATTGCCGTTTAATATATTGAATGATAGATTCGTCCATTTCGTCGCCGGCCACTCTGACCGAACGGCTCGTAACGATACCGCCCAGGGAAATAACCGCAACTTCAGTTGTACCCCCGCCGATGTCAACGACCATGCTGCCTGTCGGCTCCCATACCGGAAGGTCTGCACCGATGGCTGCCGCAAACGGCTCTTCGATGGTGTAAGCCTCACGCGCACCCGCCTGCTTGGTGGCATCTTCAACCGCCCGCTGCTCTACCGCAGTAATGCCCGAAGGTACACAAACCATCACGTTCGGATGGCGCTGGAACATAGAGCGCTGCTTTTGCGCCTGACGGATAAAATATTTAATCATAGTGGCCGTCGTGTCAAAATCAGCGATAACCCCGTCCTTCATCGGACGGATGGCACGGATATTCCCCGGCGTGCGGCCGATCATTTTCTTGGCGGATTCACCAACGGCTTCAATGCTCTTCGTATCGGTGCGCAAAGCGACTACCGAGGGCTCCCTAACGACAATTCCTTTTCCACGGACATAAACGAGCGTATTCGCCGTCCCCAAGTCAATACCCAAATCTTTCGTGAAGCTCCCAAACATGCTGTAATCTCCCTTTCTTCGTCAATCTCAACTATTATATTACATCAAGCCTTGCTCCTTCAAACTGACGTATCCTCCATCGCCGATGATCAAATGATCCAACACCTCTATGCCCACAATGTCTCCTGCCTCCTTCAACCGGGCGGTCAGGGAAATATCTTCTGGACTAGGGGTGGGATCTCCACTGGGATGATTGTGTGCACAAACGACGGATGCGCTGCTGCATTTAATGGCTGCGCGAAACACCTCGCGAGGGTGCACGATGGAGGCGTTCAGACTGCCGATCGAAAGCGTCTCTTGAGCAATAATGTGATTTTTCGTATTCAAAAACAAACAGACAAAATGTTCTTTTTGCAAATACCGCAGCTGCTCTGAGAGCACGTTTGCGGCATCCTTCGGGCTCCGTATCGTAACGGGCTCCTCTTTGCGAGCTCTGGACAAACGCTGTCCGAGCTCGATTCCGGCTTTGAGCTGCAGCGCCTTCGCGCTGCCGATGCCCCGAATAGACATCAGCTCCTCGACGCTCAGGTCGACCAGATTTCGCAAACTGCCGACTTGCTTCAGTATCCGCTGAGCCAAATGTACGGCTGACTCCTGGCGGGTTCCCGTCCGAAGCAAAATAGCAAGCAGTTCGGCATGGCTTAAAGCACTCGCCCCATATTCAAGCATGCGTTCTCTCGGGCGTTCTTCATGGGGGATGTCGCGCAGCAGATAAGTTTGCGACTCCATAAGTTCCCCTTCTTTCCCTTCATTCAAATAACATCCGCAAGTTTTACAAAACGTCGATTCCGAACTCGCCCAGCATGTCCGAAAGCAGGGACAGCGGCAGTCCGACCACGTTAAAATAGCATCCTTCGATCCGTTCGACGATCGTTGACCCGAGTCCCTGGATCGCATAGGCGCCCGCTTTGTCATCAGGCTCTCCGCTCATGGCGTAAGCCTCTACCTGGCGCCCGGTGAGCGGCTTCATCGTCACCGACGTCACACGATGGCGCACCATCGTCTTGCCGTTCATGACATCGATGACGGCGACTCCCGTATATACCTCGTGGGTCCGGCCTTGCAGCGATGTCAGCATGCGAACCGCATCCTGCTTGTCGACCGGCTTGCCCAGCACCTGATTGTCCAGCACAACAACCGTATCACTGCCGACGATCACGGCATCCTCCTTATCATCATGAAGCGAGGCATGAACGGCTTCCGCTTTGCGTAAGGCCAGTCCTTCCACGACCTGCTGCGGTGTCCAATCTTCGGGTGTATGTTCTTCAGCGTGACTGGGACGGATCTCAAACGGAATATGTAGAGAAGCGATCAGCTCCTGCCTTCTCGGTGAAGTTGATGCCAGAATAATGCGGCGTGAATGGTTTGATTTCAATGAAAGGATCTCCTTTGTCCGGTAGTTAAAGCCTGCGATACAGCCACACGGAGACAATGATGCCGATCAAACTCAGCAGGCTTAGTTTCATTTGAATGGTAATGTCGTAACTGATAATGTCCAAATTAGCTTGCGGTGACCATTTGATCATCGTGGATGCGGTCAGAAAAGAAAGAGCTTGTACAGGCTCCAGCGCTTTGGCTATCCATGCTCCCGCCAGCCAGCCAAGCAGCAGAAACAGCAGTAATATTCCAACATTCTTCTTCATTCTTCTCTTCCTAATATTCCAACATTCTTCTTCATTCTTCTCTTCCCTCGCCATAATTTGACACCCACATTATTATACGGTTATTTGGACGTCAATACAAACACAAATCCGGCATGGGGAAGTATTTCCATTTCCACGCCGGATCTTTGTGTTTTATGCTTTTTCCAGGGAAGCGACAAGCTGCTTCTGCAGCATGATGAATTCCATCATCCTGGACTGGATTTCCCATAAATGCCCCTTCGCCGTATTTTTGTTGTATTCCTCGACGGACGAAAGCGAGCTGTTCATCGCCTGCTCCAGCTGCCTGCCCATCTCCTGCTGATCCGCGCCCAGGCCGGCCTGGAACGGCTTGGCCGCCTCCGTCCACTGCCGGTGCAGATCGGTCAAACGGTTCATATCCTCGGTACCGATTTTCCCCGGAAGATCCTTACCCAGGAGGCTCGCCGATGTTTGGCTCAGCAGCGCAACCAGGTCCGCGCTCACCTGAAAGTATTGGTTAACGGCCTCCGCGTCTCCGTTAAAATGCAGGGAGGTTGCGGCTGGGAGATCCACCTCCCGCACATACAGATCAACCCCTTCCGCCTTCAGCTGATTGCTGAGCAGCTTGGCCTGTTCGCGGTCTGTGGACAGACCCGCATACACCCGGTTTTCCTCATCCGGATCGTTCCCTGCGGCAATGCCGTACTGCTCCAGCTCATCCTTCGCCTGCTGAACCCGGTCGGCGGTGCTGAAGACGCCATACTGCAGCATGTAGTAGGTTTGAGGACCCACCTCGACGGCGACCGCCGGGACGGAAGCTTGATCCTCGCCGGACTGCGCAGAGGTGCTTACAGCACTCGGGTTTCCTGTGTTGCCGCCCGGGTCCATCCCCGCAGATCCGTCCTTGAAAAAGGAGAGGACCACCAAACCGAACAACGCCCCGGTGACGATTGCTCCAGTTACCGTTCCGACG
>NZ_PCZT01000026.1:157016-179578 GCF_002968895.1 Paenibacillus sp. AR247 | reverse complement strand
GCCGGTAGGAATACTCCTCGATGATGGGCCCGGGCCCCGCTTCATCGGGTCTGTTCTCGATGTTATCGTAGGCATCATAGTCCTCCCTGACCGTGTACCTATTATTGGCACGATCCAGGTCCCAGTCTTCCGAGCTGTCCGGATAGCGATGATCTGGCCCGTCCGCAACGGAATCATGCTCAGGTGTATCCTCTGCCCGCTCTTGGATTCCGTAACCCATCCTCTCCTCCAGACGCTCCCAGCTGTCCTCCCTGTTAAACGGATCACTCCATCCCTGCATTGACGCAGGCACAGCCGATATCGGGGTACGCTTTGTTTCAACATCGCGGCGGTTGCTTCCGGAATTACGATCATCCGCCCATGCAGGGTCCTGTGCAGCGGATCCCGCAACCGTCAGCTGTCCGCGGTCCTTCTTATCTTCAAGCTGGCGCCCTTGTTCTTCATCAAACCGGAACGTCATTCTCGCCTTGTTCACACCCAAACACCTCACCCTTGTCCGTATCTACTATGTATATATGATAGATTTCCAGAAGTTATGTTTGATTGTCCCACGAAAATGACAAGAGCAAAAAACCGTAATCCCCCTTCAGAATCAGGGAATTACGGTTTCTTCGGTCATGATCATTTGCAGCCCTGCCCATCCGGCAGAGGCATTCCTTACATTGTCTTGGCGATTTCCGCCCCGACTTTCCAAATGTCGCCTGCCCCCATGGTCAGGACAAGCACCCCTGGCTGGAGCCGCGGCTTCAGATCGTTCAGGACATCTTCCTTCGTCGGCAAATAACGGGCACCCGCATTGCTGTTTTTGACGATCAAATCAACCAGCTTTGAAGAGCTCACGCCCTCGATCTGCTTCTCTCCGGCTGGCGAATAAATGTCGGTAATGATCACTTCATCGGCTCCGCCGAACGCCCGGCTGAATGCATCGAGCAGGAAGAAGGTCCGTGTATAGCGCTGCGGCTGGAACACGGCGATAATCTTTTTGCCCGTAGCCTTGGCGGCGCTGATGGTAGCTTCGATCTCCGTCGGGTGATGCGCGTAATCGTCGATGATCAGAATATCGTTCTTCTCGCCGAGCACCTGGAAACGGCGTTTGGCGCCGTGGAACTTCGAAACGCCCGCAGCGATGGATTCGAACGGAATCCCGGCCTTCAGGCAGGCGATCACCGTGGCCATGGCGTTATAGACGTTGTGGCGTCCAGGAACCGAAAGCTCGACGGTTCCCAGCGTCTGTCCGTTATGCTTCATCGTGAAGGATACGTGACGGTCGCCCAGGACTAGATCCTCGGCGGTATATTCCGCATCGGAATCGATCCCATAGGTGGCCACATTGCAGCGGATCGAAGGAAGGATCGCGCGAATATTCGCGTCATCAGCGCAGACGACGGCCGTGCCGTCTTCCTTGATCTGGCTCAAAAACTGCACATAAGCGCTCTTCAGCTTCTCGAAATCGCCGTCGTAGTTTTCAAGATGATCCGCCTCAATGTTCGTCACGATGCCGAGCCACGGATGGTACTGCAAAAAGGAGCCGTCGCTCTCATCCGCCTCAGCCACCACGTAGTCCCCTTTGCCGGCCTTGGCGTTCGTGCCGACGTTCATAATTTCCCCGCCGATAATAAACGTCGGATCTGCGCCGCATTCCTCCATGGCGAGTGCAATCATGGACGACGTAGTCGTCTTGCCGTGTGCTCCCGCAACGGCGATGCCCTTGCGCTCATTCAGCAATCTGGCCAGCATTTGCGAGCGGTGAAGGATCGGAATGTTCAAATGCTCCGCCTCTCTTCGTTCCACGTTGTCTTTGGGAAGCGCCGTCGAATAGACGACCAAATCCGCTCCGTGAACCTGCTCGGCCGTATGGCCTATATAAATTTTGGCTCCCTTGGCAGCCAGTTTTTCCGTTAATTCCTGGGCAGCCACGTCCGAACCCGTGACCGTGTATCCCATTTCCAGCATAACCCGTGCGATGGCGCTCATCCCGTAGCCACCAATACCGATAAAATGAACATGTTCAGAATTCAACAGATTTTCACCAACCTTTTTCAGAATCGGTCTGACCCAGCAGGGCTGCCCGCACATCAGAAATCAAATACAGCGTGCCGGACACCACTGCCAAATCCCCCGGTTCTGTCCGTAACTTAAGTATGTCTAGCGCGTGTTTCCAATCCGGTTCTACGATGATCTGCAAACCTGGTTTGCCGTGAGAATGCTTCAGCCGCTCCACAATGTCCAGCAAAGCATCAGCGTCCATTTTTTTCCGGAAATCCGGCTCGGTCAGGATAAGCGTATCCACTATTGGAAGTATATGCTTCAAAGAGGACTCATGATGCTTATTTGACAGCATTCCCATCATCAAATTTAACTGTTTAAAGTGATAATGCCTTTGCAGGCTCTTGCTGAGGCTCTCCAGCCCCTCCGGATTATGCGCCCCGTCCAGAACAATCCGCGGAGAATCGCCCACTTCTTCGAGCCGGCCGGCCCACTTCGTATCCCGGAATCCCTTCAGCAGATCCTCATCGTCCATGACAAAAGCCATGTACTGCCGCAGCACTTCCAGCGCCATCATCGCGCCGGCGGCATTAGCAATCTGGTGCTCGCCCTTCATCCCGATGCTCAGATCCAGCTCGCGGAAAGGACCTTTGAAATGGAACGTCTGCAAGGAACCGTCCAGACCGGTATATTCGTAGGTGAACTGCTCTCCCGCCAAATACAGCGTCGTGCGGCACTCTTCGGCTTTTTGCTTCAGCACCTCAATGACTTCCGGCTGGTTCACGCAGCTGACCACCGGAACGCCTGGTTTGATAATGCCAGCCTTTTCCGTGGCGATTTCCACAAGCGTATCGCCAAGAATATCGGTGTGGTCCATCCCGACATTGGTGATGATGGAGACGATGGGGTGAACGATGTTCGTTACATCCAGCCTTCCCCCGAGCCCGGTCTCCCATACAACCACGTCAGGGTAGCATTCCTCGGCATAATACAGAATCGCCAGAGCCGTGGACACTTCGAACATCGTCGGCGATCCGAGCTCCGTGGCCGCAATCTCCTGCACTGCAGGGTACAGGCGGTTCGCCAGGGAGAGCAGCACCTCCTCCGGAATGTCTTCCCCGTTGTACTGAAAGCGGTTCGTGAATTTGGTGATATACGGCGAAGTATACGTGCCTACCGAATAACCGCTTTGCAGAAGTACACGGGTCAAGTAGGCGCATGTCGACCCTTTCCCGTTCGTACCGGCGACATGAATGAATTTCAGCCTCCGGTGCGGGTTCCCGAACTTCTCCATTAACGTTTCGATCCGCTGCATCCCCGGTCTGATCCCAAACGGAATCAGACCGTTAATCCAATTCGCCGCCTCTTCATATGTGCGCAGAGAAGCCTCCCGTCCGGCTTCCAATTGATCCCCCATACCATTCACCTTCTGAATTTTAGTTAAGTTTCTGCTGCGTCGTGATCAGCCTCTCAGCTCTTCGATCCGTGCGATGACTTTGCTGCGTTTATCGGAATAGTCGGCCATCTTGGCCTTCTCCTCTTCAATGACTTTTGCCGGCGCTTTCGCCACAAAGCCTTCATTGGCCAGCTTTTTCTCCACCCGCTGCACTTCGCTGTTCAGATGCTGCAGCTCTTTCTCCAGCCGCGCAATCTCCTGGTCAATGTCGATCAGACCGGCTAGCGGCAGGTACAGCTCGGCACCGGTAATCACGGCGGTCATCGCCTTGTCCGGCGTCGTCAGGTCCAGACCTGCCGTAAAGCTCGAGGTGTTGCAGAAGCGCTGAACGTATACTTCGTTCCGGTCCACGATCTGCAGCACTTGCTCATCGCCCGCCTTCAGCATCAGCTCGATCTTCTTGCTCATCGGAACATTAACCTCTGCGCGGATGTTGCGAACGGCACGGATGGCATCCATCAGCAGCGACATCTCGGCTGCAGCTTCGGCATCCTCGAAGGCTGGATCATACTCCGGCCATGCCGCAAGCGTGATCGTTTCCCCTTCGTGAGGCAGATGCTGCCAAATTTCTTCGGAGATGAACGGCATAAACGGATGAATCATCCGCAGCGTGCGGTCCAGCACATAGCTAAGCACCGACTGCGTCGTTTTCTTGGCGCTCACATTGTCTCCGTACAAAGAGAGTTTGGCAAACTCAATGTACCAGTCACAGAGGTCATCCCAAATGAAGTTATACAGGAGCCGGCCCGTTTCACCAAATTCGTAGGCATCTATTAGACGCGTAATGTCACGGGAAGTTTCGTTCAGGCGGTGGAGAATCCAGCGGTCCGCCGTGCTGAGCTCTCCGCTTATGTCAATGTCGTCATATGTGAATCCTTCCAAATTCATCAGAGCGAATCGGGAGGCGTTCCAGATTTTATTGGCAAAGTTGCGCGCCTGCTCCACGCGTTCCCAGCGGAAGCGCAGATCCTGCCCCGGCGTGCTGCTCGTGGAGATCATGTAGCGCATCGCATCTGCGCCGTACCGTTCGATGACGTCGAGCGGATCGACGCCGTTGCCGAGCGACTTGGACATTTTCCGTCCTTCGGAATCCCGGACCAGACCGTGCATCAGCACGTCCTTGAACGGAATTTCGCCCGTAAATTCCAGCGCGGTAAAGATCATCCGGGCTACCCAGAAATAGATGATGTCATAGCCCGTAACGAGTACATTCGTCGGATAATAACGCTCCAGATCCGCCGTCTGCTCCGGCCAGCCGAGGGTAGAGAACGGCCACAGCGCCGAACTGAACCAGGTGTCCAGAACGTCGTTGTCCTGCGTAAGCTCGGTGCTTCCGCATTTGGAGCATTGGGTTACATCCTCATGCGCGACGTGGATCTCGCCGCAGGATTCACAGTACCAAGCCGGAATCCGGTGTCCCCACCACAACTGACGCGAAATACACCAATCCCGGACGTTTTCGATCCAGTTCAGGTATGTTTTCTCGAAACGCTCCGGAACAAAACGTACCCCTTTGCCTGCCTTTTGCGCCTCGATGGCTCTTTCTGCGAGCGGCTGCATTTTAACGAACCACTGCGTCGACAAGTAAGGCTCGACTACGGCGCCTGTGCGCTCGCTGTGCCCTACCTGGTGCACATGGTCTTCGATTTTGATCAGCACGCCGAGGTCCTTCAAATCCTGAACGATCTGCTTGCGGCAATCGGCCCGGTCCATGCCTTCGTACTTCGCAGCCTGGTCATTCATCGTGCCGGTCTCGTCCATCACGATGATTTGCGGCAGATCGTGGCGCAATCCCACCTCAAAATCGTTCGGATCGTGTGCCGGGGTAATTTTTACGGCGCCGCTGCCGAATTCTCGTTCCACGTACTCGTCGGCAATAATCGGAATCTCGCGTCCAACTATCGGAAGCACGAGCATCTTGCCGATCATGTCCTTGTAGCGCTCATCTTTCGGATGAACCGCTACCGCCGTATCGCCAAGCATCGTCTCGGGACGCGTGGTCGCTACCGTAATGTGGCCGCTTCCGTCCTTCAGCGGATACTGCAAATGATACAGATGGCCGTTGACTTCTTTATATTCAACTTCAATATCGGACAAGGCGGTTCTGGCGGCCGGATCCCAGTTAATGATCTTTTTGCCGCGGTAGATCAGCCCTTTTTCATAGAGTTTCACGAAAACTTCGCGAACCGCCTTCGACAGACCTTCGTCAAGCGTAAACCGCTCTCTGGAGTAATCCAGGGAAAAGCCCATTTTGGCCCACTGTTCATGAATCGTTTCCGCGTATTGGTCCTTCCATTCCCATACTTTCTCCAGGAACTTCTCGCGCCCCAGGTCGTGGCGGCTAATATTCTGCTCACGCAGCTTCTGCTCCACCTTGGTCTGCGTCGCGATGCCCGCATGGTCCGAGCCCGGAAGCCACAAGGCGTCGTATCCCTGCATCCGCTTCGTGCGGATCAGAATATCCTGCAGGGTAAAGTCAAGGGCGTGCCCGATATGGAGCATCCCCGTTACGTTTGGCGGCGGAATCACGATCGTGTACGGCTCCGCCTCGGGCTTCTGCCCGGCTTTGAAATACTGGCCGTCGATCCAGTATTTGTACCATTTCTTCTCGGCCGATTTCGGGTCATACGTCGTCGGCATCCCGGTTGTTGCTTGGTTTTCCTGGTCTGTCATATTGTTCATCCTCCATCACAAGATCAGCTTTGCCAAAAATACAAAAAACCTTTCGTCCTCAAAGGACGAAAGGCTGTTCTTTCGCGGTACCACCTTTGTTTTGCGACAAGCAGCACAAACACGCATGCCCCCCGCAACACTCCATACAGATAACGGCTGCAGCCGGCCGGCTCTACCTCCCGCGCCTTCGAACGCAGGTGCTCAAACCGACAACTTCCGGGCGACTTCGGACAGCTGCATCCTGCGGAATCTTCCAGCGCTGCAATTCCGCTCTCTGAAGGGCAATACCGCCTACTCTTCCCGTTCATCGTTTTTTTGAAGATGGTTAAATGGATTCATTTTCAGCGAAGCTGAAGCGATTCATATCGCAAGAAAAACTTCCGTCAAATACGGGATGTCTTCTGTAATTGACGTTCATTGATGTTTTTCTGCAAAACATATACTCCATAATAACGCGCTTCATGTCGATAGTCAACTTCCCTTGGCCCAAAGTGCAGGACCATTTTCCCGTGTTCAGGCAGGCCACATCCCGGGAACAAAAAAAAGCCCGGCGCAACAAAGCGCCAGGCTCTTCGGATTGCATCAAAAACGTTACGGGATGTACAGAACTTGACCTTCCTGCACGGTCTGGTCCGCCAGCCGGTTGTACAGTACTAGCTCCCGCGGCGTCAGCTGATAACGGTCGGCGATCGTCTCGAGCGTCTCTTCCCGCTGAACGATGCACAGCCGGACCTTACGGAAAGGAGTCTGCTCGGAGATACTGCCGAGGAACAGGTTCTTCCATTTGATATCATCTGCTTCAGCAGCACCCGCGCTGGCGGCGGCATCAGCAGCCTGCTGCTCCTCCTGTGCCTGCTGGTACTCAAGCTCCTTGATCGAACGGCTTGAGGACAAGATCGAGGAAAAACCGATCGCTTCCTTCTCGCCGGACTCGGGTTCCTTCTTGCTTCCGAGCGCAATCCGCATTTCCCGGTCTTCAGGCGGTTCTTCCTGCTGAACTTTATCCTGGAAAGCTCCAAACGGGAACGTAGGCTCGCTGAACGGGTCTTTACCCGCCGCGTTCAAATAGATGTCTTCTTCCTGTTCTTCATCCGCCTGAACCGCCGTCGCCTCCGGATGCAGCAGCTCCGACTCCTCTTCATGCTCAAAATGCCACTTGTTCGGGTACTGGGGCTCCGCTGTCCGGTCTGATGGTTCCTTGTCCGTATGTAAAGCGGATAATCCGGCCACCTGCGGCGGAGGCGCTGCCGCTTCCCGCTCAGGTTCGCGGGCAAATTCCCATGCGGTAGACGGCGCAGTTTCACGGGAATCGGACGCCTGAGGCACAGCCGCTTCCTCCGGCTCGGACGGAGGAACAGCAGCCGCTTGCCATACGGCTTCCCAGGCTGCCGCTTCCCGTGCTTCATCCGAGTCATCGGCTTCCGTGGCTTCGATCGGAACCTGTTCCGGCTGCTCTGCCTGAATTTGGGACTGAGGCGGCGCAAAGGACGGAGCCGGTGCGGTCCAGACAGGCGCAGGGTCGTCCGGCGGCGTGAATTCACGCTGTTCCGGTTCTGCCGAAGCCGGTTCTTCCTCCCGCTCTTGCGCGAAGATAGCCGCTTCCTCCGGAATGTCCTCATCCGGTGCATGAACCACCGTGAATTCGTCCGCTTTCCAGGCGGGTGATTCCGCGACCTGAGTCTCGATGCCGCGCAGAGAGAGAACGCCCGTAATATTCAGGCTTCGTTTGGACAGCAGGTCGACGTCGAAATTTTCGATTTCCACCGCAATGTCATCCAGCGAGGTTACCCGGTTCAAGGGAACCGTAATTTCCACTGGAATGAAATGCTCCAGCCGCTGCGTCCCTTCTTCCTCACCTTCGCTTCTGTACAGCCCCGACAGGAGCAGATGCCCGCGCAGACTGGCTTGTTCGTCCTGGCTGATCACTTGAATATGCGGAAGCAGCTCGATTTCCTCGAGTTCTTCGATTCCCGCCACGTCTTCGTTTAAATGAATGCGTTCGTAAATGTCAAAGCGTAAACCGTAGGACTGGTCAAACACAAATAACGTCCTCCTTTTCGGCATATTTCTAACTGTGGGCCATCCCCACAGCACGAGCCAAAATCATTACTCGTTCTATTTATATGCTTTAAAAAGAGGAGCATGCCAGTTTTCATATGATACTTAGGTTTACGCTCTCACAAGGGCTTTGAGACGCTCCATATCCTCGGGCCACGGATCGCTCACCTCAATCTGCTCGCGTGTGAGCGGATGGGCGAAAGAGAGACGCTCTCCGTGAAGCGCCTGCCTGCCGATGGCGGACATGCTTCCGCCGTACAGGGCATCGCCCAGCAGCGGGTGGCCGACATGACTGAGATGAACGCGGATCTGATGCGTCCGTCCGGTTTCCAGCTCCAAGTAGACGAGGCTGGCTTGATTCCCGGCTTCTGCATGGAGAATCCGGGTCACCGCAGATTGCCCTCCCGGAGACACCCGTCTGCGCTGCTTGTGATGGCGGTCCTTGCCGATGGGCAGGTCGATGACCTTCAGATCCGCAGGGATCCGCCCCTCGACAAAGGCGGCGTAAATCCGCGAAATCCGCTTGCCGCTCATCTCCTTGTCCAGCACAAGCTGCGCCCAGTCATTTTTGGCATACAGCACGGGCCCAGTGGTATGCTGGTCGAGCCGATGAATATGCCTGACCGCAATCTCTTCCCCCTGCATCTGATAATGGGCGGCCACGGCATGATCCAACGTGATTTCGTCGGAGTGTCCATCCGGGTGAACCTTCATCCCGGTAGGCTTGTGAACGACCAGGCAGAAGTCGTCCTCGTACAGCACGGTGAGATCCATCCAGATCGGCTCGATCCCCGCCTTGCGGGCAGCAAAAAGGGCCAGCCGAAGCCGGTCCCCTTTCCACTCGATGCCATTTGATGCCTTAAGCTGTCCAAGTAGCTTCTCTGGCATGCCTACCTCATTCAGCAGCCACGCCGCGGCCGCCGCTTCACGGTCTTCGGCCGATGCGATTTTTTTGCCCGGAGCCAGCTCCAGCCATTCCCCGCGCCGGAGCCAGTGGTTCAGGCTCACAGCTGCTTGAGGGCGTTGTAATTGGCTTCGATCGTCGCATCGATGTCTTCGATGCTGTGGGCAGCCGATACAAACATCCCCTCAAATTGGGAAGGAGCCACGCTCACGCCTTCCTCAATCAGATTGCCGAAATATTTGGTGAAGCGCGGAATGTCGCTCGTCTTCGCCGTATCGTAATTCACGACAGGCCCTTCCGTGAAGAAAGGACATACCATGGAACCGACGCGGTTAATCGTCACCGGAATGCCAAGCTCTTTGGCATTTTTCACAAAACCGGCCTCCAGACGGGCTGCGCGCTCTTCCAGCTGGTCATATACGGCAGACGTCAGGAGCTTCAGCGTCGTAAACCCAGCCGCCATGGCCAGCGGATTTCCGCTCAGCGTGCCCGCTTGATAAATCGGACCCGACGGCGCCACTTTCTCCATAATTTCGCGTTTGCCACCGTATGCGCCGACAGGCAGTCCGCCGCCGATGACCTTGCCCAGGCAAGTCAGGTCAGGCGTAATGCCGAACCGGCCTTGGGCACAGTTCAAATGAACACGGAACCCGGTCATGACCTCATCAAAAATGAGCAGGCTACCGTATTTCGTTGTAATTTCGCGCAAGCCCTCCAGAAAGCCCGGAAGCGGAGGCACGACGCCCATGTTGCCGGCTACCGGCTCCACGATAACGCAGGCGATCTCCTCGCCAAAACGTTCAAAAGCAAGCGTAACGGACTCAAGGTCGTTGTATGCAACCGTGATCGTGTTGCTGGCCACGCTTTCCGGCACGCCCGGGCTGTCAGGCAGACCCAGCGTCGCCACCCCGGAGCCGGCTTTGATGAGCAGGCTGTCCGCGTGTCCATGGTAGGAGCCTTCGAATTTCAAAATTTTGCTGCGTCCCGTGTACCCGCGGGCCAGGCGAATCGCGCTCATCGTCGCTTCCGTACCGGAATTGACCATCCGGACGATGTCGATTGAAGGGACACGCTCGCACACGAGCTTGGCCATCTCCGTCTCAATCAGCGTAGGCGCGCCGAAGCTCGTGCCTTTGGCCGCCGTTTCCTGAACCGCAGCAATCACTTCCGGATGGGCGTGTCCCATAATCAGAGGCCCCCAGGAGCCGACGTAGTCGATGAAACTGTTGCCATCAATATCGTACACGCGCGATCCTTGGGCATGGTCCACATAAATCGGCGTAAGGCCGACCGATTTAAAGGCGCGGACAGGGCTGTTCACCCCGCCGGGGATATACTGCTTGGCTTCTTCAAAGGCCGACCGGGAAGCCTCCTCCTTGCGCTTTCCTGACATACTGCTCATGTCATTCACTCCAATCTATCGGTTTAAATCACCCCGCAATGCGGGGATTTTGCTCCGATGCTTCGGTTATCCCTTGATCCACCGGGCCACGTCTTTGGCAAAATAAGTAATAATGATATCCGCGCCGGCGCGCTTCATGCTCGTCAGCATTTCCTGCACCACGGCTTTTTCGTCGATCCAGCCTTGAATGGCCGCCGCTTTGACCATGGAGTACTCCCCGCTCACATTGTAGGCGACGAGCGGAAGGTCGAACTGATCTTTCAGCGTGCGCATAATGTCCATATAGGACAAAGAAGGCTTGACCATCAGCATGTCGGCCCCTTCAAGCACATCGGATTCCGCTTCACGCAGCGCTTCTCGCGCGTTGGCCGGATCCATCTGGTACGTTTTGCGGTCGCCGAACTGGGGTGCCGAGTCGGCTGCTTCGCGGAATGGGCCGTAGAAGGCGGAAGCATATTTGACCGAATAAGACATGATCGGAATATGCTCAAAACCGTTCTCATCAAGCCCTGCGCGGATCGCCTGCACGAAGCCGTCCATCATGTTGGACGGAGCGATAATATCGGCGCCGGCTTTTGCCTGGGACACCGCCGTTTTGACCAGCAGCTCCAGCGATTCATCATTCATGACGTCACCGCACACATGGCCATCCCGTTCATAGGTATGCACCATGCCGCAGTGTCCATGATCCGTAAACTCGCAGAGGCAGGTGTCGGCTACGACGAGCAGGTCCGGATACCAGGACTTGATCAGGCGTGTGGCTTCCTGCACGATGCCGTCTTCCGCAAAGGCCGAGGAGCCGATGCTGTCCTTCGTTTCCGGAATGCCGAACAACAGCACGGCCGGAATGCCGAGGGAGGCAATTTCGTCCACTTCTTCTTTCAGCCGGTCCAGCGAAAAATGATAGACTCCCGGCATGGATGAAATCTCGTTTTTTATGTTTTCTCCATAGGTTACAAAAATCGGCATGATCAGGTCATTCACGTTCAGCACCGTTTCGCGCACCATGTTCCGCATGCCCGCGGACTGGCGGAGGCGCCGGTGTCTTACCATTGGAAAACTCATAGCTGTAAACCTCCTGTTGGTAGATATTTACGAGTCTAGGGTCATCCCAGACCCTTCTATTCTGATGCGGCAGCAGCTTCCGCGTTCCACAGGCACAGCGACCGGACAAGGCTGTCCAGCGTCGCTTCTTCGGCAACGATGCCTACTTCAAGGCCCGCGTCACGGGCTGTCTTGGCCGTAATTTCTCCAATACATGCAACTTCCACGCCCTGCAGCAGCGCTGGCGGGTCCTGCACTCCCATCCGCTGTAAAATCGAGAGCAGATTGTTCACCGTCGACGTGCTGGTAAACGTCACGGCATGAATCCCGCCCTCTTCCAGCAGCCGGATCAATTCGGGATCGTCCTCCGCCCGGCGATCGTCTGGTACATCACGGCGCTGGTGACCTCGAGTCCCATCTCGGCGAGCTTCTCAGGCAGCCAGTTTCGTGCCAGATCCCCGCGCGGAAGGAAGACCTTCTGGCCGGCGAGCAGCTGGCTGCCCAGCGACTCGATCAGTCCTTCCTGCTGGAAGCGGTCCGGCAGCTCCACGGGGATGATGCCCCGCTGCCCGAGTGCTTCGGCTGTGGCCGGGCCGACCGCCGCAATTCGCGCCCGGTGCAGCTGCCGGATGTCCTTCCCCTGCTCCTTCAAATGGCGGAAGAAGTAGTCGACACCGTTGGTGCTGGTGAAGAACACCCAGTCGTATTCACCGAGCCGGTCGAAGGCGTCCTTGAGGCCCTGCTTAAGCTCGGGCGCTTCGGGATACACCGTCTCGATCACGGGAAATTCGTAGGGCTCCCCGCGAGCTCCTCAATCCGGTTGACCAGATCGCTTGCCTGGGCCCGGGAGCGGGTGACCAAGATCCGCTTGCCGAACAGCGGCTGCGACTCCGCCCATTTGAGCTGCTCGCGCTGCCGCACGACGTCGCCGACAACGATGACGGCCGGCGGCTGAAAGTCCGCCTGCTTCACTTTCTCCGCGATGTCGGCGAGCGTCCCGGCGAGCACCGCCTGCTCCGCCCGCGTCCCCCACCGGATCAAGGCCACCGGCGTGTCGGGGTTGCGTCCATGGCGCATCAGCTGCTCGGCGATATAACCGATCTTGGCCACGCCCATCATAAAGACCAGCGTTCCGGTCGCGTTCGTGACCTTGTCCCATTCGATCATCCGGTCCAGCTTGTCCGGGCTCTCATGCCCGGTGATGATGGACAAGGAAGAGGCCAAATCCCGGTGGGTCACCGGAATGCCTGCGTACGCCGGTACCCCGATCGCCGCCGTAATGCCGGGCACGATTTCATAAGGAATGCCGTTTCGCCTTAGCAGCTCAGCTTCCTCACCTACGCGTCCGAATATCGTCGGATCGCCGCCCTTCAGCCGCACGACCGTTTTGCCCTGCAGGGCAAGGTCCACCAGCAGCTGGTTGATCTCTTCCTGCTTCATCGTATGGCGGTCCGGGAGCTTGCCGACGTATATTTTTTCCGTTCCAGGCTTGAGGGAATGCAGCAGCTGCGGCCCCGCCAGGCGGTCATACACGACGACATCCGCCTTTTGCAGGCATTCCAGCCCTTTTACCGTAATTAATTTGGCATGCCCGGGCCCGGCTCCCACCAAAAATACTCTTCCCGCCATGTTCTCATCCCCTACTCCCTGGTCTGTTCCAGTATTGTCTCGGCTCCCTGGGCAATCAGCTTATTGGCAACGTCTTCCCCAAGCTTCAGTGGATCCGTTCCCGTCAGCGTTTCTTTTAAAATGACGTCCCCTTCGGGAGATCCTACCATTCCCGTTAATTGTATAACGGGCGGAGTCTCTTGGGAATGCTCCGCCTCGAACGGAACGAGTACGGCGTGTGCCCCGATCGGCACCTGGCAGCCGCCGTTCAGCACGGCGAGAAATTTGCGTTCGGCAGCAACGGTCAGCTCCGATTCCTTATCGTTATATAAATCAAGCAGTCTGCGCAGATCCGCATCATCTTCGCGGCATTCGATGCCGAGCGCTCCTTGGCCAACAGCCGGCAGGCAGGTCTCCACCGGAATATACGAGCTGATTTTATCCTCCCAGCCCATGCGGTACAGCCCGGCAGCGGCGAGAATGATCGCCTGGAAGCCTTCCGTCTCGAGCTTGCGCAGACGCGAGTCAATATTCCCGCGAACAGGCTCCAGTTCCAGGTCCGGCCGGTGAGCCTTCAGCTGGCTGGAGCGGCGCAGGCTGCTCGTTCCCACTTTCGCTCCCTGCGGAAGCTCGTCAATGCTTTTCCCATGAAGGGAAATGAGACAGTCCCTCGGGTCAACACGGCGGGGCACCGCACCGTTCATCAGACCCTCGGGGAGAACCGAAGGCATGTCCTTCATGCTGTGCACGGCCATATCGATTTCGCCGTCCAGCATAGCCTGCTCGATTTCTTTAACGAACAAGCCTTTCCCGCCAACCTTGGACAACGTCACATCCAAAATGCGGTCGCCTTTCGTCACGATCTTTTTCACTTCGAATTGAAAATCAAACCCGTGTTCCGCGCACAGCTGCTTCAGCTGGTCGATGACCTGCCCTGTCTGCGTTAATGCCAATGCGCTTTGTCTGCTGCCTACTACGATTGTCCGCATCATGATTCCTCCTGGTTGTTCGCAATCCAATTTGTTCCGTATCCCACGGCTCAAACGTGCCCTTGCGGATTTCATCCAGCACTTCAAGCTCTGCCGCTTTCATTAATAATCTTTGCCGGCTTTCCGGGCGCGTAACCTGCCTCTTGATGCTGCTGCGCATCCGGTACATCCATTCGAGATATTCCTCGTATTCAGGGCCGTATTCATCCTCCAGCCTGTCGCAAATCTCCGCGGCCAGCGCCGGTCCGGCGCCCGATGTGGACACGGCGATCACCAGCCTGCCCCGGCGCAGCACGCTCGGGCTGATAAAAGAACCCGTCCTACTGCCGCTGGCCGCGTTTGCCAGCGCGCCCATCCGCTCTGCTTCATCAATCACGGCACCGTTCACGTCAGGCGAGGAGGTTGCCGCATAGACCAAAAAGGCCCCCGCCAAATCTCCCGCCGCGTACTCGCGGGAAATCCAGCGGATCCGGCCTTCCATTACAAGCTGCCGCAGTCCTTGTGTCACTTCCGGACTGATCACCGTCACATCGGCCGAAGCCGCAAGCAGGGAGTTTACCTTTCTTTCGGCCACGGCCCCGCCGCCCACCACGGCGCAGCAGCGCCCCTTGCAATCCAGCATTACGGGCAAATATACCGACAAAGGACTCACTCTCCTGTCCAACGGTGAAAATCGGACCACGTATTCAGTACGAAAATAAATATAATAAACGCATATCCGATCAGAATCCACTGGGCCATTACTTGACCGGAATGCTGTTTGGAACGTTTACGAATCAGAAAAAAATAATAAATCGCCAGTCCGGCAAGCGTAGCCACTACTTTCAAGTCCAGCAGCAGGCTGAGCTTGCCTTCGGAAATAAGCGACAGCACCGCGACGATGAACGAAACGGATAAGAGCGGAGTTCCGATCGATGCGAGCAGGTACGTATACTTGTCCATCAGCTCAAGACTCGGCAGCCGGCGGACGGTGTCACTCCATTTTTTCCCTTTCAGCCTTCTATGAAGAAACAAATACATGCCGGCAAATACGGCGGCAATGGTGTAAACGGCGAAGCTTAGGTTGGCAAGCGTGATATGCAGAATGAGCAGGCCGTGTACCGTCTCCCAATGACGCAGCGGGTTATTCCCGGCCGCAAACCATAAACGGTTCAGCACCATGGCGCTGAATCCGATGATGCCGAGCAGCAGGACGGCAAACTCCGACCGCTGCACCCAGTTCATGATCAGCGCGGCGATAACGATACTAAATGAAAATAAGAGCAAAAAATCAAATGGGGTAAAGATCGGCAGCATGCTCTCCTGCCACGCTCTGATCAGAAGCGCGCCTCCCTGCAAAACGCCAACTACAACAAGAAGCCCTGTACCCATCCGCTTTGCCCCCTGATTGCGTCGTATGCAATCCGAGATAAAAAACAGAAGGCTCAGGGCGTAGATATAAATGCCGGCATCGTAAAAACCAGTGAGCAATGTCAACTCCCCCTACCGGCTTACAGGCTTGCAGGAGTCAAAGAAACCTTGGACAGCTTCATGTCCGATGGGTTCTTGCTGATCCCTTGCGGGACCGTGCCGGATTTCTCCATGACGCTGCTGCCATGACCGGACGCATTCATGTCCTCTTCCAAAGCAAATATATGTGTGAAAAACTCTAGCGCCTCGTTGCCTTCCTTGCCGCCGGCCATTTCCTTCAAGCGGTTGATCGGATCGTGCATCATCTGATTGACGATGCTCTTGGTCAACCGGCGGATGACTTTGCGCTGATGGTCGTTCAGTTCAGGCAGCTTGTTAAACAGGCTTTCCAGCGTCTCTTCATGAATCGCCGTGGACTTCTCCTGAAGTGCACGGATCGCCGGCCGGATGCCGAGCGTCTTGAGCCATTGATAGAACGCCGTCTTCTCCTCTTCGATCATCACTTCGATCTTCGCCGCTTCGGCCCGGCGCATTTCGAGATTGCTCTCAACGATTCCTTCGAGGTCGTCAATATCATACAGAAATACGTTGCTAATCTCAGCGATAGCCGGATCAATGTCCCGCGGCACTGCGATATCAATCATAAACAGCGGTCGGGATTGCCGCTTCTTCATGCTCTCGCTGACCTGCGCCGGCGTAAGGACATAATCCTTTGCACCCGTCGAGCTGATCAGGATGTCCACTTCGTGAAGCCGGGCAATCGCCTGCTCCATCGTGCACGGCGTACCTTGAAACTTGTTGGCCAGCTCTTCCGCCCGCGCGAGGGTCCGGTTGGCGACGATCACCTCTTCGGCCCCGTTCGCGTACAGGTGCTTGACGGTCAGCTCGCTCATTTTGCCGGCGCCGAGAATGAGCACCTTCTTGTCGTTGAACATGCCAAAAATCCGTTTGCCCAGCTCAACGGCCGCGTAGCTCACGGACACTGCGCTTTCCCCAATGGAAGTCTCCGAATGGGCTCTCTTGCCTAGGGTCACGGCCTGCTTGAACAGCATGTTGAACCAGGTGCCCGTCGCTTTCTCCTCCTGGCTCTGCAGAAAGGCGCTGCGGACCTGACCCAAAATTTGCGTCTCCCCGATCACCATGGAGTCCAGACCGCAGGTCACCCGGAACAAATGGGAAATGGCCTGCTCGTCCTCATATATATATAAATGCTTTGTAAATTCTTCCCTTGGGATGTCAAACCATTGCTCCACAAAACTGCGGATGAAATATCCGCACATATGAAGACGGTCTACCACCACGTATATTTCAGTGCGGTTGCACGTAGCCACAATCACGCCTTCCATTACACTTTTCGTCAGCATCAGCTGGCTGAGTGCCTTTGGAAGTTCGCTTTGATCAAATGTAAAACGTTCCCTCACTTCTACAGGCGCTGTACGATAGTTTAATCCGACAACGACGATGTGCATTACGTGTTCACCTGCCTATGTTTCATTTCAAAAAAAAAGTCCAGTTCAGGACGTTTTTTTGATAATATCAGAAAGTATAAACTCCAGAGCCATGGCTTCCTGATATTGCAAGAAAAATTCATTTAAACGCGGTCTGTCTTCTTTGAAGGTACGTCGATAGACGTTTTTCTTACGGTACGTTCATTAACAACGTGTTCATTATATCACAAATGTCCTGCTCTCTCTGAACTATTTTTGAAATGTTTATGAAATTACATGTGATTTATTGTGTCACAAAGCACTGGGCTTTATACCCTCTTTATTGCGTTTCTTCCAGCGTCTTGGCGAGTTCTTTGCCGATTTTCTTCAGCTGGCCGGCTTGCGAGGCGATCACGTGCCCGTCCTCGCTCAGCAGCTTTTCGTATACAGGCATGACACCTGCATACAGCTGGCTGTACCGAAGCAGCATGTCCTTCTCCGCGTCGGTGAGGAGGCGGTTGCCGCCGATTTGCCACTCTGTGATTACATTAACCAGATCACCGACAGGTTTAAGCGGGTCGACGGCACCGTCCCCAAATGTTTTTGCCAGCCGGTCGTGAGCATACGACGCCGAATAAGCCGCCAGCTTGAGGGCGTTCAGCTCATCGGTGCGCGAACTGCCAGCCGCATCCGCCAGGGACGTTCCCAGCACCTGCATTTGAAACTGGGCCACCTCGAACAGCATCCTTTCAGCATTCTCTCCTTCGGTATGAGGCCACATCATCCGATACCCTTGGTAGACAAGGCTGACAAGCAGTACCAGCAGCAGACCGACAAACAGCAAATCCCTCTGTTTTCTCCTTCTCACGCTTAAGCGAACCTCCCTGTTAACAAGCTTACTACTCATTGTATGGGAGTCCAAAAAAACAAATAACCATGGAGATGTCCATGGTTATGATTTAGATATCGTTATTCGTGCCGCGAAGTTACACCAGCTCGGTCTGTTTCAGTTCAGGGGTTTCTACCGTCAATTCACCCAAACCGCGCACCAGTTTCTTGGCGTAAGTTTTCTCAGGTTTCAATACGGATACCAGGTAATCAATGGCCAACTGTGGATCTACCGTCTCACCGCAAGTGTAGCAGTCGATCGCTGCGAATCCTCTCTCAGGATACGTGTGGATCGAGAGGTGGCTTTCTGACAACAATACGAGTACTGTAGCGCCTTGTGGTTCAAACTGCTTGGATTGTACCGACATGACTGTAGCACCGCATGCTTCGGCTGCCTCAACCATTTGAGCCTGCAGAAATTCCGCGTCATTCAGCATGTCAAAATCTACACCCCAAGTATCAACAGCAACGTGTCTTCCGAAAGTTGAATATTCCATCCTTCGGTTCCCCCTTCCTAGGAATAAAATGTTTGAAAATTTCATCCGCTAGGACCTACGTCATTCACTTCCCGAGGGAATAATCTCTCGCAACATTCAATGTCCTGAGTGAATCCTGGTTCCTATATAATTCTTTTCAACGAGATTAAAAATAACATCTATCCGCCCTAATTGCAACCCTTTTTTATCCTTTGCAAATATTTATTTTTAGCCACTCATCCCCGCGTCACCCGACCCGTTTTACCGGGCGTTTGAGACATAAAAAGAACCCTTCGGTTACCGAAGGGTTCTCTTTCCCCGAGGCCATCTCAAGCCTCAAGTGCAAACCATTTATGTGTGGTGAGGCGCAGTTTCTGGTCAATGACAGCAATCTGTTCAGGGGTCACCGCTTTGTTCCGTTCATCGAGCCAAAAATTAATATCTTGGTACAAACGGGATATTTCCTGTTCAACCTCGGTGAGCTGGAACATCCGCTGGAGTTCTCCGGCCGTATGCTTATATTCATACACCAGCTTACTCTGGGAAGTCGTAACTTCCGCAATTTTGCGAACCGAGCCTTTTTCATAATAATACATCATCGTGAATCCTTGATAAATACGATTGACGATTCCGTCTCCTTTGCAGGCGACGAACAGTTTGCGGACCGCGTTTGTCAGATGAGGGTTCACCAAGCGGCAAGACAATTCACAGATGTATAACGAACCTTTACGCTCCAGAGGGAGATGAACCGCCTCGCCGCTTTCGTCTTCAAGCACAATTTCTTGTCCTCCGCCGTCCAGTACTTTCACATAAGGATGCACATGACAGCTTTCCGCCGAATGCAAAAATTGGTTCAATTGCTGCTCCGTCATTTGTAAAGTAGTTTGAACATACTCTGTGGCTAACCGCTGAGCCATAAAAATCTCCTCAATTCTTTTTTATGATTACAGAACGATGTGCTCCAGCACGGTTCGATTCTATAATCGCAAGAAAAATTTCCGCCGTACATGGCGGGTGAAGATTGTTAAAGGCACTCAAGGCCTCTTTAAACAACCTTTAGTATTATTATACAGCACATCCTCGAGCATTGGCTTGCTGAGCGAACCATGAATTTCCTTCATATTTCATAAAATAACGGATTAAACCGGATTGTAGCCGAAAAATCTTATGGGATGCTCACTTTCCTCCCGCGAAAAGTCGGAATCCCTATAGTATACAGCGAATTTATCGCATTTTCGTTAAGTTGAAGCGTTACGGGCTCTCCTGCTGCCCTTCCTGCGGAACCGCACCGGACTGTGGAGAATCGCTGCTTTCTACAAAAGACTGGATCACAGCCCATAACTCTTCTTTACCCACACCCAGCTCCGAGAAAACATGACGAACAAATCGTGGCTGCGGAGAAGTAGGCTCTCCTTCATTTGCTTGACGTGTTTCTGCCAGCGGCTCTTCGGTATTTTATCCGCTTTCGTGGCCACGACGCAGATCGGGATGTCATAATGCTGAAGCCAGTCATACATCATGACGTCATCCTTGGTCGGCGGGTGGCGAAGATCCACCACCATGAGAACCAGCTTCAGCGTCTGCCGCTCCAGCATGTATTTCTCAATCATCTTGCCCCAGGCCGCCCGCTGCGTCTTGGACACTTTGGCGTAGCCGTACCCTGGGAAGTCCACAAAATACAAAGCCTCATTAATACGATAGTAGTTCATATGCTGGGTTTTGCCCGGGGTCGAGCTTGTTCTCGCCAGGTTCTTCCGATTGATCATCCGGTTGATGAGCGAGGACTTGCCGACATTGGAACGCCCTGCCAGAGCAATCTCCGGCAAGGCGTCCACAGGATATTGGTCAGGGCCGACGGCGCTGATAATAAATTCTGCATTCGTAACTTTCATGTTAAATAAAACCCTCTCTAGTGCACTCCCGCCTGCTCCACCAGTGCATGCTTCAGCACCTGGTCCATATGGGACACCGGAACAAACTCCACTTCTTCTTTGACACTGTCCGGAATCTCGCGCAGATCCCGCTCGTTGTCTTTGGGGAGCAGTATTTTTTTGTAGCCGGCGCGGTGCGCAGCCAGCGATTTCTCCTTCAGTCCGCCGATCGGCAGCACCCGGCCGCGCAGGGTGATTTCACCGGTCATGGCGATGTCTTTGGAGACATGCTTCTTGGTCAGGGCCGACACGAGGGCCGTGGCAATCGTAATGCCTGCCGAAGGTCCATCTTTCGGAATCGCCCCCTCAGGGATATGAATATGGATATCATTCTTCTCATGAAAATCGGGGTCGATGCCAAGCTCATCGGCTTTGGCGCGCGTGTAGCTGAAAGCGGCCTGTGCCGATTCCTTCATCACGTCCCCCAATTGGCCGGTCAGGGTCAGCTTGCCGGATCCCGGCACGACCGTGACTTCGACCATTAATGTTACGCCGCCGACCTCGGTCCAGGCCAGGCCGGTTACCGCACCAATCTGATCCTCGAGATCGGCCACGCCATATCTAAAGTTCGGGCTGCCTAAATAGTCCTTGACCTCGTCCGGCTCAATGGTAATTTTATCGATCTCTTCGGATACGATGATCTTCGCAGCCTTCCGGCACAGCGCCGCGACCTGCTGCTCCAGGTTCCGTACGCCGGATTCCCGGGTGTACTCGCGGACCACTTTCATGAGCGCCTCTTCCCCGATCTCCAGCTGGTCTTCGTTCAGGCCATGCTCCCGTTTCTGCTTCGGCAGCAGATAGCGCATGGCGATTTGAAGCTTCTCCAGTTCCGTATAACCCGGGATGTTGAGCACTTCCATCCTGTCCAGCAGCGGACGCGGAATATTATGAATGGCATTCGCCGTCGTAATAAACATTACTTGGGACAAGTCGAACGGAATCTCGATAAAATGGTCGCTGAACGTATTGTTCTGCTCCGGATCGAGCACCTCCAGCAGCGCCGAAGACGGGTCTCCCCGGAAATCCGAAGCCATCTTGTCGATCTCATCCAGCAGGAATACCGGATTCAACGCACCCGCATTCTTCATTCCCTGGATAATCCGCCCCGGCATCGCTCCCACATAGGTACGCCGGTGACCGCGGATCTCCGCTTCATCCCGCACGCCCCCGAGCGATATCCGGACAAACTTGCGGTTCAGCGATTTGGCGATCGATCGGGCAAGCGAAGTTTTACCAACGCCCGGAGGTCCGACCAGGCACAGAATCGGCCCTTTCATCTTCTTCACCAGCTTCTGAACGGCCAGGTATTCGAGTACGCGCTCCTTCGGCTTGTCGAGGCTGTAATGATCCTCGTTGAGCACCTGCTCCGCCTTGTGGATATCCAGATCGTCCTCGGTCTTAGCCGACCAGGGAAGGCCAAGCAGCCAATCGAGATAATTGCGGATCACGCCGCCTTCCGCCGAGCTTGCAGGCATTTTCTCGAGACGGTCGATTTCTTTCTCCACCTTCTCTTTGACCCTTTCGGGGAGCTCCTGCTTGTTCATCTGCTCACGCAGCTCTTCGACTTCTCCGGCGCGGCCTTCTTTCTCGCCCAGCTCCTTCTGAATCGCCTTCATCTGTTCGCGCAAATAATATTCCTTCTGCGTCTTTTCCATCTGCTTCTTGACGCGCTGGTTAATTTTGCGCTCCAGCTCCAGCACTTCGCGTTCGTTATTCAGAATATCGAGGAGCTTCTCGAGCCGTTTGCCAACGTCGACGGTCTCCAGAATATCCTGCTTATCCTTGATTTTTAACGACAGATGGCTTGTAATGACGTCGGCCAGCCTGCCGGGCTCGTCGATATCGGACACCGCTGCCAGCGTCTCGGGCGTTACCTTTTTCGATAAATTAATATAGTGCTCGAATTGACTGAGTACCGTACGCATCAGTGCATCCACTTCAGGATCGTCGCTGTCTTCCTCCTTCAGCTCGCGGGCAATGACTTCGTAATATTCTTCATTGTCCGTGTACTGAATGATCTCGGCGCGCTCCATCCCTTCTACCAGCACCCGGATGGTGCCGTTCGGAAGCTTCAGCATCTGTCTGACGTTGGCGACAGTGCCAACCCGGAAAATATCTTCCTGCGTTGGTTCTTCTATGTTCACCTCGGACTGAGAACAAAGGAGAATCAAATTATCTTCCACCATTGCTTTTTCCAGCGCTTTGACCGATTTCTCCCGGCCTACATCGAGATGCAGAACCATGCTCGGGTAGACTAGAAGGCCTCGCAAAGGCAGTAAAGGAAACCGGCGGCCTTTTGATTTACTGGGC
>NZ_PCZT01000026.1:145002-156916 GCF_002968895.1 Paenibacillus sp. AR247 | reverse complement strand
TCCAGCCGTTCTCAGGGTTATGACATTCGATTTTATTTTAGCAAATGTTCACATAAAACACCAATCTTTGTAGCCTGATCAGCAGGAGCCGGCATCCGTTATTTGGCTGTTACGTGCAGGCTTGGCATGCAGGAAGGAAGCTGAAGCTGCCGGGAATGTCTCTGGGGCCGCGCTGGGTTCGATCGTTTCCTCTGCGCTGCTGTCGACTTGACGGTCCAACTCGCTTCCGAAAATATGCCCGAACGCTTCCTGGATCGACTCCACCGGAATGACGCGCAGACCGTTCAAATCCTCGAACAGAGTCTGCCAATTTTCCTTCGGAATGATCACTGTCGTTGCTCCTGCCTGGAAGGCCGCCTCGACTTTGGCGATAACGCCCCCGATCGGCTTCACTTTACCGTGAATGCTGATTTCGCCCGTCATGGCCAGTCGATTGTCCACCGGCAGCCCTTTCATCGCCGAAACGATGGCGGTAGCCATGGCGACACCGGCGGAAGGACCGTCAATCGGCGTTCCTCCAGGAAAATTGATATGCAGATCATAATCGCCAGGCGAAAGACCCATGGAGCGCAGAACGGTCAGCACGTTTTCGATGGAGCCCTTCGCCATGCTCTTGCGGCGCAGCGTTCGGGAGCTGCCCCCGCCGATCTCTTCCTCTTCGACGACCCCGGTAATATTGTAGACGCCTTGTCCTTTGGCGACTGGAACGGCAGTCACCTCAATTTCAAGCAGTGCTCCCATGTTCGGACCGTACACGGCAAGGCCGTTGACCAGGCCAACCTGCGGGCGCTCCGGAACCTTCCGGTCCGGACGGGGCTGAAGCTGGCTGCTGCTTGCTACCCATTCGACGTCGGAAGCCGACAGGGAGTCCCTTTTTTCCGTCAAGGCCAAACCTGCTGCCAGCTGAATGATATTGACCGCCTCGCGTCCGTTGGTCGCATACTGCTTCACAACCTCGACCGCCTCCGGGCATGGCTTCAGACCGATCTTTTGAATGGCATCCTCCGCAATGCGGCTGATCTCCTCAGGAAGCAACGGGCGGAAAAAGATTTCCATACAGCGCGAACGCAGCGCCGGCGGAATTTCCTGCGGCGAGCGTGTCGTTGCCCCGACCAGACGAAAATCGGCCGGAAGGCCGTTCTGGAAAATATCGTGCACATAGGCCGGGGTGTTGCTGTCCTCCGAATTATAGTATGCACTTTCGAGCAGGACCTTACGGTCCTCCAGCACTTTTTAACAATTTATTCATTTGGATCGGATGCAATTCCCCAATCTCGTCGACAAACAAAATTCCCCCGTGCGCTTTCGTAACCGCACCTGGCTTAGGCTGAGGAATGCCGGCGACGCCCATGGAGCCCGCCCCCTGATAGATCGGGTCATGGACCGATCCGATTAATGGATCGGCAATCCCCCGCTCGTCGAAACGGGCGGTGGTCGCATCAATTTCGGTAAATTTGGCGTCGGCTTTAAATGGCGAGGCGGATTTTTTTTTGCCTCCTCCATCACGACCCGGGCGGCTGCCGTTTTCCCGACTCCCGGTGGCCCATAGNTAATGACATGCTGCGGATTCCCGCTGCACAGCGCGGCCTTCAACGCACGAAGCCCGTCCTTCTGTCCGACGATATCCTGCAGCGACTGCGGTCTCGTTTTTTCGGCAAGCGGTTTGGTCAGCGAAACCGAACGCAGCTTGCGCAGCTTATCCATCTCTTTGCGTGATTCCCGATCCACCGCGGTGCGGTTCGTCTTCTGCCCGCGAAGCAAATTCCAAAAATAGACGCCGATGATGATCGCAAAGAAAAATTGTACCAGCATCATAATCATGGTTAAATCCATAGTAAATCCCTCCCGATTCTCAGTTCAGTGGCTTCTCCTCCGGCATGGTTTTAGATTGATAATCATCTTGCCGGAAATAGGTTCGTTAGCCTGATACATGGTAGTATAGCCTTTTCACCCATGAGTAAACGGGATGGGCCGGGATTTTTGCATCTTTTTTGGAAAATGTCCGCCCTCATTCAAAAAAGAAGCCGCATCACTGCATAAGCAGGACTGCGGCTTCTTGCGGCAAAATTAGTGTTTGCGCCCCGGGATCGTTCCGGTTTCTTCGTATACTTTGACGATGCTGTCGATTTCCTTCTTCAATTCGTCCACCATTTCGGCTTCCGGCACTTTGCGGATCATCTCTCCGTAACGGAAAAGGAGTCCCTCGCCGCGACCGCCGGCGATGCCGATGTCCGCTTCACGCGCTTCGCCCGGACCGTTGACCGCGCAGCCAAGCACGGACACTTTAATCGGCACTTTCAGCTGGGAGATGTAGGCTTCCACTTCGTTGGCGATGGAGAACAAGTCGATGTCCAGCCGCCCGCAGGTCGGACAGGACACGAGCGTTGCGGCGTTCGAGATCAGACCGAAGGTCTTGAGCAGCTCACGCGCCACTTTGACCTCTTCCACCGGATCTGCGCTCAGTGAAATACGCACGGTGCTGCCGATGCCCATCGAGAGCAGGGCGCCGATGCCCGCCGAGCTTTTGATCGTACCGGAGAACAGCGTTCCCGATTCGGTAATACCAAGGTGCAGCGGATAAGGAATCACTTCGGCCGCTTTACGGTAAGCTTCGATGGCCATCGGCACGTCGGAGGCTTTCAAAGACACGATAATATCGTGGAAGTCGAGTTCTTCCAAAATGCCTATGTGATATAGGGCACTTTCCACCATAGCTTCAGGCGTCGGATACCCGTATTTCTCCAGCAGATGAGCTTCGAGCGAACCGGCATTGACGCCGATCCGGATCGGAATCCCGCGCTCTTTACAAGCCCGGACGACCGCTTCCACCTTGTCGCGGCTGCCGATATTGCCGGGGTTGATCCGGACTTTATCGATGCCGTTCTCGATGGCTTTCAGCGCCAGCTGGTAGTTAAAATGAATATCCGCAACGAGCGGAATATGAATGCGTTTCTTGATCTCTTTAATGGCTTCCGCCGCTTCCACATTGTTGACCGTTACCCGGACAATCTGGCAGCCGGCTTCTTCGAGCCGAAGGATTTCCGCCACCGTGGCTTCCACGTTAGCGGTCTTCGTCGTACACATGCTTTGGATAATGACTTCGTTGTTACCGCCAATTGTCAAATTACCGACCTTGACCGGCCGTGTGTCTTGTCTCAAAAACATGATTGTTCTCTCCCATAACGCCAAGACTCCACCCCGTCCCCGCGAAGCAAGCGGCAGGGCGGAAGTGGAGAATCGGCACCTAAATTTGGGAAAATGGCATCTGTTTTACAAACAGATTACGCACTTTCCTCTTGTTTTTTATCTTTTTTGCTGATCAATTCCGGAATCATCTTCTCTTTGACAACCTGCTCCGTAATGATGCAGTCCTTGATATCCTCGCGGGAAGGAACCTCATACATTACGTCCAGCATGATGCCTTCAATGATGGCCCGAAGTCCGCGGGCACCCGTATTGCGTTTGATCGCTTCGCGGGCAATCGCTTCAAGGGCTTCCGGCTCGAATTTCAGCGTTACGTTATCCATTTCGAGCAGTTTCTGATACTGCTTCGTCAGCGCGTTCTTCGGCTCGGACAGAATACGCACCAGCGTCTTCTCATCGAGCGGCTCCAGCGTCGAAATGATCGGCAGACGTCCCACGAATTCAGGGATCAGGCCGAATTTCAGCAGGTCTTCCGGAAGAACCAGACCGAGGTATTCGCCCGGTTTCAGATCTTTCTGGTTGTCGGTACCCGCATTAAAGCCGATAACTTTCTTGCCGATCCGGCGCTTGATCATTTGCTCCAGGCCGTCAAAGGCACCGCCGCAAATAAACAGGATGTTCGTCGTATCGATTTGGATAAACTCCTGGTGCGGATGCTTGCGCCCGCCTTGTGGCGGAACCGAAGCGACCGTTCCTTCCAGGATTTTCAGCAGCGCCTGCTGTACCCCTTCACCCGATACGTCACGGGTAATCGAAGGGTTCTCGGATTTACGCGCCACCTTGTCGATTTCGTCGATATAGATAATGCCGCGTTCGGCTTTTTCCACGTCGTAATCGGCTGCTTGAATCAGCTTCAGCAGGATGTTCTCTACGTCCTCGCCCACGTACCCGGCTTCCGTAAGGGAAGTCGCGTCGGCAATGGCGAACGGAACGTTCAAAATTTTGGCCATCGTCTGGGCAAGCAGTGTCTTACCCGAACCGGTTGGACCCAAAAGCAGGATGTTACTCTTCTGAAGCTCGACGTCTTCAATTTTGCTGCCGGTATTGATCCGTTTGTAATGGTTGTACACGGCAACGGACAACGATTTCTTCGCTTGTTCTTGACCGATGATATACTGGTCCAAAATATCGCAGATTTCCTTCGGTTTCGGAATATCCTTCAGATCCAGCTCTTCCTCATGTCCGAGCTCTTCCTCCACGATCTCCGTGCAGAGCTCGATACATTCGTCACATATATAGACACCGGGGCCAGCAACAAGTTTGCGCACTTGCTCCTGGGATTTCCCGCAAAAAGAGCACTTCAGCTGCCCTTTTCATCGTTAAATTTAAACATGTAAACACCCCTTTAAGATTTAATCGGTGAAGTGAGAACCTGGTCAATTATGCCGTATGCTTTCGCTTCCTCCGCGCTCATGAAAAAGTCACGATCCGTATCGCGCTCAATTTTTTCAAGGGGCTGACCCGTGCGCTCCACGTAAATTTGATTGAGCTTTTCCCTGGTTTTAATAATCCAGCTCGCATGGATTTGGATGTCGGACGCCTGGCCCTGAACACCGCCGAGCGGCTGGTGAATCATGACCTCGCTGTTCGTCAGCGCAAAACGCTTGCCGGGTGCTCCGGCCGTCAACAGCAGGGATCCCATGCTCGCCGCCATACCAACGCAAATCGTGGATACATCAGGCTTGATAAACTGCATCGTATCATATATACCCATCCCCGCTGTGACAGAACCACCCGGTGAATTGATATACAAATGAATATCTTTCTCCGGATCCTCCGCAGCCAGGAACAATAATTGAGCTATGACGAGATTGGCAACATCATCATCAATCGCACTGCTCAGGAAGATAATGCGGTCCTTGAGCAATCTGGAGTAAATATCGTACGATCTCTCGCCTCTATTGGTTTGTTCTACAACCATAGGTATCAGACTCATGTGTCCAACCTCTTTTCCATGTAAAAGATGTGATGCGTGCTTCAATCAAGTTTACAGCACTATTCTAACATGTTCAAAGCACGATGTCATTTTTTCACTCCACACCATTTAATACAGTGTATGAGTCTTCTAACAATTATAACCCGAAACGGACTCTTGAATCGAATATGTATGGAAACAAAGCATCCATTTTCATGCAAGATTTAGATATAAATGGATACTTTTAGTTAAAAATAAGGCACGCAAATGAATATACGTGCCTTATCTCTCTATAGGTCCCTTATGTCAGCCTCCGCACTTAGATCAGATGCAGATGACCGCGTCCGTTTCCTTCTTATTTTTCTTCAGCAGTTTCAGCAGTTTCAGCAGTTTCTTCGGCTGCTTCCACTTCTTTGCTGTTCTCAACCAGGAGATCAACCGTTTTGCGAAGGGAAATTTCTTCGCGCAGGCTTCCCAGCGAACCGTTTGCTGTAAGGATGTTGCGGATCTCGTCAGCAGTACGCTTGTAAGATTCAGCCATCACTTCCAGCTCTTTGTTGATGTCTTCCTCAGTTACTTCAATGTTCTCTTCTTTGGCGATTTGCTCCAGAACAAGGTTGTTGCGAACGCGTTTCTCGGCATCGTCCTTCATTTGCTCTTGCAGATCGCCCGTCGTTTGGCCAGAGAAGCTGAGGAACATTTCAAGGTTCATGCCCTGATTGCGCAGACGGTTGTCAAAATCACGCATCATGTTTTGAATTTCGCCGTCAATCATCGCTTGCGGAATTTCCACTTCGGCGTTGGCGGCAACTTTGTCTACGACAGCTGCTTCCTTATTGCCTTTCGCTTCTTGTTCCTTGCGCTCCAGAAGTTGTTTCTTCAGGTCTTCCTTGTACTCGGCGAGCGTTTCGAATTCACTTACGTCTTTGGCGAATTCGTCGTCCAGCTCAGGAAGCTGTTTGCGCTTGATTTCATGCACTTTCACTTTGAACACGGCTTTCTTGCCGGCCAGTTCTTCCGCATGATATGTCTCAGGGAAAGTCACTTCCACGTCTTTGAAGTCGCCAGTCGCCATGCCGACAACCTGCTCTTCAAATCCAGGAATGAACGTGCCGCTTCCCAGTTCCAGAGAATAACGCTCAGCTTGTCCGCCTTCGAAAGGAACGCCGTCAACAGATCCGTCGAAGTCGATCACGGCGACGTCTCCGTTCTCGGCAGCGCCTTCGTCGATAACCGACAGTTCGGCATGACGTTCTTGCAGACGCTTCAGTTCAGCGTCAAGCTCTTCGTCCGAAACCTCAACCTTTTGTACCGGAACTTCCACGCCTTTGTAATCGCCCAAAGTTACTTCAGGCTTAACCGTTACTTTCGCTTTGAATTTGAACACTTCGCCTTTTGCGAATTGGTCAATCTCCACTTCAGGACGGTCTACAGGGAAGATGTCAGTTTGGTCGACAGCTTCTGTGTATACTTCAGGAAGCAAAATGTCGATTGCGTCTTGATACAGAGCTTCGACGCCATAACGGGCTTCGAAGATCGGCCGAGGTACTTTACCTTTACGGAAACCAGGCACGTTAGCCTTTTTTGCTACTTTATTAAAAGCTTTGTCGAGGGCTGCAGCTACACGGTCTGCTTCCACTTCAACTTCAAGAACGCCAAGGTTCTTCTCTATTTTTTCCCAGGTTGCTTTCATTTTATGCTTTCCCCTCCAAAAATAATTCACATGTACTTAAGTTATCAGCACGCACAGAATAACCATTATAGTATAAACAACATTGCGGTGTTTTTCAAGGGCAAGCCCTTGGCAACTCTTCAGGTAAACGTTTCCGATCGCCTATTCCTGCATGCCGGCCGACACGAACTGCCTGAAGCTTCGATAAGCCTGCTCAAAACGGAAGCGCATCGTGTCCGTGATCCCGTACATCGCCCGGGACTCCTCCTCGTTGCGGCTGCCTGTGAGGCTCTCGGTGACGATCTGATGCAGGGCAGCTGCCCAGATGTCGATCGTCGTGTCGTCCTCGTCAAGGATCGACAGGTAATCCTCCGTCCCGTAGATCGCCATAATAAACTGCGACCACAGCTCCTGGGCAAAATAATACAGCGTCGGCTCCTGCACTTCGGTCTGCGCAGCCACACGCTCCGTTACCATTGCCACCTGCGGCGGAAACTCCTCCGGCGTTAAAGGCACCGTCTCCATATCGACGCTTACCTGCTCCTGTCCGCGCTTAAACTGCACCGTGCCCTGCATACCGCGCTTGCGCAGCGTTTGAAGCACCCTGAACTGCAGCAGCGGATGAAGGCGAGCCTGCATCAGCCACCCCACCAGCTTGTCGTCGATATCCGAGCCTTCCAGATAGGACAGCTGCTCGAGAGCGAGCATGGTCTGCTCCGATAATGGCTCTTCCATGGCGGTGTGCAGCAGCTTGTCGGCGTAATGCTGGTCTTCGGCCAGCTTGGCCCGCACGTTCTGCCGTTTCATTTCTTCCTCGTCAGGCTCCTCCTCATGCTCATGAGAGTCCAAGCCTGTACCCTGCCCGCCGCCGTGATTCATATATTGTGGAAAAGCGGCTTCCAGCCATTCCAGAAGCGCCTGCCATTCTTCATAATGCCTCTCATCCTGCCCTTGGCACTGCAGCAGGAAACGCAAAAGCTCCATCGCTTCCCCGTACCGTTCATTTTCCAGCATGACGGTGAGCTGAATCTGATAGAAGTCGAGCGTCTTTGGAAAAAGAATGACGTTGTCCTTCGCTGGGGAAATATGTTCTTTAATATGTATTCCCTCCTTTCCCCGTGCTTGTGTGCAAATAATTGTTGATTATAGCATACCTCTTTCAACTTGAAAAAAAACATGTGAATGGACGGGGAATCCATTCGTTCTATGAAAAACGTATAGAAACCATTAATAATATAAATGGGGATTGAAACAACTTTTTTTCTCTTGCCCTGAGAACAGATGAGGGGGACTATGAGAAAGGAAAGAAAAACATATTGATATTATCAAAAATATATGTTATGATCTTTCTTGCTTGAATTTTTCATGTCCCAGTAGCTCAGCTGGATAGAGCAACGGCCTTCTAAGCCGTCGGTCGGGGGTTCGAATCCCTCCTGGGACGTAAGAAAGCTCTCCTTATTGGAGAGCTTTTTTTAGTTCCAGGAGGGGTTATGAGAACCCCTTAGGGGGTTCGTCGAAGCATACGCTTCGTTAGCGCCCGCTTCGCAGTCCGCCCTTTAGGGCGGTATCCCGAGCTGGGACGTGTTTTTGCGTCCATAGGGATGAGAACCCCTACAGGGGGTTCGTCGGAGCATACGCTTCGATAGCACCCGCTTCGCAGTCCGCCTGTAGGGCGGTATCCCTCCTGGGACGTAAGAAAGCTCTCCTTATTGGAGAGCTTTTTTTGGTTCCAGGAGGGGTTATGAGAACCCCTTAGGGGATTCGTCGGAGCATACGCTTCGATAGCATCCACTCCGCAGTCCGCCCGTCAGGGCGGTATCCCTTCCTGGGACGTATGAAAGCTCTCCTTACTTGGAGAGCTTTTTTAGTTCCAGAAGAGAATTGCGAACCCCTCAAGGGGTTCGTCGAAGCATGCGCACCGATAATCTCCTCTTCTATAACCTTCCCCACCCATTCGCTCAGTTGAACACAAAAAAAGAGGACCCCAAGGTTACCCCAAGGTCCTCTCTATCCCATGCTTGTTACAGCTTCACGATTTTGCCTGTGTCCTGCGATTCAAACGCGCCCAGGATGACGTTCAGGGAACGCAGACCTTCTTCGCCGGAAATTTGCGGCGGCGTGTTGGTCAGGATCGATTCCACGAACGCGTCGATGACGCCGCTCGGTACTTGCTTTTCGTTCGTCGCCATGGCGCCGACCTTGTACGTTTCCACAGTGCCGTTGGTCAGCTCGACGATAACCTCGTCGCCTTCAACGGTTCCGATCTTCATGCAGCCGTTTTCGCACCAGAGCACCGTACCGTTGTCGCCGGAACGGTAGTGTGTCCAACTCGCCATCAGCGTGCCCACAGCTCCGCTCTTCATACGCACGATGCAGGTCGCATTGTCGTCCACGTCCGTACCTTCTTTATGTACGGTACCGATAAAGCCGGCGACTTCCACGATCTCATCGTTCAGCAAATAGCGGATGAAGTCGGATTTGTGCACGCCGAGGTCACCCATGGCGCCCATGATCGCTTCATCCTTGCGGAAGACCAGCTGTCGCGTCCGTCGACGCTCCAGCTTTCCGGACCACCGTGGCCGAAAGACGTGCGGAACGTCAGCACTCTGCCGAGCTTGCCGGAATCCAGAATTTCTTTTGCCTTCACGTGCGGAGGCATGAGGCGCTGATTGTGGCCCACCATCAGGAAGACGCCGTTTTTGCGGGCCGCTTCGATCATCTGCTCCCCTTCTTCCTTCGTGGTCGCCATCGGCTTTTCCACCAGGACGTGCAGCCCGGCATTCGCTGCATCGATGCTCATCGAAGCGTGAAGCTAGTTCGGTGTACATACGCTGACTGCGTCAAGCTTCTCGTTCTTCAGCAGTTCCTTGTAGTCGGTGTATGCTTTGGCACCATATTGTGCCGCCACCTCTTCAGCGCGCTCCTTGAGCGGATCCGCGAAAGCAACCAGCTCCACATTCGGGTTCGCTGCGTATTCAGGAATATGTCTGCGCTGGGCGATGGCGCCGCAGCCGAAAACCGCTACTCTAATTTTACTCATGGATACAAATCTCCCTTTCCTTGGCTCTGATCTTCATCAAATTAAAATTGGTTCAAGTAGTTCTGTTTCAGCCAGTTCATGCTGTTCTCCACGCTTTGCAGCGGAGGATTCTGGCACACGTCCTGCTCGACGATCAGCCACTGCGTACCAGCATCGGAAGCGGCCTGAATGACGCCCGGCAAATTCACGTCCCCTTGACCAAGCTCAAGCGTCTTCATGTTGCCATCGGCATCCTTGCTGAAGTCCTTCAGGTGAAGGAGCGGCAGGCGTCCGGCATATTTCGGGATATAGGTGAGCGGATCCTGTCCGGCAAACTGCACCCAGCATACGTCCATTTCCACTTGAACGGCTTCAGGCGAAGTGGAGGAATACATGGCGTCGAATACAAACTCGCCGTCAATCTTGTCCGCGAATTCAAAATCGTGGTTGTGATATCCGAAGGTCAATCCTTGTTTGCGCGCCTCGGTACCCACTTCCTCCAGGAAAGCAAACAGTTCCTTCCACTGCTTGATGTTCTCCCGGTCTTCCGGTGCAACGTAAGGACACATCATGGTTGTCGCGCCGATCGTTTTCAGGTAATCGATCTCTTTCTGCAGGTCGGCCCGAAGCAGATGCAGGCCCACATGAGCGTAAACAATATGATTGCAACATGAACTATTTGCTTGTTTTTTTGAGAAAGGGGAGCACATGATGGAAGCCAGACTGCTGATTTGCGATTACTCCTACCATTTCCAGCAGTTCAGCAACAGCCACCGCGCTGGCTTGACGACCTATTTGTTCCGGCTGCAGACGGAAGGATCCTGCACCGTATTCTGCAACGGCACCGATTACCATGTCGAAGGCGGGGACCTGCTGCTGCTGAAACCGGGAGACGAATACGAGCTTATGGTGCATGAAGACGCCGGCGGGGGACGCGTCTCGAGCGGGGATTATTTTCTGTTTTGCGAAGGCGGCTGGATCGATGCCTGGTGGAGCCGGATGAGCCGGCCGGTCGTCAGCCGGATTGGCAGCGACGATCGCCTGCTCGGTCTGTGGAGGCAGCTGCTGCTAGAAAAAAGGCGCGGCCTGGAGGGGGAGAACGTGGAGCTCACCGGTTACCTGCTGCGAAGCTTGTGCCTTTGCCTGGACCGGGCCATCACGGAGACGAAGCCGGCGAACCGCACCGCGTATACCGCGCTGAGACTGAAGCGTTTTGTCGAGGAGCATGCCACCGTTACCTTTAAATTGGAGGAAGCCGCCGCCCATGTCGGCCTGAGCCTGTCCAGAGCCGTCAAAATCTTCAAGGAGCAGTACGGCAAAACGATGATCCAATACGCCTTGGAAATCCGGCTGAACGCCGCCATCGAACGGATGAAATACAGCACCATGACCCAGGAGGAGATCGCCGAAACCTGCGGTTTTGCCAGTTATTCCTACTATCACCGCGTGTTCCGCAGCACCTACGGGATGTCGCCGGCCCAATACAGGGAGAGCTTCGCGCCTGATGCCAAGCCGCAGCCGGACAAATAATCGGTCATACCAAAAAGCAACCCGCCCGGTATGAACCGTTGACGGATTGCCTGATTTTACGCGAGCAGATCGTTTTCGATCATTGAACATCCACACTATCCTTTGGTGGAGCCGGCCACCATGCCCTTCATGATTTTCTCCTGAAGGATCAGATAGATGACGATCGTTGGAAGCACCGCGATGGCCATCGCCCCCATCGTCAGGCTGTAATCCGTGCCGAAACCGTCCGAGAAAAGGGACAGGCTGAGCGGCAGTGTCTTCAGCGCCTGCGTGTTGATAAAGACGAGTGCGAAAGAAAAGTCGTTCCAGAACCGCAGAAACGCCAGAATCGAAATCGTCGCCACGATCGGTGTGCAGAGCGGCAGGATCATCCGGCCGAATATTCCCCACCATCCGCTGCCGTCGATCATCGCCGCCTCTTCAATCTCTTTCGGAATCGAGGACATGTAGGCCATGGACAGAAACACGGCGATCGGCAGCTCAAACGCTGTATAGGGCAAAATGAGCGCACCGTAGGTGTCGAGGAGTCCCATGTTTTTCATCATGATAAACAAGGGAACCAGCGTGCTGTGGA
>NZ_PCZT01000026.1:141487-144902 GCF_002968895.1 Paenibacillus sp. AR247 | reverse complement strand
CACGACGACGACTTTTTTAAACGGGAACGAAAATCTCGACAGCACGTACCCCGCAAGCACGCTGAGCAGAATAGTCAGGATAACCGCCGAGACCGTAACGACCGCGGAGTTCAGCATCGCCCTTCCCATATTCCCAGATCCCACGCCCTTACCAGGTTTTGCACCATCCACTGTTTCGGCAGCCCGTACGGATTGGCAAAGAAATCCTGGTTGTTTTAAAAGCGCTCGTAAACAGCCAGTACAGCGGATACAGCGTAACGACGGCATACGCCAGCAGGATCAGCTTGCCGAAGCCGGCCAGCCCTTTGAAGACGGCTCTTTTGCCCGTGCCGCTCCGGGAAGCGGCTGTAATCGTTGCATTCATCCTTGCTTCTCCTCCCCTCAGCTGCTTTTACGGCGCGTCGCCAAATAGTTCAAGGCGATCAGCGCCGCGCTGACGATCATGATCATGGTGGACACGGCCGAGCCGTAACCGTACCGGTAAACGCTGAACGTGCTGTTGTACATGTACGTCGCCAGCAGCTCGGTTGACCGCGCCGGCCCCCCGCCCGTCATGACGATGACATGGTCGAAGGCTTTCAGGCTTCCGGAGATGCAAAGTACGATCGTGACGACCACTGTCCCCCAAATGATGGGGAGAGTGACATGAATCAGCTTGTTCCAGCCGGCGGAGCCGTCGATTTTGGCCGCGTCGTGGATTTCGGGCGAAATATTTTGCAGCGCTGCGACGAAAATGACCAGGTAAGGGCCGATGTTCGCCCAGTTGATCGGAATGGATATGGCCAGCATGTTGACCTTCGGGTCGGACAGCCAGGCCCGGGTCCAGGAGTGGAGGCCGAGCAGATCCAGCACATGGTTCGCAACCCCGAACTGCGGGTGATAAATGTATCCCCAGATGAGGCCGACCACGACGGTTGACAGCACCATCGGCATAAAAACGGCCGAACGGACAAACCGGGAGAACAGCGAGTTCTTGAACAATACGATGGCCAAAACGAGCGCGACCGGAACCTGGCCGACGATTGACGATATGACCAAGATCAGATTGTTGCGCAGCGCCCGCCAGAAAATCGGATCCCGGAACATCTCCTTATAATTGTCCAGCCCGATGAATTTGGCGTCGCCAAAGCCTTTCCAGCTGAAAAACCCGTAATACGCCGACCAGAACACCGGAATAATGACGAAGATCAAAAACAGCAGAAGCGCCGGAAGAAGAGCTAGCGCTATGAATCCTTTACTTCGCATCGCTGTTGGCATGGCAGCTTCCTCCCTTTCTCATGTCCGTCATTAAGGCGCGGCCGACCGGGCCTGCGCGTCCTGCAGCTTCTGTGCGACGCCTTCTACGGAGCCGCCCATCATGATTTCCTGGAGGCCGTTATTAATGACCTCGGCCGCTTCCGCCGACAAATAAGCATCATAGACCGGCGTGACTTCGGTCGATTTGACGAGGTTGAAGGCTTTATAGTAGAGGGAAGTCACCTTAGACTTGTCGATATCGGTGTCGTACATCACCATGGAGTTACTCTCGGCGATCGCTTTCTGGGCATCCGGTCCGCTGACCGCATAAATCAGCTCCAGCGCCAATTCCCTTGCTTTGCCTTCCGTCCGGCTGCTGAGCGCAAGTCCGCCGCCGGCACCGCCGGAAATCGTGCCTGCCTTCCCTTTCCCTCCAGGGATTGGCGGCAGCACAGTCACTTCGATATCCTTCATCTGGTCTTCCGTAGAGGATGCCGCCAGGTTCGTGAGCGTCCAGGCGCCGCTGATCATCATCGCCGCATTCCCCTGTATGAAATACTGCTCAGCCTGCGTATTGTCGATGCTGTTGGCGCCGTCCTGGAACGCCTTGTGATCCACCAGCTCCTTAAAATGACCTAGCGCCTGAATGAATTCCGGATCAGTGAATTTGGCCCCTTTCTGCGCAGCGGCGTTCTTGAACCATTCCGTTCCCGTTACCCGGTCGGCGAGCGAACCGAGAATCGTGGACTGTGCTACCCACGGGGCTTTGTTGCCCAGTGCAATCGGGGTGATGCCTTTGGCGTTGAATGCGCTGACGGCCGTCATCATCTCATCCCACGTGGTCGGGACTTTGACGTTGTTTTTTCGAACAAGGCCTTGTTATAGTACAGGATCGAGGTGGCCGACATGCCCAGCGGAGCCGAATAGATCTGTCCTTGCTCGAACTCATACGGTTCAAAAGCGCCCGGCAGATGCGCGTCAAGCACCTCCGTAATCGGCTGAAGCAGCTTGGCCTGATACAGCTCGGAGGACTGGCTGCCCGCGTAGACGAAAAATACGTCCGGCATTTCATTCGCCGCGGCAACCGTGCTCAGTCGCTGGCGGTAACCGTCAGGCGGGATGGCTTGGGCGTCGAGCTCTACCTCCGGATGGTCTTTGGCGAACTGCTCGATGAAGCTCCGGACCGATTTGGCCCGCAAATCATCCCCGGCAAAATTGTGCCAGATCGTCAGTTTCACTTTCTCCTGACCATCCGCGCTTCCCTCTGCCTGCTTGCCGCTCTCCCCGCTGCCGCAGGCGGCAAGGAGTATCGTCATGAGCAGCAGAACAATGCCTAATTTGCGTGTAGTTTTCATGGTCATCCCCCTCTGATATAAATCTTAAGTTCAATCAGCCTTGCGATGATTAGTCCAAGTATAAAAGAGGATGAACATCACCCACAGGGGATAGAATTCAGTCGGGGGAGGGACAAACTTCAGCACTTGCCCGATATTCCGAAGGGGTCAGACCGGTGAATTTCTTGAACAGGCGATTAAATACTTCAGATCTTCGTAACCGATCTCGCCGGCGACCTCGCTGATTTTGGCCGGCGTTTCCCGCAGGAGCCTCATCGCCTTGCGAAGTTTCGCCTGCGTGACGTATTCGAGATAGTTGCGGCCGGTCTCCCGCTTGAACAACTCGCTGAAATAGTTCGGGTTCATATGGACGTGCTTCGCCACTTGCTGCAGCGACAGGCTTTGGTCCAAGTGGTCGTGAATGTAAGCAATGGCCCGTTCTACCGGACTGGACGCCGATACCATCCCCCTGTACTGCTGCATGATCTGTTTCAATTCATGAACCATGATTCGTTCTGGCCACTTGGCCAGCTCGTAGATATCGAATGGAGCCCCTGAAGGAAGCGGACTGGAGTAACCGATCGATGCGGCGGCCCGCTCCAGCCACCGACGGGCCGAAACAAGAATGGAATGAAGGTAAGCCTGCATCGATCCTGGCGTAGCCTCGGGGTCCAGTATGATCCGTTCCAGCAAATCCATAATCCAGGACTGCAGGCGGGACGTGTCGCCCGCCCGGAGAAGGGCAAACAGCTCGGTTTCTTCCTCCATCGTGCATACCGTCCGGATGCCCCGGCGAGAGGCTACCTCTTCATACCCGGATGCGCCGTTCTGCACGCAGCAGCCAT
>NZ_PCZT01000026.1:139598-141387 GCF_002968895.1 Paenibacillus sp. AR247 | reverse complement strand
AGGAGCCGGCCTCCGCTGCGGCAGCTAAGGCGGCGGGCAGGTCCTGAAGCTGGGTGAACGGCAGCCCGCCGGCCGCCGTGACCCGGCAGCCCAGCTCAGCCTCCACATGGCCCAGCACCGGCCTCATGCGGCTCCAGTCGTCCTCGCCCCGGCTTTTTACCAGAAGAAGCAGTGCACCGTTCCATTCGAGCCATGCGCATGGCAATCGTTCAGCCAGCCGGCTGCCGACGATGCGGTATACATCGCCGTCCGGGCGGCTGCCTCTCTCCCCCGAGCTGGAGGAATGGACCGACAGCAGCCAAATCCGGAGCACCGTGCCCCCGTCAGCATCGGGCCGAAGGTCGGGGAACCGGTCCCAAAACTCGGCTTCGGTCGTGGCATCGGGTGCGGATCCCGAAGCCAACAGTCTCCTTAAGAAACCTCGGTTCACGATCGTCTGCTGGACCCTGCCGCCCTCCTCGTTCCGCCGGCGAACCTCCAGCCGCTCCCTGGCCTTGGCCGCGGACTGGATGATTTCCCCCGGTCTGCTCGTCTTCAGCAAATAGTCGCTGACTCCTTCGCGCATTGCCTGCTGGGCATAGGCAAACTCGTCGAATCCGGAAATGATGATGATTTCGGTATCCGGGAACTGCTTTTTCACTTCCCGGGCCATATCGATACCGCTGAGCCCCGTCATCCGGATATCGGTAAATATAATTTCGGGCTGCTCATCCGGAATCCGCTGCAGCGCTTCTTCGGCGGAAGCGGCCGGCTCCAGCACCGTAAAACCGTTCTCCTCCCAATTGACCACCGTGCTTAGCCCGTTTCGGATAATCACTTCGTCATCAACGATCATAACCTTCATCTTCGTTCTCCCCTTTGCTTGATTCTTTCCGAGTCCATTCCTTTGGCTCCTGCACGATCGGGATCCTGAATGTAATCCGCGTGCCCGCTCCTTCCGCACTCTCTACCCGAAGTCCGGCATCCCTGCCGTAATGCAGCGCCAGCCGCTTGTTGACATTGCGCAGCCCGTAGCTCCCGCGGGCGTCAGGTCCCTGCCCGTAGGCCGCCGGATGCTCCGCCAGCCGGTTCCGGAGCCACTGAAGCCTCTCTTCGGGCATTCCGATCCCGTCGTCCTCAACGGCGAAATCGAGGAACCCCCCGCTGCGTTCCACCGCAATCCGGATCATGCCCCGCCCGTCTCGGCCGAGCAGGCCGTGAAGGATCGCATTCTCCACCAGCGGCTGAAGCAGCAGCTTAAGCATCGTTAGATGGTGCAAACTCTCAGCTGCATCGACCCGAAAATCGAATTTGTCGGGATACCGGATCGACTGGATATTCATGTAATGACGGACATGCGTGATTTCCTGCAACACCGTGCAGTATTCCTGGCCGGCATTTAAGCTGAACCGCAGAAAATCGCTCAGCGAGCCGACCATCTCGGCGATCTTGGCACCGTCCTGATTCATCAGCGCCAGCCATTGCACCGAGGAGAGGGTGTTATACAAAAAATGCGGGTTAATCTGCACCTGCAGCGCATGCATATCGGCTTCCTTCTTCAGTGATTCATTGTGCTTGACCTCATCGGTGAGCTTCACGATCCGCGAAGTAAGCCGGTTATAGCTGATGATCAGCTGACCTACCTCGTCTATCGTTTTGACCGGCAGTGCAGGCAGAGGTTCTTCCGGCCTGGCGTTTCTGAGGAATTTGGTGAGCGCGGAGAGCGGGTTAGTAATTTTTTGAATCAGAAAAGGACCAGAATGATGACAAACAGGATCGCAGCGGTGACAGCGACAGCCGTAAGCCTTAG
>NZ_PCZT01000026.1:136355-139498 GCF_002968895.1 Paenibacillus sp. AR247 | reverse complement strand
CGCAGCGGTGACAGCGACAGCCGTAAGCCTTGAAAATACTGGTTTTGCGAGCTGTATTCCGCAGCCGGTATGATCCCGACAAGCTTCCAGCCCACGCTGGACATCTTTTTATACAAAATCGTCTTCTTACCGCTCCCCTGCCCGTAGACCAAATCCCCGCTCTGTCCCTCAAAAGGGCCGATCGAAGGATAATAAGCGTCCAGCGTAAGATTCGTTTCCATATCCGGGGGGCCTGCGAGAATCCGGTTGTTCTCGTCCAGCAGCAGCACGAAGCCCGTTTTTTCCAATGCCACCTGCCGGACCTGGCTGGCGATGACCCCCTGATCCAGATTGATCTGCAGATTACCGATCGGCTTGTATTTATCGGTGCTGCGGATCGGTCTTGCCAGCGTGATCATCTTTCTCACCCCTTCAAAGGTCCACTGCCGGTGGACCGAAGACCACCATTTGGGATGCTCGGCATAATAATCAGGATCCCTCTCCGTGACATCCTGGAACTCCGACCGCACCAGCGACTTGTAGGAGATCGAGTCCTTGGCCCCAAGCGGCTCGACGATGATGTTCGCGATATAGTCTTTGGAAAAGGCGAGGCTTGTCAGAAAGTTGATGACGGCGGTCTGCTGCACATAATTGCTTTCAGAGCTTTTTAAATAGGACTGCACGCCTTCGTTGCCGATCAGAAAAAGCGAAATGTTCTCAACGTCCTTGACCATCGTCTCCAGATAGACATCCAGCTGCCTGAGATTGTTCATTCCGGAGGTTTTGGCTTTTTCCTCGGTCAGGCTCTCGGCCATTTTGTAGGAGAAAATGCCGAGGAACAGCAGCGGAACCAGCGCGGCCAGAATAGTGAGCAGAGACAGCTTATGCTTCAAGGATGTTCCGAACCAATGCTGCATATGAGCCCTCCTACGTCGGTTTATGAAACTATCATGTAATATTATATAACATTGAAAACGCTTGCTACTAAACTAATTGGCTTTATCACAGAGATTCATGTTAGGTTTATTCACTATCTTAGAAGATCACTAGGTCTTAAGTAAATGGTTAAAAAGTCGCAGTAGAATCCGTTTCGCATTTAAAACTCGTCGGTTGAGGGAGTATTTCACGCGTCAGAGCCTACGCCCAGAGGAGCGCCGTTACTACAGCTATGATCCGATCCTGTTTACGCTGGAAGCCTCGTTTTCCTGTTTACAAAATAAAACGGGGAAAGAGCATCGCTCTCTCCCCGTTTCTATACATCCGGCTCAGCCGGCCTCCAGTCGGCCCCTGCATTCCAGGTTACTCTTCATCAGCCGCTTGTCTTGCATGATGTTACTCTTCATCAGCCGCCTGTCTTGCATGATTGTACAGCTGCTCATAGTATCCGTGCATGGCCAGCAGTTCGTCATGGGTGCCTTCCTCAATCGCCCGGCCGTCTTTCATCACCAGAATGCGGTCGGCGTGCATAACCGTGGACAGCCGGTGGGCGATCACCAGCGTCGTCCGCCCGGTAGACACGTTCGCCAGCGCGCTTTGCACCAGCTGCTCCGTATGCGAATCCAGGTTGGCGGTCGCCTCATCCAAGATGAGGATCCGCGGCTCAAAGACCATGATCCGCGCGAAGGAGATCAGCTGCCGCTCCCCGGCTGACAGGCCGCTGCCCCGCTCCGAGAGCAGTGTGTCGTATCCGCCGGACATTCGCATGATCATGTCGTGCGCGCCGACGAACCGGCAGGCATCCATCACCTTTTCACGGGAGATGTCCTCCTGAAACAGCCGGACGTTATCGAGGACGGTTCCCGCGAACAGATAGGGCTCCTGCTGGATCAGTCCGACGAGACGGTGGAGCTGCTGCTGCGGAATATCACGGATATCCGCCCCGTCGATTTTGATGCTGCCGGAATTAACGTCGTAGAACCGGTTCAAGAGGCTGATCATCGTGCTCTTTCCCGCCCCCGTCGTTCCGACGATGCCGACCATTTCCCCGGGCTTCAAATGGAGGTCGAGATGGGGAATAACCGGCTTGGATTCCGAATAGCCGAAAGAAATGTGATTGAAGTCGACCCGGCCGCGGGCTTCGGACAAGCGCAGCCGGCACGTTTGGTCAGGCTCCGGGTCCTTTACTTCGGGCTCGGTGCTGAATATTTTCCAGATCCGGTCCATCGATACGGTCGTCGACTGGAACGTGTTCCACTGCATCGTGATCTGGTTGATCGGCTGGAAAAACTGCCGGATGTAGCTCGTAAACGCGTACAGAACGCCGACGGCCATATGCTCATGGAATACCGCCAGTCCGCCCAGCCAGACGACCGTGACGAGGGCGACGTTGCCCAGAATGTCGAAGGTCCGGTTAAACAGCACGTTGGCGCGGACCTCCCTCATGTTCGCTTCCCAGTAGCTCTGGTTATTTTCGTTAAAACGCCGGGTCTGCTCCTCTTCCTGGCGGAACGCCTGAATCAGCCCCATCCCGGACAAATTCTCCGCAATGAATCCGATTAACCGCGACAAGCGGCTCCGGGTTACCTGGTACGCCTGGCGTAGATAGCGGCGGAACAGGAAGGCCACGAGGCCGATGACGGGCAGCACGATCATCGAATACCAGGCCAGCGTCGTATCGAGCTGAAACATAAAGACAATGATCAGTACGAGCGTCATGCCGTCGCGGATCAAGCTGAGCAGCACCTGTGTGAAAAACTGGCTGATCGTCTCCGTGTCACTGGACACATTGGTCACCAGACTGCCGCGGTGCACGCGGTCGAAATAGGACATCGACAGCTTGGAAATATGCTGGAACAGGTCCTTCCGGATCTGTGCCACGATGCTTTGACCCGCGTACTGCAGTAGGTTATTCTGCAAATACGTGAATAAGAAGCTGACGATCGAAATGCCGAGATAAATGCCGGCGATCGTGGCGATATAACCCAAGTCCCTGCCGCCGACAGCCAAATGATCGTCGATCACGATCTTGACCAGATACGGCTGCAGCAGATCGGCGGAAATGCCGAGGATCGCGCAGACAAACACGCCGGCAAAAGCCCACTTGTGCGGTTTGCCGTAAGCCAGTATCGCCCTGAAGGCTTCAAATGATCTTTTCTTTTCCGCTGCATCCTTTGCTTGCGTTGCCTTGAGGGCAGCGGCTGAAGAATTAGGCATGCTGCAGTCCC
>NZ_PCZT01000026.1:121834-136255 GCF_002968895.1 Paenibacillus sp. AR247 | reverse complement strand
ATGGCTGCCCCGCTGGACAATGCGGCCTTGATCCAGCACGATGATTTCATCGGCATGCTGGACGCTGCTGATCCGGTGCGCGATAATGAGCGTCGATTTGCCGCTGCGCTCCCGGATCAAATTGCCGAGGATGCCCGATTCCGTCATCGCGTCTACGGCGCTCATGCTGTCGTCGAGAATCAGGAGCTCGGGCTTTTTCATCAGCCCTCTCGCCAGACTCGCGCGCTGCCTCTGACCGCCGGACAGCGTAAGTCCCCGCTCGCCGAGCCGGGTCTCAAATCCCGCTTCAAAGGAGTTGACGCTTTCCAGCAGCAAAGCCTGGGCCGCTGCCTCGCGGATTTGCTCGATGCTGGCGGAGCGGTCGCTGAAGGCGATATTGTCGGCGATATCCGTGCTGAACAAGAAGCCGTCCTGCGGCACATAGCCGATCTTGCGGCGCAGTGATTCCAGGGTCACACGGGTAATATCCTGGCCGTTCACCTTAATGCTGCCGGCCGGGGGCTCATAAATGCGCAGAAACAGCTTTGCCAGCGTCGATTTGCCGCTGCCGGTGCGGCCGATGAGCCCGACGGTGCGGCCTTCCGGAATGGTGAAGCTGACGTCCTTAAGCGCTTGTTCCGACGTCCCCGGATAAGAGAACGTCAAGTGGTCCACGGCGATATCCCCGATGCGGGCAAGGTCCGAAGCGTCGTCCTTGTCCCTCACGCTCGGCACCCTGGCCAGCAGCCGGTTGACGCGTTCCAGGGAGGCTCCCGAGCGCTGCATCATGTTAATCACGTTGCCGATCTGCTGCAGCGGTCCCGTCAGCATCCGGAGGTAGAAGGTCAGCGCAACGAAGCTTCCAAGTGTCATCCGGCCCTGAATCGTCATATATCCGCCGACCAGCAGCGAGACGACAAGGGATAACGCCCCCAAGAACGGAAGCAGCGCCTGGAACAAGGATGACATCCTCACTAGATGCAGCTGCGCGCTGCGCACCCCGTCGACCGTCTCGTCAAACCGGCGCTGCGCCGTCTCCTCGATGGCGAACGTCTTCGTGACGCGGATGCCCCCGATTTGCTCATCGGCGGATTCCGTCATCGTCGCCAACCCTTCCTGCACATCCATCGACCGGTTCCGGATGCGGGGACCAAAATAAATGACCAGAAACGGAATGGCGACCAGCGGGCACACGCTGACCAGAATCAGAGTTACCGGTATACCTGTAACCAGCATCATGACAACACAGGAGATGACCATGAACACGGCGTTGGTCGTCTGCGTGACTCCGAATGAAATCGCTTCCCTAACCGAAGTCACGTCGTTCATGACATAGCTGAGCAGCTTGCCGGTCCCCTGTTTGGAAAAAAAGTCCTCACTGAGGCGGGAAAACTGGGCAAAGATCTGGCCCCTTGTCAAAAACTCGAACCGCCGGCCGAGACGCATAATGGTAAACTGCCCTAAACCGAACAGCACGCCATAGGACACGGCAATCCCCAGCAGGATCAGGCTGTAGCGGATGATGTCCTCGCGACCGATCGAACGTTCCTTCAGTCCATCCGTCACCTTACCGAGAATCTGCGGCAGCAGCGCCTGATCCACGTTGGACAGGATGATCAGGATGACGGCGGTCAGGTAGAGAAGCGCGTTTTTCTTCAAATAATTGGTGAGCAGTTCGAAGCTTTTCAAGAGTTCCATTCCCTCCTTTGGTTTCAATTGAATTGATATTTCATCATTACCCGCTTCCGACCCATCCATTAAAATATACCACAGAAAAAAAAGAATGGGCTTTTCCCAACCTGGCAGAGCAGCGAAAAAACCGTGTCCCGGAACGGATAAATTTTTTTGGAGTCTTACTTCTGCCTGCAAAAAACCGGCCGTCCATTAATTTTGCCGCACTGGATAAATGTCCACGATCCGCAGCTCTCTTCGGCATAAGATGACAGTATGCGAAATTGCAATCAGCAAAGGAGGAGGACCGCTTGAAGATTCGTAAAGCGATCATTCCGGCAGCCGGTTACGGAACGCGGTTTCTTCCCGCCACCAAAGCAATGCCCAAAGAGATGCTGCCGATTATCGATAAGCCCACCATCCAGTTTATTATCGAAGAAGCCGCGGCTTCCGGGATTGAGGAAATTTTGATCGTGACCGGCAAAGGCAAAGAGGTGATCGAGGATCACTTCGACTCGGCGCTGGAGCTCGAATATTATTTGGAACAAAAAGGCAAGTTCGAGGAACTCCGCAAAATCCGGGAATTTACCGGCATTGTCGACATCCACTATATCCGCCAATCAGAGCGTAAAGGTCTGGGGCACGCCATCGGGGTAGGGCGCAAGTTTATCGGAACCGAGCCCTTTGCCGTCCTGCTTGGAGACACGTTTTTTGACGCTGATCCGCCGTCGCTAAAACAGCTTATGGATGGGTATGATCGGCTGCAGACGTCCATCGTAGGTGTGCAGAGCGTGGCGGCTGACAAGGTATCGAGTTACGGCATCGTCGACGCCAAACCGCTGGTCGATTCGTTTGCGTATGTGAACCGGTTGGTGGAAAAACCCGCGGTCGATGCCTCTCCTTCGAGGCTGGCCATGGTGGGCCGTTACATTTTGACTGCATCCATTTTCGATATCCTGGAAAACCAATCCCCGGGAGTTGGCGGCGAAATCCAGCTGACGGACGCATTGAATCAATTACTTGTCAAAGAAGCGATTTATACCTGCGAGATTAAAGGCCGCTGGCATGACGTCGGTGATCCGCTGGGTTATGTGAAGGCCATTTTGGCACTGACGAAGCAAAGAGCGCAACTGAAGCAACACCTGCAGGACGAAATGAGCGAGCTGTTACAAGAGGACCCGCAATTACCGGATTCCGGTTCCGGTGACCCTGCGCCGTAAGCCCCAGCTTCACCCGCCTGCCTTCTCGTGATGCAGGTATGTAACGGAAAACCAATTCTAAAGAGAGGTGTCCCCGCAAATGATTGAATTGGCTTTAGCTTTTACGGATAAGGACGGAACCTATTCCGAGCACGCTGCCGCCGCGTTGGCTTCGGTGTTCCGTAATACTTCCTCCGAGCTTCAGGTTCACATCCTCCATGACGATTCGCTCCTGGAAGAAAACAGGAACAAGCTCGCCCAGCTGGCGGCGGATTTCAAGCATCCGATCCACTTCTATCCTGTGACCCTGCCGGTGGAGATGATGAACGTTCTCTCGGGAACCGGCTCCATCGACCGATGGACGTGGGGCAGTCTTTATCGGCTGCTGCTGCCAGCCGTGGTACCTGCTGAACGGGTAATCTATCTCGACTGCGACGTGATGGTCAATATGGACATCACCGAGCTGTGGGAGATCGACCTGAACGGCGGCTACCTTGGGGCTATCCACGACCAAGGCATCCACGGCATAGCAGAAGTCGTGGCCGTCCAGGGTTTAAACCCCGAAACCTATTTTAACTCCGGGGTCCTTGTATTTGACCTCAATGCCATTCGGCAGCACGTGACGTGGTTTGAAGAAATACTGAACTTTTTCCGCGCCTTTCCCGGCACCTCGATGCCGGACCAGGACTGCCTGAACCACGTATTCGGGGGAAACTGCCTGCTGCTGGATCAACGGTTCAACTGGTTTTACAATCTGCAACCGGCAGCGGCAGCAAGTCCCGCATCCTTAAGATGCGCCGCAGCTCCCGCAGAAAGCATGCCATGTACATTCAGGGCTTCAGCAGCGGCATCTATTTGTAACGGTCGTCTCAAGAAAAATGCAAACAACCTCCGCCCTTCCGGCGGAGGTTGTGCTTTATTCTTCAATGTAAATGTTGTTTCCGGCGCCCCATCCGGCCAGCATATAGACGATGGCCACGATCAGCAGGACCGAGGTCGCGGTCGTCCAGCTGCCGCTCAGGTCATGGACAAGTCCAATCAGCAGAGGGCCTACAGCGGCCAGCAGGTACCCGACCGACTGGGCCATACCGGACAATTCCGCAGCCTGTTCGGTCCGGCGGGTGCGGAGCATGAAGAACATCGTTACGAGGCCGAAGGCCGCACCGGTGCCGATTCCGACCAATACGACCGCGACCGGAACGATCGCGTTCCATCCGCTAAGCAGTAGCACAAAGCCCAGAACAAAGCAGAGGAACGTCCCGACGACCAGTCCGCGCTGATTCTTAAAGCGTCCCGCCAGAATCGGCACGAAGAACGTGACCGGCACGCTGAAAAATTGCATCAGCGACAGCATCCAGCCTGCCGTCGAACCGCTCATGCCCCGATCGGTCAAAATTTCAGGTAGCCAGGACACGACCGAGTAAAATACGAAGGATTGCAAACCCATAACAATCGTGACCTGCCACGCCAGTTTCGAGCGCCAGATGCTGCTTTTCGATGAAATCCGCACCTCGCCGGTCCGATGCCGGTACCGGAGCTGCGGCAGCCAGACGATGAGAGCGATCAACGACAGGATTCCCCAGATGAGCAGGGATCCCCGCCACCCGGAAGCGAGATGATTCGACACCGGAAGGCTGACGCCGGAGGCGATAGCCGCAAAGATGTTCATCGAAACGGAATAGATTCCCGTCATGACACCCACCCGCAGCGGAAAATCCCGCTTAATCAGGCTTGGCAGCAGCACATTGCTGACCGCGATGCCGAGGCCGAGCAGAATCGTGCCGGCAAATAAAGCGGCGACCGAAGGAACGAACCGCAGGACAATGCCCAGCGTTACAGCGGCCACTCCGCTAAACAGCGTCTTCTCCATGCCCCATCTCCGGGCCAACTTCGGAGCAATCGGGGAGACGATGGCAAAGGCCAGCAGCGGGAACGTCGTCAGCAGCCCCGCAAGGGTATGCGACATTCCCGTATCGATCCGGATCGTTTCAACGAGCGGACCCACCGAAGTGATAGGCGCCCGCAGCGTCGTCGCGATCAGGATAATTCCAAGAACCAGCAGCAGCGCCTTCATCCCTGTGGAAACCTGGGGATTCTCCGCCGGCTGCGTAGACATTTCGTATGTTTTATTCATGATGTTCTGTATTTCCTCCTTCAGACTAATCAAGCAAGGCATCTTGGGATGCCTGGATATACGACCGGACAATTTCGCCCGCCACCGCCGCGTCCCGGCGGATGATGGCTTCAAGCAGACGCTCATTGAGCCGGCAGTGCACAAGCACCAGATCCCAGCGCAAGCTGCCCAGCGAGAGGGAACTCGTCACGGATTCACTAATGCTGTCATACAATTCGCTGAGCAGCCGGTTATGCGCAGCGGCGATCACCTGCTTGTGAAAGGCCAAATCGGCAATGATATAAGCTTCCATATCTCCGGACTGTTCTGCGGCGCTGCAGGCCGCAAGCGTAAGCCGGATCTGCTTGATATCATCCGCCGTGCTTCGCTGGGCAGCGAGCCGGGCGGCTTCCTGCTCCAGCGCAGCGCGAACCTCCAGCGTCTCGCTCAGCTTGGAGCGCTCCATCCGCCGCTGAAGGACGGGACCGAGGCTGCTCGACGCGACAACGTACGTCCCGTCCCCCTGCCGTGTCCGGAGCAGTCCCGCATGAATCAGGGCACGGATCGCTTCACGGATCGTGTTTCGGCTGACGCCCAGCTTCTCCACCAGCTCCGGTTCCGGAGGAATGCGTTTCCCAACAGGCCATTGCCCTTCTTCAATCAGCTTCTCCAGCTGGGATGCGACCTGCTCGACAAGCGTTGAACGCGTTGGACGCTGCAAGTTCATTCGAATACCTCCAAACATAGGATGTTTGGTTCATTGTAGCATGAACTTCGGTTTCCCGCACATTTTTTTCGTTTTTGCACCATCCTCGGCCCTGAAACGCAGCAACGGCAGCCTTCACTCGGAAGACTGCCGATCTGGTGCAGCCGGCTCTGTTAGAGCATGCTGCCTTAAGCTTGAAGTTCCTTCTGGTGCCGTACTTTCTCCCGGCCGCGGAGTGCCCCGGGCAGGACATAGATCACGAAGTGGTAGATTTCCACCATCGCGATCGCCGAAACGGCGTCCCAGAGGACATGCTGTTTCACGAACTGTGTCGAGGCAATGATGAGAATCGACATCGTGCTGACGAGAATCATGATCACGCGGCTCCGGGCCTTACTTGTCAGAAAGAGTCGCATAACCATGTAACTCGAGAAGCAGTGAATGCTCGGAAAACAGTTGTAGGGCTGATCCCGTTTATAAATAAATCGTACAAGCTCACTGAACGGATCGCTGCCGGTCACGACCGGCCTTGGCACCGTCGTTTGAAACACAAGATAAATGCCGTAGCATGTCATTGCGCATAACGTGTACAGTATAATACCACGGTAATACAAATTCCGGTCCTTAAAGAAAAGGTAGACCAGGCAGGCATAGATATAGAAGATCCATACGCCGTAAGGGAGCGCAAAATATTTTATAAATGGAATAGCCAGATCCGCTTGCGTGACAAGGGAATACACGCGGTCATTCGGGTGGTTCACCAGCTGGTAAATCGACCCCAGAACAGGAAAAACGAGCATCAGTACTAATGGGGCGAGAGGACGCAGCCTCTGCATCATTGCATTTACCTTCGTCACCATATCAAACCTTTCTCTGCCGGTTGCAAAAGATGTTAAGGGATTCCTTCGAGAACCGCTGCCTTATTGTACTGCTAGAACCGGTTTCCATCAACCATATTTATGTATGAAGCCCTTTCCAGTTTCTTGTTCATTTCCTACAGTCTCCTCACCGAAGGATGACGGCTATGTTAACGAAAACTGAAACAGATCCTGCAGCACGACAGCGGCCGCACCGATTAATTTGCCGTCATCCCCAAGCGAAGACTGCCCCACAACCAGATCGTCCTTCAAAATACGCATGGCATACCTTGAAATATGCTCCTCAACCTTATGAAGCAGAATAGGATTGTCCTGAGCCACGTTCCCGCCTAACACGATCGCTCCCGGATTAAACAGGTTCACCAGGTTGACGATGCCTGCACCCAGATGCTCGGCGATCTCCTCGGTGATGTCCATGGCCAGCCGATCCTCTCTGGACAGTGCTTCTTTATACACCTCAGGCTCGATCCGGCTGAAGTCGCCGCCTGTCAAATCGTGGATAAGCGTCTGCCGGCCCGAGGCCATCGCCGCCATCATTCGGGAGTGCACCGCAGGCCAGCTTACCGAGTTCTCCAGGCAGCCGACGTTTCCGCATTCGCAGCGGATTCCGCTCCGGTTGACGCTCGTATGGCCGAATTCGCCCGCTCCACCCAGCTTTCCCCGGAGGATCATGTCGTTGACAAGGATGCCCGCCCCAATCCCATTGCCGACCATAATATAGATCAGATTGGCAAAAGAGCTGTAGCTCCCGAACCGCCGTTCCGCAAGCACGAGCGAGTTGGTATCGTTCTCGACCCAGGTTTTAATCCCATAGCGGCTTTCCACGAGTTGCTTGACCGGAACGTCATTCAGGCGGAGCTTGGAATTATAGTAGACAACCCCCTGCTCGACATTAACCACGCCCGGTGTCGTGACGGCTATGCCGATGCAAGCGTCCAGGCTGCCGGTTTCGGTGACGAAGCGGTCGATCATGCCGAGCATCAGCTCGATGACGCCTTCTCCCTGCCGCGTTCCGACAGGAGCGGATTCTTTGCGCAGGATGTTCGCCTCCAGGTTTAATTGGGCAACCTCGATGACCGTGTTTGAGATCGATGCGGCAAACAAAAAATGGTTATCCGGCGCAAATCGCAGCAAAATGGGCTTGCGCCCGCCGCTGGACTCTCCTCTGCCGATTTCAGTCACATAGCCTTCCCGGATCAGCTCCTGAACCGCCGCAGCTACGGTGGAGGGGCTAATCCGGTTCCTTTGGCCAGCTCGATCCGCGAGATCGGGCCGTCCAGGCGGATTTTATTAAAATGATCGACCGGTTCAGCTCCTGAATCAGTTTCCAATCGCCTTTTCTCATCGTTTTCAACCATCTTCCCCTTTCTTCGGTAAAATGCATCAATATATTCCATCTTATTCCATATTTACAGTAAAATATAGTTCCCAATGCTCCATTCCATGTAACATATTCCAATGACCAAAATATGCGGAAACCGATACTTTCCACTTGAAAACGCCGTTTTCCTGCCTTCCAAAAGTTTTTATGCAAATATTTATCAAACTATTGAAAATAACAATCACCAAATATATAATCTTACGCAAATAGATGCCATTCTTTTCCTGATACCTTACATCGAATGGTCAGTTGGCATCTACTTATTTTGATTATTGGAATAAGTATGGCGATGGATTTTCGCAAGATAAGGAGGGAAAATTCGTACATCATTGGAACTGCGGCAGATCAAGAATGAGTGCAAGAACCATATTTAGAGGAGGTTATTGGAATGGCTAGAAAAATGTCGATCATCCTCGTGTTCCTGTTTCTGTTCACTGCTGTAATGACGGGCTGCGGCGGCTCTTCCGGAGAAGCCGGCGGCAAAAAAGTAATCAACGTGGCTCTATGGGATGAGAACGTGAAGGACACCGTCAACAAATCGATTGAGCTGTACAAGAAAAACCACCCCGACGTGGAAGTCAAAGTAACTTACACCCCTTGGGCTGACTATTGGACCAAATTGAAAACAAGTCTCGCCGGCAACAGCGGGCCCGACGTGTTCTGGATGAACGGCCCCAACTTCTACGCATATGCCTCCAAAGGCTGGATCAAGGATCTGCAGCCGCTTATTGATGAAAGCAAGCTCGATACCTCCGTTTACACCGACGCCCTCGTCAATCTGTACACCTACAACGATCATCTTTACGGACTTCCTTATTTCCTCGATGCGGTTGGACTCTACTACAATAAAGAACTTTTCGACAAAGCCGGCGTGTCTTACCCGGACGGCAGCTGGACCTGGGATACGATCGAGCAGAATGCCGCCAAGCTGACGGACAAGCAGAACGGCGTGTACGGCTACACCGCTTTGATTGACAGCCAGTCCGGATATTACGATTTGATCCACCAGGCCGGCGGTTACATCATCTCCGAAGATAAAACGAAATCCGGCTTCGATTCGCCCGAGGCGCTGTCCGCTTTTCAGTGGGAGAAAAAGCTGATGGACCAAGGCTATTCCCCGAACGCCCAGCAGCAGCTTGAGACCAAGCCGCTCCAGCTGTTCGGCTCCGGCAAAGCCGCCATGTTCCCCGCCATTTCCGTCAGCGCGCCCGAGCTGTACAAATTGCTGGGAGACAAGCTGGGGGTTGCCCCGCTGCCGGCAGGCAAACAAAAAGCGACGATCGTTCACGGCCTGAGCTGGGCGATGAACGAAAAAACGAAGCATCAGCAGGAAGCATGGGACCTGATCCAGGTGCTTTCCGGCAAAGAAGGCGAGCAGTACCTGGCCGAATCGGGCTTCAGCATTCCCGCTTATAAAGGAACGGAGGAAGGCTGGCTGAAGTCGATCCCTTCCCTTGACCTGAAGGTATTCGTGGATAGTCTGGACTTTGCCGTGCCGTATCCGGTGTCCGAGCGGACGGCCGAGTGGCAGGACGTGGAGACCAAGGAGCTTCAGGACGCCTACCTCGGGAAAAAGTCGTTTGAGGAAGCGCTGAAAACGATAGCCGATAAAATGAACGAGATTCTCGCGGAAGAGAAGAAGGATTAGTAGAAGAGTCTATGCTTGTATCCACTTAACTTCGAGAGAAAGGATGGTGCTGCCGGTGAATACGCCGCTGGCCGTCAAGTCGAAAGACCCGAACCTGCCTGCAGCCCGGAAGCGGAAAACTTCCAAGCTGGCCATCCAGGAGGCGGTCTGGGGGGTACGTATTTATCCTCCCCGTCGCACTGGGTCTGGCCCTCTTTTATATGGTGCCTTCCGCCGCTTCCCTGATTCTGTCCTTTACGAACTGGGACGGCATGTCCGCTCCGGCGTTCAACGGGATCGACAATTTTATCCAGCTGATGCAGGACGAGAAGTTTACGCGTTCCCTGCTGAATACACTGCTCTACACCGTTGCGACCGTCCCGCTGTCCATCGTCTTTGCCACGCTGCTCGCCGTGCTGCTCAATCAGCATATCAAAGGGATGGTCGTGTACCGCACGTTCTATTTCATCCCGGTCATCACCATGCCGATCGCGGTCGGCATGGTGTGGAAATGGCTGTATAACTCCGAGTTCGGCCTCATCAATTACGTGCTCGGAGCGATGCATCTGCCCACGCCGAACTGGCTGTTCGACGAAAAGTTTGCGCTCATGTCGATCGTCATTGTCAGCGTCTGGACCAGCGTCGGTTACAACGCCGTCATCCTGCTGTCAGGACTGCAGGGAATTCCGTCGAGCTATTACGAAGCGGCGTCGCTCGACGGCGCCGGCACGGTCTACCGCTTTTTCCGGATAACGCTGCCGCTGCTGACGCCGAGCTTGTTTTTCGTGCTCGTCATGTCCTTCATCAACTCTTTCCAGGTATTCGACCTCGTCTTCATCATGATGGGGCAGCAGACCTCCCTGCTCGATTCCACGCGCACCGTCGTGTACAGCATTTGGGAGGATGGCTTCAAGTACTTCAACATGGGCTACGCTTCGGCGGAGGCGTTCATCCTGTTTATCGTCATCCTGATCATCACCGCGTTTCAGATGTATTTCCAAAAACGCTGGGTCCATTATCAATAACCTTCATGAGGAGGAGAGGCTGTCATGATAACCCGAACTTCCGACCGCGGAAGACGGCTGGCCGTTCATATTCTGCTGATCGCGGGAGCCGTCCTGATGGTGACCCCTTTTGTCTGGATGCTGTCCACATCGTTTAAGTCCTTTGCGGATTCCATGAAGGTGCCCCCTACACTGCTGCCGTCGGAATGGCATTTTGAAAATTACGCCAAGGTGCTGACCACTATCGACTTCGGCACTTACTACCTCAATACGATTCTAGTGACGCTAGGCCGCACGGCCGGACAGCTGCTGCTGTGTTCCTTGGCCGCATACTCCTTCGCCTGCCTGAAATTCCCGGGGAAAAACGTCATTTTTCTCGCCCTGCTGGCCGTGCTCATGGTGCCGTCCCAGGTCGTCATGATCCCGAGCTTTGTCATCATGCGGCAGCTGAACTGGCTGGATACCTTCTATGTCCTGATTATCCCCGGCATCTTCAGCGCATTCGGCACCTTTTTGCTAAGGCAATTCTTCATGACGCTGCCGAAGGATCTGGAGGAGGCGGCCAAAATCGACGGCTGCAGCTATTTCCGGATTTATTGGAACATCTACCTGCCGCTGTCGAAGTCCGCTCTCGTCTCTTTGGCTATCTTTACGATTCTTGCGGCATGGAACGACCTGCTGTGGCCGCTCATCATGACCAGCTCGGAGGATATGCGCGTGCTATCGATCGGCATCTCTTCCTTCCAGGGGCAGCATTCGACCGATTATCCGCTGCTGATGGCGGGTGCCGTGATGGCTACGCTGCCGATCATCATCCTGTTCATTTTCCTTCAGCGCTATTTTATAGAAGGAATCGCTATGAATGGCATCAAAGGATAAGGAAACGAATAGACCTTTTACAAGTGTAACCGGTCCATCATAAAAGGAGCTGAAAACCGTTATGATTCACGTACTCGTTATAGGCGCAGGGGCGATGGGGAGCACCCATGCCGCAGCCTATGCCGATATGCCGAATGCGCACTTGGCCGGTATCGTCGACACCGACGCCGGCAAGGGAGCGCGGGTGGCCGAGGCATGCGGCACCTCTTCGTTCACTTCCTACGCAGAGGCGATGGAAGCGCTTGACCGCGTCGATGTCGTCGATGTTTGCCTGCCGACGCCGCTCCACAAGAAGTTTGTTCTTCAAGCGGCCGACGACGGCAAACACGTCATCTGCGAGAAACCGCTGGCGCGCAGTCTGGCCGACGCCAGGGAAATGATCGACCACTGCCGTTCGCGTGGTGTCCGGCTGTTCGTCGGGCATGTTCTCCGCTTCTTCCACGAATACGCGCATGCCAAGCAGCTGCTGGATGATGGCGTCATCGGCAAGCCGGCCGTCATCCGCGCGGGTCGCGGTGGAGGGTATCCGATCGGCTGGCAGCATTGGTACAGCGATTTCGGGGCCAGCGGCGGCATTACGCTGGACGCCATGATCCACGATTTCGATTTTCTTCGCTGGTGCTTCGGCGAAGTGGAACGTGTGTATGCCAAGGGACTTCATGGAAGAGTTCACGCCCAGCTGGACTATTCGCTCGTGACCCTCCGCTTTCAAAGCGGCGCCATCGCCCACGTCGAGGGAACCTGGTCGCATGAAGGCTTCTCCATGAACCTCGAGATGGCCGGCACGCAGGGGATCATCGGCTATGACAGCGCCCGGGATCAGCCGCTGCTGTCTTTTCAGCGCGGCGGTCATGCAGGCGGAGGCGGCGGCGTACCCGTCCCGGAAAGCCCGGTCGAGGAAAACCCATACTTTCAGGAGATCCGCCATTTCCTGAATTGCATCGAGCAGGATGAAGAGCCGATCGTAACCGCGGAAGACGCCTATGAGGCGCTCCGGATTGCGCTCTCGGCGCTGAAATCGATGGAGACCGGGCGGCCGGTTCATCTGGGAACCGGTACAGCCGACCCGAGCAGCAAAGGAGTGATCGGTTCATGAAAATCGGTATCGCCAGTTTTGCCCATATGCACGCTTACAGTTATGCGAAAGCGTTGATTCAATTGGAAGGAGTGGAGCTCGCCGGCATTTACGATCCTGATGAGCAGCGGGGTCAAAAGTTCGCCGGCATCCTTGGCACCAGCTATTACGGCGATTATGCCGAGCTTCTGTCGCAAGGCCTCAGCGGGATCGTCGTTACGTCGGAGAACGCGAACCATAAGGAGCATGTCCTTGCGGCCGCCAAGGCGGGGGTTCATGTGCTGTGCGAAAAGCCCATATCGACCAATGCCGCGGACGCCCGGGACATGATCGAGGCCTGCAAAGCCGCCGGCGTCATGCTGCAGACGGCCTTTCCGGTCCGGTACAACCGGTCCGTCATCCGGGCCAAGCAAATGATCGACGAAGGAAAGCTCGGCCGGATCCTCGCCATGAAGGGGACCAACCGCGGGCAAAATCCGGGCGGATGGTTCGTTGACCCCGCCCTGTCCGGCGGCGGAGCGGTCATTGACCACACCGTTCATGTCGCCGATATCATGCGCTGGTTCACCGGCGCGGAAGTAAAAGAGGTATACGCGGAAATCGGGCAGCTCATGTCCGCCGCCCCCATCGATGACTGCGGAATCCTGTCGATCGAATTTGACAATGGCGTCTTTGCCACGCTGGACTGCAGCTGGTCCAGGAATCCTTCCTTCCCGACCTGGGGCGACGTGACGCTGGAAATCGTCGGGACGGCCGGCACCCTGACGATCGACGCCTTCGGACAGAAGCTGAACGTATTCAGCGAGGAGCGCGGCTACCGGCACCATTTCTGGGGCGACGATATGGACTTCGGCCTGGTCCGGGATTTTGTAACTTCAATCGCGGAAGGCAAGACCGAGGCGAACGTGACGGGCGTCGACGGGCTCAAGGCGCTCGAAGTGGCCCTGGCTGCATACCGCTCGGCGGAGCGATTGGCCGCCGTTTCGCCTGCAGAGCTCTGAACCTAAACCTGACAAAGGGGTGTATGAAGCGATGCTGAAGTCGATAAATCAATGGGGATTTCCGGAGGGAACCCCGCTCGAGATGATTTTTCTCATGCGGAGCAGGCAGGTTACGATGCCGTCGAGCTGAACCTGTATCCGTCCGGCGGAACCGGTCTGACCATGGACACCACTGCACAGGAGGCGGAGGCCGTACTGGCTCTGGCTTCCCGTCACAACATTCAGCTGCGCAGCCTTTCGACCGGCATGCTTTGGAAATCCCCCCTGTCCGCGGCGGATCCGGATGTCCGCGCCGGCGGACGGGAGATCGTCACCCGGCAGCTGGAGCTTGCATCCCTGCTCGGGATGGACACCGTGCTGGTCGTTCCCGGGGCGGTGACCCCTTCCGTCACCTATGAGGAATGTTACAGCCGCAGCCAGGAAGAACTGCGGGAACTCATTCCGCTGGCCGAACAGCACGGCGTTCATATCGGCATCGAAAACGTCTGGAACAAATTTCTGCTCTCCCCGATGGAGATGGCCCGGTATATCGACGAGCTCGATTCGCCCTGGGCCGGAGCCTATTTTGATATCGGAAACGTCCTTCTCTTCGGCTATCCCGAGCATTGGATCCGGACGCTGGGCGAGCGGATCCGCAAAGTCCACGTGAAGGACTTTAATCCGGCAGCCGGACCGAACGGCTTCGTCCCGCTGCTGTCGGGCAGCGTTAACTGGAACGAAGTGCGGCGGGCGTTGAACGAGATCGGCTACACGGATACCGTCACGGCCGAGCTCACTCCGTACAGCGCCGACCCTTACCAGATGGTATATGATACTTCCGCACAGCTGGATATCATTACGGGCCGTTGAGGGCAAACATGCTGGCCACTTCAGCCAATGGTATTGGCTTGCAGTCATCTCAAGCGTTC
>NZ_PCZT01000026.1:120648-121734 GCF_002968895.1 Paenibacillus sp. AR247 | reverse complement strand
CTTGCAGTCATCTCAAGCGTTCTGCTTCGCTGAATAAGCTAAAAAATTCAGTCAACCTTAAAGGGCTGTCTCGCCGGCAGAGTCATTGTGCCGGAAGACAGCCCTTTTTTCCTAGATAAAAGCTTATTTCGGTATGATACATATAAATGCATGTTCAAAAAGGTCGGTTTTCAGCACCGAGAAGATTGGATGAAGCTAGGGGCTGAGGAGCAAAGCGTACGTAGTGGGTACGTGAGCACCGGAAGACCCGGCTGAATTCAAGATTCGATGCCGAATCAGCTTCCCGATTTACTTCGTGATCAAAAGAGGACTTTTTGAACAACCTCTAGAAGACCCTATTTCTTCAAGCGCCGGTTGCTGATCCACAGCGGAATGCGGAACAGCAGGTTCATCAGGAGGACGACGATGACCAGCACCGCGGCGGACTTATCGGCGATTTGGCGGGCATCCTCCACGATCGCTTCCGATTGCACGTACCAGAGGTGTACAGCCAGCGTCTCACCCGGTGAGAACAGATTGAAGTCCCACATCTCCCCGGAGGTGCTGAGCCCAGCGGTCAGCAGGATGACGGCCGATTCTCCGAAGGCCCGGCCCGCCACGAGGCAGATGCCCGTCACAATTCCTTGCATGGCCATCGGGATAACGACGGTCCGGATGCATTGGAATTTGGTCATCCCGAGGGCATAGGATGCGTTCTTTACGTCATTTTGCACCGCGCGCACCGCTTCCTCCGTCACCCGGGCCAGCATCGGCAGGTTGAGGAAAGCCAGGGAAACCGCTCCACCGAGAATCGTCAAGCCAATTTGAAAATACTCGGCAAAAATGGCCAAGCCCAGCATTCCGAATACGATCGACGGAACGGAGGAGAGGCTCTCGACGCAAATCCGCAGCACCTCTGTAAATTTATTCGGCGGGGCGTACTCCGCCATATAGATCCCTGCTCCGACCCCAATCGGAACGGAAATGAGCAGCGACAGAATCAAAATATAAAACGAGTTGAACAGCACCGGCCCGATACCGCCGCCGGGGTCCATGTCCTCGGGCAGCTTCATCAAAAACTCGAGGCTCAGCCCGGGCAGCCCTTTG
>NZ_PCZT01000026.1:103008-120548 GCF_002968895.1 Paenibacillus sp. AR247 | reverse complement strand
TTCTCCCGTCCAGACGATGCGTCTCCCCTGTGCCTGACCCGGCTGTCCGAACGGATTCCGAGCAGCGGGTAGAAGCGGATAGCGGAATCGTCATGGATGCGAAGATACAGGTTATTTAAAGCCCCGTCGAGTGGGCTGCTCATCAGCTGGTTGATCATCGTCTTGCCGCTGACGGCTTGGAACAGGTCGCCGCTTTCCCAGAACGTAAAGGACAGATCGCCGGCCTGGACGTGAAGCTTGGAATTCGTAATGGTTGTCATAGTTGTTCATCCTCCTATCCCGGAAGCCGGCCGGAACCTGTCCGGTACGGCTTCGAGGCAGCTTTTACAGTATTTTTCATCCTGCATCGTCTTGTTGGTCAGCTCTCTCCAAGGCCATGCGCTGTTCTTTGTGTATGCGCATGGCCGTCTGTTCATCTAAACCAGCCGGAACGACTCAGCAAGGGTGTCCCGGCTGTTCGGACCGACAAACACCTGGAACGTTCCCGGATCGCTGGCTTGCGTAAGGTCGGAATGATGATAACGAAGCTGTTCCTCCGTGATCGTAAAGACCGCATCCGCGCTTTCCCCGGGAGCAAGCTCGAGACGTACGAAGCCTTTCAGCTCGCGCATCGGACGGACCACTTCACCGGCCACGTCGCGGATATACAGCTGAACCGTTTCGATGCCTGTGCGATCCCCGGTGTTCGTTACGTTCACGCTGACCTGAAGCGGCTGATTGGCCGTGATCTCGTTTCCGGACAATTTCAGCTCGCCGTATTCAAACGTCGTATAGGATAGGCCGTATCCGAACGGAAGCAGCGGATCATTCGGACTGTCGATATATTTGGACACATACCGCTCTTCCGTTTTGTCCGGATTCATCGGACGGCCGGTATTGTAATGGTTATAATAGACCGGAATTTGTCCCACCGAATGCGGGAAGGACATCGTCAGCCGGGCCGAAGGATTCACGCGCCCGATCAGAATGTCGGCGATCGCGGCTCCGCCTTCGCTGCCCGGGAACCAGGCTTCCAGGACGGCGTCCGCTTCGTCAATGATTCCGTGCAGGTCCAGCGGACGGCCGTTGAAGATTACTGCAGCCATCGGCTTGCCCATCTTCTTCAGCTGCCGCACCAGCTCCAGCTGGGCTTCCGGCAGGCGGATGTTCGTGCGGGATCCGCCTTCCCCGCTCATGGCCGAATCTTCGCCAAGGGCGAGCACGATCACGTCCGCGTCTTGAGCCGCGGCGATGGCAGCATCAATCTGCGATTGCTCCACGCTTACGACGCCGGAGCCTTCGGCAATGACCAGCTGCCCCTCAGCCAGCCGCTCCTGCAGCGCGGTTCCCAGCTTCACAGCGTCTTCCTTCACGCCGACGCAGGACCACCAGCCGAGGATGTCGTCGCTCTGGGCGAACGGCCCAATCAGGGCAACCTTCTTTCCAGGCGCAAGCGGCAGCATGCCGCCTTCGTTTTTCAGCAGTACGCTCGACTTGGCTGCCAGCTCGTAAGAAACGTTTCGATGTTCCTGACAGAACAGCACTTCGCGCTCACGCTCCGGATCGGCTCCTCGCAGCGGATTGTCGAACAACCCGAGCTTGTCTTTCAGCCGCAATATCCGCAGCACCGCTTCGTCGACCAAGGCTTCGTCCACGCGTCCGCTCTCGATGAGGCCCGGCAGATGCTGTACGTAACAAGGGGTCATCATCTCGATATCCACGCCGGCCCGGATCGCCCGGTAAGCGGCCTCGCCATCGTCCTCCGCCGCGCCGTGCGCGATCATTTCGCGGATCGACGCCCAGTCCGAAATCAGGACGCCGTCAAAACCCCACTCATCGCGGAGGATGCCGCGCATCAGCTTCTCATTGCCGGTAGCTGGAATGCCGTCCACGGTATTGAACGACGTCATGACCATCTCGCAGCCTTCGTCCAGTGCCGCTTTATAGGCCGGCAGATACTGCTCCCGCAGATTGCGTTCCGACATGTTGACCGTGTTGTAGTCGCGTCCCCCTTCAGGAGCGCCATAGGCGGCGAAGTGCTTAACGCAGGCAGCCAGCCGCTCCGGCTCTTCCTTCAGGCTCCCGCCTTGATAGCCGCGGACAAAAGCCCGGGCAAACAGGCTGTTCAGGTACGGATCTTCGCCGGTCGTCTCCATGACGCGTCCCCACCGCGGATCGCGCACCAGATCGACCATGGGGGCGAACGTTACATGAATACCGGATACCGCCGACTCTCTCGCGGCAATTTCGGCACTCTTTTCAGCCAGCTCCGTATCCCAGGAGCATCCGATCGCCAGCGGGATCGGAAAGATCGTTTTGAAGCCATGCACCACATCGGCCATAAACATCAGCGGAATGCCGAGCCGGCTTTTGCTTAAATATGATTTCTGCACGTCGATGACCGACTGTGCTCCCGATAACCCTAGAACAGAACCGCTGGCGGTCACCATCGATTCGGTGATCCCCATTTCCTCAAGCGGTCCGGTAATTTGGCTTTCGCCGCCTTCATGAAAATTGGCGGTCAGCTGGAGCAGCTGCGCGATCTTCTCCTCCAGCGTCATCTGATGTAACAGTTCGGTTAACTGCCGGTTGTCCATTCCATTCCCTCCACAACAAAGTCGTATGATGATCCAGGCCTTCCGGACACGAATGGTCCGGCTCTTTCAGACCCTTTCTCCTTTCTCAGGAGCTTGCACAAAACCTGGCCGACAAGGGCAGCAAGGATGAAACCCATCCTTGGCGCTTATCTTTTGTGCAAATTCCTCATGAAGAAAAGCGTCTATCGATGTACATTTGCATTCTTTAATCGTTATAAGAAACGATGTCTCCTCCCTGTGGCCAGGCCGGCCTATATATAATAGAAGAAATCCGGCCCGGCACCACTGTGGAAGAGAAGAACCCGGCTGCATCAAAATGTGCTGCACACCGGGTTCCTTAGACTCGGACTGCGTATAATGCTCAGTTCTTATCCTTATTTCAGAACGATCTGTTACTTGGCAAATTTGCTGTTCAGTTCATCCAGAACCGGTTGAACGAGGGACTGCTTGCTTTGTACCCACTTCTTCCAGTTTGCTTCCAGATCGCCGCCTTGCAGAATTAGGTTCGCATACTCGTTCTGGTAATCGAAGGATGCCTGGCTCTTCGCTTTGGAATCGTACAGCTGCACATCCCAGTCGTAAGTTGCCAGCTTGCCGCCTTCGCTGCCCAGTTTCGCTTTCTCTTTAAACAGCTCAACGGCACGGTCACGGTATTCCTTCTTGATCGCAGGGTTCACGATACTGAAGTCGTCGCCCAAAATGTACAATCCTTCAAAACGTGCCGGATATTTGTCTTCCAGGGTCGTTCCTTCCGGAAGCAGGCTGACCGGCTCTTTGTTCTCATCGTACTTCCAATCCTTGCCCTCAAAGCCCATGTTCAGGAGCATTTGTCCTTCTTTGGTCGTCGAGTAATCGATAATATCCATGATGCGTTCGAACTTCTCTTTGCTGATGTTCGGCGAGAAGATCAGCGCAGACCAGAAGTTCGGCTGCTCCAGGTTGCGGTATTTGCCGTCGTCACCCAGAACGATCGCCGTATGGACGAGGTCGTCGCTGCTTACGCCCAGGTTCTTCTGCATGTTCTTGTCCATGTCTTGTCTGTACGAAGCCAGACCGCCCAGGGACATCATCGCGGCAACGCCTTTAACTCTGAAGTTGTCGCTGCCTTCGTTGTTTTTCCAGGTGTAGAATTCCGGATTAAGCAGGCCTTCTTTGTACGCTTTCTGCATCAGTTTCAGACCGGTCAGCGTCTCCGGATCGGCTGGTCCCCAATGGAACTTGCCGTCCTCTCCTTTGTAGAACGCCGATTCCACGCGAGAGTGCTCACTGTTGGCCATGATGATGTTGGTCAAAGCGTCATCCGCTGTGTATGAGATCGGAACGAGCTTGGAGCCCAGCTTCCCTGGGTCTTTCTCTTTGACCAGTTCCGCATAATGAATCAGTTCGCTTGTGGTGTAAGCATCCTTCAGTTCAAACCCGACAGCTTTGGCCCAGTCTTTGCGGATCGCAATGACGCCGATTTGGTTCACAAGCGGATCGGCCGGTTTGTTCTGGTAGTACACCGGTTTCGGCAGAATGTAAGTACCGCCTGTCAGCTCTTCCAGCTTGTCGCCGAGGCCGGTCAGCTTGTAGGCTGCCGCTACGTTCGGCCAGCGCTCTTTCCAGTCATCCGGGAATTTGTAGAGCAGTCCTTGATCGACATAGTTCATGAAATCGCCGTGCACGTAGTTCCAGCTGGCCACGTCAGGCAGGTCGCCAGAGTTGATCCACAGGCGGAGTTTTTCCGGCCAGGAATCCCACTGTACGTAGTTGTAATCCCACTCGACGTTGAATTTGTCCATCCAGTACTTGTGGAACTCGTTGTCGAGTACACCGTCTTTGACTTCCGTGGTCCAAAATCAGGACAAACGAGATGATGAGCAGCAGGAAGGCCATCATGTGCAGCGCGTAATTCCAGGTGGAGTCAAACTCCACGTTGGAAATCTGCATCACGATGTTGCTGGTTAGAACCGAAGCCGGCGTAAACAGAGACTTGGCGAGCTGCGCCGTGTTGCCGATGACCATCACCACCGCCATCGTTTCCCCGATCGCCCGGGTCATCCCCATAATCACCGCCGCAATGATGCCTCTGCCGGCGGCGGGAATGACGACCCGCATCATGACCTGCAGGCGCGTGGAGCCCGTGGCATACGCAGCTTCGCGGTATTTTTTCGGCACGGCGGAAATCGCATCGTCGCTGATCCGGCATATCGTCGGCAGCACCATCAGGGCGAGCACGAGCGCCGCCGCCAGCAGCCCGTCGCCCAGATTCTCCCCGCTCAGTCGGCGCAAAAACGGAATCAGCACCGTCAGGCCGAGGTAGCCGTAGACGATGGAAGGAACCCCGACCAGCAGGTCCAGAATCGGCCGCATGGCGTTTTTCAGCCAGCCGGGTGCGATTTCGGCGATCAGCACCGCCAGCCCGACAGATACCGGCACGGCAAGCGCAAGCGTAAGCGCCGTCAGGGACAGGGTGTTGATGATAAACGCGGCTGCACCGTAGTGCTCTTCCTCCGGAGTCCAGTTAAAGGAAAGGAAGAAATCCGCAAAAGAGATGTCGCGGAAGGTCAGAAGCGCGGTTTTGCCGATAAAAAAGATCACCAGGCCCAGCACCAGGCACAGCGCCAATATGCTGAACCAGAAATAATATGTAAACATGCGGTTGGTGAAACGGACCCTGGCGCTGCGGCTGAACCTGCGACGCTTCGCGGGCGGGGTCAGCACCTGACGTTCCTTGGGCACGTACTGCTGCACGGGGGTGCTCAAACTGGCTCTCCTCCTATAAAGCGGCCAGCCCCATCGGTATTTGAGGCTGGCCGCGATCATGAATATGGCTTGGCTTGGATTGGCTCAATCCACTTGCCTTAACGCATGGCGGAAATCGGAATGAATTTCAGTTTTTTCAGGGAACCCTGCTGGAATTTCGAGCTTTGAACATACTCGATAAACGCTTTGGTAGCGCCGGTCGGCTGGCCTTTGGTCATGTAATATCCGTATGCCCAAATTTTGTAGCTGCCGTTGATGACATTGTCCGTTGTCGGCTGCACGCCGTTATAGCTCAGCGCCTTGATGTCGCTGTTTACGTACACCAGGTCGATATATCCGATGGCGTTCGGCGTTGTGGCTACGGCGGTTTTCATATCGCCGCTGGAGCCGACTTCCTTGTAGTTTTTGGCCTTTTTGACGATGTCGCCGCCAGCCAGCGCTTTGGCCTGATAGTTGACGCGGGTGCCCGAGCCAAAGGCGCGCGTGATGACGACGATGTCCGCATCATCACCGCCGACTTCTTTCCAGTTGGTGATTTTGCCGGAGAAAATCCCTTTCAGCTGTTCGGTGGTCAGGTTGTTCACCTTCACGTTTTTGTTGGTGACTGTCGCAAAAGGAATGACGGCCACCTTGTTGGCTACCTGGCCTTCAAAAGCCTTGAAGCCCGGTACGTCCATGCTGGCGTCCCAGTCGCACGCCCCGATGTCGGCAATGCCCTTCTTCACAGCCTGCGGTCCGGTTACCGAGCCTTTGCCGGAAGCGGAGATTCTGACTTTCGGATTGATTTTCTGAAATTCCTTGGCTGCCTGAAGCGTGAGCGGAAGCAGCGCAGTGGACCCGTTAATCGTAATTTTGCCGGAGATGCCGGAGGCGGCGCTAGCGGAGCCGACCAGGGTGGTTACCGCTACCAGGGAAGTGACGGCAGCCAGCGTTAATTTTTTGAACAGTTTCATCGTTTATTCTCCTTTTCGGTTAAGAACCGCTTTTATTTGGTAAGCTGAATGGTCTTTCCGCCTGTTATGACTACAATCCTGCCGTCTTCGATCAGCGCGATCCGGCTGCCGTCCGCAGACACTGCCAGCTCGCTGACGGTTCCGGACGTGCTGTAAAGCTCCGCCTGGCCGCCGCTGTCGATCTTCAGCACTTTCGTGCTGCCGTCGGCAGCGACGCCCGCTGCAACAAGCGTTCCCGATGGCCCGGCCGCGATAACCGTCACATCGATGATGCTCGCCAGGTCCTGAACGCTGCTGTCTGGGCCGATCACCTTGATGACGTCCTTGGCAGTGACGCTATCCGGGTCGGCGCTCAAATACGCCGCTTTGCCGCCATCCAGTGCGACAGGATACAATTTATTGTCTTTACCCGTTGTTAGCTGAACCGGTTTAGCTTCTTTATTCGTGAGGTCCAGGGAATACAGCTGCTGGCCCGCGCCCGAATAGTCGATGCTGAGCGATTCTTCCGTGCTGTCCTTATCGCTGCTGGCCACGCCGGTCACATTAACGATATAGACCAATCGTTTGCCGTCCGCGGACAGGCTCACATCGGATTTGTTCTCCACTTTGTCAGCCAGCACTTCGGTCACCTTGCCGTCGCCGACATTAACGTAGGATATTTTTTCCTGTTTGTCGCCCTGGATGAAATAAATCCGGCTGTTATCCGCCGACCAAGTCAAATCTGTCTTGACGGAAGTGTCAGAGCCGAGTTTTTGCGACAGCCCGCTGGCAAGGTTCATCAGGTAGAGCTGGCCGGCGTTATCGGTATAAGCTCCCCACTGCCCGTTCGGGGACACCGCCAATTCCGCAGCATATTCGTCCGTCGAGATCACTGTGCTGCCATAGCTTGCCGGGTCCAGTTTAACGATTTGGGCGGACTCCGCGTCGTCACGGCTGGCAATGATTTGCCCTTGGGCGTTCCAGCGTACCGAAGAATAGCTTCCTTCCGGTTTTTGAACCGTCAATACCTGCTGTGTCTGCCCGCTGCCCGCGATCCATTCCCCGCCCAGTGCTTCCACGAGCGATTGAAGCTCTACGTAGGTTTTGCCATCTTGAAGCAGAGGAGCGTTCGTAAAGGCTGCTGCCTCTCCATTCACCTTATAGGACTTTGCTCCTGCCTGCAGCTGAACGACGCGAGAACCGGTCGCATTCTTTATCGTGACGATCCCTTTGGCGGCGCTTGCGCTTGCCCCGAAAGCCTTGACGACGTCTGACACGGCTACCAGGTACGCCTGGTTTAGCTGGACCGCATTGACGGAGACGCTCGCGCCGTTCACGCTGAGTTCCACCTTGGCCGCCTTCAGTTTTGGCGACGCCATCTTTGCAGCCTGACCCGCAGATGATGATTTTGCAGTGGAAGCAGCTTCTGCCGTTCCTCCGGCCAGTACGGAAGTAACAACTGCAGAGGCCATCAGTACCTGAAACATTTTATTTTTCTTTAACATCGGCTCACCCTTCTTCTATTAGCATAAGTGCTATAGACCTATTTTCTACTAGAATTGTAAAAAGCGGTTGATTGGAATGTTATGGAAATATTAAATATTTTATCGTTGTATTTTGCAAAAATAGCGATTATTCTAGTTAAAAATACAAATGCTACATCTAACTGTATCCGAAACCCAACCAGAGACTTTGAATGAAATGACAGCAAATTGCAAAGCTAAGTATTGGAGGCCTGACCATTGTGTATGTAATTGGATTTATTGTGTCGCTTGTTATCGTTTTGGCTTTGATCCCTCCTTTAAGGAAGCTCGCGATCCGGGTTGATTTCGTCGACCGGCCCACCACTCGCAAAATACATAAGGAACCCGTACCGCATCTGGCAAGCATCGCCATCTTTCTCGGCTTTATGGTTCCCTACATCGTTCTCACCGGACACTGGGACAAGGAAATGGCCGGCATTGTGGCCGGCTCGCTGCTCATCCTCGGCATCGGCATGATCGATGACTGGTACAAGACGAAAGGCAAGGATTTTGCCGCTCTGCCCAAAACGCTCGTGCAGGTAGGCGCTGCAGTGATCGTCTATTATTCAGGGATCTCATTCGAAGGGATCACCGTTCCGTTCGCCGGCCATATGGTCGTGTTTCCGGAGTGGCTGCAGTTTATTCTGACGATTCTGTGGATCTTCGGCGTCACGACGGTCATTAATTTTATGGACGGTCTGGACGGGCTGTCCGGAGGCGTGGCCGCAATTTCGGCCTTTACGCTGTTTATCGTTGCAATTGCCAAAGGCCAGTCCCATTCCGCGATCATGGCGGTGCTGCTGGTCGGGGTGACGCTCGGTTACCTGAGATACAACAAGCCGCCCGCCAAAATTTACATGGGGGATGCAGGCGCGACGTTTATCGGGTTCATGCTCGGCATCATCGCCCTGGACGGAGCCTTTAAACAGGTGACCGTCATTTCCATTCTCGTTCCCGTGCTGGCGCTTGGTGTGCCGATCTTCGATAACATTTACGTTGTAATCAAACGGTATCGGGACGGCAAGCCGGTATACAAGGCCGACCGCAGCCAGCTCCATTATCGGCTGCTGTCCTGGGGGCTGAGCCCGAAGCAGGCGGTCGTGTTCATTTATTTGCTCAGTGCCTGCCTGTCATTGTCCTCGATTATCCTGATGTTGATCAGTTAGCGTGGACCTTCCGGCTAGGCGTGGTTAACAAGGAAGTCAGCAGGAATCGTTCGATGGGAGCGATTGAAACGAAATGACAAAGGGGCTGCCCACCGTCGTGCATGATACGACAGCATGGGACAGCCCCTTTTATTATGGCTAACCGGCATACGCCTATTTAGATCGAATTAGGCTTGAGAAGCGGATTGAAGGGCACGAATGGACAAATCCAGCTCCACCATGCCGCCCGGGAGGTCGCGCGATCCGGCAATCACCCAATTTACGGCCAGTGCTTTTTGCAATGCAGCCAGCTGTTCCAAGGTGAGCCGCAGCCCGTGAATCACGCCCTCGCCAACCTCAAAGTCCTTTTCCTCATCCAGGCCAAAACGCTGCACCAGCCAGTTTTTCAGCCCGTTCCGCGTGTTAAACGTCATGCGGTAGCCTTCCATTGCCGCCTGGGCCAGCGGCTCCCCGTGTTCCTCCGAGTAGCCGAACAGGTTGGCATAACGCTCGCCCTCGAGCCCAGCCTGGATAAACGGCTCAGCGTCCTTGTTATGGACAGCCTCAGCGATGGCGGCCGCAGACAGTCCGGCCCGCTTCGCCTGCTCGATCAGCAGTGCGGTCCACTGTGATACTTTAATATCCTGATTCATCCGGTCTCTCTCCCTTCTCGCTCTACTTGCTTATATCTAAAGAAAAAGCCCTCGAGTGAGGGCTTTCCTTGTACGTCCCAGGAGGGATTCGAACCCCCGACCGACGGCTTAGAAGGCCGTTGCTCTATCCAGCTGAGCTACTGGGACTTGCTATGTAATAAAAAAAGCGAATGCGTTATTTATTATACCGCATTTAGCCAATTTTTCAAGAGGAAAATGAGAAAGCCGATTGGCGGGAAATACTATGGGTAATAACTTAACAAAATACGTTGTAAAGGAGCATTTCCCATGCGACAGTTGTTATCTTCACTTTCCTACTTCAGCATATTTTTCGCCCCGTTTATCCTGCCGGTGATCGTATGGATCGCTGTCCGGGACGAATACGTCGCCAGGCATGCCAAGCGTGCGCTGCTCTCGCATCTGCTGCCGTTCATTGCGGCCGTACCGCTGCTGTTTTTTACTTTGGCAGCCCACCATGCCGGCTCGATCCTGGGATATATCCTGCTGTTCTGCGTTATTTACTTCGGCACGTTCGTCTATAACATCGTTAAAGGCATTCAGGTGCTTCGCGAATATGCGTAAAGCGTGAACAGCTAAGAATAGCTGAACAAACCTCCGGGGAACGCCCGGAGGTTTGTTCATGGTTCAAGGAGGTTACTGGTTGCCAAAACGTCTTGGGTTATGGGGCACAGCCAAATTTCTCGAATTTCTGCTCGTCACTCCACCCGCAAAAGCGTTTTGTCGGGCGTACTTGCTTCTCTTGCCTTTTTTGTTCGTGAAGTCCGCCATTTAGCTCACCTCCCCTAAACCATAGTATGGGGCGGGAGTCTGCCGGCTATGTTTCTTAAATTATGGCTGCGTTTACTTTGCGAACCTGCTCCGCAGGTCCTCCTCTACGTTCCCAAAAGAGATCAGGTCGCGCAGGAACAGATCCCGCTCCTCCTCGGCCGTCAGAAAAAAGCTGCCTTCGAACGCCTGCATCGTCACATCGGTATACGCCTGATGCATGCTGTTGTCGTACCAGTCGAGCTCTGTGTCGGCATCGTTGCGGATCAGCCGGATCAAGTCGTAGCAGCCCGGCGACGGCTCGGCCACATAAGCCAAAAGCGCAGGGTCGTCGACCGCTCCTGGCAGCACACCGATTTCGGCGCAGCGGGCCCCGTCCAGCTCCGTCATCCGCCGCACCTTGGCATCCTTAATATAATACATGCTTTCCTCCTCTCCCTGGTCAGCCGGAATTCAGAAATCAAGTATACCCCAGCATTTTGTTCTCCGTCAGATGCTGGCGCGTTTCTGCCGTGCCGTATTCGTATATTTTCCGGTACAGCTTGTTCAGGCTCTCCGTGTACTGCGAATTGACATCATCCTCCGGCGTATCCGGCCATGGAAACGTATAGGCCAGGAAGGAGTCTTCGGCATGCTCCTGCATATCCTCCATCATCTGCTGCACTTCCCTGGCCTGTCCCACCGTGCAGTACATTACCAGCTCATAAGGAGCGGCGCCCTGTTCGGCAAGAACGCTTCTGCCGTGTACCGATACATAAAAATGCTGCTTATCCATGTCACATTACTCTCCTTTGTAAAGATCATAGAAATTTATAAGTTTTCAGCGAAGCTGAACCATTCCATGATCGCAAGAAAAACATCCGCTAAATGCGGCCTGCCTGCTGTAGAAGTACGTCGACAGACACGTTTTTCTTACACTGCCTTTCCTATAGTTTTCGTTAAAGGACAGACATTTTATGCCCCGATTCGGCATATAACTGTATCACTTTGGCAAACAGAAAGGACAGCGAGTGGACAAACGACAAAGAGAGGATGACCCATCATGTGCGGAATAACCGGTTTTATACAATGGAGCGGCGACTTAACCCAGGATTCGCAGATCCTTGTCAAAATGACAGAAACGATGTCGGATCGCGGACCGGACGCTTCGGGAACATGGATCTCCAATCCATGCGCCTTCGGCCACCGCCGTCTGAGCGTCATTGACCCCGAAAACGGCGCACAGCCCATGATCGTTCATGATGATGATGATGTGTATGCGATTTGTTATAACGGGGAGCTATATAACGCGGCCGAGCTGCGGAGCGAATTGGTCAAAAGAGGACATCACTTCCGGACCCATTGCGATACGGAAGTTCTTTTGGTTTCATACATCGAATGGGGGCCGGCCTGCGTGGACCGGTTCAACGGCATTTTTGCCTTTGCCATCTGGGACAGCGTCAGGGAGCAGGTGTTTATGGCTCGGGACCGCCTGGGCGTCAAGCCCCTGTTCTACGCCTACATCGACGGCACTTTAATATTCGGCTCCGAACCCAAAGCGCTGCTGCAGCATCCCAAGATGGAGCCTGTGGTCGGCCCGGAAGGACTGGCCGAAGTGTTCATTATCGGCCCGGCGCGGACGCCGGGACAGGGCGTCTATAAAGACATGAAGGAGCTGCGGGCAGGGCACGCGATGATCTTCAGCCGCGACGGGCTGCGCAGTTACGCCTACTGGCGTCTGGACAGCCACATCCACGAAGACAGCGTGGAGGAAACGGCGGCCAAGCTGCGCGAACTGCTGCAGGATACGCTGGAGCGGCAGCTGGTTTCGGACGTTCCGGTCTGCACGCTGCTGTCTGGAGGGCTGGATTCCAGCGCCCTGACGGCCCTTGCCGTTCAGTATTATAACCGGACCAACCAAGGGCAGGTCCACACCTACTCCGTCGATTACGTCGGCAATGAGAAGCATTTTAAATCGCATGCCTTCCAGCCGGGAGCCGACGCTCCGTTTATCCAGCGGATGGTGGAGGAACTCGGGACACAGCACCATTACATCGAATTTGATACCCCCGAGCTCGTGGAATCGCTGAACGCCTCCACCCTGACCCGGGACCTGCCCGGCATGGCGGACGTAGACGGCTCGCTCTACTTATTTTGCCGTGAGATCAAAAAAGGGGCGACGGTAGCCGTCTCCGGCGAAGCGGCCGACGAAATTTTCGGCGGCTATCCCTGGTTTCACCGCGAGGAAATGCTGAATTCCGGCACGTTCCCTTGGTCGGTCGCACCCGACATGAGGGCCAGCCTGCTGTCTCCCGAAATCCGCGAATGGATCCGTCCGCTGGATTACCTGGGCGACCGTTACGCCGATGCGGTACGGGAAGTCCCCAAGCTGCGCGGCGAGACCGGCCAGCAGGCCAAAATGCGGGTCATGTCCTACCTGAACATCACCCGTTTCATGCCGACGCTGCTGGACCGCAAGGACCGCATGAGCATGGGCGTCGGCCTCGAAGTACGCGTGCCTTATTGTGATCACCGGCTGGTCCAGTACGTGTGGAATATCCCTTGGGAAATCAAAATGACCGGCGGTCGGGAAAAAGGCATTCTACGCAAGGCACTGGAAGGCGTGCTGCCGGACGACGTGCTCTACCGCAAGAAGAGCCCGTATCCGAAAACCCACAATCCGGACTTCCTTGCCGCCGTCAAGCAGCAGATGCTCGACATTCTGGACGATCCGTCTGCCCCGATCCTGCCGCTGATCGACAAGAACAAAATTCTCGAGATCGCCGCTTCCCCTGAGGCGTCCTCGAATCTGCCATGGTTCGGCCAGCTGATGTCGGGGCCGCAGCTGTTTGCTTACCTGGCCCAGGTCAACAACTGGTTGAAAACCTACAACGTGGCCATTCGTTAATGTAAAATGAACATGCAAAAAGGGTATCCGACAGGCTCTAGTCAGCCGGATACCCTTCTGTTTGTTCACCGCGGTGCATGCGTGCTTCATCTAGCCACGTTAACCTGCCGGGCGCTTTTTCCGACAGATTCCCCTTTGATCAGCGTGACGTAGATGCGCTCATGCTCCACTTCCTCACCGGATAAAATTTTGATCAGCTGCTCTGACGCCAGCGCCCCCCATTTCCGTTTGGAGTAGTTAATGGTCGCCAGGCGCGGCTGCATGTAGCTCGTCAGCTCAATATTATCGAAGCCGATCAAATGCACATGCTCCCCGATCCGGTAATCGGTCTCCGCCAGCCGGTTGCAAAAACCGATGGCCATTTCGTCATTGAGACAGAATACGGCCGCCGGGCCGGTATACTCACCGATGACCCGTTCGGCGGCACGTTCCCCTCCGCTTTTCTTGAAGTCGCCGGGGATCTCGATCCACTCCACATCTTCCGTGCGGTCCGCAACCATTTTGACCGCCTTCATGCGCTGAATGGAGTCAAACGAGTCATCAGGCCCCGTCACGATGTAAATCTTCTTGTGGCCCTGCTCGACCAAAAATTCGGTGGCCAGCGTAGCCCCTGCCTTATTATCCAGCAGCACCTGATTGATGTTGGGATGCTCGAGCTCCCGGTCCAGCACGACGATTTTGTGGTTCCGCTCAGCATATTTGAGCAGCTCGGCGTTCGTAAACGCATGGTCCAGAATAATGGCCCCATCGATCATCCGCTCCGGAAGCATCCGGTGGGCCTGCTTGCCGCTGCATACGATCAGGTCGTAGCCCTGGGCGTTGCAGACCTCCTTCATCCCGTCGAGCAGGTCGCCATACACGTCCCCCTTAAAATCCGTCAGAAATACCCCGATGATCCGGGACTCCCGCTTCTTCAGCGATCTCGCGGCCGCGTTCGGCACATAGTTCAGTTCCTTGGCGATCGCCAAAATTTTCGAGCGGGTTTCATCCGTCACCTTGCTGCTGCCGTTCAGGGCATATGATACCGTCGATATGGAAACCCCGGCTTTTTTAGCGATATCCTTAATACTAACCAATGTTCCTCGCTCCCCCGTATCAAACCATTGCTAGGTCCAAAATTATCCATATTCCAGTTCTCATGGAAAAGGGCGATCCGTGAAGATCGCCTTAAACTGCTACATAAAAATCTCAACCACATTGTGGCCGTCCGGCTTCATTCCCTGCTCAAAAACGTCCTTCGAAATCCGCAGACCGCCCTCGCGGTACGGATTGCTCACCGCCGAAGCTTCCAGCTCCCGGCCGTTCAGCTTCACGCGGCGCTCGCCGGTGCCGTTCAAATGGTAAATGAAGGCCACGTCCTGACCGTCGTAACGGAAGTCGAAGCGCATGCCGTCCAGCACCTTCGGCAGCACCGGATCCACGATGAGATCCTGCTGCTCCTGGCGGATGCCCAGCGCGTTCGAGATCAGCTGATTCATGTAGATCCCCGGGCCGCTGGAGTAAATACGCCATCCGCCCTTCACCTGCACGCTGCCGCTGCGCAGCTCATCAAAATGCGCCTGCGCGTCATAACGCGTGTTGAACTTGCCGTCGGAGCTGCTGAAATAAGCGTTGCTTTGACGCAGCTCGGCATTCGGCACGACATTGCGGATGCCGACCGGGTTGATCACGTTCAGGCCGTTCCATACATCATCCGCATGCCCGAGCTTCGCCATCGCTTCAATGAAGCGGATATGGGCGTGAACATACTGCAGGCCCACTTCGCGCCCGAAGTTCGACGCCTGCTCCGCCCGTTTGAAGTGCGTGCTGACGCCGCCGGCATACTGGGCCGGACGGTTCATGAGACGGACGCCGTCCGGGAAGAAGAGCTTCTCTTTGATCAGCTCATAATGCGCCTTCGCGCGCTCCGGATCCAGCAGCTCTGCAATCATGCTCCGGGTCATCGGCAGCAGGCGGTACTGAATGCCTGTTTCCTTGTCGGTCGGATGGAGCATCAGCTTCACCTCGTCCGGATTCTCCATATAGAGGAACCCAGGAATGACTTCCGTTCCGAGCATGTATTTTTCGTAATCACGCTTGATTCCCTGCGCCATATCATGAAGCTCCGATGCCAATTCCGGCTTAGCGGAATCCAGGGCGCCTGAGAGCTGTGTCATCGTCTGGTACGTCAAGGCGACGGTCCAGCTGCTGACCATGTACTGCTTCAGCTGGGCGTTGGCCGGCTGCAGCGTATCGTCCCAATCTCCATCCCCATAAGAGGACAGATGGGTATCATGCAGGAAGTGGCTGCGAATGTAACCGATCTCCTTGTACACGTGATCCAGAATCGTGGCGGTTTCTTCGGTAAAATGGAACTTGTGCTTGACCGTATACGGAACCTTTTCCTCGAGAATGCCGAAGTCTTCGGTCGCCCGCAGGTAATCGCTGAGCACCTTCAGCGGCCATACGATGATATCCCCGTGGCTCTCCTCCTGCTGGACGGTAAAGTAGTTGTCGAACATAAACCACTGCGGCCAGTTGCCGTCGTCTTCGTACTGGTGGGAATACACCATTGTCAGAATGTCGCGCACCTGTTCGAATTTTTGCGTCGCCATAAAGTACTCGGTCGGCCCCTGGCAGACGTCCCGCGTTCCCCAAGCCGCGCCTCCGTACTGTTCCAAGCCATGCGGCACCGAATAATGCACCAGCATGTTATGGGTGTACCACCAGGCCAGCGCATTCACTTTGAAAAAGTCCTTGCCTTCCGTGCCATCCCCGCCGGTTAAGCGGAATCCGTTCATCACGTCCCGGAAAAACTCCCGGTACTTCGCGATTTCATCTTCTGCGCTGCGGTTAGCCTCAGGAAGGTCTTCCCCGTCCAGCAGCCCCTGCATCGTCAAAGTCCACTCCGAGGCAGCATCCAGCTTGAGCGACACTACCGACGCTTCCCCAGCCTGAATGCCACTTGCGAGTGCCGTTTCATCGCTAACAGCCGCCTTGGCGCCGTCGATCCGCATGGTATATTTCAGGTGCGGATAGGCTTCCTTCCGGAGTGCATCCTGGGCGCCGTGGAACGTCAGCACACCCGCCGATTCCGTCATGCGGACCGGTGCTTCGAACTCGTTGACGTCCATGGTGACCTGGCTGGTCACCAGGAATTCATACGCTTTGCCGCTCTCCGAGCGCACATGAAGGCGTACTTCAGGCACATCCGCCGCCGCGAAATTGGTGATTACCAGCATGTCATCCGCCGTTTTGTAATACCAGCGCACGTAGTTGAAGCCGATCTCGAACAGGGACGGCATCGTCAGGAGACGGTACACACCCTCGATGTTTACGTATATCCGCTGTCCCGCCGTTTTCGGCACGTTCAAGGCGCTGCGGGCATTGCTCATCATTTTGTTGAAGTTGGTATTGCCCACCACCAGATGGGAGTTGAAAATGCCGTACATATAAGAAGTCGTCGTCACGACTTTGGCGCCCAGCTTGACGCTGCCGCCGCTCATCAGAATATGCCCGTGCGGACGCTCCACCCGCAGCTCCTTCTCCTTCAGCACGACATGCTCAAAGGTGTCGGTAAAGAACGCCAGAAGCTGTCCGTTCTCGGTTTCCTCCTCCTGTCTTCCGGCTGCCGGGAAAAGGGCTTCGAGCTCCTCCCCGGTAAGCGGCAGGGTGCGCAGCGGTTCGCCGATCTCCAGATTCAGGCGGACCCGCGGCAGTTCGTGCAGCGTACCGGCCGCAGCGGCCAGATTTGCCTGCACCTGATCCCAGGCTTTCAGCACCTCGTCCTTGAATTCCAGCTCGGTTACCGCAGCCGCATGATCCGGCTTGAACAAGCCGTAGAACACGAAGCGTGCTTCCCCGTCCAGCGTTACCGCTTCGGACTGAAGCGCCGTGTAGGCGAACTCGTATTGATAGACCTCGTTCGCCAATTGAGGCTGGCTGAGGCATGCCGGCACGTTCGTTTCTTTATAAGACAGTCCGAAGAACTGGAAGCCGTCCGTAGAGAACCCCGCGGCACGCGTCAGCGAACCCTGCTGTATGTAAGGGAACGCTCCGCCCTGCGGCTGGTTTTGGCGCGAGCACACCACATAGCCGTGGTCTTTGTCTTCGAAGACGGAATGGTCGATATATTGGGACAGGTACGCCTCGTTGCTGCGAACGGCGCCCGGATCCGCGTCCCCGATATCCTGGCCGTAAATGACGTCGACCTTGAGGCCCTGCCCGGTCGCCCGGACGTCCCAGAACCATACGCCGAGCGGGCTGAGCGCAAACGTTATGCTGTACGCTACCCCTTCGGCTTCTCCCGTCCAG
>NZ_PCZT01000026.1:79363-102908 GCF_002968895.1 Paenibacillus sp. AR247 | reverse complement strand
AGGCAGTCACCGTCAGCATCACCGCCGACAGCGCAACGGCCAGAAGCGGTTTGAACAGCTTTTTGGTGTTCATGTTTTTTCCCCTCTTTTGATCAGATTTTTTGTGGTAAAAAAAATCTATTGTGTAATCAGGTCTTGATAGCCCCTGTTAACACCCCTTTGGCGAAGTGCTTTTGCAGCATCGGGAAGAAGCACATGATCGGCACCATCGATACGAAGACCGAAGCCATCTTCATTCCCGTGGAAAAACCAGATTTGTTCAGGGCGTCCACGCTGGCTGCATTCGAAACGTTTGTCGACGATTCGACGATAATGGTCCGCAGGACGTTTTGCAGCGGAAGCATTTCCGCTTTTCGCAGGAAGATCATCGCATCATACCATCCGTTCCAGAAGGCCACGCCATAGAACAGCGTAATGGTCGCCATAATCGGCGCCGCGAGCGGAAGGACGACGGAGAACAAAATGCGCCATTCGCCCGCCCCGTCGAGCCTCGCGGATTCCATCAAGGACTCCGGCAGGCCCTGGAAGTAGTTCATCATCAGGATCATATTGAAGGCACTGAAGCTTCCTACCAGGATGACAGACCACAGGGAACCGGTGAGGTGCAGCGATTTCATGACCAGGTACAGCGGCACAATCCCGCCATTAAAGATCATGGTGAACAGGACGAGGAAGAAGATAAACTTTTTCCCCGGGAACTTGTTGCGGCTGAGGCCGTAAGCCATCGTGCTCGTCAGGAACAAGCTCAGCGGCAGGCCGACCACCAGAATTTTAATGGTGTTCCAGAAGCCCGTCAGCAGCCTGCCGTCCTCGAACAGCGCACGGTAGGCGTCCAGCGTCGGATGCTTCGGCCACAGCATCATCGGATTATCGGCATACTCCTTCTGTGAGGCGAGCGAAATCGCGATCACGTTCAGGAACGGAATCAAAATAATTAAAGCCAACACAATCAGCACGATAAACATGATGTAATCGAGAAGCGTCATTTTACCGACCCGGTATTTATGCCGTTTCTCAGCATGCGTACTCATCTCTCTAACACTCCTTTCCTAACGGAACAATCCGTCTCCGCCCATCAGTTTGGCCACGCGGTCCGCAGCAAGCAGCAGAATCATGTTCACGAGCGAACGGAACAAGCTGACCGCTGTCGAGAACGAGAAGTCCGTCGAGGACTGGAACGTGATCCGGTAAATGTACACGTCGAGCACCTGGGACACGTTCTGCGTCGCGGCATTCGCCAAGTTGAAAATCTGATCGAAGCCGGCGGACATCAGGCCGCCCACGTTCAGGATGAACATGACCGTGACGGTCGGCAAAATGTTCGGCAGCGTAATTTTGAAAATTTGCTGCATCCGCGAAGCGCCGTCGATCTGCGCCGATTCGTATTGGTCCTGGTCGATCCCCGAGATAGCCGCCAGGAAGATGATGGCCCCCCATCCGGTGGATTTCCAGATGTCTGTCAAAATCAGCATCGGCAGGAACATGGGCTCGGAGCCGAGGAAGTTGATCGTCGGAAGTCCAAGAAGCTGCAGCGCGCTGTTCAGCAGGCCGTCATAGGAAAGGACGTTGATCACGATCCCTGAAACTATGATCCACGACAGGAACTGCGGAAACGTAAAGATCGTCTGGAACAGCTTCTTCGTCTTCCGCATCCGGAGCTCGTTCAGCAGGAGCGCCAGCAGAATCGGGAACGGGAAGGTGATGATCAGCTTGATAATGTTGATGTACAGTGTTCTCCACACCGCTTGGGCAAACGTCGGGTCGCGGAATACATACTTGAAGTTCTCCAGGCCGACCCAAGGGCTGCCCCAAATTCCCATGTTGGCTTTGTAATGCTTAAACGCAAGCGACAAGCCGCCCATCGGCAGATAAGCAAACAGGATCAGCCAGATGATGCCGGGAATAAGCAGCGTATACGTCATCCGGTGCTTCCAAATTTCCGTAAACAGATTACCGGTTTTGGAACGCCCCTTTACATTTTTGTTCGGCCCTAAGGCTGCGGGTTTCAATTGGCATCTCCTCACTATTCTTGGGTCTTGTCTTCAAACAGAAAATCAAAAGCGGTCTTTAAATGCTCTTCCCAAAAGAGCCAGTCATGCGTTCCCGGTCCCTCAACGTACCGGAAATCGAACGGGCTGTTCTCCATGCTGGCGGCAAACTGCCGGTTCATTCCGACGAACGGATCCTCCGATCCGCAGCAGCACAGCACCGGCGGCAGCCTTCGGCCCTCTTCGATCAATTTCGCGGACAGCGCATACACATCCTGATCCGGCTTCACCTCAAGCCCCGGTCCGAAGACGGCCTGCATCTCTCTGCGCATCCCTTCCGGCATCGCCGGGTCATTCAGACGCTGACGGATGTCGGTCACGCCCGAGAAAGATACGGCTTTGGCGTATCGCTCCGGGTAGGTGAGCGCGCATTTGAGCGCTCCGTAGCCGCCCATCGACAATCCCGCCACAAACGTTCTTTCGGGATCGGTATTCAAATGCAGCAGACGCCCGCACAGCTCGGGTAGCTCCTCCGTGATGTAGTGAAAATAGTCCAGCCCGTAAACCATGTCGGTATAAAAGCTTCGCCCTGCTTCCGGCATGATCACCGTACAGCCGTGCCTCGCCGCGAACATTTCCACGGTCGTCAGCCGGTGCCAGGTGCTGGCGTTGTCCCCCGCTCCGTGCAGAAGATACAACGTGCTTGAAGTGGGGACGCCGGTATCCACCGGAGAGATCACATGGATGCTGGTCGTCATCCGCAGCGTTGGCGAGCCGGTATCGATCGTTAGATGCGCCATATGTAACCCCTTTCATTTCAGTTCGACTGCTCTATCGTGTTGTCCGCCTTAGTCAGCAGCAGCCCCCTTTCGGGAAGCCGGCCCGGCTGAGCCGATAACGGACAGTTTCGGCCCGTCATTGGTTCTTCTGATCGCCGCTTGCGTTCCCGCCTAAGCAAGATCCTATTCAGCCTCATCGGGCGTTATCGGTAGCTGCCGCAGGAGCGTCAAAAGCGATGAAAGCGATTTTTTCGAATCGTTTCGATTAACATCATAAGCCCGTTGTCTAAACCTGTCAACAGCCTTTTTTACAAAGGCCCAGCGAACTGTATTTTTGTGCAAACCCCTGATCTCACTTACGTTAATGCGACAAAATCTGTATCGGATGACCAATGGTAACCGCTTACAAAATAGAGTTGACAAGATAAAGTAATCTGTAATAATCTCAAGATTAACGAGTCAATATGGAAACGTTTCTATAGATTTCATCCTATTCCTGACGGCCGTAGCGGAACGGCACATGCAGTAACCCGTTTCAGCCATAGGGATCAAGCGGAAGGAAGGCTTAACGATGACATTTCAAATCGACGGTTTTGTCGATAACGCAGGCAGCAGGAAACTGAACGTCTTATCGGTCCGGGTGCTGCAAAATGGGCAGCGGCTGGGGCTCTGGGACCGGGATGGCGACGCCCGCCGGCTTCAGCATTCGGTCAGCAAGTCTTTTACAAGCATGGCGGTCGGACTTGCCATCGCCGAAGGAAAGCTGACATTGGATGCACGGTTAAACGATTTTTTCCCGGACTATGGAAAATCGGTGAAGGATTCGCCCTATCCACCGGGAGAGCTGACCCTCGGTCATCTGCTCCGGATGGCTTCCGGCCACGATGCCCCGCCGCTCTGGGCGGAAGAGCGGGAAACGCTGCAGGAGAAAGATTGGGCCAAATACTATATGTCCCTGCCCTTGGACCGGATGCCCGGAGAGATCTTCACGTACAGCAGCGGCGATACGTTTATGATCTCGGCCATGGTTCAGGCAGCCGTCGGGGAGACGGTGCGCGATTATTTGGTGCCGCGGCTGTTCGAGCCGCTCGGCATCCAGGATGTCCGATGGGACACGTCGCCGCTCGGCGTCACGCTCGGCTGCACTGGGCTGTGGATCAGCTGCGAAGAGCTGAGCCGGTTCGGCCAGATGCTGCTGCAGAAGGGGCGGTGGCAGGGCGTCCAGTTGATCCCGGAGGCATGGATCGGCGAGGTTACGCGGAAGCAAATCGACACGCCGGGAACGGCGGACTGGGGTGCGGGTTACGGCCGCCAATTCTGGATGTGCACGCACGGAGCGTACCGCGCCGACGGCATGCGTGGACAGTTCTGCATCGTCATCCCGGACAAAGAGGCCGTGATCGCCATCAACAGTGACGAGGATGATATGCAGGGCATTCTCGACGCCGTCTGGGCGGATATTTTGCCCCAGCTCTAAGCGTGTTACATTTTCGTGACATGTCAGAAAATACAACAAAACGGTGCTTCCTCTTAGGCGAGGAGAGCACCGTTTTTGCTTGCTTGGGGATGAGGAATCTGGACCTTTCATATCTGTCATTCCCTTAAGAAATGACCCCTTTGGACAAAATCAGGTTGCCGTACAACGCACGTTCTCCGGTCGCCACGACCGCATAGGCTTTCTTCGCGCGTTCATAAAATTCGAAACGTTCCAATTCGGTGAACTTGATGTCTTCCCCTTCCGTCTCATGCACGATCTTGCGGTATACTTCCCACACCGGCGTTTCCACCGGATCTCCCGGCACCACCTGCATCAGCATGACGGGGTACTCCACGTACCTGTTCAGGGGCAGCAGTTCAAGCGCAGCCTGGAGCAGCTCGGGAATGCCGTGGCCGTCCGCCCGAACCAGCCGCTTGGCCAGACTGGCGGAAGGGAAATTTCCGTCGGCGAATACGATCTCGTCCCCGTGCCCCATTTCGCTTAATATTTTCAACAGCTCAGGAGAAAGCAATGCAGAAATTCCTTTCAACATGACAAAAACCTCCTATTATGTTCCCACTCGGGGTGTCCTGAAACATAATACGACACGCGGAAGGAATATCCTTCCTTAAATAAATTTTACAATCGCATGAAGCTCCCGGATGCAACGCTGTTGTATAATAGTGGAAAATGACCCCTAACACGAAACGGAGGATTTGTCGTCCATGAAAAAGACCTGGCTGCTCGGCTTCGGATTTTTCAGCATCAGCATTACCTGGGCGCTGTACAATGCGTTTGTTCCGTTTTTCCTCGATCCGTATCTGAAGAGCGCCGCGTGGATCGGCTTCATGATGACCATCGACAACTATTTCGCCCTGTTCCTGCAGCCATGGATCGGCAACCGGAGCGACCGGACCGTCTCCCGTTTCGGCAAGCGGATGCCCTACCTGCTTATCGGCATGCCGCTCGCTGCCCTGTTCGTCGTCCTGATCCCCTTTCACACCAGCCTGCTGACGCTGGTCCTGTTCATGATGCTGATGAACCTGGCGATGAGCCTCTACCGCTCGCCAACGATCGCGCTCATGCCGGACATCACGCCGGAAGGGAAGCGGACCAAAGCCAACGGCGTTATCAACTTCATGGGCGGCGTAGGCGGCATTCTCGCGTTTGCCGGCGGATCGCTGCTGTACAACCAGAACCGCTCCTTCCCGTTTATCGCCGCGGCGGTCATCACCCTGCTGTCGCTGTGGATTCTGTACCGCTTCGTCCCCGTTCGGGGAAGCGGTTCCGCACCTTCCTCCGCGCCGCAGGAAGGAAGCCGGATCAAGCTGCGCGGCGAGCTGGACCGGACGACGGTGCTGCTGCTGATCGCCATCTTTTTCTGGTTCGTCGGGTATCAGGGCGTCGAATCGTTGTTTACGCTTTACGGCAAGCATCATATGGGGCTGCAGGAAAGCGCCGCTTCCTTCTCCCTGACCTTCTTTTCGCTGTTCTTCGTCCTGTTTGCCATCCCGAGCGGCTGGCTCGGCAACCGTTACGGGAAGAAGAAGATCATCCTGACGGGCGTCGCCGGCCTGTTTCTCGTGTTCGCGGCCGTTCCGTTCATCGGGACCGTGGGACCGCTCCGCGTGCTGCTTGCCCTCGGCGGCATCTTCTGGGCGTGCATCAATATTAATTCCTATCCCTTCATCGTATCGACCGGAAGCGAAGCGAGCATCGGAACCCGAACCGGACTGTATTACCTCGTGTCCTCTCTGGCGGCGATCACCTCGCCGCCGCTGCTCGGGCTGATCATCGACCAGTTCGGCTACGCCTCCTTGTTTGTCGTCGCGTCGGCCAGCCTGCTGATCGCCCTGCTGTTCCTGACGATGGTTCGCCATGACGGTAAAACGGCCGGCGCAGGGTCCGAGACATCGACGCTAAACGGATAACCAGATGGGCGTATTACAAAAAAACATCCGCGGCTGACGAAGCCAAACGGATGTTTTTTTGCTATATGCGAATTGCCAATGCCTGCTACACCAGCAGGTCGGCGACCACCGGGAAATGGTCGGACGGCATTTTGCCATGGCGGTGGTCGGTGATCACGCCAAAATTGCGCACCCGTACCCCGCCGGTCACGAAAATAAAATCGATGGCGCTCTCGAACTCGAGACCATGCTCCTCGCCCGAGTTCAAATACGCAGGGAACAGCCGCGCGGCCGTTTCCCGGGAGTCAAAGCCCTGGAAGGTGAATGCCGGGCCGAAATGCCGGTAATCCGCGCTGACCGCCGCATCACGCAGCAGAGCCCCGCCCTCTTCTTCGCCGCAGAGGACGCGGTAGGCTTCCGAATCGCTGGTGACGTTGAAATCCCCGGTCAGCACCGCGGCGCCGCTTTCCACCAAGTCCCGGATCCGGCTTTTGATCAAATGCGCGCTCTGCTTAACCGCCTCGACGCCGATGTGGTCAAAATGAGTGTTCAGATGGATAAATTCTTTTCCCGTATATGTATCTTTGAACCGGCACCAGGTTACCATCCGGGTGCAGGCTGCGTCCCAGCCCAATTTGCCCGGCTTCTCCGGCTCTTCGGACAGCCAGAAATGTCCATGCTCCAGCGGCTCCAGCCGCTGCTTCAGGTAAAAGATGCAGGCGTATTCGCCGTCCTGCTTCCCGTCCTCCCGTCCGGCTCCGATCCAGCCGTACTCCGGCAGACGCTCTTCCAGATCCGTCAGCTGGTTATGCAGCACCTCCTGCATGCCGACCAAGTCGGCGCGGTGGAAGCGGACGATTCCGGCAACCAGGTCCCGCCGGCTGTTCCATGTATTCTCGCCTTCCTTGTCATAGTCGTTTTTGATGTTATACGACATGAACCGGAGCTCGATCTCCGGTATGGCTGTGTTGCTCACATCAACACCTCATTTCTCAAAGTTTGCGCACGCCCATTCTACCATAATCCGCCGGAAAGCGATCACAAAATTTGGTTAATGGCACGAATAACCCCCTCCAGGCGGGTTCTCAACTTTGATATGATCGTGCTCTGCTTTGTGGGATCTACTATGTGGGACGCCAATACAGGACACGGCGAAAAGGCCGCTCTTTTGGATCCGACAGATCCAAGAGAACAGCCTTTATCGGAAACACGTTATTTATGGGGCCAGCTTGGCCATCAGGCTGCGGAGCGCCGCTCCGCGGTGGCTGATCGCCTGCTTCTCCTCTATCGTCAGCTCAGCCATCGTTTTCCCATAATCGGGAAGATAGAATAGCGGATCGTACCCGAAACCGCCCGAGCCGGCGCGGTCGGCGGTAATCCAGCCCTGAACCGAGCCGGAGGCCTCAATGAAGCCGCCCGTTGCCGGATCATACAGGATCAGCGTGCAGACAAAGCTCGCCGGGCTGAGCAGCGAATCCTGAACGTCCGCGCCCATCTTTTTGTCCTCCAGCATTTGCAGCAGCTTCTCGTTGTTCTGCTCATCCGTGGCATGCTCACCCGCAAACCTGGCGGAGTACACGCCCGGACGGCCTTCCAGCTCGTCAACGCATAAGCCGGAATCGTCGGCCAGCACTGGAAGCCCGAGGACATCGCCTACGGTTTTGGCTTTCTTCAGCGCATTCTCCGCAAACGTGCTCCCGTCCTCTACTACATCCGGGATGCCGGGATAGTCGAACATGCTTTTCACCTGTTTGCCCAGCGGGGCGAAGGCATGCTCAAACTCCTTGACCTTCCCTTTGTTCTTCGTCGCCACAATAATCGTATCGCCCGCCGGAATCATGCTAGGCCTCTCTTCCGGCTTGTCCCGAGCCGATCATCAGCGCAATGGGGCCAAGAGCTTCCTTCTGCTTGGCGATCAGCTCGAGGATGCCCTGCTCTCCAAGCTTCAAGAGCTCATCAAGCTCCTGCCGCGTGAACGGGCTTTCCTCGCCGGTTCCCTGCAGCTCGACGAACGCGCCGCTGCCGGTCATGACGAGGTTCATGTCCACCTTCGCCTTCGAATCTTCCTCATAATTCAGATCGAGCAGCGGCTCTTCACCGACCACTCCGACGCTGACCGAAGCCAGAAAGTCGCTGATCGGGAACACCGGCAGCTTGTGCTGCTGGGCGATTTTGTTGATCGCAATGGCCATCGCCACAAACGATCCGGTAATCGACGTCGTGCGCGTACCTCCGTCTGCCTGAATGACGTCGCAATCCAGCGTGATAGTCCGCTCGCCCAGCGCCTGCAAATTCACAACGGAGCGTAGCGCTCTGCCGATCAGCCGCTGAATTTCCATCGTACGTCCGCTGAGTTTGCCGCGCGCGGCTTCCCGCTGGTTGCGGGATTGCGTCGCCCGGGGCAGCATCGAATACTCCGCCGTTACCCAGCCTTTCCCCTGTCCTTTCAAAAAAGGAGGAACCTTTTCGTCCACCGTGGCGGTGCAAAGGACTTTGGTGTCCCCCATTTCAATGAACACGGAGCCTTCCGCGTACTTGTTTACGTTCACTGTCAAATTCATCGGCCTAAGCTGATGGCTGCTGCGTCCGTTTGATCTCATCATTTCTGCCTCCTACTTCGTTCGCATCCTGTTTAAGCAACCTTTATTTTACCAAAATGGAGGGATAAAAACACCCTGAGCTGCCCTTAAAGCGGGATTTCGTTAATATAATCGGGGCGTGTGACCGGCTGGCTGTAGTCCAGATTGTCGGTTCCGACGACCTTGGACTCCCCGTTCAGCTCGATTTTGACCTTTGGATTCCCCGCGTTTTCCGCCACCGTCAGCACGACGGACTGGAGCATTTCGGTCGGTACCGCATCGCCTTCGGCGAACATGTCTTCCTTCAAGGATACCGTTACCGTGCCGTCCTTCTCCTTCTTCACGGACTGCAGCTGCGTCTCGTCGGTCATGACTTGTTCCAGGCCGTCTGTCTCCTGCGGACCGCGGATCAATTCGGCAAGTGCCGACTGCAGCGCGTCCTGGCCCGGTTTGACAAGCCGCGTTACCGGAACGTAGTACTGGATGCCTGCCGGCGATGCCGCCGAGAAGTAAACGGTGACTGGCGACGAATTCGTCAGCGTGGCCCCCTGCCCAACTTCCAGATTGATGCCCATGCTCCGGCTGAGCGGCTGATCCAGCGGAGTGCCCCCTACAGGCATTTCCGACAGCTTCTTGCCGTCAACCCACAGCTGGACCTTTTGCACATCCGCATTACCGGTCAGGGTCCAGGCCAGCGATTCGAGAATTTTGCGCTCATCCGGCGCTTTGTATTTCGTGAATGCACTGTTAAACTCGACAACAGCCAGCTTGTTATCCTTGTCCACCGTGACCTTCTTGACCTCGGTTCCTGCGGGCAGGACGCCCGTGAAGCCTTCCGGAATATATTTGGCATAGGCACCGCCGGAGACGAGCGTTTCCACCGACAGCTGAACCGAAGTCTTATCCTTTACTTCCGGCAGACCGAGGGTGACGGGGGCAAGCATCCCGTTCCCGTCCGCCAAATACACGGTTGTCGGGGTGCCGGTAAGCTCGGCCTTAGCCTTGGCGCCTGTGGTGCCTGTGCCGTCCGACATATTGAGCATCTGCTCCTCGACCGCCTTCGGCGGCGCATCGATGTCTTCCGAAGCCGAATGGGTCCCGAACAAACCGCAGCCGGACAGGATAACGGGAACGGCCAGCAATCCGGCGGCGGAAATGCCGCGAATTTTGTTAAGCTTGGTCATAAGTCTGGTTCCTCCTAATCATTTTGTACAGTTTGTACTACCATGTATACGAGCCCCCTTCCGAAAAAATAACAGCCGGTCCATATTAATTTTATTCAGGCCCCTGCGCCTTCCCTGCTGCTTGAGGATGCGTCAAAATGGGCATAACTGGACAAAGATATACTGCAAAACATACAATCAAATTGCGTGAAGTTACATAATACTTGGATGACGGGGTGACGTAATGAGTGAAGCAAATGAGGCAAAGCAAGCAAAAATTCCATACAGCTTAAACAGTAAAAAGGTATCCGAAGCGACGCGGGAATGGCTTCATAACCGGGGCGTGAGGGTGGAGGAGATCGCCGAGCTCGTTATGCTGCTGCAGAAAAAGTACTATCCGAACCTGACGATGGAGGAATGCATCCTGAACGTGGAGAAAGTGCTGAGCAAGCGCGAGGTGCAAAACGCGGTGCTGACCGGCATCCAGCTCGATATGCTGGCCGAGCAGGGCAAACTGCTCTCCCCGCTGCAGGACATGCTGGAAAATGACGAGAGCCTGTATGGCGTCGACGAAGTGCTGGCCTTTTCCATCGTGAACGTATACGGAAGCATCGGCTTTACAAATTACGGGTATATCGATAAGCTCAAGCCCGGCGTGCTGGAGCGCCTGAATGACAAAAGCACCGGGGAAACCCATACGTTCCTTGACGATATCGTCGGCGCGGTCGCCGCGGCGGCCAGCAGCCGGATCGCGCACGGCAAGCAGGCGGAGAAGGAAACGGGCGACGGGCCCGATGAGGTTCGGCTTCCCGAGGATCACTAAAACAACTCTATCATCATAGAGGAGGGCTGATTCGTCAGCCCTTCTCTTGTCATTTGGCGAGGAAAATAACGCAGAAGGTTCGGAGCCGGACCAATGCAACGCTCCGAACGCAAACAAGGACGGCCTCTTGGCCGTCCTTCCTGCTCTTCCTGCCGCTATGTAACGGCGGCTTCATATCGGAAGATGCCGTCATGACCCGGCACCTTCATAACCTGGCCGCGCCGCTCCAGCTCCTGCGTATGCGCCAGCGTCTCGCACATGGCGAAGCGCATCTGGTGAATGCCGAGCGCGGTGCCGAACAGGGCGGCGCACAGCTCGAAGCCGGTCGCCGGCCCTGCCTGAATCCGTCCCAGCACCCGAACCAGCCGCTCTTCATGATGCTGAAGAAGGGCTTCAAGCCGGGCCACAAAGTGGTCAAACGGATTCCGATGACCCGGATAGGCCCGTTTTACCTGGAAGCTCTGCAGCTTCCTGAGCCCGTTCAGAAACGAATGCAGCGGCTCGGGATCGCTTCCGGGCAGCAGGCTGACGTTCGGGGAGATTTGCGGCAGCACCGCATCTCCGCACAGCATGACCCCGCTCTCCTCATGCAGCAGCGACATATGGCCTGGCGCATGGCCCCACGTTTCGATGGGGATCCATCGCCGCCCGCCCATCTCCAGCGGTTCCCCTTCGGTCAGCGGCAGCACCGCCGGCAGCGGCTCCACCTGCGGGAAGAAGCTCTCCAAATGGGCGGGGAGCTGGCTTGTCCATGCCTCAGGCATGCCGTGCTGCCGGAACAATAGCGGCAGGTCGTCATTCATCGTGGATGCCTCGCCCCACATCCGCTGCATTTCCTCCGCCGCCCGCGCGGACATCCGGACCGGGCAGCCCGCCTTTTCCTGGAACCACCCCGACAATCCCAAATGATCGGGATGATGGTGCGTAAGCACGACCGACTCCACGTTCCCGATAGGGATGCCCAGCTCATCCAATACCTTGTTCCAGGCAGCTTCATTCTCCGCGGTCCGCGGTCCCGGATCGATCACCGTAACCCCGCCTGAAGGCCCCCGCAGCAGATAGCTGTTTACCCAGCGCAAAGGGTATGACATCGCCATCTTCACCTGAATGATGCCGTCTTCATAGTGCGTAATCTCGGGTATATTCAATGCCCCGTCCTTCTTTCATTTATGCTTTCTCTTCCTGCGGGCGCCGTCCCACAAAAATCATCCGCTGTGAGCGCCCCTCGTCATAATCGACTTCCTCATTATAGCCGCCGTACACTTCGTCTGTCATGAGCCCGGCTTCCTGCAGCATTTCCTCCAGCCGGCCGCGCGTGTACAGCTTCACCCGCTCGTGATACTCCCGTGTGCCCTTGGTGCCGTGCATATCCGATATGGAGATATCCTTAATTACAAAATCCCCTTCGATTCGGCGCTTCTCCACGATTCGCTGCCCCTCTTCCTCCCGCTCCGATTCCGGAACCAGATGTCTCCGGACAAAAGGGGAGTTCATGAAATCGATAATAAACCACCCTCCGGGTTTCAGCATTCGGCGAATCTCCCGGAGTACTTTGAGCTGCTCCCCATCCTCGCGAAAGTACCCGAACGACGTAAACAGATTGACGACCGCGTCAAACCCGCCTTCCAGCGGAAGTTCGCGCATATCGGCCTGCCGCCAGTCCACCCGCTCCTTCGTGTCCAGCCTCCGGGCTTCCCGCAGCAGTACGTCGGAGAGGTCAACCCCGGTGACGCGGTAACCCGCGTCCACCAGTGCGAGGGAGTGCCTGCCTGTTCCGCAGCACAAGTCGAGCACCTGCGCCTCTGGCGGCAGGTCCAGCCAGGAGATCATCGTCTTGACCTCCCGGGCTGCCCCTTCGATGTCACGGTGCTTATATACCAGGAGATAATCCTCTCCAAAGCTTTTTTCATACCAATCCTTCATCCTCTGCGTCATCCTCCTGTGTATGTGAGTCGGTTCCATGAATTATTACATTCAAAAAGGACGGTTGAAACCAGCCTGCTGGCAGCCTGTGCCCGCCGTACGCAGTATAGGATTCGACGCGCCATGGGATTGTATGAATCGAGCCGTTATCGGACTGGCCAGGTTTACGACTCAGGCATATATTCATGCGACAGGATCGAATACAGCCAGGAGTTCGCAAAGCCTCCTTTATTCGTCGGCATATGCTCGCGGAGATAGCCTTCTTTTTGCATGCCGATCTTCTGCATGACCCGCTCGGACCCGATATTTTCCGGACGGCAGGTCGCATAAATCCGGTGTACTCCCAGCTGCCGGAAGCCGAATTCCAGCATCGCCTTCGCGCATTCCGAAGCATAGCCTTGGCCCCAATGATCCGCATGGAAGCAATAGCCGATTTCTCCGTTCGAGCCCGAGACGTTGATTCCGCAGCCGCCGATCAGCTCCCCGTCCGTTTTGCGGGTTACCGCCCACTCGTAATGGGTCCTGGGCTCTTTCTGCTGCATCGCCTTCATGCCTGCGACATAATCCTTCGTTTCCTCCTCGGTATTCGGACCCCAAAGGGTATAACGGGTAACTTTGGGGTCTGATGCGTACCGGTGCACGCTCTCCCAGTCTTCCGGCACAAACTCGCGGATGACCAGCCTGTTCGTCTCCAGCCTCATTTCATGTCTCCTCCTTCGAACCTCATTGAATGAATTGAATCCAGATTAATCCATCTGCCTTTCGGTGTCGACCCCCTTAAATGAAGATCATTAGGAAAACTGCCACAGCCGCCATCATTTGCCGAAACATAGCGGAAAATAATGCGGAACCCGGCCCATATTGCGACAAACCTTTCACCAGACTGGTGATATAGTAAATATGCACTAATCATAGTGTTTTAAAAATTGGAGGGATTAGATATGGAACATTTGGAATTGGACATCTTGATGGCTGACGAAGAAGCAGAACAGGAAGAGCAGATCGACGACATCGAAGAAGAAGATGAAGAGGCGGAAGACGAGGAAGAATCCGAATTCGTAGAAGAGGCGGATGAGGACGAAGACGAAGAAGCCGACGATGAAGAAGCCGACGATGAAGAAGACGACGAAGAAGCTTAACTGGCAACACAATCCCTTCTCCCAGATACACAGAAGCTAATCCAACAGACCTGTTCAGCGATGAACAGGTTTTTTGATTTCGATCGCAAAAATACAACGAGCAGGCCGTCCTCCCATTTCAAGGAATCAGCCTGCTCCTGTTCAGCCGTTCAATGTAATTATTTGCTCAGCGTTTCGGTCAGCACCGGTACGATTTGCGATTTACGTGACACAACGCCCTTCAATACGGCCGTATTGTTCTCAAGCTTCACGTTATAAGCCGTTTCAACCGCAGCAGCGGATTTTCCGAGGGCCAGCGCCACGGAATCGTTGTTCAGGATATCCGTTACGACAAACACGAACAGATCGAGACCCTTCTCGCTGATGATCGCGTTCAGGGCGTCCTCCAGTTCACCCTGACGGTTCAGGACGTCGTTAGGGTCCACCGTGTTCACTTGGGCGATTTCCACTTTGCTGCTGCCCATTTGGAATTCTTTGGCGTCCAGGGAGATCAGCTCGGCAATCGTCTTGCTGCTGACATCTGCACCCGCTTTAAGCATGTCCAGCCCGTACTGCTCCAGGTTGACTCCGGCGATGTCGGCGAGCTCGCGTGCAGCGGCTACGTCCTCCTCGGTGCAGGTTGGGGATTTCAGCAGGAGCGTATCGGATACGATCGCGGATACCATCAGACCGGCGATTTGCGGCGTAACTTCAACGCCTTTTTCCTTGAACAGCTTGTTCAGGATCGTTGCCGTGCAGCCTACAGGCTCTGCGCGGTAGTACAGCGGATGGCTTGTCTCGAAATTCGCGATGCGGTGGTGGTCGATAACCTCGCTCACGCGCACCTGATCGATGTCGCTCGCGCTTTGCTGGCGCTCATTATGGTCAACGAGAATAACCTCGCTTGCTTCGTTAGCCACGGTTTCCACTTGGCGAGGGGCCTCGGCTTTGAAATAATCCAGCGCAAACTGCGTTTCGCCGTTGACGGCGCCCAAACGAACCGGCTCCGTATTATGGCCGAGCTTATTTTTGAGGTAAGAGTATACGATTGCCGATGTGATCGTGTCCGTGTCCGGGTTTTTATGCCCGAAAATCAATGTTTTTGCCATGGTTTCAACTGCTCCTTTATCGTTTGGAATAAATGAAGACTTGGTTCATGCCGTAATCTACATACGATTATAGCGGTAATTGGGCTATATTCCAATTCCTTTACAGAGATTTATTCCTGAAGGCTTGATTACAGCCTGATTTCGGGAGGCGTCTTGGCCGGGATCCGCTTCAGCGGCTGGCCCTCTTTATAATACAGCGACGGATTGAGCAGTACATAAAAAATATGGGTATGCGGGCATCCGAGGTTCTCGAGAATCCGGTTGATGTTCTCGGCGATCGCATGATGCTTCTCTTCCTCACGCGGGAACATGAAAATTTCCACGGACCGGGGGCTGTTTGTGATTTTTTCCACATGTAAAAGCTCAATTTTGACGATTTCTTCCGGAATGTTGGCGATTCCTGAAATGCATTCGATAATGGCCGGTGCGGCGGTCTCCACCTTTTCGACGGGTTGGCGACGACGTCGATTTTCTCCTGCACGCGCTCCGGGCTCCCCNGAAAATGGCGGTTCAGCGGCTTCAAATTGTCGTCCAGCTCGTACAGAATCGGCACCGCGGTCGGGATGTTCAGATCCACGATGTCCTCCTCGCTGAATTTTCCAGCACCTTCATCAAGGCCCGCAGGCTGTTCCCGTGCGCGACGACGAGCACCTTCTTGCCCGCCTTGATCTGCGGTACGATCTCCGCTTCCCAGTAAGGGAGCACGCGCGCGATCGTATCCTTCAGGCTTTCTCCCAGCGGAATCTCCTGCTTCGTCAAGTTGCCGTAGCGCTTATCCTTGGGAGGGTAGCGGTCATCGTCGGCCGTAATCTGCAGCGGGGGCACGTCGTAGCTCCGGCGCCACAGCATGACCTGCTCCGCGCCGTATTTCTTCGCCGTCTCTTCTTTGTTAAGTCCCTGAAGCGCGCCGTAATGCCGTTCGTTCAGCTTCCACGATTTGCGGATCGGGATCCACAGCAGGTCGTTGACGTCCAAAATATAATTCAGCGTTTTGATCGCCCGCTTTAATACGGACGTATATGCGATATCGATTTCATAGGGAATATCCTGCAGCAGATGCCCGGCCTTGATCGCTTCCTGGACCCCTTTGTCCGTCAGATCGACGTCCGTCCAGCCGGTGAACCGGTTCTCGCGGTTCCACTCACTTTCCCCATGTCTGACCAGAACCACCTTGTACATGGTGCCACACTCCTTTACTGCCTTACTCGTAACAAACTACCGGTATAGCTTTTAACCGATAAGCATTTTTTAAACTTTTCTTTTCATGCCAATCATTTTGCATACAGGCTGCGGGTAAGCTGCCGTCCCTCTCAGGACTACTGTTTGCGGACCCTCAGCTCTTCCCAACACATGCTCTGCAGAGGTTCCCGCTGGGGTAGACTCCGGGACGTTCGGCGGTTGCCTAACAAGCCGGGCAGATTTACAATAACTACTGTTACATCATAATCGGAGAACGACGGAGGTACAATAATGAGAAATGCTTATTTGTTCGGCCAAATCGAGCGAGTGCGCACGGGCATCATCAACAAAGTGTCCGCGCTGCCAGAATCCAAGCGGGATATCGTCCCCGACGGATTCAACAACAATATCCACTGGCACCTCGGGCATTTGCTGGTCATATCCGACATGCTCGTGCTCCAGTACAGCGGCAAGGATGGCGTCATTCCGGCCGAATACCGACCTTATTTTGCTTCGGGGACGAAACCGGCGGATTGGCAGGGCGAGGCACCGGCGTGGGATACCCTGATTTCGCAGCTCACCGAGCAGATTCGCGTGTTCCAAGAGCAGCTCGGTGACGACCTAAATCAGCCAGTCGCCAAAGCGGACAACTTTGCCAAAGCCGAGACGATCGACGAGCTGCTGGTCATGAACATTAATCATGAAGCATCGCATGCCGGCATGATCAACGCCATGCTGAAGAAGCTGGCCTGATATCGGATCAGCAGACAGCACAAGGCAGCCCTTCCCTCCGTATCGGAGAAAGAGGCTGCCTTTATTTTTGGAGAGAACTCGGGTTAGAAACCGACGGTGGTAACCTTGAGTTGGGGATGAGTACGCGTGGACCCCTCCGCTATCGCCACCAAACGAAGCATTGATTCATAACCAAATGCGGAGCGGCATCGCGTGTCGTCAAAACGGATTAACGATAGTCGTCATGCAGACGCCACCAAATGTAAGGCTGGGTTTGCGGCCATCCTTCAGGCGAATCCTCCCACGTTTCCTGGCGGCCAAAGGGTGTCAGGTCGAGCATATTGAAGTCCGCGCGGATCCGGTCGACGCCGCGAGAGGCTGTGAAATAGGTGCGGAACACCTCATCTCCATCACGGAGAAAGACGCTTAAGCCGAATCCGCCCCCAGCACCCATGTCATTGTTGAATTCGTTCCCGTTCGAAGAGAACCAAGGTACATTCCAGCCCATCCGGTCTTTGAACGGCTGGATCTGAGACAGGGGCGCGGGGGAGACGAGAATAAAGGTCGTATCACGGGCATTCAGATGGGCAAGGTGGCCGATATTGTCGACAAAAGAGGAGCAGCCTGTGCAGCCTTGGCTGGCACCCGGGGCCATCATGAAGTGGTACACCACAAGCTGGCGGCGTCCGTCAAAAAGATCAAGCAGTCGCGCTGGACCACCTGGTCCCTCGAACATATAATCTTTGCCGATCCGTACCATCGGCAGCCTGCGGCGCTCTGCGGCCAGCGCGTCCAGCGCGCGGGTAAGCTCCTTCTCTTTGACGAGCAGCTTGTCGCGCGCGTCCATCCACTCTTGTTCCGAAACGATTTGCGGAAGTGCTGTGTTTTTCGTATCCACGGGTATCCTCCTCCAAGTTTTAAAGGATTCGTTGATTCTGCCATTATCCTAAATAGATTGAACTAAAGTTGCATCGAACTTCCTGTAATAACGGCCCGACAGTTGCCCTATAACATTCATTTCTTTAGTTCATTCTATCCTAGCATGTTTCATTTCCCGGGATTTCTTATGAATTGCGGAAAATGATATTCATTTGCACATTACCGATGTTCTGGAACCGCAGGCTCCATTCAGACGTTCTATATAGAAAGGAGCTGATGGATATGAACGTGTATCTGATCATCTTTGGGCTGATCTTGATTGGAGGCGGCATCATGAACCGCCGGAACCCGGGGAGGGGATGGCGGAGCAGTGAAAGCTGGAAGACAGAAGAAGAAGCGGAGCCCAGCGAATCCTACCTGGAACTCCAAAAGATCCGCGGCTTCCTTGCGATCGTGCTCGGCTCGATTTTTATCGTGATCGGGTTGTTTATGCTGTTGTTTTTATGACGGCCCCTTTTCCAGAGAACAGACCATTTTGAAGTTTCCGGGTACCGCCTGGAACCCCAGCAGATCGCGGTTGATGCGAAGCATGGGACCGTTCAGCGAATCGTTGTGGGTTCGCAAATAAGGCACACCGGCAGCGCGTGCGGTTTGTATGGCCAACAGCTTCAGCGCCAGCCCGATCCGCCGGCCCCTATACTCCGGCAGCACACCGGTAAACTGGTGGTACATCGCCTGGGTTTGTTCGTTCTGCTGCAAGGTCACGACGCCGACATAGCGGTCCCCGTCCTTGGCGATATGTACATACTCCGGCCGCACGCCGGCCATGTTAATGTTCCATTTCTTCCATTCCTCAAACCAGGGGAAATCCTCGTTGTATCCCGGAATGTCCTGATGGGCGATCCTGTACAGCTCATGAAGCTTTCGCTCCTGCGCCTCTCCAGGCTCATCCTTCAGCGTCACGAACTTAATGCCGGATGACTCGGCGCTGCGAACGCTTGGCAGCAAAGCTTGGTCGGTAAAAGACGACAGGTCCAGCACGGATTCAAAGGTGTGGCGTTCCATCAGGTAGCCCCGGCGTTCCGCAAACGCCAGCGAGGCCCCGTCATTCTCCCTCATAAAACAAACGAGACGGCAAGCCTTAACCAGGCGCGCCCACTCGCGCACTTCCCGGGACAGAGCCCTGCCGGCTCCGCGGCCCCGTTCATCCGGATGGACGACAAGGGTGACGTTGAGGCTGCCGGGTTCGTTCCAGGGCGCACGCCAGGCGATGGCGTAACCGATGACCTCTCCCTCCCCGTTCACCGCGACCCATTTCGGGCGATCCCAGCCCATTAGCCGCCCCTCTTCGTCGTAATGGAGCTGGCCCGGCGGAATGCTTTCCTCTTCGTCCTGCAGCTGCTTGGCGGTGACGGGTTCCGACCAGATCAGGCTCAGCAGCGCTGCGGCTGCTCGAAAATCCTCCCTGCCAAAAACGGCGAATCGTAAAGTTTGACAATATGTATTCCTCCAAAAAATGGTATGGGTCTGCCTCGCTCATTATCTCATGCAATCACCTTGATGAAGCGATAAAGTTTGGATATAGCGTTTTTTTCCTTAGCCGGAGCGCTTTCCGCTCCCCCACGTGCTCATATATATTAATCTTTGAAAATCAAACTTTTGCACGCTATCATCTGTCCGATACCGATTTGTGAAGCCGGCATAGAATATATCAATCTTAAGAAAAGGAGTGATATATTTGGCAAACAGCGATGTACGTCTTGCCCTTTGGTCCGGCATTAATTTTACGGGCCGCAGAATTTTGTTCAGACGCGGTGGAGTTGCGGTCCGCGACCTTGGAGCTTTCCGCTTCGACAATCTTCTCTCCAGCTTCCGTCTCAGAAATACGGTGCAGAGCAATCAAGTGACGCTGGTTTTGTTCTCACGGATTAATTTCCAGGGATCTTTCCGCGTGTTCCGTGGCAGCCAAAATGTAGCCAACCTGGGCAATTTCAACTTTAACAACGTCACGTCTTCTTTCATCCTCGTTGGACGCAACCTGACGAACGCCGAAATTTCCCAAATCCAAAGCACCGGCAGACCGCCGCAAGACATTCTTATCATCAGACAGTAACCATCTGCAAAGGGTACCCGACAGGGTACCCTTTCTCATGTAACCAAATCCCCGCATAAGATGGAAAGTGAACAAAATAAAGAACCTCCCGCATGTCTTCCCGTCAAGGAAGACATCCTGCAGAAGGCCAAGGTCGCAAGAGAGGCTTCGATCAGATTTTTAATTCCCCAAGCTTGATCAGCTCGACAACGGCCTGAGAACGGCCTTTGACGTTTAATTTCTGCATCACATTGGAAATATGGTTCCGGACCGTCTTCTCGCTGATAAATAACTGACCGGCGATATCGCGTGTCGTTTTGTCCTGAACGAGCAGTTCAAATACTTCGCGCTCACGATGAGTCAACAAAAATTTGCTCTTATGATCGTTCCCCTTCAATGGTGTCACCCCTCCTTGCTCGGGTTTGTATGGTATAACAAGGTAAAGGGATACAGTCAACTCATATTATGTAAGGCACCGGGCTTTGGTGTCGTTATGCTTAAAAATTAGGCACCTGCCTTGAAAGGGCTTACAATAAGGGAGATTTCGGCATTTTAAAATGGCAGTTGACACATCGTCGGTAACTCATTATGATGTTGCTATCGATGAAATTGAGAATCATTATCAAATTGATCTTTCCCCCGTTTCTTCTATAAGAAATAGAGGAAATTTTTCTTGCGGTTACAGAATCATTCAGCGCCGCTGAAAATGTACACATTCTATAATCTAAAAAAAGGAGCTGCTTTGAACTTGAAGTTACATACGATCATCCCCGCTGGTATTATCCTCTCCTCCCTGCTCTTCGCAGGCTGCTCGGAGAAAGAAAGCGCGGATTCTGCTGCCAGCGAGGCAAAGACTGAGACGTCAGCCGCTAATACTGACACATCGGCGCCAAGCGCCGGTACCGATACAGCTGCGGCGCAGACGGCCGATTTCAGCGCAGCCGTGGAATCCTACCGCACCTTCGCGGTGGAGCAGTGCGATCAATTCGTGAAGCAAACGGAAAAATTCACCGAAGCGGTGAAAGCCGGCAAGCTCGAGGAAGCGAAGGCCCTATATGCCCCGGCCCGTTCCTATTACGAGCGGATCGAACCGATTGCCGAGGCGCTTGGCAATCTGGATCCCGACATTGACGCCCGCGTGAACGATGTGGATGCCGCCGAATGGCGCGGATTCCACCGGATCGAGAAGGGACTGTGGGAGGATAAGACGACCCACGGCCAGGAAGCCTTTGCCGACCGGCTTCTGCAGGACGCGCAGCTGCTCCGTGCCAAGGTGGAGACGGTCGATATTGACGCCAGCCTGATGGTAACCGGAGCGGTTGAGCTGCTGAACGAAGTGTCTTCCTCCAAGGTAACCGGCGAGGAGGAGCTGTACTCCCACACGGACTTGTACGATTTTGCGGCCAATGTAGAAGGCGCAGCCAAAATTTACGAAATCCTGAAGCCCGACCTGGCCAAAAAGGACCCGGATCTAGAAAAGCAGATCGGGGAGCGATTTGATGCGCTCAAGAAAGAGCTGGACGCCTACAAGAAAGGCGACGGATACGTCAGCTACACCGAGCTGAAAGAGGACGAAGTCCGCAAACTCAGCCAAAACCTGGATGCCCTGGCGGAGCCGCTGTCGAATATGGGCACCCTGCTTGGAGTGTAAAGCATGTCAAACCGTGAGCATGAGGAAACCAAAGATTCGTCGATTTTGAAAAAGCCGCTGTCCCGCCGCGACTTGTTGCGGCTGGCGGGCACCGGCGGCCTGGGACTGATCATCGGGGGCGCCGGTATCGGCGGCCTTTTCGCCGCGAAGGAGCGGAAGACTGCGGCAGCTGTTGCCGGCCAGCCTGACACCGAAGACCGCATCCCGTTCTACGGGAAACATCAGGCCGGCATTATCACCCCTTCGCAAAACTTCATATACTTCGCCGCTTTCGACGTGACCACGACCGATGCGAAGGAGCTGAAGAAGCTGTTTCAAGCCTGGACCGCCGCAGCTGCGGCCATGACCGAAGGCTCCATGCTCGGGGAAGAGAGCGCCAATCACAACCTGCCGCCGGTGGATACCGGAGAATCGGCAGGTCTTTCACCTTCCCGGCTGACCCTGACGTTCGGCGCGGGGCCGTCCCTGTTTGATTCGCGTTTCGGGCTCGCCTCCAAGCGGCCGGCCAATTTCACCGATCTCCCGGCCTTTAACGGGGATCAGCTGGACGCCCGCTGGTGCGGCGGCGATTTGGCCGTTCAGGCCTGCGCGGACGACCTGCAGGTGGCGTTTCACGCCATCCGCAATCTGGCGCGCATTGCCCGCGGCACGGCCGTGCTCCGCTGGACCCAGGAGGGCTTCCAGCGCACCGGCAGCGCCGACCCCGCAGGCGGAACCCCGCGGAATCTGCTCGGCTTCAAGGACGGCACGGCCAATACGGATACGACAAGCAGCGAGCAGATGAACCGGGTCGTTTGGGCCGGGGCCGAAGGCGGTGCAGCCTGGATGGCCGGCGGCAGCTACATGGTGGTACGCCGGATCCGGATGCGGATCGAGGTGTGGGACCGATCCTCCCTGAAGGATCAGGAGGAGACGTTCGGACGGTACCGGGCCAGCGGCGCACCACTTGGCGGACAGCACGAGTTCGACAAGGTCGACCTGTCCGCCAAAGGTCCCGACGGATCGCCGGCTATTCCGGCCAATTCGCATATGGCGCTCGCCCGCGGAGACGGCTCCGTGCAGATCCTCCGCCGGTCCTATTCTTATTCGGGGGGCATGGATGCCAAGACCGGCCAGCTGGATGCCGGACTGCTCTTTATCTGCTTCCAGCGCGACCTGCAGAAGCAGTTCATCCCCCTTCAGCAGAAGCTTGCGAAGAGCGACCGGCTGAACGAATATATTCAGCATGTCGGGAGCGCGGTGTTCGCCTGTTTCCCCGGCGCCTCTTCGGGAGGCTATATCGGAGAGACGCTATTGTAGCCCGTAGATATCAAACTCTAGCAGAATTGACATAAAGGAGACTTCACCATGCTGCGAAGCAACCTTACGCCTCGTACCGGACGATGGAACCGCCCGCTGATCGGCGTCCTGCTGACCCTTGCGATGCTCCTCATGAGCATCTTGGCCCCGCGCGCCGAAGCGGAAGGAAATCCCGCCCTGGATTCCCTTCTGCCTTCTGTAGGCAGCGCCCTGGTTGAAGCGGGCCAGCAGGAATGGTCCAAAGCGAGCGAGGATCTGAACCAATTCAAACAGCTCTGGGAGCCGGTCAAAGCCGGGGACAAGGATCATGCCGGCTTGACCGCGGCCGTCGACGCTGCGCTTCAAGACGCGCAGCGCAAGCTTGCAAGCGGCGGACCGGAGGCAAAAACCGCGCTGTCTGCATTGGCCAAGGCGGTCAACGCATACGTCACCGCGGCCGAGAGCCCGAGCGGATCTACTGGCGCCGCCATAAGCGGCGTGGAATCGGCCAAGAAGCTTCTGCCTCTGGCGCAGGACAGCTTGAAGGCCATGCAGGCGGGGGACTGGGACGCGGCCAAGCGAAGCTATCAGTCGATCGTGGATGCATGGCCGACGGCAGAAACTCCAATCCGCAGCGATAACTTCACGGTCTACGGACAGCTTGAAACCGGGATCAGCCTCGTGCGGATCGCCCTCAGGCTGAGCCGGTACGCGAAGAGCAGGCCGTGAAGGAATGCAGAAGCTGACTACGCTGATGACCGGTTATACCGAAGGAAAATCGCTGCCGCTGATTCCGGTAGTGACGGAAATTACCGGCTATCCGACGTGCTGGGCATCCTCGAAACCGCACGCCAGGATGCGCAGG